>JBJKUR010000001.1:0-114599 GCA_045563055.1 Alphaproteobacteria bacterium
TGATACTATAAATCCCAAGAGTAGGGAACCCATCCTTTCTTATAACAGAGAAAAAAGATTAATAGAAAATATATGAAAGCAAAAAGTCTAATAAATTCTTTAATAAAATAGTGAATCTTAAAAAAAAAATTGTTAAATTTAAATCCAATTTATAAATTAATATGTCAAAATAGTGGGTATTCTTAAAAAATTTAGAAAAAGAGCTAAGGATAGTTTTTTCTACAACATTTTTCAAAATATATTTCATACCCCCCTAAAATCTTATTCAGATTGTTACGGTGAAGATCTTTTTGTTAAAAATTATTTTGAAAATAAAAAAAATGGATTTTATTTAGATGTTGGATGTAATCAACCAAAAAAGAATTCATTGACCTTTCATCTTCATAAAAAAGGATGGACAGGAATCAATATTGATATTTCAGAACGTTGTATTAAGCTTTATAACCACTTTAGGAGAAAAGACATCAATTTAAACGTTTCGTTGGGTTCTAAAGAAAAAAATGTTGAAGCTTTTATTTTCTATAATAATTGTACTATGAACACGGTAGATAATAAATTTAAAAATTATACTATTAATAGTGTAAATAAAATTCCTGAAACTAAAAAAATTAAACAACTTACTCTCAATAAAATTATTTCGGATTATAAGGTATCTAAAATCGATTATTTAAATATTGATGTTGAAGGATATGAAATGGAAGTTTTAAAAGGATTTAGTATTAAAAACATGATGCCAAGTCTTGTTTCAATAGAAATTCATGACTCTGAATGCCCACCAGTTAACAGCGATGTCTATAAATTCTTTATAAAGAATAGATTTACTCTAGTTTCTATTTATGGATGGACTTATTTCTTTGAATCTAAGAAAAATAGAAATGTCCATTTTAAACTTTAGTATGTTATTATTTTAATAGTATTGTATAAAATAAATCAGTTGGAATTTTTTATGTTACTCGAATCATCCAGAAAGTTAATTCTTTTCAAAATACTAATCTTAATTAGTATTATAAGTTTAAATCAACACTCCTTTGTAAATCCAACCTTAATAGATGATAAACTTTGTAGTAATCAAAATTCTGATAGTGAAAGAAAAAAGTGCGATTTCAAATGTCTAGTTGACAAGGATTCAAGTTTTGGCAATCACTTTTCTTTAAATATTTCTTTATTTAACTATTTCTCCAGTTTTGTATTTATTTCTACTAAGATAAGTCTTCTTATTGAGGAAAAAGCTAATTCACCGCCTAAAATTTATTTATTCAATCTTTAGTATATAAATTTGAAAGGATAAATAATGTTAGTATTTTTAGTGCTTGCTAGCACTTTAATCTTAAGCTTTAGTGGATCTAAGTCAGATTCACTTCACACGGCTGATAGTCATGGTCCAATATCTATAATGTCAGATCATATGCATAAAAAGGGAGAAATAATGTTTTCTTATCGTTTTAATCATATGTTTATGAATAAGACAA
Organism: Alphaproteobacteria bacterium; assembly: GCA_045563055.1. GTDB lineage: Bacteria > Pseudomonadota > Alphaproteobacteria > Methylaequorales > Methylaequoraceae > Methylaequor. The sequence goes on from JBJKUR010000001.1 coordinate 1,470, forward strand.
TGAATGGAACAAAATCTCTTGGAATAGATGAGGTAATGTCTGCTCCTAATTCATCTTCTAATGATTTGGGTAGGTATATGAACTCGCCTATCTCGATGGGTATGGACATGCATATGTTTGGTGCAATGTATGCTCCTTCAGATAATTTAACATTCATGGTAATGACAAGTTATATTGAAAAAGAGATGATTCAACAAAGAATGCAAATGTCTGGCGGGAAAAGATTTGAAGTTAACTCATCAGGAATAGGTGATACTAGATTATCTTCACTAGTAAATTTATTTCATAACAAAAGAACTAAAACACATTTAGGAATAGGTTTAAGTCTTCCAACTGGTAGCATTGATAAAAGAGATAACACTCCTGTATCATCAGACGCTAGACTTGGATATGGAATGCAAAATGGTTCAGGTACATTCGATCCATTTTTTATTTTAAATAATGTAAATAGTTTTGGAAGGTTTAAGTTAGGTGAACAGATATTTTTTAAATTACCACTCTCTGGAAAAAACTCTGAAGGATATCAACATGGTAACGACTATAGAGCATCATTTTGGATGTCCTATTTATGGTTAAATAATATAAGTACATCTATAAATATCAATTATAAGTTTAAAGGAAACATGGAAGGTGAGGATGATGAAATGAACCCTAGAATGAGCCCAGTTATGGACTCACGAAACTCTGGGTATCAAAAGATAAACCTTGGTTTTGGTGTCAATATCATTAATCATAATGAATTCCTTAGAAATCATCGAATAGGAATTGAGGGAATTTTTCCAGTTTTTCAAAATTATAGAGGAATTCAAATGAAGGAGGTTTTTAAAGTTGTTATTGGCTGGCAATACGGTTTTTAGAAAACATGTTGTAAATAAATGAAATTTCTTCATAATCTAGTAAGGATTTGCCTTACATGTTTAAAAAATTAAAAATTATCGGTGTCTTTTTAGTTTTGCTTTCTGCTAAAACATCACAACCTCTAAATATTTTCGAGATCTCTTTAATTGGGATTGGCGTTGGTTTTGTTAGTGATCAGTATTTTGATTCTTCAATAAATAGAGATAATATAACAGAAAAAAAAGCTAAAGTTTTAAATAAATATTATGAGAGTAATAGATCGATAATTTCTTCAAAAAACTTTTATGCATTACCTTTACAAGAAAAATTGCTTGTTTTAGAGCAGTTAGAAAATTTTTAGTTTTTCTAAACAAATGATTAGTGAGTCGTTTTATAAATTAATGAAAAATAAAATCTTATTTGTGGTTGTTTTCTGCTGGTTTAGTCAATCATTAGGAAACACATTTAGTGAAGTATTTGGAAGCGAAGGCGCTGCTGGGATTCAAAACCCTAAAACACGAAGTCTAAGTTATACACTTCAGTATTTGACTTTATCAGGTTCCATAGGCTATGTAGTGAAAAGATTGAATGATTCGGGTTTTTTTGAACCGCTAGGTTTTACACCTGGTACAATCAAATCTCTATCTCCCTTAGCTTATGAAAATAACTTTATACTAGATAAACATACTGCCAACATCATATCCGTAAATGAAAAACTAGACGAATTGAACTATTTGAATAATGTAAATAAAAACCTCTTTTTGAATAGATATTCTTCAAAGTCAATTGAATCGAGAAATAACTCAAATTTCCTAAATTCAATTAAGCTTTCTAGTGATAGAAACTCACTTATAAGGAGATATAATGAGTAAAAAGTTAAAAATCATCATTCTTTCATTTACAATAATATTAAGTTCTTGTTCAATAAATGATATTGACAAGTCATCGATTATGAAGACGACGTCAACAGCAGTTGGCGGCTATTTTGGATACGAATTGTCAGATGGAGACCTCTTATCAACAACAGTTGGTTCAACATTTGGCGCATTCGTGGGAACATATTTATCCGACTTTATTAATCAAGACGATTATTATTTTTTTAAGAAAGAGTCTCTGAGAGTATTAGAAATCAATGATAATAATAGTTCTATTATTTCTGGTTATTGGAAAAACCCTAAAAGTGGAAACAATGGTGTTGTAAAAATCAAAGGTTATTTTGGTTCACCAGAATGTAGATTGATTGAAAACATATATTTAAAGGGTAATCAGGCAACAAATGCATACGGAACAGCCTGTAGAGAAAAAAGTGGGCAATGGGCAATGATTAAATAAATATTTAATTTTTTTTAAATTTTATTATATCATAAACCATGATTATTATTTCACCGTCTAAAAAATTAAACCTTGATAAAGAAAATATTTATCTCACGCCTACGGAGCCTAAATATGCTAAAGAATCCATAAAGATATCGGATAAAATTAAAAATTTAGACACTCAAAGCGTTCAATCGCTTATGGGTATTAGTGAAAACCTAGCTAAATTAAACTTTGATAGATTCAAAAGTATTAATACAAAATCAAATATAAAGAAGTCAGCTGCATATATTTTCTCCGGCGATACATTCACTGGACTTTCTTTTCGGTCTTTGGACAAGGAATCTCTTTCATATGCCCAAAAAAATCTAAGAATACTCTCAGGTCTCTATGGAATTCTTAAACCTTTTGATAGAATCGAACCTTACAGATTAGAGATGGGAACTAATACCAGGAATCTTTTAGGTGAAAACCTCTACCAATTCTGGGGAGATAGTGTCACTTCTAATATCAAAAAAGACATAGATAGGAATAAATCAAAATTTCTTTATAATCTCGCTTCAAGTGAATACTCTAAAGTAGTCTCTTCTTGCTTGGAAAGTAAGACTATTAACTTTGATTTCAAAAAGAGAATTAATGATAAACTTGTTGGTATTGGAATGATGATAAAAAAAATGAGAGGTTGTATGGCTAAATTTATCATTGAAAATAAAATTGAAAACCTAGACGATATAAAATATTTCAGAGAAAATGGTTTTAAATTTTCTCATCTAAATGAGGAAACCATGAAATTTGTTTTCACATCATAATGAAAAAAAAAATTGTAGTTCAAATTCCATGCCTCAATGAAGCTTCTAGTATTGGAACCGTCTTAAAAAAACTTAAAGAAAAGATACCTCAATCAAAATTAATTGTTTACGACAATAAATCTAATGATTCCTCAGCAATAATAGCTAGAAAACACGGTGCTGAAGTTAGGATGGTAAATAAAAGAGGTAAAGGAAATGTAGTAAGAAAAATGTTTTCCGATCAACTAAATGCAGATTGCTATGTTATGATCGATGGTGATGATACCTACGATATATCAAAATTACCAGAAATGCTGGATATGGTAATTAATGAAGACTATGATATGGTTGTTGGAAAAAGGATTCATACAGAATCAAATGCATACAGAAAAGGACATGTCCTTGGTAATAAATTTTTTTCTTGGTTCGTAAATATTTTTTTTGGTAATGATTTATCTGATATCTTTTCTGGCTTCAGAGTTTTTTCCAAAAGATTTATAAAAACTTTCCCACTTATTTCACAAGAGTTTGAAATTGAGGCGGAATTAACGATTCACGCCCTAGAGCAAAGACTTTCTATTACTGAAGTTAACTGTAATTATAGTCCAAGGTATGAAAATTCAGAGAGTAAATTAAGTACCTATAAAGATGGTATAAAAATACTTAAATTAGTTTTAGTACTTGTAAAAGATGAAAAACCTTTGTTGTTTTTCTCGGTATTTAGTTTAATTTTCTTATCTTTTTCATTAATTATAGGTATACCAGTGATTCGTGATTTCTATTTGACCGGACTTGTTGAGAAAATTCCATCCGCATTTCTTGCTGGTTGTTTAATGATTTTAAGTTTTTTAAGTTTTTTTTCAGGACTGATTTTAGATAATATAAAAAAGGTAAGATTTGAAAATAAACGAATTAATTATCTTTTATATAAAGATTAATCATTTTATGGGAATTTTTATACTTTTATTTTTATAACCTCGTCTAGTGCCAGGATTTGTCTGTATAATTTGTTTTTTATTTTCGTTAATTAACCAGACCATTTGCATGGCTAGAGAATGTAATCTCTTGGCTTTAGTTTCACCTGAAAGGATTCTTGCAAATTGTCTTTTGCTAATCCCAAGTACATCTGAGGCCTCGTTAATCGATAATCCATTTAATTTCATCCAGTCTTTAATTTCAGATGGTTTAGGTTCATTAATATCCAAAAATAACAAAGCTCTACTTCCCTAAATAAGCTTCTTTTGTCATTTTATCAAATTTTTCGTAATTTTTAGGTCTATTTTCTGGCTTCTCGAGTAACGAAATTATAATTATTGAAAAAAAGGAAATACTTACTGTAAATAAAGCAGGATATTTATATGGAAATATTGCTTTTTCATTACCTAGAATTTCAACCCAAATTGTGGGACTTAGTATTACTAATGCGACTGTAGTTAATAAACCAACCATACCACCATAAAATGCACCGTTGGTAGTTAGTTTTTTCCAAGTAATTGTTAAAAAAAGTATCGGAAAATTTGTACTTGCGGCAACAGCAAAAGCTAATCCAACCATAAATGCTACGTTCTGACCTTCAAAATAAATACCTAGAAATATGGCTACAATACCTATAATTAGACTTGCAAGTTTTGAAACCATTAATTCTTTTTTCTCATCTGCATTACCTTTTTTAATTACATATACGTATAAATCTCTTCCTACAGCTGATGCTCCTGCAAGCGTAAGACCTGATACAACTGCTAAAATAGTTGCAAAAGCAACTGCCGAAATAAAACCTAAAAAAATCTCTCCCCCAATAGAATGAGATAGATGTATAGCTGCCATATTATTAGACCCTAATAAATTTCCATATTCATCAATATATTGTGGATTGTTTGTTAAATAAACTATCGCTCCAAAACCAATTACAAATGTCAAAATATAAAAGTAGCCTATGAATGTAGTTGCGTATACGGCTGAAATCCTGGCACTTTTTGCATCTGGAACCGTAAAAAATCTCATTAAAATATGAGGGAGTCCTGCTGTTCCAAATATTAAAGCAATCCCCAAGGATATTGCTGATACGGGATCACTAATAAGTTTTCCTGGCATAAGAATTTCATCTTTAGAATCATGTATATTAACAGCTTCTTCTAGGAGCTTTCCTAAACTAAAAGAAAACTCTTTAAAAACCATGAAAGCTAAAACTGAAGTTCCAAAAATCAATAGAAATGCCTTTATGATTTGAACCCATGTTGTCGCAATCATTCCACCAAAAGCAACATAAATAATCATTAATATACCAACTATCCACACAGCGTACTCATATGGCAACCCAAAGAGAACATGAATTAATGAACCTGCTCCTACCATTTGTGCAATTAAATAAAGTAGAATGGTACTAAGTGTTCCAATGGCAGAAAGAATTCTAATTTTTGACTGATCTAATCTTATTGATGTAACATCAGCAAATGTATATTTACCAAGATTTTTTAATCTCTCAGAAATTAGAAATAATATAATAGGCCAACCCACAAGAAATCCAATTGAATAAATCAATCCATCAAACCCTGAAAGAAAAACCAGTCCTGAAATTCCAAGAAATGATGCAGCAGACATATAATCACCAGCAATAGCAAGTCCATTTTGGAAACCTGATATTTTTCCACCTGCAGCATAATAATTTTCTTTTTTATTAGATTTTTTGGATGCAAAATAAGTGATAAGAAGTGTCACTAATACGAATAATATAAAAATGATAGAAGCAAATTGATTGCTTTCAAAATCAGTTGCAAAGGCTAGGAAAGGAAAAAAAATTATAAAAACAGATATCATTTGATTTCTCTTCTCAATTTATCAAGATAATTGTTTGCTATAATTGTAAAAACAAATGTGAGTAAAATAGAGAATATTATTATAGAAAGACCTATTGCTACTCCATAAGTTACGGATGTGTTATCAATAAATATGCTTAAGATTTCTGGCCTGAAACCAATTACTAAAATGAAAGAAAAATATATTAACAGTACCACGCATGAGAAAGATAGTGAAACAAACTTACTTATGAAAACAAATCTTTCATATGCATTTTTTTTAGTGTTATTGCTCATGGTTTAAAGCCAGGCAGGTAATACCTGGCTTTATTAATTAAAGGTTAACAGTAACTGCTTTTAGTTCTGTATAACTTTTTAAGACTTCATGACCCATTTCTCTACCCCATCCGGATTCTTTATACCCACCAAATGGAAGAGAAGCGTCAAAAATATTATGACAATTCACCCAAACAGTTCCTGCTCTTATTTTGGAAGCAAGTTTATGTGCTGTGCTAATGTTTTGACTCCATACACTTGCAGCTAAACCAAAGGTTGTATTATTCGCAGCTGCAGCAATTTTATCTAAATCTTGATCGCTGAATGGTTGGGCACATAAAACTGGGCCAAAAATCTCTTCTTTAACAATCGACATGTCTTTACTAGTCTTAGCAAAAACTGTCGGGTGAACAAAGTGTCCGCCAGATGAATTATCGTATTTTCCTCCTGCTACAATTTGTCCTCCATCTGTTTTTCCAGACTCGATATATCCTGAAACTTTCTTAAATTGTTCGTCAGATACAAGTGGTCCCATTTCAGTAGATGCATCCATTCCAGGACCAACTTTGATGTTTGAGGCAATTTTTGAAATACCTTCAGTTACTTGATCAAAAACTGACTCGTGCGCCATTAATCTAGAACCAGCACAGCAACATTGACCATGGTTAAAAAAGATTGCACTTGCTGCGCCAGCTATTGCTGCATCTATATCAGCGTCAGGAAATATAATTGTCGGCGATTTACCTCCTAATTCAAGGGAAACTTTTTTCAAATTTCCAGCTGCCGCCTTAGTTATTAACTTACCAACCTCTGTTGAGCCAGTAAATGCAATTTTATCAACGTGTGGGTGTGCTGCTAAAGGTGCACCAGCTTCCTCGCCAAAACCTGTTACAACATTTAAAACACCTTTTGGAAGAATATCAGCCTCATTAATGATTTCTGTTAACCTGAGAGCAGATAAAGGTGTTTGTTCTGCAGGTTTAAGAACGATAGTACAACCTGCTGCCAATGCTACGGATAACTTCCAGGCAGCCATTAAAAGAGGGAAATTCCAAGGAATAATTTGTCCTACAACTCCAACTGGCTCCCTTAAAGTATAACTGTGATATTGTGCTCCAGGCGTGTACGGAACAGATATTGGAATAGTTTCTCCCTCTATCTTTGTTGCCCAGCCAGCCATATATCTAAATATATCTGATGATAAAGCTACATCAGCCCCAGCTGCAATAGCCACTGGTTTACCATTATCAAGAGATTCAAGTTGAGCTAATTCTTCGGTATGTTCATCAATGAGTTCTGCAATCTTCCAAATAATTTTGCCTTTCTCATTAGGTGGAACACTATGCCACTTTCCTGAGTCAAAACATTTTCTTGCTGCGGAAACAGCTTGGTTTATATCCTCTTCACCACCAGCGGCACAAGTAGATATTTTTTTGCCAGTAGCTGGGTCCTCAACATCAAAAGTCTTGCCAGACTTTGCCTCTACCCATTCTCCATTTATATATAATTTCTGTGTTTGATTTAGAAATTTACCAACATTATCGTTAACAGTATAGTTAAGAATAGATGCATCCATAATTAATTCCTCCAAATTAAAGTTAATTTAAACTTTACCTTAGCAATAGATATGTTGGATTACAATACCTGATAAAGTAATGACATTAAAAATTGATGAGCTTATAGTTTAGTTGGGTTAGGTGTGTCCCCATAAATTTCTTTTGGATCGAAAACCTTTTCTTTTTCTGTAAACTCAAGGTTATGGGTGTACTTCAGATCTTTAGATAACAATTCCCTATAAAAACATGATTTGTAACCCACATGACAGCTAGCTTTGAGTCCTAAGAGCTCAACACTCAATATTAAGCAATCTTGGTCATCATCAATAAGAATTCGTCTGATAATTTGCTTTAACCCGCTAGTTTCTCCCTTTTTCCAAACACATTGTCTGCTTCTTGACCAATAATGAGCTTGACCTGTTTCTAAAGATGAATTAAGTGCTTCTGGGTTCATATAACCGTGCATTAGAACTTCTTTTGTGCTGTCATCAATTGTAATAACAGGTATGAGGTTGTTATCATCGAACTTGGGTTGAAGTATTTTTCCCTCCTCAACTTCTTGTACTGATTTTCTTTCTGAAAATTTAGCTTTCATCAATCGGATATGTAGCTTAAGAATCTTTTCTGAAGATTAATGTCAGTTTTGAATTCGCCCAAAAATGAACTTGTGATTGTAGATACATTTGGCTTTTCAACTCCTCTTGTTGTCATACACTGATGTATAGCTTTTATGTGAACAGCGACTCCTTTTGGTTTCATAGAACTATCAATTGCCGTTGATATTTGTTGAGTCATTGTTTCTTGTGTTTGCAATCTTCTTGCAAATATTTCGACAGTCCTGGCTAACTTAGATATTCCTACAACTTTTTTTACAGGGATATAAGCTATATGAGCTATTCCAGTTATAGGTACCATGTGATGTTCACAATGGGAATTAAACGGGATATCTTTCAGCATAACCATATCTTCGTAACCTTGAACGTCTTCAAATGTTTTTGACAAGTATTTTTCAGCAGATTCTTTGTAACCAGAAAAAAACTCTTCGTATGCATTAATTACTCTTTTTGGTGTATCTCTTAATCCCTCTCTTTCGGGATCATCCCCAGCCCAGCGTATAAGTATCTCAACAGCTTTTTCAGCTTCTTTTCTACTAACTTTACTTAAGCAAGCTGGTTTTATTTTTTTTGGTGAGCTTGAGTCCATTGTTTTTTTTCTTTCCAATTTAAATTACTATATTATTATCTTGTGTTTAAAAAAAAAAATTAAAGTAATATATGTAATACTACTTTAATAATAAATTGCAAAATGAAATTTAAAATCATAAATGGAACAATATTTGATCCCTCACAAAAAATTAATGGGAAAAAAAAAGATTTATTTATTGATAGTGGTTTCATTGTCGAACCAAAAAAAAATGAATTAACAAAATTCAAAGAAACAATCGATGCTAAAGGGTTAATTGTAATGGCGGGAGCTATAGATATTCATTCCCATATTGCAGGAGGAAATGTAAATAATGCAAGATTGCTCTCGCCTGAAATTCATTCAAACTTTTTAGAAATAAATTTAAAAAGAAAAAAAAATCTTCCTGGATTTAATTCTCGCTGGACCTCAGAAGGTACAGGATATAGATATGCTGAAATGGGTTTTACAACAGTTGTTGAGCCAGCGGTTTTACCAATAAATGCATTCATGACTCATCTTGAGATTGAAAAGATTCCTATGATAGACAAAGGGTGTCTGGGTATAGTAGGAAATGATGGATTTTTGCTGGAAGCACTTCATAAAAAAAAAGGCCAACCTTATATTGATGACTATGTTGCATGGAATTTAGATTCCTCAAAATGTATTGGACTTAAAGTTATAAATGCTGGTGGCACGGAGCTGTTTAAATATTCAGGAGAATCTGAATCATTTAATATTGACGATATTGTGCCAGAGTATGGAGTTACATCTCGGCAAATATTGGAGTCTTTAAATAAGGCCAATGAAAACTTAAATATTCCTCACCCAGTACATGTTCACTGTAATAACTTAGGAACAGCAGGAAATGTAGACTCTATTCTAGCAACCATTGATGCTGCAAAGGGAAGGAGGATGCATTTGGCTCATATTCAATTTTATGCATATGGAAATGAGGGAAAGAAGGGTTTTTCATCTGAATCTGTAAAACTAGCAGAAGCAATAAATAAAAATACAAATATTTCTGTAGATATTGGACAAATTATGTTTAAACCAACAATTACTATTTCTTCTGATATATGGAAGCAAAATCAAGCCAAAGCTAACGCCAATCCTAATAAATGGATGATATCAGAGATTGAAGATGGTGGGGGAGGGATTATTCCATATGAATATAAAGAAAATAACTTTGTCAATGCACTCCAATGGTCGATTGGTCTAGAATTATTCTTACAAATTAATGATCCATGGAGAGTGTTTTTGACAACGGACCATCCAAATGGGGCTCCATTTACCTCTTATCCTGAGTTAATTAGGCTATTAATGGATTTATCATATAGGAACGCTGAACTAGAAAAAATAAATATTAAGGCAAAAGAACTCAGTTATTTAAAATCCTTAAAAAGAACATACAGTTTCTATGAGATTGCAATTATGACAAGAGCTGCACCAGCAAAAATATTGGGTTTTAAAGACAGGGGATCACTGAAAAACGGTTCGATAGCCGATATTTCAATTTATAACCCTAATAAACCAATTGATAAAATGTTTAGGGGAGCAGAATATGTATTCAAGAATGGAGTTCAAATAGTAAGAAATGGTTTTGTGACAAGACATTTTAAGACTAGAACAGAATGTGTGAAACTTAATTACGATAAAAAAATTCACAAAGAAATTAAGGATTGGTTTGATGCCTATTATTCTCTTAATTTACGTGAATTTGAGATTGACGAAAAATTTTTCTCCGATGAAAATTTTCACACAATGAACCAATAATCTTTCTTAATCTTTATCTATTAGTTTATAAAAGAAAGGTGTCATGAATAGTGTAAGAAAAATTGAGAAAATTATACCAGATATTAGTACTATTCCAGTGGTTAGTCTTGATTCAAAACCAGCCCCAGAGCCTAATACCAGAGGAATGATACCAATGACTGTTGAAAATCCAGTCATTATTACTGGTCGAAATCTTCTTCTACAGGAATTGATAATAGATTCAGATACATCCATTCCCTTAAGTCTCATTTGCCTAGCAAACTCCACAATAAGAATCCCATTCTTTGCCGAAATTCCGAGTAAGATTATTAAACCAATTTGACTAAAAATGTTCAGCGAATTTTCAAATAGATAGATTGAAGCTAATGGTGCAACAAGAGTTAGTGGAACAGTCAGCATAATTATAAATGGATATTTAAAGCTTTCAAATTGAGCGCAAAGTATTAAGTAGACAAAAATCAACGAAACTAAAAATAAAAAATAGAATTGTTTAATTGATTTTTTATATTCTTTGCTTTGACCTTTAAAATCTATTTTATAATTACCTTTAAGTTTGTCTTTTGAAATTTCCTCTAGATAATTTATAGCTTGACCCAGTGAATATTCTTTTTTTAATCCAGCACTGAGAGTAATAGATCTCATTTTATTATATCTATTTAACTCCTTTGCTTCTCTTATTTCTTTAAAACTTAATATACTATCAAGTCTAATGTAATTTCCATCTGAGGACTTAACTTCAAATGCCCCAATATTCTTTATATTCTTCCTACTATTTCTTTTTGACTGCACAATTACATAATACTCCTCTCCGTTTTCAACAAAGGTATTGATTTTTTTTCCTGCAAGAAGAATTTCAAGAGTCTTACCAATCTCTAAATTTGAAATTTTTAAATCTGATGATTTATTTTTATCAATATCTACTTTAACTTGCGGCCTATTTTTTTTGTAATCAATTCTACTAAAAACAAAGTTTTCATTTTTTTTTAATTCATTGAGAATTATATTCATGTTGTTATTAATATTTTTATAGGTATCACCTGATATGACAAATTGAAGTTGTTGTCCTGATCTTCTTTGACCAAGGCCTCTTGGTGGAAAAATAATAATTTTAGAATCAGTTATATCCCTTGATATCTTTTTGAACTCCTCGATTATACTCCATATACTTCTTCTTTGGTTCCAATGATTTAATACTATTATTCCAAGCCCATCACTAAAGTTTTCTGTACCAGAAAAACTTCTTGGAACTCTTAATAGTATTCTTTTTGCTTCTTCATTTTGGTTAAATTTCATTAACTTAGACTCTAGTTTTAACATTTGTTCAACTGTATTATCAAATGTACTTCCTTCTGGTGATTCCATGACCATTATAAAAACTCCTCTATCTTCTTGTGGAGCAAATTCTTTGGGAATATTTTGATATAATAATAATGAGGAGGCTGCGATGATAACAATAGCAAAGTAAAAAAGAATTTTTTTATTAATCAAATATTTTAAAACAACGATATAAGTATTTTCAATCCCCCTAGAACTCAAAGTTTTTTTATTTTTAGAATGTAATATTTTTGAACATAGCATCGGTGTAAGCGTAAGTGAGATTATGGTAGAAAAAAATACCGCCCCTACAATAGTAACAGCTAATTCTTCAAAGAGCTTTGCAGTATCACCCTCAAGAAAGATTATTGGTATAAAAATACTTATCAAAACAATTGATGTTGATACTATTGCAAAAAAAACCTCCCTAGACCCTTCAATAGAAGCACTCAATCTCGACGCTCCCATTTCGATTTTTTTATGAATGTTTTCCAGCATCACGATAGAATCATCAATTACAAGCCCCGTACAAAGTACCAATGCTAAAAGAGTAATGAGATTTAAAGAATAGCCGAATATATTTAGAAAAATAAAAGTCGAGAGAATTGAAATAGGGACCGTTAGTAAAGGAATAATTGTGCTTTTAATATTTTTTAAGAAAAAAAGAATAATTATAGTTACGAGAGAAATGGCAAATAATAATGTAAATATAACCTCGTTTAACGCCTCAGAAACAAAAAGTGAAGTATCATAACTTTGGTATATTTCAATATTTTTTGGAAGTTCTTTCTTTATTTTTTTGTATTCATCTTTGACTAGGTTTGTGACTTTTATTAGGTTTGCTTTTTTTTGTTTTAAAATTCCTAAACCAATCATTTCTTCAGAGTTACCCCGAAAGATTGAACGCGTTTCTTCAGGTCCAATTTCAATTTTTGCAACATCACCTAATCTCACAAAAGAAAAATTATCAACTCGTTTGATTACAAGGTTTTTGAAATCTTCAACTGTTTTGTACCCACTTTCAAGTTTAACTGTAAAATCTCTATATTTTGACTCAATTCTTCCAGCAGGTATTTCAATATTTTCATCTAAGAGTTTTTTTTCTATTTCTGTTACAGAGATTTGATATTGCGATAGTAAGACTGGATCAACCCAAATTCTTAAAGATTTTTTTTTCCCTCCGGATATCCTTACCTTTGCAACTCCAGGTATTACTGAAAGTCTGTCTACAATAAATCTATCGGCAAAGTCAGTAAGCTCTAATTGATTTATATCGTTTGACGTTAAATTCAGCCACATAATAGCATTTGTATCTGAATCTATTTTTGAAATTTCCGGAGATTCAGAATCTTTTGGTAAATTTTCTAAAATTCTAGATACAGCATCTCTTACATCATTGGCTGCTTCATTAATGTCTTTTTCATTTTTGAACTCAATCGTTACTTTAGAACGACCTTCACGACTAACTGATGAAATTGATTCAATCCCATCAATTCCACTGATCTGCCCTTCTATAACTTCAGTTATTTTTGTTTCAACAATAACGGAAGATGCTCCAGGGTACAAAGTATCTATAGAAACCTCAGATCTTTCTATATCAGGAAACTGCCTTAATGGAAGTTCTTTTAGGGAGAGCAAACCAAAAATTATTAGAAAGATAGCTAATACAGAGCAAAATACTGGTTTTTTTATAAAAAGCTCTGAAAATTTCATTTTAATTTAACAATCGAACCAACTCTAATTTTATTTATACCTTCGTAAATTACCAAATCGTCTTTGTTTAAACCATCTAAAATTTCAACCATTCCATTTTTTCTTAAACCAGCAGTAATTTTTTTTTTTAAAACCTTATTATCAGCCCCAATTACATAAACAAATGAGAGGTCATCTTGACTTATCAAGGCATTTTCTCTTACTGTTAGGCTTCTTCTTTTTGTAAGAGGAATTTTTAAGTTAACCATCATTCCAGGTTTTATAATATTTTTTTCATTTTTAATTTTACCAACAATTCGAAATGTTCGTGACTTTTTGTCAATAATTGGATCAATAGCAATAATTTTACCGGTAATTATTTCTTTAAATTCCAAGTTTAATTCTAATTTCATTTCATCATTAATGTTGATTTTATTTGTAAAAGTCTCTGGAACAAATGCTTGAACTTTTAATTTCTGAATATCATACAGTTCTGTTATTACATCACCTGGACTTATTAAGGACCCTTCACTATAGTTTCTAATACTTGTATACCCATTAAATGGTGCAGTAATTTTTAGGTCATCAATCTGTGCTTTTATTTCAGCAAATTTACCTAGTATTTTTTTTTTCGTCATCATTCTATTGTCTAGAATTGATTGAGAGATATTTCCTTTTTCTGATAACTTCAAAGCTCGATTGTAGTTTAACTCAGCCTCCTCAAGTTCGGCTACAACCTGTAATAATTTTGCTTGTTCTTCATCATCCTTTAATTCAATAAGTAATTTTCCTTTTTTAACAAAACTTCCTTCTTCAAAATGAATCTTTTTAATTTTTTCTGATACCACACTAGTTATAAGCACGCTTTCGTTTGCAATTAAAGAGGCTGGAATTTCAATAGAATCCTCTACTTCATCAGAGATGGGCTTTTGAGCTCCAACTTTAATTGAGTCTTTAGAAAATGATTGGGTGCATACAAAAAAAACTATAATTTTTAAAATATTTAACAACATGTTTCTCTTAGATTTTTAATAACTTCTTTGTAGTCATTACTTTTAAAAATTGTAGATCCTGATACTAAAACATTTGCACCTGCTAGCACTGATTTTTTAGCAGTATTTAAGTCTATTCCCCCATCAACTTCCAGCTCTATATTTCGTCCATTAATTATTTCACTTATTTCTTTAATTTTTTCGATCTGCTCAACCATAAAGCTTTGTCCCCCAAAACCTGGTTCAACCGTCATTACTAACACTAAATCGACGCAATCCAAATATTTTTCAATAACTTTAGAGGGCGTAGATGGTTTAATTGAAATGCCAGCTTTCTTTGAGAAACTTTTAATCAAATTAATAGAATCAATTACATCCTCAGAAATTTCATGATGAATTGTAATTATGTCTGAGCCAGCACTTGCAAAACTTGGAATAAATTCGATCACTGGATCTATCATTAAATGGACGTCAAAAACTTTATCTGTATATCTTCTAATTGATTTGATCACATCAGGCCCCATCGTTATGTTTGGAACAAAATGACCATCCATCACATCGATATGTATGTAATCACAACCAGCTTTATCCAAGTTGATGATTTCTTCACCAAGCTTGGAGAAATTTGCCGACAATATTGATGGTGCGATTTTCACCTGATTACTCATCTTTAGAGCTTTTCTTGATCTTTGTTATATTTTCCTGTAGTGGCAAGTGAGTTAAGTTTACTTCTTTTAATCAATGCATTCTGAGAAGATAAAACATTACTCTCATTACCCTTCCAACTATTTAGAGAGGGTTGCTGTAATGCTCGACCGTATGAAAAACTCAAATTCCAGGATAAATCATTGGATAATTTATTCATCTCATTAAGGTGTTCTGTTGCTAGTTCATTAGGTTGTCCTCCTGATAAAAAAACAATACCAGGAACATCATTTGGGACATTTTCTTCTAGACACTTAATTGTTTTTTTAGCGACATCATAAGCTGATGCTTGTTTATCGCATTGTTTCCCAGAAATAACCATATTCGGCTTTAATAATATACCTTTAAGAAAAACGTCATGATAGTCTAACATCTGAAATAATAATTTTTGAGTTTTTGACGTTATTTTAAAACATGTTTCAATTGAATGAGCTCCATCCATAATAACTTCAGGTTCAACAATAGGGACCATATCGAAGTCTTGAACTATTTTTGCATATCTTGCTAAATTTGAGCAATTAACTTGGATTGCATAATCAGATGGAATGCCATTAGACTCATCTATGTCAATAATGGCTCTCCATTTTGTAAACTTGGCTCCTAAAGTAGTGTACTCCTCCAACCTTTTGGCTAATCCGTCGAGACCCTCTGTTACTTTCTCTGTCGACCCTATAGCTAATGGTACTGCTCCTGTATCAACTTTTATTCCAGGGGCAATATCCAAATCATTCAGAAATTCAGGAAAAGGAACGCCTTCAGATGTTGATTGTCGAATTGTCTCGTCGTAGAGAATTATTCCACTAATATAATTATTTAAATCTTTGGTTTTAAATAAAAACTCTCTGTAGGACCTTCTGTTTTCAAAACTAGATTCCACTGAAATATCTAAAAATCTCTTGGTTATAGTATTAGTACTTTCATCAGCAGCAAGAATCCCTTTAGGGGGAGTGGATAATGTTTCAGCTATTTTGTTTAAATTTTTTTTATTCATATCAAATCAATTAAGTATTCAAGCTTAAGAGTCCGGGCATAGATGTGCCTTGAATAAACTCAAGAAATGCTCCGCCACCTGTTGAAACAAAAGAGAAATCATTATAACAATTTGATTTGTTAATAATTGATATAGTATCACCTCCACCAGCCACAGAAAAGAAATTTTTATTTTTATTAGCTTTAATAGATTTTAAAACAAAAGATGTTCCTTCATCAAATGGTTTTGTTTCAAACATCCCCAAAGGACCATTCCATAAAGCAATGTTTGCATTAACAATCTCATTGAAGAATAGAACTCGTGTTTTTGGACCAATGTCATATATAAAATCATCTTTAAGGATATCTTCAACAATTTTAACTCTAGGTTTAGACTTAATTTTTTTATCACAAACAATGAAATCAACAGGAAGTAATAATTTGTTATGAAAACTACCAATCATTTCTTTTGAAAATTCAATCATTTTTTTTTCATATACAGAGGCTCCAATCTCTACCCCATTCGACTTTAACAGAGTATTAGCCATGGCTCCACCAATCAAAACTTTTTCAAACCTTTCCGCATAAAACTTAATTAATTTTATTTTTGTTGAAATTTTTGAACCTCCAAGTACAGCAATACTGTTAAGTTGATTAGATATAAGAAAAAGATTTTTTAAATTTTGGATTTCGTTCTCTAGCAATTGTCCTGGAAAAGATGGAATATGGCTTGGAATTCCAGATATTGATGAGTGGTTTCTATGACTTCCAGAGAAACACTCATTTATAAAGATATCTCCCAAAGATGAAAGTTTTTTCGTAAAATCTTTGTCATTTTTTTCTTCTTGTGGATAAAAACGAATGTTTTCTAATAATACCAAATCATAATCTTTAAATTTGTTTGCAAGATTTATTTTTTGTAGATCAATTATGGAGTCATCACAAAAAAAAATTTTTTTATCTAAATAATTACTTACTAAATTAACTAAAACTCTAAGAGAAAATTCTTGAACCCAGTTCCCTTTAGGTCTTCCCATATGAGCGATAAGAATTACTTTTGCTTTATTTTCTAATAATTTATTAATTGTAGGCAAAATCTTTTCAATTCTAGTGGTGTCAGTGACTTTGCCATCTACAATTGGAATATTTAAATCAACCCTAACTAAAACTAATTTGTTATATACAAAATTGAATGAGTCGGAAAATTTTTTTTTTAAAGTTATCATTTAAAGTACTCATTTAAAATTTTTTTTAAAATTTTTTCTTTTGTAAGGCCAAAATGGTTGAATAAATCATTTGCTTTTCCTGATTCACCAAATTCATCAATACCTATTACATGGTCATCTTTTCCTAAATATTTATACCAACTTTGAGTTGATGATGCCTCTATAATAATTTTGGGGATTTTTCCAAGAATTGATTCTTTATATTTTTGAGATTGACTATCAAAAATTTCAATACAAGGAATTGAGACAAGGTTTACGAATATATTTTTTTCAATCAATAATTTTTGGATATCATAGCCTATTGATACTTCTGATCCACTAGCAATTATTGTTAGCTTAGCCTTTTTACTTTTATTTAATATGTAGGCTCCTCTACTTGATAGATTTATCTTATATTTATCTCTAATTAGTGGAAGGTTTTGTCTTGATAAAGCTAAGATAGAAGGTGTGCGTGAAGATGATAAAGCAATTTCCCAGCATTCATATGTTTCTATTGCATCACAAGGCCTAAATACATTTAAATTTGGAATTGCCCTTAGACCAGCTAAATGTTCAATAGGTTGATGAGTGGGTCCATCTTCACCAAGACCAATTGAGTCATGAGTAAATACATAAATTACTTGTTTTTTCATCATTGCAGATAATCTAATTGAATTTTTACAATAGTCTGAAAATACTAAGAAAGTTCCACCATATGGAATGAAACCTCCATGAACAGCAACTCCGTTCATTGCCGCTGCCATTAAATGTTCTCTAACTCCGTAATGAATATAATTTATTTTTCTACCTTTAGAGTATGACGATGAAACTTTTGTTAGGTTTGATCCTGTTAAATCAGCAGATCCTCCAAGGAGATTGGCGTAATTTTTGTATAAAAGATCCAGTGTTTTTTGAGAGGATTTTCTTGTGGCTTCAGGTAACTTATTCTTTATAATTTTTTCGAGAAATAGATTGGTTCCCTTTTTCCTAGACGTTACTTTATGATTAATTTGATCTGAAAATTTTTTTTTAAATTTTGAATAACTTAGCTTTTTTTCCCATTTAACCCTTATTTTCTCACCTTTATTTCCAACTTTTCTCCAGTTTTTTAAGATATTATTTGGTACTGAAAAATTCTCATAAGGCCAGTTTAGTTTATTCTTTGTTAATTTTGCTTCCTCTTCACCTAATGGTGATCCATGACATGTTTCCTTACCAGATTTGTTAGGTGAACCGAATCCAATTATAGTTTTACAAGATATAAAAGTTGGTTTGTTTGATTTTGAAGCCTTTTTTAAGGCATTGTTGATTTGGTTTAAATTATGTCCATTAATTTGTATACAATTCCAATTACTTGCTTCGAATCTTTTAATTTGGTCATCGGAGCAAGTTAAATTTGTTGGCCCATCAATTGATATATTATTATCGTCAAATAAAACTATAAGTTTATTAAGTTTATGATGTCCTGCAAAAGAAATAGCCTCGTGAGAGATTCCTTCCATTAAACACCCATCTCCAACAATAACCCACGTTTTATGATCTACAATACTTCCATATTCTAAGTTCAGTATTTTTTCTGCTAAAGCCATACCAACTCCATTTGCTAAACCTTGCCCTAGAGGGCCAGTTGTCGTTTCAATGCTTTTAAGCAATCCAAATTCCGGATGACCTGCAGTTTTACTCCCTAGTTGTCTGAATTTTTTAATTTGATTCAAACTACAATCTTTATATCCAAGAAGATAAGAAAGAGCATAAAGAAGCATCGATCCATGTCCTGCCGATAGCACAAACCTATCTCTGTTAAACCAGTTAGGTTTGCTCACATCAAAATTTAAAAACTTTGAGAAAAGCACCGTTGCTACATCTGCCATACCAAGTGGCATTCCAGGATGACCTGACTTCGCTTTTTCAATCGCATCTATTGAGAGTGCTCTGATAGCATTTGCCATCAAGTTGAGTTTTTCTTTTTCTGAACTTTTAATCATTGTTACTGAAAATAAACTTACCGAATGCCCTTGGGCCGCCCGAAGTTTCAATTTCCTTTTTTTTATTTAAATTATTTAAGTCAATTAAAATAATATTATCTTCAAACCAACAAGCAACAACAATTATTTTTTCAAGATAACTTATATCAATACCTTCTGGGTATTCGCAAATATCATTTAGTGTTGAAACTGCATAATTATTGCTTAAATCTATTATTGAAATGCTGTCATCTCTTTGATTGGTTACAAATAATTTATTGGTTTGTCTATTATGAATAGCTGAGTACGGCCATTTTCCGACTTTAATATTTTTAATTATTTTCAAAGAATTTTTATCAATGATTGATACAGAGTTGGATTGAACATTTGTAACAATTACTAAGTCAAGATAAGGTTCCGAATAGATTCCGAATGGAGCTTTTTCAACCTTTATTTTTTTTATAATTTTAAAGTTTTCAGTGTTTAAAACACTTACATTATTATCTTCTCTATTCGCAATAAATAATTTTTCAAGTTTTTCATCTAAGTATATTCCGGCAGGAGACTTGCCAACTTCAATTTGTTTGATTTTTCTTAAAGAATTAAGATCTATAATTGTTACCGAATTAGAGTACCAATTAGCTACATATAGTCTGTTTTTTTTTTTTTCCAGAACCAATCCCATTGGACTGTCTATTGAATTTATAAGAACATTTGAATTATTTTGTAAGTTTATAACTGAGACATTATTACTTTCAGGGTTTGAAACGAATACTCTTTTAGACTCACTATCGACAAACACTGCAGCTGGACTCATTCCGACAACTATTTCAGAAATCTTTTTTTCGTTACTGATATCTATTATATCTAATTTGTTGCTTTCTTGATTTGTGATAAATGCAAGTTCACCAGAATTTGTATGGAGAGAAATGAAAAATAAAAATATGACTGATAAAAATTTAGTTAACATTAATTATTTTCAATGATATTTTTCAGTCCTTTTAAGTTATTTAAAATAAATTCCGTCACAAGCCTTTTAGAAGTTTCATCATTAAGCTCTAGGGGCGGGTCATTACCCATAAACCCTCTGTAGAAACCAGACTTATATAACACCTGAGTTTTTCCATCTTTCTCTTTCACAAAAACTTTGGCTGCATAACTATTTACTGGAAGAATGCTATTATCTGTCTCAATTACTCTCCAATTAATCATTTTTTTGTTAACATCAATTTTCTCTAACTTTTGTTTAATTTTTTTTGATGAGTTAAACTCTATTATACGCTCAGATCCGACTTGATTCCCATTAGATGAAATTTTCTTAATATCACTGTTCCATTTAAAATTATTAAAATTGCTTACAACCTTCCAAACTTCGGATGCGTTGGCATTAATTTCAATGGTTTCAGAAACTTTTTGTCTTGACGGACCATGAGAAAAGGAGAGGTTATAGCTAAACGCAAAGATAAGTAAAAATGTGATAAAATATTTGTTTGTCATAAGTTTTCCCATAATTATAAAAATTTAAATTCATTTTTATCTTCTAAGACTGATAATGCAACAAGGATTTCAGAATTTTCGTCCTCGACGTCTGCTATCACGGCGTGAATATTACCTGAAATAGTCTTTAATCTTTTGACTTTATATATTGTTCTGTTAAGTCTTTTATCTGAAACCTTTTCAATTAATTTATTAATAATAACATCCATGAGGAACATATAGCAATTTTTAGTAATAAAACTATTATTTTATTTTAATTTATGAAAAATATTTTTGAACATATTCTTAAAAGACCAAAGTTAATCGTTTCAATCTTTATTTTATTAAGTATTTCTCTAAGTTTTTACATTTATAAAAATTTAAAAATAAATGTTTCAACTGATTCATTAATTAATCAAGATCTAGATTTTAAAATAGATCAGAAAATATTAAAAGAAAAATTTCCTACACTAAATAATAACATTTTAATGAGGGTAAAAGTTTTAGATAATAGTGATCATAAAGAAATTAACAAAAACCTTTTAGAAAAAATAGGCTCCCTTAGGTCAACTTCATTTATTTATTCTCCAAGTTTTGATGAAGTGATGAAAAATAACTTTTTTTTATTTTTGAGCGATTCAGAAAAAGAAAGAGTGATCCAAAAGTTATACTTTTATCAACCATTTATTTCTAAGATCAACCAGAATGAAAATAAACTTAAAGGACTAAACGAGCTAATTAATTTAGCACTCAAAAATGATTCAGGTGATCTTGAAAGTTTTGAACAAATATTTAAAAATTTCTCTGAGTCATTAAATTCTAAAAGCAACGTAAATTGGAAACAAATTCTTGCATCTGATAGTAATGAATTTTTTATTATTTTTGGTATAGATAAAGATTATCTTAAAAAAATTGGTTTTTCCGAAATTTATAATGATTTAAGATCTATTTCAAATTCTTTTGAAAGTAACACCCAAATTGATTATACAGGTGGATTGATAATTGATTATGAAGAGATTAGTTCTGTATCATCTGGGGCTTTTATTTCAGGAGTATTGAGTTTTATTCTCGTTGCTTTACTTCTTTGGATACTTTTTAGAGATGCATATGTTATTTTTTCAATTTTAATAACAATCATAGTAGGGTTAATCCTAACATTAGGAGTTACAACAAAATTTATTGGTTCCTTAAATTTAATTTCTGTTGCCTTTGCAGTTTTATTTATTGGTTTGTCTGTTGATTTTGGCATTCAAATCTGTTCAAGAGTTTTCGAAGATAAATTTTTATTTAAAGCACATAGTGAAAAAATCATAGGAGTATTTAAAACTTTGTTAATGGCATCAATTCCTGCAATTGTAGGTTTTCTATCATTTATACCAACTGATTACATAGGATTATCTGAGTTAGGAATAATTTCTGCTATTGGTTTGGTTTTAGGTTTGTTTATAAATACAACTCTTCTTCCATGTTTGCTTTCTAAAAAGTTAAACAAATCATTAAAGATTTATTCACCAACAATTTTTCGTAACTATTCATTATTTTTAAATAGAATTAAGATTGTAACTTTAACGTGCTTTTTAGCAATCACTGTTTATTGTATAATTTATTTGCCTGTAATAAGTTTTGATGCAGATGCATTGAATCTTAAAGATCAAAAATTACCTTCAGTTAAATTAGCTAAAGAAATAATAGAAAAGAATCCTGCATCTGATTATGTTATCTCTGTCATAGTTCCAAAGAATTCAGAAATGAAAAAAAAGGAATACTCTTATTTACTAAATAACGAAAATATCAAAACTATTTTTTCCTTTTCTGACATAATAAATAAATATGAATCCGATGATCTTGATTATTTGAATTTTTTATTGTCAAACGACTTTTTAGAACAAAATAACAGTGAAGAAAATCAACTTGATCGTTTGGTGTTTTTACTAGATGACTTCTCAAGTAAGACTAAAATTATGAATGAGAATCAATCTGCTAATAGGCTAAAAACAAGTATATTAAATTTAAGGAGTGAGAAATACTCAGATATTCAAATTGAAAAAATGCTGTTTTCTGGTTTTGTAGAACTAATTGTCTTTATAAATAATTTAAATTTAATACCTCCAAATTTTTCAGATAATGTACCAATGTTTTTTAAAAATAAATATATTTCAAAAGATGGTGATAAACGCATTGAGGTTTATCCAAGGAAAGATCTGACGGAACCAAAAAACTTAGAAAATTTTGTTTTGACAGTACAATCCTATTTTCCCAATGCTACTGGAATGCCAGTCATACAATATAAAGCTGGGCAAGTGGTTGTAGATTCTTTTCTAAAGGCATTTACTATCTCAATAATATTTTTATTAATTTTTTTATTTATAGTTTTCAAGAAATTTAAATTAGTAATTCTTTGTTTGAGCTCTCTAATGTGTGCATTTATCTTAACAACTTTCTCTATGTTGATTTTTAATTTAAATTTAAATTTTGCAAATATGATTTCATTACCATTATTATTTACTTTAGGTGTTTGTTATTCAGTTTATTTTTTAAAAAGATTTCAAGAATTAAAAACTTTAGATTCAATTTTTAATTCTAATACACCAACTGCTATATTATTTAGTGGTTTGACAACAATTTCTTCATTTGGAACTTTATATATTTCTCAACATGAGGGGACATCATCAATGGGTCTTCTTCTCTTTATAAGTTTGTCAACGACCCTTTTATCTAGCTTAGTTTTTCTTCCGATTATGATTAAACTATTTAATATTAAATAAGTATCCAATTTCCATCATCTGATCTACATGCTGTTGATTCCTCTTCATATATCTTTTTATTTTTTTTTATTATTTTTTTAAAATCTCTACAATTCTTTTTATTTAAGTCATAATTGTTTAAAGGTATTACTTCACCTGAGATATTTTTATTAGAGGAGCTTTCCCATTCACTTGTAGTTTTATCAGAATTATAATTTAATGAATCTTCAATTACACTATTGAACTCTTTTTTTTCTTGTTTATTTAATAGTTCAATTATTTTTCCACCCAAAAAATATCCTGCAGCGCCACCTAAAACTATTGAAAGATCTTGAGTTAGACCAGAACCAACTTTTGAACCTAAATATCCACCAACTGCTGACCCAATAATTTGTCCTAAAAACTTTTTATCTTTATTATTCTCACATGCTGTGATGGATAAAATTAAAATAATAAAAAAAATATTTCTAAATCTCATGTAAATATTTAAATACATAAATAAAAAATTACAACTTTTCCATTTTTTCAAATCCTCTGAAACATTTAAATCTAGGGAATCTCAAACTCCAAAAATCTCCATTCTGACTTTTACTAATAGAATCAGCACGAATCTCAATTATTTGACCAATTAGTTGTTTTTTATTTTCCCAGAATTGTTTTCTTTGTTTGTCGGTGAAACCTGAGCCAATATTTAATCTAAAGAACTTTCCATTATCTTCACCTTCAGCAATCACTGCACCTAACTTTCCTATATTTTTACCAGATCCTTCTTCAACTTCTTTTACTTCTAACGAAATTTCGATAACTGGTTTTAATTTCAACCACGTTGTTGATCTTTTACATTCATAAAATGAATCAGGGTCTTTTATCATAATCCCTTCGTATCCATGTAAAATTGCCTTTTTATTAAATTCTTTGTATGAACTTTTCCCCTCATTTGTGTCCAAGTTGACTAGAGTTTTATCAATAAGTTTTATTTTTTCTTTATTTTGCACATTCTCAGAGTACCATTTATTTAGAAGTTCTGATCTTTTGTTATAAAACTCTTTTTCAATACCTTCCTTAAAACTTTCAAAAGGAATAATATCAAATAAATATAATGTTGCATCATTATTCTGTATTGAATTTTTTCTATGAATTTGTTTCATAAGCTCCTGAAAATTTTTACTTACAATCTCACCATCCAAGACAAAAGGTTTTTCAATAGGATTATTTAAAATACAATTAGAAAGTTCTTTTTGAAGATGTTCGAAATTTAAAAGTTCTTTCCCATTTCTACTGAAAAAATCTACCTTTGCATTTGGGTATAAAATTGAAATTACACGTACGCCATCTAGCTTTACTTCTAAAATCTTTTCTCCTATTAATTTTTTTTTATGAGAATCCGAATCTTGAGCAAGCTGACATGCAAAAACTGGAATTATGTATTCAAGAAGATTGTTTTTTTTTGCAACATTATTAATTGTTTTTTCTGAAAGACCACATCTCATGTCTTTTTGTAAGATTCTTTTGTAAAAGTGATTCCATTCATTTTTTTCTGATTTTTCCATCAATAATAAAACTTTGTCTCTAGCAGCATGTCCAGTAAGCTTTCTAGATATTAAATCTTTTGCAACTTCCAAAAATTCCTCCCATTGAATTCCACAACCATCTGATGATGATATTGGAATTTTTTTTACTCCAAATGTAAGTAATTTGTCATAAGCTAATTTCAATCCATCTAGAAAAATTTTATTTTTATTTTCCATTTGATTAAGAATTATTTTCTCTTTCTCAATCCTTGAAGTAGTGGACTCTAAATGCAGTATAATTTTATGATTTTGCATCTAAAATACTTTGAATACTTTTTTGATATCGACAAAATTTACAAAATGAATTCTCTTCTGGAACATAATCGGAATTTAAAACATTAAATATTTTATCTAGTGAGGGTTCAATCCATGAAAAATCAAGCTTCCTTTCGAAAATAAGAATATCAAAATCAATTTCTTTTTGATTATTTTGGATTTTTACTGCTGTATTTAAATAAACTAAAATTCCTTTGTCTCCGATTTTTAATGAGTTTTTAGAGAGAAGGTAAGCATAAAGTGACAATTGTTTCCAATAACCTGGCCAGATTGACTCAGAACTAATGTCTTTCCTTCTTGATGTGCTTTTAATAATTACAGGATAATTATCTCTTAAGTTGCTACATTCCCAAACGTCGTCTAGATTTGCTTTGATTTTGAAATTAGTTTTTTTGTCAACGTAGTAAATGCCTTTAAATTGATCGTTCCAACTAGGTAATAGGTGATGATTGCTAGGAATTAATTTTTTACCTATCAAGCTTGATTCAGGAAGGATACTTTGTGACTGTCTGTACTTATTCAGAATAGTTTTAAAATTATTAACTACAAAATTATTAATTACTAATGCTGTTCCATGTGGTCTTTTGATTCCAAATCTCTGGTCTAAGTAAAAACATCTTTTGCAATCAAAAAATAAATCTATTTTGGATCTACTTATTCCGAAAGGAGATAAATTATTTTTAACGTATAGTTTTTTTTTCCACATTTTTAGGTTTACAGTTAAATTAATTTAATAACAATATTAGTTTTAAGTAAAATGTGAATTAATATTACTACATAAATCTCGTATTTTAAGTCAAAAAAATGCTTTGTATAAAAATTAAATTTGACAATTTGATTTTTTTTGAAATTATCGTTCTATGCGGTTATTAATTTTATTACTTATTCCAAATTTTTTATTGGCACTTGAATTAAACCTCCTCTGTACGAATAGTTATCCAAGAACAAAAGATTTAGATGTAAAAGATATGTTCTTGTTGCTTGATTCTGATACTAAAAAAATTGATTTAGGAGGATTATCTTTTTTCGCAGATGATATTTCCATTACAAAATCAAATATTTCTTGGAAAGCTAGTAATATTAATCTTTTTCCTGAGTCTAATGGTGATATTTCTGCTATACTCGGTAGGTATTCAGGTGAATTAATCTTAAATTTTACAAAATATAATGAAGACAAACGTACCTCTTTGGTTTTTAAATGCAGAAAATTCAAGATTAAAGAGAGAATGTTTTAATTTAAAAAGACTTTTTCTTCCGGTACATATCTTTTAATTTGATCCAAACAATACTCTCTTCCAAATTTGTCGGTTATGTCTTGGTCGTTATCAAAAATTTGTCTAATTAGGTTTTTTTGTACTAATTGATTATTAGGACTTATTTTTGCTATTTTTTTCAGAAAGTCTTTTGGCATTCTAAAGTTTCCTAGGGTAACTGAGTGAATTCTTAAAATATTAATTGAGCTGAAGACTTGATTAAAAAATTGTTGGTAGCGATATTTACTTTCAAACCAAATAAGTGGATCAAATCTAAGACCAACATTCCATCCGTATTCTTGTAGAACTTTAATAGCATGCAATCTTTTTAAAAGATTGGGTGTTTTGTCTTCATATGCATCAATTATAAACTGAGGATTAAGACTAAAAGCAGGTATAATGTTTGAAATTGGTTTAATTTTTTTGAAAATATCTATGTTTACGCTTTTTGATCTAACTTCTAAGAATGCTTTGTTCAGATGCTTGAAGTTATGAATAAAATTTTCTAAAAAATTTGTAACTTTTTCGAGAGCTAAATTATCACTTTCATATCCAGAAAAAAAACAAGATACTTTGTTATTGTTTTGAACAATATACTGCATTGCTTTAAAGAAATCTTCATAATTTACAAATATCAAATAGTTTGAAGAATTTAAACTTCCTTGAAGATAGCAGTATTGACAATCATAAGGGCAGTTAAGCATGTGAGAAAAATAATAATTATTACTGTATCCAATAGTGAACGATTTTGGTGCTTTATATAAGAAATTATTTTCTTTCTTAGCTAATATTAAGGTTGGAACTTTTTTTTGAATTCTAAAATTTTGATTGTTTGTATTAAAGATTTCTGAATAGCTATCACAATATATGATCTTCCTTGATTGAACATTTTTTATGATTTTATGAGTGTTTGGATGGTCCCTAACTTTTTTTTCAATATAAATTGTTCTAACTTTCATAAGTTAAGAAATTTTTTTATTATTTTAATATTAAAAGAACCATTTTTACTGGGATTGAACATACTTTTATCTAAATTATTAAACTTTGTAAAATAAAATTTTAATAACAATTTCATTTGTTGAGACTCAGTAAAAGTAAAATTTTTCTCATTAAATACTAAATCAAATTGTTCATTAATATATTGATCGAGATTTGCTAGACAACTTTGTCTTAACTTTAGGAAATAATTTGAAAAATCTTTTAAAGTTTGACGGTGATAAAAAATTAAATCATAGATCTCTTTTTTATTTTTAAAGTTTATTGATTTGCTTTGATTATCTGAAACAATCTTGAGACTTTGGATAAGTTCTTTAGTAGAGAATCTTTTAGCCGATTCAAAAAATCCACTACACTCCATATCAAATAAATCATTTGAATAATTTTTATTTTCGTTATCGCATGTTAGACATTCAAATGATTGAATATCGAAGTCTCCAACGAATGTAAAGAAAGATTTTTGAGATGAATTATCTTTTATTTTATGTACTAAACTCATATCTCCAATTTTTAAAAACTTATGACCAGCTAAACCGATGTTAATCCATATATTATTGTAATTTTTCTTAAATTCATAAAATGTTTGAGTAACACCTACGGCGGAGTTTATTTTACCTATTCCAGATATGGTTAAGCTTATTTCATTGTTATTATAAATATTTGAAGAATCTATTTTTGTTTTGTTTAAATTAAATATGTCAATTATAGGCCTAGCCTCAGAACTCGTAGCAACAATAAAATGAATCATTTAATTTTTTTAAATTTAAGAGTCATTCTGTCACTTTCTCCTATAGAAAGATAAAAAGCTTTATTTTTTTCTCCCTCAGCAAATCTTGGTGGTAAAGTCCAAACTCCTTTGTCATAATTTTTTAAATCTCCAGAATTTGCATTAATATTTGATTTTTCAATTAATTTGAAGCCGTGACTTTCAATTTGATGAATAATAAATGACTCTTTGACGTAACCTTTTTTATATTTTGATTCCAGGTTTTCATCGGCCCTATGTTGAACAACACCAAATATACCTCCTATTTTTAAAGACTTATTTATAGATTTAAAAATATTATCCGATTTACCTTGATCTAAAAAATTATGAATATTTCTAAAAGTCATTATTAAATCAAAGTAATTATCATAGTTTTCAAAATTAAAATTTGTATCTATATCCACATATTTTATTTTTCCAAATTCATTTTTATTTTTTTCAAAATAATCATGAAATTCCTTTTGTATTTTCTTTATTATTTCTACAGCAAAGGTAGGTTCCTTATACTTGGCAACATAAAAGTTATCTGAATTCTTCATGTACTTACCAATTATCTTTGTGTACCAGCCTCTTCCAGGAGTTATTTCTAAAGTTTTGTTTTTTTTATTGATTCCAAAGAAAGTAAGAGTCTCATATGGGTTTCGATATTTATCTCTTTTTTTTTCTTCTTTGGATCTGTAATTATTTTCTATCGCTTTTTTAAGTTGAATGTCATGATTAGTAATACAGCCAAAGAGTCCTACAAGAAAAATAAGTATCGTAATGTATATAATGGGTTTCATAAGTTAAATTACACTATCTATCATATCATCAATAGAAAACTCTTTGTTAAGAGCTTCTGTGATTAAACCTAGATCTTGCTCATTTTTTAAATCCCACCCTAATGGAGCAGTTTTAGTTAAGCCAGATCTACAGGAGAACGAAAAAATTTTAAAGTCTTTCACAGCAACATGAGGAGAATATTTTTTTTTATTGTCAGCTTGATAAACATCTTTTTTGAAAATACCCTTAGCATTTGGATTAACATCTGTAATTATACTATAAATAAAGTGGTTCAATAGTAAAAACGGGTCTTTTGTTTTTACTTCTCCTAAAAATTGTATAAATGCAACTGCTGCTCCTTCAATTTCATCAACTGTGATCTCGTCATAATATTCTGAAAAAAAACTTATAAATTTTTTGGAGCTTATAAAAAAAGCAACATCTCGAACTATATAGTCATACACAGTTTGCGAAACAATTATTTTGTATAGCCAATCAGGGCAGAACTTGTCATTACTTTTATTCATTTTGCTCTTTTAGTAAAATTTTTTGCATATGACTTTTTTATGATATGTCTTTTATTTGTTTTTTGAATTTCATATTCGTATTTATTCTTTTTAGCAAATCTTACTGCTGAGTCTAAAGAGTCAAAAAATAACTTAATTTGTTTTTCAGGGTTGGAACTCCCAAACCAACAATATCTGCTATTTATGAAGGACTCATTCATTTCACAGTTAGTTAAACACCACTTTCTAGTATTTATAAGTCCAGACTGCATAGCTGACTTTGGTGGTTGAAATATTAAAAATCTATTTTTCTTCATAGCTTTTAAATCCATTCTCAAGGTCGTTAATCATATCTAAAGGTGATTCTAAACCAATATGAATTCTAAACCAAAAAAAATGATCATCAAGCTTTTTCGCAGTTGGTTTGATTTGGTTTATAGGTAAAATCAAGCTTTCAAAACCTCCCCAACTAAATCCAATTTTAAAGAGTTCTAAATTATCAATAAAGAATTCTATTTTTTTAGTCTTTTTCATGGCAAAGGAAATTAGCCCATTGCTTCTTGTAAAATATTTTTTCCACATTTTATGATTTGGGTTACTTCTATCAGGTAAAAAAAGTATTTTATGAACTATCTTTTTTTTTTTAAGATATTTAAATATTTGTTTAGCATTCTCTTCATGTCTGTTGAGTCTTATATCTAATGTTCTTAGGCCTCTCAGGGCTAATGAGCAGCTTTCTGTTGAGACAAAGTCACCTAACCTTACAGCTGTTTGTTTAATTTTTTTATAGTCAGACCTATCACATGCAATTACACCACAAAAGTTATCAGAGTGACCTGAAAAATACTTAGTACAAGATTCTATTACTATATCAACTCCCCATTTAAGTGGATTTGACCCTAAGAAAGTCGCCCATGTATTATCAATAATTGTTTTGATTTTTTTTTGTTTTGCAATTTTTACTATTTCTTCAATATTCTCAACTTGAAAATTAAGTGAACCAGGTGATTCAAGATAAATAATTTTCGTTTTGTTTGAGATTAAATTTTTTAATTTGTGTAAATTATTATTTCTAAAGAAAATGGTTTTTATTCCAAATTTATTTAATTCTTTTTCACAAAAGTTAAAAACCGGTTCATAGCAATTTTCTGAAACAATTAGTTCATCACCATTTCTAAGAAAAGATAAAAGAGAAATTGTTATTGCTGATAAACCTGAACTTGTGGCGATGGACGCTTCACTTTCATATAATTTTGCGACAGTCTCTTCGAATCTTTTTGATGTATAATTTCCGAATCTGCCGTAGTAGGGAAGTTTAAATTTATTTTTTTTTGCTCTAATAAAACTTTTATAGTCATTAAAAATAATTGTCGATGTTTTATACACTGGATCGCTAAGTGATCCATGATGTAACTCAGGGTTGCTCCCTAATTTTATTAATTTTGTTTCTAATTTATTTTTCCCCATTCTGCCCATGATCCGTCATATAGTTTTACTTTGTTAAAACCCATTATTTTTAAAACGAAAATTATATTGCATGCTGTTACACCAGATCCACAGTAACATATTATTTCTTTTGATTTTGTTATTTTTTTTTTTCTAATCAAATTTTTCAAGTCGTTAACTTTTAATAAATAGTTATTATTTTTTAGAATACTATCAAAAGGAATGTTAATACTTGATTTAATATTTCCTTTTTTGAGACCTGGTCTGGGTTCTTTATCAATTCCTAGAAATCTTTTGGAAGGTCTTGCGTCTATAATATGAATATTATCATGAGATTTTTGTATAGCTTCTTTCAGTATTTTTTTTTTAATAATCATATTATTCTTCTTTATTAATCTAACTGAAAAACTATTTTTTAGTGAAATAATTTTTTTTGTTACTGGAAATTTCTTCTTCATCCAATCTTTCATTCCTCCATCTAATATTCTGACTTTATTAAAACCAAATAATATGAACATAAACCAAACTCTCGTTGTTGAAAAATAGCCACATTGATCATAAATAACTATGTTGTCATTTTGCTTGATGTTAAGTTCATTAATGTAAAATGCAAATTGCTCTTTAGATGGTAGCATATGCGGGAGTTTACTGGTTTTATCAGAAATACGATTTATATCAAAAAATGAAGCTCCTTCGATATGAAATTTATAAAACTCATTTACTCCCTTTTTTTTATTTCCTAAATACCATCTACAATCAAGAATTTTAAGATTTTTTAAATGCTGTTTTCTTCTTAGTTCTAATGATTTAATTATAAATTTATCAAGGGATTTAATCAAAGCCATGCCGGTATTGGTAATTTATTTTTCTTCAGAAATACTTTGTTGAATATTTTACTTTGATACTTTGTTCCATAGTCACAAAGTATAGTCACAATTTTTTTATTTGGACCAATTTGTTTTCCAAGCTTTATTGCTCCCATGATATTGATACCTGAAGATCCTCCTAAAATAAGCCCTTCTTCTTTAATCATTTCAAATACTAATTGAAGAGCTTCTTTGTCAGAAATTTGAAAGTACTCGTCAATCTCAACATTTTCCAAATTTTTTGTAATTCGTCCTTGTCCAATTCCTTCAGTTATGGAGGAACCTTTAGATTTAAGTTCTCCGTTTTTATAGTAATTATACATTGCTGAACCCATTGGATCGGCAAGTCCAATGATAATTTTTTTATTTTTTTCTTTCAATGAGTTTGACACTCCTGATATTGTTCCTCCAGTGCCAATAGAGCAAATGAATGCGTCTATTTTACCATCTAATTGACTATAAATTTCAGGGCCGGTTGTTAAATAATGTGACTTTTTATTCGATAAATTATCAAATTGATTTGCCCAAAGAACGCCATTAGGGTTATTAAGAGAATTTGCTAAAGTCTCTGAAAATCTAATATAATTTCCAGGATTTTTATATGGCAATGCATCAACTAACCTCAGGTCAGCACCACATAACCTTAACATTGTTTTTTTTTCATCGCTTTGAGTTCTTGGCATTACAATAACTGATTTCATTCCTAATGCATTTCCAGCTAAGCAAAGTCCTATCCCAGTATTTCCTGCAGTTCCTTCTACAATAGTTGCACCCTTGGTGATTTTTTTTTCTTTAAATGCATCTTTTATTATTTGCACAGCAGGTCTATCTTTAATCGATCCACCAGGATTTAAAAATTCACACTTACCGTATATTTCACAATTAGATAATTCTGATGCTAGCTTTAACTTTATTAATGGAGTGTTTCCAACACAATCAACAAAATTTTTTTTTAATAAACTATTCATGTAAAACTAAAAACAATTTTTTCTGAGATTGTAAACTTTTTTTTGCATAATCATATACAAAAAGTTAACAATCGTTTAATTTAACTTCAGCATATAATGGTTGATAATTATTTAAAGTTTGTTTTAGGATTGATTTTACTTTGGTCCGCTGATTCATTTTCATTTGAAATCAAATGGATAGTAGATGGTCTTAATGAACCAGAATCCGCTATTTATCATAAACAAAGCGATGCCATTTTTATATCAAATATAAATGGCGACCCATTAAAACTTGATCAAAATGGTTATATCTCAAAAATAAGTGTTAATGGTCAAATACTGGAAAAGAAATGGATGAAAGGCTTTGATGCACCAAAGGGTTTAACAGTATTCCAAAATTTTCTTTTTGTTTCAGATGTTAATAAAATTTGGAAAATCGATATTAATACAAAAAAAAAGAAATATTTTAGGATCAACAATGCTGGTTTCTTGAATGATCTTGCAGTAACTAAAGATGGAGTGGTTTTTGCCTCAGACATGTTTAAAAATATAATATATAAACTCGAAGATGATAAACTTAATATTTGGAAGAAAAGCAAGCTTCTAAATTCACCAAACGGACTTCTAATTGAAGGAAATTATATCGTTGTTGCAACTTGGGGAGAGATAAGCACTGGATTTTCAACAAATGTAAGAGGTAAATTGATAAAAATTAATCTCAAAACTAGACAAATTAAAAAGTTTTTTAGTACTCGTCCAATTGGAAATCTTGACGGAATAGTCTTTAATAAAAATAATGGTTACTTAGTTACAGATTGGATTCAAGGAAAGTTATTAAGTATCAATAGAAAAGGAATTGTCGTTAAAACTAAAAGAATAAACGAAGGAGCTGCTGACTTAGAAGTTGTGATGCATAAAAACCTTGTTCTCATTCCAATGATGAAAAATAATAATTTGACAGCCTTCGAATTCAATTAAGTGAAAAATTCATCAATTAAAACTGTAAACTTAGCTAAAAGTTACGGAAAATATGATGTTTTAAAGAATATTTCTGTTGAATTGCCGTCTAATGGGATCTTTGGTATTCTTGGAAAAAATGGTGCTGGTAAAACAACCTTTTTAGCATCATTAATGGGATTAATTACGCCTTCAGAGGGTGAGATCTACATCTTTGGAAAATCATTTCAAAAGAATAAATATGAAATTTTGAAAAATATTAACTTTCAGAGTCCTTATGTAGAACTACCAAAGAAAATGACTGTCATTCAAAACTTAATTTTTTATGCTAGATTATACGATGTAAAAAATTTTAGATCAAAAATATCTGTTTTATCATCTGATTTAGAAATTAATGATTTGTTGGAGAAGAATTATGGGATGCTTTCATCTGGTCAAAAAACTAGAGTTAATCTTTGTAAAGCTCTGCTGAATAATCCAAAACTTTTATTGTTAGATGAACCAACTGCCTCACTAGATATCTCTACATCTGAATTTATAAGAGACTACATATTAAATTATCAAAAAAAATTTAAAGCAACAATCATCATAACTTCCCATAATTTAGTTGAAATTGAAAAAATGTGTTCGCAAATTATTATATTAGAAAAAGGAAAAATATTTTACTGTGGGTATATAAAACAATTGATGAAAGATAAAAATTATAATTCTCTTAAGGATCTATTTATTAATAATGGTTAATAGAATTCTAGCACTTCTTATTAGATATCAAAATATTGCATTTGGCTCCTTTCCTCGACTATTAAGTATTTTTTACTGGCCAACTGTACAAATATTATTTTGGGGATACTTTACAAATTTTTTTATGACTAACGATAATTTTGGAGCTTGGAGTGCACTAAACATTATTTTATCTGCGGTTGTTTTATGGGATGTTCTCTTCAGGGGGCAACTTGGTTTGACAATGTCTTTCTTTGAAGAACTTTGGTCGAGAAATCTTCCTAATCTATTTATAACACCATTAAAAGATCTAGAAATTGTATTTGGATTAATTATGGTAAGTTTGATAAGAACTATAATAGGTATAACTCCAGCAGTTTTTTTTGCGAATTTCTTTTTCGAATTTCACTTATTTAAACTTGGTTTTTTTCTTATATTTCTTTTTTTTAATTTAATTATTGCAGGATGGTCTGTTGGTTTTGTTGTTTCTGGACTGGTTTTGAGATACGGACATGCTTTTGAAGAATTGGCTTGGGCCTTAATTTTTATAATCCTTCCTTTTTCTTGTGTTTATTATCCATTAGAATCTCTTCCAGTGAGTGTTCAAGGAATTGCGCAGATCTTGCCAACCGTTCATATATTTGAATCTATGAGATCTATTCTAATCGATGGGTATGTGAATATTAACAAAATTATTCTAGTGTTAATTTTAAATGCTATTTTTATTTTATTTAGTATTATAATTTTTTTTAAAAATGATTAAGGTTGCAAGAGATAAGGGCTTATTATTTAATCAAGGTGAGTAATTTAATAAACTTTATATCTTATATCGTCTGTCTGAGAGTGCTTGTAAAAAAACAAACAAGACTCTTTTATAAGATTTAGATAATCACTTCTGCCAAGATAAAGATTTAATTTAAAATAGTTCATCTTATTTATTTTTGAGCCGCCAGCCTCCCTTCTAAACCACTTTTCAGTTCTTCCTAGTGACTTTATACACGCAAGTCTATTAATTTCTTTATTGATATTATGGTTTTTTTTAAAAAAATAATACAATGCAGCATTGTAATCATGTATTAGTTGAGTTTTTTTCCCAACCATTATTCTTTTTTTATCATTCTTAGGTCCATAAGAAGTAACATTATCAATAAAACTAAAATTTCCAAGTCTTGACAGACCCAAAACAAGAGAAAAATCTTCAATAAAAATATTCTTCTCACACCCACCTGATATTTTTAAAGCTTTATTGCAATATAAATTTGGAGTTGTGCCTGAAAAAGAGGATTTAATTGTTTCTATTAATGGGTCTTTTAAAACTTTATAGTCCTTAATTTTATTATTTTTGTGTATTATGTTTAAAAAGTTATCTAATAACTTATACCTACTAAAAGCAGCTACAGTTTTAGTTTTTATTATTAGTTTCAATAGTAAATCTGTACAATTAGGCGACATTATATCATCTCCTCCAACCAGTTTAACAAAATCACCTGTGGCTCTGAAGATTCCTTTTTGTGTTGCTATTGCAGGACCTTTATTTTCTTGATGAAGAATAGTGGTATTTCTCCATTTTGAAGTTTCCTTCTTTAAAATTTCAAAAGATCCGTCTGTAGAACCGTCGTCTATAAAGATGAATTCTTTTTCAAATTCACCAGTTTGATTCTTTATAGAATCTAAGACCAAAGAAAGATAAATATTTTTATTGAAAATTGGACATACAAAACTTACCTTGGTCATCCTAAAAAAGTTTTTCTTTCCATGTTTTTGGTGTCCGAGAGTTTAGAATTTCTAGGTCAAGATGATATCTAAATTTTTTAACTCCTTTTTTTTTTATAAAATCTATCATTTTCTTTAGGCCTTCATCAAGATTTGTTTGAGTTTTATAGTTTAGCAATTCTCTTGCCTTGTCTGCACTACACGTTGCTTCTTTTACTTCCTGAGGCCTACCTTCAACATATTTAGGGTTCAAATTGAATTTTAGTTGATTGGCAATTTTTTCTGCTAAAATATTAATTGAGATAAATTCTTCATCTGGACCGATATTAATTATTTCACTTTTTACGTCTTTATTTGTTGCCATTTCTTTTAAACAAAATAAGTCGTCGTCAATATATGAGAAACATCTCTTTTGTTCTCCATTACCATAAATATAAGGCTGTCTATTTTGAAGCATAAGATTGATCATAATAGAAGCAACATTTCTATATGGATCATCGTATTTCTGTCTAGGACCAATTATATTATGTGGAACAGCTATCACATATTCGACACCGTGAACCTCACAAAGATTTTTTAGTATATCCTCCGCCGCAACTTTAGCGATACCATATGGGTCTTGCGGTTGAGGTTTGTAATGTTCTTTAAAGGGAACTTGATTAGTTCCGTATCTAGCCATTGAAGAGCAATAAACAATCCTTTTTACTTTGTTTTCTATTGCTGCACTAAAAAGTGAAACTGAACCAGTAACTATATTCTGAGTAATAAGATGAGGAGAAAACACAGATAAACCCTCGTATGCAGTTGCAGCCGTGTGATAAACTAAATCACATCCTTTTGTAATTTTGAGCATAGAGTTTCTAAAACAGCAGTCATATTGATAAAACTCTGCCTCTACTGGAACATTATCCAACTCCCCGCCAATTAGACTGTCACATCCAACGACTTTATGACCTTCTTTAATAAAAGCATCTGCTAGGTGACTACCTAAAAAGCCTGCAATTCCACTTATAAATATTTTCATAATAATTTGGCTCCGGCGACAGGACTCGAACCTGTGACCCAGCGATTAACAGTCGCTTGCTCTACCAACTGAGCTACGCCGGAAATATGCATATAATAGTAAAATTTTTATAATTGTAAAACATTTATAAATATCTTGGAGGTGCGGACCGGATTCGAACCGGTGTACTCGGCTTTGCAGGCCGGTGCGTAGCCTCTCCGCCACCGCACCATAAAATTCTTAAATATTGTAATAAATGTAATTACTTATATATTAAAGTCTAAACTTATACCATCAATTATGAATAATAGTTTTTTTGAAATTGCAAGAATGAATATGGTAAATAATCAAATTTTACCAAATGGAGTAAAAAACTCTGACTTAATTAATTCATTTGATAAAACAAAAAAAGAACTTTTTGTACCTGAGTCAGAGCAAGATATTGTTTATAGTGATTGTGATATTTTGATAAGTCCTAAACGATACCTTATTAGATCTTTTGTTCTAGCTAGAATGTTAGATCATTGTGGTTTTTCAAAAGATGATTCTGTTTTAGTTGTTGGTTGTGTCACCGGATACTCAATGGCCATAATTTCAGGTTTAGTGAGTTATGTATTTGGCGTTGAAAATAACAAGGATTTTGTTGAAAAAGCAAATAGTAATTTATCTGGAATGGGATTTTTAAATTGTTCAGTTTTTTATAAAACTAATTTGATTTCTGGAAATAATAAAAACTCACCATACGACAAAATTTTTATTGAAGGTTCAGTTCAAAAAATTCCTGTCAATCTTATCAAACAATTAAAAGACAATGGAGAAATCTTTACTGTCCTTAAAGAGGATGATCATATAGGACAGTTTGTAAGAGGACAAAAGATCGACTCTATAATATCTTTCACAAAATTATTTGATACAAATTTGTTTGAATTGGAAGATTTCATAAGCCAGGATGATGTTTATGAAAATGAATTTTAAGTTTTATATATTCAAGTTAATTATCCTCGTTCCAATCTCGCTATTTGGGAAGATTAATTTAAATGATGATTTTAAAAGTTCACTTGAATCACTCTATCAATACAACCCAAAATTGAAGTACGAGAGGAATATTTTAGAATCCAAAGATGAAATGATGCCTCAAGCTTTATCTGAATTTAGACCTCAAATCAGAGGTTATTTTGAAAAGGGTAAAGTGCATACTAATTCTCATGGATTTAACATTATCAATGATGGGATTAGAACAGAGTCGAGCACAGGTATTACTGTGGTTCAAGACATTTTTGATGGAGGAAGTAGTCTAAGTAATATAAGCGTTGCTAAAAATTCAATTATTTCTCAACGTTACATTTTAAAAAGCGTAGAACAGCAAATATTTTTAAATGCAATTAAAATTTACGCGGATTTTGCTACTGAGAAATCAAACTTTGATCTAAAAAAAAAAAATGTCGAAGTTCTAGAAGGAAGGCTGAATTTAACAAAAGAGCAATTTGACATTGGAGAAGTTACGTTGACTGATGTTTCAATTGCTGAAGCAAGGTTATCCTTAGC
Source organism: Alphaproteobacteria bacterium (assembly GCA_045563055.1). Lineage (GTDB taxonomy): Bacteria > Pseudomonadota > Alphaproteobacteria > Methylaequorales > Methylaequoraceae > Methylaequor. Next base: position 40,379 of record JBJKUR010000001.1, read on the forward strand.
TGAGTCTGACTTTATTGAATCTGAAAAAAATCTTGAGTCAATTGCAGCAAACTTTTTTTTTGTGTTTGGAATGAAACCAATGAATCCTTCAATAAACCTTGAGGATTTAAATATTACTCAGGATATTGAAAAAATGAAATCAATAACTTTGAAAAATAACCCTAACATTAATGATTTGTTGTTTCGAGTAAAATCTCAAGAGGATAAGATTAAGACTTTGAAAAGGAAAAAATTGCCAAAAGTTAGATTGGAAGCAGATGCATCTATAAATGAAGGTTATTTTAGAACTGATAGTAAAAGAGAAGTTTTATCTGCTTTTGCAAAGATTGATATACCCTTATATCAATCTGGAGCAGCATCTTCTAAAATTAGAGAATCAAAAAGTGAATTATTTGCTCTCAAACAGTTACTAAAACAAGAAAAAGAAGAGCAATTATTTAATTTAGTTTCATCTAAATCATCTTATGACCACTCTCAATCAAAGATTCTGGCTTATAATAAGCAGATTGAATCAAATAAAATTTATCTCGAGGGTCTTAGACAAGAGATGCAACTTGGTGAAAGAACAATGTTAGACTTGTTGGATGGTGAACAGGAATTGCTTCAATCAGAGCTCGATAAAATTAGATCACAAAGAGACTTGTTTAATTCTTACTTTGAAATTCTTTTTTTTACTGGAAAGCTAAGTGCTAGAGACTTAAACTTGAATGTTGAGTATTACGATGAGGAAGAAAATTTAAACAGAGTTAAGTATAAGTGGCTTGATATTATCGAATAGAAAATGCTTGAAAAAAGATTTAATTACTCTGAGATAGAAAAAAGTTGTATTTTAGATTGGTCTAAAAACGATGTTTTTAAGTTTAAATATGAGTTAGAAAATCAGCCTTTTTGCATCATGATGCCTCCACCAAATGTAACAGGAAGTCTGCACATGGGACATGCCCTTACATTTACACTACAAGATATATTGATTAGGTTTAATAAAAAACTTGGAAAGAATGTGCTATGGCAGCCAGGAATAGATCATGCTGGCATAGCTACAGAAATTATTGTTGAAAAAAATATATTAGAAAAAAAACAAATTAAAAAACATGATTTAGGAAGAGAAAAATTCCTAGAACAAATATGGGAGTGGAAAAGTAAATCTGGGGATAAGATCATAGAACAGCTAACAAGAATAGGTTCGTCTATAGATTGGAGTATTTCAAGATTCACGATGGATGAAGGCTTAAGTAAATCGGTAAACAGTGTATTTATAAATCTTTTTGAAAAAGGTTTGATTTATAAAGACAAAAGACTTGTTAACTGGGACCCAAATTTAGAAACAGCAGTATCTGATTTAGAAGTTAATCAAGTTGAGACTGAAGGAAAAATGTGGTTTCTTGAATATGACATTAAAGAAACTAATGAGAAAATTATAGTAGCTACTACTAGACCAGAAACAATTTTTGGTGATTCAGCAATCGCAATTAATCCTGATAATAAAAGGTTAAAAGATAAGATTGGAAAGGTTGCATTGATCCCAATTATTAATAAAGAAATACCTATCATTTCTGACTCTTATGCTGAAATAGATAAAGGTTCAGGAGCTGTAAAAATTACCCCTGCTCACGATTTTAACGATTTTAAGGTCGGGAAAAAACACAATTTGAAATTTATAGAAATTTTTGACAGAAAGGCTTCGCTAAATTCTAATACGCCAAAAAATTATCAAGGTTTAAATAGGTTTAAGGCTAGAGAAAAGGTGATATTAGAATTGAAAAAAATAGGTAGAATTAAAAAAGAAATTAAAAATAAAATGATTATTCCAGTAGGTGATCGAAGTGGAGAAGTTATTGAACCAATGTTGACAAATCAGTGGTTTCTCGACTCTAAAAGCGTTTGCAAAGAAGTTGAGAGAGCAATCTCAGCAAAAAAAATTAATTTTCATCCAAAATCATGGATTAATACTTTTAACTCCTGGATAAAAAATATCGAGCCATGGTGTATATCAAGACAAATATGGTGGGGACATAGAATTCCTATTTGGTATACCGATTCGGATCTAGTAATTGCAGCAGAATCAAGATTAGATGCTGAAAAAAAATTAAAAAAATATAGTAGCTCTGCAAAAATTACACATCAAGACGAAGATGTTTTAGATACATGGTTTTCATCAGCGTTGTGGCCCTTTTCTACTTTAGGATGGCCAAAAGAAAATAAAATTTTAAAAAAATTTTATCCGACGAATGTCCTTGTTACAGGCTTTGATATTATTTTCTTTTGGGTGGCTAGAATGATAATGATGGGTTTGGAATTTATGAAGGATGTTCCTTTTGAGAATATTTATATCCATCCTTTGGTAAAAGATGAAAAAGGTCAAAAAATGTCAAAATCTAAGGGTAATGTAATTGATCCTATTGACTTGGTAAACAAATATGGAGCTGATTCTTTGCGATTTACGCTCGCAAATTTATCAACCCAAGGTAGAGATATTAAATTATCTGATAAACTAGTTGAAAATAGTAGAAATTTTATTACAAAAATTTGGAATGTAGCTAGATTTAGTCAATTTAAACAGTTTAAATTTGATCCAAATTTCATGCCAGATAATTGCCAATTAGATTTAAATAAATGGATTCTATTTCGATTTTATGAGACAAAAACAAAGATAATTAAAAATCTCGACCAATTTAAATTTAATATATTAATTTCTGAACTTTATCATTTTATTTGGAATGATTTCTGTGATCTTTATATTGAACTCTCTAAATATTACTTAGAGGAAAGTAAGAATGAACAAGAAATATCAGGTGTTTTTAATTTTATTTTTTTTCATTCTTTAAATTTAATTAACCCAATAATTCCTTTTATTACGGAGAAGATAGGTAAAGAGTTAAATTACATCCAAGATTCTTTTTACAACATACCAATTATTAAAGAAATACCAATTAATTTTGATCCAAGATCAACAGATGATTTTAATAATATAATAGAGTTAATTAAGAAAATTAGATTTAAAAAGAATAAAAATATTAATCAGAAGTTCTCATTGAGAATAGTTTCTAAGAATAAGGAACCTTGGATTTCAAAAGGAGAGTTTCTCGTTAAAGCAATTTTTAAATTAAACAAAATATCTCATGAAAAATCTAATATTGAAGAAGATGATACAGCAATTGTTATTTCAGGAACAAAGTTTGTAATGAAATTTGAGAAAAAAAATATTAGTTTAAATAACAAATCAACAGAAAAAGAAATTAATTTTTATAAAAAAGAAATTAAATATTTTGAGGAAAAACTTAGCAATAAAAACTTTATTAATAAAGCGCCTAATAATGTTATTGAGGAACAAAAAAAAAAGCTCAATGAAGCTTTAAATAATTTACAGCTATTAACTGAAAAATAATGTTTAAAATAAAATTTAAAGATCTTCAATTTATCTCTAATAGAAAAACTATTTTTGGATCCAAGGTGATAATATTTTTTTATGGTTTGGGATGTAATAGCCAAGATTTAAGCTTTTTATTAAAAAGAAAAAACCTGCATAGACAAATTCTAATTGCTGAGCTTCCAGGTCATAACAAAAATAAATATATTAATGATTCTTTAGTCAAATTTTCTAGAAAAGTGTATTTATTTATTAGAAGAAATAAAATCAGAGAAATTACTTTTTTTGCTCATTCTTTGGGGGGTATAATCCCAATTATATTAGTTAAAAATTTTATTAAAAAAAAAATTAAGATTCGCAAATTTATTAACTACGAAGGGAACTTAACAAAATATGATACTGAAACTTTAACAAAAAAAACTGTATCCTATGAAAAATCAGAATTTATTATGAATAAATTCCAGAATTTAATAAAAAAATGTTTAAACTCTGAAAAAAAATCTCTCAAGTTATGGGGTGACTCTCTATTAAAAACATCTCCCAGTGCTTTTTATGATCTATCAAAGGAATGTGTTAAAATTAGTGAAACAAATGAATTGTTGAATTTTTTCAGAATCTTCTTTAAAAGGAAAGTCTATGTTTACGGGGAAAAAACTCAAATTAAAAGTTCAGAGTATTTTTTTGGATCTGTACGTTGTAAAATTAGAGATGCAGGACACTTTTCCTTTCTTGAAAATAAAGAAGAGTTTGGCAGAACATTTTGGAGGTTAATATAAATTTATGAAAATTAAAAAGATTGATAAAAATAGATTACCCAGTCGACACGTTTCTGTTGGTCCAAAAAGCTCACCACATCGCTCTTATTATTATGCTATGGGTCTAACCGAAAATGAAATCTATCAACCATTTGTTGGAATAGCAACTTGTTGGAACGAATCAGCTCCTTGTAATATTTCATTATCTAGGCAGGCTCAGTCAGCTAAGATTGGAGTTAAAGACAATAGTGGGACTCCAAGAGAATTCACTACAATTACAGTTACCGATGGAATAGCAATGGGTCACGAGGGAATGAAATCTTCGCTGGTTTCAAGAGAAGTAATAGCAGATTCAATAGAAGTTTCAATGAGAGGACATTGTTATGATGGACTTGTAGGAATTGCAGGGTGTGATAAATCTCTTCCAGGTATAATGATGGCAATGCTTAGGTTGAACGTACCATCAGTATTTCTTTATGGAGGTTCAATTTTACCCGGCAAGCATAAAAATAAAGAGGTTACAGTGCAAGATGTTTTTGAAGCTGTTGGAAAATATGATGCAAATGAAATTTCTGAAAAGGACCTATGTGATTTGGAAAAGGTAGCTTGCCCCTCAGCAGGTTCATGTGGAGGTCAGTTTACAGCTAATACTATGGCATGTGTGGCAGAGGCAATTGGCTTGGCTTTGCCAGGATCATCCTCAACTCCAGCACCTTTTGAATCCCGTGACAAATTTGCTTATGATTCTGGATTTAAGATTATGGAACTCATAAATAGACAATTAAGGCCAAGAGATATAGTTACTAAAAAATCTTTAATAAATGCAGCTCGTATTGTTGCCTGCTCGGGTGGTTCAACTAATGCAGCCCTTCATCTTCCAGCCCTTGCAAATGAGATAGGAATTGATTTTGATATCCTTGATGTTGCAAAAGTATTTAAAGAAACACCGTACATTGCAGATCTCAAACCCGGTGGAAAATATTTAGCTAAAGATTTGCATGATATTGGTGGTGTGCCAATAATCATGAAAGCTTTGCTTGATGGTGGCTATCTTGACGGAGATTGTATGACAGTAACAGGGCATAGCCTTTCTCATAATTTAAGTGGAATTACAGTCGATTATGACTCACAAAAGGTGATCTATCCTACTAGCTCACCATTATCTATAACTGGAGGTGTTGTAGGACTCAGTGGAAATTTAGCACCTGATGGAGCAATAGTTAAAGTAGCAGGATTAAAGTCATTAATTTTTAAAGGTTTTGCTAGATGTTATAATTGCGAGGAGGATGCATTTGATGCTGTTAGTAAAAAACAATATAAGGAAGGAGATGTATTGGTCATTAGATACGAGGGTCCAAAAGGCGGTCCAGGTATGAGGGAGATGTTAGCAACAACTGCAGCTATTTATGGACAAGGGATGGGTGAGAAAGTAGCATTGATAACAGATGGAAGGTTTTCCGGTGCTACACGAGGGCTATGTGTCGGGCATATAAGTCCAGAGGCAATGTCAGATGGTCCAATTGCATTAATTAAAGATGGAGATGAAATTATAATTGATGCTAAAAACGGAGTGATTAGTCTTTCAGTAGATGATGAGATTTTAGAAAAAAGAAAGTTATCTCTTAAGAATAAAGAGGAAAATTTTGGATCTGGGGCATTATGGAAGTTTTCTCAAACAGTTGGTTCAGCAAGGTTTGGAGCAGTAACACATCCAGGAGCGAAAAAGGAAAAGAAAATCTATTCAGATATCTAGGCTAATCCATAATGGTATGTGGTCTGATGGTCTATCAAGTCCTCTATAATCAGATTCAAAGTTCATATTTTTCACATTCTCTAAATACTTTGGAGACAACAGAAAATGATCTATTAAAAGACCGTCATTTCTTTCCCAACAACCTCTTTGATAGTCCCAAAAAGAAAACTTGTTTCCAGGAGCATTGAATAACCTAACTACATTTGATAGCCCTGAGGATAGTATCTCTCTAAATTTTTTTCTTGTTCTTATATTTCCAAGTGCGTCATTACGCCACTCTTCAAAATTATTTACATCTTTTTCATTTTCAAGAACATTAAAATCACCTGCAATTACAATATTTTGATTCTTTTTCATTAAACTTTTTGATAACTTATTCAATTCCTCTAACCAAGAAATTTTAAATTCGAACTTTTCTTCATTATCCATAGGATTACCATTTGGGGTGTAAACATTGATAAGATTCAAATTTAATTCATTAATATAAATGAAATTAACTCTAGATTCTTTATTAAGGATTTCAGAAGAAGGTTCGATTTTTTTAAAAGTTAAGTGTTTTTTTACTAAAACTGCCACTCCAAATTTGCCTTTTTGTCCGTTGATTGATGCTTTGTAGTCTAGGTCGCTATGAAAATCAGGAAAGTCATCATTTGAACATTTTATTTCTTGAAGCATGACGATATCAGGTTTTACTTCACCAATAAATTTTCTTAGATGATTAATTCTTATTCTTACTGAATTTATATTCCATGATGCGATCGTTATCATTTAAATGGAGAAGGATGTTCCGCAACCGCAAGTAGATGAAGCATTAGGGTTTGAAACTTTGAAATAAGATCCAATTATATCATTTACAAAGTCGAGTTTAGAGCCTTTTAAAAAGTCTAATGATGTTTGATCAATAACTACCTTTACATCATCATTAAAATCAAATAATTTGTCATCAGCTTTGATTTCGCCGTCAAAATTAAATTTATACGAAAAACCCTGGCAACCACCACCATCGACAGAAATTCTGAAATACTTTTCCTTTTCTTTTAAGGCAATCTCTTTTATTCTATTTATTGCATTATTAGAGATATCAAACATTTTAACTATATAATTTATTCATATTTATATTATAACTATTTAGATTATGGTGCAATATTCAAATTATTCAACTGATTATCATTCCTCAAGGGGCAGGATGTTTAAAGAAATTGAAGATAAAAACAGAACATGCTTTATGAGGGATCGCGATCGAATCATTCATTCATCAGGTTTTAGAAGATTGAAGTACAAGACTCAAGTTTTTGTGTACCACGAGCAAGACTATTATAGGACAAGGTTATCTCATAGTCTGGAAGTTTCTCAGCTATCTAGGTCAATTTCTAAAGTTTTTGGAATAAATGATGATTTAGCTGAGTCAATTTCCTTGAGTCATGATTTGGGTCACACACCTTTTGGACATGCAGGTGAAGAAGTTTTGAATGAAAAAATGAAAAATTTAGGGGGTTTTAATCATAATTTTCATGCATTAAAAATACTTACAGTTTTAGAAAAAAAATATTTAGATTTTGATGGTTTGAATTTAACTTATGAAACGCTTGATGGAATTTTAAAGCACAATGGTCCATTAAATGATAATTTACCTGATTATGTTACCAAATTTATAACATTTTTTAATGGAAGTAAAAATTTACAAGGATCTTTTGAGTCGCAAGTTGCAGCAATTTGTGATGATATAGCGTATAATAATAACGACATTGATGATGGTTTGTACGCGGGGCTATTTAATATTGAAGAGCTTGAGGAAGTCAAAATTGTTAAAAATGTTTTATCGAGAATTAAATTTAATAATGATAGTAGTTTAAAAAGGTTAAAATATGAATTAGTGAGGAAACTGATCAATCTGATGGTTGATGATTTAATTTGCAATACAAAGTTAAATATTGATAATTACAATATCAAAAACTCTCAAGATATTCTTGAATGTGAAAACCCAATTGTTGTCCTTAGCGAAAAAATGCAAAATGAGGAGAAATTTCTTCGAGAATTTTTAAAAAATAAAATGTATGATCATCCAAAGGTTAAGACTATGAACTTTAAAGCAAAAAAAATTGTTTCAGATTTGTTTGATTTATTTGTTGAGGAGCCCTATCTTCTTCCAATTAATTGGAGAAAATTTAATGATGACTCGGAAAAATTTATGAGCATTGCTGATTATATTTCAGGTATGACAGATAATTTTGCAATTAACATTCATAAAAAATATTTTGATTTATATAGTTTTTAATGCTTTACCATGAACTTTTAAAACAATTCTTATTAGAAACTATTCAATCAATCTTTATTGAAAGTAAAATTAAAGAAAAGCCTTCCGATTCTATTTTTAGTATAGAAATTCCAAATAATCAAAAGTTTGGTGATGTATCTACTAATATCGCCATGGTATTTTCAAAAAAACTTAAAACTTCCCCCTTTATCTTAGCTAAAATAATTAAAACAAAATTGGAAAAAAATAATAAGATTAGTAAGGTTGATGCGGTGATGCCTGGATTTGTTAATATTTTTTTTGAGGAATATTTCTGGCAGGATCAATTGAAGATACTTTCTTCACAGAAAAATAAATATGATTATAAAATAAAAAAGAAAAAAATTTGTTTAGAGTTTGTTTCAGCCAATCCAACTGGTCTTATGCATATTGGGCATGCAAGAGGCGCTGTTTTTGGTGATACTATTGCTTCAATTTTAAGTGAAGTTGGTCATGACGTTCACAGGGAGTATTATATTAATGATGCAGGAGAACAGATAAAAAAATTAGAAAATACAGTAATTTTTCATATTAAAAATAAAGGTGGATTTGAAAATATAAGTGATGAATTATATCCTGGAGAATATTTAAAAAATATTTCCAAATTTTTCTCTTCTAATGACTTAAATAACCAAAAAGGAGATTCTTTCAAACAAAAAATTGTTGACCTAGTTATGAAAGATATAAAGTGCGATCTTAAGAATTTAAAAATTAAACATCACAAATTTGTTTCGGAAAAAAAAATATGTTCAAGAGTCAATGTTAATAATCTAGTTAATAATCTTGACAAGCTAAATCTTTCTTATTTAGGTTTTCAAGAAAAACCTAAATCTTTTTCAGGTGATAACTGGAAGAAAGAAAAGCAATTATTGTTCAAATCTAAGAAGTTAGGGGATGATTCTGATAGAGCTCTTTTAAAACCGAATGGAGAACAAACATATTTTATGTCAGATATAATTTATCATCAGGATAAAATTAATAGAAATTTTGATACTCTAATTAATATTTGGGGTGTGGATCACTCTGGATATGTTAAAAGACTTAAAAATGCAATACATGAACTTAATGAAAAGGAATCTTTTAGTTTCGAAATAAAGCTAACTTCTTTAGTAAATTTATTAAATGATCAAAAAGTTGTTAAAATGTCAAAAAGGGAAGGTAACTACGTAACCCTTAGGGATGTAATCGAAGAGGTCGGAGTAGATGTTGTTAGATTCATGATGATTTCTAGGGTTAGTGAAAAGAAAATTGATTTTGATTTTAATTTGGTGAAATCTAAAACAAAAGATAATCCAGTTTTTTATGTTCAGTATGCTTATGCGAGATGTAAATCATTGCAAAAAACCTATAGAGAGGTTTTTAGAAAGAGTATTGATTTAAAAGATATTAACAATATAAATCTTAATAATCTAAAGTTAGTTGAAGAAAAGATTCTCATCAAAAAACTTTGCAACTTTTTTAATGTTATTGTTTCTGCTGGAAATTCCTTCGAACCCCATAAGTTAACCAATTATTTGTATGATCTAGCTAAAGATTTTCACTCATATTGGGGACTAGGTAGAATTAATGATTCTAATAAAATAATCTCTAAAGACATTGACCTTTCGATGTCTAGAGTCTTTCTGATTATTATTTTGGGTGACATAATTAAAAAGGGTATGAATATCTTAAACATTGAGTGTCCAGAAAATATGTAGAATGACTAAAAGTAGACTTATTTTCATATTAATTTCCCTAATATATTCTTCATTTATTTTATTAATCATAATTAGCTTTAATGCTGTTAATCAAGACGACAAATTGATTATAATTGAGGAAAAAAAAGAATTAATTCAAAAAGTTGACAATAACTTTACTAGGAATGAAAACTCTGTTTATGAAATTTTAGAAAATAAAAAAAATAAAAACTCTTTAAAAAAAGATGAGGATCTATCTAAAGATGAAAGTTTGATAATCCCAGATCTTAAGGGTACTGAAGGAGTTTATTACCTTCAATTTGCTTCATTTAAAAATAAAAAAAAAAGTGATAAAATTCTTGAAGAACTAACAAAGAAGTTTAAAAAATTATCAATAGCCGTGAAACTTGAAATAAAAAAAGTAAATATTAAGAATAACCAGACCTTTTTTAGAGTAATATCAAAAAGTAAATTGAATTACCCAAATGCTTTAAATCTCAATAAAAGTTTGAAAGATTTAAAGATTGATTGCATTATTGTTAAAGTTCAATCATGAATTCTCCTGAAGGAATAATATTATCCTGCTCTGGATACGAGTTGACAAGTGGTGAGGAAAATTTTTTTAAAAATATCCATCCTCTTGGCTTTGTTCTTTTCAAAAGAAATTTTAAAAATAAAAAACAAATTCTTGATTTGACTAATCATTTAAAATTAATTTCATTGAATCCTAAAATTTTAATTTTTATCGACCAGGAAGGAGGGAAAGTACAGAGATTAAAAAATGAAGAGTATACTATTTTCCCCCCACAAAATACTTTTGGTAAATTATATCTAAAAAATAAAGAAATAGCTTTGGATTTGGCATATAAATCTGCCTATGTCATGGGTATTGAACTCAAAAGTTCAAATATAGACGTAGATTTTTCTCCTGTGTGTGACATTCATTTTAATTATACTCATGATGTAATTGGTGATAGATCATTCGGATCTGACCCCAAAATGGTCTTGCAACTGTCTTCAAGGTTTGTAGCTGGACTTCAAGACTCTGGAATTATAGCTGTTCCCAAGCATTTCCCTGGACATGGAAGATCACAAAATGATACACATTTAGATCAATCTATAGTGAGTGCAGAATTAGATCAACTCGAAAAGATTGACTTAATCCCATTCAATATTCTCAAAGATAATTTGATGGTTATGCTAGCTCATATAATTTATGAGAAGGTTGATAAAGAAGTTGCAACATATTCAAAACTTATAATAGATGATATGTTAAGAAAAAAATTTGATTTCAAAGGGCTCGTCATATCAGATGATATTTCTATGAAAGCTTTGAAGGACGATATGACTGATGTTGTAAAAAAATCATATGTTGGAGGGTGTGATGTAGTTCTTTATTGTTCTGGTATTTTAGATGAAATGAAAAGGATATATCCTTATGTAAAAAGAATCGAATCCAAACTATTTAAATATTTTAATAAAAAATGTGATAACATAATAACAAAAAACAAGAACATAGGTAAATATAAAAATGACCTTGCAAAATATGAAATTATAAAATTTTAGATGAAATTGAACTTAAATATAAGTGGTTATGAAGGGCCATTAGATTTATTACTTGAATTATCAAAAAAACAGAAAGTAGATATTACTAAAATTTCTTTACTCGAGCTAGCAGACCAGTATCTAGCATTTATTGATAAGAATATAGAAAACTTAAAATTATCAGCAGACTACTTGGTTATGGCATCATTGCTTGCTTTTCTAAAATCAAAGTTATTACTCCCAAATGATGAGGTTGAAGAAGCCGAGGAAATCCATGAGGACCTAACCCAAAGATTAATTCATTATGATGCGATACAAAGATTATCAAAAAAGATTTTTGAACTTCCAAAAGAAGGGACTAATTTTTTTAATGTAAATATAAAGAATGAATATATTATAAGTAATAAAATTGTACCAAAAGTATCATTGCAAGATTTAATACTAAAATACTCTGAAATTTTCCAAAAGAAAAAATCAATAAGTATTTTAGCTGAAGAAAATGATTTATATAATATTGAAGACGGTATCCAATGGCTGAAGGAAATAATGAAGTTTGAAAATAAAAATTGGTTATCCCTATTTAATTTGCTACCTTCAAATTTAATTAGTGTTAAAAAAAAAAAATCTGCAATAGTTTCTCTTTTGCTTGCGTCACTTAGTAAAGTAAATAATGGCGAGATTTTATTAAATCAAAAAAATCACTACGAAACAATTATGGTTAAGGCCAAATAATGCAGCCAAAAGAAGCAAAATATCTTGTCGAGTCTTTAATTTTTTCTTCTGATGAACCATTATCAAAAGACAGTATGAAGAAAGTACTAAAAAATTATGGTGAATTTAACATCGAGCAGATACTAGCTGAACTTAATTCAGACTATAAAGATAGAGGAATTGAATTAATAGAGACTAATTCTAAATATTTTTTTAGAACATCAATGAAGTTAAATAGATATCTGAGTATAGAAACAGAAAAAAAAAGGAATTTATCTAATGCTGCAATAGAAACATTAGCTATAATATCTTATCATCAGCCAGTAACTAGAGCAGAGATTGAAAAAATTCGAGGAAAACCTGTTTTCAGGGGTACATTAGATACATTGTTAGAATTGAAATGGATTAAACCTGCAGGAAGAAGGGAAACGCCTGGAAGGCCAGTGACTTGGGAAACAGATCTTGAATTTTTAAGACACTTTGGACTTACCTCCATCAAAGATTTACCAAAAGTTGATGAATTGGAATCCATTATCCTGTAAGATAAATTTAGTAAGGAGTTTGTAATGTTCGGTTTAGGTCACTGGGAAATAATTTTAATATTAGTAATAGTTTTGATTTTTTTTGGAGCTGGGAAGCTGCCAAAAGTAGCAGGGGAAATTGCAAAAGGAATTAAATCATTTAAACAAGGATTAAAAGATCACAAAGATGAAAAATAAATGTTTAATTTAGGACTCATTGAGTTTTTACTTATCATCTTTTTTATACTTTTACTCGTCAAACCAGATGATATTCCTAAAGTTTCGAAAAACTTGGGGCTTTTTTACAGGAAGTTAAGTAGATATTTTTATAATATAAAATACGAATTGTCTGAAATAGATAATGACATAACTAAGATGCAAAAAGGAAGAAAAGTAAAGTCTAATGAAATATCTAAGCCACTTAAAAGAATTAAGAAATAGACTACTCTATAGCTTTTTTTTTTTGATAATTTGCTTTTTCTTTTTTTTATTGAACACTTCAATTATCAGTGAACTCTTAACTAAACCTTTATTCAATCTTTTGCAAAACCTTGATGATAGAAGAATGATATTTACTGGATTGCCAGAGGTTTTTGTGTCTAATTTAAAAATTTCTTTATTCGCATCATTTATTGTATCATTGCCATTTTTTATAATTCAAACAGTTTTATTTATATCTCCAGCATTATATAAGAAAGAAAAAAAATTATTCTTTCCTGTATTTTTGATGGTTCCAATTTTATTTTTTCTAGGAGTACTCTTTGCTTATTATATCTTGATACCATTGATATGGACCTTTTTTATATCATTTGAAAACTTTATGCAAAATGGATTCAACTTAGAACTTGAATCGCGTTATTCAGAATATATGAAGTTGACTATGTTATTGTTATTGGCAAGTGGATTATCTTTTGAATTCCCAATACTATTAATAATTCTAACAAAATTAAATATACTCAATATTAAAATTTTAAAAAATAATAGAAAGTATTTTTTTATTGGTATTCTAGTATTTTCAGCTTTGTTTACCCCACCGGATATAATTTCACAGTTAGGCATTGCAATTCCTCTCATAATCTTTTATGAATTTTCAATAGTTTTTATTCAATATTTTTTTAAAAAATAAGTTAATGCATGATATTAAATTTATAAGGAAAAATTCATCATCATTCGATGAATCTTTGGTAAAAAGGAATATTGAACCATGTAGTAAAAAAATTATTGACCTTCATGATAAATATTTAAGCCATTTAAATAAAAAACAAAAACTTCAAGAAAATAAAAACTTACTATCCAAAGAGTTTTCTGGAGGGAATATTGTTGAAATTAAAAAAAAAGTAGCGGAAATTAAGAAAGAGATAGATCTTCAAAACAAGTTGTCCATCGAAAAAATGAGTCAGCTCGATGATATTCTTCTCAACCTACCTAATATTCTGTCTGATAAAACACCGATGGGAAACTCAGAAAATGATAATAAAATAATAAAAGAAGTAGAAGGAAAAATTAATTTAGAATTTGAACCAAAAAATCATTTAGAATTAGCAGAAAATTTAAATTTAATAGATTATGAAAAAGCTATAAAAATTTCTGGCAGTCGTTTTTCAGTTTTAAAAAATGAACTTGCTCTTTTACATCGTGCATTAGTAAATTTTATGTTAGATAATAATGCATACTTTAATTATAGAGAATGCTTGGTTCCAGAGTTAGTTAAAACATCCTCGATGCTTGGTACTGGACAACTTCCAAAGTTTCATGATGATTTATTTCAAACAAACTTTAATGACATGTATCTTATTCCAACAGCTGAGGTTCCATTAACTAACCTTCATCGCGAATCAATAATTAACAGAAATGATTTACCTATAAGATATACAACCTTCACAAATTGTTTTAGATCTGAAGCCGGCGCCGCAGGTAAAGATACTAAAGGTTTAATGCGAGAGCACCAATTTGGTAAAGTTGAGCTGGTGACTATCTCTGACCCTAAAACTTCATCTGATGAACTTGATCATATGACTAGTTGTGTAGAGTCAATTTTAAATAAACTTGATCTTCGTTATAGAATTGTTACCCTTTGCTCATCAGATGTTGGCTTTTCGTCTTCATATACACTTGACTTTGAAGTATGGATGCCTGGACAAAGTAAATTCAGGGAGGTATCTAGTTGTTCAAACTGTCTAGACTTTCAATCAAGAAGAATGAAAATGAGAGTAAAAGATATAGAATCAGGTGAGATATATTATCCACACACATTAAATGGTTCATCTTTAGCTATTGGCAGACTCCTGATTGCTATATTAGAGAACTACCAATGCGAAGATGGTTCAATTGACATACCGACTGTTTTAATTGATTACTGTAAAGGATTGAAAAATATTAAAAGATGACAATGAAATCTAAGATTAAAAAGAAAATTAATTTAATTTTAGAGCTTCAAAGAAATGGTGTGGAGGATTCCAAAATTCTAAAAGTTATGGAAGAAGTTGATAGAGAAATTTTTGTTGATGAGAACCTGAAAGCAAAGTCCTTTGAAAACATTGCACTTCCAATAGACTGTGGACAAACAATATCTCAACCATTGATAGTTGCATTGATGACTCAACATTTAGATGTTGATAAATCCATGCGTGTCCTTGAAATAGGAACGGGTAGTGGTTATCAAACTTATATTTTATCAAAGTTAGCGAGATTTGTTTACTCAGTTGAAAGATACAAATCTTTATTCAACAAAGCTTATGGTCTCTTTAAAACTCTTGGTGTAAATAATATTTTTTGCAGACATGACGATGGTGGTATGGGTTGGAAAGAACAAGCTCCATTCGACAGGATAATTGTCACAGCCTGTGCTCAAGATATTCCAACGGAATTAACATCTCAGCTTTCTATGCATGGAAAAATGATAATTCCAATTGGAGATGAACATGATGACCAAGTTTTAAAAAAAATTTCAAAAATTAACAACGAAATCATTATAGAAGATATTATAGATGTAAGGTTTGTTCCATTATTAGAAGGTAAAATTAATAAATGAAATATTTCTTGATTATTATTTTGCTCTTCGTTTGTGGTTGCGAAAATATTTTTTATGATAACTATAAAATAATTGATATAAATAAAAACCAAGGGTACAAAAAATCTCAAACTCAAAGTTACACTGTAAAGTCAGGCGATAACCTTTTCTCAATATCAAGGAAATTTAGAATACAGATTCAGGAATTAATAAACTTTAATCAAATTAGTGAACCTTATAGAATTTTTCCAGGTCAAAAGATTTTAATTCCTATAACTATGGTTCATTCAATCAAAAAAGGAGAAACACTTTATTCAATTTCTCGAGATCATGGAACAAATGTTTTCACGTTATCAAAATTAAATAATATTTATAATGTGAATAATATTTTTGTTGGTCAAAAATTAATAATTCCCAGAGCTATTAGTAATAAAAAATCTAAAACAAACAATAAGAAAAATAAAATTAATAAAATAAAAAAGTTAACTAGTGAGAATAAATTTTTATGGCCAGTTAAGGGTAAAGTTATTTCAAAATTTGGTAAAACCAATGACGGATTTTATAATGATGGGATTAATATTTATTCTGAAAAGGGAACAAATGTAATTTCATCTGAAGATGGGAAGGTAATATACAGTGGAAATGAGATTCCTGGGTATGGAAATTTAGTTTTAATTAAACATTCAAAAAATTGGATTACAGCATATGCTCATTTAGATGATGTGTTCATTGAAAAGGGAAATTCGGTTAGGAAAGGTCAAAATATAGGATCTGTTGGGAGCACAGGAAATGTAAGATCCCCCCAATTACACTTTGAAATAAGGAAAGGAAAAGACTCGGTTGATCCTCTTAAATTTTTGTGGAATAAAACTATTTGAATAAAGTTTTAATAAATTGACTTGCGGTCCTTCCTGAAAAGTTTCCTTTCTCTAAAGACCATTTTAGAGCCATATTTTCATGTTCAGGTGTGTATTTAATCGAATTCTTTTTAAGATAATGTTTCACCATATTTAAATATTTCTCTTGATTTGAGTCATAGAAACCAAGCCAGTAACCAAATCTATCTGATAGTGAAATTAAATTTTGAGACAATTCTTTTTCTTGAAGATTATTTAAGTCATTTGAGGTGGAATTATGAGATAAATGCCTAAGGTTTGACGTAATGTAGTATCTTATATTTTCTGAATGGCTTAATAAACTTCCTTCTACTAAACTTTTAAATAATTTTAAGTCTTTATCATTATTATTGAATGAAATATCATCTATATAAATTAAAAATTTATTATCCGACATACTCAGGCCGTACACCACTTCAACAATTTTTTCTATATTATTATTTAATACCTCAACTAACTTCAAATCTTTTGATAGCTTGTTATTTACATGCTCAACAATGCATTTGATTAAGGTTGATTTACCCATTCCTTTTGCTCCCCATAAAAAAATATTAGTTGATGGTGAATTGTTAACAAAATTCATTGTATTTTTTAAAACGATATCTTTTTGATTTTCAATTTCCTTTAAATCAGTAAGCTTAATGTCCAAATTCACTTTTACAGGGGCTAAAATTTCTTTGTTTGGAAGAAAAATAAAAAAGTGATTGTCTTTAATAACTTTTGCTGATTCAAACATTTTGCCTCTCAATCAATGGATTTTTTAAAATTCTTATTTTATACTTGTATTTATAAAGTTTTTATATATTGATTTCATTGTTATTAAATGTAAACCATTTTTTTGAGGAGTGTAATGTTCAATCATGCATATGCGCAGGCCGCGGCTCAACAACCTTCGATGCTTGCATCTTTTATACCTTTAATTCTAATTTTTTTGATTTTTTATTTTCTTTTAATAAGACCACAACAAAAAAAACAAAAAGAACACAAAGTTCTACTAGATTCAATTAAAAAAGGTGATGAAATACTTACTAGCGGAGGTATACTTGGAAAAGTTTTAAAAACCGATAATGAAAAACTAACAGTTGAAATTACAAAGGGCGTAAATGTGATTGTAATAAGATCTACTGTTGCAGATGTAACTAAAAAAACTTAACAGAAAATGTTAAATATAAATAAATGGAATATATTTTTTGTTATCGCTGTGTTTTTTACGGCAATCTATTATGTTGTTCCAAATTTGTTCGGCAAAAGTGAAGTAACAGCCCTTCCTAATTATTTATCAAAAAAACAAGTGAACCTTGGATTGGACTTGCAAGGTGGCTCTCATCTACTATTAGAAGTTGACACACAGACCGTTTTAAAAGAAAAATCTGAAGATTTGGTAGATGATATAAGAAAATCTCTTAGAAAGTCAAAAATTAAGTATTCCAACCTTGGATCAAAAGTGACTGGAGCTGTAGTTAGAATCACTAATACAGATGATATTAGTCTTGCTAGAGAATCTCTATCAAAAGATATTGATAAAGGAATTATTCTTAAAACAGATAAAAATCAAGTTAATCTTATTTTTTCAGAACAATTTATTATCGATTCTAGGGACAGAACTGTAGAACAATCAATCGAAGTAGTCAGAAAAAGAGTCGATGAATCTGGGACAAAGGAGCCATCTATTCAAAAACAAGGAGATGAGAGGATTGTAGTTCAACTTCCAGGTATTAAAGATCCTGAAAGGGTTAAAGCATTAATTGGAAGGACTGCTAAATTAAATTTTCACATGTTAGATCCAACAACAGTCGAATTGGCGGAACAAAGAGGTAAATTACCACCTGGAACATTCAAAGCATTAAATGCAGATCCAACAGCTTATGAGAAGCAATTTGTAGTTAAAAAAAGAGTTTTACTTACAGGGGAGAGACTTCAAAATGCTGCGGCTACAGTAGACGCTCAAACAGGAAGATACGTTGTTGCATTTGAATTTGATAATAAGGGTGCAAAAAAATTTGCAAAAATTACTACAGATAATACATATCAAAGGCTAGCAATATTATTAGATAATAAAGTTATTAGTGCACCTCAAATCAGGGAACCAATAACAGGTGGACAAGGGAATATTTCTGGAAATTTTTCACCTGAAACAGCCAACGATTTAGCTGTTTTATTAAGAGCTGGCTCCTTACCTGCACCTATAAAGGTATTGGAAGAAAGAACAGTTGGACCTTCTTTGGGAATAGATTCAATACAAGCAGGAAAAAAAGCTCTTATAATCGGATTTTTATTAGTAATAGTTTTTATGATTTTAAGATATAAAGCATTTGGGCTTGTGGCAGACTTTGCAATTATTTTTAACGTAATTTTACTCATCTCTATGTTAAGTGCTATAGAGGCAACATTAACAATGCCTGGTATTGCCGGAATAGTTCTGACAGTTGGCATGGCTGTTGATGCAAATGTTTTAGTTTTTGAAAGAATCAAGGAGGAAATTAGGTCAGGCAGATCTATAATAAACTCAATTGACTTAGGTTACAAATTCGCAATAAAGACAATTCTTGATGCTAACTTTACAACCTTAATCGCTGCGCTCTTACTTTATAATTATGGATCTGGCCCTATCAAGGGTTTTGCTGTTACTTTAAGTATTGGGATAATAACTTCAATGTTTACAGCATTAATATTAACAAAACTTATTGTTAGTTTGTGGGTTCTTAAGCTTAAACCAAACAAATTATACATTTAGAAAAATGAACTTTAACTTTAATTTTTTCAAATATAGATACATAGCTTTTGTTTTCTCAATTTTCATACTACTAATATCAATTTGTCTTTTTTTATATAAAAATCTCAACCTTGGAATTGACTTCAAAGGTGGGACTATGGTTGAAGCTAAGTTTCAAACACCTCCTGATTTGGCCTCTTTAAGGGCTGATATAGACAGTCTCATGATTGGAAATTCAGAAATTCAAGAGTTTGGTGATTCAGAGACTGTCCTCATAAAGCTGGAGAAAACTGATGATCCAGAGGTAAATCAAGAACAAATCATTCAAAAACTTAAAAGCACACTAGATGAAAGTGTTGATTATAGGAGAATAGAATTTGTAGGACCAAAAGTTGGTAATGAATTGAAGTCAGTGGCAATTAAGGCGATTATATTCTCCTTACTTGCAATGTTTGCTTACATATGGTTTAGATTTGCTGGTTGGCAATTCGGTCTTGGTGCTTTGATTGCACTGTTTCATGACGTAATTTCAACTATTGGTTTTTTTTCACTGAGTCAAATCGAGTTTAATCTGGCTTCAATAGCTGCTATTCTAACCATTGCTGGATATTCAATTAATGATACGGTAGTAGTCTTTGATAGAATTAGAGAAAACCTCATAAAATCAGAAAAAAATCTTCAGGATCTCTTAAACTTGTCAATTAATCAAACACTTTCTAGGACCTTAATGACTTCTATAACTACTATTCTAGCTCTTCTAGCATTATTTATTTTCGGAGGGGAGGTTGTTAAAGGATTTGTATCGGCTATGATGTGGGGTGTATTAATTGGAACTTACTCTTCTATTTTCATAGCATCCCCTTTAATCATACTCTTTGGTTTCAGTAGATCAAAAGACTAAACTAAAAGTAAAATTTAAACGATTTTTTTGAAACTGATAAAATCACCTTTCCAATAACTTGATCTTTTTTTATAGGCCCAATATCATTTGCAGAGATGCTTTGCTTAAATTCCCCTTCAAACCAAAGCATATTTTTAGAGTCGATCCTTACTAGTTTTTTTATAAGTTTTCCATAATGTGAATGGTTGAATACAAAAAGATTTTGAATTTTTAACATCTCTGTTGATTTTATAACAACAAACGAGCTCCTTGGAATAGAAGGTGACATGCTATCACCTTCGACTTTAAAAAGAGAAAATTTAAAAAACACAAACTCTAACTTAATTTGGGATAGACAACCTCTTGCTCCGGTGGATACGGCGATTTTGATTTAAAAGTTTCAAAACCTTTTGACTCCCAGAATATTTGAGAAAATCTATTGACTTTCTCCAATAATTCTAAAGTTGCTTCCTTGTCAATGTTTTGTTTGGCTTTAGAAGCTAGCAACATTATAGAGTGTGTTAAGTCATGTAATTCAGGAAACTTTTCGAGTTGTGGTTGTTTGAAATAATCTCCCCATATGACTCTTATTTCGTCTTTAACTTTGTGGCCATGTTCTTCTTTTTGAGAAATTAATCTTGATAACTGTGCTTGATTGTCTATTGAAAGAGAATCCTTTTGTCTTATTTCTTCAATTAAATCGACAATTCTAATCATAGTAAGAACTGCTATTTGAGAAATAATTGGGTCATAGATCTTACACGGAATATCGCAATGTGCTGAAACCGTATTAAATGGTCTTATTTTATTTAAATTTTTTAAGAATTTGTATAGCATAGTATTACCTTTGTAAATGTATTGATGATTATAGTATTAAGTTTATATAAACTATAAATACAAAATTTACAGATTTATTTTAAAAATTATTTTGGATTTTTATGACTTTAAATAAAAATAATTTATTTTATGTAAGAAATTTACAGAAAAAAATGTATTTTCCAAATGATGAATTTATAAGTGCATTATTTATGCTTGAAAAATTTCTTTTCGATAATTTTAGCTTTACAGAAGAAGCCCCACTTAAAATTATCAAACAGAAATGGATATATGATTCTATTGAAAAAGATGATTACACAAATGATGTTACAAAAAATTTTGAATCTTTTAGTGATTTGCAATTAAAAAATAAAGTTTTAGATCTAATTGAAACTTTTAGTGCAATTCCAAATGTCGATAATAAAAATAAATTTCTGGAGAAGTTTCAAAAGTTCAATAAAAAATTCAATTTACTCATTAATATGAGAAGTAATTCATTTGCAACCTCAATGAACTTCCAACTTATTTTACTAATTTATGTAAAGAAATTTCAAACAAATAATTGGCTATCTGATAAATATTTTGGTGATAATGCAAGTTGTGATGCATTTGAAATTGTCTTTATAGAAATTTTTAAAAAAAAAAATATCTTTAATATCTCCAAAAGCTATTATTTACTTAAATTAATCTTAAAACTAATAAGGGGATGATAAAAAGACTACTGATATTAATTTTTTTCATTGTTTTGATAAATTTATGCATTTTTGTTCTTTTAGATCCTATTAATCTAATTGTACATCTTCTTGTCAGCATTTTTTTCACTTTAAATTATTTTATAGCAGTTATTTTAAATGATATCCGAATTTTTATGCTCAAAATACCTTACTCACAATTCACAAAGAATAATGAATTTACTGCTGAAGATCATCCAATAATTAAATCTGCACGTCAGCGTTTAGGAAAATAGATCCTACCGTTATTTTTCTAAAAAATCTTTTAAACAATCTGAAGTGTCATTCTTTTTTTGTACTAATAGGTCTTCAACCGGTCCCTCAAATAGAATGTACCCTCCCTTGTCGCCGCCTTCTGGTCCCAAATCTATTACCCAATCAGATGTTTTTATAACATCTAAATTGTGCTCTATTACTATAACAGTATTTCCGTCCTCAACAAACTTATGCAGAATTTCAAGTAGTTTGCCGACGTCATGTGTGTGTAAACCAGTCGTGGGTTCATCAAGAATATAAAATGTCTTTCCTGTGGATCTTTTTGAAAGTTCTTTGGCTAATTTGATTCTCTGAGCTTCACCTCCAGACAATGTGGTTGCTGATTGTCCGATCTTAATATACTCCAGTCCAACTTTTTTGAGAGTTTCAAGTTTTTTTGAAATAGAGGGTATTGCTTTAAAAAAGATAAGACCTTCTTCCACAGTCATATTTAAAACATCTGCAATGCTTTTGTTTTTAAATTTTACTTCCAAAGTTTCTCTATTAAACCTTTTTCCTTTGCAGAGATCGCAAGTTACAAATACATCAGATAGAAAATGCATTTCGATTCTTAATAATCCATCTCCTTGACAATTTTCACATCTCCCCCCCTTTACATTGAAAGAGAATCTCCCTGGTTTATATCCTCTTGCCCTAGCCTCCGGTAAGTTTGAATACCATTCTCTAATAAAGTTAAAGCATCCCGTGTAGGTTGCAGGATTAGACCTCGGAGTTCTGCCGATAGGTGTCTGATCAATTTGAATGATTTTATCTAAATTCTGGTACCCCTTAATTTCAGAGTATGGAAGTGCTGGTTCACTACCATTATTCATTTTTTTAGACAATGCTTTATATAGGGTTTCAATTACCAAGGAAGATTTACCACCACCTGAAACACCAGTTACACTGATAAATTTTTTCAATGGAAATTTAATGTTAACATCTTTTAAATTATTTCCTTTGGCTCCTGATATTTCGATGCAGAGGTTGGATGAATTGTTCTTTTTTCTATTAATTGGGATAGATAGTTTTTTTGATAGGTACATACCTGTGAGACTTTTTTTATTTTTCTTAATATCATTAGGTTTCCCCTCTGCAATAATCTCACCTCCGTTTATTCCAGCTCCAATACCGACATCGACAACATAATCACTTTCTAATATTGTTTCCTCATCATGCTCAACAACAAGTACAGAGTTACCTAAATCTCGAAGTTTTTTTAAAGTTTTAATTAACTTTTTATTATCACGTTGATGCAAACCAATTGATGGTTCATCTAAAACATACAAAACACCTGTAAGTCCAGAACCAATTTGAGAAGCCAGCCTGATTCTTTGACTTTCTCCACCTGAGAGAGTGTTTGAGCTTCTTGAAAGTTGAAGGTAACCCAACCCAACGTTATTTAAAAAAGATAATCTGTCTATAATTTCTTTTATAATCTTGTTGGAGATTTGTTTTTTAAAATCAGAGAGATTTCTTTCAAGTTCTAAAAACCAATACAATAAGTTCTCAATTGAAAAGTCTGAAATTTCACTTATATTTTTGTCATTAATTTTAATAGCTAGGGCCTCATTCTTTAATCTGGTCCCCTCACATTTTTCGCATGAAACTTTGCTGAGATATTTATTTAATTCATCTCTCTGCCATTGATCTGATCTTTTAAGCTTATTGTTAAGAAAACCAATAACTCCATCAAATAATCTATTATAATTCCAACCAGTAAAACTATTAAATATATTAATTTCTTTGTTATCTCCAAAAATTACTTTCAATTTTTTTTCTTTTGGTATGTCCTTCCAACTTATATTTGGGTTTATAGAACAATGTTTTGCAACCTCATTTGTTAATTCCCTATAAAATTGGTTGCTTTTGTTCCAGGGGAGAATAACCCCTTGATTTATTGATAGTGAAGGATCGCCAATAATTAAGTCTGGATTGAATTTTTCTTTATATCCTAATCCATCGCAAGATGCACAAGCTCCATTAGGGCTATTAAAAGAAAATAATCTAGGTTCAATTTCTTCGATAGTAAAATTAGAGATTGGACAGGCAAATTTTGAAGAGTATACATATTTTTTTTGATTCTCTACTTCATAAAAATATATAACACCATCTGATAAGTTGAGAGCAGTTTCAATTGATTGAGCAATTCTTGATTCATATTTATTATTTACCTCAACTCTGTCAACAACCACTTCAATCGTATGCTTTTTATTTTTATCTAAGTCTGGTATATCTGAATCTGTATAATTTTCACCATCAATTCTGAACCTTGCGAATCCTTTTTTAATTAAGTCTGAAATTTCTTTTTTAAATTCACCCTTCCTATTGTTCACAATCGGAGAAATCAAATAGAATTTTGAGTTCTTTGTATGTTTATAAAACTCATCAACAATTTCTTGTGTGGACATTGACTTTATTTCTTTACCAGTTGTTGGCGAGTAAGGCGTTCCAATTCTGGCAAATAATACTCGAAAATAATCATAAATTTCTGTTACGGTTCCTACAGTAGACCTAGGATTTCTTGAAGTGGTTTTCTGATCAATCGATATTGAGGGCGATAGACCTTCAATAGAGTCTACTTCCGGTTTTTCCATCATATTTAAAAATTGACGCGCATATGAAGATAAACTTTCAACATATCTTCTTTGTCCCTCCGCATAAATGGTATCAAATGCCAAAGAAGATTTTCCTGAACCTGACAATCCACTAATTACCACTAATTTATTTTTTGGAATATTCAAACTAACATTTTTAAGGTTATGTTGTTTAGCTCCAATAATTTTAATGAAATTTTGGGGTTTATTTGAAATCATTTATTTAAAACTTTTTAAAGATTTATATTTTATTTGAATTAATTATGATATTATATTTTTTTTTTATATAGCAATGGCAGGATCTGTAAATAAAGTAATATTACTCGGAAGATTAGGTGGAGATCCTGAAGTTAGAGTTTCTCAGGATGGATCAAAAATCGCTCGTTTTTCAATAGCCACTGGCGAGACTTGGAAAGATAAGAGTACAAATGAAAAAAAAGAAAGAACAGATTGGCACAAAATAGTTATCTTTTCTCCTGGATTATCAGAGATAGTTGAAAAATACTTAAAAAAAGGTTCGCAAGTTTATTTAGAGGGACAGATTAGAACTAGAAAATATACCGATCAGGCAGGAGTTGAGAAATCAACCACCGAAGTTGTTTTACAGGGCTATAATTGCCATCTCACGATGCTAGATGGTAGATCTGATGAAGTTCAAACGGTTAGTTCTCCGAACATTGAAAACTCTAAAATTGACAAGAAAGTTGATCAAGGAATTGAGGAGTTTGACATAGAAGATGAAGTTCCATTTTAATATGATTTGTAAAAATGATTGACGACAGCAAACCTGAAAATTTAGAAGAGGAAAGCATCTTCATTGAAAAAGAGATGGAGAGCTCCTTCCTTGATTATGCAATGAGTGTGATAGTCTCAAGGGCTCTTCCTGATGTTTGTGATGGTTTGAAGCCAGTTCATAGAAGAATTATTTATGCTATGAATGAGTCGGGCTACATTTCTGGGAAACCCTCTAGAAAATCCGCCAGAATAGTAGGGGATGTTATGGGTAAGTATCACCCTCATGGTGATTCAGCAATTTATGATGCAATGGTCAGGTTGGCACAAGATTTTAGCATGAGGGTTCCTTTAGTTGATGGTCAAGGAAATTTTGGTTCTATGGATGGTGATTCAGCTGCTGCTATGAGATATACCGAAGCTAAGCTTTCCCCAATTGCTTCTTTTTTAGTTAATGATATAGAAAATGAAACGGTAAATTTTAGAGAGAATTACGATGGTACTGCAATGGAGCCTGAGTTATTACCAGCCGAGTTTCCAAACTTACTTATTAACGGATCAGAGGGAATCGCAGTTGGTATGGCAACAAAGATACCTCCACATTGTCCCAATGAAATAATAGATGCATGCTGTAAAATTATTTCCAACCCGAATGTTTCAGATGAAGACTTACTAGATATAGTTAAGGGACCTGATTTTCCCACAGGAGGAATAATAATTGGAAAGACGGGTATAAGA
Organism: Alphaproteobacteria bacterium; assembly: GCA_045563055.1. Lineage (GTDB taxonomy): Bacteria > Pseudomonadota > Alphaproteobacteria > Methylaequorales > Methylaequoraceae > Methylaequor. The sequence continues at coordinate 66,368 of JBJKUR010000001.1, forward strand.
GATGCGTATTTAAAAGGTAAAGGATCAATTATTATTAGGGCGAAAACTACTATCGAGAATTCTAAAAAAGGTAGAGAATCAATAATAATTACCGAAATACCATACTCTATTAAGAAATCACAATTAATTGAAAATATTGCTAGAGTTGCTAAAGACAAAATAATAGAAGGAATTTCAGAATTAAGGGATGAATCAAATAGGGAAGGAGTCAGGGTGGTGATTGATCTAAAAAAAGATATCCAAGCTGATGTTGTTATGAATCAATTATACAAATTCACCTCTCTTCAGACCTCTTTCGGAATAAATATGTTGGCCTTGAGTAATGGGGTGCCACAACTTTTAAATTTAAAAAAATATCTTCAACTTTTTACAAGTTTTCGGAAAGATGTAGTCTATAAGAGAACAAAATACCATCTAAAGAAAACGAGAGACAAGGCCCATATTTTACTTGGTCTTTCAATTGCACTGGAAAATATTGATAAAATAATAGAAATAATCAAGTCTTCAAAAGATACAAATGATGCAAAAAATAAGTTAATTGCACGAAGTTGGAAAATTCCACCGGATCAATTTATTCAGGAGTTTATTAATTCTGATGTTTTAACTTCAGAGGAAAACGGATCTGTAAAAATTTCAGAAACTCAAGCAAAATCAATTCTTGAAATTAGATTAAGTAAGCTTACCGGGCTGGAAAGATCAAAACTCATTAGCGATTTAAAAGAATGTGTAGAGTTGATAAAGGAATATTTGGGAATACTTTCTTCAAAAGATCGGTTAAATGAAGTCATAGTGGATGAACTTTCAAACATTAAAACAAAAATTGATTCTTCAAGATTAACAGAAATCTCTGAGAATGAAGAAACCATAGATGATGAATCTTTAATCAGGTCTGAGGATGTGGTTGTAACTTTAACACACACTGGATACGTAAAAAGAGTCCCTCTTAATTCTTACAGGGCTCAAAAAAGAGGGGGGAAAGGCAGGTCAGGAATGACCACCAAACAAGAAGACTTTGTAAATGAGGTTTTTGTTGTAAACACATTATCTCCTCTATTATTTTTTTCATCAAGGGGAATAGTCTACAAACTTAAGACATATAAATTACCAGTAGGAAGCCCAACTTCCAAAGGTAAAGCTTTGGTTAATCTTTTACCATTAAGAAGTGGTGAGAAAATTACAGCTATAATGCCGTACGATATTTCAGAAAATAATATTATTTTTGCAACATCAACAGGAAATATACGTAGGAACAAGTTAACTGATTTTCATAATATAAATGCCAATGGAAAGATTGCCATGAAGCTTAATGAGAATGATAGATTAGTCAACGTATTAACTTGTTCAGAAAATTCAAATATATTTCTTTCAACAAGACTTGGAAAATGTATAAGGTTTTCGTGTAAGGATTTAAGAGTTTTTACAGGTAGATCTTCAATTGGTGTAAGAGGAATTAAGTTGTCAAAAAGTGACTCGGTTATATCTCTTGCAATACTCAACGGAATTGACTTTGATGTAAATGAGCGAAACGAGTATTTAAAAAATTCTTCTTCCATTAGAAAAAATGAAGATTCATCTAACAAATTTACTGACAATGAAAAGTTCTCAAATTTAAGATCAAATGAAGAATTTATTTTAAGTGTTACAGATAAAGGGTTTGGGAAAAGAAGCTCTGCTTACGAATATAGAAAAACCAAAAGAGGTGGAGTGGGAATTGCTAATATGCAATTAAGCAATAGAAATGGTAGCCAAGTTGTTGCTTCTTTTCCAATTAATGATACGGATCAATTAATGCTTGTTACTGACAAAGGTAAACTTATTAGATGTCCTGTTAATGATGTGCGAATAGGAGGTAGACAAACACAAGGTGTAACGCTTTTTAATGTATCAGATGAAGAAAAAGTAGTTTCAGTAGCTAAACTAGAAGAGAATGAGTAATAATATTATAACCGGAATATACCCAGGAACCTTTGACCCTGTTACTTTTGGCCACTTAGATATAATTTTGAGAGCGTCTCACATAGTAAATAAATTAATAATCAGTGTTGCTGAAAATAGGCATAAAAAGCCTTTTTTTGATTTAAATGAAAGAATCAAAATGATCAAAGATTCTATCGATGTTTTGGATACTAATAATTGTGAGATAAATGTGGTAGGTTTCGATAATCTTCTAGTTGAACATGCTAAAAAGTTTAATGCCAAAGTTATCATCAGAGGATTAAGAGCTGTTGCGGATTTTGAGTATGAGTTTCAAATGGCAGGTATGAACTCTAAATTAAGACCCGATATTGAGACCATTTTCCTTATGGCTTCTGAAAACCTTCAATTAACTTCCGCTAGATTTGTAAAGGAGGTAGCATTCTATGGTGGAAAAATAGAGAGTTTTGTTCCAAAAAATGTTTTAGATATGTTTAAAATTAAAAGAAAGGAGAAAAAATGCTAAAGCTTATAAAATTAATTTTTCATACATTTTTAATTTTTGTATTTAATATTTCTCAAGCTGAAGAGCAAACAGTACTTCATATGGTGTTGGAAAAAGGTATTGTTAAAATACAGACCTTCCCAAATAAAGCACCAAAGACTGTAAAAAGAATAACTGAACTAGCAGAAAGTGGTTTCTACGACGGGCTGACATTTCATAGGGTGATTTCAGGGTTTATGGCCCAGGGAGGAGACCCAAATGGAGATGGAACAGGAGGGAGTGGCACGAATATCAAAGCAGAATTTAATGATATTAAACATGAAAGAGGAATAGTTTCAATGGCAAGAGCTAATGACCCAGACTCTGCTGATAGTCAGTTTTTTATTTGCTATGATTCTCATCCTTTTTTAGATGGAAAGTATACAGTATGGGGAACAGTCATTGAGGGAATGAATTTGATAGATAGGATTCCAGAGGGGAGAGGCCAAAACGGACAAGTTCTTAGTAATGCAACAAAAATTATTACTATAAGAGTAAAATAAAATAATTTTTTGTTGTTAAATTATATTTATTTGATTATATCGTTATTAACAATGCGCCCGTAGCTCAGTTGGTAGAGCACTCCCCTTTTAAGGGAGTTGTCATGAGTTCGAGCCTCATCGGGCGTGCCATTTTTTTTAAAATATGTTAGCAAAAATTAAAAATTATCTTTTAACTGGTATTTTAGTCACAGCCCCAGTCGTCATTACATTTTGGATTGTTTTCTCTTTAGTAAAGTTATTTGATGCTTTAGTTAATCCTATAATACCTTATTATTTAAACCCAAATTTCTATTTACCAAGGGATGTCCCTGGTTTAGGTCTTATAATTCTTGTTATGTTCCTCATTGGAATAGGGTTTTTAGCAGCAAATTTTTTTGGATCTTGGTTGTTAAAAAAAACAGATTCAATCATTCAAAAAATACCTTTAATTAAAGTATTTTACAAAACAATTAAGCAAATATTCGAAACAATTTTAAAAACTAATTCTGATGCGTTTAGAGATGCAGTTCTTGTTGAGTATCCTAGGAAAGGTGTATGGGTTATTGGTTTTACAACTGGCGGGGTTGAAGGAGAAGTCAAAAATAAACTTAACAAGAAATTAACTAATGTTTTTATTCCAACAACACCTAATCCAACATCTGGCTTCCTTCTTATGGTTCCTAATAATGAACTTAAAAAATTAAATGTAAGTGTTGATGATGCAATAAAAACTATTGTTTCTGCAGGAATTATTAAACTTGAACCTAAACAGAAAAAAAATTCTTAAAATCCCTGTCTCTGTAAAAAACATTTCTTAAAAAGTTGATTTTATCTTGATTAGCTTTCTCATTTTTTATTAAAAACTCTGAATTTACTTTTACTTTATTTATCAAGCCTTGATCTTCATGTGGCTTAAAAAATCTCCATGATGGAAGTCCAGATTGATTTGTTCCAAAGAAATCTCCAGCACCTCTTAAACTGAGATCTTTTTCTGCAATGTCAAAACCATCATTGTTATTTTTAAGTATTAGCAATCTCTGTTTTGAAATTTCGTTTAATTGATTATTATGAATTAAAACACAGTGTGCATAAATATTCCCTCTTGTAATTCTTCCTCTCAATTGATGAAGTTGAGCTAGCCCAAATTTTTCAGCCTCTTCTATAATCATCAAACTTGCACTAGGAATATTAACTCCCACTTCTATAACTGTTGTAGATACAAGTATCATGGTTTCTCTTTCTTTAAACTTTCTCATTGTAAATTCAATCTCATCCTTTGACATTCTTCCATGAAGCAAACTCACTTTATTTTTAAATTTCTTTTCCAGAAATTCGTATCTTGTTTTCACACTTTCCTTTCCAACTTGAGATTCAATTGATGGTAATATCCAAAAAACTTGTTCTTTTCTTTTGATTTTTCTCTCTATACCATCTAAAAGTTCATTTAATTTTTTTTTACTCATTATTGTGGTGACTGGATCTTTTCTTCCGACTGGTTTTGTTTTAATATCAGATATAGATATTTCTCCATACATTGCAAAAGACAAACTTCTTGGTATTGGTGTGGCAGACATTATTAAGGTATGACAATGTGATGATTTTTCTAACAATTTAATTCTTTGCTTAACACCAAACTTATGTTGTTCGTCAATTATTATAAGACCAAGACTTGAAAACTCTATTGATGGATTGTAAACACTTTGTGTTCCAATTAGTATGTTAATATCTCCAATCTTTATTTTATCATAAATTTTTTTTTTATTTTTACTTTTACTAGTGATTATCTCAACTTTTATTCCATGAATTGCCAAATAATGATTAAAATATTCAAAATGTTGTCTAGCAAGAATTTCTGTTGGGGCCATTAAAACTGTTTGAAATCCGTTATCCACAAAAGAAATACAAGTTAAAAGAGCGACTATAGTTTTACCTGATCCAACGTCTCCTTGGATAAGTCTATACATTTTCTGTTTTTTTAATAAATCTTTATTTATATCTTTTAAGACTTTTTTCTGATCTTTTGTAAGATTAAAATCTAGATTTTTAATTATTTTTGAAGTGGTGTGAGAGGTTTTAATAATAATATTATTTTTTTTATTATATTTTTGTTTTAATTTATTAAACGTTAGATAACTTGATAATAGCTCGTCAAAAGCTAGTCTCTTTCTGTTATATTCGAATCTTTCAGTTTCAAAATCATTTTTAGGTATATGTATTTCTAAGAGAGCATTCTTGAAGGAATTCCAATCATCATTTTTAAAGTCTTTATTAATCCATTCATCAGGATACGAAAAACTCTGAATGTAGGAGATATTATTTTTAATAATTCTTCTGAAACTTTGTTTACTTATTTTTTTTCGTGATAACTCGTAGTTTGGTTCAAAAAGATCAAAATGAAATAAATTGTCTGAATGTACAACTTTAGAAGGATGAATTATTTGGAATTTATGGCCTATATTTTGGATTTTTCCACTAACTCTATAAGTCTGATATAATTTTAAATAATTTTTAATTTGATATTCTGTTAAATGAAAAAAAATGAGTTCTACGGTCTGTAAGTCTTTATTTTTAGTAATCACTCTCAATGGAGATCTTTTGTTAAATTTACCTTGGTATGATTGAATTTCTAAATCTATTGAGATAAATTTCCCATCTAAATGCTTATCCAGTTTTTCAATCAAGTTATTTTTAATTATTTTTTCTGGAAAATGCATATAAATATCAATTATCCTATTTCCAAAATTAGAAATAATATTTTTGACAGAGATATTGTTTTGATTGAATGAAAAATTATCAAATATGTTTTTATTTTTTTCTTTGTTCATTTAGAATGCTCCAAATATATATATATTTTATGAATACACTTTTTAGGAAAAAAATTCTACATCGGGCAAAGTATCGAGGAATAAAAGAACTTGATATTATTTTTGATAGATTTGTAGAAAATTTTGGCAACTCAATAGATTGCGATGAACTCAATGAATTAGAAGAAGTTTTAAACTTACCAGACAATTTTTTACTAGACATAATTCTTAAAAATGAAAAACTACCTGCAAATCTGGATAACAGAATAATGAAAAAAATTCTTTCATGCTGCAATGAGTCATAGGTTTATTAATAAATTTAAAAAAATTAATCTTGATAAGTCATCAATTGAAATTTTTTTATCAATTCTAAGTAAAGAATATGATAACATTGCTCTCTTCACAACCTCAAGCTTTAATAATTCAACTTTAAAAAAAAATCTTTTAAATATTAATCCTTCGATACAAATACTAGAGTTTCCAAATTTTGATTGCAATTTCTTTTCAAATATCTCACCAACTATTGAAAATAAATCCCAGAGAATTAACACCATTTACAATTTGGTGCATCCTAATAGGAATAAAAAAGTGCTTCTCTGTCCAATAGAATCGTTGATATTTAATACTATTGACGTCAATCATATCAGTAATACAATTTTAAAACTAAATCTTATAAATAATTTACATTATTCAGAAATAATTGATTTTTTAAAGAACAATGGCTACGAGAGAGTCGATTTTGTTCACAATAAGAGTGAGTACTCAATTAGGGGTGAGATCATTGATATTTTTTCTCCGATTCATGAATATCCTGTGAGACTTGTATTTGATTTTGAAAAACTTGAAAATATGAACCAATTCCTAACTGAAAATCAATTGTCCTTAAAACAAACAGACAATTACACATTATTTTTATCTTCAGAAATACAATTTTCAGATGAAAATATAAGATGTTTTAGAGAGAATTTTAGGAAATTAAATATCATAAACAAAGATGAGTATTATAAAGGTATTTCTGAAAAAATAATCATACCCGGTTCTGATCAGTTTTTTCCAATTTTAAATAATAAATTTCGCTCGATTTTAGATTATATGGGTAACTTTCTTTTTATTACAGATACAGATTTCGAAGAGGAGTTTGATAGCAAGTTAGACTCTTTTTCTGAGTCTCATCCAGAATATTATAGTCATCTTATACAAGACTCTAATTTTCTTCTTCAAAGAACTGAATTTTTAGATTTTTTTAAAAATTCCACTAATCTTTGTTACGGAACAGACAATTATAATAAAACAACCTATGAATTTTCAAATGAATTTGAATTAAGAAAAAATAAGAATTTCAATAGAAACGAAATATTTAAAAAAATTTCCAAAAATCAGAAGATTGTATTTTGTATCTCTTCCAAAACAAATGATAATAAAATTAATTCACTTTTAAATGCAAATAAAGTTAACTTTAAAAAGTTAAATTCTCTGGACAGTCTGATCTTTAAAGATGAAATTAATTTTATATTTACTTTGCCATTAACTTTAAAGTCTAGTTTTATTCTAAAAGATAATAATTCCAAAGAAATTTACTTTGTATCTGATTTAGATATTTATCAGAAAACTTTCAAAAGTGAAGTAAAAAAGATTTCAAAGGAGCAAAATTCCGAAGAATTATTCTCATCTTTAAAAATTGGTGATTACATAGTTCACAGTGAACATGGAATTGGTAAATATAATGGTTTAAAACTCAAGGAATTAAATAATGTATCCCAAGAGTTTATTGAAATAATTTATTATGGTGATGACAAATTATTAATACCTGTTGAAAATTTAGATCTCATTTCAAGATATGGTCAGAGTGATATAAAAGTTAATCTTGATAAACTAGGGTTAAGAAATTGGCAATATAGAAAAGCAACAGTAAAAAAAAGAATAAAAAATATAGCAGAGGTATTATTAAAAACAGCGGCAGAAAGAGGGCTACAAAAAGGAGAAATTCTTATAGCCAAAAAGTTTGAATATGAAAAATTTTCATCAGAGTTTGAATTCACTGAGACTTCAGATCAGTTGAAAACAATATATCAGATCGAAGATGACTTGTCATCAGGCAGACCGATGGATAGGCTTGTTTGCGGTGATGTTGGGTTTGGTAAAACTGAAATCGCAATGAGAGCTGCGTTTATTGCAATTTCCTCAGGTTTTCAAGTGGCAATAGTATGTCCTAAATTACTATTAGTTAATCAACATTTTACTAATTTTAAAAGGAGGTTTCAAAATTTTAACTATAAAATTGAAAAGATATCAAGATTGGAGTCTATTTTAAAGAAAAAAGAAATCGCAGAAAACCTTGAAATCGGTTCTATTGATATTTTAATTGGAAGTCATGCTATTTTTTCAAAAAAAATTAGTTTTAAAAAATTAGGTCTTATCATTATAGATGAGGAGCAAAGCTTTGGTGTTGAACAAAAAGAATCATTAAAGAAAATTCAACCAAACTCTCATATTTTAACTCTTAGCGCAACACCGATTCCAAGAACGTTGCAATCTTCAATTTTTGAATTGAAAGATATATCGCTAATTAAGACACCGCCTTTGAGTAGGCTAAATATTAAAACTTTTTTAATGTTAAATGATAAAGTACAGATAAAGAGGATTATATCTGAGGAACTTTTGAGGAATGGACAAGTATTTTACGTCGCACCCAGAATTTCTGATCTTGAGAATATTTCAAAAAAAATTACAAAATTAATCCCTAATCTTAAATTTGAAGTTATTCATGGAAAATTACCTAATAAAAAAATTGAAAGTATTTATAATAATTTTTCTGATAGAAAAATTGACGTTTTAATTTCAACTGCAATGATTGAATCAGGTCTTGATATATCAAATGTTAATACAATAATAATTGAAAAACCACAAATGTTCGGACTAGCACAGCTATACCAATTAAGAGGGAGAGTTGGAAGATCATCAATACAAGCATTTGCATACATGTTATTAAATGATCTCAATAATATTGATGAAAATTCGTTAAAAAAACTTAAATTGATTTCAAAAATCGATAGTCTAGGTGCGGGTTTCTCTATTGCCTCAAGTGATTTAGACATGAGAGGTGGAGGGAATATTGTTGGTGCTGAACAATCTGGGCACATAAGAGAGGTGGGCCTTGAGCTTTATTATAAAATGCTTAAAGATGCTATAAATAACATTAAGAATACAAATAACAGAATAGATAAGGATTGGTCACCGGTTATAAACCTAGGTTTCTCTATTAGTATTCCGAAAGACTATATAGATGATGTGGATGTAAGATTAAATATATATAGAAAAATTTCAAATATAGAAAACTCCGAGGAACTTAAATTAATGTTAGAAAGTTTGAAAGATAGATTTGGAAAAATACCTTTATCTTTTCAAAATTTATTTAAGATTATTGAAGTAAAAATTATAGCAAAAGAAGTTCTTGTAAAAAAAATAAATTATAGTAATAAAGGTTTTGTACTGCAATTTAAAGATGATAAAATGATTAATGTAGACAACTTGATAAAGTTAGTTCAAAAAAACTCAGAAACACTTAAGATTTTACCTGACTCTAAGTTGTTTTACAAAAACCTAAAAAGTCATGATAAAAATGTGGTTGAGGATTTAAAGAAACTGCTTTTAATTTTTAAAAAAATTATAAATGTCTATTAACAGAAATATTAATACTAAAAGGTTTAAGATAAACGATTTTTTTGCTTTTTTTGATGGATTAGATCTATCTATAAACTTATCTATATTGCTTTATCTGTCAGGCTTCATTTTTGGTTCCTATGATACTAGAATTGCATTGATATATTCTGTTTCTGTTATTCTATTATCTTTCATGTCAAGGGTATTTGATATATTTCTTTTAAAGAAATTAGAAAAATTTAAACTTCAATCAATTAATATAATATTTCTTTTACTTTTAGCTTATTTTATTCCGATCTTGATACAAAAGAGTATGCCTATATTTTTATCAATATTTATACTATCAATTTCAAGAATATTGGTGGGGATTGTTTATTCGTTAACATATCGACAAGTAAATCTTGGTATAAACACCCTTACATATAATATCCTTTCACTAAAGCACTGGGCAATATATGTTTTTGGGTTATTTTTTGGTAGCTTTCTATATCTGCTTGTTAATGAAATCTACTCTAATGAGTTTTTAAATGAAGGTGGCTGGAAAATTTTCTATGTTTTAATGTTCACAAAGCTATTTTTATTTTTTGTCTTTATTAAATTTTTTAGAAAAGAAACTTTGACTTTTAATTATGATTATATTGATAGTATTTTACAGAAACAAAAAATTTCATTAGTAGGAATTTTGTTGATAGTACCTCTTATAAGTTTTTACATGTTTGTTTCTTCAAAATGGCTTCCTAAATTTAGTAACCCTGAAAATCTTTCTTTTCTAAATTATGACTCTTTGTATTTATTTCTGACAATGCTAATTTTTTTATTCATTTCTCCACTCGCCAGGCTCGTAGGAAAAAGTAAATCAATTGTTTTTTTTTCAATATCAATTTTTTTAATTTCAACAGTATGTATTTTTATTGATCATAGCTCCAGCTATTCGATAAATTTTTTGAAATTTTTCATTTCAATGGTTTCTGCTTTTTCATTGTGTTGTTTCATTATTCAATCTGAGTTAAATCACAAAAATCTAGATGTAACTTCTATTATAAATAACTTCAAATTTATGTCGGCACTTTTATTACCATTACTTCAATACTATTTTATTTATAAAACATTAAATTATTCTGTTATTTACATACTTTTATCAATAGTTTACTTTATAAATTATATAAATTTTTCTGTCAAAAAAAATGGATAAGATCTCTGCGTCACATATTTTAATTATGCACAAAGGCTCTCAGAGTTCTAGATCAGATCTTTCAAAAAAAGAGGCTCTTGATTTAATTAATGATATTTATGAAAAATTAAATAAAAATAAAAAATTATTTAAAGATTTAGCGAGTAAGCATTCGGATTGTTCGTCATCAAGTTATGGTGGTAGTCTTGGAGAATTTGGCAAAGGTATGATGGTCAAACCCTTTGAAGAAAAAGCATTTTCATTAGATATAGATGAGATAAGCAAACCTATCGAAACTGATTTTGGTTTTCATATTATTAAAAGAGATTCTTAGAACGATTACTCTTTCAAGTCTTCAGACCATGCGGCAGCTAGGAGTTGCCTGATTCTTAAAACATTTTCATTAGAATTGTCAGGCATTATCATATCTTTTTTTTTTTTCCTTACACTCGCATTTAGCCATAACATTTCAATGGACTCTTGAAGATTTATCTTTTCTTCAGTTGAGAGTTCATTGAGTTTATTTATCGATTCTTTTAGATCGTTAATTTTTTTATCAAGCTCCATATTGTGTTGCCATTTCAAATAGTATCCTTGTTTCTTTTTGATAAACCTCTTTAGAAATGAAACCTTTTATGAAAAGTTCTCTAACATTTTCCATTTCATTTTTAATCTTATTCAATTTTTCGTCTAAATCTTCCATTTTTTAAATAATAATATACAATTTAAATTAGTAAATATTTAAAAAATGAAAAATCGTTTATCAAAATCTATTGAGAGACTTAAAAAAGAAAAAAAAGTTTCTTTTACTGACAACACCAAAACACAAAATTTATCATCTTATAATGTAAAAGTTTTCAGAAATTTGTCAGAAAAATATAATCTATCTCTCACGCTTAATGAAAATAGTTCTGTTAAAGAAAGTACAGAGGGAAATCTTAGTTTAGGAGCCCAAATAACTCTTGAAAGAATTAAAAAAGGGGATGTTTTCGATCCTTAAGTTATTATTTTTATCATTATTTTTTTATTCACCCTTAATAAAATCAGGTGATTATATTTTTATAGAGTCAGAAAATTTTTTTGATTTAAAAGTAAAGCTTGCAATTAATCAGGAAGATAAGAAAAAAGGTCTTATGCATGTTGAAGAGTTAGAGGGTTATGAAGGCATGTTATTTGTATATGAAATTCCACAAAAAGTTAATATATGGATGCACAACACTGTTCTTCCATTAGATATAGTATTTATTGATGAAAATAATGAGGTTTATCTAATTAAAGTCGGCGTGCCTCAATCGAAGAAGTTAATTTCATCTGAAATAAAAGTCAAAGCGGTTCTAGAAATTCCAAGAAATTGTACAAAAGAAGTTGGTATTGCCAAGGGTGATAAGGTCATTTGGTATAAACACAAGAAAAAACAAAATAAAGAATATTATCATTGTATAGATAGTTAAGGAAAAATATAATAAACGAGGGGAATTTTTTTGGGGAAATTTATTGAAAAATATAAATCTGAAAATGTAGATTTTAAATTTGAATTAAATCAGCTTATTCAGAAAGTAAGATCAGAAAAGCACGAAGAAACGCAAGATTTGTTTTCAACTATTAATTCATTAAGAGAGAAACTAGATCAATCTCTATTTGACAAAAATACTGCCGTTCAAGAGGCAATTTTAAATAAAAACAATGAAATGAACCAATTAAAATCTGCTGTCAAGGAGTTGAGGGATCAATTAGAACAAGTTAACTTTGAAAAACGTGAAGCTATTCAAAAACAAATTCAATCCTCAGCAAATGAAATCAAACAACTTAAATTATCATGCCATGCTTTAAGAGAAGAACTTGAAAACCTCAAATATGAGAAAAGTAGAGCAGTGCAGGAAGTTATAAAAGATTCGTCGTCTGAAATCGAAGAGTTAAAAAAGTCAGCTTCTGCCTTAAGAGATGAATTAATGAATCTAAAATATTCAAAGCAAGAGGCTGTGCAAAGTGCAGTTTTAAGCTCTAGCAGTGAAATAAAACAACTTAAAGGTTCAACACAAACCTTAAGAGACGAGTTAGACAAAGTAATAAATAACTATGAAAAAAAAATAAAAAGTCTTGAATAAAAAATGAGTAAAAAGCCCTCAAATCATGATGATACACTTGAGAAACTAAGAAGAACAGAGTTGCTTCTTGAGATTTCAAAGAAGATTGCCGGTTTGCAATCATTAGAAAAAATATTGTGGACCCTTATCGAATTTGTTTCAGACGAACTAGATGCTGATAGAGGCACTTTATTTCTTAATGATGAAGAAACAAATGAACTTTACTCTAGGATTGCACAAGGTGAGTTAACAAGAGAAATTAGAATTTTAAACAATGTTGGTATTGCAGGGGCTATATTCCAAAGTCAAGCTGGAGAAGTTATTCACGACGTTTATGAAGATTCTAGATTTAATAAAGAGGTTGACCAGGAAACAGGGTATAAAACTAAAAATATGATTTGTTGTCCTGTTAAAACTGTTGGAGGAAAGATAATTGGAGTAGTCCAAGTTTTAAATAAAAGGAAAGGAAGATTTACTAAAGACAACTTACTTTTTGTCGAATCTGTTGCTACCCAAGCTGCTGTATCTATTCAAAACGCTCAGAATACTGAACAGTTTCAGAAAAAAAGAGAAAAAGAGATGGAGTTCATTAATATCGTGTCAGATGTAACTGCTGAAATAGACCTTGGAGCACTTTTACAACGTGTTATGGAAGAGGCAACGCGTATGTTAAATGCAGATAGGGCCACTCTTTTTTTAAATGACGAAAAATCCAATGAGCTATTTTCGCGTGTAGCTATGGGTGAAGGTATTGGTGAAATTAGACTTCCTAATACTGCTGGTATAGCTGGATCCGTTTTTACTTCAGGTAAGTCTATGAATATTCCTTACGCCTATGCTGATTTAAGGTTTAACCCTTCTTTTGACAAACAAACAGGATATTTTACACGATCAATTTTATGTGTTCCAGTAATTAATAAAGAAGGAAAAGTAATTGGGTGCACACAGGTTTTAAACAAGATGGGTGGAAAGTTTACAGATGAGGATGAATCAAGACTAAAAGCTTTCACTCAACAAGTAGCTATTGCTCTAGAAAATGCAAAATTATTTGAAGATGTTTCAAAGTCAAGAAAATACAATGAAAGTATGCTTTCGAGCATGTCTAATGGAGTTATAACAATAAATAGCGAAGAAGAAATTGTTACATGTAATAAATCAGGCCTTAGGATTTTAAAAGCAAATGAAAAAGAAGTAATAAAAAAAAAGTCAGGAGAGTTTTTTTCAGGAAGTAAAGTCTGGATTTATGAAAAAATCTTGTCTGTGGTTAAATCTAGAGAACCAGAAATAATTGTTGATGCAGAAATTGAAATTCAGAATGAAGAAACGAATAAGAAGGAGAATATTTCGGTAAATCTCACTATTCTTCCACTTGTTAATGAAGATAGTGATGGAAGAACAGACCAAGCTGATAATTTTTTAGGAATTTTATTAATGTTTGAGGACATTTCTTCCGAAAAAAGAATGAAGTCAACAATGTCTAGATATATGGATCCCGGGATAGCAGATCAACTTTTAGAAGACGGTTCCGATATAATGGGAGGGTTGGATACAACAGCAACTTTACTATTTTCAGATCTACGTAATTTTACTTCTATCACCGAATCTCTGGGAGCTCAGGGAACAGTTAAGTTACTAAACGAATATTTTGAGATTATGGTTGAATGCATCACTGAGCAAGGTGGAATGCTAGATAAGTTTATTGGAGATGCAATTATGGCAGCCTTTGGACTTCCAATTTCTCACGAAGACGATGAGGATAGAGGAGTTAAGGCAGGCATAAATATGATCACGCGATTATGGGAATGGAATCAGCAAAGAGAAAAAGACGGAAAGCCCCCACTAGACATGGGACTTGGCTTGAATACAGATAAGATTGTAGCTGGAAATATTGGTTCTCAAAAACGAATGGATTATACAATGATTGGAGATGGAGTAAATCTAGCGGCAAGACTCGAGAGTGCTTGCAAACAATATAGTGCAAGAATTTTAATAAGTGATTACACTTTTAAGAAATTAAAGGGAACTTACAGAGTTCGCTACATAGATGATGTAGTAGTAAAAGGTAAGGTTGAACCGGTTGGAGTTCATGAAGTTCTTGATTATCATACAGATAAGACATTTCCAAATCTAATGGATGTTGTAAATTTTTTTAATGAGGGAAGAAAACATTATAAAGCTGGTGAATTTCAAAAAGCAATTTCTTCATTTAAAGAATGTTTAAAATCAAACTCAGATGATAATCTTTCTAAAACCTATATTGATAGATGTAATTTAATGATCAATGAAAAACCAAAAGATTGGGATGGCATTTGGGTCATGAAAAGTAAATGAAAAACCATCCAATTGACAGAGGGTTTCCCTCTATTTTATACATTGTCAATAACTGGCCTAAAACAAAACACATTTTAAAAAAATATATTTTATCAAACCAAAAAAAACCTGACTTGTTTGATCTATCATTAATTTGTTTAAGAGAGATAAAAGTTTTTAAGTTAGGACATTTCAAAAAAATGATAAAAAAATTATCAGTTCAATGTTCTAGAAATGTATATTTCAACTCTTATCATGACCAACATCATTTTAAAACTGTTCTTGTTTTATCCTGTATTTTAGCTAAACAAATAAATTTAAATAATAAAGATAGAATTTTGTTAATTATAATTGCGTTAACTCATGATATGAATCATCAAGGTAGAAGAATTAAAACTGGCATACCCTATTATCAAGAGGATAGAAGTTACCAAGGACTTGAAAGAGTTATATTCAAGAAAATTCTCAGGTCGTCTGAAATTAGAAGAATAAAAAGAATTTTTAGAAGTACGTATTTTCCAATAAAACCAGATAAAGTAAAAGATAACGTTGAAAAAATTATATTAGATGCCGATATATTGGCATCTTTAATGTTTGGAGCAGAAGTTGGTATGAAATTAGCAGGAAGATTAAAATATGAAATTAGATACAACGATAAAACAGAATTACTTTTTACCAACTTTCTTAATTTCTTAGGTGGTAAATGTTTATATCTAGATTATTCCAAAAAATCGTGTTAGATATAAACATTAATAAGATTATGTCGTTTCTAATTATCCACAACGGCATAATTGTGGATAAGTATTAGAATGGAAAAACTATTTTTAACATTATTTTTAAGTCTTTTTAGTTTCAATTTGTGGTCACAAGAAAATTCCAATGTGATTCCTTATAACCTTGAAGCTGCATTAAAATCTGTACTTTCAAATCACAAAACTATTTTAGCAACCAAAAATGATATTAATGCTGCTAAACTAAGAGTAAAGCAATCAAGAGGAGGTTATTTCCCATCTCTGGATGTAACAGCTAATTGGGGTCATGAAAACATAATTAAGTATGGACCAGGTAATAATACTCAACTAAATGCGCGAGATGCTACAGCTAAGGTTACTCAAACAATCTCAGATTTCGGAGTTACTAAATCTGCAATTAAAACTTCAAAACTATCTTTAAAACAAACTGAAGCAACTGAAAAACAAATCAAAAATGATATCCTACTCAGAGCAATAACAGCATATTTAAGGGTCATTCAATCAAGAGAAAGTGTAAGGTATGCTGTACAGTCAGTTTCAAATATAAAAAAACAAACCGAGTTAGAAGACGCTGCAGTTTCAGCTGGTGGAGGTTTAACGTCAGATGTACTTCAAGCCAAAACACAACTTGCAGGTGCTCAGGCAAGACAAATCCAGTTTGAAGGTGTTTTAGCAGCTTCAAAACATGAATTTGAGTATATTTTTGGAACATTTCCAGATAATCTTAACTCACTTGTTTTGCTTAATTCAGTTTTCGACAAATTACCTAAATCTCTTGAAGAAGCAGAAGAATTAACAATTAAAAGTAACCCAACCCTTCTTGCAGCAAGAATTACTGAAGATATTGGTAAAGAAGCAATAAATTCAGCCAAATCATCGCTCTTTCCTACTTTAAAAGGTATCGTGAGCCATTCTGAAAAGCAAGATTTTGGAGGCATTGTTGGATTTAAAAGAGAAACTTCTGCAAAGTTAGACTTTGCTTATCCGCTAAATCTTAGCTTATCAGAATATGCAGGTAAAGATGCTGCTGTGGAGTCTTACCTTGCAACCTCAACAAGAATTAGAGACCAAGAAGATATGATTAAACAAATGTTGAGAACAACATGGGATGGTTTAAGAACGGCACAGCAAAATGCTCAGTTTTTAACAAATCAGGCACGTATTTCAAAAGAATTTTTAGAGTTAGCTAGACAAGAGAGACAGGCAGGAAACAGAACATTATTAGATGTTCTTGGCGGTGAAACTGCATTGATTAATTCACAAGCAGATGCAATTGCAGCCAAAATTGAAGTTCTTATAAATAGTTATACTCTTTTAAGTCTAACAGGAGGTCTAACTCTTGAATCAATCGAATTGGCAGCAAAAGAGTAGGCTATAGAATTTGTAAAATAATTCCTTTTGCACTATAGTTATCTTAAGGAATCAAATGGCTAAATTAATTGATAATAATATTCAACAAGATCATCATGCTATAAGCCACTTCTCAGGCAATTCACTAGATATAGACAATGCTCCATCATGGTTATCTAAAGCTACATTCACTAGAAATCAGAGTGATTTAATTGCAACATCCCCATCTGGAGAACAAATTAATTTCATTGATTATTTTACAAACTACGAATTACCATCAATCTTAACTGAAAATGGTCTAAATTTTAAGGGATCATTAATTGAAGCTCTTGCAGGGCCAGTTGCCAAAGGGCAGTATGCTCAAACAAATAATGTTGATCCTTTATCAATCGGGGAAGTTTCCAGTGTAACTGGTTCTGCAGAAGCCAAACGTTTAGATGGTTCAGTCTTTGAATTATCTAACGGAGATCCAGTTTTTCAGGGAGATACCATCTCTGTTGACCAAACTGGAGCGGTTGGCCTTATTTTTTTAGATAAATCAACTTTATCCCTCTCGGAAGGGGGGAAGATGGTATTAGATGAATTAGTATATGATCCATCTACAGGTAATGGAAGTATGGCAGTAGACATGGTAGATCCAGATGCAATGAAAGTATCAACTCCGGTAGCAACTATTGGAATACGTGGAACCACTGTTGCTGGAAAAGCCGCTATTGAAGGAAATGAAAACTCATTTACTCTTCTTCAAGATGCAGATGGTGGAGTTGGCCAAATTTCCGTTAGTAATGCTGGTGGGACTCAGGTTTTAGCCCAGGTAGGTGCAACCACAAGTATTACTAGTTTTACAGCCCCACCTCCACCTCCAATAATTTTGAGTGCTGCACAGATTCAGGCAAATTATGGTACTGCATTAAATGTTTTACCTCCAACACCCGTTGTAGCCCCAACACCCCAATCAGCCCCACCTCCTCAAGAACAACAGCAAGAAAATGCTCAGGAAGAAGCTCCGGCAGAAGAGACATTAGAGGAAGAAACAACTGAAGAAGCGTCAGAAGAGGGTGAACCAGAGGGTCCGCCCGAGGGAGAAGAAGGAGGACCTGAAGGAGATGGTCCACTGGAGGGAGAAGAAGGACCTCCAATTGGTCCAGATGGAGAACCTTTAGTTGATGGGGAAAGTCCTCCCGAAGGAGAGGGTGGTCCGCCTGTTGGACCAGACGGAGAGTTATTAGCTGAAGGTGAGGGTGGTCCGCCTGTTGGTCCAGACGGGGAACCATTACCCCCAGGTGAAGGTGGTCCTCCAATTGGACCTGATGGAGAACCATTGGCGGGAGATTTTGGACCAGGTGGACCACCTGTTGGACCTGATGGAGAACTATTACCCCCAGGTGAAGGTGGTCCTCCAATTGGACCAGACGGAGAGCCGTTGCCTCCAGGAGAATTTGGTGGCCCTGGTGGCCCAACACCAGAGCAAGATGCTGCTGCTAGAGAAGCTTTTGAGACAGCCTTAGCTGCAGGATTATCGCCGGAAGAAGCAATGGCTGAGGCAGCAGCAGCAGCAGGTTTTCCAGCACCACCGGGTGGTTTTGGGGGAGACCCTTTAGCAACTACAGCTGGGGGAGCTAATTTTGCTGGAGATTTTGGACCAGGCGGGCCTGGAGATTTTGGACCAGGTGGGCCTGGAGATTTTGGACCAGGTGGACCTGGAGATTTTGGAGCAGGTGGACCTGGAGATTTTGGACCAGGTGGGCCTGGAGATTTTGGACCAGGTGGGCCTGGAGATTTTGGCGGAGATCCTTTTGGAGGCCCTGGTGGTGGATTTGGAGATTTTGGTTCTGACGGTCCTGGTGGACCTGCAGCATTTGGAGATCCCTTTGGAGGTCCTGGTGGACCTGTAGCATTTGGAGATCCCTTTGGAGGTCCTGGTGGATTTGGAGATCCTTTTTCTGGTCCTCCTGGAGGTCCTCCTAATGCGCCAGGTGGTGGATTTGGAGATCCTATAGGTGGTACAGGTATAGAATTTGGCGGTCCTGGGTATATGGATGGTCCTATGGAATTTGGTAATCCCACAATTGGTATGCCCGGCGGAGAAACTGGAGGACCTTTTGGAGGTCCTGGAGGAATGGTGCCACAACAATTTATGGGTGCTCAACCCCCAGGAGCAGCTTCATTTGCCCCTATTGGAGTGCCGATGATAGGAGGTTTTAGTTCTAGCCCAATCGGTTTTGGTTCTGGTCCAGTAGGTGCATTTGGTAATACTGGTGCTCCAGGCCCTATGGGTTTTGGTGACCCTTTTGGAAGTCCTGGAGGTTTTTCTGGTCATTCAGGTCCCGGAGGATTTGGGGATCCCTTTGGAGGTCCCGGAGCATTTGGAGATCCCTTTGGAGGTCCCGGAGCATTTGGAGATCCCTTTGCCGGTCCTGCCGGTCCTGCGGGTTTTTTTGATCCTTTTGGTGGAGGTTTTTTTGATCCAATGGCTGGAGGGGGATATGCACCTGAAGAGGGTTTTGTAGAAGAATATTTTTTCGAGGATCCAGGTTTGTATGAATATTATGGTGAGGTTCCACCTGCGGAATTCGAAGAAGAAGGTGGCGGGGGCAATAGTGGAAGTGGAACAACTTTTATTGGTGACAATACTGCAGATAATGTTGACAAATCTTCTGAAACTGTTGCTTGGCGATTCGAGGGTTATAGTGGAGCAGATAACTTTATTGGTGGATCTGCTGCTGATGTTTTTTGGGGAGCAATAGGAGGGGACTCATTGAGAGGTAACGGAGGTCAAGATGTTTTTTATTTTGGAGATTTTACAGAAGGAACAGACACCATAATTGATTTTGTGGTTGGAAATACAGGAGATGTTTTGAAATTTGGATCTGCGTTTACAGGTTATACACGTGATGCTACAGTAGTTGCTGATAATGGAGCAAACGGTTCGACATATAACATGGCTACAAATTCTAATGTGCTTCCAAAAATTTTCAATTTTACAACAGCATTTGCAACTGCAAACACAACTACAGGTGTTGCAAACCAACTTACTAGTTTTAAAGTTACCACTGATGGTTCAACGCCCATTTCAAACCCATCTGACTTTATTATATTAGCGGGAAGTGCTAGTCCTACAAATGCCTATGCCTATGCATGGTCAGATAGTGGTAATGGTGTTATTGACAATGGTGAACTTTTTGGTTTAGCAGCTATGACTGGAGTCGATAACGATAATATGACCGCAGCAAATTTTGCTTTTGGAGTAATTTAGTTTTACGGCACTTAAGTTTTTGAGTATGGAATAATCTTTGCTAAACCTTTGTAAAAGTTAAATAAATTTTTAGTTAAGTCGTATATTGATAAAGAAGTGGTTTGTGGAATGTGCAAAAAGATACTCAAATAATCATTAGAGATAGTGAAAAAATCAATGAATTAAGATCTTCAATATCAAACTTAAAAGATCATCTCTACATACGTGATTTAAAAAAAGATATAAAAGAGTTCGTTCATCAAAATGTAAAAATTAACGAAAACCAAAGCTTTTTAAAAATAGAAATAATAAATGACGTTCCATCTTGGTTTCCTAAAGCCAAGTTATCAAGAACTCAAACAGATTTAATTGCAAGATCTGATCATGGTGAAGAATATATTTTTGTTGATTACTTTACTAACCATGACCTTCCATCTATTCAAACAGAAAACGGATTAGTTTTTAATGGCTCATTAATTAATACTTTGGCGGGTCCAATAGCACCAGGCCAGTATGCCCAAGCTTCAGGTGAGGGGGTGCTATCAATTGGTGAAGTGTCTAGTTTATCAGGAACTGCCAAAGCAATAAGACTAGATGGCAATGAGTTTGTTTTATCTGATGGTGACCCTGTGTTTCAAGGAGATACAATTGAAGTGTCTGGCTCTGGTGCAGTTGGTCTGACTTTTCTTGATAAAACAACATTATCATTATCAGAGGGTGGAAAGATGGTGCTTGACGAGCTTGTTTATGACCCAGAAACTGGAACTGGAAGTATGGGTATAGATATGGTTGAAGGAGCATTTAGTTTTATAAGCGGCGAAATAGCAGAAACTGGTCCGGATGCTATGACAATTAAAACCCCTGTTGCAACAGTGGGTATTCGTGGCACAACTGTGGCTGGAAAGGCGGCTGTAGAAGGGAATGAAAACTCCTTTACCTTATTACAAGATGCAGATGGAGCTGTTGGCCAAATTTCTGTCAGTAATGCTGGTGGTACGCAAGTATTAGGTCAGGTAGGTGCAACGACAAGTATAGCAAGTTTTAATGCACCACCACCACCACCAATTATCTTAAGTGCAGCTCAGATTCAAGCTAATTATGGAACTGCTTTAAACGTTTTACCTCCTACACCTGCTGTTGCACCAACACCTCAAACTCCACCACCACCTCAAGAACAACAACAAGAAGAAGTTCAGGAGGAAGCATCTGAAGAAGAATCTGATGAAGAGGTAGAAGAAGCTTTAGAAGATGCACCAGGAGAAGATGAAACTTCAGAAGAAGGGGAAGAGGCAATAGTTGAAGAGGAAGGTGCTGTAGAGGAAGAATTAGCAGAAACCGAAGAAGGACTACCTGAGGAGGGGCCAATAACAGAAGAAGATGCGCCGTTAATAGAAGAAGCGGTAGCTGAAGATGGAGCTCCACCTTCACCTGAAGAAGGACCACCTGAGGGTGAGCAACAGGCTGCTCGAGAAGCTTTTGATACGGCACTTGCAGCAGGAGCATCTCCTGAAGAAGCAATGGCGGAAGCCGCAGCAGCAGGTACTTTTAGTGAACCTGGACTTGGAGGACCAGCATTAGACGGTGGACCATTAGGAGAGCCTGGTTCACCGTTGAGTGGTGGTGAGTCAATTAGAGGTCCAATTCCAGGTATACCAGGAACAGATCCATTAGGAGGATCTCCTTTTGCACAAACTTTTGGTACTCCAGCAATTGGTTCTCCACTAGCACCTGGACCAATTAATGCTGGACAAGGCCCTGTAATGGGACCTATATTTGGAATGGGGCCCGCGTTCGGTCCAGCGTCCATGGATACAATAGGGCAAGGACCAGTTGGAGGTTTGGATCCTTTCTTTCAGAGTGCTTCAGGGTTTGGAGACCCTTCTTTGGGAATGCTAGGACCAGGTCCATATGGATCACCAGAAATTGGGTCAGCGGGAGCATATTTCTTTGAGGATCCAGCTCTTTATGATGACTTTAATAGAATTGAAGAACCATTAGCTCAACCTCAGGTTGATTCATCATCTAATAATACCTCTTCAATAACTTTTAATGGAACAGCGTCAAATGATACGATTGATAAATCTACTGAGACAAGTAATTTAATTATAAATGGATTAGATGGAAATGATACGTTAACTGGTGGAACTAATGATGATACTATATATGGAGGCAACGGACTTGACACATTAATTGGGAATCAAGGTGACGACTTTTTAAGAGGCAACGAAGCCAATGATTCACTAACGGGAAATGGTGGAAATGATACTTTAAAGGGTGGTGAAGGAGATGATACTTTGAATGGTGGTGACGGAGACGATATAATAATTGGAGGAATTGGAAGCGACACTCTAATTGGTGGTACTGGTAACGATAAGTTTTACTTTGAGTCAAATCATATAGATGGAACCTCAAAAGATACAATTACAGATTTTAGAGTAAACGGAGCTGATTTAATAGTATCTTCTCAAGCTCCCTCGTCAGCTTATGATAGGAAACAAATACATACAGATTCTTCACAAATGGGAAGCTTATATGATATTACGGCAAATTCTAATGAATTACCGTATCTTTTTAATTTTACTTATAATGTACCAACTGCTACTGCTGAGAACGCAACTGCGCTTGCAAATAGCTTAACAGGATTTTCAATAGATGTAAGTGCCACAGGCGCTACCCTTGCAACACCGGAATCAATGTATTTAGCTGTTGGGGATGGAACTGATACTTTTGTTTGGTTCTGGACAGATACAAATAATCATCACGGAATGATAGCTGATAGTGAGTTAGAACCGATTGTAAAACTTAGTAATTTTGATAATGACAACTTAATGGGTAATGAATTCAGCTTTCAAACCATTCCTGGTGTGTAATGCTTTTCTGGTGTATCTTTTAATTTATTTTGGGTTAATTAATGAAGTACTGGTTTCACATACTAAAAAGTAGCAATTCGTTGGGTATAATTATTTTCTTGACTTTTTTTATTACTTTAATGGGCCTTCTTAGTCCAATTTTTATAATTCATATTTTCAATAGATACATAGCATTTGGCTTGCAAGGAACTTTATTTTTTTTAGTTACTGGAGCACTTTCTGTTGCATTGTTCGAATATATATTCAGAAATATTAGAAACAATATCTTTAGTCAGATACTTGTTGAACCAATAAAAAGATTTAAGTTAGATATTATAAAAAAATTTTTTGAAAAGGAAATAAAAGTTAATAATGTCAACTTTATTGATGTTATAGATTTTAATAATAATTTTTATCAATTTTTGTCACCAAAGATTCAATCAAATATTTTTGATGCTTTTTTTGCATCACTTATAATTTTTATTCTTTTCTTTTTAGATTTACTACTCGCAACTTTTTTTTTAATTCTCGTAATAATTTTTTTAATTTTACAACAAAAACTAATAAGTAAAAAAAATAATTTTATAATAAATTCTAAATTGAATTATAGCGATAGGCTTATACTAAGAGAGTTGGGTTCTAATCAAGAGCTATTGAAATCAACTTTTGCACTCAAATTTTCAGGTTATAACCTAGAAAATTACTTTGATAAAAAATTAAATATCGATTCTTCACTTGCAAAATATGATGCTAAGCAAATATCTACAATTAGCTTTTTCATTCTTTTATCTTCTATTTTTACTATAGGTATTGGAAGCGTTTTAGTTGTAAATGGAAACTTGTCGATAGGAAGTTTAATAGGATTTAATATTTTTGCCACAAGAGCTCTTGGCACTATATCATCGGTACATAACTCTTTGTCAATTCTAGGAAAACTCAAAATCTATTTAAAAGATTGCAGTGAGTTTTTTAAAGATAGTAGAAATAGAGCAGATGGTATGCAATTGAGTAAGTTATTAGGAAACATCAAAATCAGTAATTTAAACTTTTCCTATTCAAAAGAAGATAGACAAGTCATCAAAAACTTGTCAGTTGAATTTAATGCTTCTGAAATAAATGTAGTATCGGGTGCTAATGCTTCAGGAAAATCTACTTTAGCTAAATTAATTGTCGGGCTTTTAAATCAAGACTCTGGTGAGATTCTTGTTGACAATACAAACCTTAATAAACTTTCATTAGTTTGGTTAAAAAATCATGTTGTTTACATAGCGCAGAACCCATCAATCGTAAATTCTTCAATTCTTGATAACATTTTACTTTCAAATCCGGAACTTAACGAACAAGAAGTTAGTAGACTACTTCAAAATGTAGGTCTGGATGATGAACTAAAGAAATCCAACCTAACAATTTCAGAAACAATTAATAGTAATTTTTCAAAAGGTATTCTTAAAAAAATTCACATAGCAAGATCTATTTGCAGAAACTATAACATCTATATTTTTGATGATCCGACACTATACCTTGATAAAAATGGAAGAGCAATGATAATTAAGCTTATAATCTCTTTAAAAAGGGCAGGGAAAACTATTATTTGTTTTTCTGAAGATGATGAAATAATAAAGTTGGGTGATAAGAAAGTTAGGATAAAATAAATGAATAAGAATTGGACTGAATGGGAATTTAATAAAGTTAATCCAAAAACAAACAAAGTTTTTATAAGTAAAAAACTTAAGATCACTTTAGTTTCGTTTGCAATAATTTTCATTTCTTTAGTAAATTTAAAAATCATAGAAGTATTAAGTTTAGCAGATGGAAAAATTATTCCCCAGGGTAGAATCAAGTATGTTCAGCATTTAGAAGGCGGTATTGTTGAAGATATATTAATAACTGAGGGCGAAAAAGTTGATATAAATCAACCACTTATTATTTTGTCAAAAGAAAAGGCGTCGTCAGAGTTTGAGGAAATTAATGCAAGACGAAAATCTATCGAGCTTTCAATTCTAAGGGTTGAAGCTGAAAAGAAATCAGCTAATTCAATTGTGATTCCACTAGTTAAATTAGAATCATTTGATAAAGAACTTATTCAATCAGAGAAAGAGCTTTTTCAGAGTAGACGTAAAGCAATTAATTCTGAAATTAAATCAAAAAAATCAAACATTATTAAGGCGAATAAAAATCTCAAAAATTTAAAGAAAAGATTAGAAATTGTTAAAGAACAAGAATCTATAAGTCAGAAACTTTTAGAAGTTGAGGCAACAAATAGACTCAAGCATTTAGAACTTTTAAGTGAACTACAAGATGTAGAAAGTAAAATAGATGAACAACAATCAATCATAGATATTAGTAAGAATGATTTAGAGAAAGTTAAATTTAATTACTCTCAACAATTAAATAGTGAACTCTCAGAGTATAAAAAAGAAAAAGAGGAATTAAATAAGAGAATTCAAAAATATTCAGATAATCTAAATAGAACTGTTCTTAAAAGCCCTGTTACTGGAACCGTAAAACTTATATCTGTAAACTCAAAAGGAGCCATTGTTGCCCCTGGTGTAACAGTTGTTGAAATTGTTCCAGAAAACGAAAGGCTTATAATTGAAGCTAAACTTCCACTATCTGAGATAGGTTATGTTAAAAAAAACTTAGAAGCAAAAATTAGATTAAATACACCTGAAGGTGCAAGGTTTAGAGCAATAATGGGAAAAGTTGTCTTTGTTGGTGCGGATAGAATTTCAAGTAAGGAAGATGATGGTTTTTATCTGGTTAAAATTGAAACTTCTGAAAATTCTTTTTCTAGGAAAGGTGAAGAATATAAACTTTTTTCTGGAGTGCCTGTAATGGTTGGAATAGTGACTGGAAAAAGGAGTTTTCTAGATTATTTCTTTACTCCATTTATTGCCCAATCGACATTTGCATTATCTGAAAGATAAAAAGTTATTTGATGGTAGACCTAGCCATTGCATTGAATTTAAAGATGACTCCGTTTCTTTGATTTGATAGTTTTAAGTGATTATAAAGTTCATCAAAAATAGCGTTGCTTTTCTTTTCTTTTACAATAAGGGTAAGAATATCTGCTTCACTTGCATCTCCAAACTGCTGGATATCAAACATATCTGAAGCTCTACCATTTGCAAAGCCAACAGATATCACTTCACTATTTTCAGCAAACTTTTTC
The DNA here is from genome assembly GCA_045563055.1 of Alphaproteobacteria bacterium. Classification (GTDB taxonomy): domain Bacteria; phylum Pseudomonadota; class Alphaproteobacteria; order Methylaequorales; family Methylaequoraceae; genus Methylaequor. The sequence continues at coordinate 92,695 of JBJKUR010000001.1, forward strand.
ACAACGTTCTGTCCTAAACCTTTTTTTAATAAACCACCTATTTCAACTAACTTTACCATTTATTTAGAACCGCTTGCCCTTTTTATAACATCCTTAGGAATATGAGTTGCAACTCTATCAAGCTTAACCATCCACATGATTCCTTTACCTGGTGTATCTAGATCACCAGCCAAATACATAGACTCAAATATTCTATTAGATTGCTCTTTGGATACAATTATTCTTATTATTTCTTTTTGTTCATCAATTGTAACACCTAAAAGCCCCATTCTATTTCTAATACCGGTTCCTCGAGCGTAATTAATTGTCGCTCCTTGTGCACCTACATCTGTCGCAGCGTCAACAATTTTATCTGCAAGGCCACTTTCCACTACACAAGTGATTAAATAAACGTCTGTTAAGTAAGTAATGTCTCTGGCCATATTATTTTCCTTTTTGTATTAAGTTTTCTGTTTGAATTGTATATACAATCCCATTAAAAGTACAGCAAGTATAGGACAAATACTTGCCATTGAAAGTATACCAAAGCCCTCTGTAGCTGAGACCGCATTACCTAATCCAAGCCCCATTGCAAGAACCAGTGGAACTGTTACTGGACCTGTGGTAACACCCGCACTATCCCATGCGACATTTACAAATTCTTCCGTTGAAAAATATGTAAGAACCACCGCCAGAAGATAGAGAGGGATTAAAACAGTAGCAAGGTCAAAAGCAAATACTATTTTTCCTACACCCAATGCTATTCCAAAAGCAACCCCTCCAGCAACACTATACATAAGCATTGATTTTCTAAAAGCACCATTTGTTAACTCCTGAACAGTAAGGCCTAGAGCATTGAGGGCAGGTTCTGCCAATGTAGCACCAAAACCTAAGATCCATGCAAAGATAATAACAATTGTTAAACCCAAAATTTCAGAATATATTGGAGAAAATTCGCTTATAGGTACTTCCATAAAAGCTGCAGGCAAGTTAGAACCTGCTTGTCCACCTATTGCTCCAAGACCGTATGTCAATCCAATGTTAAAAACACACATACCTACAATTGATAATGTAAGTCCATAAGTTGTAACAAGGTTATTAGGCAGTTTAGACCTTAAGATAACAAATAAGACAATCATTAAAAATATGACGAGAGGTAAGATTGCTCTTACGCCACCAATAATCTCAGCAAAAGGTGTTTGTGCCCATTTAGATGATTCATTTGAGGAAACTTCAGAGATAGATGAAGCGACGGCGAGAATTTCATCTACTGTCATTGTTTGAGACACGTGTATTGCAAGTATAAGTACTGCAATGATTGGAAATAGAGAAGCCATTGTAACAACGCCGAAGCCAGATAAAGAAGAGTCTCCTTTTCCTGCGGATGCAGCAATACCGATTCCAAGAGATAAAACCAAGGGAACAGTTACAGGGCCAGTAGTTACAGCACCACAATCCCAAGCTAAGCCAAGAATTGTTCTAAGATCAGGATTAATCCACACATATGCAGTTAAAAGAATTGTAGGAGTCAACGCCAAGTAAATTAGTGGTTTTAATGACCAACCTTTAACGAACCTTATTGTACCAATTATAGCTGCAAGACCGACACCAGCTCCAACCATAACAACTAATGTTTCACTTCTATTATTCAGAATTTCGTATAAATATGGTGCATCTTGAGGGTTTATTGATGATCCAAAGGCTTTTAGCGCACCAATTGCTGGTTCAGCATAAGTAACTCCAACTCCCAATATACCAATAATAACTAAAACCAAAAACATTGGTGCTTTTTTAGGAAGAGTATCACCGATTATAGTACCAAATGGCATGAGTCCAGTCTTTAATCCTTCCATAAAAATGGCAAGTCCAACAATAACGGCGACTAAACCCAAACAAATAGTAGCAGCTGATGATATAGGTTGTCTCAAAATTAGCATCTGGAATAGAAAAAGATATGCAGCAAGTGGGACAACAGCCTTAACCTGTTCTAAAATTCTTGTTAATGTGTATGGTGCTAAAAGGGATAAGGCTTTTGATGGTGAAACTTTAATTTTTCCAGGTTTGAGAGTTTTTCCCTTAGCTGGTTTTGGTGTAAGTAGATCATAACTTAGTGTTTTGTGATTTACCTCTGATTCATGAATAAAATCTGAATATTTCATAATTTACCATAACACATTGTTAAAATTAATAAAATATTTATTCAATATGTTTTGTTGACCTCTCTAATCTATACATAATTTGTTTTGTAAGCTTGGCAATCAAATCGTTTTCAGTCTCTAAGACTTTGTCAATATCTTCATGTGAGTAAATTAGAGTTTGGTATTCTGTCCTTTTTGCAAGTTCTTCACAAAGTTCCATGATGATTTTTTTAGCTTTAATTGAACCTGACTGAATTAGTTCATCTAAATTATCCTTACTTATTGAAATAAGTTCTGTAGGTTGATTAGATATTATCGTAGCACTTCTGTTTTGATTCAACAGAAGAGCCATTTCACCGAAAACCTCTCCATTACTCATTATTCCAACTTTTTTTCCATCTACAATAACATTCAAAGACCCATGGACTATCATATATGCTTTATTACCTTTATCACCTTGAGAAAAAAGAGTCTCTTCTTCTAACATCAAAACTTTAGTTGTCTTACCATGAGTAATATGTTTCAAGAAAAAATCCTTTGAGATAACCTGTAATGTAACTGAAGTGCAAGAGCTCTTATTACGTTTGGTGAGTCTTTACATAATTTAAGCAAATCATTTTTAGTAATTGTTAATTTTTGATCATCAGCTTTTCCAAGTTCTACAGACATTTCATTTATAACCTTATGAAGTTCAATGTTAGATGACAAAAGTATAGCCTCTAATGCTTTTTTTTTAATTTCAACTACTTCACTCGGTATTATCGCTTTAATACTAGCTTTTCTTGTCTCATTAAGAATTAAAGATAGTTCTCCAAAAATTTCTCCAGCTTCTATTTTCCCAACTTTTTTTCCATTAACCTCTGCGACAAGTCCACCTGAAATCACCAAAAAAGCTGTTTCTCCCTTTTCTCCTTGATTAACTATGTACTGATCTGGCAGAACTCTTATTTTTTTTAAACCCATATTAACAAATTATTTTATTTTGAAGTTGCAACATAAACTCCGTCCCAGTCTTTTGGAGGAGGATTTTCTTTATATTCATTTATTCTTTCCATCATAATATCATAATATTCATTCATTAAATTATTACAAAGAGTTTTAGCAGATTCCATTTCATTAATAGATTTTTCCCATTCTTGTTTAAAGTAATTTTCCAAAATTAAATTATGTCTTGATTCTAAATTTTTAAATCCAGAACTATCTTTGAATTTTGAATCACCGAGAAGAGTAAAAATTGTAACGGCCTCTTTTTTTCCCTTAACGGCAATCATATCAAGCTGTAATGTTGCATATGTATCTTTGACACTTTCATTAGTTTCTGGACCTATTACTGTTTTCACTCCATAACTTTTGGATTGTCCTTCAAGTCTGGAAGCCAAATTCACAGCATCCCCTAAGACCGAATAATCGAACCTTTGGTCTGATCCCATATTCCCAACTACACATCCGCCTGTATTTAGACCTATACCAATTTTAAGTTCTAGAAATTTTTTATTTTCTGCTTTCGCTTCTTCTTCCCTAATCCTATTTAATTCTTTCATCGCTTTATGCATTTCTAAAGTTGCATCGCATGCCATTTTTTCATGTCCTTCCACGTCAATTGGAGCATTCCAAAAAGCCATTATACAGTCGCCCATATATTTATCTATAGTGCCATTGACATTAATTATTTCATTTGTCAAAGGAGTTAGAAACCTGTTGATTAATCTAGTAAGTCCTTGAGGATCTGATTTAAAAGACTCTGAAATTGTTGTAAACCCTCTAACATCACAAAAAAGAAATGTCATTTTTTTTGTTTCTCCACCCAGTACTAATTTCTCAGGATCATCTGCAAGTTGTTCAACTAATGCTGGGGACAAATATTGAGAGAATGCTCCTCTAATCTGTTTCTTTTCATTTGCATCTCTTAAATAGTTAGCAAATGTATTACTGAAATATATAATAAATGTGGAGACCCCAGCAAATGTTGGGTCAAAAAGAGTTTTTTCATCTAAAAAAAGTTTTACACTCATGTAAAAAGCAGACCCAATAACTGTTACAAGTATTGAGATATTAACCACCGGACCAAATTTCAATGCTGATATTGTGATAAAAAATGCCAACAAAATTGTGAATAGAGCTTCATAAAACTTCATGTTAGCGCCTGATTTAAGAAAAGGTGCCCCACTGATTTTAACCTTATTTTTTTCTAAAATTGCCTCTTCTTCAGACAGTCCTTTTTTCAATGACTGCTTATAAACATTTTCGGCATTTTTGTTTGATGTGTAATACATAATTGCAGATATAACAGTATCAATTAAATTTGCATGAATCTCTACACCTGGCATCCTATCATCAACTGGAGTAGGCCTTATATCTTTAAGACCAGTTGCAGATGTGCCTAAAATACCTAATTTTCCTTGCAATCTATCTTTGCCAACCCTTCCTTTTATTATGTCAGCTGCACTTACATAATATCTAGATTTATTTTCGATAACCTTAGGGGAATCTGATTCTCCATAATATATCCATACTCTTCCATTCTCATCTGTTGGAATTGAAGCGTTTCCAATTGCTTTGGTTTGAATAATTATTTCTTCGACACCATTTATACCTGTTCTAGTTGCAATACTATTGCCTTGGAATGCAACTCTTATCATATCTAGTCCGAGTGTTGGCCTTACTGTTCCAGCCACATTTGAAATTAAAGGTACTCTCCTGATTATGCCATCAGGTTCTTCAGCCACAGATACAGTTCCTGATCCTGATGCTGCTTTTTCAAATTCAGATACATTAGCTAATAAGCCTGGATATGTTATTAGCCAATTCTTTGGATTTTGACTTTTTCCTAAAAAGACTTTTACTGAGGTTTCATTTATGTCAGATCTCTTAGCATCTCCCTCGAGATCAAGACCGGAATGACCAATAACTGTTGGGAATTTTTTCATCGCCTCCATCGCCAAGAACTCGTTTGATGGTAATTTACTTAACAACTTAGAAATTTCTGGATTTCTTTTTTTATATCTCTAGATATGAGTTCGGGGGAGGTTCTGTCCTTTTCTGCAAAAAGGACATCCAAACCTATAACAAGCATTCCTGATTCTCTGGATTTATCAAACAGGTCGGCTAAAACTGTCCTAGGCCATGGCCACTGACCAATTTCTCTTAGAGATTTTTCATCTATATCTACAATTACAGAGTAAGTTTGCCCATCTGTTGGTCTGGGAAATTTTTTTTGAAGAACATCAAAGTATTTTAATCTAAGCACTTGGACAATTTCTGGATCAGAAATTCTCATCAGTCCAAAAATAATTGCCATTATAATTGAAGCAATGGTAACAATTAGTCTAAAACTAAGTTTTAATTTCATCAAGGCTCCGCAAAACTATTTCCAAGAGTTCTAACCAACGGATAGATGAAGTAGGTTATCAACCTTCTTTGTCCGACTTTAAATTTTCCTGAAACTTTCATACCTGGCATTAAATTGAACCCCGGAGGAGTATCTTTTAATTCGTTTAAAGTAATCTGAGCCCTTGCGCGATAAAAGTTTCCAGGGTTGCCATCAACATCTTTATCTATGGTGTCAGCAGAAACGTAAATTAATTTCCCTTTAAGTTCGCCATGTTTTTGGGCAGGAAGTGCATTTAGTTGAATCTTAACTGAAGTATCAGGTATCAACTTACTAATGTCTGAGGGATCCACGTCAAAAATGGTCAAAAGTTCAACTCCTGTGGGAACTAATGTCACCACACTTTTTCCTGGCGTAATCACAGCACCTGGGTAAAGGGAATGTAAATCCAAAATCATACCATCAGATGGTGCTCTAACAGTCACATCTGTTTGTTGTCTTTCAAGTTTTTTAACGTCTTCTCGTAAATTCATTCTTTGATCTTCAAGCCCAACAAGTTCATCGTTGATACCACCAAAAAACTGACTGTTATATTCTTTTCTATTTGATTTCAACTCACTGAGCTTGTTGCTGGTTTTCGTATACTCTTTTTCAAGAGAGAGTCTTTTATTTTTTTCAGCCAAGACTTGTGATTCAGCTACAAGATCTAAATCAAAAAGCTCGTTTTTTGAATCTTCTAATCTTTTTTGGATATTCAGTTGCTCTTTTATGAATTTAAGATCGTCCTCAGTGGATGTTATTTGTTGATTTAAAGAGGCAATTTTAGCGAGGTATTGACCTTTTTTATCTTTAAATATTCTATTTTGTCTTTCATCTAACGGGCTCTTAACTGAGACGTTATTCCTAAGTAAAGATTGTTTTTTTAATCTATCAATTTTAGAGTTAACAACTGTTAATTGATAATCGAGTTTCATTTTATCTGCCCTTTGTAAAGTTGCATCAAATGTTACTAGTGGATCACCTTTATTTACACTTTCTCCTTTTTTAACTAAAACTTCTTTCACAACTGAGCTATAGTTCGATTGAACTTCAACATTTGGAACGACCGTTGTTATCTTACCTGTAGCTGTAATTGTTGTGTCTATTTCAGATATTGTTCCCCATGCAATTAGAAATAAAATTAAAAAACCAAAAGAATAGACAGACATTTTAACTGATCTTGGTACTTTTTTAGTTTTAATTCTGTCGATATCATCATCAAATTCATCTAAAAGTTCTCTCATCATATCTTTTTTAGATTTATTTTGTTTTTCTTCTTCAGACAATTTCTCTGGTTGTTCTTCTGGCACTTGGTTATCAGAACCTGATTCGAATGCATCTACTGATAATTTTTCATTAGCGTTTCTTGCATAACTAGCTAACTGTTGCATCATGTTAAAAGCTGTTTGAGGCGAGTTTTTTAAATAACCTAAAAGAGCTTGTTGATCAATTTCTTTAACTGTTGTTTCTTCAGTTGCTCTAGCCATTGCACTTCTGGGTTGCTTGTCAATTAACGCCATTTCTCCAAAAAGAGCTCCTTTTTCTAGGATTGACAGTGTAACGTATTCGTCGCCGTTAAATTTGCATACTTCAATCTTACCTTTGACAATTTGATATGCATAATCGCCAACTTCTCCTTCTCTAAAAAGAACATCGCCTGAAGCTAAGTTTCTTAAAGCTGGCTGAACTGATTTTTTAACCATAACTTAACCTGCTTTTTTAATATTCCTTAATTTATTTTCTATACCAAGAATCGACATTTGTTTATTATAAGTTTCTCCAAAATATCCTGGTGCACTCACCATTTCTTCGAAAGAACCTTGTTGAGTTATTTTACCTTTATCAAGAACAAATATCTTATTACAAAGTCTCAGATGCCAAACTCTATTTGAAACAATAATTATTGTCCTGCCTAATGCGATATCTGACAAAGCATCATATAGCTTTATTTCGCTGTCTACATCAAATCCTGTAAAAGCATCGTCTAGAATTAAGATTCTAGGGTTTCTGATAAGTGCTCGTGCAATTGCCAACTTTTGGCGCAGCCCTGTGGAGAGATTGGTTGCATTTTCTTCTAAAAAGGTCTCATATCCATCTGGGTATGATTCTATTTCATCATGTGCAAAAACCTTCTTTGAGGCCCAAGTTATCCTATCCATTGAAGAATTAGGCATTGCACTTGCAATAGTTTCTCTAATTGTACCTGGGAAAAAATAACTATCTGTCCCAACAAGGGAAACTTGTGACCTAACATGACTTAAGTCTAAGAGCCTTAAGTCTATATTATCCAATGCAACAATTCCTGCCTGTGGCCTGTATAAACCTTGGATAAGTTTTGCAATTGTACTTTTACCACATCCACTTTTTCCTGTTATTCCGACTATCTGTCTGGGATTGACTTCAATATTTACATCCTTGAGAATTTTGGAATTATCATCATAACCAAATTCAACATTTTTAAAGCTTACTTGTCCCATGAGTTGAGGTTTCTGTCCTCTAACTGTTGTTTCAGAGTTAGCGTCAACTATACCTGAAATAATTTGCAATGATTGCATTAGTTTAGTAATTTCAGTTTTAAGAGTAACTAGATCTATGATTGGTTTGGAAACACGTGACGCTAGCATATTAAATCCAACTAAAATTCCTGCAGATAAAGTTCCAGCAAAAACTAAATGTACACCTACAAAAATTACCATAGCTGTCATAAGTTGATTTATAGTGGAAGTAATATTGTTTAAGACTGCTGATTTTTTTTGCATCTCTTCATTTGCAATAATATAATTTGCTTCCAGATCCCTCCATTGATCCTTGAGGTTTGGTTCCAGTGCCAGTCCTTTAACATTTTCTATACCATTAACTGCAACTGAAATGAATTCTTGTCTTTTAGCCTCAGCTTTACTTACGCTGCCAATTGAGTCTCTTTGTTTTTTTGAATAAAACATAGATGCTAATGCTCCTAAGATACTGAATGAAAAAACTACAATAAATAACACTGGGCTATAAAAAAATAGGATTGGTACGAAGACTAGGAGACTAATAGAATCTAATGCTGTGGAGAAAACTTTTTGAGTAAGCAGAGTTTTAATCTGTGAGATTTGTCCTGTGAATCTCAAGAAAGTTGCAGACTCTTTGTGAAATCTTTGCATAGGTAATGCAATTAATTTTTCAAAAACTTTAACAGAAAGTTTGGCTTCTACCTTTTGCGAAAAAAAATCAAGCAAATAAGATCTTAAATAACCTAAAATCCCATTAAAGACATATGCTACCACAACTCCAGATGTAATAACATAAAGTGTAGAGTATGCTTCATAATTTACTACTTTGTCGAGTACAAGCATCATAAACACAGCTGGTATGACTGCAAAAATATTTAGAATCAGTGCAACTATTACAATTTGGACCATTACAGATTTATTTCTAAATGATTCACCTAGTAACCAGCCCATTTTTAGTTCACTGTCTTCTTCAAATTTTTTTAACTTTGCTTTTAGAAGGATTGCCTCACCATTCCATCCTTTTAATAATTCTTTGATACTTATTTGCTGTGGTTTAGGACTTGAAACGCCCGTATCTAAGCATAAAATAGATTTTTCATCATTTTCACCAACAATTACTCTTAGAGCGATTATATAACGACCATTTTTTAGTTTCAAAATTTGTTGTTTTTTTGTCAAAAGCTTTAACAGCTCTGACTCACTTAGTTTAGTTGCTTTAGCTTTCAGATCAAATGATTGAGCTAGTTCACACATTTCAGAGGTCTTAAGTTCTCTGTCATCTATTTGAAATCTTTCTGGAATATCGTTTGGACCGATATGGACTCCAAGTTGACGAGCAACTAGTATAATAGATTTTTGAGACCCTCTCATTGCTTCCATAATAATTATTCTATAGTAATTTTAATTTTAATCAAAAAAAAAACCCCCAAACTGAATAAGTAAGGGGGTTATTTTGAAGTAGGATGGTTTAGACAACCTCTCCGCCGTCATTTGGATCATCTGGAGGAGGAGGCATATCTGCTGGCATATCGCCAGGCATTGGTGCGTCTCCCATAGGTGGTCCTTCTGGAGCTTGATGTGCTCCTGCATCATCCATATGCGTATGCATGTCGCCCATTGGATCTGGAACAGCCATTCCTTCTCCATCCATGCCCTTTGGATCAGAACCCATATCACCTGGAGGAGGCATATCACCTGGAGGTGGTCCACCCGCTGGTCCAGCTTCTCCAAATAATGGGTCAGCACCTGGAGGAGGTGGAGCCATTCCGTCTCCATCCATGTCAGCACCTGGAGGTGGTCCGCCTGGACCCATATCACCTGGAGGTGGTCCTGCTGGTCCATCCGGACCTGGACCCATATCACCTGGAGGAGGTCCTGCTGGTCCATCCGGACCTGGACCCATATCACCTGGAGGAGGTCCTGCTGGTCCATCTGGACCTGGTCCAAAACCACCCTCTGGATTTGGTGCATCTCCCATAGGAGGTCCCATTGGTTCACCATCTGGTCCAAATGCTGGTCCGTCTGGTCCTCCACCTGGAGGCATATCGCCTGGTCCCATTTCAGTCATTGGTCCTGGAGACCAAGCATCGGGCATTCCTCCTGGATCAAAAGATTCTCCACCTGGGAAATCACCGTAAGGTGGACAACCATCCATGAAAGCACCCATGTCAGGTGGCATTGGAGGCATATCCATAGCACAATCTGCGCAAGGCATATCTGCTGGAAATTCTGCCATATACATGTCTACAGCTCCGCCAACAGCATCAAAAGCGTCCATTGGATTAGAGTCTGGATTACTAGCCATATGTTGGTCAAAACCACCTTGACATATGTCCTGAATCGCACTGCACATATCTGGTGGCATTCCTGCATCAACCATGAAATCCATGGCTGCACCCATTCCTTCACTGAAGGCTGCTGATGGATCAGCGTTAAAATCTGCACCTGAGAATGCTGGCAATGCAGCATCACCGCATGCTTCCGCAAAAGCATCGAGATCAGGTGGCAAAGTATATTCTGCCATAATTAAGTTTCCTTTATTATTTTAAGATTGTTTTTTGTTAATACTTTAAAAAGTCGATACAGTTTTATGATAAACTTTGCAAACAATAAATCAAGTAAAAAATTAAATTAGATATCTAATTCTTCAAAATTAAGTATTCCACACAATTTTAATAATTCAAACGATGATATTATCAATCGGTATTGAGCATTTACCAAGTTTGATTCAGCATCTGTTAGTTCTTTTTGAGCATCTAAAATTTCAAGAGTTGTTCTAGTTCCAACTCCAGCCTCTTTTGTTACGCCTTCAACCGCCATTAAATTTGACTCAACAGATACACCAAGTGAATCAATACTAGATTTTGTGCTTTCTATTTTTTTCCAAGATGATTTGATCTGAAAAGTTAAATCTAACTTTTTTGTTTCTAAGGATTTAATAACTGTTAAAGCAGAATCTTTTGATTTTTCCCTGTTTAAGTAATTATGACCTTTATTAAAAATGGGCACACTTACTTGCGCAGTAACAGAAAAAGTGTCAGTTCTTTCTGCAGTTCTTGACGAATCAAGTGATTTTCCAACAGAGCCAGACAAAGAAAATTCAGGTGCAAAGTTAAGAGTATTTTTTTTAATATCAATTTTTGAGTTCTGCAACTGTAATTGTAGTTTCTGATAATCTGGATTTTTAGTTAACCCAGTTTTTATAGAATCTTCTAATGAATCTGGAAGTTTAGGAAGTTTTCCAAATTTGGTCCAATCTTTGGGATTTGATTCAATTATTTTTGTTTCGTCTGAGTTAAACCAATTTACACTGGGTTCTCTTCCAACTACAGTTTTAAAATCTGAAATTGATATTTCAAGATTATTTTCGGCCTCAATTCTTTTTGAAGTAGCTTGAGCTAATCTTGCTTTTGCCTGAAAAACATCTGTTTTGGTTACATCTTTGAATTCAAATCTTTTTTCTGTTGCATCGAGTTTCTGGATTAAATTATCCTCATTTCTTTTTGACACATCCAATAAAAAGTAATCTTTTAATACGGTGTAGTATGCTTTGCTTGCCTTAAAAAGTACATTTTGAATAGTAGAATAGAAACTAAGTTTTGCTATAGTAAGTTTATTTTTTGCTTGTTTGTAATTAAGTGCTTTTGTGTACCCAAGAGGTTGTGATAAATCTATATCAAAGGTCGATGGGTTGAATGTATTATCGTTGACATTCGAAGTATCAGGGTTACTTTTTGTAATTTTACGTCCTTGTGAAGCAGAAAAGTCGATACTAGGTAGAAAGTCTGTTTTTGAAATTCTTAAATCTTTTTCAGAAATACTAAGTTCTGTTCTGCTTTTTTCTATGTCAGGATAAAAGTCGTAGGCGTCTTTAAGTACATCTTTTAATTCCTCAGATTTTAAAAATATTGGAATTATTATTATCGCAAAAAAAATTACCCTTAGACCTAGTTTCACTTTGTTTTTCCATTTCCTCAGAATTAAATCATATTAATGTAACTTACATTCAACAACAACCACTAAAAACAAAAATTTAAATATTATTTTTCGCTTTTAATTCATTAATGCATATATTATAAGCAACTTAGCGGGGAGTAGCGCAGCCTGGTAGCGCATCTGTTTTGGGAACAGAGGGTCGCAGGTTCGAATCCTGTCTCCCCGACCAGTAGTTATTAGCAGTTAATGGAAATAAACTATTATTTTTCCATAGGAGGATGGTTATGCTAAGATATGTTCTTTTCACACTTTTAATAACTCTTTGCTCGTCAGCATTATTTGCCAACGATTATTATAAAGGGTTGGAGCTCTTTAATAAAAAGAAAATTGAAGAGTCAATTTCATTTTTCAAAAAAGTTGCCTCAGATGAGGGTAATGAAAAAAGAAGTGATGCAATGTTCAATATTGCATTGATTTATGATAACGGTTTTGGAATACAAACTGATAAAACAAGAGCGCTTTACTATTATGAAGCAGCTTCTCAACTTTCAAATAAGTATGCATTATTTAACCTGGGTTGGATGTATTACAATGGTGAAAATGTAAATAAAGATGTTATAAAGGCATTCGATCTTTATAAATTAGCCTCGGACTTTGGTCATCCAAGAGCTATGTTCAATTTGGCAAATATGTTTTATTCTGGAACTGGTACGGTAAAAGATCTTAAAATGGCTTACAAGATGTTTTTGAAATCTAAAATGAATGGAATTCAAGAGAGTAAATTTTATATTAATAAAATTTCTTCACTTTTGACACCAGAGGAATTGGCTTTGTTAAATTCTGAATTTGATTCACTGATAGAGAAAAAAATTGTTTTGCCTCAGGTTGAACAATAACTACCTTTATGAAACGAATTTATATAGGAAGTCTAGTACAACTGAAGCTACATAGAATGATATTAAGAAAAGCAATAAAGTTAAGATAGTTTTTCTAGAATTATTTTTTAGAAAATATTTGTTTGTAAAATAAGTGTCTACTAAGGCAATAAAGAGAGCAATTAAAATCATATTCATAAAATAAATAATTCGTATATTTAAAATAAATTTTACTTATGTTTTATTATTTGTATTATGAAGATTACTTCCTCCCCATCTAATAAAAGGCGTTTTTTTTAAAAACGCCTTTTTTCTTTTGAACAATCGTATATTTTTATAAATTGTCCTTTATAAATAGTCCATTTATTAGTTTTGATATTAAATGTACTTCTTGTGTTAAATATTTCATTCACTAGAATTATCTCATTTTCACTAAATAGTATGACTTTATCAAAAAAACCACCTGAATAATTGTTCATCGTTTGGTCTTCAAAATTTAAAATCTTTGTAAAACTTGAACTTAAGTCCGAATAATAGGTTTTTTTAACTTCTGAACAAAGAAGTTTAAAATCTTCGGAAAAACTGAAGTTATTGAAAAAAATAAAAAAAATAAAAACAAAAATAAACATAATACTTTTTTGGCGACCCCGGTACGATTCGAACGTACGACCTACTGCTTAGAAGGCAGTTGCTCTATCCAGCTGAGCTACGGGGCCTTCAACATTTATTTATATATAAAGAAGGCTTTAATTGAAATAAATTCTTAAAATTATTTAACTCAATATTCTTTATTTTTAATTCACTATACTTATATCATACATCATTTTAATAATTGTATTTTTAATATTAGGTCTTTTGATATTAAATGATTCTATAATTATTTTATATTTTATAATTGTATTTTTAACATCATTTTTTTTTGTTATTGATGATTCTATAACTTGATTATTCCAATAAAGATTAACGATAAATCTTCTATCATCTAAAACTTCAAAACATTTTAACTTATTTGTTGGTTCGACAACTTTTGATTTTTTTTCATAGTGATTTTCGAAAATTTCTAATGAATAATTTATTATATTTAGTGCTTCATTTTTATGATTCATTAATACATCTTCTTTTTTCTTTTGTGTAAAACCAAAAATACCCCCAAAAGGATCCAAAATATCAGTTTCAATTTGTTCTTTTAAGTTAATTTTGAGTTGTTGAAAATTATTGGCATAAGCTGTTTTATTCATGCAATTAAGTATGTCTGGGTGAGACAAATCTGGAGTTATTGTTGAAATATTAGAGTAAAACTTCTTTATACCTTCGAGTGCTATAATAACATCTGATTTTTTTATATTGATCTCTGATTTAACAATTGAATTGCTCCATATTAAATGTATGTCGTAATATCCAATTATATTTTGAGATTGCTCCCAGTGGATACTTTTGGTCTTTTTCCAAAAAATTTCTGATAGTAGATTTTTCTTTATACCAATATCTTTCCATTTTTTTATAGATAAATCAATTTGATCTTGTGCAATTTGTTTGTCATAACTAAACATTCTTAATAGATCTTTTTTATTTTTAAAATTCATTATCCAATTAATGAAAAGTTTGTAATTTTAACAATAGGTTATTTTTTTTTTATTAAAAAAAAGGAAATAATGTAATGAATGAAATTACTAATGAAAATATAGATATAAAGAACATCCAGTAAATTGAGGTTATTTTTAAACACAAACTTGATTGCAAAGTATTTTCTTCATTACAATTAAGATTGTTAGTAAATAAATACTCTGTCATATTTTCTTCATTTAAATAGATACTATCTATCAATGATACAGAAGAGAAGACTAAAACGGATAGACTTGCAAACCCTAAAAAACCTAAAAATAATTTCATTACTAAAAATTTCATATTTTATAATAAATAAATATTTTAATTTTTAATTATATATTCTAACTCATTAAATATTCTTTGGAATTTATCTTTAAGTAATTTATTGTTTTTAAGATATTTTTTAAAATTTTTACATAAAGTTTTATAGTACCAAGTAATTTCTTCTGGAGATTGATAGTGATTCTTCCACAATCTTTTACCGATCTTTCTGTAATCGTTAATTATGCAATTCATACTATGAAGTTTATCGCATATAACCACAAGCAATGTAGATTGAGATTTTTTTTGCATTGAATCCAAAAATTTTTTTTCTTTTCTATCCAAACTTCTTTATCATCGTCAATGCTCTCATGGTCGGAACATTGTTTTATAATGTTGCAAACTTTTGAGCCAAATTTATTTTTAATTAATTTACTTTTTCTGGATAGACTTTCAAATTCAAAATAATCATGGATAAGACCAGATATTGCCTCGTCAGTACTGCCATTACTCTCGATAATAAGATTACTTACTGAAGATAAATAGTTAAAGTAGGGGAGTTGAATGCCCTTTCTATTTTTATTTTTATAGTAGCTATAAGAAAAATCTAATGCTTTCTTATAACGTACTAAATCTATTTTCTTTCCCATTTTTTTATCAATACTAAACAAATAAAGTTTAGATAGATTAAATATCAGGTAAATGGGTTTTTTTAAACTTCTAAATAAAAATTATCTAAAACTTTAATATGAGAAACTGCCGCTTTTGCATTTCCTTTTAAATTGTAACCACCTTCAAGCAATGAGAGAAGCCTTCCATTGCAGTGTTTAGAAGCTATATTCATTGAAATTTTTGTTAAAGTTTCAAAACACTTATCCGTTAGATTAAAACAACCCAGTGGATCATTTTTCCTACTATCAAATCCTGCGGAAATAAGAATAAAATCTGGTTTAAAAAAATCTGCATATCTCACCAACTCATTTTTATAAACATCAATTATAGCCTGGTCTTGAGTCCCGCATGGGAGATGGATATTTACGTTGAACCCTTTACCTTTTCCATGACCAATTCTGTCAGGAGAGCCTGTTCCTGGGTAAGCTTTTGCATCATGGGTTGAAAAAAAAAAAACTGTAGGGTCTTCGTAAAAAAAATATTCTGTAGAATTGCCGTGATGATAATCCCAATCGATTATAAGGATTTTTTTTAAATTATATTTTTTTTGAATATATTTTGCGGTAACTGCAATATGGTTGTACATACAAAAACCTTCGTCTTTTCCAGTATTTAGTGCATGATGTCCTGGAGGACGGACTGCGCAAAATACATTTGCACAGCTGTTATTCATAATTAAATTGACACCTTGAAGACAACTTTTTATTGCAGATGTTGAGGCTTCTTCTGCAATTTTAAAGTTTTTTTTTAATGACTTGATGTGTTCTTTTGTATGGATGGTCTTGATCCATTCCTCTGCATTGATTTTTAAATTAGTATTTTGCATTAAACTATCTTTTTTTTCTTTTTTTAGCTGCTGATGAATAAAGTTTATTCTTTCTGGACTTTCCGGGTGATTTTTTTTTAAAAGATGTTTTTGAAAAATATCATGTGTTATTACTATCGTTCTTCCAAAATTAGATTTTTTTGAAAAAGAGAAAGGTTTAAAGAAAATTTCAATGATAGACAAAAAAAAAGTGAAAAAAGAAAAGCCAATGAACCTTCTTCTATTCATTTATCTCATTAATTTGTAAGAAGATTCATAAACTGATTCATAAACTTTTTTAATTATATTTTCTAGGGCCTTTTGACCTGTTTTAAGTGCTCCAGTTTGTAAATCACAGTTTAAAAAAATATTTTTATCCCAGTTCATATCTGAAGAAATCTCATTTGTTATAATTTTATTTGAGTTTTCAACTATAACTCTCACTTTAAGTGAAATATTATATTTACCAGTGTTTCTCTCAGTTTTAAAACTTGATAATGCATAAAAATCTTCCAGTGATATTTGAGATACAAAGCCTTGTGCTTCAATTTCTTCACCAGATAACTTTGATTCAGATAATTTGTGGTTTTCAAACATTCCATCTAACATGAATTTTATTGAATCTCTAAATGGTTGGTCAAAATCAATTTTTACTGACCAAGACTCACAATCTTCTGACGAATATTTTTTTTTAACATCAAATTTGTCTTTGGAAATAAAAACCAAATGGTTTCCTGATAATTTTGCTAATTTCAAATCATTTATAGGTTCGATAACCCCTTTGTCAAAATTCTTAGTACATGCAGTTAAGAAAATTAAAATAGTGAAAAAAAATATTTTCATTTAATGAGAGTACTTTTTTTTTTTGCTTTATAAAAGTATTTAGATTTAATTTTTATGATTAAAAATGTGTGAGACACTTTATACATCTCACACATTCAATTTAACCTTTTTTATGAAATTTAAATCCCCATCTATTTTCGGATGTATCCCAGACTCTTTTAGTTTCGCTAGGAATTTTCACGATGAGTTTATTGAATTTTATAAGGTTTTTAGTTATTAACATACTTTTCACTCCTTTATAAAGTTAATAGGCATGTACTTTTGACGCATGCACAATGCGCCACTTTTAAACCATGTGGATGGTATTATTAAAATAACAATAAATTTTAATAAACGCAATATTTTTGTTTTAAATTCTGATAGTTTTTAAATATCATTGTAAGTATTGATTAAAAGATTATTGAATGTTTGTATGTATTTATATTTGATAAAATTAGTTATTTTATGATTAAATTTTTTATTATATTTTATGTCTTATCTTTTAGTGCTTTGGCAGGAGAGTTGGATGGCAAAGGGCTAATATGTAAAGTATATGGAGATACAGTCGGATATTTTTTTGATTTAGATAGAGCTTATGAATACAAGCTGTCAGGAGGAAAAGATGGGTTGGAAATAAAAAAGAAAGATGTAGGGAAATATTTGACTAACGAAAACTCAATATTTATAAATGAGATTAAAATCAATAGAAAAGATCTCAGTTTTCAAAAATATTCTTCTTTTAGAGGAGAGTGTAAAGCTTTTAAAAATATGAAAGAATTCAAAAAAGGCTTTGATATAGAGGAACTTGTTAAAGATAATAAAATTTAGTGTTAGACTTTCAATTAACATATGCAGCTTTTCTCTTTCCAGCTATTCCTTTAATGATGCTGACGTTTGGTAACAGATGGATAGCAATAAGCAAGCTAATACGGCAAATGCACTCAGACTTTTTAGATAATAAAAAAACTAACAAATCTGGTAAAAAATATTTAACGCAAATTGTAATATTAAATCTTAGACTAGAGTATGTAAAATACATGCAGTTATTCTCAGGTTTGGCTTTTATTTTAAATTTAATGTCTATTCTTGTAGGAATTTTTAATGTATTTATGGCTCCGTATATATTCGTGTTAGCTTTAATATTATTTTCTTTGGCATTAGGTATATTTATTGTTGAAATAATAATCAGCAGTCGGGCTCTTAAAACTCATTTAGAGGATATCGGAGAGAATAAAAAGTATTAATTTTTAAACTTTACATAAAATTATCTTGAGTTTATTTTTTTTGACATTAAAAAAACATTATGAAATTATCAATTTTTCAAAAAACATTCAAAGTTTCAATTTTTGTTTTATTTTCATTTCTCGCTAATACTTCCTTCGGTAATGATTTTAGCAGTAGAAAAAACTTTAATAAATTACTACAGGGTTTTTATAAAAACAAAATTTATAAATGCAATTATGTAAGTAAATCCTGGAGCACTGGATTCGAACAACATCCATATGGAATGGTAATGAATGATGGAGCTTTTAAAAGTATTTTAGTATTTAGTAAGAAAAATGTTATCGGAACCTTGTGGCCAAACATAGGGGAAATATCGCTTGATAGAGGTGTTAGGAAATATCAACTTTGGAAAAGAATTAAAAATGATGAGTATGCTTTACTAAATAGTGACTATCAAGGAGATTTAAATAGTTCTGATATAGATACAAATGATGATGTGGTGTTAGACTACCACACGTATTTTGACAATCAGAGTCTCAAAATAAGTACAAAGCCATGGATAACTGATTTTTATAGTTGTGAACCCATTGATTCCTCGAATTTTGCAAAAAAGAAGTTAATTGATATATTTGTCAATCAAAATATTTATGTAGAAAAAGATTTTTCTTATAGAGAAAAAAACCCCAGTTTGTTTAGTAATAAAATAGATCTTTTGCCTAACTAATTTGTGGTAGAAAAGTGGTAGAATAAGTATAAATTTATAAGTTTACGTTAAATTAGGCGCCTATAATAGGTGAAAATTACTAATTTTTAAACTCAAGATAAAAGATTATGTCAAAAATTAATTTTGGAATTTTTTTGCTGTTCGTAGCCATAACACTCTCAATAATGGTGCTAGTTAAGTTAAATAACCACAGTAACCTTGTAAAAGATCAACTTGAACTAATAAATGCTAAGATTGATGACCTAGATAACGATGTTCATGAACTAGAGAAGTAGACTAAACCATGAGGTTTATAGCTGATAAATGCTAAAATGGATGACCTAGATAACAATGTTCATGAACTAGAGAAAAAGTAGCTAAACCTTGAGGTTTACAGCAGAGTTTTTTCCATTTTCTTCTGCGATTTCAAAAGTGATATCTTGGCCTTCTTCTAAGTTATCAATATTTGAGTTCTTTAGAGCCGTCTTGTGAACGAAAACATCTTTTGAACCATCATCGGGTTGGATAAATCCATAGCCTTTTTTAAAATTAAACCATTTTACTTTGCCTTTTATCATTGTACTCCTATTTGTAAAGTTGACTTGCGCAAGCACAAGAGTTTTTTGAAATAAACTGAATTGACTTTAAACAATATTTTCTGATAAAAAAAAAGCGTGGACTCAATAACATTTTATTCATATTTAGTATACTATAACAAGTTAATAACCTCTTATATAGTTTTATTAAATAAAAAAACAAGATAAAAATTAAAAAAATTGAACCACCCTGCTTTTACTTCAATCATAGATTTACTATTACAGGGTGGATGAAGTATAATTAGCAAAAAAATAAGCTTTGTTGAATGATAAAATATTTTTTATTAATTTTCTTATCCTCTTCTCTCTCTGAGAGTAGAGATTTTTGTGAAGTTTTTAATTTTAAAATGAATTTTAAATATCAGCATTGTATTGAAAAACAAAGAGTATTTGCTTATTTGCATCATACTCATTACGAACCTAATATAGAATATGAATATAATTTTACCTATAACGTTAAAATTCCTAAAGTCTTTGAATTGTTAATATTAAACTTTGTCGAACATAATTGTTATGTGAAAGAAAATCATGTTAGGATAAAAGAAATCACAAACTTGCAGACAAAGAATAAATATAAAACAAAAATAATAATAAGTTGTATCTATAAATCATGACCATTGAAAATGAAGTTGAATTAAGAGTTTGTAAAAAATGTGATGCACCTCTTCCTTATCATCCGGACGATTTAAGTTATTATAATTTTAATTCATCTATATGTGATGATTGTTATACAAAAAAATATGAGAATTAGAGAACAAAGAAATTGTTTTGAATGTGATAAGTCTTTTTCAACGCTTTTTAGATGTAAGGTTGATGAAAAAGGTCGTTGGGTATTAATTTGTGAATTATGTGTAGACCTGTTAAAAATTGATAATCTTTTTTATCAATATGGTGGAACATGGAAATCTAAAAAGAGGAATTAATAACTAATGTGCGGAAGGTTTGCTTTATTTTCAAAAGACAAAATTAAACATAAGTTTAATATTGATATAAAACCAAACTTCAATATTTCACCAAATCAGATGGTAATAACTATCAATGAAAAGAGACAAATAGTTAAATTAAAATGGGGTATCAAGCCCGAATGGCATAAAAGCATGTTAATTAATGCTCGTAATGAAACCCTTGAGGAAAAAAAAACATTTAAAAATACAAATAGATGCATCTTTATTGCAGACGGATATTTTGAATGGAAAAAAGAAAAAGGAAAGAAAGTTCCTTTTTATCACTTTTTAGACAATAAACTGTTATTTTTTGCGGGAATATATGATGACACTGGTTGTTGTGTAGTTACGAGGGAGAGTTTTGTATATTTAACTTCGATACACACCAGACAACCTTTTTTTTTAAAAGAGAATCAAATTAACGATTGGCTTGATAGAAACGACGTAAATTATGTTTTTGATAATATTATCAATTTTTATAGAGTTAGTGACTCAGTTAATAAAATCTGGAATAATTCACCACATTTAATTATGGAAAAAAATTAGTATTTTTAATAGTATCTTTTCTCTATGACCTTTTTTTATAAAAACAAACTATTATTAAATACATTTTTAATTTTTCT
The DNA here is from genome assembly GCA_045563055.1 of Alphaproteobacteria bacterium. GTDB lineage: Bacteria > Pseudomonadota > Alphaproteobacteria > Methylaequorales > Methylaequoraceae > Methylaequor. The sequence goes on from JBJKUR010000001.1 coordinate 113,740, forward strand.
ATTCACACAAAGTATGGGCTCTCCCATAGGAAAAGGATTGGCTTGTCAAAATAATGATAAATTAGAATCATCCGTTTATCAGAAATTTAAGGGGTTATTTTTTGAAACCAATAAATCAGTAAGAGTTGTTAGTTTCAAGATGAAAAATAATTCTCTTAAAGTCATTTCTAAACAAACTCACTATAAAATTTCAAAAGATAAGATTGACTTTAAAATTAAATTTATTTGGTATGGCAATATCTCTTTTGAAAAATACTCTTTAGATAGACAAAGTCTAGTTATGAATTATGAAAATAATAATGATATAATAGATTTAAAATGCAGAATTGTTAATAAGGATTTTATGAAAGAAATGAATGAAATTAAATCGTATTTTCAAATGAATAATACAAATAATATTGAAATTAACAAATCATTTTAAGTTAAGTAACAATTTAAAACTTATATATGTTGGTTAATATTGATATAAAGCAATTATTATAGAATGATACTATTTATAAAACTATATTTGTAATTGTTAAAGGGAATTAAATTGGAATTTAAAGGCACAAAAGATTACATATCAACCGAAGATTTGACGGTTGCTGTCAATGCAGCGATCAATCTTGAAAAGCCATTGCTTATTAAGGGTGAGCCAGGAACAGGAAAAACTGAACTTGCTCGTCAGGTAGCAAAAAGCCTAGGGCTTGAAATAATTGAGTGGAATATAAAATCAACGACAAAAGCATTGCAGGGTCTTTATGAATATGATGCTGTCAGTAGATTAAGAGATAGTCAAATGGGTGAAAAAAAAATCTATGATATCAAAAATTATATCAAAAAAGGACAAATATGGAATTCGTTTGAAAGTAAAGAAAAGT
>JBJKUR010000002.1:0-21114 GCA_045563055.1 Alphaproteobacteria bacterium
CATACCCTCAGGTTCTACACCAACTGGTATGTCATCAATAATCATTTTTTCATTCATATCAACCACAGTAACCATTGCATCGTCCTCATTTGCAATGTACAGGATGCTACCATCTGGAGACAGGATAAATAGTTCTGGATCAGGACCGGATGGGAGATAGTATTTAAGTTTTAATGTTTTGGCATCCCTTACTTCAACTCTATCATCGTCTGAAGCACAAATTAAAACATTTTTTCCATCTTTGGACATGATAATACCTCTAGGCCTTTGACCAACATCGACGGTTTTAATTAGCTTTTTCTTTTTTACATCTATGATGCTAACTGTGTTATCTTTTTCGTTTGTAATGTATGCAAGAGAACCAAAAGACTTTTCATGAGCTAACATAAAAGTTACAAACATTAGTAAAAATAATTTCATATAGTTAATCTATTAAATTATTTAAAATTTACAAGTAGATTCCGGCTTATCCTTTCCCATAGTATCCAATTCACTAAATGGGTGTATATATCCTTCCTGCGGTGAAACTGAAACCATAGATCTTGGAGCAGCTAACAAAATAGGTTGTCTCAGCTGACCATTCCAATTTCTAAATGATACCTTTACACCCTTATACGCTCCGAGACCAAAATTCTTTCCGAGAAGATATTCCTTTACCATCTCTATGTCATTATTATTAATTCTTGTAATTGATTCTCCAATTGCCCTAACGGCTGTCCACGATTGATAATCTACTTCCGTCATCCACCTCCCACTCTCTCTTCTGAAGCGATTTTGTATCTGGGTTGCTCCCCATTGTTCATGAGTTCTATGCCATGAAGTTGGTTTTAAACCTTGAGTACCGGCTATTGGTCTAGGGTCCCATGTTCTATATGTAAGATACTCACCAAACTCACCCTTCTCATCAGAAACCACTAAAACATCATACTTCACACCCTTTGTAAAGATAGGAACTTCTTTTCCTGCCGTTCTTCTCAAGTCAGCTGAAAAGTCCCATGTTCTTTGCTCCTTAATTTTAATATTAAATTTTTGAGCTGAATATTTTAATGCCTCAGCAAAACTTTTGTCGTTTTTATCAGGGCCGACTACTAAAAACCATTTGTTCCACCTTTTCTTAACAAAATATTGAGTCAAAGCATCAGCAAGCATTGAATAACTGGGTGGTGTATGAAACATGTTTCTAAAACAATTTTCATTTCTTAACATATCACTCTTAGACCTTACGTTAATGACAATTGTTTTTTGAAATTCTTCTAATTTTGAAAGTTGAATCAGTTCACTTTCTTTCAAATCAACAACAAAAAACTTTTTTCCATTATTTACTAAGTTTTTGAATTCAGTTTTAATGTCCTCATCTAAACCCACTCTATGAAAACTTGCCTTATAATCATGACCAACGAACCTCCCAGTAGTCAAATTATCCTCAATTGCCAATTTGACACCATAAAAACCCTCATCCTCTAGTACTGGATCAAGATTAGAAAGTACTGGTGGAACTTTCCTTTCTTTGGAAAAAAAAACTATGTCTGTTTTTAACTTGATATCTACCTTAAAACTTATCTTTTTTCTTTTAGCTCTTTCAAGTTTTCTTTTTCTATCAGCCTCTTTTCTCTCTTCGAGCTGCTGAATAGAAAGCTCTCTAGACTCAATAGAATTGAAGCTAAGATTAAAAAGAAAAAGTATAATTAAAAAAAATATCTTTATAGTCATAATTTTTATTTATATAAAATAATCTTAGATATGTTAATCAAAATTTTATGAAAAAAAAAACATCTACAATTCTCGTCAAAGAAGGATTTAAACGTACAAAGTTTTCTGAAACTAGTGAACCTATTTTTCTTACATCTGGATTCACATATAATACCGCCGAAGAAGCTGAAAAAGCATTTAAGGAAGAGGAAAAAAGATTTATATACTCAAGATACGGAAATCCAACAGTGGAGGTTTTCGAGGAGAGACTAGCTGAATTAGAGGGAGCAGAGAAATGCTGGGCAACTTCGTCTGGAATGTCAGCACTATTCACAATTCTCATGTCATATCTTAAAAAAGGCGATAGAGTAGTTTCTGGCAGAGCACTTTTTGGAAGCTGCAACTATATATTAACTAATATACTACCACAATTCGGAATTGATGTTGAGCTAATTGATGGTAAAGATTTAAATAAATGGGAAAGTGCTCTTAAAAAAAAAACTAAAATAGTATTTTTTGAAACTCCTTCAAACCCGTGTTTGGAAATAATTGATATAGCAAAAGTATCTGAACTTGCTCATAAGCAAGGTGCAATCGTTGTTGTTGATAATGTATTTGCAACACCTATACTTCAAAAACCTTTGAATTTTAATGCGGATGTTGTTATGTACTCAGCAACTAAACATATCGATGGTCACGGAAGAGTCATTGGTGGGGCAATTCTAGGTAAAAGAAATTTTTGTAAAAAATATATAAAACCTTTTATAAGAAATACTGGACCGTCACTAAGCCCGTTCAATGCTTGGGTGTTATTAAAAGGTTTGGAAACACTTGAATTAAGAGTAAATAAGCAGGTTGCTACTAGTAAAAAAATAGTTAATTATCTTGAAAAAAATAAATATGTAAAAGAAATTTTTTATCCTCATTATAAGAAAAACTCTCAACTAAGATTAGCCAAGAAACAAATGACTGATGGTGGCAATATTTTGTCTTTCGAGATTAAAGCTGATAAAAGTAAATCAAAAAAGAGAGCATTTTCTTTCTTAAACAACCTTAAAATAATTAATATTTCAAATAATCTTGGTGATAATAAATCTTTAATTACCCACCCTTACACAACAACTCACCATAGATTATCCGAAAAAGAAAAAAGAAGTTTACGTATAACAAAAAATTTGATTAGACTGTCAATAGGACTTGAAGATTGTGATGATCTAATTACAGATATTGATACTTCATTGAAAAAAGTATTCAGAGGAAAATAAATATGAAAAATAAAAAAGTATTAGTGAATGTTGAACCTACTTATTTAGAGGAACATTCGGACCCCTATGAGGATTCATATTTATGGGCATACAAAGTTAAAATTAAAAATAATAGTGATGAAACAATCAAACTTATAAGTAGACATTGGAAAATTTTTGATTCAAATGGAAGTTTTAGAGAAGTTCGGGGTAAAGGTGTTGTTGGAGAACAACCAATACTTGAACCAGGAGAAGAGTTTGAGTACACGAGTGGCACACCACTCAAAACAACCTCTGGATTAATGCATGGTAGCTATTTGATGCAAAACTTTGATGGCGAGGAATTTGAAGTTAAAATACCCCCATTCTCTTTAGATATCCCAGATACCAATAATAGACTTAATTAATAATGCTTAAATTAAAGTCCTCTCTATTTGTTATTGGAAACTTACTAGTTTTTTACTCTATATATTCATTTATACCCGGCATCATTGATTATTATGACGGTGGTACAGATTGGGTTGTTTTCTTTGTGATTTCAATCGTTTGTTTGTTTACTGGTCTTAACGTCTCTTTTGTCTTTAAAAAAAAAATCACGATGTAGAAATTTTAACAGCTTTTCTTTTAACATTGATTTCTTGGGTACTGCTTGCCTTAATAAGCTGTATTCCTTTTTATCTTGGAACCACTAACCTGTCTTTTTTTAATGCTTTTTTTGAATCAATGTCAGGACTTACAACAACAGGCGCAACGGTTATAGAAAATCTAGATAATACTTCCAGGTCATTATTAATTTGGAGGGCAATGCTTCAATGGCTTGGTGGGGTAGGAATAATCGTAATAGCTATAGCCCTTTTTCCAATATTAAAGATTGGTGGGATGCAGCTTTTTCAATCAGAATTTAGCTCTAAAGAAGAAAAGGTTCTACCAAGAACAAAGAATATTGCTGCGGGAATTGGAGTGATTTATATATTATTAACTGTGCTCTGCTCATTTTTACTCTACCTTACGGGTCTAGGCATTTTTGATAGCATTGCTCATGGTATGACAATAATTGCTACCGGTGGATTCTCAACTAAGGATATGTCAATAGGATATTTTGATTCCATTTATACTGAAATAGTTACAATGTTTTTCATGATTATAGCCTCACTTCCATTTATATATTTATTTCAAGCAATGAAAGGTAAATTTTCAGATCTCCTCAAAAGCTCACAAGTTCAATTTTTTTTATTAATTATTCTTATTTCAACTGTTATCGTTGCATTCTGGTTAAGAAGATATTACGAAGTTGACTTTTTACAGGCTTTTAGAATATCTGCCTTTGCAACCGTCTCTATCTCAACGGGAAGTGGCTTTAGTACTTATGATTTTAGTATTTGGGGCTCATTCACTACTCTTTTATTTCTTTTTTTAATGCTCATAGGGGGGTGTTCGGGATCTTCAAGTTGTGGTCTTAAAATTTTTAGGATTCAGATTTTACTCAAGTCATCGTTAACTCTAGTAAAAAAAATAATTCAACCAAGAGGAGTTTTTCTCCCTAGCTATAACTCTAGAGAAATAGGAGAAGAAATTCTCACCTCTGTAACAGGTTACTTTTTTTTATACATATTTATATTTGGTTTGCTTTCATTGTTAATAGCATTTGATGGACAAGATATATTAACATCACTTTCAGGAGCTGCAGCTACACTTGCTAATGTAGGACCGGGACTTAATGATGCCATCGGACCAAGTGGAAACTACTCAACAATCTCAGACATTACAAAAATTTTTATGTGTTTGGGAATGTTAATTGGAAGGTTGGAGCTTTTTCCAATATTAATTCTGTTATCACCTCAATTATGGAGGGGTTAAAATCTTAACTATTTGATAAACACCAAAGCAATATAGATTGATGGGTGTAAAGTCTGTTCTCTGCTTCATTCCAAACTAAAGAATTTTCCCCATCAATTATTTCATTTGTAATCTCACAGCCACGATGAGCCGGCAGGCAGTGCAGAACAGATGTTTTTTTCATTGTTTTTTCTAATAATTTTGAATTTATCTGAAAATTTTTAAACTTTTTAATTCTTTTAGGATCTTCACTCATTCCCATAGATACCCAAGTGTCAGTTATAATAACATCTGCACCTTTCACTGCCTCAGTAGGTTCATCAAAAAGTTTAATTTTATTGTTGTCAAATTCTCTTAGTATTGTTTTATTTGGAAAACAACCAGCTGGACATGAAATGTTTAGCTGGAAATTGTAATGCTTCGTTGTATGTATCCAAGAATTACATACATTATTACCATCCCCTATCCAACAAATTTTAAGATTTTCAATTCTTTTGAATTTTTCTTCTAGAGTTACTATATCAGCAAGTATTTGACATGGATGGCTTTGCTCAGTCAATCCATTAATAATTGGAACGGACGAGTTTTCGCTTATACCATATAAGCTCTTTTCATTTTTTCCTCTATACATAATTATATCAACATAACTCGATAAAACCTTTACAGTATCATTTAATGACTCTCCTCTTCCTAATTGACTGTCATTTTGGTCGAGTACTACAACATCTCCTCCAAGCTGCTTCATACCAACTTCAAAGGAAACTCTTGTTCGTGTTGACGGTTTCTCAAAAATCATTCCTAATATTTTTTTTTTTTTAAGTTTTTTTTCTCCATATTTTTTTTTCAGCTCATGACTATCTTTTACGATTTTGAATATATCGGAACTTTTTAACTGGTTTATATTTAAGAAGTGATTAAGATGTTTCATTTCTATAATTTCAATAAGGCTTTTAATATTTTATCAATTGCTTCATCAACATGACTTTTTTGAAGAATAAGCGGTGGAAGTAGTCTTATGACATTATCGGATGCTTTAACTGTTAATAGTTTTTCTGATCTCATTTTCTCAATTATCAAGTCATTTTTTATTTTGGACTTTATTCCTAACATTAAACCTTGACCTCTAATTTCTAATATAAAATCTTTATACTTTGCAAGAACCTCACTCTCTAAAAGATCTTTAAGATACTTACCTGTGCTTTGAACATGATCTAGAAAATCTTTTTTTAACACATGGTCTAAGACTACATTAGCTACCGACATAGCAAGCGGGTTACCCCCGAATGTTGAGCCATGAGTACCCATACCCATGCAAGATGTAACTTTTTTGTTTAGCAAGCATGCTCCAATTGGAAAGCCACCACCAATACCTTTAGCAATTGGCACAATATCAGGTTCAATATCGGACCATTCAAAGGCAAAAAATTTCCCAGTTCTCCCCACACCACATTGAACTTCATCAAGAATTAATAAGGTATCATTCTCATCACAAATTTTACGCAATCCATTCAGACAGTCTAGCGGTATAACTTTTATTCCACCTTCACCGAGGATTGTTTCAACCATAATTGCTGCAGTATTTTTATCAACGGCATTTTTAAGAGCATCATGATCACCGAATGGAATATTTATAAAACCCTCAACTTTTGGACCAAAACCCTCTATATGGGTTTTGTTATTTGCAGCATATAAAGATGCTAATGTTCTTCCGTGAAACGCTCCTTGAAATGTTATTATTTTATTTTTATTTTTTTTTCCTTTATCAAAAAAGTATTTTCTAGCTACTTTTATACTGGTTTCTGTTGCTTCAGCTCCAGAATTACAAAAAAACACAGAGCTTGCAAAAGAATTTTTTACTATCTTTTCAGCGACTACATTTTGTTTCTCTATTTTAAAAAGATTTGAACAATGCCAAATCTTATCCGCTTGATCTTTTAATGCTTGTATTAGGGCAGGATGGCTATAACCTAAACTAAGAACGCCTATCCCACTTGTAAAATCAAGATATCTTGTTCCATCTTCAGAATAAACATAAACTCCATCTCCATGATCAATTTCAAGATCGATAGGATTATAAACTTTTAAAACACTCATTGATTAACCTTTCAGTCCATAACCTTTATTAAATATTTTAATTGTTAATAACAAGAAAAAAATATTACTTACCGCCAGAAAGACTATGCCAATATAAATCTGACTATCATGTTGACCTAAAAAACCATACCTAAAACCATCAATAATGTAAAAGAAAGGGTTCCACGTTGCCAAAAACTTCCAAAATTCAGGTAGCCTATCAATACTATAAAAAGTTCCAGATAAAAATGTTAAAGGAATAATAATAAAGTTTGTTACAGATGCCATATGATCAAACTTTTTTGCCCATATACCACACATTATTCCAAATAAAGAAAGAAGACATGATGAACCAATAGCAAAATAAGTAATTATAAATAAATTATATATCTTGATATCAACAACAGTGAATATTGATATCGCAACAAATAGACCTACTAAAAGTCCCCTAGTTATTCCTCCTAGCACATAAGAAAATGTTAATTCATACTCGGACATTGGTGGCATCAATATATCAACAATATTCCCCTGCACCTTAGAAATCAGGATGGAAGAGGATGTATTTGCAAAGGCATTTTGCATAATTGCCATACAAATTAGTCCTGGAGCTAAAAACTCTGAAAAGTTATAGTTTTCTGTATTTAAATAACTTCTATCAATGGATAATGTAAATATTAAATAGAATAATAATGTTGTAACAGCAGGTGCTAAAATAGTTTGTGCAAAAACATTGAAAAATCTTCTTACCTCTTTGGTATATAACGTAAAAAAACCGACCCAATTAAATCCCTGAAAGTTTTTAATATTATACATTTCAAATTACCTATAACTCATATAGATTTTAAGTGTTTATGAAAATTCCTAATTACATAAAAAAGTATGCAGATTTTTATTTGTCCAAATACTCTGTCACTAAAAAAAAATTTGAGGATATATTAAAAAAAAAATTATCAAAAGATCTTTTTCAAAAAAAGATACAGCAAGAAGAATATGATACATATTCAAAAAAAATTAGTAATTCTATTGATTACTATGAGAACCTTGGTTTATTTAATGAAGAAATTTTAATTAAAAACAAAATAGATAACTATGTTTCAAGAGGTTTTTCATATAGAAAGATTAATTTTCTTTTAATACAGAATAAATTTTCAAAAGATCTCATTGAAAAAGAAATTAAAAAAATTAAAGATGACTTAGAATTAAAGAAAACGATTATAATGAAATTCATTGAAAAAAAATTAAAGTCATCAAGATACAAAAAATTAAATCTTTCAAAAACCGAGTACATGAATAAGTTAATACAGGAACTTGTACAAAATGGCTTTGATTATGATGATTCAAGGAGTATCCTAAATCAATATTTTTGTGATGAATAGCTATACCGATATAATTTCTACTTTTAATGGACTATTAGAGACCAATATTTTTGAAATAAGTTTATCAAGATTGTTGATTTCAGCATCAGTTTTATTTTCAGTGATTTTCTTAAAAAATTTTATCAAAAACTTTTTTTTAAATAACTTACTTCTTTTCATTAAAAATAAAGATTTAAGAACACACCTATCAAGATCAATTGAAAGACCTTTTAGTTTTCTAATTTTAGTCCTCGGCTTTTTCTTTTCTTCAAATATATTAGCAATACATGATAAGAGTAGTTTTTTCATTGATAAAATCAATCTGTCACTATTTACAATCTTCTTTTTTTGGGTTTTGAATCAATCAATTGAACCTTTAGTAAAAAAAATAAAAGGTGTAAATATATTGCTAACTAAAGATTTGATTGAATGGTTTATTGCAGCCATACGATTTGTTCTTATTATTTTAGGCTTTTCTGCTGTTTTAGAATTGTGGGGTATTAAAGTAGCCCCCATAATTGCAGGACTGGGATTATTTGGTGTTGCAATTGCTCTTGGTGCTCAGGATCTTTTCAAAAATCTTATTTCTGGAATATTGGTTCTTGTTGAGAAAAGATTTAAGAAGGGTGATGTGATTGCTATTGAAAATATAGTTGAAGGAACGGTTGAAAGGATTGGATTTAGATCAACAACAATCAGAAAATTTGATAAATCTCTTTGTTTTATTCCTAACTCTCAGTTTGCTGAAAGAGCTGTAACAAACATTACAGAGATCCCTCATAGACGTATTAATTGGGTGATTGGTTTGGAGTATAAAACTAAAATTAATCAACTTAAAATAATTTGCTCAGATATTGAGAGCTTTATTATTAAAAACAAAGCAACTTTTTTTGTTTCTGACTCAACACCTGTGATTGTAAAAGTTGTTGAGTTTGCTGACAGTTCAATAAATGTCATGGTTAGATGCTTTACTCAGAAAAATGATTATAATTCATTTATAAATTCAAAGAATCTATTAGCGCTTGAACTTAAAAAAATAGTTGAGAAAAGAAAATGCTCATTTGCTTTTCCTTCTCAATCAATCTATGTAGAGAAGAATAATTAAATCTATTTATTGAAGCTTTTTACCTTTTCATCGAAAAGCGACCATACACCATCTGAGCCGTCCCATTTGCCAGATGTTGCTACCTTAGAGTATTCCGTTGCTCTTGCCTCAAAGAAGTTCGCATGCTCAACTCCATTTAAAATTTCTGTAAGCCACGGAAGCGGATGTTCCTTAACATTGAATAAAATTGGTAAGTCTAACTGTCTTAATCTCCAATCGGCAATGTATCTTATATAACTTTTGATATCGCTAGGTTGCATACCCTCAACTGGACCCATCTCAAACGCTAAATCTATAAAGTTATCTTCTAGCGAAACAACTTTTCTACAACATTCAACGATCTCTTCTTTAAGTTTTTTATTCATACAATCTGTTTCTCTAACAAATTCGTGAAAGAGTTTAACAATTCCCTCACAATGTAAAGACTCATCACGAACGGACCATGTTATGATTTGTCCCATGCCTCTCATTTTATTATGACGAGGAAAATTAAGTAACATAGCAAAACTGGCAAATAGCTGGAGTCCTTCAGTAAAACCGCCAAACATAGCTAGTGTCTTTGCTATTTCATGATTAGAGTCAACATTAAACTTTTGCATGTAATCATGTTTATCTGACATCTCTTTATATTTCATAAAAGCAGAAAATTCAGTATCAGGCATACCAATTGTTTCAAGCAGTAACGCGTAAGCAGCTATGTGAACTGTTTCAATATTTGAAAAAGCTGCAAGCATCATTTTAACTTCTGTTGGTTTAAATACTCTGGAATAATTTTCCATATAGTTATCATTAACCTCAACATCTGATTGCGTGAAGAATCTAAAGATTTGAGTGAGAAGATTTCTCTCTCCATCATTTAATTTGATTACCCAATCTTTACAATCCTCTCCTAACGGAACTTCTTCTGGCATCCAATGAACTTGTTGTTGCCTTTTCCAAAAGTCATACGCCCATGGATACCTAAAAGGCTTATAAGAATGAGATGATACTAAAAGACCATTTTTCTTATTTATTTTACTTATATTTTCTTTAAAACTATCCATTTATTCTCCTCACTGACAAGACAAACATTCTTCATAATCTGTTGGTTGATTTGTTATTTTTTTTGATGGCCATTGACTAGTATTATCTCCTTCGACACCAGCATAGCTTGCTCTCTGGATTGATTTTGATCTACAATAATAAAGACTCTTTACACCTAATTCCCAAGCTTTCCAATGAAGCATCATCAAATCCCATTTGTTTATATCGGCTGAGAGGTAAAGATTTATTGACTGACTTTGGCAAATAAAAGGTGTCCTGTCGGCTGCCATCTCTATAATCCATCTTTGATCGATCTCAAATGCTGTTTTGAATAAAGATTTCTCCTCATCATTCAGACCTTCTAGATGTAAAACAGAACCATCATTTTCTATAATACTTTGCCAAACTTTTTCTGTATTTAAACCTTTACCGTCTAATACACTCTCGAGATACTTATTCTTAACTGTAAAGGAACCGGATAGTGTTTTATGAGTATAAATATTTGCAGGGATTGGTTCGATACACGCACTTGTTCCTCCACATATAATGCTTATGGATGCAGTTGGTGCAATGGCAAGCTTATGGCTAAACCTTGACTTAACTCCAACTTGTCTGGCATCAGGGCACTCCCCCTTTTCCATCGCTAGGACTAGTGATGCTTTATCAGCTTCTTTCTTTAAATGCTTAAAAAATTTGATATTCCAACTTTTTGCAAGTGGACTTTCAAAAGGAATTCCTTTTTTCTGAAGAAAACTGTGAAAACCCATTGCTCCAAGACCCACGGATCTTTCCATTTTTGCTGAATATGCTGCATTACTCATAGATTCAGGGGCATTTTTAATAAAATCATCAAGTACATTATCAAGGAAACGCATTATATCTTCTATAAACTGTCCGTCTTCGGACCACTCTTCCCATTTTTCTAAATTAACTGACGAAAGACAACAAACAGCTGTTCTATCTTTTCCAAATTGATCTTGACCTGTGTGAAGCATTATTTCGCTACACAAATTTGAAGTTTTAACTTTTAGTCCAAGTTCTCTCTGGTGTTTAGCCATGTTTTTATTGACAGTATCAACGAAGACTAAATAAGGCTCGCCTGTTTGCATTCTAGTTTCTAATATTTTCTGCCATAACTCTCTTGCATTTATCTTTCTGAGAGTTTCATTTGTTTTAGGGCTTCTTAGACTAAACTCCCTATTGTGCTTTACGCATTCCATAAATTCATCTGTTATATTTATTCCATGGTGTAAATTGAGACTTTTCCTGTTGAAGTCTCCAGATGGTTTTCTTATTTCAAGAAACTCTTCTATTTCTGGATGATGTACATCTAAGTAACATGCCGCAGAACCTCTTCTAAGTGACCCTTGAGAAATTGCAAGAGTTAATGAATCCATAACCCTGACAAAAGGGATAATACCCGAAGTTTGTCCAGATTTTTTTACTGTTTCACCAATAGATCTTACTTGACCCCAATATGTTCCTATTCCACCACCATTTGACGCTAACCAAACGTTTTCACTCCATGTTGAAAGTATACCATCCAAACTATCTTGAACTGTATTTAAGAAGCATGATATTGGTAAGCCTCTAGCTGCTCCTCCGTTTGATAAAACTGGGGTAGCTGGCATAAACCATAATTTTGACATATAGTCATATATTCTTTGAGCGTGTTCATCATTATCTGAAAAGGATTTTGAAACTCTAAGAAACATGTCTTGAAACTTTTCACCAGGAAGTAAATATCTATCAAGTAACGTTGCTTTACCAAATTCAGTTAGATTTTTGTCCCTCGTATAATCTAAATTAAGATTATTAGAGTTTTCAATTTTAGCTTCGTTTTTTTCCTTGGTATCAAGTTTTAAAACATTAGTATGAGCGCTTGGTGACATAAAATTTCCTCTCGTAAACACAATATATAGTAATCAAACTTAAAAATATGTCAACAGGTTGTGTGTATATTTTTTTGGCGTGCCCGGAGAGAGTCGAACTCCCAACCTTCTGATTCGTAGTCAGATGCTCTATCCAGTTGAGCTACGGGCACTTTTTTTTAGTAAATTGATAATAGTATTATTTTTTGAATAATAAAACTTTATTTAAATAGTAGTGTTATAGAAAGTAAAATTTTGTTCAGAGTAAGCATAAAAAAATTTTTTTTGTTTACATTTGTATTTATTGTTGTCTATATGTATTATTAATTTGCAAATTGATAACAATTAACCATATATACATATGATCAAAAAAACAAAAACAACTTATATCCCAATTTTCCTAGCTTTTTTTACTTTTTCATGCTCTAGCGTACAGGATTACGTCTTCCCTTCACTATCTGAAGATGAAGTAGCGGCACCTCCTGCAATAGAGGAAATCCCTCAAGCAGTTGAACAAGTATCTCAAGCACCAGTTAATCAAGAAATAGCTCCATCGCAATATGCGCCACCTATACCTCAACCACAAGTTGCAGATACAGGACCAACAGGTACATTTGTTGGTGGTAAGATAAACCAATTTAGAGGTGATTTAACTAGTATACAAAATGCTGTTTCATCACATAATAATGATTTTTTAAGGTTTAAAGATCTTGTGGATGAACAAACATCGGTTTATCAAGGCCTATCTAGCGCAATCAGATCAAGACTGCAAATAGGCACAACACCAGGCAACCCTGTTTTGGTTGGTCAATGGAATGATGCACAAAGAGCGCTTGAAGACATCCAAAATAATGTAAACAATCTTCAAATAGTAAATAACAGAGTTACCGCTGACGCAGCTTTAATACTGCATTTAAAAAATGCAATTGATTCTAGTTTTTTTATTTCTGGTGCTATAGATGAAGATCACAACCAACTAAAAGTTCTGAGAGATGATGTTCAGCGTACATCTGTTTTATACGAGAGACTTATGGGTGAGCTTGAAGAGAAAATATCAAGAGAAATTCAGATACTTAATGATGAAAGAAAGTATATGAAAAACCTTTCTCGAGACATAGAGGTCGGTAAATTTGGTAGAAAAGTATCTGCACCACCTACAATGGAAACTTCTGAAGATACTAACAATGAAGATTTATCGTCACCTACAAAGCTCAAGCAGCTTAAAGTAGCTCCTCTTAATTATGATAATGCAATCTTAGTAATCAAGTTTGATGACACGAATTTTGATTATTCAACTGCATTATTTGAATCGATTTCGAATGCATTGGAGCAGATTCCTTCAGCAGCTTTTGAAGTTGTAGCGGTTAGCCCTACTAGTGGACCGAGCTACGCTGATAACGCTAGAGATAGAGCATCAGAGGTTTTTTCAAAAATTGTCGAAATGGGTGTTCCCACAGAAAGAGTTTCAATCACATCATCATCAAGTAATTCAGCACAAGCTGAAGAAGTACACATATATCTTAAAAATTAAGTTATACATTCACAATACCATTTTCGCATACACTTAATCTTTTCGCGAGTTTAAGATTATCAATTAAATTGACATTCCCAATTCTTACTGAAATAAATAATCTACACGTAGTAGGTTTTGAATCTAGTGGAGATAAATTAGATTCCTTCAATAATTCAAGATAATTTACCTCATCAATACCAGAATCTATCAAATTATCTTTAATCGTATTCAACTGAAATAAGTTGAAGTTTCCAGATAGTATTTTTCCCTTTATAAATTGTAGATTTTTATAAATCTCTTCGAGAAGTTGATAATTTTGAACAAACTGGTTTCTAGAGGATAATGCAACACCGTTTTTATCTCTTTGAGTTTTCACTGAAACAACTTTTATATCAAAATTAAAATCTTTGATAAGTTTTTTAATTATAAGAATTTGTTGGAAATCTTTCTCACCAAGAAAGATTTTATTTGGCCTAATTAATAATAAAAGTTTAAGTATTATCGTTGCAACACCCTCAAAATGACCACTCCTTTTTGCACCGCATAACTTTTTAGAAATATCTCCTACATTAATAGTAAATGAATTGGTGTCATTAAATATTCCATGAGGTATAAAAACTATGTCTACACCAATCTTTTTAAGTTTAACAATATCCTCTTTTATTGTTCTAGGATACTTTTTCAAATCATGCTTATCATTAAATTGAAGTGGATTTACATATATACTCACTAAGTTCAAATACTTACTTTTTTTTGCTTTTTTTATTAAACTTATATGACCATCATGTAAATTTCCCATTGTTGGAATAAAATTTATTTTTTTAGAACGATAAGAATTTAACTGTCTCAATAGTTCAGATTTATTTTTTATAATAATTGGCATCTAATAGCATTGTTTTTTACTTGGAAACTTATTTAGAGATACATCCTTGTAAAATTTTTCAAGAGGTTTTCTTGATTTTTGATTAAAATCAAAATATTTTTTTAAAAATTTAGACTTAAAATTACTCATTCCTAAAATATCCTCAGTTACAAGTATTTGTCCATCACATTCAGGTGATGCACCAATTCCAATAATAGGCACCCTCTTTTCTTTTAGAACTTCTCTCACAACGGTTTCTAAAGTACATTCAACTACAATTGAAAATACACCAGCATTTTCTAACAATTTTAAATCTTTTAAAATTTGTTTTTTTTCTAACTTTGTTTTTCCGTAAACTTTTGGAGATCCTTTAATAGACTGAGGAAGCATCCCTATATGTCCCATTACATTAATACCGTTATGTGTAAGATATTTTACAGTTTCATATATTTTCTCCCCACCCTCTAACTTTACTGCATCTGCTTTTGATTCTTTGATTATCTTTCTTGCATTTTTAAGAGCCAATGATTTAGAATTTTCGTAGGTACCGAAAGGCATATCAACAATAACAAGCTTTTTATTTGCATTTTTAACAACTGCTCTAGAATGATTGATCATCATCTCAATAGTGACTTTTCTTGTAGTTTTCAAATCATATAAGACTACACCTAAGGAATCACCAACTAATATTAAGTCACAATATTCATTAATTAAAGATGCCATTGGAGCTGTGTACGCTGTCAAACAAACAAGCTTTCTATCTTTACTAGAAACACTATTAATTAATTTTTTTACCTTAATGCTAAAATTCAAATTTTACCTCTTTTTTTTTTCATAAGCAGTATTTATAAACTATACTCTCCATATGAAAAAAAAAATAAAAAATTTAATTTCATTTATTTTTATATTTTTTCCAAATTTTTCTTTTTCAGATAATATCGAAAATCAGATTGAACCTGAAATTGAATCTCAAAATTTAGATATTAAAAATAAAGTTTTAATCGCTAAAGAAAATATAATTGTAACAGCAAATGATTATGCAACTCAAATTGGCCATCAAATACTAAATCTTGGGGGTAACGTTGTAGATTCAGCAGTAGCCATACAGTTAACATTAGGACTGGTTGAACCACAATCCTCGGGTTTAGGTGGTGGTATGTTTATTACCTATTATGATTATAACTCAAAACAAACTTATTTTTATGATGGCAGAGAGAAAGCTCCCAAAAATATACAAAATAATATTTTTTTAGATAAAGATAAAAATCCCAAAAAATTTTATGATGCAGCTATTGGAGGAAAGTCAGTTGGAGTCCCCGGCACTTTAGATACGCTTTATAAAATTCATAGTGAATATGGTAATCTTGAATGGGCGGAGTTAATAGAACCAGTTATTAAACTTTCAAAAGACGGATTTTACCCACCTCCAAGATTAATTTCCTCACTTGAGAAAGAAAAGTATTTATTTAGAATGGATCCCAATTCTATTTATTTAAAAATACTGGAAAAACCAGAAAATAAATTTATTAATAATCAATATACATCAACTTTGAAATTAATTTCGGAAAATTATAGAAGTTTTTACGATGGAAAAATTGCAAAAGATATTGTGAAAAAAGTAAATCAAAACCAAGATAATAACAAATTATCTATTAGTGATTTAGAAAATTTTTATTCAAAGAAAAAAAAAGCTTTTTGCTCTAAACTTCAAAAAATAACTATTTGTGGACCTGCATTACCATCATCGGGCACTATTAGCATTACACAAATTCTTAAACTAATAGACTACTTACATAAACAAAAGAAATTGGATATAAATAACATATTAAAAGTATTAAATTTTACTTATTTTTTAAGAGATAAACATTTAGCTGATGATAACTTTATAAAAATTGATATTAAAAAAATCTTAGATGATAAATTTTTAATAGAAGAATTTAGTATTTTCGAAAATTATAAAAAATATATATTTGTAGATGAAGTGCTTAGTTCGACATCTCATTACTCAATTGTTGATAAGTCAGGGAATGCTATATCGGTTACTTCAAGCATCGAAAGTTCATTTGGATCAAGACTATTTACTAATGGTTTTTTTCTGAACAATCAACTTACTGACTTTTCATTTAAACAAAAAGACAATGCTGGTAACTTTTATAAAAATAGAGTTGAAGGGGGTAAAAAACCTCTTAGTTCTATGTCACCATTGATTATTTTTGATACAAAAGGTAATTTTTTAATGACAATTGGATCGCCTGGGGGTAAGGCAATAATTTCATATATATCAAGAATTCTGATTGATTATTTTTACTTTGAGAAAAAAATTAAAGAATCAATTGAAGATTCCAATTATTTAAGAATTTATGGAAAAACATTCGTTGAGGATGAAAAGTTAAAGGCTAGTATAAATGGTGAAGTTCAAGTTAGAAGTTTAACAAGCGGAATAGGAATTATTATCAAAAAAAGTGAAGGTCTGATTGGATATGCTGATCATAGAAGGGATGGAACAGTAAGGGGAAATTAATATTTACAAACTTTTTATTTTTGATATAAATCACATTATAGAGATATATTATGAAAAGAACTTTCCAACCCAGTAACAAAGTAAGAAAAAATCGTCATGGTTTCAGATCAAGAATGTCTACCAACGGTGGAAGAAAAGTTATTTCAAGCAGAAGGCAAAAAGGAAGAAAAAAAATTTCAGCCTAAAAAGTTTGTTACACTAAAAAAAAGGAATGAATTTTTATTCATCCGAAATAATGGTCGAAATACTAGATCTAAGTTTTTTATAATAAACTTCCACTTTACTAAAAATCCAGAAACAAAAGTTGGTTTGACTGTTTCAAAAAAAATTGGGAACTCTGTAAAAAGGAATTATGTAAAGAGAATTCTTCGTTCTATTTTAATGGATAAAGAAAATAAATTACCAAAAGGGTGTGATTTTGAAGTCATTCCTATGAAACATATTGAAAACTCACAATACTTAGACCTGAAGTTTGATTTGATAAATTTACTAAAAAAAATTGAAATTTAATTTATTGAAATGAGTATCACTATCCTATATAAAATAGGATAATCATTTATGGATAATCAAAAGAATTTATTAATTGCAGTAATCTTATCGGTCATAATACTGGTAGGTTTCGACTCCTTTTTTAACCCTAATAAAAATGAAATTAATGAGTCAAAAGAAGTTGTAACTAATCCCCCAGAAAATAAAATCATTGCTGATAATAATGATGAGAACATTCCTTCTTTAAATCAGGTTGAAGAGATTGTTGAAAAAAAGAATGAAGAAAGAATAAAATTTGACTCAAAGAGACTCAAAGGGACGATTAATCTTTATGGCGCAACTATTGATGATTTATCTCTAAATGACTATTTTGACACAATAGTAAGAGAAAAGAATATTAAAATATTATCATCAGAGAATTCACAGTCGCCATATTTCCTTAGAATGGGATGGGCATCTACAGATAAAAAAGTGAAATTACCAAATAAAAACTCTTTATGGAAGGCAAGTAAAAAATCCTACTCGAAAAATGAGAAAATTGAATTAACATGGAATAACCAAGAGGGGCTAACTTTTTTTAGAACAATCTCTATTGATGACAATTTTATGATCACGGTTCTAGATAATGTTAAAAACGAATCATCAGAAACTGTAAACCTAACTAACTTCTCATATCTTAGAAGAATTAATTATAAACCCGCTAATAAGTTCTTTATTTTGCATGAGGGACCACTTGGTGTATTTAATGATACACTAAAAGAGGTTTCATATGATGAGATAGAGGATAATAATGAAATTATTGAAACAACTAAAAATGGATGGATAGGATATACAGATCATTATTGGCAAGTATCTATATTTCCTGAGACAAATGAAGATTTTAAAGCCAGATTTAAGAACCTCAAAAACCAGCCCAACTCAATTCAGATTGACTTTATTAATGAAAATATAAAACCCTTAAAAAAAGGTGAAGTACTTCAAAGTAAGTCTTATATTTTTGCTGGAGCCAAGGAAGTTCCTCTTATAGATAAATATATAGAGCAAATAGGTATTAATAAACTAGATTTATCCGTTGACTTTGGTTGGTTCTATTTTTTAACAAAACCGCTTTTTTATGCTCTTCATTTTCTTTCTAGTTTGGTTGGAAATTTTGGAATTGGTATAATTATATTAACTATCTGTATCCGAATTATTTTATTTCCACTTGCAAATAAATCTTTTAAATCTATGAACGCAATGAGAATCCTCACACCAGAAATTCAAAGAATAAGAGAAAGGTACAAAGATGACAGAACAAAAATGAATCAAGAAATGTTTGCTCTTTATAAAGAAAAAAAAATAAATCCTGCAGCTGGGTGCCTTCCAATTTTAATCCAGATACCAATATTTTTTGCACTCTATAAAGTTTTGTTTGTTTCAATTGAAATGAGACATGCACCATTTTTTGGTTGGATTAAAGATCTTTCAGCACCAGATCCTACGAGTTTATTCAACTTATTTGGATTAATTCCATGGGATACCCCCGCCTTTTTAACTATAGGTGTTTGGCCCTTACTGATGGGTATTACTATGTTTCTTCAACAGAAGATTAATCCACCACCACCCGATCCAATACAAGCTAAAATTTTTTTAATGCTTCCTTTTATTTTTACTTTTTTACTTGCTACCTTTCCCTCAGGCATGGTGGTCTACTGGACTATTAATAATATACTTTCAATAGCCCAGCAATATATACTATTAAGAAGACAATCAAAAAAAAATAATTGAATTAATATGTATGGACAATTTAGGTTTATCAAAGAGGTATTTGATTTAAAGAGTCTCCCTCCTCAAACTCTTCCTGAATTTGTATTTTGGGGACGCTCAAATGTTGGAAAGTCCTCACTAATTAATTCAATAACAAATTCCAATATTGCAAAAACATCCAAGACACCGGGTCGAACAAGATCACTAGTTTTTTTTGAATCTGGAAAAAAATCTCGTATTGTAGATTTTCCTGGATACGGTTATTCAAAGATGCCAAAAAATAATGAATATAGAATAGATAATTTAATAGAGTATTACCTAAAGAATAGGAAATCCATCAAATTTCTTTTTCTACTAATTGACTCCAGACATGGCTTTAAAGATATTGATAAAATGATATTTTCCCAAATCAATACTTTATTAAAAAAAAGAGTCATTATTATTTTTACAAAAACAGATAAGCTCAAGGCAAAGCATGATAAAAACAAATTAATAGAATTAAATAATCAAGTTGAGAATAAACTCAATAAAACATTTTTTAATACTAGTATTAAAAATACTAATGATATAACTTTATTTAGAAAATTCCTTTTAAAATCAATTGAGGATTAATGGTTAAACTTTCAAAGACAAATATTAAAGATTGGTTTGAACAAGCGTCGATACTTTCAAAGGCCCTTCCTTATATGCAAAAATATAATGGTAAGAATATTACTGTAAAGTTCGGTGGTGCAGCAATGGGTGAAAAAGAACTATCATCAAGTTTTGCAAAAAATATTGTGTTGCTTAAGCAAGTTGGCATTAATCCAGTTGTTGTTCACGGAGGAGGTCCAAGAATTAAAAAAATGCTCGATAGGTTGAATGTAAAAAGTTCTTTCATTAATGGGCTTCGAATTACTAATAAAGAGACAATGTCTATAGTCGAAATGGTTTTATCTGGTTCTATTAATAAAGAACTTGTTATGGAAATCAATAAAGAGGGAGGAAGAGCAGTAGGTTTATCCGGTAAAGATGCGCTTTTAGTAGAAACAAAAAAAATAGTAACTAAAGTGAAAAAGAGTGATGTCAAACAAAAAACTGACTTAGGATTTGTAGGTGTTCCAAATAAGGTAAACAATGAATTTTTAAATTGGTGCCTCGAATCTGACTTTATACCAGTTATCTCTCCAATTGGGTTCGGTCAAAATTTTGATACGTTTAATATAAATGCTGATACTATGTCAGGTTCTATTTCATCATCTATTTTATCAGAGAGATTAATTATGCTCACTGACGTGGATGGAGTACTAGATAAAAAGGGGAACCTTTTGTCACAGATAACAATAAAAGAAGCCAAAAAACTAATAAAAAATGGTACAATATCAGATGGTATGATTCCAAAAGTTGAGACTTGTATGGAGGCTGTAAAAAATGGTGTAAAGGCAGCTGTTATACTCAATGGAAAATTACCTAACTCAATTTTATTAGAAATGTTTACCGAACATGGTGTTGGCACACTAATAACTAATTAGTGTGAAAAACCCTTTATCTAAAATAGAGTTTTGGTTATTTGATTTAGATAACACAATTTATCACCCAAATACCAAGATTTTTAATCAAATTGATTTAAGAATGAAAAAATATATTTCTAAAATCCTTGACGTCACAGAGGATGAAGCCTTTAAAGTTCAAAAGAAATATTATAGAAAATATGGAACTACTCTATTTGGCTTAATGAAAAATGACAAGGTTAACGCAGATGATTTTCTCAATTACGTTCATAATATAAATCTTAAAAATTTAGTAAA
>JBJKUR010000003.1:0-19676 GCA_045563055.1 Alphaproteobacteria bacterium
CATTTTCAAAATATCCAAAACTTTTCCGAATATAGGAACAATTCTTTGGTCACCACCTTTACCTTTGATAATTATAGACGAAAGATCATCATTTATATCACCGTTCTTTATGTTTACTAACTCGCTGACCCTAATGCCGGTTACATAAAGAATTTCTAGTTGTAATGTAAGCCTCAAGCCTTTTAGGGTTTTATCCTCGTTACTTTTTTCAATGAGTTGATTTATTTCTGATTCTGATAAAAACTTTGGAACTGACCTTGGTATTTTAGGAAAACTAAAATTTTCAACAGGGTTTTTTTTAATTAAATTAGATTCAACTAAAAATAAAAAAAAATTTTTTACTGATGAAAGTTTTCTGCAATGAGTTTTTGGACTATATTTTCGTGATAGAAAAAAAATGTAATCTTTGATGTCTTTATTGCTGTAAATTAATGGATCTTTTTTACCAAAAAATCTTACTAATTCTTTTAAATCATTTTCATAAGACAAAATTGTATTTTTTGATAAGTTTTTTTGTGCAAATATAAATTCAATATATTTTTCAATATAAAAAAAGATTTCTTTACTCATTCAATTAAATTAATAGCAATTTCTTTTAATTCATCATTAAAACCTAGATTTTTAAGAATAACCAGGATTTTATAAGTATCAATTAAACTTAAATTCTCAAGACTTTGATTTCCTATAGTTTTAAAAAAAATTTTCATTGAGTTAAAAAGATCATTCCTTTTTGAAAAAGATTCTGCCAAAAATAAATTATTCAATGAATTGTTATTGAGCTTTTCATTACTAAAAAAATTAAACTTACTTATTAAATTGTACATGTTTTGATTAAGCTGATAATTAAGAATTAGATTGGTTATTATTTTCTGATATTTTTGAGAATTTAAATCTTTAATTTTACTTAAATTTTTTATTCTTTCCTCAACAATAAAATCATTTACTGGAATACCGTCTAGATGCTTTGAAATTTCTATAGACAACTCTCTAAAAATTAAATCAATATCATCTTCACTTTCAATTTTCCTTAGAGTTATATTGGCCTGAATATAATCTTTTTGCGATTGATACATTCTTGAAATTAACAAAATTTGCTCTTTTGATTCTGTTATGTATTCAGTATCAACAAAGTTTAAAACAAGATTAGAAATTTGTGAGAAAAGATTATCTATTATTGAAACTTTCAAAAGTGCAACAATTTTTTGAAACTTAACTTCCTTATTTTTTTCTATTACAACAGATTGATAAAGGAGTGGCCTCGCTTTAGAAGGTGAAAGTGTTTTGTAAAGCTTAAGTGAATTTTCTAAATCAGCATTATCATATCTTGGGAGCATGTAAGCTTCAGATAAAAAGTCGTTCTCCACTCTACCCTGTTTGACTAAAAGTTCAGAACAGAAAATTTTAATATCCGTATCAACTGCAGGATTTGATAAAATAAAAAGCAGGCCACTCGTGTTTAAGTTCTCTACTTGGTCATAATTAGGAGAGATATCTGCAAATTGAAGTGATGACATAATAATAGGATTAAGAGATTTAATTTCTTCTAATTTTTTTTTTATATTTTTTGAGCCTGAAATGTTTTCTTCACTCATCAGTGAGTAAGCTAGATCAATAAAAAATGAGTCTCCAGGTTTATTCTGCTCTTTTAGTAGAAGTAGACCTAATTTTGCTTGTTCATATTTATTATTGAGAATATCGCAAATTACTATTACCTTACCAAAAATTTCTGGTGGTGTTTCAATCGCTTTATTTTGAAGTATCTTGCACGCCTCCTCATGGCGATTTCTTAGAAAATTACCTTCTATCATTTTGACAAGAATGAACTCGTTAGATTTTAAGTTAGTTGATTCAGAATAATAATATTCAATTTCATTAATTCTTCCTGTTTCAAATAATTTGTTTATGAGTATTTCAAGAATCTTTTTGTCCTCGTCAAGTGAGACTAATTCTCCATTAAAAGTCTTCTTGGTTGTTAAAAAATTAAGAATCATTTTTTGAACAACAGCATTAGGACTTTTAGAGGGAAGTGCTTCAATGAATTCTTTTATATCAAGATAGGCTTTATCTTGAAAAATATTTTTCCACTTGCTATCTTTATTTTCATCTCCAATTTGACTAATAAAATTTGCATTATTTTGCTTTTTCCTAGAAGTTGGATTATCACCAAAAAGTTGATTAGCTTGGGAGTTAAGAAAAAAAAAAAAGAAAAAAGAAACCAAGAGGAATTTACTTATCTTCAATTTTATAATCGCTTTCAATAATTTTAGGTTTAACAACAAAATCTGCAGTACCAAGGTAAATTAAAAATACAACAAAAGAAATTACACATGTTACTAAAATCTTTAAGACTAGTTTATTCATATTTATGTAGTTTTAACATCAAAAATTAATTATACAAATTATACATTAATTGACAAAAATAAGATACACCACAATGATTTTAGAAAAAAAAAATATTATTTTAGTTGGCATGACCGGGGTTGGAAAAACAACAGTAGGAAGAAGTTTATCAAAAATATTAAGAAGAAGTTTTATAGATATTGATTTAGAAATTGAAAAATCATCAGGTCTTAGAGTTTCAGATATTTTTCAAAATTATGGTGAAGTTAAATTTAGAAATATAGAAAAAAAAATTTTATTTGATACGTTGGAAATAGAAGAAAATGCTGTAATTTCAACAGGTGCAGGAATTCTCAATAATGACGAAGTAATACAAATGGTTAAAAAAAAAAGTCTAAGTGTTTTTTTAGAAATTAAAACTTCCAATCTCTTGCACAGACTTAAAAATAATTTAAAAAATAGACCAATGTTACAAAAAGGCGATCTTGAAACTAATTTGCATAAAATGCATGATAAAAGAATAAAAGGATATGAGAAGGCTGATATTAAAATTTCAGTTGATGGCCTTACTTTAACTGATATCGTGAAAAGGATAATTCACAAATTAAAATATTATGAAAAACATTGAAACATTAAATGTTAAACTAAAATCAAGGTCATACCCTATATACATCGGCAAAAGCCTATTAAAGGATTTTAATCAACTAGTAAGAAACTTTGAAAGTTACTCCAATGTTATTCTTATCACTGACAATAAAGTAAAAAAAAATCTAGGTGGGTATATTGATACCCTTTCAAAAAGTGTTAATAAGAATTTTTCGACTATAAATTTACCATCTGGAGAAAAAACTAAAAGCTATCAATATCTTGAATTCCTTTGCGAAAAAATTTTAGAAAAAAAAATTGATAGAAATTCTCTTCTGATTTGCTTTGGTGGAGGTGTAATAGGAGACTTGGTAGGTTTAGTGGCTAATTTATTGCTAAGAGGTATTGACTTCGTTCAAGTCCCTACGACACTACTTTCGCAAGTTGATAGCTCGGTGGGAGGTAAAACAGCAATAAATTCAAAGTTTGGTAAAAATTTAGTTGGTACATTTAACCAACCAAAGGCAGTTATTATTTCCCTGGATACCTTACAAAGTCTTCCCAAAAGACAAATTTTTTCGGGATACGCAGAGATACTAAAGTACTCCCTTTTAAAAGATAAATCCTTTTTCCATTGGTTAGAAGAAAATGGAGATAAGGTGATTTCTTTGGACTATCCTTATCTTTCTTATTCAATAAAGAAAAGTTGTACTATAAAATCAAAGATTGTTTCCGCAGATGAGAAAGAAAGTGGAATTAGAGAAATTCTTAACTTTGGTCATACCTTTGGACATGCAATTGAATCTTTAACAGGTTTTTCTGATAAAGTTCTGCATGGTGAAGCAGTTTTTCTAGGGATGCATTTAGCAATAAAATATTCACATTTCCTCGGTATATGCAGTAAGGATATAATTAGCGACTACCAGAAACACCTAAACAAACTTAAGATACCATTCAGTTTGAATGATTATAATTTTAAATTAAAATCTAATGATTTCATAAAACACTTGAGGTTTGATAAAAAAATTAAGAATTCACAGTTGAAATTTATTTTATTGAAACGTTATGGTAAAACAAAGAGTTATATGTTACATAATGAGAAAAAGCTTTTAGATTTTCTCAATAAAAACCTATAATAACTAGATGGATCTCCCATTACATATATTAATTGGTTCAATTTTTGGACTAATCATACTTTCTGCTTTCTTCTCTGGATCAGAAACTTCTCTGACATCTGCTTCAAAACCTAGAATGCACAATTTGGCAAGAACTGGCAAAAAAAATGCAAAAATTTTTGAAGAATTGTTTAAAAATAAGGAACTTTTAATATGTACAATTTTATTTGCCAATAACTTAGTTAATATTCTCGCTTCTGCAATAGCAACCAAGATTCTCTTGGAGCTCACAAATAATGATGGGATTTTGTACGCAACAATTATTATGACATTGATGATTTTAATTTTTGGTGAACTTATTCCCAAAACTTTAGCTCTTTCAAAAGCTGATCAATATGCACTTAAAATAGCTCCGTTTATGAGGGTATTAGTATACTTACTCTATCCTTTGACCTTAACTCTCAATTTCGTAGCAACAACCTTACTCAAATTATTTGGAGTTAATTACCTTAATTTTAAAAAGGAAGAAGAATCAGAAAAAAAAGAAGAAGAGTTAAGGGGCGCCATTGACCTTCACGGTGATGATTCCTCAAAGGACGAAAAAAACATGCTTAAATCAATATTAGATTTAGATGAAATAACAGTTGGGTCTATAATGATTCCAAGAAAGGAAATTTTTAGCCTTCCATCTAATATTGAGTACGATCAATTAATAAAGAAGCTAAATAGTTCTCCTCATTCAAGGATTCCAATATGGGAAAATAACCCAGAAAATATTATAGGAGTTTTCCATATTAGAAAAATTATTGAATTAAATGCCTCTGAACTAAAAAATTTTAATATTAAATCATTTTGTCAAAAACCTTGGTTTATTCCTGAATCGACTAAACTTGACAATCAACTTTTAGAATTTAAGAAAAGAAAAGAACATTTTTCAATTGTTGTTGATGAGTATGGTGAATTTTTAGGAATAGTTACTTTAGAGGACATAATTGAAGAAATTGTTGGGGAGATAGATGATGAACAAGATGATTTGAAAGTTTCAAAAAATATCGCAGGAATCAAAAGAATTTCCCCTAAAAATTATTTAGTTAAAGGGAATGTCACTGTTAGGGAGCTTAATAAAGAACTAAACATAAATCTACCAGTAACAAATGCCTCAACAGTTGCTGGGCTAGTTCTCTATGAGAGCAGAATAATCCCCAAAAAAGGCCAAACATTTTCATTTTTTGACTTAAAGTTTAAAATTCTATCAAAGAAAAACAACCAGATCACTTTAATCCAAATAAGTAGTTAGATTACAAAAAGAATTGAATTTTTCTTAAAAATAATATTATAATGATTATGGGGAATTATAATGGTTATTCGTGACTTATTAGATAAAGTCTTAATTAATCAAAGATTGGTTATAATTGATTTAAATCAATCAGCAACGGAAGCCGCAAATACAATGGTCAAAAATAAATGCGGTGCCCTACTTGTTTGTGATGAAACTAAAGAAGGAACATTAGTCGGGATAGTATCTGAAAGAGACCTTGCATTTAGAGTAATCCCTAAAAATTTGGACCCAAAAGAAACAAGTGTTTCAAAAATAATGACAAAGAATGTAGAAACTATTTCACCAAAAAAAACAACGCTTGACGCAATTCATATTATGAAAGCTAGAGGGTTTAGGCATCTACCTGTTGTTGAAAATAAAAAAATTATTGGAATTCTCTCCATGCGTGATTTGTACGACTATGCCCATAATGAACTACAAGACTCTTTGAAAAAACACCAAGAATTTATGTTTGGAACTGGTTACGGTAGCTAAAGTATTTTTATTGAAAGTGCATGAATTTGATTTTGCATTTCAGACTTTAAAACATTATAGACTTCTCTTTGGCCCTGAATTCTATTTAGTTGACTAAGTTTAGAAGACTTTATTTTTATTGTGAAGTGAGAGTTACCTGTGTTAGGGCTGCTAGAATGTCCTTGATGTTTATGTGAATCGTTAATGACCTCAAGAATCTCAGGCTCAAAAAAATTAAACAGTTTTTTGTATATTGTTGATTCATTCATATATTAAATAATACAATATATTATGAAAAAACGGTTGAACAAGTTATTTATAAAGTTAGAGGAAGATCATTCCAACTTTAAATTATGTGATGAAAAGGATTGTAATAACCCTGGCGAATATGAAGCACCGAAGTCACCGAACAGTAGTGAAAGGTATGTTTTCTGTCTTCAACACATTAAAGATTATAATAAAAGATGGAACTTTTTTGCTGGAAAAACACAAACACAAATCTATAATTATCAAAAAAATGACTTTTTTGAAGGTAGACCAACAAAGCCCTTTTCAAAAGGTTTTAGTTCAAAAATAAACTTTGAATTTGAATTTGGTTTTAATAAAGAAAAAATTAAATTTAAAAAAAAAGATTTTTCTTTCAAAAATTTAAAAAAAAATGGTAATTCAAAAGTAAAGAAAGCGTTAAAAATTTTTTCCCTAAATAATGATTTTGATGAAAAAAAATTAAAAAAAAGATATAAAGAATTGGTAAAAAAGTATCATCCAGATATTAATAAAAACCTTTTGGATAAAGATTCAAAAATAAAAGAAATAAATAATGCTTATAATCTACTAACGAAAATCGCAAAGCAAAATCATGAAATTACATAACGAACTAGAAATTCTAAATAAACCTGATTGCATCTCGTATTCAAACGAATTATTTGGAATAAAGAAGCGGTTACCTATACGCCACTTTTCAAAAAAGACTGATCTAGTTCCGACCATTGATAAAAGTTACGTATTTGATGAAACAACAACTATTTCAATCCTTGCTGGGTTCAACCATAACAAAAGAGTTCTTATACAAGGGCTTCATGGAACTGGTAAATCGACCCATATTGAACAAGTCGCAGCAAGACTAAATTGGCCATGTTTAAGAATAAACCTTGACGGTCATATTAGTAGATTTGATTTACTTGGAAAAGATGCAATAACACTTAAGGATCAAAAACAGGTCACAACTTTCAAACAAGGTCTTCTTCCATGGTCTATTGAAAACCCTATTGCATTAGTTTTTGATGAATATGATGCTGGTCGACCTGATGTAATGTTTGTAATACAAAGACTATTAGAATCTGACGGCAAACTTACCCTTCTTGACCAAAATAAGGTCATGACACCGCATCCTTATTTTCGAATCTTCGGAACGTGTAATACTTTGGGTTCTGGAGATACTTCTGGCCTATATCATGGCACCCAAAACTTAAATCAAGGACAATTGGATAGATGGAACATATTCACAACACTAAATTTTATGAAACCCGAAGTTGAGGTAAAAATAATCCAAAATAAGCTCGGTAAGATTAATAAGAAAATTAAAAATGAAATTGTAAATATAGTTAATTTGGCTAATTTAGTTAGAAATTCATTTGCAGAGTCTGATATTTCCTCAATAATGTCACCTCGAACTTCAATAATTTGGGCTCAAAATATCATAATATTTGATAATGTTGAATTAGCATTTAAACTGACTTTTTATAATAAATGTAATGAGAACGATAAAAAAATAATATCTGAATTTTACCAACGTTGTTTTGGAAAAGAAATTGCCTAAACATACAAAACAAGAAATTTTGAACGATCAACGAGTTGTTGCCAACTCACTTGCCAATATAAAAAAAAAGAGAAAGCTAAATAATGAATCTTTATTTTCAGGAGATCCTTTTGAAAAAAGTGAAACAAAAATAGATGAAAAAAACAAAAAAATAACCAGAGGTTGGTATGATTTCAAAGCTTTAAATTTAAAATATAATAACCCAACAATATTCCAAAATTATTTACCTCAAGAAAACCAACATAAAAATCTGTTCAAAATTTTAAATTATTGCAGATGTTTATCTCTAGGTTTTAAGGAATATAAAGGATGTAGATTAAACTTTAAGAATTACTTTCATCAGTTAAACCTTTTATTAGATTTCGAAATAAAAAAGGAAGAAAAAAATTTATTTACAAATTTATTAAATTTTTTTGATTGTAAAAAATTTAATTTTAAGTTGTTAAAAAAAAATTACTCGAAACTTTTTAAAAATGACTTTGAAACTCTTTATAAAAATTTAGCTACTCAAGAAAGCTATTCTTTGAGGTGTTTGGAAATAATAAAAAGAATTTGTCCAAACCAAAATGATGATGAATTTGATATTTCAAAAAATAACGAAAATATTGAGGAAAGTTCAAAAAAATTAAAAAAAAAAAAAGAAAAAAAAAAGACCCAATCGTCTTCTGAATTATTTGATGAAAGAAAAACAGAAAAGGAAGAAGGAAAGATAGAATCAGAAAAAAATCATAACTTGTTAAACCAAACAAAAGAAAAAAAATATAATTATTATACCAAGGAGTTTGATTTGTTTGCAGATGCTGCAGATTTATCAACAAAAAATGAATTGAATGAACTTAGAAAGAAATTTGAAAAAGAATGTTTTGAAAGCACAAATCTCATTAATAAATTAGTTAGAAAGCTTGATAAATTGCTGAATTCTCTTAATAGAAATTCATGGCAATTTGATCAAGAAGAAGGATATTTTGATACATCAAAGTTCGCAAGTTTTATTGCAAACCCTAATCACAACAATATCTTTAAGTACGAAAGAGAAAAAAAAGAGAAAAACACAATTGTAAGTTTATTACTTGATAATTCCGGTTCAATGAGGGGAAAACCAATTGTCACTGCAGCTATTACTACAGAAATAATAACGAAAGTATTAGAAAGGTGTAATGTTAATGTTGAAATTTTAGGTTTTACTACTAGGGAATGGAAAGGTGGTAGATCAAAAAAAAAATGGGAGAAAAATGGAAAACCAAATTTTCCTGGAAGACTAAATGACCTATTACATATTATTTATAAAGATGCTGATTGCCAATGGTATAGATGTAAGAATAATCTTGGACTTATTTTAAAAGAGGGTTTACTCAAGGAGAATATTGATGGCGAAGCGTTACTATGGGCACATAACAGATTAACTCTAAGACATGAAAATAAAAAAATATTGATAGTAATATCTGATGGTGCACCAGTTGATGACTCAACATTATCATGTAATTCAGCAGATATACTTGACAATCATCTTAAAGAGACAGTGAGTCAAATACAAAAAAGAGGATTCATAAATCTTTTAGCAATCGGAATTGGTCATGATGTATCAAAGTATTATGATAATGCTTTCGTTATTGATGATGTGAATAATTTAGGAGACGTAATTATTGAAAATTTATCAAACATGTTATTAGCTAAATAAATTTAGCAAATATCAAGAACTTTTTTTAGCTGTGAGAATTTTTTTTATTTTTCGAGTTTGATCGTTTAATAAAGAGTTTTTAAGCCCAAGAATGTAATTATCTATTCCACCGTTTTTTTCAACAGTTTTAATGCCTTTAGAGGTTACCTTTAATCTAATATTTTTACCTAAAATTTCTGAAAAAAAAGACGTGTTCTGAAGGTTTGGAAGAAACCTTCTTTTTGTTTTATTAACAGCGTGACTGACATTATTACCCGTCATCGGCTTAACATTAGTTATGTCACATTTCTTTACCATTCAGTGTTTAAAACACAAAAATAAATAAAAATCAATGATCAAAGAATTTATTTTTTTTTTACATATTCTGAAATAATCTTGGTAGCTCTATAAATGCTCATTTCATTTTTTTTTATATTTTCCAAAATATTCTCAATTAGTTTTTTGGAAACTAAGTCCTTTTTTAAATAGTCTTGAACTTTTAAATTGACCAAACTCCACATCCTCCTAATTTTTTGTGAATCTCTTTCCTTAAAAAAATCTTTATTACGTTTTCTATGATTTACGAAATTTAAAATATTTTTCCATACTTTTTCCAACCCAACTGAATTTATTGATGAACAAGTCACAATTCCGATTTCTTCACCGATTCTAGACCTATTTGTAATAGATAAAGCATTTTTATATTCCCTTTGAGTTATTTCTGCAGATGTCTTAAGTTCACCATCTGCCTTATTTACAACGATAAGATCGGCCATCTCTATTATTCCTTTTTTTATCCCCTGTAATTCATCCCCTCCTGCTGGCAGGAGAAGAACAAGAAATATATCAACCATATCATAAACCTCTGTTTCAGCTTGCCCAACACCCATGGTTTCAATAAAAATAATATCAAAACCAGCCTCCTCTAAACATAAAATTGACTCAGAGGTCTTTTTTGCAACTCCACCTAAATGACCACTATTTGGAGATGGTCTTATAAAAGCACTTTCATTTACTGAAAGTTTTTCCATTCTAGTCTTATCTCCTAAGATTGATCCTCCTGAAAACTTCGATGAAGGGTCAATTGCCAAAACAGCTATTTTCGATCCTTTTTCTATTAGACTCATACCAAGAGACTCGATAAAAGTTGATTTGCCTACTCCGGGAACTCCAGTTATACCGATCCTTATTGATTTGTTACTACCTTTAAAATACTCTAAAAGTTTTTCTGAAAAAATTTGATCTTCTTCTAATGATGATTCAATAAGTGTAATAGCTTTACCTAAGTATTTTCTTGATCCAGATTTAACAAATCTGTGAAAATTTTTTAAATTTTCTTTTTCATTCTTGATTACATTATTTTCTTTAAAGTTCTCAAAGCAAAAATCATTTGGAGTAACGAAACCTTCAGTGTGGTTATAAATATTTATTAATATGTTTTTTTCTGGAAATCTCTCACCACTTATATATCTGGATAAAGACACAGGAGATATTCCTAAAAGTTTAGAAAAACTATTATTTGATATTTTTTGAAGTTTTAGATATTGCTTTAAGTTCATATTTAACCATTACGGTTAATATACTAAAGTATTTTAATAATTTCAATAGCTGCCTCTGGAATATTAGTACCTGGTCCAAAAACTTTGCTAACCCCAATATTATAAAGTTCATCATAATCTTGAGGTGGTATAACCCCACCACAAATTACCCTTATACTTCCAGCGTCATTTTTTTTTAAAGCTTGAATCAAGAGAGGAACTAAAGTTTTATGTCCAGCAGCTAACGTTGAAACACCAATGATATGTACATCATTCTCAATTGCCTGCTTAGCAGCTTCATCAGGAGTCTGAAATAAAGGTCCAACATCAATATCAAAGCCTAGGTCAGCAAAAGCAGTAGCAATTAATTTTGCCCCCCTATCATGTCCATCTTGACCCATTTTTACAACCAACATTCTTGGTCTTCTACCCTTCCGATCAATAAAGTCTTTAATGTGATAGTTAACAGAATCTATTTTTTCATTTTGTTTAATATTTTTACCATAAACTCCGCTGATAGTTTTGCTGGACAAAGTATGCCTTCCAAAAACTTTTTCCATTGCCTCCGTCATTTCTCCAACAGTGCAAAAGTTTTTGGCTGCCTCTATACATATCTCCAAAAGATTCCCATCATTTTTAGCAACTTGCTCAATTTTTTTTAAATATTCTTCTACAACTTTATTATCTCTTGAGCTTTTGAGCTTATGAAGTGCAGATATTTGTTTCTTTCTTACCTCCTCATTATCTATAGATAAAATATTAATATCTTGTTTTTCTGTGGGTTTGTATTTGTTAACTCCAACAATTATTTGTTCCTCTGAGTCAACTTTTGCTTGCCTTTTTGCTGAACTTTCTTCGATTCTCATTTTAGGAATACCTAATTCTATTGCCTTAACCATTCCCCCAACCTCGTCAATTTCATCAATTAACTTATTTGCCTCTTTTACCATACTAGATGTCAAACTTTCTAAATAGTAAGAACCGGCTAATGGGTCAATTACCTTTGTAATACCTGTTTCTTCGGAAAGGATTAATTGAGTATTTCTAGCAATTCTTGCAGAAAAAGGAGTTGGGAGTGCCAAAGCCTCATCAAAACTATTTGTATGAAGGGATTGTGTCCCTCCAAGCACTGCAGCCATTGCTTCAATTGTTGTTCTAACAACATTATTATATGCATCTTGTTCCATTAGAGAAACCCCTGATGTTTGGCAATGTGTACGTAAAGCCAAGCTTCTAATATTTTTTGGGTTAAATTTTTTAACAATTTCAGACCACATAAATCTTGCAGCTCTCATTTTAGCAATCTCCATAAAAAAATTCATCCCGATAGACCAGAAAAAAGATAACCTTGGTGCAAAATCATCAATATTAAGCCCTCTATCAAGGGCTGCTTTCATATATTCTTTACCATCAGCAAGTGTATAAGCGAGTTCTTGAACCTGGTTTGCACCAGCCTCCTGCATATGATAACCACTTATCGAAATAGAGTTAAACTTTGGCATTTTTTTGGATGTATACTCAATAATATCGGCGACTATTCTCATACTAGGTTTAGGAGGAAAAATAAATGTGTTCCTTACCATAAACTCTTTTAAAATATCATTTTGTATTGTTCCAGTAAGTTTTTCTAACGAACATCCTTGGTTTAATCCACTCGCAATAAAGCAAGCTAAAACAGGAATAACAGCTCCATTCATGGTCATAGAAACACTCATTTTATCAAGCGGTATGCCTTCAAATAATTTGTTCATATCTTCCACAGAGTCTATTGCAACACCAGCATTACCTACATCAGCAACAACTCTTTTATGATCTGAGTCATAACCTCTATGTGTAGCCAAATCAAATGCAACAGACAGACCCATTACTCCGTTTTTAAGTCCTTCTTTGTAAAATTTATTAGATTCCTCAGCTGTAGAAAAACCTGCATATTGTCTAATAGTCCAAGGTCTATTCGAATACATAGTTGCTCGAGGTCCTCGAGTAAATGGAGGTAAACCTGGTAAACCAATTTCATGACTAAGGTCTTTCACATCATCTTTAGTATATAAGGGCTTAACCTTTATTCCTTCAGGTGTTTCCCAAAAAAGTTGGTCTAATGCTTTTCCCTTTAATTCTTTTGAAGCTGAATCTTCCCAGTCTTTAATAATTTTTTTTGACAATGCTCTCTCTTTTTAATTTAAATTTTTCATAAAAAATGTTGGAAAAATTTTTTTTTTTTTTATTAAATCATCTAATTTTTGTTTATCAATATCGTTATTATTATTTACTTCTCTGTGTATTCCTTCGGTAATTAAAACTGAATCTAAATTCTGTAAGTTAGCACCTTTAATATCATTATCAAGTGAATCACCAATGACTAAAATTTTTTTTCTTTCATTTATTAATTTAAAACTAAACTCATAAATATTATTGTGCGGTTTACCAAAATATTTTACCTCACCCCCAATTTTTTCATAGTATTCTGCTAGCAATCCAGCACATATCATAAAATTTTTACCTCTTATTACTGTTTTATCTGGATTAGAACAAATCATTAGAGCGTTAAACTTAAAAAGATCATTTAATAACTTGGTGTAATTCTCCAATTTATCGTCATCACCCCATGGACCAGTGTTAATAATTAAATCTACTCCCATGGTAAGATCTTCAACAATTTCAACGTCCAACCCCTCTACAAGATGATAATCCCTTGGCGGGCCAATTAGAAAGCATTTTTTTTTTTTATAATTTTTTTTTAGACTAATCCAAGTAATTTCTCCTGATGAAACAATATAGTCATAATTATTTTTTGATAAACCAAATTGGTGTAACTGTTGAGATATAACAAAGGCTCTTCTAGGAGCATTTGTGATAAAAATTATTTTTTTTTTTTTTTTCCTTAAGTCTCATTAAAGATAATCTCACAGATTCAAATAATTCCACTCCATTGTGAACAACACCCCATAAATCTATTAAAAAAAATTATAATTATCCTCAATCTCTTTCAGGGTTTCTAATTTTTTGCACTCAATCATATTAATTTATTAGTTCCTATAAGTTCGTCTAGACATTTAATTCCTTTATCATTAAGTATACTGCTAAGTTCCGATAAAATATCGTTAACAACGTTAGGGCCTTTAAATACAAGCGAAGTGTATAGTTGTATCAGACTACAACCAGAGGAAATTTTTTCAAAGGCATCTCTACCACTAGAAATCCCACCAACTCCTATAAGAATTATTTTTCCTTTAGTAAGTTTATAAACTTTTTTAATAACCTCATTACTTAGTTCTTTTAATGGCGGGCCTGATAAACCTCCTTCCTCATTAATTTTCCAGAAATCTTTTATTGGCTTTGATTCTAAAACCTCTCTTTTAATAGTTGTATTAGTAAGGATTAAACCATCAATAACTTTTGACTCTAAAGATATTTTACAAATATCCTCCAAAGCTTTTTCTGACAGATCAGGCGATAATTTAATGAAAGTTGGTTTTTTTTTATATTTAGATAAATTTTTTATTAACCCTTCCAGTTTTTCTTTCTTTTGGAGGTCTCTGAGTCCTGGTGTGTTTGGTGATGATATGTTTATAGTTATATAGTCTGAAAAAGGTTGCATCAATTCATATAAAAATTCATAATCTGAATACGGTTTTTCTGACCCTTTATTTTTACCTATATTTACTCCTATTATTTGATTTTGTGTTTTTTTTATTTTTTTAAGATTATTCAAAAAAATCTCAACACCACTATTATTAAACCCAAGCCTCTGAATAATTGCCTCGAATTCAGGAATCTTGAAAACCCTAGGTTTAGGGTTTCCTTCTTGAGGCATTGGAGTCACCGTTCCTACCTCAACAAAGCCAAAACCTAAACCCAAAGATCCATCTATAACCTCTGCATTTTTATCAAAACCAGCTGCTAGACCTAGAGGGTTTTCGAATTCTCTATTGAGTATATTAATTTTTAAATTTTCAAAATTCTTTGTCTTTCTTAAAATGTTAAGTTTCAAAAATTGTAAAAAAGAATAATGTAAAAATTCTGGTGGCAAAAAGCTCGTCAACTTTGATACTAAATTATAATTAAAAAACTTAGACATCTGGCAAACTAATTTCAGTTACATCATCTAAATGAAGTTCATCATAAAAATGTGGAAATTTCTCTCCTCCTCTCGAAAATTCCCATACTAAATTTTTATTTAATTTTTTACTTTCAATTTTTAAAATAACTAAATTTTTTTTTTTTTATAATGTATATTTATAGTTTTTTCTAACTGTTGCTTATTTGATAAATGAAGAAACCCCGAGTTCTTATCTAATTCGTTTCCTTTGTAAATCCTATCTTTTTGAAATCTCTCCCATTCTTTGCTATATAAAACTCTGTACACAAATTTTTTCATATTAATTTTTTTCCACTTTACTTTCTAGCAATTCAACTGTTTTTGTAATGCCATAAAATTTAATAAAAGATCCTAATCTAGGTCCTTGCTTTTGACCAAGAATGACCTCGTAAAAAGCTGAAAACCAATCTTTCAAATTTTCAAAACCTAAAGACATACCTATATCATATATTTTGGTTTGTATGTCTTCTGGTTTAGCATTCTCTGGTGTTTTTTTTAGTAGATCAATTAATTTTTTAAAACCTTGTTTTTCTTCAGGTGTTGGTAATCTGTACTTTTTTGTAGGTAAAATAAACTCTTTAAAAAAATGTACGCCATATTTTAATAGTTCATCAATCCAATCATTTTTTTCATTTTTCATTTCAGGGTAATAGTTATAAATAAATTCCCATAAAATATCACTTGATTCAGCATTACATACACTAGCTAAATTTAAAACCATGTTAAAAGTAATATTGTCAGGAATTTTTTTATTTTCATTAAAGTTTATAAACCATAGTGCATTATTTAATTTTTCATCTTGAGTAAGTTCCGCATAGGCCTGACTGAATCTCAAAAATTCATCAGTTGTTTTCGGAATTACATCAAAAAATAATCTTTTTGCTCTATTTGGGTTCTGAAACATAAAAAGTTCTAAACTTTCTTTGGGTGAAAACTTCAACCAGTCATCTACAGAAATTCCGTTACCAATAGATTTAGATATCTTTTCTCCATTTTCATCCAAAAAAAGTTCGTAAGTGTAGTTAACCGGAGGTATACCCCCTATAACTTTATTGATTCTGCTTGAAAGTATATAAGACTCTATTAAATCCTTACCATTCATTTCATAGTCAACGTTAAGAGTGTGCCATCTCATTGCCCAATCTACTTTCCATTGCAACTTGCATTCTCCGTCAAATATAGATGTTTCTTTTTTTTTTTGTGTAAAAGGATCTATATATACTAAACTCTTTTTTTTTTTATTTAGTTCAAGAATCTTTGCTTGAAGTACTTTCCCTGTCTCATTGCAGATTGGAAGAAACGGTGAATATGTCTCCCTTCTTTCTTTACCTAGAGTCGGCAAAATAATATCAAGAATTTCTTGGTAATTATCAAAGATTGCTTGAAGACCCTTATTAAATTTACCATTTTTGTAATGATCTGTTGCTGACTTGAATTCAAATTTAAATTCAAACTCACCTAAAAATTCTTTAAGTTTATTATTATTATGCTCGGAAAAAGATGAAAATTTATGAAATGGATCTGGAATTGAAGATAGAGGTTTCTCAAGGTTTTCCTCTACAATTTTTTTGTTAGGAATATTATCTGGTACTTTCCCTTAAACCATCCATATCATCAGAAAAAACAAAAAGCTTGGTGGGTATATCAGATAAATAATTAAATGCTTTTATAACCATAGATGTTCTTAACACTTCACCAAAAGTACCAATGTGAGGTAGTCCGGATGGTCCATATCCAGTTTGGAAGATACAATATTCTTTAGAAGAATTTTTAAGGCGTTTTAATAATTTTTTAGCCTCAAGAAAAGGCCATTGTTTAAATTTAATTTCATCCATAAGCTTTTATAATCAATGATTTTATAATGATTATCAAATTAAAAAAATATTAATATACATATCTTTTGTGTATATAAATAAATATTCCTTTTTTTTGTTGTATTTTTTTTAAAAAACCTTTACTTTTTTAATATTATTTATACTTTTGTCTCATGGCAAAAAAATTAAAAGGTGACTATTTTTATCTTACTGCAAATGATCTTATTTCTGGAAATGTGTTATATTTAAGTAATAATAAATGGAGTAAATACTTTGATGATGCAATTAAAATTAAAAGAAATGAAATAGAAACTTACGAAAAAATTGCCTTAGAAGATGAAAAAAAATGCATAATTATCTCTCCCTTTTTTGTTGAATTAACAGATGAAGGAAAAATTAGAAAACTCAGGGATAAAATTAGAAAGAATGGTATAACCTTCCAAGGAAAATAGATGTACAAATATTCTGAAAAAGATAAGAAACTTTTAAAAAATAGAACCAATGAATTCAGATTTCAGGTTGAAAGAAGACTTAAAGGAGACTTAACTGAAGATGAATTCAAACCTCTAAGACTTATGAATGGTTTGTATCTTCAACTTCATGCATATATGCTCAGAGTAGCAATACCCTATGGTGAACTATCACACGTGCAATTAAAAAAACTTGCAGATATTTCCGAAAAGTTTGATAAAGGCTACGGTCATTTTACTACCAGACAAAACATACAATTTAATTGGCCAAAACTACCTGATGTTCCTGATATTTTAAGTGAATTAGAGAGCGTTGAAATGCATGCAATTCAGACATCAGGAAATTGTATTAGAAATATTTCGTGTGATCATTTGGCAGGTATTAATAATCAGGAAGTTGAAGACCCTAGGCCTTGGTGTGAAATAATTAGGCAATGGTCAACTTTTCATCCAGAATTTTCATTTCTTCCAAGAAAATTTAAAATTGCCATTACAGGGGCAAAAATTGACAGGGCTGCCATAGAAGTTCATGATATAGGTTTGAAACTTGTAAAAAAAAACTCCAAGACAGGTTTCGAGGTATATGTTGGGGGGGGGCCAAGGAAGAAGTCCATTTGTCGCAAAAAAAATAAAAAATTTTTTAGAAAAAAAAGACTTATTAAATTATTTAGAAGCTATTTTATCCATATATAACGAATTTGGAAGAAGAGATAACATCTATAAGGCAAGAATTAAAATTCTTGTAAACGAACTGGGGCAAAAAAAATTGGAATTTTTAATAAATGAGAGGTTTAAGAAATTTAAAAATAAAAAATTGGAGCTTACAAAAAGTCAAATTGAGAAAATCTATAGCTTTTTCAAACTTCCAATAAAGAGAACTAAAAAAAACAGAATGCCCCAAGAAAATGATATTGAATATAATCAATGGCTATCGCAAAATGTTATTAAACATAAAGTTGAAGGATTCTCAATAGTAAATATCTCTCTAAAGCCACCAGGAAAACCACCAGGTGATATATCTTCTTTGCAAATGAATGAATTATCAAAAATATCCGAAATGTTTTCATGCGGCGAGTTAAGGGTGACCCACGAACAAAATTTGATATTACCACATATTAAAAATTCTCAACTTTTTCAACTGTGGCAAAAACTAAAGGCAATAGGGTTATCAACACCAAATATTGGTCTGATCTCTGATACAATTTGTTGCCCAGGGATGGATTATTGTGCACTTGCTACGGCTAGGTCAATACCTATTTCTCAGAAAATAGGTAATTTTTTTAATGATTACAGTGTACAAAAAAAAATTGGGAATTTAAAAATAAAAATCTCTGGTTGCATTAATGCTTGTGGCCACCATCATGTTGGAAATATTGGTATCTTAGGTTTGGACAAAAATGGAGAGGAATCTTATCAAATAACTTTAGGTGGCTCTGCAACAGAAAATGCAAGTATTGGTGAAATTGTAGGACCCTCATTTCCTGAAAACGAGCTGCTTGATGCAATCAAAAAAATACTGGCCACATACCAAAAAAATAAAAAAAATGAAGATGAAGACTTTTTATCTGTTTTTAGAAGAATTGGAATTAGCGAATTCAAAAGAGATTTGTATGAAAATCCTTTACAAAGATAAACTTA
The DNA here is from genome assembly GCA_045563055.1 of Alphaproteobacteria bacterium. Classification (GTDB taxonomy): domain Bacteria; phylum Pseudomonadota; class Alphaproteobacteria; order Methylaequorales; family Methylaequoraceae; genus Methylaequor. Next base: position 18,868 of record JBJKUR010000003.1, read on the forward strand.
AAAATAATGATTTTTTTTTTTTTGATCATGTTGATGATCTTATTAGTTCTAGGCACAAGAAAATAATTATTCAAGATGGTTTTTGGAAAGAAAATAAAAATGTCCTTTTAGAAAAAAGAATTTCAATTGGAGTTCAAATTAATTCTGATCAAACACTAGAAAATATAGTAAATGACATAGATTATTTTAGTTTGATACAATTCAACTTTCTAACATTCCGAGATGGAAGACCATTTACTCATGCAAAGTTATTAAGGGGTCAATTCAAATTTCTTAAAGAGATAAGAGCGAGTGGGCACATACTCCCTGATCAATATGTTTTTTTATTAAGGTGTGGGTTTGATACTGTGGAAATTGATGAGAAAGATTCGGAAATATGGAAGAAATTTTATAGTATGGACGCCGGGATCTACTACCAATAAAAAGGCCTAGAAATAAAGAACTAGGCCTTTAAAAACGAGTTGTTGCTAACGGTTTAAAAATCCATGCCGCCCATGCCGCCCATACCGCCCATGCCGCCCATGCCGCCACCTGGCATAGCTGGCATTGGTTCTTTTGGTTCTGGCAGTTCAGCGACCATAGCTTCAGTTGTAAGTAACAGACCTGCTATAGATGAAGCATTCTCTAAAGCAGTTCTTACAACTTTAACCGGATCAATTATTCCTGACTTAACGAGGTCAGTGTATGTTTCACTTTGCGCGTCGAATCCAAAACTGCTATCTTTTTGTTCTAGGAGCTTACCAATAACAATTGAACCTTCAACACCAGCGTTTTCAGCAATTTGTCTGCAAGGAGCTTCTAATGCTTTA
>JBJKUR010000004.1:0-7012 GCA_045563055.1 Alphaproteobacteria bacterium
GCTAATGAAACTGATTTTTTCTTAGTGTTGAATTTGTTTTGGATTTTTTCAAGTGCACTGATTACTTTTGTTGTCTTACCATTGTTATTAACTTCCCAGTTAATTTGTGGTTCTAATCTTACTCTAGCACCATTAGCTCCGCCTCTCTTATCAGATCCTCTGTAAGTTGAAGCAGATGCCCAAGCAGTACTTACTAATTCAGATACAGATATTTTTGACTTTGATATTTGAGATTTTAAATCTTTAATATCTTTTGCCTTTAGTTTGTATTTTGATTTTTTTACAGGGTCTTGCCAAATTAATTCTTCTTTTGGAACTTCGCTACCCAAGTAACATGTTCTTGGACCCATATCTCTGTGAGTTAATTTAAACCACGATCTTGCGAAAGCATCCGCGAACTCGTCAGGATTTTTAAAGAAATGTTCTGAAATCGGACCATATGATGGATCCATTCTTAATGAAAGATCGGTTGTTTGCATCATTGGTGGATGCATTTTATTTTTATCATGGGCGTCAGGAACCATTTTTATTTTTTGACCATTTTGTTTAGGTGTCCATTGATGAGCTCCTGCAGGACTTTTCGTTAATTCCCATTCGTGATTAAACAAACAATCAAAGTAACCCATGTCCCATTTAATGGGAGACTGCGTCCATGCACCTTCTATACCACTACTAATGGTATCAATACCTTTTCCAGATTTATACTTACTATTCCATCCTGTTGATTGATCTTGAATTCTTGACGCCTCTGGGTCTGGACCTTTATGAGACTCAGGTGCAGCGCCGTGTGATTTTCCAAATGTATGCCCTCCTGCTACCAACGCAACAGTTTCATAATCGTTCATTGCCATTCTTCCAAAAGTTTCTCTAATATCATGAGCGGCAAGTAATGGATCAGGATTTGCATCTGGTCCTTGTGGATTTACATAAATTAATCCCATATGTGAAGCTCCAAGTGGTTGTTCTAAATCTCTTTTTCCACTATATCTTTCTACACCTAACATTTCTTTTTCAGAACCCCAGTAAATATCATCCTCTGGTTCCCAAATATCAACTCTACCTGCTCCAAATCCAAAAGTTTTAAAGCCCATTGACTCTAAGGCAACGTTTCCAACCAAAATGAATAAGTCGGCCCATGAAATTTGTTTTCCATATTTTTGTTTGATTGGCCATAATAATAATCTTGCTTTGTCTAAATTAACGTTGTCCGGCCAAGCATTGAGAGGTGCAAATCTTTGATTGCCTGTCCCTGCGCCACCTCTGCCATCGCCTGTTCTATAAGTTCCAGCTGCATGCCAAGCTAACCTTATGAAAAATGGTCCATAGTGACCGTAATCTGCAGGCCACCATTCTTGTGAGTCTGTCATTAATTTTTTTAGATCTTTTTTAAGTGCTTTAAAATTTAATTTTTTGAATTCTTTTGCATAATTAAACTTCTTATCCATTGGGTTAGTCAAATTAGAATGTTGACTTAATATTTTTAAGTTTAAACTATTTGGCCAAAAGTCTCTGTTTGTTTGACCTCTTCCTGCTGAAAATTTCGCTGATGTTCCTGCTCCAGTAAATGGACATTTGCTTAATTCGTTCGATTTGAAGTTTTCATCTTTAAATTCAGTGCTCATTTAATCTCCTTTGTAAATTTATAATAATTCTAAACAAATTTGTCAACAGTTTAGAACTATTATAATGTAGAAATATGACTAAGAATTAATGTCTTCGACTTTTACTAAGACTTCAACAGACTTAATTTTTTTGCCAGGAATTTTAGTATTGATTTTAACAGGTTCTACATCTGCATCATCTATGTCTATTAAGTCTTTTTGGTTTTCATCATAAAAGTGATGGTGATGCGACGTATTGGTATCAAAATAGCTTTGATCAGAGTTTATTGGTATCTCTTTCAGGTAGCCTTTCTTTTTAAAAGCGTGGACCGTGTTGTAAACTGTTGCTAAAGAAATTTTATCGTTTGCTGTTTTGCTAATTTTTTTTACCAAATCATTTATTGTAAAATGAAATGTTTTTTCCGAATTGAATAAGATTTCACAAATTTTAATTCTTTGTTTAGTAGGTCTTAAGCCAGAGCTTCTTAGTTTATCAATATAATTGCTGTTATTAAGCATTGTTATTTATAATTATTCTAAACTAAACCTATATTATATTTAGGTTAAATCAAGTAATAAGGTTATCAAAAAATGAAAAAAAACTCATACACATATGAGGATTTAATTAGTTGTGGAAATGGTGATCTTTTTGGTCCAGGGAACGCAAAACTTCCCTTGCCACCAATGCTTATGTTTGACAGGATCACTGAAATTAGCGAGAATAAGGGCACGTTTAGTAAAGGATTAATAATTGCTGAACTGGACATAAAAGATAATCTTTGGTTTTTTGATTGTCATTTTAAAAAAGATCCAGTGATGCCAGGATGCTTAGGTTTAGATGCTATGTGGCAATTGGTTGGATTTTATTTGGGTTGGTTAGGAAATCCAGGCAGGGGAAGAGCTTTAGGTGTAAATACAGTAAAGTTCACTGGAGAGGTTTTGAAAAATGTCAAAAAAGCGGTTTATGAGATAAATATGAAAAAAATTCTCAAAAAGGAAGGTGCAACTGTAGGTCTTGCTAACGGAATATTATTAGCTGACGGAAAACAAATTTATAATACAGAAAATTTAAAAGTAGGTTTATTCAAATAATGAAGAGAGTTGTTATAACTGGAATTGGAGTAGTTTCCTGTTTAGGAAATAACCAGGATGAAGTTTATCAATCGTTATTAAATTCAAAGTCAGGAATTTCATTTTCTGATGAGTACAAAGAATATAATCTTAAAAGCAACATACACGGAAAACCAAAAATAAATCTTGAAGACCACGTGGATAGAAAATTTATAAGATTTATGGGGCCTGGATCAGCATATAATTATATTTCAATGGCAGAGGCCGTGAAAGACTCTGGATTAGATGATAAAGATGTAAGTAACATTTCAACAGGAATGATAATGGGATCAGGGGGACCATCAATTGAAAATGTTATTTTGGCTGCTGATAAAACCAGAGCGAAAAATCCAAAGAGAATGGGCCCATTTGTGGTACCAAGGACTATGTCAAGCACTGCATCCGCAACTTTAGCGGTTCCCTTTAAGATTAAAGGAGTTAACTACACTATAAGTTCGGCATGCGCAACTAGTGGGCACTGTATTGGTAATGCAATGGAATTAATTCAATTAGGAAAACAAAAAATTATTTTTGCAGGAGGTAGTGATGAAGTCCACTTTGCTATGACGGCAATGTTTGACGCAATGACAGCATTATCATCTAAATATAATGATACTCCAGAAAAAGCTTCTAGACCTTACGATAAAACTAGAGACGGATTTGTAATAGCTGGTGGCGGAGGAGTTTTGGTATTAGAGGAATACGAACATGCAAAAGCAAGAGGAGCGAGAATTTATGCAGAATTAACTGGATATGGGGCAACTTCTGATGGATATGACATGGTTGCGCCTTCTGGTGAAGGTGCTGTAAGGTGTATGAAAATGGCCTTAAGTACTGCAAAAAATAAAATTGATTATATTAATACTCATGGAACTTCTACTCCAGTGGGTGATATAACAGAGCTTAAAGCTGTAGGGGAAACATTTAAAGATTACAAACCAAAAATTAGTTCCACAAAATCTTTAGCAGGTCACTCTTTAGGAGCAACTTCCGTACATGAAGCTATTTACAGTTTAATCATGATGAAAAACAACTTTATAGCTGCATCGGCAAATATTACTCATATGGATGACGAGGCTAAAAAATACCCAATAGTTACCAAGGTTGAAAAAGGTGTCAATTTAAACTCAGTCATGTCAAACAGTTTCGGCTTTGGCGGAACTAATGCAACTCTAGTTTTTGAAAAGGTTTAATTAATGGATTTTATGAAAGGAAAAAAAGGATTAATTATGGGAGTAGCAAATGAGAGGTCTATTGCGTGGGGAATCTCCCAAAAATTGGCAGAAGCAGGTGCTGAATTAGCTTTCACATACTTGGGTGATGCTCTTAAAAAAAGAGTTATACCACTAGCAGAAAAACTAAATTCAAAAGTCACATTTAGTTGTGATGTTGAAAAAAAGGAAGAAGTAATAAAATTGTTTGAAGATATTAAAGAAGAATGGGGTCAAATAGACTTTGTGGTACATGCTGTTGCATTCTCCGATAAATCGGAGTTGTCAGGGGAATATCTTAATACAACACGAGAAAATTTTTTAAAAAGCATGTTAATTTCGTGTTTCTCATTTACTGAAGTTGCAAAAGAGGCTTCAAAAATTATGAAAGAAGGTGGAAGTATGCTTACATTAACTTATGAATCTACTAAAGCTATTCCTAACTATAACGTTATGGGGGTTTGTAAATCTGCCTTAGAAGCAAGTGTAAAATATCTTGCAAGAGATTTAGGTTCAAAAAAAATAAGAGTGAATGCGATTAGTGCAGGTCCAATTAAAACTCTTGCAGCATCAGCAATCGGAGATGCTAAATTTTTGTATAAATGGAACGAAGATCATTCTTTTTTAAGGAGAAATGTTGATATTTACGATGTAGGAAATTCTGCTTTATATTTATTAAGTCATCTTAGTGGGGGCGTTACTGGTGAAATACATTATGTAGACGCTGGTTACAATAAAGTTGGAATGCCAGATCCAAAAAATATGTCTTAAAATATGATAGTAGAACTAATTTTATCTTTTTTTGTTATAATCGTTATCTTGCTCTATCTGTTCAGACCAACTTCTAAAAATGAAAAAGACCAATTTAATGACAGAAACAACTGGAGAGGTGGTTTCTAAAATTTTGTATTATTTTTTATAAAATTTCATTTCTATATTTTTATAAGTAAAATGAGAAAAAGTTATAGTAATTATATATGCCATTATTGTATATAAGTGCGCCTCCAAAATTGTAAGCTCAAGTATTACATCACCTTCCTTGTTTATATTTGTTGGTATATTTAATACAAACCGAAGTGTATTGTTTAATAAATAGAAAATTAAAAGATGACTTAAATAAATACTATAACTTATCTTTCCTAAATAGATAAAAAATTTATTAAAAAAAAATTTGTACAAAACAAAATTTGAGTTTAAAAAACACGAAATGTAGAAAATTAAACCAAAAATTATCGAATAAAGATAACTAAAATTTGAAAGTTTCCTAAAATAAAAAATTTCTAATAAAAACATTAATATTAATAAAAAATATATAAGATTAGGAAATGTTTTATGAAAATAGAAATTTTTTTTCTTATATATTAAGCAAAACAGACATCCAATCGAAAAAGAAAAGAATCCTGAATAAAAAGCGTTTATTGAAAGTGCTGATCCATATAAGTCAGTTAAGAAGAAAAGAAAAGTAATTACATATAAAACACAGACAAAAAAAATTAATTTTCTACTTATAAGGGTTAATATTCCAAAAGAAATATAAAGCATAATCTCAACGGAGATTGACCAAGAAGGTGTATTGAAACTATAGCTCTCAGCAAAATGTTGTAATAAGAATAAATTTAACAAAAAATTTTTAAAATTATTTGTTTCAAATACTTTATTATTTGCTTCTATTCCATATTCTAGAAATATAAAATATTTTAAAAGTTCTATTATTCCAAAAATTGTTAAAAAAAATAAGTGCAAAGGATATAATCTTTTAAATCTTTTGATTAAAAAAGACTTTAAGACATTAAATTTTTGAAGTTTTTCAATATAGTTTAGACATATTACGAAACCACTTAGAGTGAAAAACAACTGAACAAACAGCCCCTGAGCAAAGTATTTAGTAAAAAAAGTATCATAAGTGAAATGAACCGCGCAAACACTTAATGCTGCCAGGGCCCTAAAAACATCAAGTTGCTTAATATGATTATTCATTTTCAGTGAAATATCTCTAAAAGTATTTTGGTATTATTTAGATTTTATAATTAAACTGCAGCTTGTTTTATAGAAAGTTTAACTTTTCCTCTGTCAAATCCTATGACCTTAACTTTTACTTCGTCGCCCTCCTTTACAACATCAGTCACCTTTGCAACTCTTTTATTTGCAAGTTCTGAAATATGGACGAGTCCATCCTGCTTTCCTAGAAAGTTTACAAATGCTCCGAACTCCATAATCTTCATTACTTTACCGTTATATATTTTATTGAGCTCAGCTTTTGCAGTTAAGTCCTTTATCATCTGCATTGCTATATTTCGAGCTTTATCATCAGGAGCAGCAACTGTAACCTCTCCTTCGTCATTCACATCAACCTTAGCACCAGATTTTTCCACGATTTCTCGTATTGTAGCACCACCTTTTCCAATCACAGTTGCAATATCTTTCTTATCGACTGTTATTTTTTCCATTTTTGGCGTGTGTTTTCCAACATCATCTCTTGATTTAGACAAAGCTTTATTCATTTCTCCAAGTATATGCACCCTTCCATCTTTAGCTTGTTTTAAAGCTTGTTCCATTATCTCAAATGTAATTCCAGTAATTTTTATGTCCATTTGAAGTGAGGTAATTCCGTCTTTAGTTCCTGCAACTTTAAAATCCATATCACCTAAATGATCCTCATCGCCTAAAATATCGGAGAGAACACTAAAATCATCTCCTTCTTTTATAAGCCCCATTGCAATACCTGCAACTGGTTCTTTTATAGGAACTCCAGCATCCATTAAAGCTAGTGAGGATCCACATACTGTTGCCATGGAAGATGATCCGTTCGACTCGGTAATTTCAGAAACAATCCTAAAAGTATATGGAAAACTTTCTTTGGAAGGTAATGAAGATTTGATAGCTCTCCATGCTAATTTTCCATGTCCAATTTCTCTTCTACCAGTGCCTATCCTTCCAGTCTCTCCGACCGAAAAAGGTGGAAAATTATAATGAAGCATAAATCTTTCTCTTTTAAGACCATCTAAACTTTCAATTCTTTGTTCATCATCTGAAGTTCCTAAAGTTGTAGTGACAATAGCTTGAGTTTCTCCTCTAGTGAATAGTGCAGAT
>JBJKUR010000005.1:0-5336 GCA_045563055.1 Alphaproteobacteria bacterium
TTTTAACAAATTTATTAATATAACCTGCAAATTCTTGTGGTTTTTCAATTGGGATTAAATGACCACAATCTTCAAGCTCAATTCTTTTAGTATTTTTAATTGTTTTTATAATATCATCAATGTCACTTGGTACTCTGAAAACTTTATCGTGATGACCAGTCATTATTAAAACAGGTACATTAATCTTAGACCAATCTAAATCCCAATTTGCGGATAGAGATCCTTGCATTAATTTGAAAATTCCCGAAGTCTCTTCTAATCCTAGATAATTGTTTGGATTAAGAGCTTTTGGCTTCATTTGTTCTAAAAAACGAGGAGAGGCAATGACAGGCATATTAAAATCCATTAATAAAGATGTTCCTCCATAACGTGCAACATTAACCATAGTCTCGTTTATCCAACTTAATCTTAAGTTGTTTTTTCTTAGAGTGTTTATCAACACGAGACCTCTACTCTTAATACCTTTTTCTAATGCAAGAGTTGCGTACAATCCACCTATTGAAAGTCCTACTAGAACTATGTTTTGAATTTTTAATTCATCTATTAGCAAACATAAATCTGAAACTATAATTTCAGTATCTAAATCTAAACTCTCGTCAAATTTACTAGTCTCTTGTCCCCTAAAATTATATGTTAGATATCCATTTCCTTGGGTAACAACTAATTGACCAATTTCTCCATTCCAAGCTGTCACGTTTCCTGTAAGCGCATTGACAAACACAAAGGTAAAACCGTTATCCTTTGGTTTTACAAACTCGTAATAAATCTCGTTTTTATCGTCAATTTTTAAAATGGTCATTTTATTACTCTAATTTTCCAAAATTTCTATTTTTAGATGTTGAAAGTGTGATTCTAATTCTTGATCTCTTAAAACAGCTATCTTTTTAAATTCTTCATCGTCTTCTAAATCAATTTGTTGTCCATTATTTTGATTTTCAAAATTAGGAGTTATTTCTCCTAAAATTTCTTCTGTTTCAGAAACCTCTCTTTTTAAAGGCTCTTCTCCTACTCTTTCTTGAAATGTAACTATAGCTCTGAGACCTCTTTCAATAGCAGATCTCTCATCTTCATTTTCACTTTCGTCAAAACCAACATATAATGCATGAACTATATGTTGCTTTGGATCAGGTAAAATACTAGCATCGAATATCATTTCTCCTTCTGGATTTAAATTTGTATAAAAATCACTAAACCTAGCTAATATTTCTCTAGTACGTGAAGGTCCTGGCTCAATTGGTGGTGCTTTTTGGGGTGGAAGTGGGGCATTAATATTATTCCAGATAACAACAGAAATAAGAACGCAAAAAGTTACGACAAGAGCAATTAAAAATGGTGTTGAATCTATAAACATAATTAATACACACAAAACTAATATTTCAATTATTTATAAATTTATAATTTAACGAGCTATAAATCAAAGTAATAATTGAAATGTAAATATATAAAAATTTAATAAAAAAATATTATACATATATATCAATCACTTAATCAATATTACTTGCGATAAGCTTACATGGCGATTTGCAATTAAAGTATTTTTATTGTTACAATGATTCTTAAATTCACAATTATGTGGTTTTTTAACAAAAATAACAAAGGTTTGTAAAATTTTTACAAGCGGAAACAGGAGGATAAGATGAAACGGGTATTCGGAGCTGCGTTTACAATGGCGGCAACCGTAGCCGTAGGCCTTAGTTGGGCTACAATAGGTAATGCTGCATGTGGAAAAGTTAGCATTGCAGAAATGAATTGGGCGTCTGCTGAGTTAATGGCAAATGTTGATAAAATAATTTTAGAAAAAGGTTATGGGTGTGAAGTAGAATTGGTGGCTGGTGCTACAATGCCAACTTTTACATCAATGAATGAAAAAGGTGCTCCAGATGTTGCCCCTGAACTATGGGCTAATGCTGTGGTGGAACCTTTAAAAAAAGCTACTAACGAAGGAAGGTTAATTGTTGCTAATAAAGCCCCTATTACTGGCTTGGGTGAAGGTTGGTGGTTACCCCCAGCAACTATTAAAAAACATCCTGAGTTGAAGACGGCTCTTGATGTTATAAATAGACCTGACTTATTTCCTTATTCTGAAGATAAATCAAAAGGTGCCTTTGTTGGGTGTCCTGCTGGATGGGGCTGCCAATTAGTAAATGCTAACCTATTTAGAGCTTTTGATATGGAAAAAAAAGGTTGGGTTCTAGTTGATCCCGGAAGTGCAGCTGGATTAGATGGTTCAATGGCTAAAGCTGTTGAAAGAGGTGAAAACTGGTTTGGTTATTACTGGTCGCCAACTTCTATGATTGGTAAATATAAAATGCATAAGTTAGACTTTGGCGTACCGTTCGGTGGGAAAGAAAACTGGGATGGTTGTATGGTTAAAGCTGAAAAAGACTGTGCTAATCCTAAAGTATCATCTTGGACAAAATCGGAGGTTAATACCGTTGTAACTTCAAACTTTAAGAAAAATGCTGGAGTAGCATTAGATTTTATAAGTAATAGAGTTTATCCAGGTAACATTATGAATGGTATGCTTGTGTTTATGACTGAACAAAAAGCTTCAGGCAAAGATGCTGCATTTGAATTTCTTGAAAAGCATGGTGATGTTTGGGAAAAATGGGTTAGCCCTGACGTTGCAAAAAAAGTAAAAGCTAGCTTATAGTTAGTAATCAAAATAGTTTAATCACTACTTCGTAATGAAGTAGTGATTATTTTTTAGTAAAGGTCAATAAATGGACTGGTTTTTTAATTTTCCTGACATGAGTAGGTCTGATTTAAGAGAGTTCAAAAAAACAGTTGATTTTGCTTTTACTGATTTTTCTCGTTCTTATGGTGCTGAAATTGAAGCTTTTTTTGAACCTCTATTAATGTTTTTAGTTTGGTTCGAAAAGTTCTTTATTAACACTCCATGGCCGTTAATTATTTTTGGAATCCTGATACTTGCTTGGATTGGATCTCGCTCTATACCCGTTCTAATAGGAACTTTTTTAAGTTTTATGTTAATCGGCTACTTTGGAATGTGGGAAGACACCATGTCTACTTTAGCTATTATATTAGTAGCCACATTTTTATGTATATCTATTGGAATTCCAATGGGAATAGCCATGGCTAGAAGTAATAAGGTACAAGCTCTAATAGTACCAGTTTTAGATGTGATGCAAACTATTCCTAGTTTTGTTTATTTGATCCCAGTTGTAATGTTGCTTGGTATTGGAAAAGTGCCTGGTTTAATCGCTGTTTGTATTTATGCTATTCCTCCAATAGTACGTTTAACTAACTTAGGAATTCGATTAGTTGACAAAGATGTACTAGAGGCTGCAGATTCTTTTGGAGCAAATTATTGGCAAAAACTTTTTGGTGTTCAAATGCCACTTGCTCTTCCAACTATATTTGCAGGTGTTAATCAAACGATAATGATGGCATTAGCTATGGTAGTTATTGCTTCAATGATAGGAGTTAAAGGGCTAGGTCTTCCAGTGTTAAGAGCTATTTCGAATCAATACCTCGCTTTAGGACTTATGAATGGCCTTGCTATTGTAGTGCTTGCCATAATATTTGACAGAGTAACTCAAAAATTTGGATTGAGAATGCAAAAATATAGAAATGACGGTAAGGACTAGTTTGATGAGCAAGGACGATATATTAATCAAAGTTAATCAACTTTATAAAATCTTTGGTGACAATACTAATGAAGCTCTGAATTTAGTTAAGGATGGAATGGGTAAAGATGAATTGCTTGAAAAGTGTAATTGTGTTCTTGGTCTAAATAAAATTAATTTAGATATCAGAAAAGCAAAAATTCAAGTTGTAATGGGTTTGTCTGGATCTGGTAAATCAACACTAATCAGGCATTTAAATAGATTAATAGAGCCAACAAGTGGAGAAATCTTAGTTAATAATCAAGATATTCTAAGTTTATCACAAAAGGAACTGATCCAATTTAGACAAAATAACATGTCTATGGTATTTCAGAAGTTTGCACTTTTCCCTCATAAAACAGTATTACAAAATGTTGGTTATGGTCTTGCAATTCAAAATATTCCAGTGAGTGAATGGAACGAAAGAGCAAAAAAATGGATTAGTCGCGTTGGCTTAGATGGTTATGAGACATATTATCCTGGCCAATTATCTGGTGGAATGCAACAAAGAGTTGGTCTAGCTAGAGCCTTAGCAACTGACGCTGAAATTCTTCTTATGGATGAAGCTTTTTCTGCGTTAGACCCTCTTATTCGATCTGAAATGCAGAATATTCTTTTAGATCTTCAAAATGAATTGCATAAAACAATAATTTTTATTACTCATGATCTTGATGAAGCCCTTAAAATCGGAGATAGAATAGCTATTCTTAGGGATGGAAGTATGGTTCAAGATAGTGATCCTCAAAAAATTATTATGCAGCCAGCAGATGACTATGTCTCTGATTTCATAAAAGATATTAATAGGGCTAGAGTTATTCAGGCTAAGTCAATAATGACGCCAACAAATTCCAAAAGCACAGGGCCAGTAGTTCAAGAAAATATGGTATTAGAAGATATCCTCCAAATAATGTCAGATTCTCCGTCAAAGCCTGTTACTATTGAAAACACAAAAGGTAAAATAACCGGCAAAATTGAAATGACTAATTTAATTGAAGGAATGAAAAGACCAAAATCGCAAGGCACTAATATTACAGGTTAGTTTTTTTTGGTCTTCCTAGCTGTATTAAGTTAAATCCACTTTTTTGAAAGCTCTCAGGATTTAATGAATTTCTTAAATCTACTAATATATTCCCTTTCATAACTTTTTTTAGCCTAGTAGCTGATAAACCTCTAAATTCATTCCACTCAGTTAAAATAACTAACCCATCACTGTCTTGAAGACATTCTTCAATATTATTTGAAAATTCTATATTTTTTAATATTTTTTTTGCCTCATCCATTGCAACTGGATCAAATACAGAAATATCGAAACCTTTTTCTTTTAATATTGGAATTATATCTAAAGAAGGGCTGTCTCTCATATCATCAGTTTCTGGTTTAAATGAAAGACCAAGAATTGATATCTTTTTATTCTGGCAATTATTATTAAAAGCTTCAATAATTTTATCTGCCATATCAGATTTTCTTTGTTTATTATATTTAACTACAGTTTCAACTAGAGAAAGATTTAAATCATACTCCTTAGCAGTTTGCACTAAGGCTAGAGTATCTTTAGGAAAACAAGATCCACCATAACCTGGACCAGGGTGTAAAAATTTACTTCCTATTCTTTTGTCTAAACCTATTCCTTTTGCAACATCATGAACATCTGCTCCAACTTTTTCACATAAATCAGACATTTGATTAATATACGATATTTTAACTGCT
>JBJKUR010000006.1:0-177562 GCA_045563055.1 Alphaproteobacteria bacterium
GGCCGAGACATGAATGAAGTTTCTCAAGCCAACTCTTGAGGCTGATGCTGCTAATTCTCTTGGAATATCTATATGTGCTTTTATAAAATCTCCTTTTTTCTTCTCGTAAAGAATTCCAATTAAATTAAATAGTATCTCGGAACCTGTAATAATTTGATCCAACTGATCTTTTTGAAATTTTTCAATTTTCACAATTCTTACTTGGCCAGGCTCATTCCCGATAAAAAAGTCGAGTTTTTTAATATTTTTTCTAGTTACCACATCAACTTGGCATGAATTTTTGCATAAACTATTTATCAGATGAGAACCAATAAAACCTGTTCCACCGAAAATAATTACTTTCTTTCCATTAATTTTAGTGTTCATTATTTTTTCTTACTATTTTCTTAATAACTCTGGTATTAATAACATAACAAAAATTTAACGAAAAATGAAAACTTTTAAATTTGGAAAATCTAAGATTTACTTGCATAAAGATGATCTACCAAAAGGAATAGAGTATGATAATGAAGTTGCTATAGACACGGAAACTACCGGACTCAGTCTTTTCCGAGATAGGTTGTGCTTAATTCAATTTGCTTTTTCCATAGATGAATGTCACATAGTGCAGTTTGATGAACAATCCTTTCATTCTGAAAATAGACCAGAAATAGAAAAACTTCTTTCAAACCCTAAAATTCAAAAGATTTTTCACTATGCAAGATTTGATGTAGCAATGATTAAAAAGTTTATTGGGGTAGATCTTGAAAATATTTTCTGCACTAAGATTGCTTCTAAGTTAGTAAGGACCTATACTGATAGACACGGTTTAAAAGATTTATGCAAAGAACTATTGAACGTTGATCTAAATAAATCTCAACAATCTTCAGATTGGTCTTCAAAAAATTTATCAGATAATCAGATTAAATATGCATCTCACGATGTGATATTTCTATTTGAGCTCAAATATAATTTAGAAAAAATGCTTCATCGTGAAGGAAGAACCGATATAGCCAAGTCAATTTTCAATTTTCTTCCCACAAGAATAAAACTTGATTTTCTTGATTGGTATAATTTAGATATTTTTTCACACTAGAGTATTTTTGATATGGAGATTGAAACAGGAAAAGAGGTTATTGAAATCGAAATTAAAGCATTGAGATTACTTAAAGATAGTATTAATTCTGATTTTTTAAAAACTGTAAACCTGCTTTTTAATAACAAGGGAAAAATTTTCATTTCTGGAATTGGCAAAAGTGGTCATATTGCCTCTAAAATTGCTTCAACACTCTCATCAATTGGATCACCATCATTTTTTATACATCCGTCTGAGGCAAATCATGGGGACCTTGGAATGCTAGAAAAAAAAGATTCTATAATTTTAATTTCTAATTCTGGCGAATCATCTGAACTAATTAATTTGATACTTCATTGCAAAAAAATAAAAATACCAATAATATCCATCACAAGTGACCCGGAAAGTACCCTAGCCAAAGAGTCTAATTACCTTATTCTTATACCTAAAAATATTGAAGCTTGTCCACTTGAATTAGCACCAACAAGTTCCACCACTTGTATGCTAGCAATAGGTGATGCTATTGCTGTTACTTTATTAAAAAAAAGAGGTTTCACATCAAAAGATTTTCATGCATTACACCCTGGTGGAAAATTAGGGCACATTCTATTAGAGGTGCGGGATATAATGAAGAAAAATAAATTTATCCCCCTAATATCTGAAAAACAAAAGGTCAGCGATGCAATTCTAGAAATGACATCCAAAGGCAAAGGTTGTGTCGGAGTTGTTTCGCAAAAAGGTGACCTGACTGGAATTATTACAGATGGAGATTTGAGAAGGCATATGAGCCCTGATTTAATGGACAAAAATGTTATTGATGTTATGACAAAAAGGCCAAAGACTTTGTCTCCTTCAACCCTTGTATCTGAAGCTCTGAAGATGATGAATGATCAATCAATAACCAACTATTTTATAACCAAAGGAAGAAAGCCTATAGGTATTATACACATGCATGATATTCTAAAAAAGTAAAATGATTGATTATTCTGTTTTTATAAAATTTGTTAAATATGGATTCTTATTAGTCTCAGCAATTATACTTTTGTTGGTATTTTATAATAATGAACCTTTAGATAATCAAATTACAACAAATAATGTGATTGAAAATAATGACTTTCAATCCGTAACCCAAGTTCTTCAAAAACCAACTTTTATGGGGGTAGATAAAAAAAATCAACCATTCAAAGTAATGGCCTCTAAGGCCACGAGATTTAAACGGACACCCGATATTTTTAATCTAGAAGAACCGATAGGAGAAATGAATTCAGGGGAAGAAAGATTCTTTTTGAGTGGTGACGAAGGAGTTTTTAATAAAGAGGTTCAGCAATTAAAAGTCACTGGAAACGTAAGACTTAATGATCAAGAAGATATGATATTTAAAACATCAGAGATGCAATTTGACTTCAAAAAAGAAACTTTATCAGGCAACAAAAGCGTAACTGGAGAGAAAAAGAACTCTTTTATTTACTCAGAAGGTTTTGAAATCTTCGAAAGAGGGAAGAAAATAATATTCACCGGAAAATCAAAATTAATACTTAAAAATGATAAATAATATAAAAGCTTGTACTATTTTATTAGTAGTAACTTTAATTTTAGTAAAAACTGTCCATTCACAACAATTATCAAACTTTTCAGGCAAGGGAGAACCCATAGAAATCTTTGCTGACGAAGGTATCGAATGGCATAAAAATAAAAATAAATATGTAGCAGTTGGCAATGCTCGTGCTGTAAGTGGAACGTTATCATTAAAATCTGATAGAATTGAAGCTTTTTACAGTGAAAGTGAAGCTTCCGAAATGAATATTAAAAAAGTACAAGCAAAAAAAAATGTAATTATTGAAGACAACGCGTTACAAATCAAAGGTGGTGATTATGCTGAATACACCCTAAAAAAAGATTATTTTCTGATAACTGGCAAAGAGATCACTTTAACATCAGAATCAAATATTTTAAAATCTAGAAAAAAACTTGAATATTGGAGGTCTAAAAATATTGCAATCGCTACAGGCAATGCTGAAGCAAAAAAAAGCAATGAGTTTATAGTTTCAGCAGATAAATTAGTTTGGTATCTTACAGAGTCTAAAAATATCACAAAAGTAAAAAAGTTATTAGGTTTTAAGAATGTTTCTATTAAAACTAATTATGAAGTAGCATTTAGTGACAAAGCTATCTATAATAACATAACTGAGATCTGTAAACTATATGGAAATGTTAAGCTCCAAAGAGGAGAAAGTTTCTTGCTAGGTGAATACGCCGAAGTGGACCTAAGAACAGGTATAAGCAAACTGTTGCCTGCTCCTGGAAAATTTCCAAATGAAAATAAAGTTAAAGCTTTAATTAATAAAGGAGGGATAGATGCAAACGGGGCAAATTGATATTCCCTTCATAGCCGTAAATAATAAAGGTCTGGAAGTAAAAAACATTACTAAAGTCTATGATAATAAAAGAATTTTAGATAATGTTTCGATAGACTTAAACAGAGGGGAGTCGGTCGCTTTATTGGGACCGAATGGAGCTGGCAAAACTTCATTATTTTATATAATTATGGGATTAATTAAATCTGAGAGCGGTTCAATCAATCTTAATCAAACTGAAATATCCGCATATCCGATGTATAGAAGGTCAAAATTAGGTCTCGGATATTTACCTCAAGAATCTTCTATATTTAGGGGTATGAATGTCGAGGAAAATATATTATCTATCCTGGAAAAATCTGAAAATAATTCAGAACAGAAGAAAAAAAAACTTGAAGATTTACTGGCAGAATTTGGGATAGAGCACCTGAGATATGCACCCTCCTTATCTCTATCTGGTGGTGAGAGGAGGAGACTAGAAATAGCAAGGTGTCTTGCCTCTAACCCTAATTTTATATTATTAGATGAGCCTCTAGCAGGAATCGATCCTATCGCAATCCAAGATGTTAAAAATTTAATTCAGAACCTCAAAAAGAGAAATATTGGGGTGCTTATTACAGATCACAATGTAAAAAGTACGCTAGAAATTGTCGACAGAGCCTACATAATTTTCGAGGGGAAAGTTCTTTTTAAAGGAAAACCAGATGAAATAATAAAAAATAAAAATGTAAGGACTTTTTATTTGGGCAATGATTTTTAGAGAATCTAAAAATATATCTGTTTCTGGAAAACAAACAAAAGTAGGAAAACCGCTCACTGAATACGTAAAAACATGTTTGGTATCAACTCTAAAAAAATATTTTGATAATTTCATTATGGCAAATGTTCTTTTTTCCAAGGAAACATATAACTTTAGATGCGAGATTAATGTTCATATTGAAGGTTCGATTTTTATTCAAAGCAATGCATTAAGCAATGATGCTTATGGATCATTTAATGTTGCTAACGAAAAAATAAAAAAGAGGCTGAGGAGGTATCATAGAAAACTAACAGACCATAGAACCAGAAATAATAAACCACTTAAATTTCTTGAGGCTAGCCAATACGTCATTCAAAACCCTGAATCAAGAAAACAAACAGGAAACAATTCAGACCCTGTCATAATTGCTGAATCTCAAGATACGATCAAAACAATTTCAGTGAGTGAAGCGATAATGCTTATGAACTTAAGAGACCAAAATGCAATTTTTTTTAAAAACATCCAATCCAAACGACTTAATATATTGTATAGAAGATCAGATGGAAATATCGGTTGGGTTGACCCAAAAAAATGAAATTTTCTGACTTCATAAAACTCGACTCAATCTTTGTTGATGTAGTTGTTGACAGTAAAAAAAATCTTTTTAAAAAGGTGTCTGGCATTGCATCAGGTAATAGTAATGAAAAGAGGTCGGTTATTGTTGAAAAATTGAGTGAAAGGGAAAGGTTAGGATCGACAGGTGTTGGAAATGGGGTCGCAATTCCACATTCTAAAGTTAGCTGGATCCAAAAAACGACAGTGATTTTCCTCAAACTTAAGTCTTCTATAAATTTTTCCTCTTCTGATAATAAAGACGTGGATCTTGTCTTTGTAATACTAGCCCCAAAAGATTGTCAGTCTGAGCATCTCTTAGTGCTTTCGTCAATATCTAGTTTTCTTAGAGATGAAAGCATGGTCAAGAAACTTCGAAACCTAAAAAAGCCAAGTGAAATACTGAATTTCTTCTCTAATTTTTAATGTAAGTAAATATGTTCAAGGCCTGATTGAAGAATGGCTGCAATCGCTGATTCTTTATTATCGAAAGCAGCTAACATGGTTCCATCAGCACAGTATACAGAGAAAACATCCGTACTAAAATTTTCTTCTTTGTGTATTTCTTTTTTTACAAAAGCTAGAGACGCATTTCCATACTCTATAAATTCCCTATTTGTGGAGGAGATTTTAGCCATTTATCCGTCACTTCCTAAGCTGATTAATTTATCTTTTATCTTATTATTTTTATCTTTAATTTCAATCTTTTTTGATTCTTCATTATTGATTGGCTGGGTTAGGTCTATAGAAAGCAAACCATTATCCATAGAAGCCTCCTTTACTTCTATTCCTTCAGCTAAAATAAAATTTCTTTGGAATTGTCTAGTTGCAATACCTCGATGAATAAAAATTCTTTCCGCATCACTATCGTCTCTACTACCCCTGATTTGAAGTTGATTTCCCTCAAGACTTATATCTAAATCCTTTTTGTTGAATCCTGCCACAGCGATTGTAATTCTCAAACTATTTTGTGATATCTGCTCGATATTATAAGGAGGGTAGGAGTCGCTTGACAACTTTGATATTCTATCAATAGTTCTTTCAAACTGATCAAATCCAAGAAGAAAAGGGCTATTAAAGACTGACATTCTACTCATAAATCCTCCTAAGAGCGATAAACTGAACCTATTAAAGCATTCAGAAACATATTACAATAGTTAGCTACAAAATCAAATTTTATTTGGGGAACATTTTTTTTAATTCAAATATTATTTTAATTTATTTTATTTAGGGTTGGTGGAGCTGGACGGGATCGAACCGACGACCTTCTGAATGCCATCCAGACGCTCTCCCAACTGAGCTACAGCCCCTATAGAAATCTAAGCTTTAATTACTCTTGATCTCTTTCAATCTCAACAATATCTTCAACGTTAGATTCCTCTCCATCTACGTCTTCAGCTGTTTCTTCCACTTCAATCTCTTTTATCTCTTGAATTTCCACTTCATTAGATTCTTTTGAAACATCATTTGGTTTTGCATTTTTAGGTGGCCTTCCCCTTCGAGATACATTTGTCAAAAGAGAAGTGACATCAGCCCCGCAATTTGGACAAACAATGGGGTATTTTCCGAAGTCAAAAAAAAGTGTGCTGCATTTGGTGCACTTCCTTTTTGCACCTTTCTCAATTTTTTCCATAATCAACTTTCATTAGTAAAATAAATAAATTATATATCATATAATAAAGAATGAAAAAATCTTTTACTCTTAAATCTTCTAAAAGTAAACCTTTAAATGGAATCATTAATATTCCATCAGACAAATCTATTTCTATACGATCCTTAATAATTTCATCTTGTTGTATTGGAAATACTAAAATTTTTAATCTACTAGAGTCTGATGATGTTATTTGTACATTACATATTCTTAAAAAATTAGGTATACAAATTTACAAAAAAAATAACCACTATGAAGTATTTGGAAAAGGTGGTTTTTTCTCGAATCCAACTTCTAACCTTGATTTTGGAAATTCTGGCACCGGGGTAAGGTTGATGGCTGGGCTACTTGGGACGAGTTCAATAAATGCCACTTTAATTGGTGATAAATCTTTAACATCCAGACCAATGAAGAGAATAATTGAACCACTAAAACAAATGAATGTTAACTTGAAAAGTACTAATGGTTATTTGCCTATACAAATAAATGATCAAAAAAAAATCTTTCGTCCTTCCAAACATATTCTTGAAATTGGCTCTGCTCAAGTAAAAAGTTGTATTTTGCTGGCAGCACTGAATATAAAAGGCACACTAGAAATTATAGAAAAAATACCCTCAAGAGATCATACAGAAATTATGCTTAAATACCTGGGGGCAGATTTAAAAAAAAAAAAAAATACGATCAGTTTTACAAATCCTAACTTTTTGAAACCAAAAGACATAACTATCCCTGGAGACTTTAGTTCAGCGGCTTTTATCATAATAGCCGTATTACTCTCACAAAATAGTAATGTAAAAATAAAAAATGTTGGCTTGAATTACTTCAGAATTGGTCTGTTAGATGTTTTAAAAAAAATGAAAGCTTCCATAAATATTTCAAATAATAACAAAATTAATGGGGAGTTGATTGGAGATATCGAAGTGAAAAGTTCAAACTTAATTTCAACTAATGTTAGTAAAAAAATAAGTCCTCGTTTAATTGATGAATATCCAATTCTATTTGTTGCTGCATCTTTTGCTAAGGGCGTTTCTGAGTTTAAAGGTTTAGGTGAATTAAAGGTAAAGGAAAGTAATAGATTAGTTGCGATGGCAGAGTCTCTTAAAGCAGCAGGTGTTAAATTATCTCTGGGAGCAGACTCGATTAAAATTTTTGGTCAAAAAAAACATCACGGGGGTAATTTAGTTGTTACTCAAAGTGATCACAGAATAGCCATGTCAATGTTAGTTTTTGGACTGTTCTCAGAGAATCCAGTAATTGTTGACGATATGAAAATGATAAAAACTTCCTTTCCAAAATTTAAAGAAATATTTGAAAAATTAGGTGCTCAAATTGAATTTTTTCAAAAACCTTAAACCAGTTGTAGCCATAGATGGAACTGCAGGTTCAGGAAAAGGATCATTGGCCAAAAAATTATCAGAAAGTTTAAAGTTTGATCATCTTGATACTGGATTGTTGTATAGAATATTTGCATTTGAAAAAAATAATAATGCCAAAGATAATATTAAAATCTCAGATCTTTATCATTGGTTAGATAATAAACATGAGATGAATAAATTAAGAACTGATAAAATATCTAAAATTGCATCGAGAATCTCAAAATTTAAATATGTAAGAAAATCATTGATTCAAATTCAGAGAAGTTTTGCAGATAATCCTCCAACTGGTATAGGATCTGTAATTGACGGCAGAGACATAGGAACAGTTATCGTTCCAATGGCAGAGGTAAAATTTTTTATTGATGCTAAGGTTGAGATCAGAGCACAAAGAAGAGTCGAACAGTTAAAACTCGACGAATCACAATATAGAACTATTTTAAAAAATATAAAAACACGTGATTATCAAGACTCACACAGAAAATTCTCACCCCTCAAACCAGCTGATGATAGTTTCTTTATCGACACATCTCATATAAACGAGAATGAAGTTCTTAAACTTGCATTAAACTTTATAAATAAAAAAACTGATTTTATTTAATAATTGCATATAGTTTGAAAATTTTGTAATTGTAATGCAGTTATTTAAGAGGAAATTATATTGATAGAAAATTTTAGTGAATTATTAGAAGCCAGCCTTGTCGACTTTAAATACAAAGAAGGTCAGATCATTAAGGGCAGAGTCTTATCTATAATTAACGATACTGTCGTAGTTGATGTCGGTCTGAAAGCAGAGGGAAGAATACCAATCAAAGAGTTTCACTCACCTGGTGAGGAGCATGGAGTAAAAGTTGGAGATAGCTATGACGTTTACCTAGAAAAGCTAGAAAACAAAGAAGGAGAAGCTCTACTAAGTCGCGAAAGAGCCAGAAAGGAAGAATCCTGGTCGAATCTTGAAAAAATTCAAAATCAGAAGGAACAAGTCATGGGCGTCATCACTGGAAGAGTTAAAGGTGGATTTGCAGTAGATATAAATGGTGCAGTAGCATTTTTACCGGGAAGTCAGGTTGATTTGAAGCCCATAAAAGACATATCCCCACTATTAAATAAGCCTCAACCCATGATTATTTTAAAAATGGATAAATTACGAGGTAATATTGTCGTCTCAAGAAGAGTTCTTTTAGAGGAATCAAGAAAAGCAGACAGAAGCAAGCTTTTATCAGATATTAATGAAGGTGACAAACTCAAAGGAATAGTTAAAAATATCACAGACTATGGTGTATTCGTTGATTTAGGTGGTATGGACGGTCTAATTCACGTTACTGATTTGTCATGGGAAAGAGTAAACCATCCATCGGAAATGTTTAATATTGGTGACGATTTAGAGGTCATTGTAACAAAATACGATAAGGAAAATAATAGAATTAGTCTTGGACTAAAACAGTTGACAGAAGATCCATGGAAAAATGTGGATACTGATTATAAAGTAGGGAGTAAAATTAAATCAAAAATTTCAAGTATTGCTGACTATGGTGCTTTTATTGAACTTGAAAAGGGAGTGGAAGGCTTGATTCACACTTCTGAGATGAGTTGGGTGAATAAGAATATCAACCCAAACTCTATTCTAAAAGTTGGTGGAGAGGTTGAAGTTGTAATTTTGGAAATTGACAATTTAAAAAGAAGAATTAGCCTTGGACTCAAACAGTGCACAGAAAATCCTTGGAAAATTTTTGCTTCTAATAATAAAAATGGAGACGTTATTGAGGGAAAAATTAAAAACATCACAGATTTTGGGATTTTTGTGGGCTTAACAGAGGACCTTGATGGCCTCATCCATGCATCAGATATTTCTTGGGAAGACTCCGGAGAGAAAGTAATTAAAGATTTCGAAATTGATCAAAATGTAAAATTTAAGATTCTTGACATAGATGTTGAAAAAGAAAGAGTATCACTCGGTATTAAACAACTATTAAAAGATGGGCCAAAACAAGATAAACTAAATGGTAAAACTGTCACTGGTATAATCTCAAAAATTGATTCTGATAAAATTCATGTCAAATTTAATGAGGATAATGTTGGGTTTGTCAAAAAATCTAATTTGGCTAAACTAAAAACTGAACAAAATACGTCCAGATTTGCTGTTGATGAGAAAATTGATGCTAAAGTTATTAAAAAAATGTCAAAGGATAATTTATATGAATTATCAATCAAAGATCTTGAAATACAAGAAGAAAAAGATGCTCTCAAGGAGTATGGTTCATCATCATCTGGAGCGAGTATTGGTGATATAATTGGTGCTGCATTGGAAGAGGATAAAACCAAAAATTCTAAATCTAAAGATGAAAAAAAATGATCTGTTAGAAAAGTTTTATAGTAGAAGAAGATCTCTTATATTTAGATCATTAATATCTTTAGTGGGTTTCCTTTTGCTTGTTTTTTATTTGCTTAAAATTCAAAATGATGAAGAATTCATTGCAAAAATTAACATTCAAGGAATTATTCAAGATAGAACTGACATAATTGAAGAAATTGATAGGCTCCAAGATAATGAGAATGTTAAAGGTTTTTTGGCAGTAATTAATAGTCCCGGTGGGACATACGTTGGAAGTAAAGAACTTTATGATTCTATTAAACTTCTAAGTAAAAAAATTCCAACAGTTGTCTATATGAGGGAGATGGCTACATCAGGTGGATATCTTGTTTCATTAGGTGCAGATAAAATTTATGGGAACTCAGGAACGATAACAGGATCAATAGGTGTAATTCTTCAAACT
Source organism: Alphaproteobacteria bacterium (assembly GCA_045563055.1). GTDB lineage: Bacteria > Pseudomonadota > Alphaproteobacteria > Methylaequorales > Methylaequoraceae > Methylaequor. The sequence goes on from JBJKUR010000006.1 coordinate 10,558, forward strand.
GCAGATATCAGTGAACTTTTAAATGAAATTGGAGTCAACCCTATTATTATTAAAAGTGGAAAACTAAAAGCTGTCCCTAATCCGGCTGAAAAAATTGATGATGAGAAAGTTATTTATTTGCAAGGAATCATAGAAAAGATGCAAGAAGAATTCATGAAACTTGTAACGTCAAACAGAAAAATTTCGAATTCTACAACTCAACTTATTGGAGATGGAAGAATTTTCACTGGAAAGGAAGCAAAAGAATTAAAGCTCATTGATGATATAGGTAGTGAAAAAGATGCTCTTGCTTGGCTCAGAGGAAAAGGTGAGCTTGATGAAACAATTAAAGTAAAGGAATTACTAAGTAAAAATGACTTGAAGTCAATGTTCGATTTCACTTTTTTAAAAAAAAAGTTTAATTATTTAAATCAAAACTTCTATAATGGTTTTTTTGCAATTTGGATGCCTGGACTATGAAAAAATCTGATATTTTAAAAAAGCTCGAGGAAAAATTTGAATACCTTCCTCGTAGAGAAGTTGAAAGAACTTTGGAAAAAATTCTTCAATTTTTTTCTGCAAGCTTAGCGAAAGGTTCTAGAATTGAAATAAGAGATTTTGGGACTTTTTCAACACGAGTTAGAGAAGCGAGAGTTGGACGAAACCCTTCCTCAGGTGAAAAAATAAATATTGAGAAAAAGCACTTTATACACTTTATACCAGGTAAAAAACTAAGAAAGGATTTAAATGCCAAACAAGATTAAAAGAATATTTGGATTTATTTTTTTTTTTTTTTTTTAGTTTTTTTTGTCTTCTTTTCACTTGGGAATAAAGAAATAATAAAACTTAATTTTTTCCCAATCCCTATCTATATTGAAATTCCCTTATACATTTTATTTATGTCTCTAATTTTTATAGGATTTGTTATTGGTATGTTATTTAGTTATTTTCGGAATTTTTTAAAATAAAATGATTCATAAAGAAAAAATATTTTGCGCTTTAGATTTTAGTGAGATAAAAGAAACTCAAGATTTTATCAAAAAAATTAACAAATACGTGGGTGGAATTAAGATTGGATTGGAATTCTTCCTTAGAAATGGACCAACAGGAGTAAGGGAAATAAAAAAAAATGGAATTCCATTATTCTTAGACCTAAAGTTAAAAGATATACCCAACACTGTAAAAAAAGCTACTGAGAATATTATAGATCTCGAACCTGATTTTTTATCAGTACATATTACTGGCGGGTTAATAATGCTTAAACAATTAATTGCTGTAAAAAGAAATATAAAAATATTGGGTGTTTCAATGTTAACAAGTTTAGATCAATCAGACCTGGAAAGTTTTGGTATTAAATTAAGTAATGAAAAATATGTCGAAAAACTCTGTTTATTAGGAATTAAAGCTGGAATTGATGGTTTGGTTTCATCAGCTAGTGAGGTGAGTAATTTAAAGGAAAAAATTAAAAAAAAAATTCTTTTTGTCACCCCAGGTGTTAGGCTTAAAAATAACTTTGTGCACGATCAGAAAAGAGTTGTTTCACCAGGAGAAGCTGTTAAAGCTGGTTCTTCTATTTTAGTAATTGGTAGAGAAATCACTCAATCCAAAAGTCCTGTTGATGTCTTAAGAAAAATTTCAGATGACATAGAGGTAAACATTGGAAGTTAAAGTTAAATTATGTGGGTTGAAGGATAAAGAGTCTCTTATAGCAGCTGAGGAAGCAAATTTTATTGGATTTGTTTTTTATCAGAAGTCTCCTAGATTTATTAACGCTCTTGAAGCTAGAGATTTAAAAAACTTTATTAAACCCCATCAAAAAGTTGTTGGTTTATTCGTTAATGCTGATATGAATGTTATTAGTCATTTAATAGATTTTTGTGATCTCGACTTCATTCAACTACATGGAAATGAGTCAATCGAGTATATAAAAGAGTTAAAAAAATTCAACAAACCAATTATCAAAGCTATTTCTGTTAAAGATCACAATGATATTATAGAGTCCAAAAAATTTGAGAGTTATTGTGACATGATTTTATTTGATACTAAATCAGAACAAACAGCTTACGGAGGTACTGGAATTTCGTTTGATTGGAATCTATTAAAAGGTTATTATTCTGCCAATGATTGGATGCTTGCTGGTGGAATAAATAAAAATAATGTTTGTGAGGCTTTAAATATTACTAATGCACCTATTGTTGATATATCATCTGGAGTTGAAAAATCTAAGGGTATCAAATGTAAATTATTAATAAAAGAGCTTATGAAAGTCCTTAAAAATTATGAAAAAAAAAATAAATTTTAAAAAATTTCCGGACAGCCAGGGCAGATTTGGGAAATTTGGAGGTAGATTCGTCGCAGAAACACTTATGCCTCTCCTTTTAGATGTAGAAAAACAATACGTCCAAGCAAAAAAATCTAAAGAATTTAAAAGAGAGCTTTCTTATTACTTCGATAATTATATTGGGAGACCTAGCCCACTTTACTTTGCAAAAAGAATTTCCGAGAAAATGGGTGGGACAAAAATTTACCTTAAGAGAGACGAACTAAATCATACTGGGGCTCACAAAATAAATAATTGTGTAGGTCAAATACTTTTAGCAAAAAGAATGGGTAAAAAAAGAATTGTTGCAGAAACTGGTGCTGGTCAACATGGATTAGCCACTGCAACTGTCTGCGCACTTTTCGATCTCAAGTGTGTTGTGTATATGGGGTCTTTAGATATTAAAAGGCAAGCTCCAAATGTATTCAAGATGAGGTTGCTAGGAGCCGAGATAGTGCCCGTGAACTCTGGCACAGCAACTTTGAAGGATGCTATGAATGAAGCTTTAAGAGATTGGGTTTCAAATGTAAAAAACACTTTTTACGTTATTGGAACAGCAGCAGGTCCTCATCCTTACCCAATGATGGTTAGAGACTTTCAATCAATTATTGGTATTGAGGCAAAAAAACAAATACTAAAATACGAGAGTAGACTTCCTGACTACCTGGTTGCATGTATCGGAGGAGGCTCAAATGCTTTGGGATTATTCTATCCTTTCTTAAACGACAAAGTAAAAATCATAGGTGTTGAAGCGGGTGGGGAAGGTATTGATACTAATAAACATGCAGCATCCTTAGCCAAGGGAAAACCAGGTTTCCTTCACGGAAATTTTACATATCTTCTTCAAAATAAATATGGACAAATCGATGATGCACATTCAATTTCAGCAGGATTAGATTATCCTGGAATTGGACCAGAGCATTCGTGGTTGAAAGAAGTTGGAAGAGTTAAGTATCACAGTGCAAAAGATAAGGACGCTCTTACAGCTTTTAAAATTTGTTCAAGGTTAGAGGGTATTATTCCTGCTCTTGAACCATCACATGCACTAGCATTTCTTCTGAAAAATAAAAATAAATTTAAAAAAAATGAAATCATCATAATGAATATGTGTGGTAGAGGTGATAAAGATATTTTTTCTATCTCTGAATACTTAGGGGTATCTGTCTGATTTATTATGGAAAATAGAATTAAAACAAAATTTGATGAGTTAAAGCTTCTTAATAAAAAAGCTCTTATAACTTTTCTAACGTCCGGGGATCCAAATCAAAAACTTTCACTAAAGATTTTAAAAATTTTCAAAGAAAAAAAAGTTGATTTAATTGAAATTGGTTTTCCATTTTCCGATCCAATGGCAGATGGTCCTACTATACAAAAATCAAGTCAGAGAGCAATTAAATCCGGATCAAACTTGTATACAACGTTTAAATTGATCGAGGCATTTAGGAAAGATGAAAAAAAAATTCCAATTGTTCTTATGGGTTATTTTAACCCAATTTTTCAGTTCGGATTAGAGCCTTTTTTCAGAGAATGCAAAAAAATTGGTGTCGACGGTCTAATAATTGTAGATCTCCCTCCCGAAGAAAGTAACTATATTGATAAGTTTACTCAAAGATATGAAATTCTTAATATTAGATTATTAACTCCAACAACAGGCAATTTGAGACTTAAAAAAATATTAAAAAATACTGATGGATTTTTATATTACATATCTGTTATGGGTATCACGGGCACAAAAAAACCATCTATAAATTCTGTGGAAAGTTCCATAAAAAAAATAAGAAAGATTTCTAGCCTTCCAGTTTGTGTAGGTTTTGGTATTACAAATAAAAATCAAATTAAAAATATTAATAAAATATCTGATGGATGTGTGGTTGGATCTGCAATTATTAAATACATTGAAGAATTTTTTGCAGGGAAATATACAGAAAAAAAAATGCTAAAAGGTATCTCGGAATTTTTGGATAAATTACAAAATTAATGATAGATTAAGTTATGAATTGGATAACAAATTTCGTAAGACCAAAATTGCAAGCTTTCGTCGGGAAAAAAGAAGTTCCTGATAATCTCTGGGAAACTTGTCCAAAATGTTCGCAAATGCTTCTAAAAAGAGAACTAACTTCTCATCAATTTGTTTGCAAACATTGTGACCATCATTTTAGAATTACTGCCAAGGAAAGGTTGGAACTACTCTTAGGAAACAACTATATGTTGATCGACACACCAAAGATAAAACCTGATCCACTTAATTTTAAAGACAGTAAGAAATATTCTGATAGGTTAAAGACCGCACAAAAAAAAAACCAAATAAATGATTCCGTAATTGTAGCCTCGGGAACAATTAATGGAAAAAAAATTGTTACAGCAGTTTTTGACTTTAATTTTATGGGTGGTTCAATGGGTATGGCTGCCGGTGAAGCAATAGTCAGTGCATGTGATTTTGCCAAAAAGAATTACCTACCACTAATTATATTTAGTTCATCAGGTGGTGCTAGAATGCAAGAGGGAATACTCTCACTGATGCAGATGCCAAGGACTGTTATTGCAATAAATGCATATGGCAAAACAAATTTACCTTTCATCTCTGTTTTGACTGACCCAACTACAGGTGGTGTATCGGCATCATTTGCAATGCTAGGGGATATTATTATTGCAGAAAAAAATGCAACAATTGGTTTTGCTGGAAGTAGAGTTATTGAGGAGACAATTAAAGAAAAACTTCCTCAAAACTTTCAAAAATCAGAATATTTGATGGAAAAGGGTATGGTTGATGTAGTTGTTCATAGAAAAGATCTCAAACAAAAAATTGAAGACATCTTAGATTTTCTTATAGACTGAGAACTGGTGGATAAATCAGCTAAAATTCTCAAAAGACTTGAGCTTTTGCATCCCAAAAAGATTGATTTGTCACTTCATCGATTAGAAAAACTATTAAAAAAACTCAATAATCCACATCTAAAAATTCCGCCAATCATTCATGTTGCTGGAACAAATGGCAAAGGATCGGTAACATCATTTTTACGATCAATCTTTGAGGCTGCTAAATTTAAGGTAAACACCTATACATCTCCACACCTTATAAGATTCAACGAAAGAATTCGAATAAATTCAAAGTTAATAAACAATTATGATCTAAACCTCATACTTGAGGAATGCGAGTATTATAATAATGGAGACCCAATAACCTTTTTTGAAATCACAACTGCAGCTGCATTTTTAGTTTTCAGTAGAGTCAATTCAGATATTACTATTCTTGAAACTGGTTTGGGCGGCAAATATGATGCCACTAATGTTGTAAAGAACAAAATTTGCAGTGTACTTACACCCATATCTATGGATCATATGAACTTTCTTGGCTCATCAATTAGGAAAATTTCTCTTGAGAAAATAGGCATATTAAAAAATACTAAGATTGCAATATTATCCAAACAGAGAAAAGAAGTAAGAGAGCTGGTCAGAAAGGCAAATTAAAAAAAAAAAGGTAAAGTTGTATGAAGAAGGAATAGATTGGAAAATACTAAATAAGGATTCAAAAGAAAAAGAATTCAACCTACAGTACGCTGAATCTAACTATAAATTCCAATATCCTTCTTTGGAAGGTAATCATCAGATTGAAAATGCCTCAACAGCTGTTGCGACTGTCTTGTCTTTGAAAAATACCGTTATATCCAATAAAATTATCAATAAAGGTCTTATTTCTGCAAATTGGCCAGCTAGAATGCAGTTGCTTGAAAAAGGGAGGCTCTCAAAAATAATAGGGAAAAAATTCGAGTTATGGCTTGATGGTGGACACAACTTAGATGCAGCAAAGATTATAAAAAAAAAAATAGAATTGTGGAAACAACAAAATGTAATTATTGTTTTGGGAATGATGAATGGTAAAAGTCCCGTTTCTTTTCTGAGAAAAGTTATTAAGGATATCTCAATGCTTCTTTTGCTTCCAATAACTAGCCAAAACTATATCCAACCATACGAAATTAAAAATAAAATAAAGACAAAATTAAATTCAAAAATAGAAATTCATTGTTCACTAGATATTAATGAGGCCTTAAGAATAATTAAACGCCAATATTCATGTGGTAAAATCATTGTTTGTGGATCATTATATTTAGCTGGTCAAGTTTTAAAAGAAGATGGATTTGTAATAAAGTAATCAAATTTTAGAATTAATCCATGAAACTAATTCTGCTTTGGGTGAAAGACCAACTTTTGTATCAAGAACCCTTCCCTCGTTAAAAAGCAATAAGGTGGGGATACTTCTAATTGAATACTTCATTGCTAAATCTTGATTTTCATCAAGATTAACTTTAACAACAACAATCTTATTTTTGAGCTCGCCTGAAATATCCTCAAGAATAGGGGTAAGCATTTTACAAGGTGCACACCATTCTGCCCAAAAATCAACAAGGACTGGAACCTTAGAATTCACGACTTCTTTATCAAAGTCATCTTCACTACAGTTTCTAATATCAACCATTTCTTATCTCCATTAACTTCCAAATAATTTATTCGATAAACTAACATCAAATTTTATAGGTTCTGGTTTGGAATTACTATAATAATCGTTTAAAAAATTAATATACTCATTATATTGATCTATTTGATATTTTAAATCATTTCCTAGATCATTTTCTTCTAATTCCAGAGCCAGTGTATCCGCTTCTTCCATTGCTGAAGGCAAAGTAACATAAACCTCTTTTTTTAAGGAATTTAATCTCATACTAATCTTTTGATGTAAAAAGATAAATATTTTCCTCGGGAGAGCTTCAGGAAAATTTCTATAAATATGTTTAGCTGCAAAATACCTTAATCGCTGATCTTTAAACTTTTCTGCAAAACTCCATTTGTTTTCCCATGCTTCATCATGAAATCTATTCATAATTTGTGAATCTTTAAAATTTATATTCTCAGAATATATTGTTTCTTCTTCTAGCTTATCTTCCTGAGATTGATTTTCAATATATTCTATAGATTCTTGTTCTAAAATTTTTCCTAAATTATCTAAAAATTCTGGTTTCTCCAAATCATTACATTTAGAATTTATTTCACTATCTGATAATTCTGAATAAGGATGTTTTTTCCTTGAGAATGACACATCAAGCACAGAAGGTTGTTTATTAAGTTTGATTTTTCTAAAAAAAGACTTTGATTTAAAAACTTCCCTTAATGCATTTATCTCTAGGTTCGCAATATCAGATGTTTCATATTTTAAATCAAAACCAATAAGTTGATTTTTATAAACTGGATGCTTTAGTAAATTTTTAACCATGTATATTCTATGGTTATTAAACATGTAATTATGAAGAGTGAAAACCTTTTGATCCGTAATTCTTTTTTCTAGTATTTGTGGGATAGAATTTTCTTGAAAAGTCCTAAAAAGATCAGAATTTTTCTTTAATAATTTCTCTAACAATTTCATCGTTGTTTCTACATCAGCTATTGCATCATGAGCATTCAAAGATTCAAAAGAGTTAGCTTTGGCCAAGCTCTCAAGTTTAAAATTTATTTTACCACTATCATTTTTTCCGACATTTATAGAATTACTTCGAAATGCATGAATTAATGTTGCAAAATTCATAACATCTAACCTTGAATTTCCCTGAGTATTAGTAAGATATGGGAAGATAAAATGCTCCCATAAAATTTGCCTAAAAAACTCCTCGTCAAAATTGATAGAATTAAAACCTACAAAATAAGAATCTTTATAGTCTTTGAGGGATTTATAGATCTTTAGAGCCATTTGATAGTAACTTTCTTTTTCTGATAAAATTTCTGGAACGGTTAGCTTATTTACTCTTAATGCATTTATTGACGGCACAACATCTGAATTGATTCGACATTTAAGGTTCATCTTTTCTAACTCTTGGAAATTTTCATTAAAAATTATTATTCCTGCCTGTAATACTTGGTCAAAGCGAACACTTCTTCCTGATGTCTCAAAGTCATAAACAATAAAGTTTTTCATTTAAAGTTATCCTCAAATTTAATTAAATCTTCATAAGTGCCAATATGAAACCATGGGTTTCTATCAAGATAACCAAAAGCTTTGTTTTGTTCGCATAACTTATATATTATTTCTTTAATAGAAAATTTTTTCTTTTTAGTACTTATAAGCTCTGGTTTTACTATCTGCAAACCAGTGTACGCAAATGGGCATTCATTTTTAAGAAAAATTGAAGAAACTTTCTTTTTCGGGTTTAAAAGTTCAAAATCACCTTTTCCCTGATAACCAAAAAAATTCTCTTTTTTTGTAAGACATAGTAATATATCCATCTGATTTGAATTCCACATATTCCTAATCTTATCTAATGAATTATATATCTCATTTATCCAAAAAATATCACCATTTAGAAGAAGGACTGGTTCTTCTTTCTCCAGATATCCTTGTTTGATAGCATTCAAAACCCCGCCACCAGTTTCCAATCTATCCTTTTCAATAATAACCTTTACTATTGGATGGTAGTCTTTCGCTTCGTTAATAATTTTATTTGAAAAATGAAAAGCATTTATAATTATTTTTTTAAAACCTGCATCCAATAGTTTTTCAATGTTTGTTTTGAGAATAGATTTATTATAAATTTTAATTAGTGGCTTGGGTAAATGTGAGGTGATTGGGAGCATTCTTGTCCCAAGGCCAGCAGCAAAAATCATAGATTGTTTAACCATTTACTCACTAATAAATTGTTTAATAATTTTTGAGAATGACCTGTACTCATTTTTCTCAAGATTATTATTTAGTAATTTCAACACTCTAGGTAAATACCTTAAATAATTTTTCTTATTATCTCTTTTGGCCAATCGAGAAAAAATACCTAAAACTTTCAAGTGTCTTTGAATTGCTATCAAATTATAAGAATCCATAAATAAATCAATATCAATTGCTTTGAAGTTTTTAAGGTATTTTCTAATTAATTCTTTTTCAATGCTTTTGTCAACGTCTATTCTTGCATCTTGGGCTAAAGATACAATGTCATACACACATGGGCCAATAACTGCATCTTGATAATCTATCCAACCACATTTTAGGTGGTTTTTTCTTTTATTTAAATAAAATAAATTATCTACATGGTAGTCTCTGTGAATAAATACTTTTGGAAGTTTTGATGTTCTTTTCAAATAGTCTTTAAAAATCTCATTAAATTCTTGCTTTATTTCCATAAGATCAAAAGTTCTTTGATTCTCGACAAACCAATCAAAGAACAAGTTTGATTCTTTTAAATATTCATTAATATTGTAATATGGCAGTCTTATATTAAAATTAGACTTATGAATAAATATCAATGAATCTAGAGCTACATCATAAATTTTTTTTTTATTATTTGAATTTATAATCTGACTAAACTTATTTTTAAAATTTTCTAAAATTAAAATTCCTCTGTGACTGAGGTTGTAAATTATTTTTGGTATACTCGCATAACCATTTAGATGATTTGTCAAAAAAATGAACCTTTGTAGATTGCTCGAGTCATTATCATACATTAAAATATTTTCTTTTTTTTGTTGTTTTATTATAAAATACTTCCTTGGTGATGCATCTCCAGCTAAAAAGAATAATTTTTCATAAAGAATATTTTCTTCTTGCAAGTTTTCTTCTATTTCTAAGTTCAGCTTCAATTTTTTCTTTCTCTAATTTTTACAGTTGCACTTCTTTTCAAACTACTATCTTCATTAATAAAAATATCAATCCTATTTTTAGGGAGAAGATTCCCAAGAATTTCAGGCCACTCAACTATAATACAATCCGAAAGAGCCAAGTCGAAGTCTAGCTCATAAACTTCTTTTTTATTTTTTAATCTGTATAAGTCATAGTGCCATATTTTAAATTCATTTAATTCATAAACATTTACTATAGAATATGTAGGGCTTTGTACTTTCATATTATTCTTATTGAACAAAGAACTTATAATGAATCTTACCAAGGTAGTTTTTCCAACACCTAATTTACCTCTTAACGTGATGAATGTTTTGGGCTTAATAAATTTAGCTATTCTTTTACCTAAATCTTTTGTATCTTTTAGAGTATCTAAATTAATTTTAAAATCATCTTTCATTTTTAATTAATATTCTAATATAAATAATTAACATATATTAAAAATAAAAAATTTATAATGACAAAAATTTCAACTGACGTTTTAATTGTAGGTGCCGGGCCAGTTGGTCTATTTTCAGTTTTTGAACTAGGTCAATTAGGCATGAAATCAACAATTGTAGATAGTATAGATATTATTGGTGGGCAGTGTTCTTCGCTTTATCCTGAGAAACCCATTTATGATATACCTGGTTATCCTGAAATATCTGCAGAACAACTTATCACTAACCTCAATATTCAAATCAAACCTTTTAACCCAAATTTTGTCCTGGGTGAGAAAGTTGAAGAGATTCAAAAAGGCTCATCGGGTTTTGAAATCAAAACATCTAAAAATAAATTTATAGAAGCAAAATGTATCATAATTGCCGCTGGAGCTGGTGCGTTTGGACCGAACAAACCGCCTATAAAAAATATTGAACAGTTTGAAGGAAAATCAATCTTTTATAATATCAAAGATAAATCTATATTTAAAAATAAAAAGATCGCCATTGCCGGTGGGGGAGATTCTGCAGCAGACTGGGCTTTAGAATTATCTTCTATAGCAGAAAAAGTTTTTTTTATACATAGAAGGAAAAATTTAAGAGCTGCTCCAAGTAGTGTTGAAAAGCTCTTCTACCTTGAAAAAGAAAAAAAATTAGAAATGATCATCCCATTCCAAATTGATTCAATTTTAGGATCAGATGGATACATAAGCTCAATAATAGTTAAAAACCTGGACAATGAAGAAAAACAAATTGAAACAGATTTTTTTCTACCATTTTTTGGGCTGTCTTCTGACCTTGGTCCCATTAAAAATTGGGAACTAGAAATCAATAAGAATTGTCTCAATGTTCAACAATCAACATGCCAAACTTCAGCTGAAGGAATTTTTGCCATCGGAGATATTTGCGAATACCCTGGAAAACTAAAACTAATCTTAACAGGTTTTTCTGAGGCCGCAACCGCAGCTCATGAGTGCTACAAGAAGATATTTCCAAACAAAGTGCTGCACTTTGAATATTCAACTACATCTGGAGTAAAAAGTTTGTAGCTAGAAAACTAATATCTATATTCATCACTTTTGAAAGGACCGGCAACGGGAACATTAATATATTTCCCTTGGTCTTCCGAGAGCTTAGTTAGTTTTGCACCTATTTTTTCTAAGTGAATCTTAGCTACTTTTTCATCTAACTTTTTAGGAAGAACGTACACTTTATTATCGTAATTGGAATGATTTTTCCAAAGTTCAATTTGAGCTAGAACTTGATTAGAAAAAGAAGCTGACATCACAAAGCTAGGGTGCCCAGTCGCACATCCTAAATTAACAAGCCTGCCTTCTGCTAAAACAATCAGTCTTTTTCCATCAGGGAACTCTATCTCGTCAACTTGAGGTTTTATATTATCCCATTTATAATTCTTTAGTGCATCAATTTGAATTTCAGAATCAAAGTGTCCAATGTTACAAACGATTGCTCTATCTTTCATCTTTCTCATATGATCAATGGTAATAACATCTATATTGCCAGTCGCAGTTACGAAAATATCAACTTTACTGGCAACATCATCCATCGTAGCAACTTCAAACCCATCCATTGCTGCTTGAAGTGCGCATATAGGGTCGACTTCTGTTACTAAAACTCTACAACCTGCATTTCTCAAACTCTCTGCAGAACCTTTTCCTACATCCCCATAACCAGCTACCAGGGCAACTTTGCCAGCCATCATAACGTCCGTAGCTCTTCTAATACCGTCAACCAAACTTTCCCTACAACCATACTTATTATCAAATTTTGACTTGGTAACAGAATCATTTACATTGATTGCAGGAACTAAGAGTTGATTTGATTTTTCCATCTCTATCAACCTCAAGACTCCAGTTGTTGTTTCCTCGGATAATCCTTTTATTTCCTGCAATAACTCAGGATACTTTTCATGGATTAACTTTGTTAAATCACCTCCATCATCAAGGATTAAATTCGGTTTCCAACCGTCAGGACCAGAAATTGTTTGTTCTATACACCACCAAAACTCCTCCTCTGTCTCTCCTTTCCATGCAAATACAGGAACGTTATTTTTAGCTACAGCAGCAGCAGCTTGATCTTGAGTTGAATATATATTACAAGAACTCCAACGGACTGAAGCCCCCAAATCCATAAGAGTTTCTATTAATACCGCTGTTTGTATTGTCATATGCAAACAACCTACTATCCTTGCATCTTTCAGTGGTTTAGTTTCCTTGTACTCTTCGCGCAGTTGCATAAGGCCGGGCATTTCTGTTTCAGCTATTTTAATTTCTTTTCTACCCCAATCAGCTAAATTAAGGTCTTTAACTTTAAAATCATCCATTTTTTTTTGTTCTTATCCTTGTATTAATTTTATTATAATAACTCATTAAGTAATTTTTAATTAGTACATTATCATCTTGTTTTAAAATTTCATCTGAAATTTTTTTTACTTCCTCTGAATTTAAGTTACTTATAAATTGTTTCACTTTTAATATTCTCGAAGTGCTCATTGATAAAGTGCTTATCCCCATTCCAATCAAAATTGATGTAAACATTGTATCGCCAGCCATTTCTCCACAAATACTTATTGGTATATTGTTATTTTTTGCAGACTTCGTTGATAAAGAAATTAATCTTAGTACAGATAGATGGGCAGGATCATAGATTTTTGCAACTTCTTCATCTCCTCTATCAATAGCTAGCGTATACATGGTTAGATCATTAGTACCAATTGCAAAAAAATCACAATTTTTAGCAAGTGAATCTGAAATAAGTGCTGCGGCAGGTGTCTCTATTAACACTCCAACAGGAGGTAATTTGATATTGATTTTATAATTCCTATCTTGCAAATCATTTTTAACTTCATTAATTAGTTTTTTTGTTTCGATCAACTCAGAAACATTTGAAACCATAGGAAGCATAATTCTAATATTTCCATATGCACTTGCCCTAAGGATCGCAGAAATTTGTTTTCTAAAAATTTTTGGAAAGGCTAATGTCAGTCGTATTGCCCTTAAACCCAATGCTGGGTTTGGTGATCTTGTCAATAATTTTTCTATTGATGGAACTTTTTTATCATTTCCCACATCTAATGTTCTAATTGTTAATGGTTTTTTTTTTAGATATTTTAATGCTTTAACAATTGAACTGAATTGCTCCTCTTCAGAGGGGATTGCTTTTTTTTTCATATATAAATATTCAGTTCTATATAGTCCTATGCCATCAATTCCTTTTTTCATTGATACTTTTACTTCTTCAGAATTATCTACATTAGCTTCAATTTTTATTTTTCTTCCATCGATTGTTTTGGGAATTTTATTAATAAAGTAATTTAGTTTTTTATCTTCACTTTTTTTTTCTTCTATTTTTTTTTTATATGACAAAATCGTTTGAATGGTTGGGTTTTTAATAAGAAGTCCTTCGTCACCATCAATAATAATTTTTTCATTATTCTTAATATTTTTTAAAAGATTTTTCACTCCTACTACTGTTGGAATAGATAAAGACCTTGCTACGATTGCAAAATGTCCCTCTGGCCCACCATAAACACTTGCAAGACCAAGAAATTTAACTTTGGAATGAGCGATCAAGTCAGCAGGGCTTAATTCTGAGGAAATAAGGATAACATTTGTGTTTAAAGAGTTTTGAGTTTTTCTTTTAGTTTGCAAGTTTTCAATTATTCTATTGCAGACATCCCTTACGTCATCAAATCTATCTTTCAAATAATCGTCTTTTATTTTTTTAAAAATTTTGGAATTTTTATTTAACTCTTCATTAATTGCAAATTCTGCATTTATTAAATCCTCCTTAATCCGACTCTTTGCATCTTTAATAAGTGATGACGATCTTATGATAGAAATATTGGCTTCTAACATAAATTGCATTTCTTTATAAATATCATTTTTGTTAGGAGAAATTTTTCTAATAATTTTTTTTATATCCAAGATCGAATTTTTCACGGCTTTTTCTAGTCTTAATACCTCTTTTTGAACAAGTGATGTTGGAATATTATAACTTGAGTGTGATAAGCTTGACTTCTGTTTAATTACACAATCACCAATTGCGTAACCACTTGAAACTCCAATACCTTTGAAAATCACTTCTTTATTAATATTTTCCGCTAAAGGCTTCTCTTCTCCGAAGTTATTATTAATTAAATCAATTAGCTTTTGTAAATCTTTTTCGGCATTTACGCCTATACATCTCACATTTATTTCTGTTCCCTTTGAAGCTGCCAGTGTCATTAAACCTAATAATGACGAACCATTAACAATTTTTTTTCCTTTACGAACAAAAAACTTAGACTTACATTTTGATGTCAAGCCTACAAACTTAGCCGCCGCTCTTGCATGAATACCAAGTTTGTTGGTAATGAGTATTTTTCGTTCTATTTTTTTTTGTCCCAATCCTTTTGTTCCTCAAAAAAAGCAGATGCTACGTTTATATATTTTCTCCCAGATTCTTGAGAAATCTTAATTAAATCCTTTATTGATTTATTACTTCTTATAGACATCATTTTAATAAGCATAGGAAGATTTACTCCTGCAACAACCTCAATCTTTTCCTTTTGCATTACTGAAATAGCAAGATTTGACGGTGTTCCCCCAAACATATCAGTCAGAACAACAACACCTTTGCCAGAGTCAACGTCTTTAACAGCATCAATTATCTCTTGTCTCTTTTTTTTCATATCGTCTTTTGGAAAAATTGAGATCGCAATTATTTTTTCTTGTGGACCAACAATATGTTGAATCACATCCAAAAGTTCCTTTGCAATATTTGCGTGACTAACTAAAACTACACCAATCATTTTTCTAGATCCCTGTGTTCAATATTTATTTTCAGTATTCTATTTTTTTTTATCTTGGACAAAAAATTTTCACCAGAAACTACTGATCTATGAACGCCTCCAGTGCAACCAAATGCAATTGTAATGTTATCTCTTCCTTCACTTTTAAAACCTCCTAGAATATTATCAAAAATCGGGAGAATGTTATCAAAAAAAAGGAGGAAATGCTTTTGTTTTTTAATAAAATTTATCACCTTTCTATCCTTCCCATTTAAGTCTCTGAGTCCTTTTTGATAAAAGGGGTTTTGTAAAAATCTCATGTCAAAAACATAATCTGCTTCTTTCGGAATACCATATTTATAACCAAACGTAATTATTCTTATATGTATTCTAAAGTTCTTAAGGTTATCAAATAATAGTGTTATTTGATTTTTTAATGAATTGATTGTTAGGTGTGAAGTATCTAAGTAATGATCATTAATGTATAAAAGTGGTTTAAGCCACTTTCTTTCTTTATCAATAATTTCTGTGATTGGAAGATCTATCTTTATTGGATGTAATCTTCTGCTTTCTTTGAATCTATTCAAGAGAATCTGATTACTACAATCGAAGAAAAGGACAGAAATATTTAGAATTTTTTTTTTTTTTTCTATTAGTCGTGCGAATCTTTTTGGATCAAAGTCTCTTGTCCTAGCATCAACTCCAACTGCAAGATTTCGTGGAATCTTTGAGTCAATAACCTTTTCTATTAAAAAAATTGGTAGATTATCAATTACTTCGAATCCTAAATCCTCAAATATTTTCAAAGCTGAAGTTCTCCCAGCACCGGACAACCCTGTCACAATAATAATTTTATATCTTTTCAGTAATTTCATTCAATTTCACTTTAACTTTTATTACAGAAGAGGAATTTAAACCATTGATTGTTAATAAAGGAATGTCAATACCAATTAACTTACAAAATTTTTTTTTGGGAAGTCTTTCTAATCGCTCATTAATCAACTTTACAACCATTTTTAATTTAATTTGTTCAACGAAAGGAACTGTTATTATTCCGACTTCTCTTACTTCCAATAATCCCTTTGTCTGACATGGACTTGAGAGAAAGATATGATCTATTTGTTTTTTACAAATAGTAATATCATCGGAAATTAAGGTTGCACCATTATCGATTAGCCGTAATGCTAAATCGGATTTTCCCGACCCTGAGTCACCAGTTATTAGTATGCCGTTATCATCCAACACTACAGAGGTACTGTGGACTTGTTTGGTCTCCATATCAATTTATAAAGTTTTCTTTTAATCTACTATTTAAAACCATTACTTTTACCTCTGTCGAAATATCACTCTCTGTTAAGAAAAAAATAGAAAAAGAAGAACCATCATTTAACTTTTCATTTAAACCCATCAGCATTATATGCATTCCTCCAGGCTGCATATAGACTGCTTCTTTGGCTTTTACTAAAAGTTTGTCTACTTTTTGCATTTTCACAATTTCATTTTCAATAATAATATCGTGAATTTCTACTATTTTGGCTATTTCTGATGAAAGAGATTTAATTATTATGTCTTTTTTGGAATTATTAAATATTGATACATATGTTGCGGCTGCGCCTTTGCTTGAAAAAGTTTCAAATGCATAAGCTCCATGAAATACGAGTTCGTGATGAGAAGTTTTTAGTGGGGTAGAAAAAAATACTAATAATAATAATAATAATTTTAGAAAAATTTTCATTTAAAATTAACCTTTTAATTATTATACATTAATTATATCAATAGAAATAGAATGAAAATTAATTATATAGCTAAGCAACTTATCAGATCCTCTTCAAGAGGTTATTTGTCAACACATTTCGATCCCAAAAGTTTTAAATTAAAGAAAATTAATGTGAAAGGGATTTTTCCTTACTCTACCTTCACCCTTACTGCATTTGATTATGACATTTCTCCAATAGTTCTGCTTTCAAATTTGTCTGAGCACACAACTAATATTAAAAAAAATGGTCTTGTATCCCTAATGCTTTGTGAGGAACAGAAACTATACCATTATTTTCCCAAATTTGAGAATAGTAAATCTAATTACGAAGACCCTATGTCAAGACCTAGAATAACATTGATTGGCAATCTTAAAAAAACTAATGATGAAAATAATAAAAACCGCTTCCTTTCCAGGCATCCAGCTTCAAAGCTTTATTCAGGTTTTGCTGATATGAATTTTTATAAAATGAGAATCATAGGGGCACACATGATCGGTGGCTTTGCAAGTGTAAAATGGTTTAAAGAAAAAGACTTAATAACAAAAGAGCCTGAAGGATTTAATGTTAGTGAAGAAAATATCATAAAACATATGAATGAATGTCATCAGGATTCATTGAATTTGTATTCCACAAGGTTACTTAAATCCAAAAAAAAAAAACATTGGGGTATGGTTGGAATAGATCCTGAAGGTTTTGATTTAAGGAACAAAGATGTTCTTGCTAGATACTGCTTTGAAAAAACAATAACCGACGTAAAAACATTAAGAGGATTATTTGTTAGTCTTCACAAAAAGGCTGCATCTATTTAATGTGCGCTAGCCCAACTATCTCCCAAACCCACGTCTACTTTTATTGGCACATCTAGGTTCAACAAATCTCTGTGGGATGAGACCATTATTTTGGGAACTTCATTCTTAATGATTTCATTTTCATCAAGAGGTGATTCAAACACTAGTTCATCGTGAACTTGTAGAAGAATCTTAGTTTTCAATTTTTTTTCTAAAAGAAAATTATGCACTTTGGGCATAACATACTTTATCATATCAGCTGCTGCTCCCTGAATTGGTGCATTAATTGCTGACCTCTCAGCAAAATTTCTCCTTGTTGCAATCTTATCGTTGATAAATGGTATGAATATCCTTCTGCCAAATGGTGTGCTTACAAAGCCATCGGCTCTGCACTGGTTTACGGTTTGTCTCATATACTCTTTTATTCCTGGATATTTTAAAAAATACTGATCCATATACATTTTTGCTTCTTTGTTACTTATTTCTAACTGTAGCGCTAAGCCATATGCTGAGATACCATATATTATTCCAAAATTTATTATTTTCGCTTTTCTTCTAAACTCACTTGTAATTTTATTTTCTGGAAGTTGAAAAACCTCCATCGCAGTGATTGAGTGAATATCACTTTCATTTTTAAATGCGTCAATTAGTGTTTTAATTTTGGCAACGTGAGCCAACAATCTTAATTCTACTTGGGAATAATCTATTGAAATAATATTGCAGCCTTCATTACATATAAAAACTTTTCTGATTTCTCTTCCCTCAATACTTTTAATTGGTATGTTTTGAAGATTTGGATCATTAGAAGAGAGTCTTCCAGTAAGAGTATTAGTCATTCCAAACGAAGTATGAATTCTATTTGTAACTTTATTTTCCCTACTTAATAAACCCTCACAATATGTACTCCTAAGCTTTGCAAACTGTCTCCACTCAAGTATTAAAGAAGCAACTTGAACATTTTCTGCTTTTAATTTTTCTAGAACTTTTACGTCTGTCACATAATTTCCCGTCTTACCTTTTTTACCGAAGGGCAATCCTAATTTATCAAACAAAATTTCCCCAAGTTGTTTTGGTGATCCAATGTTAAATTCAAGCTCGCACATTTGGAAAACTTTTCGTTCTATTAGCTTTATTTTTTCTGAAAATTCTAATGAAAGTTTTGAAAGATGACTATTATCTATTTTACATCCTGAAATTTCCATATTTGCAATTACCTCTATTAAAGGACGTTCAATAAAATAATAGAATGAATAAAGTTTATTTTTAATTAACGATGGTTTTAAAATTTCCCATAGTCTAAATGTAACGTCAGCGTCCTCACCGGCATAATTTTTAGCAATGTCAAGGGGAACTTCAGAAAATAAAACTTTCTTTTTTTCGATTAATGTAACATCCTTATACTTTATTGTTTCATGAAAAAGGAATTCTCTTGATAATTCATCAAGTCCATGTCCTCGCTGCCCTGTTCTTAAAACATAGGACATCAGCATTGTATCATCCATACTTCTCAAAGTAATTCCAAGCTGCTTCAAAATAATAAAATCATACTTTATATTTTGACCAATTTTTAAAACTGATTCATCTTCTAGTACGTCTTTTATTATTTCTTTAAAGTCAGATACTTTTATACTTTCCTCTGGAGTGCTGTGATTAAGGGGAATATAACAAGCCTGGCTATTTTCTAGGGAAATAGAGAAACCAATAATCTTTGCCTCTACTGGATTTAATGAATCTGTTTCGCAGTCAATAGCTACAATACCTTTATTTTGTATTAAGTCAGCCCATTTTTTTAGTTCGTGCTTATCTAATACTAACTCATATTTTTTAAAGTTAATTTTTTCTCTTTCAGGAATGTAAATTTCGTTAATATTAACTTCTTCATTAACAGTTTTATCTTTATTTTCTAAAATTCTATCGGGTTTTCCAAACTTACTAATAACCAATGTTCTTATTCGATTAAATTCCATTTCATCTAAAAACTTAACCAACTTATTAATATCTAATGGGATAAATTTTAATTCTGAAATTTTAATTGGAAGCTCAGCATCATCTTTTAATTTTACAAGTTGTTTTGATATCCTGAGCAGATTTTCATTTTCAATTATTGATTCCCTTCTCTTGTTCTGCTTAATTTGAGATACATTCTTAATCAGGTTCTCAATATTACCAAATTCATTTATTAGCGTTGCCGCAGTTTTGGGGCCTATGCCAGGAACTCCAGGAACATTATCTGATGAATCTCCAGCTAGCGCCTGGACTTCGATTACTTTTTCTGGTTCTACTCCGAATTTTTCTTTAACAGTTTCTTTTGTAATTTCTTTTTTTTTTAAAGGATCAATAATCGAAATTCCGACATCTAAAAGTTGCATTAAGTCTTTATCCGAGGAAATTATAGTTACATTCTTACCCTCTAATTTTGCTTTCTTAGCATAGGATGCTATTAAGTCATCTGCCTCTAATCCCAATGATTCTATAGACCTCAAATTAAAAGCTTCAGGAATTCTTTTTATCAAATCAAATTGTGGTTTTAAGTCATCCGGTGGATCAGATCTGTTAGCTTTGTATTCTGCGTAGATTTCATTCCTAAAAGTAATTCTTGCAGCATCGAAAATTACTGCAATTGAGACGTTTCCTCCTTTTTCAATTTGAATATCCTCTATGAGTTTAAGGAGCATATTAGTAAAACCAAAAACAGCATTGACGGGTGTCCCGTCAGAGCGACTCATTGGAGGTAGAGCATAGTAAGCTCTAAAGATATATCCAGATCCGTCAACTAAAACCAATTGATCAATATTTTTCATTATTTTTTTTTAAATTTTAAACTGCAGTACGGGCAAGTCATAATCTTACCAGAAGATAAATCAAGATAAACAAGTGGGTGAGATTGTTTCCATCCGTCTCCACCACAGCTTACGGTATCATTATCTATAAATTTTAATTGTGTTTGGATGTTTGAATTCATAAGGTTAGTATTCAAAAAATATCATATTTTAATTTTTAACACATATATATATTAAATAATGAAAAAAAAAATAATAGAAGTAAAAAAACTTGCTAAAAAATATAAGAATGATTCAAAGTATGCTCTTGATCATATAGATTTGTCAATTAGAGAAGGATCAATCCATGGTTTACTGGGCCCTAATGGAGCAGGAAAGAGTACATTCATTAATATTTTATCAGGTCTTGTTAATAAAACCGCTGGTAAGGTTGAGGTCTGTGGAGTTAATCTTGATAACGACCCTAAAACAGTCAGAGGAAACCTAGGGGTTGTACCACAAGAAATTATGATAGATCCATTCTTCACGCCAATGGAAATCATGAACATCCAAGCTGGAATGTATGCCGTTAAAAAAAAAAATATTATGAATTCGGAAATTTTATCTAAACTAGGTTTGGGAGATAAGGCCAATGCCTATGCAAGAAGTCTTTCCGGGGGAATGAAAAGAAGACTAATGGTTGCTAAAGCCATGGTTCATAACCCGCCGATACTCATACTTGATGAACCAACTGCCGGTGTGGATGTCGAGCTTAGATCAAAACTTTGGGAATCTATAAGAGAATTAAATAAAAAAGGGACTACTGTAATCCTTACCACTCACTATTTAAAAGAGGCGGAATTACTTTGCGATGAAATCGCGGTAATTAACAAAGGAAAAGTTATCGTTAATGACACTAAAAAAAATCTACTGAAAATTTTAGACGAAAAGGAGATCACAATTGAATTTCATCAAAAAATCAAGAGAATGCCAAGCAAAATTAGATCTTTATGTATAAGGCAAAGTCATAATTCCATAACTCTAAAATTTAATAAAAGTAAGACAAACACTATTGAGCTTTTAAAAGAGTTTGTAAATAATAAATTAGAACTTAAAGACATTACAACAAAAGACTCGGATTTAGAGGACATATTTATAAAACTTTTAGAAAATTAATTTATTTAGGTATGCTAATGATTTCAACATCATGTGCTATACCAAAAAGTAGTAAAAATGAAGTTCGATATTCATTAGATGCTAACCAGTTGGAGTTTATTGAATGGGAACCTTCAAGTGACTTTTCAAATATTATTTTAAAAGTTCATGGTTACAATGACTATTCCAATTCATTTGATCTATCAGGTAAATATTTTGCAAATCATGGAATAAAGTCTATGTCTTTTGATCTAAATGGCTTTGGTAGGAACGCTAACAAAGGAGAATGGTTTGGATTAGAATTACACATAAAAAACATTGCCAAAATTATTAAAAAAATAAAAAAAAACAACCCTGAAAAAAAAATTTTTCTGATGGGGGAGAGTATGGGAGGTGCGATCACAATTAGTCTTTTAGAAAAACAAAAAGAAATTCCGATAGAGGGAGTGGTTCTTGTTGCTCCAGCTATTTGGAATTTTACAGAAACAAACTTTTTTAAAAGTCTTCCACTAAAACTTATGTCAAAAATTTTCCCAAAGTTACGAATAGATAGTAAGGGTTTGATAAAGGTCAGGGCAAGCAATAACAATTATATATTAAAAGAGTTATCTAAAGATAAATTTTTTATTCATAAGCCATCATTAGAAAGTCTTCAAGGAATCATCGATCTAATGGATGAGTCTTTCTTAAATACAAAAAAATATTTACAAGACCCTCCATTTAAGACTCTAATTTTAATACCTTTAAGGGATGAAATAGTTCCAAGAAAACCATTGATCTCGATAATCTCTGATTTGAATCAAAAAAATTATTTCCTAGAAAAAATAAAAATAAATCTCTATGAGGAAAGTTTCCATATGATCCTCAGAGATTTACAAGGACATCAAATTATGAATGATATAAAAAATTGGGTTTTAGATGACTCTAGTAAAACTTTTTATAATAATAAGTCCATTCTTAAACAACTCAAGGATGCAAATTTTGTTCATCGGCTTGATTAATGAATAAAGAAATTATAGTTGCTGTAGGTTCAACATCCTGGTGGAAAAATAGGAAACTAAGAAGCGAAGCTGCACAAAAGCTAAAACTATTAAAGAGGGAATGGAAACTCAAAAAAATAGAATCTTTAAGAATGCATGAGGATTCGATTGACACGAAAATTTATAAAAAATACTATTTATACAGATGATTTTTTTATTCTCAATTCTTTTTATACTCAGTGGTAATCTAATGGCTGCGGAGATAATACAAGACAAAAAAGGTGACTACTATCTGATAAAAAATAATGGAGAAGTAGAGAAACTCCCAAAGCCAAAGCCAGGAAACAAGTATGTTATAAAAAGGAAGATAATTAAAGAATCAAACTTAGGTCAAAATAAAAAAAAAGCAAGAAGAAGAACTAATCAAGGAATAAGATAATGAATGAGTTAAATAGAAAAAAAATTTGGAGAATAATTCAAAACCATGGGGATTCAATAAAAGACAAATTGCAAGCTCATTCCAGACATCCGCAAGGAAGAAATCCATATGCACATATTTGTTCATTAATAGCTGATCATTTCAAATGCTCTTATAAAGAAGTTGAGAACTCAAGAGTTAAAGAATTAGAGAACTTTATATTGAAAATAGATAATTAGTTTTTTGTTTGAATGGGGAAGATCTCTTTACTTTAAGGGAGGAAATATTATAATTATCGATCTTCCCGTATTCAAATTTCTGACACAAATCAGATATGAAAGATATAAGCAATTTTAATGCCAAGTAAGAAAATTTATCCTGTAAAAATCTCATTTCTCTCAGATCATCCCAAGGGTCTAGCAATCCTTTTTTTTACAGAGCTGTGGGAAAGATTTAGCTATTATGGAATGAGGGCAATTCTGGTGTTATATTTAGTTTCTAAAACTAATTCTGAAAATCCAGGTTTGGGGTGGACAAATTCTGAAGCAATACAATTGTATGGTTGGTATACAGCATCAGTGTATTTACTTTGTGTTCCTGGAGGTATCATTGCTGATAGATATCTCTCCAATAAAAAGGCCGTCCTTTATGGTGGTTTTTTATTGTGCCTCGGTCATTTCTCTTTAGCAATACAAAATATGTGGTTCTTTTATAATGGCTTACTATTTATAATTCTGGGTGTTGGACTATTAAAGCCAAGTATTTCGACATTAGTAGGTTCCTTATATGACAAAAATGACCCGAGAAGAGATCAAGGATTTACTATTTTTTACATAGGTATTAATTTTGGGGCATTTTTCGCAAGTCTAACAGTAGGTTATGTTGGAGAAGTCTACGGATGGCATTATGGATTTTCGTTGGCAGGTATTGGCATGTTAATAGGACAACTATTCTTTTTTTTTGGTAAAGATCGGTTGAGAGAAATAAATTCAATAAAAAAAAAGATTGTAATAAAAAAGTTAAAAGATTTTGAAGTAGACAGGATAAAATTAATAGTTTTAGCAAGTTTTATTTTAGTTATCTTCTGGGCTGCATTTGAACAAGCTGGGGGATTAATGAATATATTTGCCTATCAAAAAACAGATAGATATTTACCTCTATTCGATTTTGAAGTCCCGGCAAGTTGGTTTCAATCAATTAACCCATTAATGATAATTTGTTTAGGTTTCTACGTTTCACTTTTTTGGTATTTTCTAGAAAAAAAAAAGGTGGTTAGTTCATCAATCTTCAAAATAGCGATTGGTATTATAATTATGGGTTTAGGGTTTATTTTTATGTATTTTGCCTCTTTGCAATATGAAATGTACGGAAAGTCTTTTATGTTTTGGCTTGTATTAGCTTATTTATTTCATACATTGGGTGAGTTATGTGCTTCACCAGTAATATTATCTTATATTACTAAACTTTCCCCAAAGACATTAGTGTCCTCAATTATGGGTATCTACTTTGCAGCTATTGGAATAGGGAATAAAATTGCTGGGCTGATTGGACAGTACTCAGAAAAGCTCGGTGAGCAATTCATTTTTTTGGGTATAACCTCTATCTGTATTAGTGTTGGAGTAATTGTGATAGTATTTAATAAAAAATTATCAAAATTGTCTCATGGAATTGACAATTAAAAAAGCGCCCGTAGCTCAACTGGATAGAGCATTTGATTTCGGCTCAAAAGGTTAAGGGTTCGAATCCTTTCGGGCGCACCAAATAATCGTAAAAAAAAAATCTTTTATTGCAATTCTTGTTTTTTTTAATTAATTCATTCGTATGAGGGTAGTTTTAAAAAGTAACGATTTTGTATTTATTAGTTGGGTAAAAAATATTTTTAATTCGAATTCAATAAAGTTTTATACATTAGATGAGGAGATGTCTACCATGGAAGGTAATATAACGGCCATTCCTGTGAGGATTATGGTTGATGATTCTGATTTTCAGAAAGCCAAAAAAATCTTAGAAATTGAAAAAGGGATTATTGAATCTAGACATGAATGAATTGTCCTCCATATTCTCTCAACCATTTTTTTCTTATTTGATAACCAGGATATATTTTTTCAACAAGGATCCAAAAATCTTTTGAATGATTAGGAACTTTAATATGTGAAAGCTCATGTATCATAACATAATCTATGACTTTAGGTGGTAGCATTATCAATTTCCAATTTAATAGGATTACTCCTCTACAATCGCAACTTCCCCATCTACTTTTAAATGACTTTATTTTTAATTTTTTATAGGGTATGCGAATTTGTTTAGATAAATAATCAATTCTTTTTTTTAGATAATTATTAGCTTGATTTTTGAGCCAAGCTACTACCATTTTTTTTCTATTTTGTTTTTTATTTATGTCTAGTTCAACTTTTAAAATACCATTTTTAAATAAAATTCTTTCATTTTCTTTCTCTATGAATTCTAGTCTTACTTTCTTAAACCTTAGTCTAATGAAATTATCCTCAAGTGAAATTGGATTAACACTACATTTTAAGGAGTTTTGAATTTTTTCTTGAATCCATTTGTTTTTTTTTTTTATGATTTTTTTTAAGTAAAGATTTGGAGTGAGAAAAGGACACATGATTTCAGCTTCTCCATTTCTTACCCTCAACATTATTGTTTTTTTTCTTTTCGTAGTCCTAATTATTTTTATATTTTCAAAATAAGAAATTTTTTTATTTTGGAAAGAAAACACAATTCGACTACTTTCCTAAAAATATATTCAAAACCTTACCCTTCTCTATTTCTATAAAGGTTAAGGATCCGTATTTTATTTTTTTCCAATAATCTTTTACAAGCTTATCAAATGGCTCACCAGTCAATATTGAAACCATACCATTAATACATCCGGCATGACATACAATTAAACTGTCTTCACCAAGTGCAATAACATTATTTAAGAAACCATCCAGCCTATTCAAAAACTCCTCATTACTTTCTCCGTTAGGAATCTTAAAATTTAAAAGATTATTCTCCCATTCATAAATTAAATTATTTGGTATATCAGTTTTCACTCTCATTTCCCAATCACCCAAATTCATCTCTTTTATTCTATCATCAGTCTGATAAGACTTACATATTTCTTTGGTAAGTTTCACACACCTCTTTAGCGGACTAGATATAACTTTAAGTTTTTTCACATCAACCCCTTCGTTAAGAAGTTTTTTCTTTATAATTTTTACCTCTTGGTTAAAAGTTTTGGAAACGTCTAAATCTGTTTGTCCATAGAATGTATCTTCACTTACATCTAACGAGGTGTGTCTAAGTAAATAAATTTTCATTAATAAAATATATTAAAATTTGAGTATTTCTTAAAAGGTTTTTTTTTTGTAAAAACTTCCTTAACTGATGATAACAAAGGACCTTTTTTACAATCGTTTAAGAAAGCCTTGATACTTTGTTCTTCACCACTTATTTCACATTCAACTGTTTGATCATCGCAATTTCTGACCCATCCATTAAGTGAATATGTCGTAGCTCTCTTTTTTAACCATGAACGAAAACCAACCCCTTGAACCCTGCCATAGATTTTACAAAAAATGTTCCCAAAATTATTTTTCATCTAAATCCTTATAGTCAACATCAATAATTTCATCTGTACGTGTTTTTTTTACATCTGTGTAAAAATAATCTTTTGTTTTTTGTGGTATATATCCCCAGAAAATATTTCTTAAGGTCTTAATTAGCAGAAATAATCCTATAAAATCTGTCATAAACCCAGGAATTATTAATAAGAGACCGGCAATCTTCTTATAAATCCAGTCCTGTGGTTTATTGGTAATATTTTGTAAGTTTTCAATATTAATATCGGTTCTCAAAAAATAAATTCCAACTAATCCCGATGCAATTATTAGAAAAATCACTGGAAAAAAACCAAGAAAGTCTCCAAATAGTATAAATAGCATTATTTCAACAAATGGGATAAACAGAATAAATTTAAGATTCATTACTAATTATTAACACTAAAAAAAAATTACTCCTAATTAAAAATGGCGCAAATTGAAAGCATATCATTAATAATCACAAAATTCATAATTCCATTTCTAGTGGGTGGATTTGTTTTTTTTTCAGTTATAATTGCACCTAATATTTTTGCTAAGTTAGATCCAAAAAATGCAAGGATATTTGTAAGATCAATCTTCCCAAAAGTATATACATGGGGAATTATATTTACTTTAATTTTGACTTTTTTATCCCTATTTTACAAATCCTCATTGTCTTTCATCTTTCTGGCAATATGTTCTGGATTCTTCTTTTCAAAATACTTTCTTATAAAATGGATCAATGAACTTAGTGATATCCAAAATAAAACCAAAGAAGATAAAAAAAAGTTTTTTATCTTGCATACTCTTAGCGTAATAGTTTTTATATCTCAAATTCTACTGCTTACTTTTGTAAATTTTAAAATTTAGTTTTTAATAATATGTGTTAAAAGTTCTAAATTTACACAAAAATTATTATAAGTTTTTCCTTTAATTACCTTAAAAGGTTTATCTTCCTCGCCAAGGTCAGAGACAACAAGTTTTGCTCCTTCAAAGGCCTCTCCCTTTGTAAAAATGGATGGTGTAACAATAATATTAATATTTGCATTTCTAGCCGACTCAACTCCTCTTGGGGAGTCCTCTATTGCGACGCATGATTGGGAGGGTAACATTAACTGATCCAATACCCACTCATAAATTTCTGGTGAAGGTCTTTTATTTTTCGTACATGATCCATGTGCTATTAAATCAAATGTTTCTATTGGGTTTATATTTAAACCTCTCTGAAATAATGTTAAAAGGTTCTCTCGAGACGTAGATGATACAATCACCATTTTAATCTTATGATTTTTTAACTCATTTATCAGTCTGAGCACACCAGGTCTAGTTTGAATGGCTGATTCTAAGATAAAATCTTCAAAGATCTCATTTTTAACTTTGTGGATTGAATTAATATATTTAGATAGATTTTTATAGTCTAACATTTCTGGCCAAGCTCTTTTTATATAGTGCTTTATTCTTTCCTCACCACTGCCCACGTTTATGAGTTCCTTATAAATCGCTTCATCCCAGAACCAATCAAGATTGAATTCTTTGAATGACTCATTAAAAGATCTTCTATGAAGATCTTCTGTCTCTGCAATTGTTCCATCAACATCAAATAATACAGCACTAAGTAACATTCTTAATTTTCCTTATAATATTTGAGGTTGATTTTCCTCTTATACATTTTATTAAAACAACCTTTCCTCCCCACCTCTTAATGATATTATGACCTACAACTTCCTGGATTTTATAATCATTACCTTTAAAGATAAGGCTAGGTTTTATTTTTTTAATAAGTTTGACTGGAGTTTCTTCATTGAAGATAACTATTCTATCAATAAAATTAAAATTCTCCAAAACCTCTGAACGTTCTTTTTGACTAAGTATAGGTCTGTCGCTTCCTTTTATTTTCTTGATAGATTTATCACTATTAAGCCCTAAAATGAGGAAATCACACTTTTTTCTGGCTTCCTTTAGATAATAGATATGTCCTTGATGAATTAGATCAAAGCATCCATTAGTAAAACCAATTTTCTTACCTTGATTTTTATTAAGTTCTGACATAATTTCATTTAATGAACATAGTTTTTCTTTTTTATTAGAATCCAAAAAATCTATTTTATTGACAACAGTGGTTCCAAACTTCGCAACTGCAATACCCGCTGCATCATTAGCGATCTCTGCTGAATTATTTAGTGTCTTACCGTCTGCTATTCCAGAAGCTATGTATGCGAGTACTGTATCACCAGCTCCAGAAACGTCAAAAACTTCTTTCGCTTTAGAAGGTAAATGGAACATTTGATTATTGCTACTAACAATTGAAATTCCCTGTGCGCTCCTAGTTGTTATAACCGAATGAAAATCGAATTTTTTGATAAGATTTTTTGATAACCTTACAACTAATTTTGATTCATCCTTCATGCTTTTTAAATCTTCCTGATTGGTTGTCTCTAATAGTTCTTTAAAATTGGGTGTTATGTATGTAGCACCTTTATACGATGAAAAATCATTTCTTTTGGGATCCACGATTATAATTTTACGTTTCTTTTTTGCTATTTCTATAATAGTTTTTAGAAAACTGTCAGTAAGCATACCCTTATTATAATCAGAGATAACTAACACACCAAAACTATCTATTTTTTTTTTAAATATTTGTACTAACTTTTGTTCAAGCTTTATGTCAATAGGCTTGCTAACCTCTCTATCTACTCTCAAAATTTGCTGGTTACCTGAGACAAATCTGATTTTTTTTGTGGTACATCTATGTTTATCAGTTATCAAATTAAATGATAAATTTTTAGATGAATTTAGCAATCTCCTTAAAACCAAGGACTCCTCATCATCTCCACAAATTGAAATTATGTGACAGTGACTTCCTGCAGCACAAATATTTTTTGCTACGTTTCCACATCCTCCTAAAACCTCATATTTATTATCATTTATTTTAAGAACTGGAATGGGTGCTTCAGGCGAGATTCTTCTAACATCGCCATGTGAATAAGAATCAAGAATAATATCACCAATACATAAAATTTTTTCACTAGTGCTCACGTTTTCAGACCATCCTTTAAAAGCATTTCAAAGTATTTAATTGTCTTTTTTAGACCAGAGGTTCTATCAAAATTTGGTTTCCATCCTAATTTCTCTGCTGCAAGTGAAATATCCGGACATCTCATCTGGGGGTCGTCTATTGGTAATTTATTGTAAATAATCTTTGACCTGCTACCTGTAAGCTCTATGATTTCTCCTGCAAGCTCTAGAATTGTGATCTCACTAGGATTTCCAAGATTTACTGGGCCTGCAAAATTTTCCATATTCATCATTGCGCAAATCCCCGATATCAGATCATCAATATAACAGAAAGATCTTGTTTGCTCACCCTTTCCATAAACTGTTATATTTTTATTAGTCAAAGCCTGTAATATAAAATTTGACACAACTCTGCCGTCGTTAGGCTGCATTCTTGGGCCAAAGGTATTAAAAATCCTTATGACTTTTACATCAATGTTATGTTGTCTTTTATAATCCCAGAAGATTGTTTCAGCACATCGCTTGCCTTCGTCATAACAAGCTCTAGGTCCCTCAATACTAACCGCACCTTTGTATGATTCTTTTTGAGGATGTATTTCTGGGTCTCCATAAATTTCAGATGTCGAAGCTTGCATTATTTTAGCTTTAGTTCTTTTCGCTAGCCCGAGCATATTAATTGCTCCATGAACACATGTTTTTACAGTTTGAACTGGATCGTTTTGATAATGTATAGGTGAAGCTGGGCATGCAAAATTAAATATCTGATCAACTTCGATGTATAATGGAAAAGTAACATCATGTCTGATTAGCTCAAAATTCTTTTCACTCAGAATATTCTTTAGATTGTCCTTATTACCAGTGTAGAAGTTGTCGCAACAAATAACATAATGACCTTTTTTCAGAAGCTCCTCACAAAGAAAAGATCCAATAAAACCAGCTCCGCCTGTCACTAAAACTCTTTTTTTCATTGCAATCTAATATTTAATTCAACAATATCGTCACTACCAACGAATACAGATGCATCCTCAAATTTTGGAGGACCAAAAAAAACTTTTGCATTTTTGCTAAATCCATACATTTCTTGAGGTATTGATAGGAATGAGTCAAACTTATTATTTGAATTTTTATCATGGTAAATAGCCAATGCATAAGTTGCTTCATCCAAGCCTTTTATGATAAGACCCTCACTTAAAACTTTTTCTACGGTCTCATAACCTCCCAAAATTCTTGAATCCTCTTCCAAAAAGTTCTCAGGATTATCATACACTCCAAAATGAATTGTTCCTATTTTTTCTTTGATATTTGACACCATAATTTTTATCTGCCCTGCATTAACATTAAAATTTAAAAAGTACAAAGCAAAGACAATTAAACTGATTTTATTTTTCATATTATAATTTTTTTATATATTAATAATAACAAAATTTGTATGATTAATATCATCTAAAATGAGATTTTACATTTTAAAAATAATAATATTATTGGTCATTTACTCAACCAACTTAAATATTGCAAAAGCAGACAATGATAAAAAAGTCACTGCTATGCAACTTATTCACTCATCAGAACAAAGTCTTAAAAAACTTTTAAAAAATACTGAGCTAAAGAAATTAGGTGATTATCTAAATAATTCAAGAGCTATTCTTATATTTCCTGAGGTTTATGAAGGAGGATTGATTTTTGGAGCCAAAGGGGGGAATGGGCTTTTATTGATTAGGAGGCCAGATGAAAGTTTTTCAGGCCCATTTTTCTATTCTATTGGTGGTTTAAGTTTCGGATTACAAATTGGAATAAAATCAGCTCAAGTTGCAATGACAATAATGACAAATAGAGGTCTTAACTCCATAGTAAAAGAACGTATCAAACTAGGTGTCGATTTAGATACCGCACTTATAAATACAGGTGTCGGGTTTTCTGCAGAGAGTACCCTTAGATTAGCTGATGTTTATACTTTTTCTGATAATTCGGGTTTATTTGTAGGTGGATCATTTGAAGGATCATACCTTCAACCAAGAAATGATTTAAATAGAATTATACATGGAATGGAATTTACACCTGATAATGTTTTAGATAAAAAAGATATTTCTAAAGGTATAAATGGACTTATCAGAATTCTAAATGAAATTGAATCTTATAAAAAATAAAACTGAAGAACAAGCTGTGGTATTATGTGGTCACGGCTCTAGAGATAATAATTATTTAAGAGAATTAATTGAATTTGAAGAGAAACTTAAACAAAAACTTTCTAAAATAAAAATTTTTCATTGTTTCATTGAAATTAATAGCCCAGGTATAGAAGAATGTCTTAAAAGTTTATCAAACCGTTTTACAAAAATATTTTTTTTCCCACTATTACTCTTTGAGGGCAAGCATATGATTCAAGATATTCGAAAAAAAATTTATAATTTTAAAGGTTCGGAAAAAAATAAAATAATCCTAATAGAAAAACTCTCATTGATAAATGACATTTTGCCAATAATGCTTAAAAATCCTGAATTTAAGACGAAGTATGACACTATCATCACATCATGTTCAATAAGCAAGAATCCGAATGTGATCAAAGAGCTTGAGATTTATACCTCGAAGTTATCTTCAAGATTAGGAATAACGAATAGAATTTTCCATTTTGTTGGAGATGAGTCTCTAGTCTACGAGGCGCTTAAAAAAAAGAATTGCAGATCACAAAATATAATTTTGCACCCAATCTTTTTTTTTAATGGCTTCTTGTACAGAAAAAACATAGAAACCATAAAACAATTTTTTAAAATAACAGTCATTAAGCCATTAAATTACAATGAAAGTATAATTTCAATTGTTTCAAAGAAAATTTCTGAATTACTTTAGACTTTGAATTAATTTTTTAATTACAACATTTCTGGAGTTTTGGGCATATTCATTAATATCTTTTCCTGAAAAATCTGTTAAGTCTTTATCAAAATCAGTCCTCACTAAAATATTAACTGCATTAACATTAGCTTTTTCAATGGCATGCATTAGGGCTGTCATTCCCAACCTGTCCTGGTAATTAATATCCACTCCAGCTGAAATTAAATCCACTATCATTGTATGTTTTAATACTGAAACATAGTAAATGAGTAGAGAACTTTTATTCAGGATTTTCACCTTCACATTAGCTCCATTTGTAATAAGTAAATCAAACATCCTCTTATCATTTTTTTCGAGCGCATATGCAAGTGCAACCATTTTTTTAGAGTCCTTATAGTTGACTGCAGCATCTTTATTCAGCATTTCTTCAACTTTTTGGTATTTAGATTTTTTTACAGCTGTCATAAAGACTCTATCAACTAGTATGTCACTATCATCTACAGACTTTGAACTTTTATTAGTAAAAAGAGTAAAAAAGATTATAAATAAGTAGATGCAGTAAAATTTTAGTTTCATGCTCAAAAATTTTTAAGTAGTTTATGATCTCACAAAAAAAAAAGAAAATCCATATAATTGGAACAAATGCCAGAGACATGGATGATTGTACGTTAGAAGCTATTGAAAAAATTGATTCTTCAGATCTAATTATTCTTTCAAGAGTTTTCTCAAATAATTTTTTTCTTCATGCACAACAAAAGCGTATTAGAATTATTGAGCAGGAAAGTTTATCAAAAGTTAATAATCCTTCTTTGTGGGAAAAAATCAATAAACTATTCAACTCACAAAATAGAGTTATAACTCATTTACTTGATGGTGATACATATGTAGACCACAACGGGTTAGAGGAAAGAAATTTCTTTAACAACAATGGTATTGACTGCCAGTTAACACCTGGCATAATTAAATTCGTAAATATTTTGAATAGAAATTCTGAACTGCTCACCGACAGAGAAAAAAACTCTTCGGTAACATTTATAAAATCATTTGAAGTGAAAGAAGTTGGAAAGATTTTAGAAAATTCATATTTCGAAAAGGCTGTAATTATTTTGGAGTCTAAAGCACAATTTAATGGGGTTTGGGGATACTTAAGAAAATGTCAATCAGTTGCCAACTTTAAAATTAGATACATTGATGGAAATTTTGAAGATATTAATAAATTAACTATTAATATAGAAAATATGTTAAAAATTCCTGCTTATATAATAATCGAAA
Source organism: Alphaproteobacteria bacterium (assembly GCA_045563055.1). Taxonomy (GTDB): domain Bacteria; phylum Pseudomonadota; class Alphaproteobacteria; order Methylaequorales; family Methylaequoraceae; genus Methylaequor. The sequence goes on from JBJKUR010000006.1 coordinate 44,270, forward strand.
AGAATGAATAAATATAAATTAATTTTTAAAAGAAATCTCATATTGATGATTTCTCTAGTGTTAGTTATTATTCTGGGGATCTTGTTAATTAATAATTTCTCTTCACCAGCTAACAATCAAATTACAAGTCTGGGTGGAAGCTTCAAACTCACTGATCAGGATGGAAAACCATTTTCTTCAAAAAATATAAGGAAGAAAAAGCTAATTTATTTTGGGTATACATATTGTCCTGATGTTTGTCCATTTGATGTGTTAAAACTTTCTAAATATATCGATAAGAACCCAGATATCGAAAATGAATTAGAGTTTATCTTCATTACAGTCGATCCTGAGAGAGATAATATAGAACAGGTTAAAGATTTTCTCGAAAATTTTAATCCCGCAATTCAAGGTTTAACTGGAACAGCTAAAGAAATTAAACAAGTAATTAGACAATTCCGAATCTACGTAAAAAAAAACAAAGCTTCTAATGAAGAAAATTATTTAATTGACCATAGTTCACTTTTCTTTTTAATTGATCATAACGATAATTATATTACACACTTTAGCCCTAATGATTTTAAATTTAAACTAAAGGACTTTATTTAGAAGAAGTTCTCAAGGATTGATTCAAACACATTCTTTTCCTTCTTTTCTCTAGATTTTTGTAAAATTCTTTGTATTTTTTTTCGGGTCTGTGCTGTGGAGTCAATATCCTCTTGATTGTCATAGTTTAAAGCACGTGGTTGGATATTTTTATGTGCTTTTTCCATGAAATCTCTCCACAATGACGCAGGGGCTGTTCCTCCTGTAATCTTAACCATAGGGGAGTCGTCATCATTACCAAACCATACACCAACAACTATACTTGAAGTAAAACCTACAAACCAAGCATCCCTGAGTGACTGGCTAGTTCCAGTTTTGCCAGCTGCAGGGCGGCTTATCCTAGCTTGTCTTCCTGTTCCACTCTTAATAGTTTCTTCCATCATCTGGGTCATTGTTCTAACAACTTTAGTATCGAGAATCTTACCAGGACCCTGAATTTTTCTCATAAACAAACTTTTTCCTTGCGTATTTTCAATTGACCTTATTCCGTGTACAAAAATTCCATTTCCATTGTTTGCAAGAACATCATACGCGGCAGTTAATTCAAGAAGATTTACCTCTGATGTACCTAAAGCCAGAGACGGGGAATTTAATATAGGGCTGTTAATGCCCATTAGTTTTGCCATTTTAATGACCTTTTCTCTTCCAATATTCTCAGATATTTTAACGGCTACTGTATTTATTGATCTTGAGAAAGCATCTTTTACACTTACCTCTCCCAGATATTCATCTTTATAATTTTTCGGCGACCAACCATTTATATTAATTTTAGAATCCACAATCAAATCTTCGGGAGACAAACCATTTTCTAATCCTGCTAAATATACAAATAATTTGAATGCTGAACCTGGTTGTCTTTTTGCTTGAGTAACCCTATTGAATTGAGAGTCACCATAGTCTCTTCCTCCAATCATTGATACTACTCCTCCATCTAGATCTAAACCAACCAAAGCTGATTGATCTGCAGATGGATAGTTATCTGTTATATTATTCAGAGAATTTTCTGCTATCTTTTGCAATTTTACATCCAAGGTTGTCCTAACAATAAGGTCTTCATTTATCTCGCCCACATATGACTTTACTCGAGGTAGCAACCAATCAATAAAATATCGTGTACTTTTTGGAGGTGTTGTAAATTTAGAATATTTTTGATTATTATTTTTTGCATCTTTAACTCTCTGTCTACTAGTCATATTACTTTTAACTAAGTTTTCTAATACAAGTGATGCTCTTTCTTTTGATAAGTCTTTGTTAGCAATAGGGTTGTATCTCGAAGGAGCCTTTAATAAACTTGCAATAACAGCGCATTCATAAAGGTTTAAATCTTCAACTTTTTTATTAAAATATTTCTCTGATGCCGCCTGAACACCGTATGTTCCTGATCCTAGATATACTCTGTTAAGATAAATACTTAAAATTTGTTTTTTAGTAAATCTCAGTTCCAACCATAGACTTAAAATCAATTCGTGTAACTTTCTTGTGAATGATCGTTCAGGTGTTAAAAATAAGTTTTTTGCTAATTGTTGTGTTATTGTACTCCCTCCCTGAACGATTCTTCGCTCTCTTAAATTTACGTACGCGGCTCTTAAAACTCCTCTAATATCTACACCATAGTGATCAAAAAACCTTTTATCCTCTGTAACTATTACTGCATTAATTAAATTCTCAGGAAGCTTGTTATATTTTATAGATTTACCATAAATATCTCCATATGAAGCTATTATTCTTCCATCTTTATCTAAAAATGTAATGCTTGGTTGTCTTGATATTTGAATTGATTCGGTCTCTGGAAGGTTTAATAAAGACCATGTGACGGCCATGCTCGAAATTAATACAAGCCAGATGAATAAGACCAGAAACCACCTAAGAACTCTCAAATTAATAAATCCAAGTAAATTTTTACTCTATATTAAACATCTAAATTAGAAACTTTTTTTGCATTAGATTGAATGAAACTTTTTCTTTTGTCGACGTCTTCTCCCATTAATTCTGAAAAAATTTCATCAGCTCTTTGTGCATCATTTATTTTAACTTTTAAAATCGATCTATAAGCTGGGTCAAGTGTCGTATCCCACAATTGGTCAGGATTCATCTCACCAAGACCTTTGTACCTTTGAACGGATACACCTTTTTTAGATAGTTCGTTTAATAGACCTACCAACTCTCTTGGGGAATTTACTTTGAAGCTTTCATCTTTGAAAGTAAGTGAGGATGGACTTAAAAAGGACTCCTGAATTTCCTGGCTAAAATTATTGAGGTTTTCATAGGAATTTAATTCAATTTGATTTTTTGTAATTACAAAAACCTCCTTGACTTTATTTTCTTCTCTAATGAATGAATATTCATCCTTATTAAATATTTCAACTTTCCATGTTTTATCCACAAAGTTTAGTCTTTTAAGAAGATAATCAAATGTTTCTTTTACTTTATTTTCATCTTTAAAATTTGAAATATTAAAAAAACTAGCAATGGTAGCTTGTTCTAATAAAGTCATGTAATTCTCATTTTTCTTGCTCAAACCTTCTATTAATTCATTAAATTTTATCAAATTTAAGAAAAGCTTCTCTAATGACGACCCTTTTATAACTTCCTCCTTATTAACTTTAAGGAAACTTGATTCCACCATTTCTTGAATAAAATAATTATCTAGTTCTTTTTCATCCTTAAGATATAGTTCTGATTTATTTTTTTTAATCTTGAACAGTGGCGGTTGTGCAATATAAACATATCCCCCATTAATTAAATCTATCATATGTCTGTAAAAAAAGGTTAACAGTAGAGTTCTTATGTGAGAGCCATCAACATCTGCATCTGTCATAATAATTATTTTATGATAACGGAGCTCTTCCAAATTAAATGAATCGTAGTAACCAGCTCCTAACGCTTGGACCAATGTTGCAATTTCTGAGGAATTAAGAATTTTATCCTTTCTTGACTTTTCAGTATTCAGAATTTTACCTTTTAAAGGTAAGACTGCTTGATTTTTTCTATCTCTGGCCTGTTTTGCCGAACCACCTGCGGAGTCACCTTCAACTATGAACAACTCACTATTTTCTGGTGATTTATCTTGACAATCTGCCAGCTTTCCTGGCAATGAGGATATTTCGAGAGCTGAATTCTTTCTCAGAACATCTCTGGCTTTTCTTGCTGCTTCTCTGGCAGCTGCCGCTTCAAAAATTTTAGTAATTACTAGTTTTGAATCTTTAGGGTTTTCTTCAAACCAATTTGATAGTTTCTCAGATACAATTGATTCTACGATTGGTCTTACTTCCGATGACACAAGTTTATCTTTAGTTTGAGACGAAAATTTTGGATCGGGAACTTTAACAGATAAAATGCAGGTAAGGCCTTCTCTAGCGTCATCTCCAGTTAGGTTGATTTTATCTTTTTTTTGCAACCCAATATTGTTAGATGCGGTATTTATCGTTCTGGTCAACGCCGACCTAAATCCTGCTAAATGCGTTCCACCATCTCTTTGAGGGATATTATTTGTAAAGACCATACAATTCTCATGATAACTTTTATTCCACTGAAGAGCCATCTCGACATGCACATCATTTGAATCTCCAGTTACTGAGATTATATCACTTATTATTGATTCCTTTGATTTATCTAAAAACTTAACATAACCTTTCAAACCTCCTCTTGATGATAATTTTGACTCTTTAAGCTCTGAGCCTCTTTTGTCTTTGAGAACTACGTTTACCCCAGAGTTCAAGAAGGCAAGCTCACGCAACCTAGACTCTAATTTGGAGAAGTCAAAATTAGTCTTTGAAAAAGTTTTCTTTGATGGAAGAAAACAAATTGAAGTTCCACTTGTTTCTGCATTACCCACCTTTTTAAGAGGTTCAACTGGTACTCCATCCTTAAACTGCATAAAAAATTTATCTTCACCTCTAACTATAGTGAGTTCCAACCATTCTGATAGTGCATTTACAACGGAAACACCAACACCGTGCAGGCCTCCTGATACTTTATAAGAATTTTGATCAAACTTCCCTCCTGCATGGAGTTGTGTCATTATTACCTCTGCTGCAGATATACCCTCTTCTTTATGAATATTAGTGGGAATTCCCCTTCCATTGTCGGTTACAGTTACCGAACCATTAGCATTAAGAGAAACTTCAATTTCGCTACAATGCCCTGCAAGTGCCTCATCAATAGAGTTGTCAACAACCTCGTACACCATATGATGAAGACCTGATCCGTCGTCAGTATCTCCAATATACATGCCTGGCCTTTTCCTGACGGCATCAAGACCTTTAAGTACCTTTATGGATTCGGCGTCATAAGCCTGATCATTAATCTGATTGTTTTCTACTTCCAATATTTAAACCTAACTTGATCAGTTTATTATAACTGATTATTAAGAACTTTAAACCTATAATCATCAATATTTATATTGTGAATAATTGAGTCAAATTTTTCTATTCTACTTGACTGGTTTAACTTTACATCTGTTATCCAGGTTTGCAGCTTTAATTCCACAAGTTTCTCAACTATATTTTTAATAAACCTATAATCTAGATAAGAAAAAATATCGTCAAGTAGGAATAAGACTTTTGTATCCTTAATATTTTCAAGAATTTTCAAAAATGAGAAAATAATCGATATTATAATTATTTTTTGTTCGCCAGTTGAAAAATTTTTAGCTTCTTTGTTAGAATCTTTATCAAAAATCAATAGATCAGTTTTATTTACAGTGAAATTTGTCCTCCCTGAAACTCTGTCTTTAAATCTATTTTCTCTGAGCTTCTCGCACAAGAATTCTTCCACATATAGAGCTGGTTTTTGATTTAATAAAATATCTATAGAACCATTTAACTTCAAAAGAAGAATGGGAATCTGATCATCAATTTTTGAGAATGATTTATTTAAATTATTTAAAAAAATTCTTCTCGAATCAGAAATAATAATACCTGTTTCTGACATTTTTTTTTCAACAACGTCTAACCAATTTTCATTAGATAAGAATTCAGAACTTTTTAGAATCTTTAGTCTTTCATTTTTAAACTTTTTATATTCCGCCAATCTTTTTTTATGTAAATTATTAGTAGAAGAGATCATCGAGTCTAAAAAACTTCTTCTTAACTCCGGTGGGCCCTGAAAAAGATGTGCCATTTCGGGTAACATCCAAAATACATTCATTAAATTTTTAAGAGTTCTATTTTTTTGTTTGTTAATTGAAACAATTTTTTTTAAGACCTTTTCATGAGAAGCAACACCCACTCCAAGTTCAGTTTTCTCATGACCTTTAAATAAACAAAGGTTAACTCCAAATAATTCTAGCGGACCTTTCATATTATAATTTATCAATTCAGAAAAATTAGCATTTCTAAATCCAGAATTTGAATCAAACAATGAGATTGATTCAAGTATATTTGTTTTTCCAGAACCATTCTTTCCTGATATCAAAATTATATCTTTTTCAGGTGTGATATTTATATACTTATGATTTCTATAGTTATTTAGCTTAAGTTTAGAGATCCTTAAATTTTGATTCATGGGTGAGCGAACTTAGGCCCTCATTTGCATTATCAAAAAAATTGTGTTTTTTATGGCTGTGCTTTCAAGTATAGTAGGGGCTGTGTCTTTAGAAAAATAAAATTTTACTTGACCCTCTTTAACAATATTTAAAACATCCAAAACATACCTTGAATTGAAATTAATGCTAAATGCAGGCCCACTATAATCTACTTTTACATTTTCTGTTCCAAGGGACTTTTCTGCACCAAAAGAACTAACGACACACATATTATCCGCTATTTCAAACTTAACAGTCCTAAACTTCTCACTTGAAATTGTTGACACCCTATCGATACACTCGCTGAAACTTTTGCAGTCTACAATCATAATTCTATCATTATTAGAAGGAATAACACTCTCATAGTCAGGGAAATTAGAATTGATCAATTTTGTGATAATTTTAATATTACCTAACACAATCTTTAGACGAGTCTTAGAAAAATTAAGAAGTACCTTCTCCTGAAAATCCTCAAGTATTTTCGAAATTTCAAAAACCGTTTTTTTTGGTATTATTATACCTTCAAACTCTCTTTCAAAATCTTTTGTCAAGGAACTCTTTGAAAGCCTGTGTCCATCAGTTGCAACTGTAGAAATTAAATTTTTACTTAGATGTAAATATATACCATTAAGATATTGTCTTGATTCATCAAGACCCATGCAAAACTTGCTATTATCAATAAGATCTTTAAAAGGTTTAGATTCAATTTCTATTGATGTTTCCAACTCATTTAAATCCATAACTGGAAAATCATCCGTTGGAAGCGTTGGAATAGAGAACTTCGACTGGTTAAAGGAAACGTAAACTAAATCTAATTTTTCATCTTTCTTTACTTGAACCCCAGAGTTTGCAGGAGCCTTTCTGATAATATCAAAAAATAATTGCGAAGGAATCGTTATTCCACCGGAGCTTCTTACATCTACTTTTAGTGTCTCATTTAATTCAAGAGCAAGATCAGTTGCAGTCAAAATTAGGTTTCCCTGATCTTGTTCACTCAAAATTCTTATGTTCGAAAGAATAGGGATTGTATTCCTTCTTTCAACAACACTTTGGAAATGGTTAAGGGATTCTAACAGTTTTTTTTGAGGAACAATAAATTCCATATTACGACTCAAGCATACGTATTAAAAGTTGTACATCCTCATCAAAACTATTGTCTTTATCTCTTAGTTCTTCAACTTTTCTTACAGCATGTATCACTGTCGTATGGTCTCTATTACCAAATCTTCTGCCTATTTCAGGCAAAGACCTTGATGTAAGATTCTTGGACAAATACATGGCGATTTGTCTTGGGCGTGCAATTGTTCGGGACCTTCGAGCAGAACTCATATCAGACATTTTCACATTAAAGTGTTGCGAAACCTTTTTTTGAATTTCTTCAATATTAACTTTTCTTTGAGAAGATTTTAAAAGATCTTTGAGTAAATCTTGGACCATATCTAGATTTATATCTCTACCAACTAAAGATGAAAAGGCTGCTAGTCTGTTCAGCGCACCCTCTAATTCTCTTACATTGGTTGTAATTTTATGTGCAAGAAACTCTAATATATTAGCCGAAATTCTTGCAGAAAGCTTCTCTTCCTTGGCTTGAAGAATTCCTAATCTTAATTCATAAGTAAGTGGATGAATATCCGCCACCAACCCCCATCCCAGTCTTGAACGCATTCTCTCTTCTATTCCTTCTAAATCTTGAGGAGACTTATCTGCAGAGATAATTAATTGTTTATTCTGATCAATGAGCGCGTTAAATGTATGGAAGAATTCCTCTTGAGTTGATTCCTTTCCCGAAATAAATTGAACATCATCGATCATCAGGACATCAACGTTCCTAAATTGTTCTTTGAAAGCAACTGTATTTTTAAATCTTAGCGCTTTAATGAAATAATACATAAATTTTTCAGCAGACATGTATATAACTCTTCTTAATGGCTTTCTTTCTTTAATTTCGTGGGCTATTGCATGCATTAAATGTGTCTTACCTAACCCAACCCCACCGTAGAGGAAAAGAGGATTAAATGGAACATCATTAGCTTCTGAAACTCTTCTTGCAGCTGCAAAGGCTAGTTCATTGGGTTTGCCAACTATAAAATTATTAAAAGTGAACCTACTATCAAGGTCTGAGCTAATTGCACTAAAAATATCTTCTTTTTTTTCAGTACTCCAAGATTGCTTTACATTTTTCTCCACAACTTTCTTATAACTATCTTTTTTTGCATCATGAACAACAACAATTTCTATGTTATTAATTTTTAAATTTTGAACCAACCAGTAACTCTTTATAATATCTAAATATTGTTCGATTATTCTGGTCCTAACAAAGTTGCTTGGAACACTCAATATCACTTTACTATCGACATAGTCCTGAAGAGAAATAACTTTTATCCAGCTTTTAAATTGAGCATCGCCAATTTTCTGACGAATTCGACCTCTTACAGCAGCCCATTGCGCTTGTATTTCTCCAAAATCTTTTTTACCAATTTCTACCATGTTGCAAAAATCATCCCTGCTTCCAAGGCAACGAAGCTTTTTTCCAGCCATCAACATTTCCTCTATGACCATTAGAATCGTGAACACCCTCAAAACCCTCTGATAAGTTAAAACAGCTTTTATAACCATGGTTAGTCAAAAACTCTGCTGCTGACCTAGATCTAGCACCCGATCTACATAATAAAATTATCTTTGTCTCCTTGGAAACCCCAGAATCACTGATTTCCTGGAAAAAACCACCGTTCTTTTCCATATGAGGAAGGGTTTGCCACTCAATGAAAAGAGCTTTTTTGTCTATCTGAGCTAAATCTGGAACACCAACAAAATTCCACTCTGCCGAGGTTCTGCAGTCTACCAATTGGCAATTAGAATCATTTTTAAGGAGCTCCCATGCCTCTTTGGGGCTTACATCACCAGCGTAATCTAAATCAGTCATATTTTTCCAGTCTTAAAGATTAACCAATAAAAAATTGCGAATCAATAACGGAAAAAAAAAAATTAATTTGATAGCTTAACTTTCTTAGACAATCGTGAAATAATCCTTGATGCTGTATTACTTTTAAAGACACCTCTAGACACGGATTTAGCTAATTCAGACTCAACAACTAGAAATTCTTTGCTGACTTCTTCCTTTTTTTTGCCCAATGATAATGAGTGCACCTTCTTTATGCTACTTTTTATCTTAGATTTTCTAAGCTTATTAATTTCAGCACGTTTTATGTTCTGAATTATCCTTTTTTTTGCAGATTTAATATTAGCCATAATAATGCTGTTTTATACTTTTCTTAGTTATTCAGGTCAAGAATTAAATGTTTTATTTGGAAGGATAAATATTAAAAATTACTGAGGTTCTTTTACCTTTTTCAGAAAACTTTATTTCAAGCTCCTCATCTCCTCTTTTAAACAAAAAAGGTCCAATATTTTCCCAACCCAGATTTGGGAGTATTGATTCATAAAAATCCATTATTTCAAATTTCTTATAATCCCCAGTTATTTCTGATGAAACATATCTTCCTTCAGATTTATCAAAAAGCACTAAGGAATCTTCTACGTAAAGCATATCTTTAAATATTGGGATATCTTCAATTCCATTTATATATCTTGCAGACTGCAACAAAGCAGGGGAGAGAAAAAATACAATCATAAAAACGAAAAATCTCATAATTGACAAGAACTACAGAAGAAAGTTGATCTTCCAGATTGAACTATTTTTTTCACTTTCTTCCCTCCTTCACATCTGTAACAATTAAAGTTTTCTCTTCCATATACTTTAAGGACATTTTTAAAGTATCCAATTTTTTCATCTGAAACAACAAAGTTTTTAATTGTTGTGCCACCAAGCTTAATGGCTTTTTTTAACACTTTTTTTGTAGATGAAACTATTTTATTCATTTCATTTTCTCTCAATGAACCTACATCTCTTGTCGGCGCAATTTCGGCGGCATACAATATTTCAGAGCAGTAAATATTTCCTAGGCCAGCTACAAAGCTTTGATTCATTAAAAGGTTTTTAATATTCGTTTTCCTTTTAGAATATCTCATAAAATGTTTTAAATTGTAATCTGGACCGAGCGGTTCAGGACCTAAATGCTTTAAATGAGCAGATTGACAAATTTTATCTTTCTCATAAATTTTCACAAAACCAAATTTTCTTATATCATTAAAAATTAAAAAACTCTTTTCAAAATTAAAAATTATATGATCGTGTTTTCTTTTCTCTCTAATTCTTTGTATTCTAAATGAGCCTGTCATGCCTAGATGACACAACAAACTAAAATTATTTTTGTATAAAAATATTAAATACTTACCTCTTCTTAATATATTTGTTATTGTAACATTGCGTAATTTGGATTCAATTTTTGTTGAGACTTTGAAACGCAAATTTTTGTTTTCAATTTTTATAGATAATGTTTTCTTTTTGACAACATTATCTCTCAAAAATGTTTTGACAGTTTCTACTTCAGGAAGTTCCGGCATGATACCAAGATTACAAAAAAAACATAAAGCGTCAAACAAACTCAAAAAACAATTACTAGTTGAGAGAATATTTTCTAAAATATCATCTAAATATGATTTTATGAACGATCTTATGAGTTTTGGACTTCATAGACAATGGAAAGAAGAATTTGTAAATCTGATGGAAATTAAAAATAATTACATGGTGTTAGATTTGGCTAGTGGTTCAGGAGATATCATAAAACTTATCTTAAACAAATATAATTGTGATTGCATTGGCTTTGATTCAAGCTCTGAAATGCTTGATGAAGCCAGAAAAAAAATAAAATGTAATCAGGTTTCTTTTGTAAATGGCAGAGCAGAAGCTATCCCTTTTCATGACTCTAGTTTTGACACGATAACTGTAAGTTTTGGTCTCAGAAATTTTTCAGATATTGACTTATCACTTAAAGAAATTAAACGTGTTCTCAAAAAAAATAAAAAGTTTTATTGTTTAGAATTTAGCGAAATAAACAACTTGGTTTTTAGAAAAATCTTTAATTTATATAGCAAAATCATCCCTATTTACGGTGAAATTATATTGAATAATAAAGAAGCGTATAACTACCTGATTGAGAGTATAAAGATGTTCCCTGCTCAAATTGAACTTACTAATAAATTATTAGATGTTGGATTTAAAAATGTTGAAGTAATTGATATTTTAGATGGCATTGCATCAATTCATATAGCTGAATCATGACAAATCTCACAAACAAGAAAATACTTATTATTGTAACAGGTGGAATTGCTAGTTATAAATCTCTTGATCTTATAAGAAGACTCCAAGAAAATGGTGCGAATCTGGAATGTATATTAACAGAAAATGCGAAAAAATTCGTCAATGAAATAACATTCGAGAGCTTATTAGGTAAAAAAATTCATTCTAATCTTTTCTCTCTTACTGAGGAAAAGGAAATGAGTCATATTAAATTAGCTAATAATGTTGATTTAATTTTGATAATTCCATGCACTGCAAACTTCCTTGCAAAAATGGCAAACGGCATTGCTGATGATTTAGCTTCTAATATTTTGCTAGCATCAGATAAAATAAAAGTTATTGCTCCAGCCATGAATTCTAGCATGTGGATGAATGAAGCTGTTAAAAAAAATATAAACTCCTTAAAAAAAATGGGTGTCAAAATTTTATTCCCTGAAAAAGGAAGGATGGCATGCGGAACTACCGGCTCTGGAAAACTTATGAATGTAGAAAATATTAATCAAAACCTTGATATTATTTTGTCTCCTAGATCTTTATCAAAGATAAAGGTGATAGTAAGTGCTGGCCCCTCAGAAGAACAAATAGATTCTGTAAGGTTTTTGAGTAACTACTCTTCGGGTAAGCAGGGATACGAAATTGCAAAATCTCTCGCTTCATTGGGGGCTAATACAACTTTGATAACAGGAAAAACAAATTTAGAAAAACCAGCCAATGTAAAAGTCGTAAATGTTACAAGTGCTGAGAATTTTCACTCCAAAATATTACTCCATTTACCATGCGATGTTTTTATTTCAGCGGCTGCAATTTCAGATTGGAAGGTAAAAAAAATTTCAAATAAAAAATTAAAAAAAGGAAGGAGTTCCGAATTTTCAATTAAATTTACTCAAAATATTGATGTGCTCAAGGCGATATCTTGTCACAAGAAAAGACCCAGATTAGTTATTGGTTTTTCAGCCGAAACATCAAACCTTATTAAAAATTCAAGGTCAAAACTTAAAGATAAAGGATGTGATTGGATCGTTGCAAATTGTGTAAAAGATGGCGTGGTATTTGGATCTGCACATAATAAAATTTCATTAATATCAAATAATAAAACTGAAAATTGGCCAAAAATGAAAAAGTCAGATGTGGCAAAAAAAATTTCAAAAAAAATTGTTAATTTTTTTAAAAAAAATAAATTAGTATAATGGATCATATTTTCTTTAAAAATTTAAAAAATGGCAAGGACCTATACCAAATTAGAAAAGCTACATCTGGTAGTGCTGGATTTGACTTAATTGCTGCAATATATAATGAGGTAAAAATTAACCCTGGAAAAACAGAATTAATTCCTTGTGGGTTTTCACTGCAAATGCCAGAAGGCATCGAGGCGCAGGTGAGGCCAAGATCAGGAATAGCTCTCAAAAATTCTGTTACAGTTTTGAATTCACCAGGTACGATCGATGCAGACTATAGAGGTGAGGTTTGTGTAATTTTAATAAATCATGGTACAGAGAAATTTTTAATATCTAGAGGCATGAGAATAGCCCAAATAGTCTTTGCCAAACTTCCTGTGGTTCAATTGAAAGAAAGTGATGAATTAAATCAAACAAAAAGAGGTAGTGGTGGATTTGGCTCGACAGGAGTTTAGGATTAATGTTTAGAATTCAAAAAAAAGTAATTTATGCTATTGAAGCTGTAATTGATATAGCCTTGAACTCTGGCCCGGGTCTTGTTCAAAATGAGGATGTAGCAAAAAGACAAGGCATTCCTAAAAGATATTTAGAGCAAACACTTCAGATTCTTGTGAGAAATAAAATCCTTGTTGGATCAAGAGGGCCAAGGGGTGGCTATAGCTTGGCAAAAGAAAGGAGAAAAATTAGTATTTCAGAAATCATCAAATCAGTCTCTAAGGATGATAAAAAAAACATGAGTTATAATTCTGATATTTCACAAAAAATAATAATTCCTCTAATAAAAAATTCGACTAATGAGTGTTTCAAAAAATTTAATTCGATTACCATTGAAGAAATTTGTAAAATTGCAAAAAATAAAAATATTCAGAAAAATAAACCCAAGAAAGTTGATTTTGTTATCTAAAAGAAATTCCAAAATTTTTAATTCTATAGATGAGACCATAGGAAATACACCTATGGTTAATTTATGTAGATTGAAGCAAAAACTTAACTTGAATGGAAATATTATTGCTAAATTAGAGTCTTTTAACCCCTTAGGTTCCGTTAAAGATAGAATAGGGCTGGCTATGATTAACAACGCTGAAGAAAAGAAATTAATTAATCCTAAAAGTACTATTATTGAAGCCACCTCAGGAAATACTGGAATTGCCTTAGCATTTATTTGTGCAAGCAGAGGTTATAAATTAATCTTAACAATGCCGGATAGTATGTCCGTTGAAAGGAAGAAGATGTTGAAATTTTTTGGTGCTGAATTAATTCTTACTCCAAAAAAGCTTGGAATGAAAGGAGCCATGCAAAAAGCATTAGAAGTTAAAAAAAAGATATCTGATAGTATTATTCTTAATCAATTTGAAAATGAAGCAAACCCAGAAATACATTTTCAGACTACAGCAGAAGAAATCTGGTCATCATGTCATGGAAAAATTGACTGTTTTATATCTGGTGTTGGAACTGGAGGAACAATTACTGGAGTAGGAAAGTATCTGAAGAATAAAAAAAAAGACATCGTAATAGTTGCTGTTGAACCGGAGGATTCAGCAGTTATAAGTGGATTGCCCCCTGGTCAACATCTTATACAGGGAATCGGGGCCGGTTTTGTCCCAAAAAATCTAGATTTGAAAATCGTAGATAAGGTTTTATCAATTAGCAATAATTCCGCCTTTTCATATGCAAGAATGTTGGCACGATTAGAGGGTATTGCTGGTGGTATTTCTTCAGGAGCAGTTCTAGCTGCTGCAATCGAGATGAATGAAGATAAATCAATGACAGGAAAAAATACAGTTATTATTTTACCGTCTTTTGCTGAGAGATATCTGTCAACGCCATTATTCTCGGAGATGTCAGATGAAAAAAATTGACGACTTTAATCTTGAAAAATATTCTCGACAAATAATTATTAATGAGGTTGGAGAAAACGGTCAATTAAAAATCATAAATTCTAAAATAGCAATAGTTGGTTGTGGAGGTTTAGGTACATCTGCTGCTCAATATTTATCAATGAGTGGAGTGGGTCATTTTTATTTGATTGACGATGACACAATAGATTTGAGTAATTTAAATCGACAGACACTATTTACAGAGAAAGATATTGGGAAAAGTAAGTCTAAGACATTATCAGAAAAATTAAAAAAGGTTAATAGTTCAGCAAAAATATCATTCCAAAATAAAAAACTCACATCTAAAACCATTAGCTCTTATTTAGATAGTTATGAGGTGATCTTAGATTGTACTGATAACTTTGAATCAAGAATATTAATCAACGAATATTGTCACAATTACAAAAAAATTCTTATTTCATCAGCACTTCAGAGTTTTGATATTCAAGCGTTTATCTTTGCCTCGTGGAAAGAAGATAATAATCCTTGCTATAAGTGCTTATTTCCAAATATCTCAGGGGATTTATATAATAGTTGCAATGAAATGGGCATACTCTCTTCTACAGCAGGTATAGGTGGGTTAATCCAAGCAAATTTAGCGCTTAATTATATTCTCGGACTGAAGGTTGACTTCAAAGAGTTGTTATTATTTGACTGCATGAATTTTAACTTAAAGAAAATTAGGATCAACAAAGACAAAAAATGTAAAACTTGTAATAAATAATTTATATCAATCATAATTGAGTTTATTGATTAAATCTGGTGGTGACTTACCTTGTGAAAAAAAACTAATATTTTTTATAACCCTCTCTCCCATGGAAATTCTGCTTTCTAGAGTAGCAGAACTTATATGAGGCAATAGAACAACATTTTCTGATTCAAGAAGTTTTGGAGTTATTTGTGGTTCATGTTCAAAAACATCTAATCCTGCTCCTCCAATCTTCTTCTGAAACAATAGATTTGCGATTGCCTGTTCATCAATAATTTCTCCTCGAGAAGTATTTATAACAATCGAATTTTTCTTCAAAAGCTTTAATCTTTTCCTAGATAATAAATGGAAGGTTTCAGGTGTGTAAGGACAGTGAATTGTAACTATGTCTGATTTTAAAATCATTGAGTCCAAGTTATCAAAGTATGTTGCTTTTAGTTGTCGTTCTAGTTTGGAGCTCAGTCTTTTCCGATTATGATAATATATATCTACACCCAGAACATTTAATCTTTTAGCAACAGCAGAACCAATCCTTCCCATACCGATGATTCCAACTCTTTTTCCTCTAATTCTATGACCCATTGTTTCGCTCGGCCCCCAACCAGACCACTTACCCAAAATTATTTTTTTTTGTGACTCAACAACTTTTCTAGTTATCATTAAAATTAAGGTTAAAACAAGATCAGCAGTATCCTCAGTCAACACATCAGGAGTATTGGTAACTAATACATTTTGTTCTTTAGCTGTTATAAGATCTAAATTATCTACGCCATTTCCAAAGTTAGCAATAAGTTTCAGATTTTTTCCAGCTTTAATAATGGAGCCATCTATCGTATCACTAACACAAGGAATAAGTACGTCCACATTTCTAATTTTCTTTTTAAGCTCATTATATGATAACTTCTTGTCAGTCTTATTAAAGATCACTTTGTAAGATTCATTTAATTTTTTTTCTATCTTTTCTGGTAATTTTCTAGTAATCAGAAGAATGAGATTTTTAAATTTCATAAAAGTTCATAGTATAATTTTATTTCTGTTCTTATTTTCAAATATATCACTAAATAGTTGCTTGGCAGGAAAAAAAAAAAAAATGTTAACTACCAAGTTTAATGAAGTTAATGTTAGAAATGGACCCGGTATTAATCATCTAAAAATATTTAAAATTTTAAAAAAAGGTTACCCACTAAATATCACAGATAATTTCGGTAATTGGATGAAAATTGTGGATGTTGATGGAAATTCTGGATGGATTTCAAACACCCAACTCTCAAATAAAAAATATATTATTGTTAATAGCAATCAAGCCTATATCTATAAATTTCCACTTAAAAATTCAAAAAAAATTGCGTTAGTTAAAGGAAAAAAAGTATTAGCATTTAACAAATGTAATGATGATTGGTGTTTTATTAATGATGAAGAAATTAAAGGTTGGGTGATGAAAAAAGGGGTATGGGGTTATTGAAGCGAATTAAATTTCGTTGGTTATTCAGCAATATTAATTATAACCTCCACGGATTTTATAGACTTACCTTTTGGAATTTTAGGTAACTTTGATATTTTAACAAGATTTGGACTTATGTCGGTTAGGGTTCCTGAGTTTTGACAAAAGAAGTGGTGATGTTCTTTAGTGTTTGTGTCATAGTAGATTTTATCACTGGAAATCTTGACAGCTTTGATGAGCCCAATGTCCTTAAATTGATTTAAACTATTATAAATAGTAGCTAAAGATATATTTAGTTTGTTTTTATTAACTTGATGAAAAATTTGCTCAGCAGTTATATGAGCATCTCCATACTTGAAGAGAAGCTCAACCATTTTTTTTCTTTGTTTTGTGACTTTAAGTGACGATCTTTTTAGCTTGTTTATCGCGTTTTTTATAAATAAATTTTTCACCATAAGATTAAATTATAATCCCTTCACAATTCTGTCAACTAATTGATTTACTTTGGGGATAAACCCTCCCTTATAAAAAGGATCAAGTGCAAATCTATATACTGAGTGACCAGCAAACATTAATTCGTTTTCTAAACTTGAGATTCCATGACTAATTTTTTGTAGGGTTTTTTGTATGCAAAAAGATCTTGGATCAGCTTTTTTTCCAGTTGTACCTGTTGCATCTTGTGACCAATTACTAAACAAACATTGCGATAGACAACCCATACAATCTATTTGATCTTTAACAATTTGACTTGCTTTTTTTATCGTTACCCATATCAAGGTATCGTTGGGTGTAGTCATTGGTTTGGAAAAACCATTTCTTATCCAATCAACTATCTTTGATTTATCTGAGTGTTTTACATAAAATGCCCTCTTTCTAGGACCAATCTCAATCTTTTCATTAAACTCATTTGTTTGCTCCTTTAGAAATGGTGTTTGTCTCTCGGACCTCTCTTGGAGTTCTTTCAAAAAATCATTTTTTACTGCTGAAGAATAAAAACCTGTCGGACTAAATCTATGAAGACTAACTTCTCCCTTTTTGATTGTCAGAAGTTTTTGCTTCCATTCATCAGGTATAGGGCTTTCTTTTGTTAAGAGAGGTCTAGTCCCAAATTGGAATGCAATTTTTCCAATTTCAGGGTTATCAATCCAATGCTCCCATTCAGATAGATTCCAAACTCCTCCTGCCATAATGATGGGTATTTCTTGTAGATTAAAATCATTCATTAACGATCGCAAAGCTTTGACCCTTGGATAAGGTGGTTCTGGACTTAATGGGTTTTCACTATTTGACAAACCATTGTGTCCACCAGCAAGCCATGGATCCTCGTAAACAACACCCCCTAGAAATTTTGAGGTTTTACGATAAGACCTTTTCCATAAAGCATTAAATGCTCTTGCTGAAGAAACAATGGGATAATAAAAAATTCCATATTTTGCAGCAATCTCGGATAACCGGTAAGGCATTCCCGCTCCACATGTTACACCATCAATGATATTTCCAGCCTTCTCTAGTGTCCTTGTTAGGATTTCTTCCGCTGCAGCCATTTCCCACAGTATATTTATATGTATTGGAGCAGTTGGACCGGCTATATCTCTGGCTATTTGGGCTTGTTCAATTGCACCCGAGACTGAAAAATCGACAAGCTCTCTATGTCTTCCTTTTCTTGTTTTTTCTTTGTATATTTGAGGTATTAGCTTTCCGTTTTCGTCGTATGAATCTGCATTAACTCCAGAAAATGTGCCAACCCCACCTGCCTTAGCCCATGCACCCGAGCTTTCGCCGCTAGAAACCGCTATTCCTTTTCCACCTTCAATAAGAGGTAAAGATTCCTTGCCTGATATAACAATTGAATCGAGTTTCTTCATTTTAAACGTCTTTGATACTTAACTTTACTTTTCCTCTGTCGTCAACTCCTATAACTTTTACTTTTACCATATCTCCTTCTTTTACTACATCCGTAGTTTTTTCGACTCTTTCTTCCTTGAGCTGGCTTATATGAACAAGACCGTCCCTACTACCCATAAAGTTAACAAAAGCTCCAAAATCCGTTGTCTTTACAACTTTACCCTCATAAATTTTTCCTACTTCTGGCTCTGCTACAATATCGTTAATCATTTCAGAAGCAATTTTTCCTTCACTTGCTTTAGAAGAGAAGATAGTTATCATACCATTATCATCAATCTCTACCTTTGCTCCGGATTTCTCACAAATATCCTTTATTACCTTTCCTCCAGAACCAATAACTTCTCTAATCTTGGATTTATCAATTTTAATTTTCTGTATTTGAGGGGCATTGGGTTTTGTTTCTGATCTTGGGAATTTAATAACTTTGTTCATTTCATTTAAAATATGCAATCTAGCAGCATTAGCCTTAGACAATGATTCCCTCATAATATCCTCTGTGATACCATTAACCTTTATATCCATCTGTAAAGAGGTGATCCCCTTCTCTGTTCCAGCCACTTTAAAGTCCATGTCACCCAAATGATCCTCGTCACCTAAAATATCGGTTAAAACAACAAAATTCTTTTCTTCTTTTATAAGTCCCATAGCAATTCCAGCAATTGGCTTTTTTAAAGGAACTCCTGCATCCATCAATGATAATGATGCACCACAAACAGTTGCCATCGATGAAGATCCATTTGATTCTGTAATTTCTGAAACGACTCTTATCGTATATGGAAAATCTTCTGCTTGTTTCAAAATTGGATTTATAGCTCTCCAAGCAAGTTTTCCGTGACCGACTTCTCTTCTTCCAGTTGAACCTATTCTACCAACCTCATTCACTGAGAAAGGTGGGAAATTATAGTGCAACATAAATTTTTCTTTCCTATCACCATCTAATGTATCTAACATTTGTTCATCAGATGTTGTCCCTAGAGTAGTAGTCACAAGCGCTTGTGTCTCACCCCTTGTGAATAATGAACTTCCATGTACGTCACTCAGAAAGTTGACTCTTACATCAATTCCCCTCACATCATCTAGACCTCTTCCATCAATTCTTTTTTTTGTTTTAATTATTGATGATCTAACTATTTCTTTTTCTATTTTTTTTATTTCATCAAGAACTATCCCCTCATTTTCAGATTCAAAATCAATTGCTTCAAGGATTTTCTTTCTTGCCTCACTTAGGGACTCATTTCTTTTTTTCTTTTCTTTAATTTTATATATGGGAGTCAATTCATTATGAGATAACTCATTTAATTTATCATGAAATTCTAATTTTTCCTGATTAGGTAACTTCCACGACTCTTTTGCTGATTTTTCAGCTAACTCAATGATTTTATCTATAATACTTTGAAATTCGTTAAAACCAAATTGTACCGCTCCAAGCATTATCTTCTCCTCGAGTTCATTTGCTTCAGACTCAACCATTAGAACACCATCACGTGTCCCAGCTACAACTAAATCAAGTTCACTATCTTTTAACTCTTCTTTCGTTGGGTTAAGGATATATTCACCATCCATATACCCAACTCTTGCACAAGCAAGTGGTCCAAGAAATGGTAATCCAGAAATTGTTATTGCAGCTGAAGCACCAATCATAGCGCAAATTGAGGGGTCATTTTCACCATCATAATTTATAACTGTGCAGACCACTTGAGTTTCATTTTTAAAATCTTTATGAAATAATGGGCGGATCGGTCTATCAATAAGTCTAGAGCTAAGCACCTCTATTTCTGAAGGTCTACCTTCTCGTTTGAAGAAACCACCTGGAATCTTTCCAGCTGAGTATGCTTTTTCAATGTAATGAACTGACAAAGGGAAAAAGTCGAGGTTCGGGTTAAATTGACGTGCGGCTGAAACAGTACATAGTACAACAGTTTCACCTAGTGTGCATGTTACAGCTCCGTCAGCTTGTCTTGCGACCAAGCCTGTTTCTAATTTTAATGGAAGGCCTTTCCAATCAAACTCTATTGATGATATTTCAAACATTTTTTGTCTCTCCTTGATGTCATTTCTAACGCCTTAGACCAAGAGACTTTATTATAGACTCGTATCTATCATTGCTTTTACTCTTTAAATAGCTCAAAAGTTTTTTCCTTTTTCCTACAAGCTTCATTAAACCTCTTCTGGTGTTATGATCTTTTTTGTTAGATTTTAAGTGTTCGGTTAAATTTTTAATTCTTTTTGAAAAAATTGAGATTTGACTTTCGCTACTTCCGATAGTTTCTTTTTTCTCTTGTTTTTCTATTTTAGTTTTTGAATTTTTCTCCATTTCTGTTTCCTTGATCTCAGTCATTATGATAAGCAATATTTTATGTAACTAACAACTTTTTAGGATGAAAATTACTTTTTTTCATAATTCCTAACGCCACAAATTCCTTAGCATGAGTTGCAAGTACTAAATCATCATTATTTTCGTGGCTTGGTTTCATCTCAATAAAATTTCCTGTTAAAACTTTTCTTACTTGCATATCATTTAATTGAATTTTTGAGATTTTCTTATCAAAAATTATATCAATTGGACAGATAAGTTTATTTTGATTGCCACTATGCACTAAACTTAGAAAATAATCCAGTGAAATAAGTTTTTTATTTAAATCATTTCTGGTTAATCTTCTTAATTCTATAAGAGTGCCAACTGTATCTAATGAACCGGCAATGCTCTCAGCTAGGCTTCTAATATATGTACCAGCACTGCACTGAACTTCAAAAACTGCACTCTCTCTAGAAATAACTCTATTTAACTTTATTTTCCTTATAAAAATAGATCTTTCTTTTGTTTCAAAGGGAATATTTCGTCGAGCAAGTTCATATGCCCTCAATCCATTAATTTTAACGGAAGAATATTTTGGTGTTTTTTGTCTGAGCCTTCCAATATGGCTTTGAAGTTTTTTTTGAATTTCAAGTTTAGTCGGATAATTGTTTTTTTCTTCAATGATATCTCCCTCCAAATCTCCGGTATCTGTTCTGAAACCCCATCTAATAGTAAAAATATAAGTCTTTATATCGGACTCTATGAAACTTATTATTTTTGTTGCTGAACCGATAGCAACTGGTAGGTATCCTGAAGCCAATGGATCAAGTGTGCCAACAAAACCAGCTTTACAATTTCCAAAAGACTTTCTGACTTTCTGTAAAACAAAATTTGATGTCACGCCGATGGGCTTGTCGATTAATAACCATCCATTTTTCTTTTTAAAATTCATTAATAATGTTTAGCAAATAATTTAAATTTTAACTTTGGTGTGTAACGAAGATCAATTTTCTTCGCAAATTCCCTCTTTATTCTGATAGAGTTTCTATCAATTACCTCCAGCAATGTTTCTACTTTAATATTTTTATTAAGTGTCTCAACCAATACTATTGCTGACTTTCCGTCGCCAGATAGGATAATTTCAGGAATAAAAATTATAAGATTTTCTCCTTCAAAATTGTGGAGATCTAACATTAAAAAAACCTCTGCAATGGACTTTTTAATTAAGGAGTTAATTTTTTCAATTCTTGAATTTTTTCTCTCTTCCTTAATTTTTTCTAAACTAAGGTTTTTTCTCATTTTTTTCTCTCAAATAAAATTCTAATCTATCATTTTGATTTATTTCATCAAATTTTGAGAGAACTATCCCACACTCCAAACCACTTGCAACCTCCTTCACTTGATCCTTTTCTCTTCTAATGCTTTCAATTTCACAATCTTGAAGTAGTTCCTCACCTCTATAGACTTTTACCAATGATTTTGATGTCACCTTTCCCTCCTGAATAGCACAACCAGCAACCTTACTTGAGTCAGAAAGTTGAAATACTTGTTTAACTGTTGCTTTTCCAATCAATTTTTCAATTAATTCATTTTCTTCCATTCCCTCGATTATTTTTTGAGCTTCGTCTAGCACCTCATAAATAATTGAAAAGCTACTTATTTTTACACCTTCCCTTTTAGATAAAACTTTTGCTTGCGAATTCGCTTTGACATTGAAACCAAAGATTCTAGCCTGAGACGCAATAGCCAATGTAACATCTGATTCATTAACCTCTCCAACAGCTGTATGTATAATTTTTATCTCGGTTTTTTCAGACTCCATTTTATTTAAACTTTGTTCAATTGCCTCTTTTGAACCATGGACATCGGCTTTAATTATTATTGAGATGATTTTCTTTTCTTTTTGAGAAGCACTTTCAATCATTTGATCAATTGTAACTCGTTTAATAGATGAGTTTTCTTTAAGTCTTTTCATTCTAGATCTGTATTGTGTTACCTCTCTTGCTCTTGACTCACTATCAACAACAACCAATTTATCTCCAGAATCTGGTGTTCCTGACAAACCAAGTAACTCAACTGGATAACTTGGGAGCGCTTTGTTAATCTTTTCGCCTGAATCATTGTACATTGCCCTGACTTTTCCCCACTCTTTTCCTACAACTGCTATATCTCCTATTGTTAGAGTTCCATTTTGAATTAAGATCGACACTACCGTTCCTTTACCTTTCTCTATCTTTGACTCAATTACAGTACCTTCAGCTGATCTATTTGGGTTTGCTTTCAGTTCTAAGATTTCCGACTGAAGTAGGATTGAATCCAGTAGATCATCTATACCCTCTTTTGTCTTAGCAGATACCTTTACAAAAACGTTTTGTCCTCCCATACTCTCACTTATTATTTCATGACTCATTAAATCAGTCTCTACTTTCTGTGGATTTGATGTAGGTAAGTCTATTTTATTCACAGCCACGATTATAGGACAGCCAGATGCTTTTGCATGACTTATAGCTTCTATTGTTTGTTCATTTACACTATCGTCAGCAGCAACCACGAGGATTATGACATCCGTAATATTGGAACCCCTCGCTCGCATTTCACTGAAGGCAGCATGACCTGGTGTATCAATAAAAGTTATCATTTGATTTTTTTTTGCCTCAACTATGTAAGATCCTATGTGTTGGGTAATACCTCCGGCCTCGGTTGCTGCAACTTTTTTTTCTCTTATAACATCTAAAAGTGAAGTTTTCCCGTGATCCACATGACCCATTACTGTGACTACAGGAGGCCGGGTTATCAGATCCGTTTCACTATCGGACGGTCCAGTTAATCCAACCTCTACGTCAGATTCACTCACTCTCTTTGGAATATGTCCAAATTCCATAACAAGTAGTTCTGCTGTATCAGCATCGATTGTCTGATTTATTGTTGCCATGACTCCTAGCTTCATCAAACCTTTAATAAGGTTGGATGATTTTTCTGCAAGTCTAGACGCAAGTTCATTTACCGCTATAACATCTGGGATGACTATTTCCTTCTTCTGTTTTTCTCTGGAATCTAACGTTTCTTGCTTTGGAATTACTCTTTGTTTTGCTTTCTCTCTGGCTCGCTTAATTGCAGCTAAAGATCTAACCTTTTCATTGTCGTCGTTTAAAGCCTGAGAAATTGTTAATTTACCTTGTCTTCTATTTTCAAAACTTTTTGGAGTCTTTAATAATTTAGGTGACTTATGTTTTTCTGGAGAATCGTTTTCTTTTTCTGGAATTGACGTATTATTAAAATTCTTAGCGGGTTTTTTCTTAATTACTTTTTTTTCATCTTTTTCATTTATCTCATCTAAATTTTTAGTTTCATCAGACTCATTTTTACCTAAATTACTGTCTTTTTTTGATAAAAAGTTATTTTCGCTATCAGTTTCCGTCGATTTGGGCTGCTCAATTATTTCATCTTTTGAAAACCCTGTGAGTGTTCTTCTCTTTTTAACTTCAACCGATACTGATCTGCTTCTTCCATGAGAAAAACTTTGCTTAATCTGACCGGCATTAATTGTTTTCTTTAATTGCAACCTCCCACTCGTGGAAGTTTTTTTATCTTTATTTTCTTCCATTTTCTAATCTTTATACCAATGTTTTCTTGATTCCATAATTATAGAATCTGCTTTCTCAATATCCATATCTTTAAAAATTTCAATAAGTTCTTCGTTTGATAAATCCGCAAGCTGATCTCTCGTCTTAATTTCATTTTCATTTAGTTTCATAAGTTGGTCTACAGAAAAAAGTTTGCTCTCAAGCAAATAGCTATCTAAACCTGACTCCTTCAGTTTAAGGAGGTTTTCATTTCTTATTTTTTCAACACAACTTTTTGCTCTTTGGATTAATTCTTTAGACAAATTTTCGTCAAAACCCTCAATAGAAGTTAATTCTGACATTGAAACCATAGCCACTTCGTCTATTGAGCTAAAGCCTTCAGTTACTAAAAGATGTGCAATTACCTCGTCTACATCTAAAAATTCTATGAATTTTTGTGAAAGATTTTTAAACTCCTCATTTCTTCTGTCAGATTCTTGAGACGTCGTTAAAATATCAATGCTCCATCCAGTTAATGAACTTGCCAACCTCACGTTTTGCCCTTTCCTCCCAATTGCAAGGCTCAATTGTTCATCAGGCACTATAACATCAATTTTCTTAAGCTCTTCCTCAATAATAACTTTATCAACCTCTGCAGGGCCAAGGGCATTAACTACAAATGTAGCAATGTCCTCAGACCACAAAACAATATCTATCTTTTCTCCCTGAAGCTCATTAACAACGGCTTGAACTCTACTGCCTCTCATTCCAACACAAGCACCAACAGGGTCGATACTTTTTTCCTTGGTAAATACTGCTATCTTTGCCCTACTTCCAGGATCTCTTGCAACTGACTTAACCTCTATTATACCATCATAAATCTCTGGCACTTCCTGGAAAAATAATTTGACTAAAAAATTATTGTGTGCGCGGGATAAAAAAATTTGTGGGCCTTTAAGATCATGTTTCACATCATTTATGTATGCCCTTATTCTATCTGACCGTCTAAAAACTTCTCTGTTAAGTAATTCTTCTCTTCTCATAATTGCTTCACCCTTACCTAGATCTACAATCAAGTTTCCATACTCAACCCTTTTTACAACACCGTTAACGATCTCACCAATTTTGTCTTTAAATTCATTAAATTGCATTATCTTTTCAGCTTCTTTTACTTTCTGAAAAATCACTTGTTTTGCTGTTTGAACTGCAATTCGCCCAAAATCTAGGGGAGGAAGTTCTTCTTTTAAAAATTCTCCAACTTTTAATGATTTATTATCTTTATCTAAGCTAGACAGGTTGATCTTATTAATACGTTCTTCTGACGGACAACTGTCTAAATCATCGACAACTTCCTGGTATCTAAACAAGCCAATTCTTCCCGTTTGTTTATCAACATGGGCTCTTATGTCTAACTCAAAACCATACTTGGTTCTTCCAGCCTTAGCAATAGCGAGCTCCATTGCATCAATGACCTCTAACTCGTCGATACCTTTTTCCTTAGCTATATTCTTGGCAACATCAATAATGTCGAAGGTTTGGATATCTTTAATTTCATCTCTTTCCAATTTAACGCCTTTAGATTAATTATTATAATTTTATTAATTTATTTGATTTATGGTATTCATACCAATACTTTTTGAAAACTTAAATAATTTAATATTTTTTTTTATTTTCTTACTACGAAAAAATTTATGGGGCTATCAACTTTCATTGCTTTAAAAAAATATTTTGTTTGATAAAAAAACTTATCACTCAATTCAATGTCTTTCTGCTCAAGTTGGTAGTGGCGCAATTTAAACTTTTCATAAACCATAAAAGATTGAATTATTTGATTTGAATAATCTATATCATCAGTAGCAATAAATATTTCTACGTTTTCGTTTGAAATCTTTTCAAGTATCTCTGGAAATTCAAAATTTATAAGCCTTCTCTTGTTATGTTTTTTTTTGTGCCATGGATCAGGAAATAAAATATATATATTTTTGAAGGATAAACCTTTCATTAGTTTTGCAAAGGTAAGGAAATCAAAATTAGTAAAATAAATATTTTTAAGATCTTCTTTTTCTATATGTTTCTTTAGTTTAAAACTTCCGGCCAAGAAAGGGTCACAAGCCAAGAAAAATTCTTTTTTTTTTTTATTGGATTGAAATATTAGGTTTTCACCTGCTCCAAATCCGATTTCAAGATTTATAGGTTCTTTAACTTTTTGAAAAGTTTTAAGAACCTTGGAATAATTTGACTCATCAAAAAAGAAACTAAAATTAACTAAATCTTTATAATTTAGTTTTCCTATTTTTCTTGATAACTTCCTTCCATAAAATGGTAGCATATATTAGTATTCATTTGCAATTTGTTCGGCTAGATCAACCTGTTCCCAAGAAAAAAAACCATTTTCAGAATCAAACTTTCTTCCAAAATGTCCATATGTAGCAGTAGGCTGGTATATTGGTCTATCCAATTTCAAATAATTTTTAATTCCTTCAGGAGAAAGGTCTACATTATTATTAATTATTTTAATGATTTTGTGTGAATCTATTTTTGAGTGAACATCAGTTTTTAAATAAATTGAAATAGGTCTATCAACTCCAATCGCATAAGAAAGTTGAATCAAGCATTTCTTTGCTAGTTTGCTCGCTACTACATTTTTAGCTAAATATCTAGCAATGTAAGCTGCTGAACGATCTACTTTTGTGTAGTCTTTGCCAGAAAAAGCTCCTCCACCATGTGGTGCAGAGCCACCATAAGTATCAACAATAATTTTTCTTCCAGTTAACCCAGTATCACCATCAGGTCCACCAATCACAAATCGACCTGTGGGGTTTACCAAAATTTCATCTGACTTAGGTAAAATATCCTGAGGGATGGTATCCTCAATAATCTCAACCACTTTTTTTCTAATTTTATTGTTATCTACATCTGGAAGATGCTGTGTTGAAAGTACAACAGATTTAATCTTTTTTGGAACATTATTTTCATATTCCATTGACACTTGGCTTTTAGAATCAGGTCTAAAGAATGAATCTGTATTTTTCCTAAATTTAGATAGTGCAAGCAAAAGTTTATGCGAATAATAAATCGGAGCTGGCATTAACGTTTGGGTGTCCGAGCAGGCAAAACCAAACATGATTCCTTGATCTCCAGCTCCAATTGAATTATTTGAATCAACTCCTTGAGATATATCCTGGGATTGTTGATGCAAATGATTCTCTATCTGAAGGTTTTGCCAGTGAAATCCGTCTTGTTCATAACCAATCTCTTTTACTTTTTCTCTGATTTTTTGCTCTATAATTTCATTATTAACTTGGTCTTCATTTTTATTAATTTTGACTTCACCTGATAATATAACTCTATTAGTTGTTGTGAGTGTTTCACATGCAACTCTGGAGTTGCTATCTGCTCTCATATAAAGATCTACAATGAGATCAGAAATCTGATCACAAATTTTATCTGGGTGACCTTCAGATACAGATTCACTTGTAAAAATATAGTTATCGGAATAATCTGACATTTATTGAATTAGTAATTCAAAACACTCAAAATTTCAAATCTTTTCTTTTTTTTATAAAAAAATCTAAGAGGATACTAATAATAAAAATTATAAGGATTTCTAATAATAAAATTTTTTTTCCAAATATTAAGAAAGGTGTATTTCCAATTTCTGATGCGACTTTTGTTTCTATAAAACCTTCATTATTTAAATTTAATTTTTCTAATATTTTTCCATTTTTATCTGTTATTACTGAAACCCCTGAATTAGCAGCTCTAACAAGCGGAACACCCTTTTCAATTGACCTCATTATCGAAGCAGTTAAATGTTGTCTAGGACCAGAGAGATTTCCAAACCAAGCGTCATTAGTGATATTTATAAATAATTCAATATTAGAATAATTAAATGTTTGAAAGATTGCTTCGTAACAAATTGAGGGCTCAAATTTTAGCAAATTGTCTCGATACCTTATTTCCAAACTCTCTTGTAATTCACCCCTACTAAAATCAATGTCTCCTGGAGTTATTTTCAAAAACTTTAAAAAGGATCTGAAGGGGATATATTCTCCAAATGGAACTAAACGTGTTTTGTCATATACAACAACCTGATCCTGATGAATTAAAAATAGAGAATTAAAAATTTTCACATTACTACCATCAAATACCCTTCTTAATCCACCAGTAATCAACACAACGTTCTTTCCTATTCTTTCTTTGATGTACTCTATTAATTCTTTTTGCTCATTAAGATAAACCGTAAGCGCTACCTCTGGCCATATAACAATTAAATGTGATTCTTCCATATCCTCAGTTGAGAGTCTTATAAGTTTATCGATATGATTTTGAAAAAGCGTTTTATCCCATTTTTGCTTTTGAGAAATATTTGGTTGTACGATTCTAATTTTCACCTCGTCTGGTTCCTTTAAATTACTATCGGAACTTAAGAATGATATGGAAAAAAGAATTATTGGGAATAGAATCAATGAAAATAAAGATTTGAAACTCCATTTAATTTTAGAAAGCCCTAAAAATGTCAACCAATAAAAAGTCAAAAAGGATAGTCCGTAGACACCTACAAAGGAAATAATTTTAAGGAACCTTTCGTCATAAGCCCAGATATGAGCAGCAAGATTAAAAGGTAAACCACCAAATATGAAAGATCTTAGATATTCTGAAAAAAATAACGAAATTGAAATTGCAAAACATTTTAGATAAGTAGATTCATTAATCTTATTAATTGAAATAAATATAAGAATAAAAAAACCAGCGATACCAAAAAAAATACCCAATAAAATTGGAAATAAAATTATTACAATGGGGGCTAAAAATAAGTGCTTCTCGTAAATTAGAAAAGGGTTAACGATCCAATACATAGAGGAGAGAAAAAACCCAAAACCAAACAACCATCCCAACTGAAAACCAGATAAAGGAGAGTTTAGTTTTTGAATATTATGAATAAACTTATAAAATCCAAGAATAAAAAAAGGAACTAAAATTATGTTATTAGTTGATATGCCAGTTAAAAATCCCCAAGAAAAAAAATTTAGGTAAAAAGTTGATTTACTTAACATTAACTTGGATGTTTTTTATTTTTCTTGTGTCAGCATCAAGAATTGTGAATTCTAAACCACTTTTTTTATGGTTGATTACCTCGCCCCTATTTGGAATTTTTCCAAGTAAGTTGAAAACTAATCCGCCCACTGTGTCGACATCCTCTTTCTCATAAGCGGAAAAAAATACTCCTATCTTTTTTTCGAAATCTTCAACAGAGACTCTTGCAGATACGTTGAATACATTTTTCTTAACTCTTACAACTTCTTCTCCTTCTTCAAAGTCATGTTCATCTTTTATTTCTCCAACAATCTCTTCAACTAGGTCTTCAATGGTAACCAGCCCATACGTGCCTCCAAATTCATCAACGACTATAGACATATGTATCTGCTCAGATCTCATTTTTAAAAGTAAATCGAGAATCTTCATTGATGGTGAAGAAAACAGCATTTTTCTCATAATCTTTTTTGATAGGCTAGAAAGTTTTTTTTTTGATTTATTATCAACTTTCTCAAATAAGTCTCTGATATGTATCATGCCTATGATCTTGTCTAAATTGTCTTCAAAGACAGGGATTCTTGAATGTTTTGTCTTGTTAATAAAACTTACAAGGTCATCAACTTGTATGTTTGCAGAAACAGCATCGACATCTGCTCTTGGAACCATTACATCTTCTAAACATTTGTCACTAAGGTTAATAACATTTTTAAAAATGTTTTTTGTGCCGTCATCAATCTTCTCCGATCCATTCTTATTCTCATCTATTAAATCCTCAATAACATTTTTGATGTTCTCTTTATCACTGTCTTTAAATAAAAAACGAAATTTAGAAAGAAACTTTTTCATCGTGATAATTTATCTTTCCTTTGAAGAAATTTTACTAGAATTTGTTTTTCCATCTTCTCCATTAAAGATGCCTCTCTATCATTTTGATGATCATATCCAAATAAATGTAAAATACTATGGATTATCATATGCAAAAGATGGTCCCAAAAGTTTTTTCTTTGCTCAATAGCCTCTGTTGAAATCTTTTCCAAGGATATTACTACATCTCCAAGAATATAATATTTTTTTGATTTTAAAATCATTCTTTCTTCATTTTGTGGGAATGATAGGACGTTAGTAACTTTGTCAACTTTTCTAAATTCTGAGTTAATTTGTTTAATTTTATTATTATTTATCAAATAAATAGAGATATAAAAACTTTTTTTTTCATCTATAATTTGTATAATTTGACTAACACAATTCTTTACGAAGTTTTTAAGTCTTATAGTTCTAAATTTATTTTGACAGTCAAAATTTATATCAATCATCATTGATTTTTTTTTTTGTATTCATCCCCGACCCCCTGAATTCTTTCAAATTGTTCGTATTTTGATACAATCTTTGATACGAGGGGGTTTCTAATTACATCTTTTTCCTTAAAATCTACAAAACCTATTTCATTAACTCCTTTTAAAATATTAATGGATTCTCTTAAACCAGACTTTGTTCCGGTAGGCAAATCAACCTGTGATAGATCGCCATTCACAATCATTTTTGAGTTTTCCCCTAACCTTGTAAGAAACATCTTCATTTGGACGGCTGTTGTATTTTGAGATTCATCTAAAATAATAAATGCATTAGATAAAGTTCTTCCTCTCATAAATGCCAAAGGAGCTATCTCAATCATTCCTGTTTCAATCTTTTTTAAAACCTCTGAAAATGAGAGCATATCATTAAGTGCATCATAAAGTGGTCTGAGATACGGGTCGATTTTTTCCTTCAAATCACCTGGTAAAAAACCAAGTCGTTCACCTGCTTCCACAGCGGGTCTTGATAATATTATCTTATCTATCTGACCAGACTTCAACATTGAAACGGCAAACGCAACTGCTAAGTAAGTTTTACCAGTACCAGCTGGTCCGCAACAAAAAACTAGGTTTTTTTTTTTTACTAAATTAAAGTATTCTACCTGTTGTTTAGATCGAGGTTTAATTAACTTTTTACCCGCAGTAAAGCTAGCTGAGTCAATATTTGTTATTTTTTTCGAACTGTGATTTTCAGAACCTTTAAATAAATTAATCATTCCCAAAACTTCACCCTCCTCCAAAAGATTGTTTTTTTTAACATTTTCGAAAAGTGTATGAAATAATTCATTTGTTGATGATACATTATACGATTCTCCACTTATTTTTATAAAATTTCCTCTTGTAATAATTGAAACGTCCATATTATTTTCTATTATTTTTAGAAACTTATCATGTTCCCCATACATTTGCTGAAGTACAGAGTTATCATGGAAAGAAATAGTTTTTGAAATTATTTTTTCTGTTTTTTTTTTTCTCAAATTTTTCTCTAGCTAATGGATTCTCCATGAAATGAAAATGAAGTAAGATCTTTTATTTTAACTTGCATTAACTTTCCAGTAATATTTTCTTTAGAAAAAATATGAACAGGTTGTAAATGAGGTGTTCTGCCTACGAATTGATTGTTTTTTTTTCCTTTACCAGTTATCAGAATTTCCACAACTTTATCAATAAAGGATTCATTAAAAATTTTTTGTTGAAAGTTCAAGAGCTCTTGAATTTTTCTTAGGCGTTTTTGTGACTTTGTCTCATCAACAAGTTTTTTTTTAATTGAAGCCTGTGTTCCCGGTCTTTCTGAGTAAATAAATGAATAAGAACTCGCAAATTTTACTTTTTCTATAATATCCAGTGTATCTTGGAAATCTTGGTCTGTTTCGCCTGGATACCCAACAATAAAATCTGATGAAAAGGCAATATTTTTAACTTTCAGTTTAATTCTAGAAATTAAATCAAGATAAAATTTTCTTGTGTGATTTCTATTCATGCTTTTTAATATTTTATCAGAACCAGATTGAATAGGTAGGTGAAGAAAAGGCATTAATTTCTTATTTTCCTTATGCACTTGAATTAAGAGCTCGTCGATATCAATAGGATGAGATGTAAGGTACCGAATTCGTTCTAGTTTTGATATTTTCGATAAAATTTCGCATAACATTCCAAGAGTTACTTTCTTCCTTTTTTTTTTATCAAATATCTCCGATTTATATGAACTAACATTTTGACCTAAAAGGGTTATTTCTCGTGCACCATTTTTAACAAGATTGTTGGCCTCGGCATAAATATCTTCGACAGACCGAGAGAAATCACATCCTCTCGTGTATGGAACAACACAAAAGGAGCAAAATTTATCACAACCTTCTTGAATTGTTACAAGCTTACTAACATTCTTTTGAGTTGATGCTACTAGTGATTTGAATTTATCTTCACTTAAAAAGTCATTATGAACTATTTTATTCTTATTTCTTTTTAAAACCTTTGGAAGTTTGTGGAAATTTTGCGGACCGAAAATATAGTCTACACTTTTATTTCTTTTTAAAATTTCTTCTCCTTCCGCTTGAGCAACACAACCAGTAACAATAATTTGCATTTTTTTTCCAATTTTTTTTTTATTTTCTTTAAAAGCAGAGAGTCTACCTAAATCAGAATAAAGTTTTTCAGCAGCTTTCTTCCTTATATGGCATGTGTTTAAGATAGCGATGTCTGACTCCTCAAAGTTAGATGATTGTTCATAACCATTAAACTTTAAGAGATCATTGAGTTTTTCAGAATCATATTCATTCATCTGACAACCATATGTTTTAATAAAAAAGGATCGGTTCATGTATTTAAATAATTAAATAATTTTTTATGATTTACAAGAATTTAAATTCATTAAGTTTCATTTTATCATCTATTTCAAGTGAACGACTACTATCAATTACTTTATTTGAAATCAAATCAAAACAATAAAGACTTGCATGTTTTCTGTCACGAAAATATTTAAATGGTTTTGGGTCGTGAAAGTGAATATTTACCTCTGTTACACCTAAACCCATTAATTTCCATGCATGAGAAATTAAATCCATTGAACCAAACCATGCTAAAAAAGGTCTAAAAGTTTTGTCTAGAGGTACTCCGTCAAGTTTATTGTAAGATATCGAGATGGGCTGTATGCTATAATCTATTAGTTCATGGGAATCAATTATTTTAAAAAGGGAGCTTTTAAAATTTAAGACTTTTGAGCCGTCACTTGATGTACCTTCTGGAAATAAAATAACATTAAACCCCTTCATCATAGTTTTCTCGATAAGATTCATTTGTTTTTTTACAGACCTAGGATTAAATCTTTCAATGAATATTGTCTTTCCCAACAAACAGAGCCTGTTAATGATCGGCCAATTTCTAATTTCTGACTTAGCTACAAATACTCCTCTAACCACCGAACCAAGTATTAAAATGTCAAGATATGAAATATGGTTAGATACAAATAAAACTTTCTTTTCTTTTTGCTCTCCAGATTTTTTTAATTTTACGCCAAAAATCTTAGTAAGCCCGGAGAATAACAATGAATAAAAGAAGAAGAAAAACTTGTCTGAAATACTTGAAGTTATTGCTTGTAAAAATGAAATGCATGTTGTCCAAATAACTAAGACGATTAATTTAAAGAAAGATAAAATAGGCGAATACAACATTAATGTAATTTTCCAAAAGAAAGCTGAGCGTATTTCGTTAAAATTTTTTTTGACTCAAGAATAATTAAGACATCCGTTGTGTTAAACTTCTTGTCAACAATTGCTCCTGAGCCGACCCATGCTCCAACTCGAATATATGCCTTGATTAGAGGAGGTAATTTTCTAAACTCTTCTGCTGCATCAAGAAAATTCTTATCGATTTTTTTAAAATTTGCTTTAAATTTTTTTACTGGAAAAGTCTGTAAATGCTTAGGTGGTGAGTGAAAATGATCGAGATAAGAAAGAGATTTTTTAAAAAGCCGATGATCACTTGAGGGGAAACTAGCACACCCAAATATTAACTCTGCTTTGCTATTAATTATGTATGTAGCTAAGCCTCTCCATAATAGCTTGATTATTCTACCGTCCCTATATTTTTCATGAACACAAGATCTTCCAGCCTCGAGCATTGATTTTTTTTTATTTTCAAGCAAATTAGAAATTTCAAATTCTGACTGACTGTAAAATCTTTGATTTTTCTCATTTTTTGGTTTAAATAAAAGCCTGTAAGTTCCAACTACAAAATCTTTCGAAACTGAACTATCAATTACAACTAAGTGATCACAATACTTGTCAAATTCATCTGCATCTAATTCACTACTGGTAGAATTTTTAAAAAAAATTCTTTGTCTTAGTTCCTTAACTTTAATCATTAGTGGATGAGAGTCGTTAATAATTTTTATTGAAAAAGAACCAACTAAAATATCAAACCCTCTTGAATTAATGGACTCCTCATATTTCTCGTTTTTAAGATCAGATCCTTTTGACCAATTTTTCATATACACCATATTTTTGGCTACAAATTTAAATTTTGATAAGATATCCTTAAGTCTTTGAACTTTAGAATCATTCTGTTGATTAGATTTATTTTTTAGATAATTTTCTTTTAATTGGAACAGCATATATTTCTAACCTATAGTCAATAAGTTTATAACCCATTTCTTTAGCCACTTGTTTCTGCATAGCGTCTACTAAAGTATTTCTGAATTCTTTTACTTTCCCGGAACTAACATCAATCAGATGATGATGGTTTTCTCTGACTGTTTCATATCTTGAGCTATAACCCTTGAATTCATGTTTCTCTAAAAGATTATTATCTTCAAATAATTTAATTGTTCTATAAACTGTTGCAATTCCAATTCTTTTATCAAGTTTTGTTGCTCTAATATGAACTGACTCAACATCTGGATGATCCGATGAGTCTGATATAACTTTTACTATTATTCTTCTTTGATCAGTCATTTTTAGACCGAGCTTATTACATTTTTCTAATAAAGATTCCATCTAGCAACAGTATTAAAACAAAGGTTTAAATATAATTTTATCAAATGTCTCTTAGAATATTATTAATCACTCTTTTAATTGTTTATAACATATTAACAATGAAAATGGCAAAGAAACTTTTATGGCCAGCATATTTTTTTATACCATTTCTATTAGTAAATTATAGTGAATCAAAACTTTAATATTTAAAATGATAATAAATAAGAATTTGCTCATAAAAGCAAAATAGAATTAATATTAGTTCTAAAATTAAATAATAACTTGTAACAAAAAAAATTCAGATTGCAATGTCACTCAGAATCAAACTCATTGAGAATGAGTCATCAGTGGAGTTCGAATTTTGATAGTAGTCCTTTCTCTTGCCGCAGAAAATAAATCCGCTTTTTTTATATAAATTTATTGCTATAAGATTAGTTACATTTACATCAAGTATAATTTTTTTTAAGTCGTTATAAGTACAATACTCAATACAGTGATTTATGATTTTTTTCCCAATCCCTTCTTTACGATTTAAAGGGTGAACAAATATAGAGTAGATTTCTATGAAATCATCAATTTTTTTGAATATACAGAAAGCTATTATCCTTTCATTCGAGCTATTTATAAAACCGTGAAGTTTTTTATTTGTAATCAAGTCATATAATTCATCAGTTTTCCATATATTCTCCCCAAAATCTTTATTGTATTTATTTTGTAAAATAAAAATCTCTTCACACTGCTCCAAGCTTGTTATTTTTGATATAAGTTTATTCATAGTAAGTGTGATGATAAACAATATCTCTATCAATTTTTCCGTAACCCTGAAAAGCAGCCTCAGCAAGTTTTCTTGAACAAGGATTCAAATGGTGTACAGTCACATTTAGAGATTTTTTTATTAGAGATAGTGATTTTTGAGAACTCGATATCACCTCAATTTTTTTATTACTCTTCTTTAAAATAAATTTTTTAATTTTTGTAATATCTCCATGATAGAATCTGGAAGGGGTGGAATAAATTTTATCAGATGCTTTAAAGTGCTGGTAAAAAAAAATTCCATTTATGTTCTCGTAGAAAACAATTAAGTTTGGTCTATAAATTTTAAAATTTGCCAAATATATTTCAAATTCTGTTAACTTAACAACTTTGGCATTTGTAACTGCTGAAATGCCCTCAGCTATAGATTTTATAGATCTCAATGCTGTATAACTAGCAGGACCGACAGAAAAAAAAATTTTTGTTATATAACTCCTATCTTTAGATAATAGCTCTTTCAATAACACAAAAATATCATCTATTTTATTGTCATAAATTTTTTTTTTTAAAAACTTAATGAGCCTTCTGTTTTTATAAAGAGCTACAGAAATTGTTTGACTTGAAGTAAAAATTGATAGTGATAACATAAATCTAAATCTAAAATGAATCAGAATTTAATTAAAGTAAATAAAAAAAATATTGATGTGTTGATCGACCTCAGGTACTCAACAAACAACAATTTTACGAAAGAGAAAGTTTACTTTTCTCAAGAATGTTATATTCATAAGGTTGCTTACGAGCATTTACATATTGCGGTTGAGATTGCAAAAAAACAAAAACTTATACTAAAGATTTTTGATGCTTATAGGCCACCATCTGTTCAAAGAAAACTTTGGGAATGTTTACCTGATCCAAACTTTATAGCGCCACCAGATAAGGGGTCTCCTCATTCAAGAGGGGTGGCTGTGGATTTAACATTAACTGATAGTCAAGAAAAAGAACTAGATATGGGGACTGAATTTGATGAATTCTCAAGATTATCTTATCATGGGTGCATGGATATCTCAATGCAATCATACCAGAATAGATTAATGCTTTTAGGTATAATGACCGATGCAGGTTGGGACTTTTATAGAAACGAATGGTGGCATTATCAATTATTTAACTCAAAAAAATTTCCTTTAATTAATGAGCTCTAAACTTCATATAAATATTTTATTATTAATTCTTTTATATCTATCTCCTTCTGTATCACTATCAAAAGATCAAAGTATTATTGTCTTGATGTATCACAGGTTTGATCAAGATAAATATCCTGATACGAGTATTTCATCAAAAACCTTTGAGGAACAAATTAAATTTTTACTAAATAGTGGAGTATCCATCCTTCCTTTAACAGATCTTATTAAGTTTTTAAATAATGAGAAGGAAATTTTGAACAATACTGTTTTTTTAACTGTGGATGACGCCTTTCGATCTTTTTACTCCAATGCGTTTCCAATATTAAAAAAATTTGATCTTCCATTTAGTGTATTTGTATCAACCAAGTATGTTTCTAATCAAATAAACTCTGATTACATGAGTTGGGAAATGCTTAAAGATTTGTCCGATAATAATGGTCTGATTTTAAATCACACCAGGCGTCACGATAGTTTATTAAATATGAGTTCTCCAAAAATAATAAATGAGATCGAAAGTAATTATTCTATAATTGAAAAAAATATAGGTAAACAACCTAAAATATTTTCTTACCCATATGGAGAAAGTAGTGTGGAGGTTGAAAAAATAATTAAAAGTTTAGGATATAAAATTGCATTTTCTCAGCATTCATCCCCAATCTCAAAAGAAGAGAACAGGCATAGACTTCCAAGATTTTCATTAAATGAAGAATTGGGGAGAATTGAAAGATTTGAAAAAATACTAAACGTAAAATCTATGCCCAACTATAAAAGTTCTTTGCCAGACACGACGGTATCTTCAGAAGAAATAAAGTATAGTTTCACAACCGATTTACCTCTAAATTATATCAATTGCTTTATTAATAATAAGGCTGAATTGAACATTAAAAATCCTGTTAATAGTAAAGTTACATTAATTATTAGTAAACTCAAGATTGGAAATAGGTATAGAATTAACTGCACTTATACAGATAAAAACGGACAGATTTATTGGAATGGAAAAATGCTTAAGAGGATTGATTAGTTTAACAATCCGTTAGCTTTATCAAATTTCATAAAATTATTTGTCTGGATTATATGTTTTATATCCTTAACATATTCATTGCTCCTCTCAGAGTACTTTTGAAGATGGTCAGCTAAGACATTGCCTTGCAGTGTTTCGCCATTCATTCTAAGTTTTCTTCGTTCCTGTCTAAAGCTTTCATAAGCATTATGAGTATTAATGTTTTTTAAATACGATCTTACTGAATCAGATAAATTAGCAAATTTTTTAATAAAAAACTTTTTATTATTTGCTCTTTCTTTGGGCTTTATTCCACTTTTTGGATCAAATGTATATTGACCAAAAATAGCGTTTCCTTCATCTAAATATCTTGAAGTCCCCCAGCCACTCTCTATTGCAGCTTGCGATAAAACCAAGGAGAGTGGGACAATGTCAACTCTTATCAAAAGATTACCTAGACTAGACTCATTATAATTGTATTTCTCACTTAGTTCAAACAGCCAACCTGGCCAGAATTCTCTCGAAAAACTTTCACCGTCAGATTGATTCCACCAATCTAGAATTTTTTTTCTATCCTCCAAAATTTTTCTATTTTCAACAAAAATAATAGGTAGTAAGGTGTTTATAAAGAGTTTTTTCCTTTTATTTACTGAGCTTATGTTTAGAAAATCTTTTGGCCAGCTAGAAAATATTATAAGGTTAGAAGATTGATCATTCAAAAAAGATTCAACAGAAAAATCATATTTATTAAATATATCGATCATCTCCTCGGCTTGACTTATATAATCAACTGTCGATTTATTGGAAAAATAGTTCAAAACAGATTTATCTTGAACTGTAAAACTTATTGATGAAGAGTTAAAATTTTTGATTTTAGAAAAACTTTTATAAAATCCAACTGCAACATTTAAAGAAACTAAGGATATTAAAATTATGGTTAAATTTCTATAAAGAGCTCTAGTTTTGCTTATCATTGATTAATAGCTTCGACTGAGTCTATTTCTGGGATGTAATACTTAAGCATGTTTTCAATTCCGGACTTAAGAGTAATTGTAGAGCTAGGGCATCCTGAACAAGCCCCTCTGAGTTCTAGAAATACTACACGTTTCTTGTATTTTACAAAATTTATATCTCCGCCATCTTGTGCTACTGCTGGTTTTATTCTTTCATCTAAAAGCTTTTTAATTTCATCGACTATTTTTGCCTCTTCTTTAGTATATTTAGTTTTTGCAAGTTTTTTTTCTTCTGAATTACTTTCAATTACTCCACCTGAAGAAAAAAAATCAAGAATAATTGATAGAATTGTTGGCTTTAAGTCATCCCAATTGACATCATTGGATTTGGTAACGGTTAAGAAGTCCTTGCCGATGAATACTCCATTCACATTTTTATCAGTAAAAAGTTTGACTGCGAGCTTATTTCCTTTTGCATCATCTTTCTTCTTAAAGTCTAATGTACCATCTTCAAGAATAATTCTTCCAGGTAAAAATTTTAGAGTTGCAGGGTTAGGTGTTTCTTCAGTTTGTATAAACATAGTAATAAATTAATTAAATCATGACAGATTGTCAATTTCTTCTTCCGATAAGGTCGGAGGAATTATAGTAATAGGCACCTTAATCTTATCACTTTGTTTGATAGTGAAAGCGTTAATCAAAGGATCACTTGATTTATTTGATGATAAAGCTAAAACAAAATTTGAAATAAATTTATTCGCATTTAAAAATTCAATTATGCATTCTACCCTGTCACCTTTCATAATAAATTTTTTTGGGCGTTTATGAGAAAAAGATAAAACATAATTTTCATACTCTTTAATTTTTGACTCTGCCTCATCTCTAAGTTCAATCTCAGCAATATCCTCAACTGCCTTCCAATGACTAAATTCCAACGTTTCAAAAGTATAAAGGAGTGCAACCCTTCCATCAATCCGCGCAGTCCTTTTAGCTGCATATCTCAGCGCATTAAATGTTTCTTTGGACCCGTCTAAGACGACTAAAAATGTTAGTTCTTTTGACATTATAAATATTTTTTAAAAATAAACCCCGCTGTTAATCCAAGACCTATGGCAATAATAACAGAAAACAAACCGTATATAAATGAGAATTTGTGTGCTAGTTTAAAAACAAATGAACTTAATCCAGGCTTTACGACGTTAATTTCAACTTTTCTACTTTCGAAGTTATTTACACTATCAATGATGTTTAATGAAACAGTATACTTACCCTCGGGTGCGTTTGCAGGTAATTTAACTGGTATTTTAAAAAAACTTGGCATTTTCTTGTTAATTATATTGAAGGAATTATTTTTAATCAAAAAAAGACCAAGAGACATCTTTTTTTCAATTAAGTCTTTCTTCAGATTGTCGTCGTCCTTGCCAATTAATTTTACATTATCAAATAAATCCTTTTTAACTCCAAAGTCAATTTCGTCGTCGTCTTTGTTAGTGTAATAATGAAAAAGTCCTGGATAAATAAATTCCCCAGTTTTACTCCATGACCACATTCCTAAAATTTTTTTTTTCTTTTGAAGTAATACTTTTTGACTTGGTCCTTTAATTTTTAGGACGAGTGAACTTTTTGAATTGGTAAATCCGAAAATTGTAAAATCAGGATTTGACTTATTTTTAGAGATTTCTATGTCATTGTCTGATAAATCAAAAATTAAAATTTCAGCATTTGGTTTCTGAATTAGTAAAAGCAAAAAACTTAAAAATACAAATAAGATTAGTTTTCTATCCATTTTGCAAAATAATCCTTGAATTAATAAGAGGTTCACTTACCAACTCTAAACCCATTTTAATACAAACAACTAAAACTATCATTGCAAGAAAAACTCTTATTTGTTCACCTTTAAATTTAGAAGTAAACTTAGACCCATATTGGGCTCCAATAACCCCGCCTATCAAGAGAAATATAGCAAGAATTAAATCAACTGAATAGTTAAACGTTGCATGTAAAATAGAAACATTTAGCGTAACAAATACAATCTGAAACAAAGAAGTTCCAATTGCGATAACTGTTCCCATTCTAAAAATGTATATCATTGCTGGAACCATTACAAATCCCCCACCAACCCCCATAAATGCTGATAGAAATCCAACAAAAACCCCTACATTTATTGGTAGTAAAATTGAAATGAAGATTTTGGATTTTCTGAATTTTAATTTTAAAGGCAGTGAATGTAAGAATCCTCTTCTAGATTGTCTTAGAGGACTCTCTGTTTTTTTTTCTCTAAAGATAGATAATGTGCTCTCGATTAGCATTAGGGTTCCAATTATTGCGAGAAATAAGATGTATAGAAACTTTATTATAAGATCAATATTTCCAGATTCTTTAAAAAAATTGAATAAAATTACACCTAATGTTGAACCAAATATACCTCCTATTAAAAGGAAAGTACCAATCTCGTAATCAATATTTTTCTTTATGCCATGAGCCATTGCACCTGAGACAGATGAGCCTAAAATTTGAACTGATTCTGTACCTACTGCTGTTGCTGGAGGTATCCCCATGAATATTAAAAGGGGAGTCATTAGAAACCCCCCTCCAACT
Source organism: Alphaproteobacteria bacterium (assembly GCA_045563055.1). GTDB lineage: Bacteria > Pseudomonadota > Alphaproteobacteria > Methylaequorales > Methylaequoraceae > Methylaequor. Next base: position 85,888 of record JBJKUR010000006.1, read on the forward strand.
CCGAATAAGCCGGACATGAAACCAACAACAAATCCAAAAAATAAAATTATTAGTAAATTGATCTCTATATCAGCAATTGGCAAATAAAAGCTCATACCCCAAAAAACCCAATAACCTCTTTTAATTCACAAAGATTTTTTTCTGATATTTGATTTGCTTTTTCAGAACCTTTGCTCAATATTGAATCTAGATAAGATTTATCTTTTAATAATTTTTTCATTTCATAAGAAATACCAGAAATTTCAGAATCTACTATTTCACTTAAATCCTCTTTAAAATTTTTAAAATCTTTTCCTTTGTATCTGTCTATTATCTTCTCATGATCATCACCGTTCAATGCAGAAAAAATATTTATAAGATTTTTGATCTCCAGCCTACTAGATAACTCACCGAGATTTGTGGGGAAGGGTTCTGAATCAGTCCGCGCTCTTTGTATTTTTCTCCTTATGGTTGAACTATCATCAGTTAAATTTATTCTGGACTGGTCTGATGGATCTGACTTACTCATTTTATTTGAACCATCTTTTAAACTCATAACTCTAGTTGCATTTCCTGTTATGACTGGCTCAGGTATAGGGAAGCACTCTGTCTTATAAAATCTATTAAACGCCTGAGCAATATCTCTACATAATTCTAGGTGCTGTTTTTGGTCTTCTCCTACTGGAACATGTGTAGACTTATAAAGAAGTATATCCGATGCCATAAGCACAGGATATGAATAAAGTCCAAGCGGAGCCTTTTCTTTATTTTTTCCAGCCTTGTCCTTAAATTGTGTCATTCTATTAAGCCACCCTATGGGGGTATGACATGATAAAATCCATGATAATTCAGAATGGCCAGAAACATTAGATTGTGCAAAGATTATATTTTTTTCAGGATCAATACCAGAAGCTAAGTAGGCAGCAGCCACTTCCCTGGTATGATCAATAAGATTGTTTCTATTTTCTGCAACTGTTATTGCATGTAAATCTACAATACAAAAAATACATTTTGATTTTTTTTGGAGTCCAACCCAATTTTTTACCGCTCCTAAATAATTACCAAGGTGGAGGTTCCCAGTTGGTTGGACTCCAGAAAAAATCAGTTTTTCTTTTTGTGAGTTTTCCATTTTTTTATCTCTAATTCTTTTGTTCCTAAAAATAGTATTGAGGTAAAATAAACTATTATTCCGCAGATTATATACAATATAAGAATAAAATTCTCATCAAAAAAAATATTATCTACAATATTAATTATATTGTAGGTGGTGGCTTTCCAAATTGCCAAACTCATTAAAGAAGAGGATAAAACAACCTTAAAAAAAACGATAGCTAGAGACTTATCAAACTTATAATCAAATTTTTTTCTTAAAATCCAACCTAATAAAATACAGTTTATCCAAGCAGATACAGAAGTAGAAATTGCCAATCCAACATGTAAGAAATCTTTAATTAAAATAAGGTTCAAAATCAAATTTAAAATCATACAGAATAAAGAAATTTTGATTGGAGTCTTTGTGTCTTCGTTTGCAAAAAAAGGAACGACTAGTATTTTAACCATGATGAAAGCTGGTAAACCAGTACATAATGCTGTTAATGCTTGACTAGTTAATTTGACATCGCCAAAATTGAATGCACCTCTAAAAAAAAGAAATGAAACTATATCTTCTGATAATATAAACAAACCAAAAAAAGATGGGACTGAAAATAAAATCGCAAATTTCAATGCACTAGAGATGTTTTTATTTACTTTTCTTACCTCTCTTTTTTTTATATTCATTGATATTACAGGTAATAACGCTGTGCTAATTGCTATTCCCAAAACACCCAGTGGCAGCTGATTCACTCTATCCGCATAGTAGAGGTACGAAATTGATCCATCTGGAAGTGTGGAGGCTAAAATCATATCAACTAAAAGATTAATTTGATATGCACCATTGCCTAGGATCGCAGGTAATAAAAGCTTAAAGAAGTTAGAGGTTTCTTTGTTAACTTTAAAGGTTTCTCTAAAATTAAAAGCTAATAAAATGTTATTTTTCTTTAGGTTATAATACATCCAAATTAATTGGATAATACCTGCAAAAGAAATAGATAAACTAAGATAGTTTGAAATATAAATTTTATCGTCGTTATCAAATAGGAATATTAAAACAGAAATAATAGAAAGATTTAAAATGATAGGTGTCACAGCCATTGAAGCAAATCTACCTAAAGTATTTAAATAAGCTCCAATATATAAGAGATGTTAAACATATAAACAAAAGAAATGGAAAAGTAAGACGAGATAAATTTACGGCCAGAGTTATTTTTTCTGGATTTGAATTAAATCCAGGTGCTAAAAGTTTAACTAAAAAAGGCATAAATATCTCTGCAAGAATTAGAAATGAAAATAAAAAAACCAATAGGATTGAAAAAATTTTTGAGAAAAACATATCTGCATTTCTATTTCCAGACTTTGATAATATCCCACTTAAAACTGGTATGAATGCAGCACTCATGGCTCCCTCACCAAAAATTCTTCTGAATAAATTTGGAAGTTTGAAAGCAACAAAAAAACAATCAGAAACAATGCCAGCACCAATCACCCTGGCTATTAGTAAATCCCTAATATAACCTAGAACTCTGCTTAAAAAAGTAAGAGAACCTACGATGGATATAATTCTAATCAGCATTTCAATCCATTTGACCTAATTGATTTTTTATTTCATCAGTAATTCTCTCTAAGAGCTTTTTGTTCTCTATCTTCAAACCATACTGACTTCTTAAATGAAAACTATCCTCGACAAAGTTCCCATGTGTTGAGATTTTTGCCATTGATATAACCATCCTATTTTTTAAAAGAATATTTGAAATCTCATATAATAGCTTCGGCCTATTATTGGTTCTTACCAACAAAATTGTATAAGTAGAAGAGGTATTATTATCAATTTCCACATCAACACTATTATGGACTAATTTCCGTTTAAAGTTTGATTTTATTTTTATCTTAATTTTATTTTGTTTCTTCAAAGAATTTAATTTATCTTCAAGAGAATTCACTGCACGTGAAATGTCTGTTTTAGTAAAATATTTATTTTCATTTAATGAAAATTTAAAAGTATCAATCACAGTTCCATCATCGAGTGTGAATATTCTTGCTTCAAAAATTGAGATGTTCATCACTGCAAAGATTGAGATTATATCTAAAAAAAGCTTAGGCCTATCTTTGGTTACTAAAACTAAATCGTGAAATTTATTTTTTGAGGCTTTTTCAATCTTAAAAGAAAAATCATTAAATTTTTTTTTTAACAAAAATTTTTCTATCTGGTAGGTGATCATTTCTTGAGATTGAAGCAACCAATAATTTGGATATGTTATTCTGGCTATACTTTCTAACTTTGTGCGAGATATCAATCTGGATTTTTTCAATATATTTGATTTGATATTTGCTATTCTTTCATTTAACGTCTGAATTTTTTTCGGGTTCTTTATTTGACTTTCTATCTTTAAAAAGAGTTGTCCCAATAGACTTGCCTTCCAATTATTCCATAATCCCTCATCAACAGCAGATATATCCGTGACCGTCAGTAGATATAGGGTTCTAAGGCGTGTCATGTTATTTATTTTTTTTGATACACTTCTTATAACCGAGTAGTCTTCTAAATCTTTGTTAAAGGCATAATCACTTAATAATGAATGATTATTTATTAGCCAAGCTGTTTCATTGACGATATTAAGTTTTTCATGCAAACGAATTAAAATCTTCTTTGCAATCTTTGACCCTTTAATCTGATGATTTCCTCCTCTTCCTTTACCTATGTCGTGCAGCAGAATAGCAAAAAAAAGAGCCCTGTAATTATATTCTTTTTGTAGTTCACGATAGAAAAGTTTGTAATTATCTTTTCTTCTTTCTTTTTTCTTTAGATCTTTCAAAAGGCTTAATGCCTCTAGGGTGTGTTGTCCAACTGTCAATGAATGAAATCGATCAAACTGTGGTAAATTTTCAATCTTTCTAAATTCAGGAATTATTTTTGAAGTTACACCTAAATCACACAACATTAAAAATCGATGTTTTTTAAGTGAAAAAAAAATTTTTTTAAACAGATTTATATTCTCTAATTTATATACTTCTTCATTCTTCATTCTTTCAATATTCTCAAAAACAGTTCGTTTTCTCTCGATAGTATTTTTGCCGAGATGCACTTTCTTAAGAAAAATTTTTAATGTTTCCGAATACTTTTCATTTTGAAGACGCAATGGTTGCTTTTTTTTTACAACTCAATTCCTCTAAGATTTGTGAAAATATTTCTGCCAAACTTTTTATATTTCTTGTTTCTTTAAAATAAATTTTCATCATTTTTTCAGTGCGAATATCTGAATGTGTTTTTTCTAATTTGTAAATTTTTTTGGAAATCTCGTTTTGATCGTCAAAGGTGAATTTTTCATTTGCTCTCCCACTTTGGTAATGTAGGTGACACCGGAGAGAAAGCAAAAAACTAAATGCAGAATTTATTTTTCTTTTCTCCTTTTTAGTAGGATATTCTCTAATTTCCTTCATCCATTGCAAGCGACCAAGTTTGAGGATTTTGACACACCAAAAAATAAAATTTATATCTCTCAACGAACCTGCGCTTTCCTTAAGATTTGGTTCATTTTTGAAATAATCTAAAATTTCTTTTTCAACTCTTTCTTTTCTTTCTTTTATCTTTTGCTTTAGTAAATTAACTCCTGAATAGGAAATATTATTATTAAAATCTTTTATTGTCTTTTCGTATATTCTTTTAGATCCACAGATAAAGCGCGCATCTAGCATTGAAGTTTGAATTATGTGATCTTTTTGTGCAAACAATTTTGTATCTTCTATGTTTCTAACAGCATATCCAACTTTAAATCCTAGATCCCAGAAAGGAAATAATATAAATTGTGTGGTTTTCTCAACATCTTGTTCACTAATACTTTTATCGTATATAAATAAAACATCTATATCTGAAAAAGGAGCTAAAATTTCTCTTCCATAACCACCTACTGCACATGTGCAGATACTATCTTCTATCCCATAATTTTTAAGCGTTATAATTTTGAAAATCTGTTTTATTAAATTATCAATAAGTTTCGTATTTTCATTACAATTTCTTTGGCCTAAATTATTCTTTAAGAAAGAAGACTCAATTTTTTTCCTATCTAATAAAAATTTTTTCTTTAGATTAATAATTTCTTGTTGTGACTCGTTAAGGCTTGATATCATAACATTTAAAGTAATTTTTTTATTGCATATAAAATGTCTAGAGCCTCTTTTGGTGATACTTCGTCCAAATTCACTTTATTAATAATACCTGATAACTCTGAATAATTTTTTTGTCTTGAGACAATTTCATTTTTTTCAGAATCATTATCTACAACACTGAAGTTTTGTGTTTCGCGGACAGAAAGTTTCTCTAGAATTTTTTTTGATCTATTGAGAATTTTAGAATTTATTCCTGCCATACTCGCAACATGAATTCCAAATGATCCCTGGGAGATTCCGTCTATAACTTTGTGTAAAAAAATTATTTCATCATTCCACTGTTTTATCTTTAGAGTCTTGAGTTTTAAACAACTATATTTCTCTGACAAAGAGCACAGTTGCTTAAAGTGAGTTGCAAATAATGTAATGCACCTAATATCAGTTAAAATATATTCTAATATAGATTGCGAAATTGCTAGACCATCTTCTGTGGATGTACCCCTTCCTAATTCATCGAGTATCACTAATGATTTATTGGTTGCTTCATTAATGATTTTTGCTGTTTCTGTCATTTCTGTCATGAAAGTAGACATACCTTTAGACAAATTATCTGAGGCTCCAATTCTCGTAAAGATTTTGTCAAAAATTCCAATTTTTGCTGAATCGGCAGGAATAAATGATCCGATTTGGTTTAAAATAACAGAAATCGCAATTTGCCTCAAAAAAGTACTTTTACCAGCCATATTTGGTCCAGTCATGAGCCATGCAAAACTGTTTTTATCCATTTCACAATTGTTTGGGTTAAATTCCTGCAAGTCACTTTTTAAACTTTCTTCAACCACTGGGTGTCGGCAATTTTTGATATCTATAATTTGATTTTCACAAATCTCAGGTTTTGAATAGTTCCTTTTATAAGCAAGATTCGCGAAATTAGATATTACATCGATCAATGCAATTTTATTTGATAATGTTATTATTTCAATGTTCAATTCTTTAACGAACTCGGTTATTTGTTTATAGAGTCTTTTCTCAAGCTCAATAGATTTCTCCTGAGAATTTTGAATTTCCCGAGATACTTCTGACAATTCTGTAGTTTGAAAACGTGAGTTATTAACTGTATTTTGAATTAAATTAAATTCTTTCTCTTTAAAAGTTTTTAGTATCTCAGAATTTTTATTTGTTACTTCTATAAAGTAGCCATGAATATTATTAAATTTGATTTTTAAATTAGAAATATTAGTCAATGAACAATAACTGGTCTGCATTTTTAAAATTTCTTTTTGCTTTTCATGTTTAATATTTCTGAGAACGTCTAGATTCTCATCTATACCACTTTTAAAAATTCCACCTTCGTTTATATTCACAGGCGGAACTTCCATGATATTTTTTTCTAATTTTTCTTTGAGAAAAACTAATTTTTTTTTGGAATCGTTATCCAAAAATAACGATTTAATTAGAGGATTTTTAATTTTCTCTAATTCTAGGTATATTAATTCTGAAGATTTGAGAAAGTTTATTATCAAAATTAAATCTCGTGGATTATTTGTTCTAGCACTTATCCTCAGTAACGCTCTTTCAGCGTCGGGTTGATTTGATAAAATATTAATAATCTGACTTGTTACTTCGTTATTATTAACAAATTCATTGACTAAATTATGACGTTCAATAATTTTTTCTTTTTTAACTAATGGAGATTTTAAAAAGTTTTTTAGTAACCGACCTCCTACTGCTGTCTTTGTGTGATCTATAGAATCGAGTAGACTTCCTTTTTTATCTCCAAAATTTGTACAGAATATTTCTAAACTTCTAACGGAAAAGTCGTCAATCTGCATGTTATTTTTTTCATCCACTATCTCAATTTCATTAATGAGTGGAATATTTTCTTTCTGTGTAAGTTCAAGGTAGTTCAAAATAGCTCCCAAGGACTGAATATCTGTAGTATTTAATTCTTTGATGGAGTCTAAGAATTGATTTTTGAAAAAATTCTTTATTTTTTCTCTGTTATTTATTAAATCAAAAAAACTAGATGGGACATGAGTAATTTTTTCTTTGAATTTTTTTAAAGTAGATTCAAAGACATTAATTTTATCAAATATTTTAGGTACTATAATCTCTTCAGGTTCGACTCTATTTATTGATTCAAACAAATCGTTCATCAAGTTGCCATCTTTAATTTTCTTTAATTTTATTGAACCCGTACTTATATCTGTCCATGAAACAGAAATATCTCCTTTATGGAATGAAATACTCATCAGATGGTTGTTCGATTTTGACTGAAGTAATGACTCATCCAAAATTGTTCCCGGCGTAATTATTTTAACGACATCCCTTTTGAAAATTTTTTGATACTTTGAAAAGTTTCTTTCGTCTACTCTATTTTCTAGTTGTTCGGCTACGGCAACCTTGTGGCCTGAAGCAATCAGTCTGGATAAATACGTTTGTGATGAGTGAGCCGGAACTCCACACATTGGGATATCAACGTCATTTAACTTTCCTCTTTTAGTTAGAGCGATCCCTAATTCTGATGCAGCTATTTTAGCGTCCTCGAAAAATAATTCGTAAAAATCACCCATTCTATAAAATAATAGGTATTCTTCGTGTCTAGATTTTACCTCCAAATACTGTTGCATCATTGGAGTAGGTTTAGACTTTTCATTATTTGTGTCTAATGGATTGAAACCTTTAATATCAGGTTGTTTTAATTTCATAATAATTTAAATTAATATAAATCATTAAAACATTTTCATGTTAATTCATAAAGACATAATTATCGTATTTTCTTTCATTTTTGTGCTGCTATTAATCATGTTTGTTCTTATATTTAGAGATTTAAAAAGCATCAGTAAATCTCTGCAAAATTTCAAAGGAAAACCGATCGAATCAGATAAAGTTTTTTTCTTTAATCTTTTCCAACCAATAATTTTTAATATTAATTTAATCATAAACACCCTTAACGAGAAATCAAAATTCTCGAGATTAAGAATATTTTTTTATGATTATTTCTTTAAATTTTTTCCTGACCCTCTTCTTATTATTGACCAAAACAACATAATTATTGAAATGAATGAACAAGCAGTTGATTTTTTTGGAGAAGATTCAAAGCAAAAAAATATTTTCTCAGCTATTAGAATACCAGAACTAAGCTCGCTTATCGATGAATCTGTTAAGCAAAAGAAACCTGTTGAGAGAGAGTTGAATTTAATTTATCCAAAGGAAAAAATCTTTAATATTTGGGTTTCGGGTCGAAGAGATTTGGGTAAAAATAAACTAAATTTTATTAGACTATTTGATACGACATCTCAGCACAATATTCAGAATATTCAGAGAGATTTTATAGCAAATGCTAGTCATGAATTAAAAACTCCAATTGCATCAATTATTGGATACTGTGAGACTTTAATAGATGAGTCTCCCAAAAAAAATTCAAAAAAGGAAGAATTCCTTAAAACTATGTTCAATGAAGCTAGCCGAATGTCATCGTTAGTTAAAGATCTCCTTTCTCTTACACGAATTGAAAGGATTGAATATATCCCCCCTGAAGGCAAGGTTAATCTTAACGAAATTTTGGAAAATATTCGAAAAACATGTAAGGAAAGAAAGTTTTTGAGTAAAACAAAATATAATTTTTCAATTCCTAAAAGAAAAACTGAGATAATTGGTGATGAAGCAGAATTACACCAAGTTTTTTTTAATATCATAGAAAATGCAATAACACACAGTCAATCTAAGAAACCTGTACAAATAAAATTAATTGCAAAACCAGATACAATAGTGTTTCTAGTACAAGATTTTGGCATCGGAATTTCAAATCAAAATATCCCAATGTTGACCAAAAGGTTCTATAGAATTGATAACTCAAGACGAAGAGATACTGGTCACACCGGCCTTGGCCTCTCAATTGTCAAACATATTTTAAACAGACATAATGCACAATTAAATATTCAATCCGAAGTTAACAAAGGGTCATCATTTTCTATAACGTTTGAAAAATACAAATCTTCTTAGAAAATTGTCTTTTAATTTAGTGTTATTTTGTTGATATAAATTGTTGTTGTTGTTTTTTTGCAACAAACTTGTTTAATTTTCGTTAAAAGCTTGTTTGTCATAAAGTTGTAACAAAAAACTACTAGCTTACATTTTTAACTTTACGAGGAAATATTATGAAAAAATTATACTCAGGTATTGCAATCATGGCAATGAGCGGTCTGATTACAAACGTACAAGCTCAAGACTATGGTGCACAGATCGATGCACTGCAAAACGAATTACTAAAAATGAAACAAGAAATGAAGCAAGGTACTAATAACAAGGCTTTCTTTAAGAAAGGAAAAGGACTTAGTATTAAAAGTTCTGATGGAAAGTATTCTTTCCAGATTAAAGGTAGAGCTATGTATGATATTTCTCACATAGATGGTATGACTAATGAGAGTTCAGTTGGTGAGGGAAATAAATTCGATGGTTTTGGTGCTGAGTTTAGAAGACTTAGATTTTCACTTAAAGTAGGTTTAGGCGATGGTTGGAGTTTGGCCTTTCAACCAGATTTTGCTGAAACAATAGGAGATGACAGTGCAGGCACTGCTGGAGGCACTAAAGGTGTTGATGTAAAAGATGCTTTAATCAAAAAGAAAATCAAAGGAATTGGTTCTTTCATGTTTGGTAACGTTAAATCAGCTGGAGGATATTGGGAGAACACCAGTTCAAATAGTATTTTGATGATGGAACGCCCAATGTACAATGAATTTGCAAATCTAGCGCATAGACCGGGCCTTCATTATGATAATGGTGGAGCACTTTTTCCGAAGGGATTACACGTAAGAGCGTTACTTATTGGCTATGGTAATGAGGGTGCTTGGAGACAAGAACAAGAAGATGGTGATGGAACAGAAACTTCATGGAATCATTCTGTTGCCGCTCACTACACTGGTAAAGGCCTTTTTGATCAATTCATAGGAGGAAAAGATACATGGTTACTTGGAGCCTCTTGGCAAGTGGAAAGACCACTAAATGATCACGCACGAAGCGTTTCCTTCCGACAAAATGGAGTGCATACACTTGGAGAAAAAATTGTCGATACCACTATTTCTAACATATCTAGCTATCACTACGGAGGACCTCAATTCCAATATTCTAATGGAAGATACTATTTAGCTACAGAGTATTATTGGATTACAGGCGAGCGCAGAGACGGTTACACCACTTATGATGATTACAGTGCAGAAGGAGGATCTATTTATGGTCAATATTTCTTCAATAGTGATGCTACGGTCAAAATAAGTTCCAAAAAAGGTAAAATTGGTGGCGTAAAATGTAAAGCTAAATTCGGATGTACTGCAGCCAAATTTATGCTTGAATCGATTGATACCAGAGACGGTGAATTAAATGGTATGAATGGTACGCATGGTAAAGCAGTCCACATTGGGCTAAATCACTATTTCAACAGCAATGTTAGATTAATGGTCGATGCAACTAGAGGTGTATATTTAGGTGGGCACAATGACTTTTATAGCGATACAGTAGATAGAATGAACAGAAGACACACTATGACGTCCATCCAAGCTAGACTGCATGCTAAATTTTAAGTATTAAAATTTCTTTCCTTAGATAATTTTAAAAAATTAAAAAGAGGCTTTATAAGCCTCTTTTTTTTTGTGTCATATCATATTAGTAACACTATATGTAGTGTTGTAATAATTTTGACACATTAATTTGATAAATAATATGAATGGATGGCGTATCCTATAAACATAATCGTTACAGAACAATATGGATTTCAGATGTTCATCTAGGTACAAGCGGTTGCAAAGCAGAACTTCTTTTAGAGTTTCTTAAAGTTTCAAAGTCCGAAAAAATTTTTCTTGTAGGAGACATTATCGATGGATGGCGATTAAAGAAAAAATGGTATTGGCCACAAGCTCACAATGATGTTATCCAAAAATTACTTAGAAAAGCTAGGAAAGGAGTAAAAGTTGTATTTATACCAGGTAACCATGATGAGGCTGCGCGTAAATATATTGGCGTAAATTTTGGAGATATAATAATAAAAAAAGAAGCTCACCATACCACTCTCAAGGGTAAGAAATTATGGATCATTCATGGAGATCAATTTGATAGCGTTATTAGACATGCTCGCTGGCTCGCATATGTTGGTGACAAGGGTTATGCTATGTTAATCCGCTTAAACAATCTATTTAATAATATTAGACAATTTTTAAAGCTACCTTACTGGTCATTATCAAAGTTTATTAAACAAAAGGTAAAAAAAGCAGTTTCATTTATTACTGCCTATGAATTAGTAATGACTAAGGAAGCAAAAAGAAGAGGGTTTGATGGTGTTGTTTGCGGGCATATACACAAAGCAGAGTTCAAATCAATTCATGATATAATATATTGTAATAGCGGTGATTGGGTAGAGTCTATGACCGCGATTGTAGAACATCTCGATGGTAATCTAGAGATTGTTGACTGGTCATCTAGAATTTCTCAAGAGCATTCAAGTCACTTTCAGCTCCCACAAAAAACTTAATTTCCTAGTTATGAAAATAGTAATTATCTCAGATGCCTGGCACCCTCAAGTTAATGGAGTGGTAAATACGTTATCTAAAACAAAAGAACTTTTAGAAAAAAAAGGTCATAATGTTTTAATGATAACACCTAATCTGTTTAAAACATTTCCTTGTCCTACTTACCCTGAAATCCGGTTATCTTTTTTACCAGGGAAGAAAGTTAAAAAGTTAATTAAAGAATTCAATCCAGATGCAATTCATATTGCAACTGAAGGTCCTCTCGGTATAGCAGGAAGGAATTATGTGGTAAAAAATGGACTTGTTTATACAACTTCATTTCATACAAAATTTGCGGAATATATATATAAGAGAACTAAAATTCCTCTTTTTATAAGTTATGGTTATCTAAAATGGTTTCATAGTAAAGCACATAAAATACTTGTTCCTACAAAATCAGTAATAGAAGATTTAAAAAAGTGGAATATACATAATACTACAATATGGCCACGAGGTGTTGATTTTAAGCTTTTCAAACCCCCTTTGCAAAAAAAGAAAAATGACAAACCTATTTTGATAAACATAGGAAGAGTTGCTATTGAAAAAAACTTAGAAGCGTTTTTAAAATTAGATCTCGACTGTGAAAAATGGATTGTAGGTGATGGTCCAGATAGACGCAAACTCGAAAAAAAATATCCAAATGTCAAATTTTTTGGTGAAAAAAAACAACATGAATTACATGAATACTATGGAAAAGCAGATTTATTCGTTTTTCCAAGCAAAACCGATACTTTCGGGCTAGTATTACTAGAAGCTATGGCATGCGGATTACCAGTAGCCGCATTTCCAGTTGCAGGGCCAATCAATGTTATTGGAAAAAGTGGAGCAGGGGTTCTAAATAAAAATCTTAAAATCGCGTGTTTAAATGCATTAAAAATACCCGCCAGCAAACCTTTACATTATGTAAAAAAATTCACCTGGGAGAATGTTGTCAATATCTTTGAATCTAATCTACAAAATTCAAAAAAAAGGGATCCTAAAACATATGTCTTTAAAGAGAATCCACATAAAAAGAATACTGGGTTGAAGAGATTATATTTTGCTTTAATAAATAGTCTCTCAGGATTTATATTTGCTTTTAAAGAGGAGAGTGCTTTCAGACAAGAACTACTTCTCACTTTGATATTAATCCCGCTTGCTTTTATATTTCCAACCGAGACTACAGAAAAACTTCTCATGATTGGAAGTATTATGCTTTTACTCATAATTGAATTACTTAATTCAAGCATTGAAGCCACCATTGACAGAATTTCTTTTTCACATCACGACCTTTCAAAAAGAGCCAAAGATTTAGGCAGTGCAGCTGTTCTTTGTTCACTTGTTTTTGTGTTTGTTACTTATGTATCCATATTGAAGAGATTTTTTTAGTGTATATGCACTATTTATGTGAAATTGCAGGTTAATTTAAAAGAACGCCTAAAATCCATTAGAAATCTATCTTATATGCATATACACTGTTACTTGGAATCTAATGCTTTTTCAAAGTATTTATGAACAATTTTATCTTGGTTTTCTAAAAGCCAATCTATCGATGGCTCGTCCTTCATTGCTTTCTTTATTGCACTCGTGGTCGCCTTACGATGAATATCAAAAAGTATTTTGTGATCTAAATTTTTATCTTCAGCTACACTTGGATTCAACCAAACTGATACAATAATGCCTACATCATTAACTATTTTCTTTGGAATATAACCCTCTCTAACGGAATCTAACACACCATTAGCAATAGCTCCTTGAACTGTTCCCATTAAAATATTGGTATATCTGTCGTCTTTGACAGTGACCTTGCTCACCATTAATGTTGCTGGCCTAACCATTACGTCTGTGTTCATTATCGCAAGAACTTTTGTATGTCCTTTAACTTGATTACCTAGTAAAGTGGCGAAAGCTGTTCCAAATGGACCGTTAAATTTTCCGATAACTACTTCCGGCTCAGCTGCTGTTCCTGGTGGTCCTCCAGCAATTAGTGACTCACCAACTTTGATGTCAAAATTATCACTCATAAGTTTACTCCTTTTAAAATTAAACCAGTTTCTTTAACTTTTTCTTAAGTTCTATCGCTTCACATGCTAATTTTATATATTTGGGTATTTGTATATCTTTTTCTCCCTTTTTACCCTTCTCATAATACTGGATCATTCTCCTTTTTAGGCCAAGTACATTAGCAGCCTCTGCTTGAGAAAAACCATTCTTTTTTCTCCATTTTTTGAAATGTTCTTTTTCCATAGACTTTAAGAAAGTAATATTAATACCAAAAAAAAAAAATTATTACAAAATAATATTGACATATGCGCAATTAGTGCGTATATTTAATTATCAATACGCAATTGTTGCGTGTGGATAACTGCTTAGGAGATAATATATGTATGGACATTTGCTATATTGGGGCTTTGTTTTTAAAAAAAGAAGCTTAGACAGCCAAACGAAAAGAAAATGACTTGGGTTATTGTTTTTGTAACGTTTTTTGGCCCTCTTTATGATTCTGACGGCTATGTCACAGACGTAAGTATAACTACCACAGAAACATATAATACTCAGAATTCTTGTAGGTTTATGTCTGAGATAATTAACGGCCAACTTAATAGTGCTTCAAACTTAAAAGAAAATACCAATATTTTAAAAAAGAAGTATTCAGTTTGTTTGTCTTTTAGTGATTGGTCACACTATAATTTAGATCAGGATTTAGAGTCCCTTAAACAAAAATTAACAGAATATACAACAAACAACAAAAAATTTAAATAATTGACAATATGCAATAATTGCGTATAAATATATTCTATTTGCAGTAATTGCAATGCATAAATGTATAATTAAAAGGAGGAATTAAAATGCAACCACTTAAAAAACCAACTCAGCTTAAAAAATGGGGGAAAAAAAATAAGATTTCTAATAAGAAATTTTCTCGCTTAACAGGTTTAAGTCTTAAAAAAATGAGTAAATCTAAAAAGCTACCAAAAATTGTAAAATTAGGGTGCTTAGCAATTGAAAGTGCGAAAAAAAAATCTGATCAGAAAAAAGAAATTCAGGTTTTAAAAAAGAAAAATAAAAATTTAAAAGCTAAAATAATTAAATTCAAAAAACCTAAAAAAAAGGTTAGTAAATTAAAAAAGGTTAATAAAAAGTTAGAGTCCAAACTTAAGAAACCTAATAAAAACGTTAGTAAATTAAAAAAGGATAATAAGAAATTAGAATCTAAACTTAATAAACCTAAAAAAGTTATTAAAAAATTAAAAAGTAACAATAAAAAACTAAAAACTCGACTTAAAAAAAGTGATAAAAAAGCTACCAAAACTTCTCAGTCCACTGGCAAAAATATGTCAAAAACAAAAAAAATTGATTTAACAAAATCAAATGGGAGCTTAGATAAAGTTTCTACTCAAAATATAAACATAAAAACGGATATCACCTCTCCTACTTCAGAAGAAAAACCTGAGACAACAAAATAACACAATATGATATGTTACCTTACGTAAGACTTTTACGTAAGGTAACATGCGTATTTTTGACTAATTAGGAGCTTTTGTCATAAAACTGTAATACTATAAAAGTACTGGTTCATCATGACAACGTATGCAATTAACGGAATAGGAAGAATTGGTAAATATGTACTCAAATTTCTTCTAGAAAAAAATTTAGATTTAGCTTGGATTAATGATGCAGTTGGAACTATAAACACACATTGCCATTTGTTGGAGTTTGACACTGTTCATGGTCGGTGGAATGCCAAATTTTCTACCGACCAGAATATAATTTCAATTGATGATCGAAGACTAATTTTTAACAATCACAATAAAATTGAAAATTTAAAACTAGAAGGTGTAGATATTGTTTTAGATTGCACGGGAGTCTTCAAATCAGAAAAAAAATTAGCCCCTTATTTTGATAATGGTGTTAAGAAAGTAATTGTCTCTGCACCAATTAATGAAAAAAATGTTGCAAATATAGTATTTGGAGTAAACCATAAAACATATATTCCCAATACCCATAAAATAATTACAGCTGCTAGTTGTACAACAAACTGTTTAGCACCTGTTGTAAAAGTACTCCACGAAAAAATTGGCATAGTACATGGGTCAATTACAACAATACATAACGTAACTAACACACAGACAATTGTTGACAAACCTGGAAAAGATATCAGACGATCTAGGTCCTCCTTAAATTCTTTGATTCCCACAACAACAGGCAGTGCGAAAGCAATATCTCTTATTTATCCTCAATTAGAAGGAAAACTTAATGGTCATGCTGTTAGAGTCCCACTTTTAAATTCATCATTAACGGATTGTGTTTTTGAATTAAAACGAGATACTTCCGAAGAAGAAGTAAATAAATTTTTTAAAGATGCCTCTGAGAATGATTTAAAAGGGATTTTAGGCTATGAGGAAGCTCAGCTCGTGTCAGCAGATTATGTAAATGATACCAGATCAGCAATTATTGATGCATGTTCTACTATGGTTATAAATAAGAGGCAACTAAAGGTTTATGCATGGTATGACAACGAAATGGCTTATGCAAAAAGAATGGTTGATATTTGCGAATATATAAGTGCATCTCTATGATTTCTTTGTCTAAGGAACAATTCTCTTATTTGATAGTCACCTTTGCTTACTGGGTATTTATGCTCAGTGATGGGGCACTGAGAATGTTAGTTTTACTTCATTTTCACCAAAATGGTTTTTCTCCGCTACAACTCGCATATTTATTTCTATTTTATGAATTGGCTGGGATTTTTACAAATCCTTTAGCTGGATGGTTGGCCGCTCGATACGGTCTTAAGCTTACTTTATATGCAGGTTTGACTGTTCAAATTATATCTCTTTACTCTCTATCACAATTGAATGAAAATTGGAGTCAAAACTTTTCGATTTTTTATGTTTTAATCGTCCAAGGATTAAGCGGTATTGCAAAAGATTTAACAAAGATGTCCTCTAAATCAGCAGTTAAACTTTTAGCGCCAGATAATCAATCGAGCCTTTTTAAGTGGGTGGCAATCTTAACAGGCTCGAAAAATGCTGTAAAAGGTTTCGGATTTTTGCTGGGCTGCGCATTATTAGCAACGATAGGTTTCTATAATTCATTAATTTCAATGGTTGTTATTGTTACCTTTATTTTGGTATGTAGTTTTATTTTCTTAAAGGATGATCTTATAAATAAAAATAATAAAGCAGAAATATTCGATGTATTTTCAAAATCTAAAAACATTAATTTTCTATCTGCAGCAAGAATTTTTTTATTTGGAGCACGTGATGTTTGGTTTGTGGTTGGATTGCCAATTTTTTTTTACAGTATTTTTTCGGATGGTTCGGTAGATGGGAATAAAAAAGCCTTCTTTATAATTGGGAGCTTTATGGCCGCATGGATAATTCTCTACGGAATAATTCAAGCTTACTCACCAAAATTATTCTTAAAGGAGGACAACAAAAAAATTAACTTGGTAGATATCTCAAAAAATTGGGTTCTCTACCTCCTAATTAATCTAATCTTATTAACCTTTTTACTATTTTTTTTCAGTGAAATTTTTCTGACAACAATTTTTTTATTTTCTGGTCTTTTTATTTTTTGTGGAATATTTGCTGTTAATTCGTCTATTCATTCTTATTTGATTTTGCATTTCTCAAAAATGAACAGAGTTTCTCTTGATGTTGGCTTTTACTATATGGCTAATGCTACTGGAAGGTTTTTCGGAACCCTTTTATCTGGATTATCTTATCAATTTGGCGGGCTAACTTTAAGCTTAGCATTATCAACAATCATGATTGCTTTTTGTTTGTATTTAACATCCTTCCTCCAGGAAAGTTATAATGAAGAAAAAATTTAATAAAAACATTCAAAATTCTCCGATTCGTTTCATCAATAGAGAGTTATCTTGGTTGAGTTTCAATGATAGAGTTTTGAGCGAATCAGAAAACCTTCAGAATCTGTTAATAGAGAGACTAAGATTTCTATCAATTTCAGGAAATAATTTAGATGAATTTCATATGGTAAGAGTTGCAGGACTTTACCGACTAATCAAACAGAAAGTTTCCATGAGAACTGATGACGGAAGAACAACTAGGCAACAGTTTAATGACGTTACAAAATCTTTGAGGTCACTTTTAAAAAAACAACAAAATATTTGGAATAGCCTTAAAAAAGAATTAAGTACAAAAAAAATAAATGTTTTGGAAATACCAAAAGATTTCAAAAAAGAAGAAAAGAAAATAGTTGAAGTATTCAAAAAATCGATACTGCCTTCTTTAACACCTTTAGCAATTGATAGTGCTCATCCATTTCCATTTCTGCCAAATCAAAGCATTACAATGGTATGTGCTTTAATAAATAAAAAAGGGAAGCTATCCTATTCTCTAGTTATTTTTCCACCAAAACTCCAAAGATTTTTCAAAGTTTCAAATCCCAATAATTTTGCTAAATCCGAGGATATTATAAAAAAGAACATCAAAGTTATCTTTCCAGATTTTAAGCTAAAAAGTTTTTCATTAATTAGAGTTATCAGAGACAGTGATATTGAATTTGAAGAAGAGGCTGAGGATTTAATTCTCTCATTCGAAACTGCTCTAAAAAAAAGAAGGAGAGGAACAGTTATTGGTTTATATATTCAAGGAAGAGTAGAAAAAAAACTGCTTTCTTTTATTAAAAAATCGCTCAAAGTTAGTGAGGAAAGAATTTTTCGAGTAAATTCACTTTTGGATATTAATTCACTAAATGAGATTGTCGAGCACGCCGATCAAGATCTTAAATTTAAAAAAATAAAGCCAAGATTTCCGCAAAGAATCATAGATTATAATGGGAGTTGTTTTTCAGCAATTAAGAAAAAGGATATTATCGTTCACCATCCCTTTGAGAGTTTTGATGTTGTTGTAAACTTTTTGGAACAAGCAGCAATAGATGATTTTGTTGTATCGATTAAACAAACACTTTATAGAACGAGCAAAAACTCATCAATAATTAAAGCTTTAATTGATGCTTCTAATAATGGCAAGTCAGTAACAGCAATAGTGGAATTAAAAGCTCGTTTTGATGAAGAGAAAAATATCAAATGGGCGCGTGATTTAGAAAAAGCTGGTGTGCACATCGTATATGGATTTGCAAATCTCAAAACTCACGCTAAGATTTCTGTTGTAACAAGAAAGGAAGGTGATGAGCTTGAGTCGTATGTTCATTTTGGAACTGGAAATTATCACCCTATAACTGCAAAAACTTATACTGATTTATCTTTTTTTTCATGTAATAAAGATTTGGCAAATGACGCTTTAAAAGTTTTTAATTTTATAACTGGTTATACAAAGCCAGAAAAAATGAATTTGTTGACATATTCACCAAAATTTCTTAGGGAAAAATTGACCTCTCTTATCAACAATGAAATTACAAATAAAAAAAAGAATCTACCTGCTCAAATATGGATCAAAGTTAATTCATTAATTGATAGTAATATCATTGATCAATTATATTTTGCTTCACAGAATGGAGTTAAAATAAAACTAATAGTAAGAGGTATATGCGGACTAAGGCCAGGAATTCCTGGTTTTTCTGAGAATATTGAGGTAAAAAGTATTATAGGAAGGTTTTTGGAGCACAGCAGAATTTTTTGTTTTGCCAACGGGAATAAAATGCCAAATGAAAAAAATTTCGTTTTTATTTCTTCAGCTGACCTTATGACAAGAAATCTTGATAGAAGGGTAGAGGCTTTTATTCCCATAACCAACGAAACTGTCCAAAAACAAATTCTGAATCAAATAATGGTTGCATACTTAAAAGATAAAAAAAATAGTTGGAAATTAAAATCTAACGGGTCTTACGAACGCATTGCTTCAAAATCAGTTGGTTTTTCTGCACATAAGTATTTTATAGACAATCCATCTTTATCTGGCAGAGGGTCAAAATTTAAAAAAAAATGAGTAATAAAAATAATCCAATTGCCATAATTGATATTGGCTCATCTTCAGTTAGGCTTGTCATTTTTGATGAACAAAAGTTTTCAGCTAGTGTCATCTTTAATGAAAAAGTTACTTTAAATTTGGGAAAAGGGATATTCATGAAAAGAATAGATGAATCAGAACTCCAAAATTTAATAAAGGTATTAAAAAGATTTTTTCATTTATGTAAAAATGTTAAAAAAAAAAATCTTCATATTTTTGGATCAGCTGCTTTGCGACTTGCAGAAAATCAAAATCTTATTGTAAAAAAACTAAAATCTGAGTTCAACCATGATATAAGAGTTTTAACGGGAGAAGAAGAGGGAGAGTTATCAGCAAAAGGTGTATTTTTTTCACACCACGAAATCGATGGAATTGTTGGTGATTTTGGCGGCGGCAGTCTTGAATTAACTGAAGTTAATACTTCGAAACAAATAAAATTTATTGAATCTTTAATTATAGGGCATGTAGTCCTTAAAAAAATTGGGAATTTCGATGACAAAAAGGTACGTAAATATATTGAAGATTCCATACAAAAAGTAAAATTAAATCAATACTCAAATTTTTATGCCGTTGGAGGGTCCTTTAGAGCATTAGCAAAATTGCATATGCACATAAAAAGTGAAGATTTAAAAATAATTCAAGATTATAAAGTTGATTCAGCTGAATTTTTGCATGAATTAAGAACAAGAATTTTTGTAAATAAAAATACAGTTGATGAAAAGTTTTTAAGCCAGTTATTCAAATCAAGAATAAAATCGATCCCATACACCTTCCATGTTTTAGAAATGTTAGTTCAAAAGATGTCTATAAAAAAAATCTTTTTTACTAATACTGGAGTTAGAGAAGGTGTTTTATATGATCTAGTTAAAGACAAAGGCGTGGATCCGTTTTTAAGCCAAATAAGAAAAATAGCTCGCGGAACAATTAAGAAAAGAAATGCCGAGAAATTATTCAGTTGGATTTTACCGTTTAATGATATTTTGAAAATGGATCAAAATCTTTTACTTTCAGCATGCTGGCTTACAAACATAGCGTCGCCTTTGCATCCAGAGCATAGAAGAATTTTTGCTCTTGAAAAAATCTTATACCATCAATTTTTTCACCTAGATAGGCAAAATAGAATTATGCTTGCTTTAATTCTTTACTTTAGATATTCAAACAATCTTAAGGAAAATTTTGCTTTGTCTTATTCAGAAAAGATTTCAAAAAAAAATCTCATTAAAGTTAAAATATTGGGACAACTTTTAAGAATGGCGCATCATATCACAGGCAGACTTAACTATAATAATTTGGATCATTGTAAATTAACAATTAATTCCATAAATGAAGTAAATTTTAAAGCAAAAAAAACCTATCTGCTTTTCGGACAATCGTTTGAAAGGGGCATAAAAAATATTTCAAATGCCTTTGAATCATTAAAAAGAAATTAAAAGACACTTTCATTAAGGGTTTCAATTTACTCTCACGCATTTCACTCTCACACTTTTTTAAAATATATTTAGGAATTAAAATAAATAATTAATGACTTAATTTATCTTTTAAATTTTTATCTAAATTGTTAGCCATATCTTATGCTAAATTTATCGTTATTTAGGCATGCCAAGTTATATTGAACTAGGACGTAAATGAATCAAAGTTTAACGGATTTTTAAGAACATATAGTCAGTTAGCAGTGAAATTTTCAATAGCTTCATTAACAATACGAAATAAGATTTTAACAATTAATATAAAAGAATCATATTAAAAATTTCTCTGATTAATTAATCATTTTTAACTTTTTTCAAGGAAAACTAAAATTATTAAAATCACTGCAGGAACAATTCCAAGAATTGCTAGCATATACGAAATACTTAAATATTTATATTTTTCCTTAAGAACAAACCCTATTTGATAAAAATCAATTAGCATAAGTTCATATACTCTTTTAGGACTTTTAATCTGTTCAAGCATGTACTTTACATATTTCTCCTCGCTAATATTTGATGATTCCATAAAAAATAAAGGATTTTTACTTTTACTTATTTCCTGATTTTTTTTTTCCTTAACCAATCTTGGTGTAATAACCCAAACAGCAAATAATAGAGAAATTAGCTCAAACAATGAAAAACACAAAATTAAAAAATTTTGTGTATGTGAATTATTTTGATAGTCGTATTTAAAAAAATTAGATGCGATTATACTGAGGCCAATTATGATGACGCCCATCAGTATGTTGGCTTTCTGATCAGCTAGAGAGATTAATTGAACTTGCTTTTGATGGATTGTTCGAAGCATCCCAATTGTTTCTTTGTCTATATGGTCAGATTTTAGGGAAACCATAGCTTATAATGTTATAATTTTGTTACAAATTTATGAATTAAAATTCAATTAGAAAGATTTTCCTACTCCTCAAACTTTTTTGTCATAAATATTCTATAAAACTGAAACAAATATTCATTATTCTACATGTAGTAGTTAGTAAATCAAATTATTACAAAATATGCGGTTTCGATTAAAAAAAAACAATCAAGAAAATAATCAAGGTCCAAGGTTCAATAATAGAATTGAAAAAATTAAAATAATTCTAAAGAAAGTTAAATTTGTTGCTAAGAACGTCATTTATGTGAGAAGTTGGTCTAGAAATTCTAGATTATTAGAGAAAATAAAACCTGAAAATAATTTTTCTACTCACTCGAGAACACTAAATTTCAATCAAGGTTCTATTGAGTTAAAAATAATCGACGATACAGATAAATTAATACACAAAGTTAAGAAACTAAGATACGAAAGTTTTTTTGGTGAATCAGAAAAAAACAATTATGATTCAGATGAATTTGATAAATTATGTGACCACTTAGTAGTAATTGATAAATCAATTTCTGACGATTATGTAGTGGGAACATACAGGTTACTTTTAAAACCAAAATTTATGAAATCACAAAGATTCTACAGTCAAACAGAGTTTAATATTTCTAAGTTAACCAATGAAAAATCATTAACGCTTTTAGAAGCAGGCAGATCGTGCGTTCATAAAAATTATAGGGATGGAAAAATAATAAAACTATTATGGAGGGGGCTTGCTACTTATATTGCTAAAAATAAGGTTGATATAGTTTTTGGCTGTGCAAGCTTCCCATCAAGTAATCATAATTTGTTTAGAAATCAACTTTCATACTTAAGGCACTTTCATTCATCCCCACATCATTTAAAAACAAACCCTCTAAAGCAAATAAAAGTAGATTTTAAACCAATTAAGAAAAAGTTGCTCGACTCTGATGAAGAGTTTAGAAAGCTACCCCCATTGATTAAAGCTTACATTAGAGTTGGAGCATCTGTAGGTTCTGGCGCAATTGTGGATAAAAAGTTTAATACTACTGATGTCCTAGTTATATTAGAAGCAAAAAGAATCCAAAAAAAATACTCTCAACTATATTTAAAAAATACACATTAATGCTTTACTCACCAATACTATCAACTTTAAGACTGGCAATATTGATTCCATGGATTTTATTTATTTCTTCAATCCATTTAATTATTTCTTTAATTTCTAAAAGATTTTTTTCTTTTTTCTTTAGTTTATTTTTTAAGGGTATAATAAACATAATTGGAGTTAAAGTTAATGTTTCTGGTTTGCCGAAGAAAAGAAGGACTTTATTTGTCTCAAATCATATATCTTACCTGGATATAATAGTATATGGATCACTGATAAATACAGTTTTTGTCGCTAAGTCAGAAATTAAAAAATGGCCAATAATTAATAAACTTTGTACCATTGCAAAAACAATATTTGTAGAAAGAAATGATATTAGATCATTAAGAAATCAAATTTCATTAATTGAAAAATCTCTTCAAAAAGATTCCAATGTACTTTTTTTTCCAGAGGGAACATCTAGTGATGGATCAAACGTTCTCAGGTTTAAGAGCTCTTTATTTTCGATAGTTGATTCAAAGGAACTAGGAGATTTTTATATCCAACCAGTCTCACTATCATATAATAAACTTGATGGACTGCCACTGAATAAGTTTTATAGACCCTTCTTGGCTTGGTTTGGAGGAATGGATCTATTTTCTCATCTTTGGAAATTCTTAGGATTGGGTGCAAGTGAAGTTAAAGTTAACTTTCACAAAGCTAAAAAGTTTTCTTCATTCTCAAATAGAAAAGATGCATGTTTTTTTTGTTATGAAAAAATATCTGAACAACTTAATAGTGACCATCGTTCTCTAAAGATTAATAATAAACTCAAACTTAATGAATTAAAATTCCTGTAAAATCTACACTTTTAAAATTTTTCTATTTAACGCTCGTATCAAACATTTTTAAATTATCGAAAAGTATTAAAAAAATTCAAACAAATTGCCTAAAATATTTAGAGATTTTTAATACTAGAAATCATTAAGCTTTTGATAAGGGGTGATGGGGGCTAAATCTCCTTAGCCAACTTATAGTTTCTCCACAATAATGTTTCTGGTGTTAAATTTATATTATGATTTGTGATATGATTATATTGTTTGATTATATTAGATAGTGCTTTAATGTTTCTTCTTTTTTTCTTGTAGGAATATAAATGTCTTTTAGTATAAATTAAATTTTCGTTGATAAATAATTTTGGTTTAGCATTAAGTTTTAGGGAACAAATAGTAAAGGGTAATTGATCACGAATGTTAAATTTCTTGTAATAATACCACCAGACTTTAGAAAATCGAATATTTTGTATATTGTTCTTTCTTAGAATTAAACAGCAATGAGGACAGTAGTGTTGATCATACATATACTTGATCCTCTTTAAATATTTGAATAAGTTTATAAGATGCTTTTCATCAGCAACAGATATTAAGTACCAATCTATTAGCTCATCGAGAAGACTTTTTCTTGCAGAATGCTTTAAAACTCCAAATGAATTTTTTTCAAAAAAATCAAATGAAAATTAATTAATTTTTCTGTGATCACCCTATTACAATCAACATAAATTACATTAGAATCTTTTGGGAAATACTTACTAAAGTTTATTTTGAAATTTCTTGATAGATATCTATTATCTTTTGATGAATTAATTTTAACATATTCCCATTCACCTTTTTTTTCAATTTCTTGATTATAAAAACAAATATATCTTACTTTTTTTGAATAAAAATGTTCATTTGAGATTCTATCATAATTTCCAAAGTTGACAGTATAGATATACATAAAAACCTCTAAATAAAAAAATTATAAATTCAAAATATTAATTTATTTTTTTTTTGTTACAACATTGTGAAATATTAAAGATTCAAATTTTTATTAGATTTCCCTATTAATGGGCTGATTATGATCAATCAATATTTGAATTTTTTATTGCATAATTAATAACGTGAAATAAAAAATTTTGCTCAATAGTTCCATTTAATAGAAATGAAAAAGGACCGGAAGCATATGCAACTACATCTAAACCAGAATGAGATTCTTTAAAAAGTGGTACAAGAGCTTCATGGTCAAATTCAATATCCTCATAATCAAAATCAGATAACTTTTTTCGAAAAGCATATTGTAAAAAATATTTTTTTTCAAAAACACTTCCAGGTCCATTCAGGTAGTTTACAACTGAAAAAGGTTTCCCGTCTAAACCTAAATTAGGTTTACTTTGATGTTTAGATTCTTTGGGGTTAATTCTATAACATATACCAT
Organism: Alphaproteobacteria bacterium; assembly: GCA_045563055.1. Classification (GTDB taxonomy): domain Bacteria; phylum Pseudomonadota; class Alphaproteobacteria; order Methylaequorales; family Methylaequoraceae; genus Methylaequor. Next base: position 111,186 of record JBJKUR010000006.1, read on the forward strand.
TTATTTTTGATCCTCTTCCACAATACCCATTGATGCCAAGAGAATGAGCATGGTCAGCGGTGACGATTAACAACGTTTCTTGTAGATTTACTTTTTGAATAATATTTTGAATAAGTTTGTTGAATTGTTGGGTTTGTCTGAGAACGTAATTTAGTTTTCCAGCATGATGTCCGTGATCAATTCTTCCGGCCTCTATTAATAGATAATAACCATTTTTGTTTTTATTTAGATATTCAATAGCTAAATTTGACAAATCTAAAAGAGAAGGTTTGTTTTCTTCCTTTGCTAAATAGGGAAAATGCGAATCAGCAAAAAGACCGATTAATCTTTTTTTAGTATTAATTTTATAGTTTTGGAAGTCATTTTCATTATTAAGATAAATTCCCCCGCTATTTTTAAATTCCTCAATCAGGTTTCTTGAATCGGTTCTTTTTCCTTTTTGACTAACACTTTCTAAAGGTAAGAAATGTCTTTTGCCACCACCTAATGCAAGATCAATATCAGAATTGATCAACTGCAAAGCTATATCATCTTGTGAACAATTTTTAGGAACTTTGGAGTCATCTTCCCAATTCCTGTCAAACGAGTGGGCATATAATGCCGCGGGAGTTGCGTGCGTAATTCTAGTATTTGTAACAACTCCAACACTCTTATCTAATTTTTTAAATATATCACCAATACTTTCCACCTCAGTTCTTTTGGACATGCAATCGCCACGTATAGAACTGTCTGTTAGTCCAATAATTCCAGATTTAGTTTTAATACCACTATGTATTGCTGTTGATGTTCCTGCAGAATCTGGGGTTTGTCCATTAGTAGTGTAAGTTTTTATTAAAGCCAAATGGTCTAATTTTTCGTGTGGTAAAACAAATTCATCTCCAAGTCCACCATTTATTTGTCCTTGATTCAATCTGTTAATATAGTTTGTAGTAATGCCATAACCATCACCAACGATAACAATCACATTTTTAGCTTTGTTCTTATTAATTTTTTTTTGAATTTGATTTTTAATAAATGATTGACCATCATTAAAACTTTGATAATTCTTTTGTGGGTTAGCTGATAATTGACTAAAAGTTATTAAAAATAATAATAATAAAAACATATTTAAATATAAACTTTAAATATTACAAATTTAAGAAAAATAATTTAATGGTATTCCCAGTCCGACTCGAGCGGACATGAAGCGAAGTTCAACGGATTTTGAATTAGTTGCGTTTAATTATAAGTAATTGATTAAAATACAGAAAGTTTCTCCATCACACTTTATCATCACATTTTTAAAATATATTTAGTAATTAAAATAAATCATGAATGACTTAATTTACCTTTTAAATTTTTATCTAAATTGTTAATCTACACTTTATGCTAAATTTATCATTAATTAGGCATGCTAAGTCAGATTGGAGTAATTTCGATGGAGACGATATGTCAAGACCTATTTCGATGAAGGGTAAAAAAAAAACCGAAAAAATACTGAAATTTTTAGAGAAAAAAGAAAAAAAAATAGTGTTTAAAGAAATTTTTTGTTCTCCATCGAGGAGAACCAAAGAAACATTAAAGCTATTATTAGAAAAAATTTCCAATGATCCGAAGATCTATTATTTAGAGGACTTATATCATTCATCAGGAATAAATATATTTGATACGGTTATGTTACACGCAAAACTAAACAGAGTTTTGGTAGTATCACATGAACCCTTAATTTCCACTTCAATTGAGAATTTTTTTAGTGGAAGCAACAATAAATATTATCTAAATGCTATTGAAGAATATACAACTTCTGCTTTTTTTAATGTAAGCTTCAACTGTAAAGAATGGTTTGAGATTAAGAAATCAGTATCAAAAATAAATTTTTATAAAAAACCAAAAGATTTGTGAACCGTTAAGTAAGTAAAAGGTAATTAAAAGAGCGTTGTCATAAAACTGTCACATAACTGTCATATTTCTATTCAATTACGTTTTTATTATCAACTCTTAACCTTAACCAATAAAGAGAGGAAATATGAAAAAATCTTCACTCGCTATTGTTGCTTTAGCATTTGCTTTTAGTACTCAATCAATAGCACGCGACCAAATAAAAATTGTTGGTTCTTCCACAGTTTATCCTTTTGCTACGGTAGTGGCAGAAAGGTTCGGAAAAACAAGCGGTTTTAAAACTCCTGTAATTGAATCTACAGGTTCAGGTGGAGGTCTTAAGCTTTTCTGTAAAGGCCTAGGAACCGAACATCCTGACATTACTAATGCTTCTAGAAGAATAAAATCCAAGGAAGTAAAAAAATGCTCAAAAAATGGCGTAACTGATATTACCGAAATAAAAGTCGGATTTGATGGAATTGCCATGGCTAACGCTAAATCTGGTCCTATGCTGGAATTATCATTAAAGGATGTTTATCTTGCTCTGGCTAAAGACGTTCCTGCGGATCCCGAAGGAAATACTGTAAAACCTAACCCTTACAAAATGTGGAACGAAGTAAACCCAGCATTGCCAGCTGCGCCTATTGTTGTAATTGGGCCACCTCCGACTTCTGGGACACGTGATGCTTTCAATGAATTAGCTATTGAAAGAGGTTGCAAAAAATTTCCTGGAAGAAAAGCACTGAAGAAAAAAGACAAAAAACTTTATAAAAGTCAATGTCGAAGTGTCAGAGAAGACGGTCCTTATGTTGAAGCTGGAGAAAACGACAACTTAATTATCGAAAAGTTGGTTGCTGACCCTGGCGCATTGGGAGTCTTTGGTTATTCTTTTCTTGATCAAAATCGAGACAAAGTCAAAGCGGCAAAAGTTGATGGTGTTTTTCCAGAGTTTGAGGCTATCTCATCTGGTAAATATCCAGTTTCAAGATCATTATTTTTCTACATAAAAAATGCTCATGCATCGGTTATTCCAGGAATAAAAGAATATGTAAGAGAATTTACCTCTTCAAAAGCAATTGGTTCTGACGGTTATTTAGTATCAAAGGGCCTTATTCCACTTGGTGAAAGCGAGAGAGCTCAATTTGAAAAAGATGGTAAAACTCTTGCTAAATTTGACGGTAAGGTCTTGAAGAAGAAGTAGGAATTCTTTAATGTTACTTTATGGGTTTTTGGTCCTTTTTCTTTATTTTAGTAGTGTTGGGGCTATCAGTTCACTGGTATGCAACCAACAAAGCCTTAAAACTTAATGCTAAATTAGAAAAAGGATCAAGACTTCCCTCTTTGCCATCTTATTACGGAACATATTCACTCCTATTAATTATTTTCCCAACATCATCATTATTTCTGCTCTGGTTAGTTGGTAAGCCCTTTATCCTCGAATACATTTTATTACAAAACATCCCGGAGCAATTGTCAGCAAACTTTGATGGAGATCCATCAATGCTAGTAGATAGCATAAAAGCAGTCGATCTCGAGCGAGTTTTCCCAGGAACAAACCCTTTGATCGTGGAAAGCGCAACATATTTTAATAGCCTAGATAATTACTCAAACACTTTTGCATATTTTTTTATTTTAATCGTTGCTTTTCTCTCCAGCTATTTTTCATTAAAAAAGATTTCAACCACATTTAAAGCAAGGCAGGCAGTAGAAAAATCAAATATAAATCTATTAATATTCTCTTCGACAATCGCAATAATTACAACTATAGGAATTGTTTTTTCTCTGATTTTTGAAGCTTTAAGATTTTTTGATGAAATACCTTTTTTCGATTTCTTATTTGGTCTAGCTTGGAGCCCTCAAACAGCAATTAGAGAAGGACAAGTTGCAAGTCAAGGTGCTTTTGGAGCAATCCCGATTTTTTCAGGAACTCTTTTGATTACCCTGATAGCAATGTCTGTGGCAATTCCAGTTGGTTTGCTTTCTGCTGTGTATTTATCAGAATATGCGACTCCCAAAGTTCGACAAACTTTTAAACCAATTTTAGAAATACTAGCAGGCGTACCTACTGTAGTGTATGGATTTTTTGCAGCTATTACCGTTGGTCCTTTTTTTAAAGATTTAGCAAACTATAGTGGATTTAATATTGCCTCTGAAAGTGCAATAGCCGCTGGTGGTGTTATGGGAATAATGATTATTCCTTTTATTTCATCTTTATCAGATGATGTTATCAGTGCCGTGCCACAGTCCTTACGTGATGGATCATATGCTATGGGAGCAACAAGATCAGAAACAGTAAAAAAAATAATACTTCCAGCTGCTTTACCAGGTATAATTGGAGCAATTCTTCTCGCAGTTTCTCGTGCAATAGGTGAAACTATGATAGTTGTTATGGCTGCAGGAATTGCAGCAAACTTAACAGCTAATCCTTTTGAATCTGTAACAACTGTCACTGTCCAAATAGTTACACTCTTAATTGGCGACCAAGAGTTTGATAGTGCAAAAACACTTGCTGCTTTTGCCTTGGGAATCACACTTTTTGTTGCAACCCTTTTTTTAAATTTATTGGCACTCAGAATTGTAAGTAAATATAGGGAAAGATATGAATAACCTCAAAAAAATAGAATATTCTCTGAAAAAAAGAAAAAGACAAGAATCACGTTTCAAGATTTATGGTTTGCTAGGTATAGCAACTGCAGTCAGTTTTTTGTGTATTATTCTTAGTTCAATTTTTATGGAGGGAAAAAAAGCTTTTTTAAGTACTTATATAAAATTAGAAGTATATTTTGATCCCGATATAATCTACACAAGCAATGACCAAAAAGAAGAAGATATAAAATTCGCAAATTTTCAAAAAATAATCAAAAACTCTTTAAATAGTTTTTTTCCAGAAATTTCTGACAAAGGCGAATTACGTAAATTAAGTAACTTTATCTCTAGTTCAGAGGAAGAAAACCTTATGAAGCTTGTTTTAAAAAACAAACAACTAGTAGGTCAGAAAATCACTTTATGGTTATTAGCTTCATCAAAGATTGATGTGATAAATAAAAATCCGGACATGGAGTTGATAGCAGAAGAAGATAGATTGATTTCTGACCTCGAATTGAATTGGCTGAATGAAATAAGATCAGCAAATAATATCAAAAGTAATTTTAATAAAAACTTTTTTGTAAAGGCAGATTCAACAGAACCAGAACAAGCGGGAATCTGGGGCTCGCTTGTAGGCTCATTCTTTACATTATTTGTAACATTAATTCTATCATTTCCAATTGCCGTTGCCGCAGGAGTCTTTCTTGAGGAGCTTGCACCAAAAAATAAATTTACAGATTTTATTGAGGTTAATATTAATAACTTAGCAGCCGTACCCTCTATAATATTTGGGTTATTAGGTTTAGCAATTTTTCTCAATGTCATGCATTTACCAAGATCTGCCCCCATTGTTGGCGGAATGGTTTTAGCTCTTATGACCCTTCCAACAATTATTATTGCCACTAGAGCTTCATTAAAGGCTGTACCACCGTCAATTAGAGAAGCTGCAATTGGTTTAGGTGCAACGAAGTTTCAGACAGTTACTCATCATGTACTTCCACTTTCTTTGCCGGGTATTCTGACAGGAACCATCATTGGAATGTCTCAAGCACTTGGAGAGTCAGCGCCATTATTAATGATAGGAATGGTTGCGTTTATTGTTGATGTTCCAGGGTCATTTTTAGATTCCTCTACTGTTCTTCCAGTTCAAATTTATCTTTGGAAAAGCACTGCTGCCAGAGGTTTTGTTGAGCTTACTGCGGCAGGGGTAATGGTTTTACTTTCTTTTCTTATTTTGATGAACGGCATAGCAGTATATATTAGACAAAAGTTTGAAAAAAAATGGTAAAATATTAAGAGAAGTTTTATGACAGAAAAAATTAAAATAAAAAGTAAAAATGTTAATGTTTACTATGGCCAGAAGAAGGCACTTGATAAAATCAACCTTGAAATTCCTACAAATAAGGTCACAGCCTTAATAGGTCCAAGTGGTTGTGGAAAATCTACTTTTCTTAGATGTATAAATCGTATGAACGATACGATAGATATTTGTAGGATAGAAGGAAAAATTATTGTTGATGAAGAAGATATATATTCCACAGAAGTCGACCCGGTTTTACTGAGGGCAAAGATAGGAATGGTATTCCAAAAACCTAATCCATTCCCTAAGTCAATTTTTGACAATGTTGCCTACGGACCAAAAATTCATGGAATTGTCAATAGCGATGATGAATTAGAGGAGCTAGTTATATATAGCTTGAAAAAAGCTGGTTTGTTTGGAGAGGTAAAAGATAGGCTAAATGACACAGGAACCTCTTTATCGGGGGGACAGCAGCAAAGACTATGCATAGCCAGAGCCATTGCAATTAGTCCACAAATAATCCTAATGGACGAACCGTGTTCTGCCCTAGATCCAATAGCAACTGCTATAATTGAAGAACTTATTGATGAGTTAGCTAAAAACTTTACTATTGTAATCGTAACCCACTCAATGCAGCAAGCTGCAAGAGTCTCACAGAAAACTGCTTTTTTTCATATGGGTAGTTTGATCGAGGTAGGGCACACAGATCAAATTTTTTCAACACCAAGCCAAAAAAAGACTCAGGATTATATAACAGGAAAAATAGGTTAAACAAATGAAAGAGCACATTGTCACAACTTATGATGAAGACTTAAATTCTCTTAAGAGCAATTTAACACAGATGGGTTTAGATGTTGAAAAACAAATATTCGAAGCAGTTAATTTGATAAAAATAATCAATATAACCAAAGCTCAAGAAATTATAAAAAATGATGAAAGTATTGATGCTTTAGAAAAAAAAATAAGAGGATTTGCAACTATTATGTTGTCAAAAAGACAACCTCTTGCAGATGATCTTAGGCAGATTATTATTTCTCTGAAAATATCTAGTATTCTTGAGCGCATTGGTGATCATGCATCAAACGTAGCTGGAAGGATATTATCAGTAAAAAAAGCTCCTGATAGCTACAGCACTGACTCAATTCACCAACTGGGCCTTTTAGTTTTGAAAAATTTTTCCACAGCCCTAAGTGCTTATGATCAAGAATCAAAACAAATTGCACAATCTGTTCCCACTGAGGATATTACAATTAACTCCGTATATGAGACCTGTTTTAGAGAGCATTTACATTTGATGATGGAAGATAGAGAAATAATTGGTTTTTGTACACAAATGTTATTCATTGCAAAAGAATTAGAAAGAATTGGAGACCTGGCAAAAGTAATATCTAAGGAAGTTATTTATAATCTTCAGGGAACTCTTAAATAAATGGAAACAAAAAAAACAATTCTTGTAGTAGAGGATGATAAATCATTACTACCAATGATTACCTACAATATTGAAAAAAACGGATTTCAGGTAAAATCAGCCACTAACGGTGAAGATGCACTATTGTTAATTAAAGAAGAAATTCCATCATTGGCTATATTTGATTGGATGATTCCTGAACCAAATGGATTAGAGCTTTGCAAAATTCTGCGAAGAAAACAAGAAACCAGTAATTTACCAATTATAATGTTAACTGCCAGAGAAGAAGAAGAGGACAGAATAAGGGGGTTGGATTATGGGGCGGATGATTACATATCAAAACCTTTTAGTCCCGCAGAACTAATTGCTAGAATTAAAGCTCTAATAAGAAGATCCTCTTCCAGCCAAAACCAAAGTTTAAATTATGAAGATATTAATGTACTCACAGATGAGCATAAAGTCTTTAGAGACAAAACTAGAATTAAATTGGGTCCAACAGAATATAGACTTTTGGTTTATCTAATGGAAAATCCAAGAAGAGTCTTTAGTAGAGAGCAATTGCTTGACGCAGTTTGGGGACGTGAAATATATGTTGAATCCAGAACAGTAGATACACACATACGTAGACTCAGAAAAGCAATAAATATTGAGGGCACAAAAAATCTTATTAGGACTGTAAGAGCTTCTGGTTATTCACTTGATAATGATTAATCATTAATATAAATTTGGAGTAAATTATAAAAAATTAGAGGGTTATTTTAGTGCTTAAGCGCGAATTCAAAGACGGTATTTCAGTAATAGTCACTGTCTTCAACAAAGAAAAGTTCATAGTCCAAACCCTAGAATCCGCGATAAATCAGTTTAACAAAAAAGAAAACTATCAGTTGATTATTATCGATGATGGTTCAAATGATAATTCGTTCAAACTTATAAAAAATACTCTCCAGCAGTATAATGTAGACTCTAAAGTTATAAAACAAACCAACAGTGGACCCAGCAAAGCAACTAATAAGGGATTAGCATTCGCAAAGTACTCGTTTATTAAATTACTTGACGGGGATGATATCCTAGCACCCGACAGTTTAAGTTATATGAAGACCCAAATGATAGAAAAAAATATTGACTTGCTTTACGGGCATTGGGTTTGGGCAAAAAATATCCACGAATACGAATTTAAAGACAATTCGCCACAATCTACAATTATGCAAAATCCATTAGAGAAATTTATTTTACGGGGATGGGGTGGTGCAAGTAATTTAATGATAAGAAATAAAGCAATGCAGAAGGTAGGCGGGTGCGATCAGAAAGTTTTTATTCAAGATTTTTCGTTGCCTTTGCGGGTTGCAGGAAATCATTTAAAAAAAAAAGAATCAAAAAAATTTAAAATCGGTATAACTTCAAAAATTATTTGTGTTGGTCCTAGCGTTTTAGAAAACAGAATAATAAGTAATAGTTCTCAAACATTGTATGATTTATCTGTTGCATGCATTAATTTTATTGAAGAACATCCGCGACTGAATAAAAAATTAAAAAATAAAGCTCTGAAAAAAATCATTTCACGTTGCTGGTCATGGCGAAGGAAGAAGCTTAAAAGTTTTTTCTTTGATAGATTCTTTTTAACATACCTGAAAAGTAAGTTTAACTTTGGTTTAAATGAGAAAAAAATTAAATATTTTATTTATCAAACGTGGGAAGATGACCAAAATGTCAGAAAAATAAATTTAAGGAATAACACGAAATTAAAAATCCTCATTTATGTGGGTCTTGATTTACTTGGTGATGCTCTGCTAAAAATTCCAATGTTAAAAGTATTAAAACTGATATTTCCTAACTCCCAAATAACATGGCTTGCTGGAAAGGGGAGAAGTGAATTTAAAAGATCATTAAAACCATTAAGTCAAAATTTAATCGATGAGTTTCTTGATGATTCCAATTTCGGATCAAACTTTCTTGATTTTTTAAGAATACCCTCAAGAAAAAAATTCGATATTGTTATCGATACACAAAAAAGACTGCTGACAACTATTCTCTTAAAAAAAATTAAAACTGATTTATTTATTTCACCTTGTGCTAACTTCTTTCTCTCTGACCTATTCCCTAAAAATATGAATGAGGGGAATCTAAGTCAATATTTAGTTAACTTGGTCGCTACACTAAGTCCAAAAGAAGTTATATTTAGAAATCAAACAAATAATAAATCAAAACAAGTGGCTATTTGTCCAGGAGCTTCTGTTATTTGGAAGAGGTGGTCCTTAGAAAACTTTATTGAAGTTTCAGAGTATTTGATCCGTAATAAATCAACACCTGTATTCATTCTTGGTCCAAAAGAAAGCAATTTTCATAGACATTTAGCAAGAGAATTTGGAGGGAAAATAAAAATTTATAGAAGTGATGATCCTATCTATACGATACAAATTGTTAAGAAATGCAAATTTGGTATAAGTAATGACACTGGATGTGGACATCTTTTGGCTTATACAGGAATTCCAATTATTACAATCTTTGGGCCGACAGATTCGAAAAAATTTGCACCAATTGGCAATAAATATAACATGTCAGTTTCATCAAATGAAATTTTTAAATCATCTGATATCAATTCAATCCCTCCTAACTTAGTAATAGAGAAAGTTAAAAAACTTTTATCAATCTGAATAAATTCCCTTAAAATAAACTTACTAATCTTAATCAAGGAGCTTTGATAATGAAGAGTTTTATTGAAAAAATTAAATGGTTGGGGACAGGATTTGTTCTTGCCGGAATAATACTTACAAATTTGAACATTTATCCTCTCAATATCTTTATTCATGCAGTGGGTGTTGTGTTTTGGACTTATAGTGGTTACTTACTAAAAGATAAAGCCATATTAACTAATTTTGGTTTTCAAATTCCGGTCTTTATTTTTGGCATTATAAATTTTGTCTTTTCACAAATTAATTATTAGTTTCTCTGATTTTCTCCAATATTTCTTCCGTTGGTCTGGCTCCATATTGTTGAATAATTTGAGAAGCAAATCTACATCCAAACTCTGCTGCTGCTGAAGGATTTTCTCCCTTAAGCAACTTAAATAAGAATCCAGCCGCAAACATATCTCCCGCTCCCGTTGTATCGATAACTGAATTAACCTTTTGAGCTTCTACGGCTTGATGGCTTTGACTTGTGAAAATTTCAGCTCCCTTTTCTCCTTTTGTCATCACCATTATTTCTAAGTTATTTTCCTTAATAATACTCTCTCTATTGGTCATATTAAAGAGCTCATTACACTCGTTTTCATTTCCTATAAGTATATCAACGTATGATTTTGTAAAACTAAGGAAATCTTTTTTAAACATCTTCACTAAGTTTGAATCAGAAAGTGAAAATACTATTTTGATGTTCATTTGTGATGAAATTTTCAAAGCTTTCATTATAGCTTGCCTGGCAGTCGCAGAGCTCCACAAGTACCCCTCGATTAAGAGATAACTTATTCCCCTAAAATATTCTTCTTTTACATCTTTCTCATCAAGCGTTGTGCTGGCTCCCAAAAAAGTTTGCATAGACCTTTCTCCATCAGGTGTAACAAAAATTATGCATCTGGCCGTTGGCAAGCCGTCTTCAGATTGATCACAAAGAAAATTTGTATTTGTAGCTTGCATATCAGATATAAAATCATCTCCTAAATTATCACTTTTAACTTTTCCACAGAAAAATGACTTAAGGCCAAGCAGAGATATTGCAACAATTGTATTTGCTACAGAACCTCCGGAGTCTTTTTTCACTGGCTCAATTTGATCAAGCATTTTATCTGATATTTGCTGATCAACTAGTGTCATTGAACCTTTATCAAGATTTTTTGACTTTATAAAGTCCTCTGTCACAGGTGCTAATATATCCAAGACAGCATTTCCCATACCTAATATTTTTTTATCCATAAACCTTCCTTAATTAATTATTAAATTTTTAATTTTGAAATCTTCGTATTTGTTCATGCAAATTATATCTTTAAAAAATAAAAAAATAACTTTATATATTAAAAAATGAGCAAAATTTTTCTTAACGTCACAGTCCTTCCATATAGGAGTTTATCCAAGAAAGGATTTAAAAATTTGATGTTTATAGTCTCTTTCATCTTTTTTTCAGTAGGGATTTTTTTTTGGTATATTGGAGCTTGGCCAGTCTTTGGTTTCTTGGGCTTGGATGTTTTTCTACTCTATTATGCTTTTAAAATAAACTATAAATCTGGAGAAATCTTTGAGACAATTAAAATAATTCGTGAAAAATTATCAATAACAAGAAACTTTCCTTCGGGAAAAAGACAAGTATGGAATCTAGAAACATATTGGACAAAGGTTGAGATTTCGAATCCAGCACTTAATCAACACAATCTAATTGTAAAATCAAAAGATAAGGTTGTTCTTTTAGGTTCCTTTCTAAATCTTAATGATAAAAAGAAGCTATTAAATAAAATTGAATCAGCTTTAAAGTTATCAAAATGTCCATAAAGGATTTGTTCTGACAAAAAACAATCAAATCCTTAAAAGTTATCTGGCTTTACTTAGTCTATCAGCGATATGGGGTAGCTCATTTTTATTTATAAAATTAAGTATCTATTCAATACCACCGAGTCTTTTGACATTTTATAGACTCTTAATAGCTTCAATTTTTCTACTTTTCTTTTGCAATATAAAACGAATTTTTCAAGTTAACAAAAAACAGTTTTTTTGTTTTCTGTCTATTGCAATCTTTGGAAATGTTTTGCCATTTAATATTATAAGTTATAGTGAAAAGTACGTGGACAGTATTGTCGCAGCGACGTTAATTGGTACAATGCCCCTATTTACTTTTTTACTCTCTATTTTTATGTCTAATACTAAAAAGCCCGATAATTTTGGCTTGTTAGGGGTGTTAGTTGGTTTTATTGGTATGTTAGTTTTCATTAATCCATTCGAACTAAATGTAATATCATATTCTTTGAATGCCTCAATGCTTATTGTTTTGTCAGCTTTTTTTTATGGGCTTTCTGCCAACTTTGTTAATAGAATTTTTGGATTCTCAGCTCTAGAAATTGCTACATATTCAACGGTTATAGCGACAGTTCTCTCACTACCTGTCTTGATTTTTAATTTCTACTATTACGATTATTCAATGGTAGAAACTTTAAAAAGAATAAATTCATCAAGTTTCTTCTCGGCCACAGTTTTAGGGATTCTCTGTACTGGTCTAGCTATTTTAGTTTTTTTTAATTTAATAAAAATAAAAACCCCTGTTTTTGCTAGTCAAAGTAACTTTCTAATACCATGCTTTGGTAGTCTATGGTCATTCATTTTTCTCAGCGAAAAACTTTCTGTCTTTATGTTCTACGGTCTAACCTTAATTGTTTTAGGCGGGTGGTTGGTCAATCGGTCATTAAAAAACTAGAAATAGCTATTTTAGTTTTTTCGAGGCATCTGGTTTTTCACCCACATCGTACTCATCATATTCCATAACTGGTTTTACATCTTTTGCAGATTTCAAATCGTAGACAACTTTTACTGCATTTTGAAAGTTAACTCTGGCAACTTCAAGGTTTCTTTCAGCAAATGAAACCGATCCACCAAGCCAAGCGTTATCCTCCAAAGCATTTGCAGCTGAAATCATGAGCTCTGATGCCTCAATTAAAGAATTATGAATCTCTCTAAGTTTTGTTGAGTTTGGGATTTTTAGGTTCCTTAAATCATCTGGCCTACCAAATGACTCTATATGTCCTTTAATTAATTCTTCAGCTTCTTTAAAGTGGTCTTCGTCAGATCTATCATTGCTTAAATTAAAAGCGTCCAGCAATCTACCTTGAATGATTATAGCATTTCCTAGGTGACCAAGTCTAACGTCCATAGTTTCTTTATACTTTGTTAGGTCATTCTCAGAGATCTTTTCTTCACAAGAATTTAAAAAGACAAGAGATAAAATTATAAAAATAAAATATTGTTTCATTATTTTAACTTTCTATCATATCCATAATTGAATACAAACCAGGTTTTTTTTTAGAGATCCAAATTGCTGCATTTAATGCTCCCAAGGAAAAGACACTTCTACTAGACGCAATGTGTTTGAGTTCCAAGCGTTCACCATCAAGAAAAAAAAAGACTGTGTGCTCTCCAATTATATCACCACCCCTGATAGAGGAGAAACCTATCTCATTTTTATTTCTTAGTTTATTATTGTTCTTTTCTCTGTATGCAAAATCAGATAATTTACTATTCCCTTCATTGACTGACTCAGCAAGAGATATTGATGTCCCAGATGGAATATCTTTTTTTTTGTTATGGTGAATTTCAGTTATCTCAACATCAGAGAATTCTCCAACTGTCTTTGATGCTAATTTTACAATATTCTTCAACAAGCTTATGCCTATGCTCATGTTAAATGATCTTAATATTGTTTTTCCATGGATTAAATAACTAAAACTTTTCTCTTGATCTTGAGTATATCCAGTCGTGCCAGTGATAAGTGCAGCACTATTATCTTCTTCATTCATACTTTTTAATAACTTAATAGTTCCTAAAGGAGTTGTGAAATCTATAATGACTTCGCTGTTTTTAATTAAAATGGTTATATTATCAGTGACATTGATATTGGATATCTTTTTGCCAACCAAAGGATGGCCTTCATTTTCACATAAAGCTGTCAACTCGAGTGATTCAAATTTCTTAATCTGGTGAATTATATCCCTTCCCATACGACCACCAGGGCCGAAGATACCAATTTTGATTTTTTTCATTATTAAATTTTATGTTAAACCATCCCAAAAGTCTTTCACTTTTGAGAAAAACCCTGATTTCTCAGGACTATTATTTTGATTTAATTCTTGGTTAAATTGATTAAGAAGATTTTTCTGGTTTTGAGATAAATTCTTAGGGATTTCAATTATAAGAGAAATAATCATATCGCCAAAAGATGTAGACCGAAGTGTTGGCATTCCTTTGCCAGTTAATCGGAATTGGTCTCCATGTTGTGCTCCTGCAGGTATTGTAACTTTCACCCTACCACCAGATACAGTTGGCACCTCAACTGATCCTCCCAATGATGCATCGACAATTGAAATAGGAACATTACAGAAAATCTCGGTCCCACTCCTTCCAAAAATTTGATGTTCCATCATATTTACAAAAATGTATAAATCACCTGGTGTTGACCCATTTTGCCCTACTGCTCCTTCACCCGACAATCTTATTCTACTTCCATCTTCAACGCCAGCGGGTATATTGACCTCTAATTTTCTATTTTTTCTTCTTCTACCTTCTCCACTACATGAGCCACAGGGATCAGTTATTACCTGTCCCGCCCCTCCGCATGATGAACAGGTTCTCTCAACAGTAAAAAAACCCTGTGAAGCTCTTGTCCTTCCAGAACCTCCGCAAGCTCCACAGTCCCTTAACCCACTTCCCTTTTCTGATCCAGATCCACTGCAATCATCACAACGAACCAAGGTTTCGAATGAAATTTCCTTTTTTATTCCTGTAAAAGACTCCCTTAGGTCAATATCAATTTCATATTTTAAGTCTTGTCCTCTTTGTTCCCTTCTTCTGTCTGGCCTTCCACCAAAGTCACCGAAAAAATCCTCAAAAATATCAGAAAAGTTGCCAAATCCGCCGCTAAATCCCTCCGAATAACCTCCTGCGCCTTGGTTGAATGCATCATGACCATAAGTGTCATACGCCTCTTTTTTTTCAGGATTTGAAAGTATCTCATATGCCTCAGATATTTCTTTAAATTTTGTTTCAGCTTCAGAATCACCAGGGTTTTTGTCTGGATGAAATTTCATTGCAAGTTTTCTATATGAACTTTTAATGGTTCCTGGGTCAGAATCTTTGGAAACGCCTAAGACTTCATAGTAATCATTCTTTGACATAAACCGACCAAGTTAAGCTGACTTTTCTTTTTTATCATTATCATCTTTTTTTTTGTCAGTTTTATTATCTGTCACATCTTCGAAATCAGCATCCATTACTTCAGGGTCCTTTTTACCCTTTGTTTTTTTATCCTTAGGATTATCAGTTTTGCTGTTTTTTCCTTTAGTCTTTTCCTTTTCCGCTTTGTCCTGAGCTTCTTTATACATTATTTCTCCAAGTTTCATGGAATCCTGGATTAAAGCATCTGTTTTCTCTTTTAAGGACTTGGATTCTGCTTTCTCATCTTTAAGTAATTCCTTCAAACTCTCCATAGACTTTTCTATTTTATCTTTATCCTCTTTTGGAATTTTGGTTCCATGTTCTTTTAGACTCTTTTCTGTACTTAGTATTATTGAATCAGCATTATTTCTAGCTTCAATTAACTCGATCTTTTTCTTGTCAGCATCAGCATTTGCCTCTGCGTCTTTTACCATTTTTTCGATTTCTTCATCTGAGAGGCCCCCTGATGCTTTTATTTGAATCTGATGCTCTTTTCCTGTTGCTTTGTCTTTGGCGGATACTTTTACAATTCCGTTTGCATCTATGTCAAATGTTACTTCTATCTGAGGTGTGCCTTTAGGTGCTGGCGGTATGCCAACCAAATCAAACTGACCCAACAATTTATTGTCTGTGGCTATTTGTCTTTCTCCTTGAAAAACCCTAATGGTTACTGCCGATTGATTGTCATCTGCTGTGGAGAAAGTTTGACTCTTATTAGTTGGAATTGTGGTGTTTTTGTCAATTAATTTAGTAAATACCCCTCCTAGAGTTTCAATTCCCAAGGATAAAGGAGTTACATCTAATAAAAGAACATCCTTAACATCTCCTGATAAAACCCCTCCCTGAACAGCGGCTCCCAAAGCAACAACTTCGTCCGGGTTAACCCCCCTGTTTGGTTCTTTTCCAAAGAAATTCTTTACTGCCTCAATGACTTTTGGCATTCTTGTCATTCCTCCAACAAGAATTACATCATTGATTTCTCCAGCGCTTAATCCTGCATCTTTTAAAGCTTGCTTACAAGGCTCAATTGACCTATCAACCAAATTTGACACAAGAGACTCAAATTTTGATCTCGATAGCTTTATATTGAGATGTTTTGGTCCTGAAGCATCTGCTGTAATAAAAGGTAAATTTACTTCTGTCTGAGGTGCAGTCGAAAGTTCTATCTTCGCTTTCTCTGCCGCCTCTTTAAGTCTTTGAAGGGCAAGTTTATCCTTTTTTAAATCAATTGATTGTTCTTTTTGAAATTCAGCTGCGAAATAGTCAATTAGAATATGGTCGAAATCTTCACCTCCCAATTTAGTATCTCCATTGGTTGCTTTAACTTCAAATACTCCATCACCTATTTCAAGAATTGATATATCAAATGTTCCACCACCTAAATCATAAACGGCGACTGTCCCGGTCTTTTTCTTGTCTAAACCATACGCTAATGCTGCTGCAGTTGGTTCGTTTATTATTCTTTTTACATCTAGACCAGCAATTTTTCCTGCATCTTTAGTTGCCTGGCGCTGAGCGTCATTAAAATAAGCTGGGACAGTGATCACAGCCTCTTTTACAGGTTTGCCAAGGAATTTTTCAGCTGTTTCCTTCATTTTTTGGAGTATCATTGCACTAATCTGGCTAGGTGAATATTTTTTTTCTCCAACTAGCACCCAAGCATCTTCGTTATCTCCAGAAACAATTTTGTATGGGAGTATTTCCGTATCTTTTTGAACTGATTCGTCATTCATTCTTCGCCCTATTAATCTTTTGATTGCAAACAATGTTTTCTCTGGATTTGTGACCGCCTGCCTTTTAGCAGATTGTCCAACCAGTTGTTCCCCAGTTTCAGCGAAAGCTACCATAGATGGTGTGGTCCTGGTGCCTTCAATATTTTCTATTACTTTTGGTTCTTTACCATCCATGATGGCGACACAAGAATTGGTTGTGCCAAGGTCTATACCTATAACTGTCATTTCATGCTCCTTTTCTTCCTATTAAAAATGGACAGATTAAGTTAATAACCCTTGTGGCATTATTAACTTATTGTTCATAAAGCAAGTTTCTTATATTATAAAAATAGACCAAAAATCAAGAGAAAAATGATTTTTTTTAAGACATGGGCCATAAAACTCAAGTTGAGATTATCCGCTGCAAGACTTCGGTATCTTGGTGTTTTAAAGAAAAACCGAAATGTAGGTGATATTCTGCATGCTACTTATCCAAAAAAAATTCTTAAGGATTGCAGACTTAATTTGATTTTCAGAGGGTAAGCTTCATTGAATTAGCTTTTATCTTTAGGCTTATCACTTCCAGATGAAACAACCACCATTGCTGGGCGTAGAAGACGCTCGCTTATCATGAAACCTTTTTGTAATTCCTCAACAATTATACCCTCATCTTTGTCGCTCTCTTTCTTGGATACCGCTTGATGCCTTTCTGGATCAAATTTTTCATTTAAGGAATCAAATTTCTTCACACCATTTTTTTCAAATATATCATGAATTTCCTTTTCTACAGCTTTTAGTCCATAAAACAAATTTTTTACGCTTTCACTTTTCTCAATATCATTCTCTGGGATAGAATTTAAAGCTCTGTCAAAATTATCTGTTACATTTAGAAGTTCATAGGAGAAGTTTTTAAGTGCGAACTTTAAGTTATCCTGGAGCTCCTTTTCATGCCTTTTTCTTAAATTATCATTTTCAGCTAACTCTCTAAGAAGTTTGTCTTCCGCTTCATTTAATTTGATTTTTAAATCAGAAATAATTTTTTCATTTTCGTTTCCTAATTTCTGCTCTACTTTTGACTTTTTAATATTTTTCTTAGAGACTGATTTCTCATCAGGATCATTACTGTTATTCTTATCTTTATTTATTTCATTCATTTGTTCTCCTTTTTTATTCTATCTCAAATTTCTCACCAATTAATTTTGCAGTGTAGTCAACAACTGGAATTATTTTTGCGTAATTAATTCTCATTGGTCCAATAACACCTATCGCGCCTACTATTTCTTTTTTTTTATTCTTAAATGGACTTATTATTGTGGAACATCCTGTTAAACCAAATAAATTATTTTCAGAACCAATAAAAATTTGCAGCCCCTCAGCTTGAACTGTTTCGTCGATCACTCCCATAAGATTTTTTTTATTTTCTAGTTTTTCAATCAAGATTCTTACATCCTCTAATTGCTCCATTGCTTTCACGTCCTCAAGAAGCTTAGATGTCCCAGTAACGATAAGCTTGTTTTTTTTACTTGCATCATCCCAACATGCGAACCCTTGCTCAATTAAATTTTTGGTGACTTTATCAATATACTTTTTATCGTCTTTAATTTCACTTTTAATAATTTTTTTACTCTCCTGCAATGTTCTTCCACGAATTATGGAATTTAAATAATTAGTGGTTTCGATTAGTAAAGAACCTGGAAGTCCTTTGGGCACCTCAATTATTCTATTTTCAATAATTCCAGTTTCTGTTACTAAAATCACCAAAGCCTTGTCATTGCTCACAGGAACAAATTCAATATGTTTGATAAACCCTTCCAATTTGGGTGCCAACACAATTCCTGCGCAGTCAAGAAGCCCAGACAATAAAGAACTTGCCTCACTGAACATCTCTTCAACATTTTGTGATCTTTGGTTTATCACTTTTTGAATCTCAGAACATTGAGTATTTGACAACCTCCCTACCTGAAGCAGTCCATCTACAAAAAACCTAAGTCCGCGGTCAGTAGGTATTCTTCCGGCAGAAGTATGATTTGATTGAAGCAATCCAGCTTCTTGAAGGTCAGACATTACATTCCTGACTGAGGCGGCAGAAAGTTTTTCTCCCATTTTAATTGATAACTTTCTTGAACCAACCGGCTCACCATCTTTAAGAAAATCATTAACAATCAGTCTGAATATTTTTTTTGACCTTTGGTCAAGATTGAAAAGTTGTGACTTAGGTGATTGGTTAAGTTTTAAATTTCCAAATTTTGGATTGTTTTTTTTGTGCATACTGATTATTAATACATAACTAAACTTAAACTATATTTTGATGTGAGAAAATTCAACAGGAAAAATGAACAAGTAAGAGAAATTTCCATAGAAAATGACTTTTCAGTTAATGCAGATGGTTCCTGCTTAGTTAGTTATGGAAATACAAAGGTTATTTGTACTGCAACAATTGATGAGGACATTCCAAAATGGTTGAAAACTAGAGATTCTGGTTGGGTAACTGCAGAATATGGAATGCTTCCAGGCTCTACTAGTTCAAGGAATAAAAGAGAATCAAAGATAGGAAAACAGAGTGGGAGAACAGTCGAAATTCAAAGACTTATTGGAAGATCTTTGAGGTCGGTAATAAATTTAGATAAAATAAAAGGCTATCAGATAATCATAGACTGTGATGTCCTTCAAGCAGACGGCGGCACCAGGACAGCAAGTATTACAGGTGGTTATGTAGCATTATGCCTGGCGTTGAAGAAAATGTTAGAAAATAAATTGATTAAAGAGAACCCAATTAGAGACTACGTTGCAGCAATATCATGTGGAATCGTAAATGGCTCCGTTATGATTGATTTAGATTATGACGAAGACTCGAGTGCAGATGTTGATGCAAATTTTGTAATAGCAGAAAAATCTGGTTTCTCAGAGATACAAATTACCGGTGAAGAAAAGACATTTTCTCGTGAATCAATAAACGAAATGATTACACTTAGTCAAATTGCAACAACAAAGATTTTTGAAATTCAAAAAAATGTCCTCGATCAAACCATCATTTAAATCTGGAGAAACAGTTATCATAGCCAGTCATAATCCTGGTAAAATCGATGAATTTAAAACCTTGTTCTCAAAGTACAATCTCAAAATAAAAACATCCGCGGAGCTTAACGTTAAAGACGTAATTGAAAATGGAAAAACTTTCGAAGAAAACTCTGTTTTGAAAGTAAAGAGTATTTCAAACCAAAAAATAGTTATTGGCGATGATTCTGGTTTGTGTGTAAATAGTTTAAATAACATGCCTGGAATATTTTCTGCAAGATTTGCAAGGGAATGTGGGGGATGGGATAAAGCCATGAAGAGGATTTATCAAGATTTAATAAAAAAATCTGGTAATTTTTCAGCCAAATTTGTATGTAGCTTATCTATAAAATTTTTAGAAGATAAAATTTTCTCATATTATGGAGAAATTCATGGAGAAATTACATGGCCACCCAAAGGGAAAAACGGGTTTGGTTATGACCCTTTTTTTATTCCTAATTCGTATGATAAAACGTTCGCTGAAATGGATCACAAAGAAAAAATACTGATCGACCATAGAAGTGTGGCGTTAAAAAAGCTTATTATATCTCATCTAGACGACAGCTGAAAACTTCTTTAGATTTTTTATCTCCTGTAATTCTTCTTAGAAAAATTTCTCTTTGAAGTAGACCTGCATTGATTCTACTGTTACTAAACTGTCCTTTAAATATTTCCTCATTAGAGCTGTCAGCTGGTGAGGTTTTGAAATCCTCAATAAACTCTAATAAATCATACATATGGAAATTAAATGACATTGGATCTCTTGAAAAAACATTTTTGAAACTTTGTACAAACTCTTCATCCCTATCTTTGAGACTTGTAACGAAAAATGCTCCTTTGAAAACATTATCTTTCTTCTCTGTATCCTCCCAAAGACTAGTTCCGTAAATCCTAGTATTCTCAGTGTTAACATCATAAAAGGCTAGGTGTGAAAGTATTTCAAGAAGTTTACTTCCTTCAGAAGCAACAATTATGGAATCAAATGGAGAAGAGATCGTTAGTTTCCTCTCAAGAGATTTAACTTTTTTATTTCTTTGTATATCTTCAATTCGAGTGTCATTTTTAATTCTTGTTATTTCTTGTTTAAGTTCAGTTTTTCTTCTGTCAAACTGACTTATATCCTTAATGACATCATTTAAATCTATATCATCTGTTATTTCTAAACTTTGAATGTCTACAAAACTTAACATTCCAAAGCTATCTAAAAACTTCTCAAAGCTATCTTTTACAATAGAGCCGTATTTATCAGAATGGTGAATCAATAAAATATCTTGAGTTTGACTCTCAGCTAGATGCTGAATAATGCAAGAAATTTGATCTTCGTGATTTTGTCCTGAAACTATAATATTATCAGAAACATTTGATAAATCCGGAGATAAACTAAAAAAAGTAAGATCTCTTTTATTTCTAAAATATCTCTTTATTTCTTTTGTTTCATCAGAAAAAATTGGACCGATAAATGTTTTAACTCCATTTGAAATTCCATCTTTTGTTGCACTAATTGCTCCCTGTGGCGTTCCCCTGGTATCAAATATTTTAAAATTTAATTCATTCGGTTTTAATAAGAGGCTGTATCTAAGCGAATTAACAACCATATTTCCTGCTGCATTTTTCTTCCCAGTGAGTGGTAAAAGAAGCCCAACTAAATTATCAGATTCAACAGTTCTTTTTTTCTCAATTTTCTCTTGCAGTCTAAGAAATGCAAAACCTTCTTCTTTTAATTCATTTGTTTTTAAAGAATTGTCTTCAGCCTCATTAGTATCAGTTGATATTTGTTCATCATTTGCAATGATTTGTTGTTCATTTAATTCACTGATTTCGTTTTCTTCTTCCAAGTCTTCCTCAGTATATACATCATTTAAAATGTTTTCTTCTTCTGTAATATTTTCAATAAACATGGCTTCATCTTCTTTTTTAGTATTCAAGTTTTGGTTTGAAACTATGGGTGTTTCGTCTGCTTCTTCAGTATCAAAAATTTTAGTGAAAAATGAAATAATTTTGCTGTCTGTATCTCTTGCCTTTCCCATTTCTTTAAATGATAAATCATCCATATTCTTTTTTGAAAGGTTATTTGAAGGTTTCTTCTCTAACACAGGATCTGAATCTAAGGATGGGTCTGTTTCCTCTTCATTTCTTTGAAAAGTGTTTTGTTTGTTATCAA
The DNA here is from genome assembly GCA_045563055.1 of Alphaproteobacteria bacterium. Classification (GTDB taxonomy): domain Bacteria; phylum Pseudomonadota; class Alphaproteobacteria; order Methylaequorales; family Methylaequoraceae; genus Methylaequor. Next base: position 133,168 of record JBJKUR010000006.1, read on the forward strand.
ACTCTTTATCTTTGATCTCATTGTTTCTTTCATTCTTTGGTGGTATTTGCTGGTTATCCTTTTGTGTCTCGATTGACTCCGAGGAGTCGGAGAAAAGTTTTTCTTTTATAATACTTACTGATTGATCTATTTGACATCCTGGAAGAATAATCAAAAAAAGAAATAATAAATTTAATCTTAATTTACAAACAAGGAAAGAGTTCATGTATGATAATTCCATGATTAAAAATATATTATTAATTATTCTTGTATATATATTTATACATAATAACTCTTTTAGCAACGTAAATAGAGATAGAATTATAAATTATCTTGAAGATTTCAATTCGCTCAAAGCTGAATTCATTCAAATCAATAACGATGGTGATATAGTTTCAGGAGATTTTTATATTGAGCGACCAGGAAAGTTTAGAATAGAATACAATCAAATCCCTCTCCTTATTTTGAGTGACTCCAAAAGACTTGCTGTAATAAATAAAAATCTTAAGAGTATAAGTTTTCACAGTTTTAATCAAATACCAGTTGGCATTCTTTTGTTTAAGAAATTAAGTTTAAATAATATTGAAATCTATGATTTCCTTGAAGATGACAATGTTGTATCTGTCAATATAAAAAATACAAAATTTGAAAACCATGGCTTCGTAGAAATAATGTTTGAGACAAAACCATTTATTATGAAAAAGTGGACGTTATTCAAAAATGATAGAACTAAAACTGAAGTTTTCTTCAATAATTTATATTTTGACAACAAACTTTCACCCACTTTATTTGATATTAGTCGAGAAGACCCGAGAGAAATTCCTTTTCAGGTTAATTAAGATCTTCCGTTTTTAAAAAATACTTTTTTTCAATTTGCGTAAGAATTTTAGGGTTATTTGGGTCATCTTCGATTTTTCTTCTAAGCCTATATATTAAGGACTCAAGTGTATGTGTATTCAATTCAGTTTTATGTTTCCAAACATTTTGGAGAATACTTTTTTTTGACACACCATTTTTATTCTTTAGGATAAATAAAATAAGTTTATTCTCTAAATCAGTTAGTTTTATATCAATATTATTTGAATTATTTATAAATTTTGCCTGTTTTGGAATATAAATGATATTGCGGAATACAAAGCTTTGCTGAGAAGATTTTCTATTATTTATTTTGTTAATCAAACTTAAAAGTTCTGAGAAACTGAAAGGTCGTTTGATTATTCTAAAATCCTTTAATTCATCAACAAACTTAGAGTTTTTATCCACCAAACAGATAATTTCCATATTGTTAAATTGGTTTTTTTTTAATTTTATAACCTCCTCGGCGCTTTTATCTGAGTCTAGTTCAATGATAAGAAGTTCTTCAGGATTATTTGACTGATTAAACTCTTTAAGAGAATTACATTTGATGGTCTTAATTCCCACATCAGACAATAAATTTTTTAGTTCTTCAAAAATTAATTTTCTTTTAAATATAATTGCTATCTCAAGATCTTTTGGCATATAATTTCTATAGTGACAAATCTATACGTTTTTCAAACAAAAAAAAAAAAAATTGCAGAACTTTATTTTAAAGGTAACAAGTTTCAATGTATTGTTGGAGCAAATGGAATAGGAAATAAAATTCGAGAAGGAGATAGAATCACCCCTAAGGGAGTATACAAACTTAAAAAAATTTTTTATAGGCCAGATAAAGTTTCCAAATTCAAAACTAATATACCTACTTTCGAAATCAAAAAAAAATCATTTTGGTGTGTTGACTCTAATAGTAGTTATTACAACCAATATTCAAAATCAAAAAATAATTATAAATGTGAGGAGCTTTTCAGAAACGATGATCTTTACGATGTTTTTCTCACTCTAGATTACAATATTAATCCAACAGTAAAATACAAGGGAAGTGCCTTATTTATTCATTGTTTTGAAAAGAAAACAATGTTTACGGAAGGTTGTGTGGCGATCGAAAAAGGCCTTCTTATTAAAATTGCTGAAAAGATAACGCCATCTTCAAAAATTATTATTGTTTAAGATCGTGACCCAAAAATTCCGGTTCCTACCCTCAAATAGGTAGACCCTTCTTTTAGTGCTTGTTCAAAATCACTTGACATTCCCATGCTCGCATGTTCAAGATTGCAACGATCACAAAGGCTTCTTAATTCTTGGAAATATTGCCTGGAATTTTGGGATATGGGAGGAATACACATTAATCCAATAATATTAATTTTCATGTCATTTTGGCACCAATCTACAAATTCAACAACCGATTTTTTATGTATTCCACTTTTTTGATCTTCATCGCCAACATTTACCTGAATCATAAATTTTTTTGAAGATGAGTTTTCATTTTTTTCTAAAAAGTTATTTATTCTAATTGCAATTTTTTCTCTATCTAATGTCTGAATGACATCAAAGATCTCTAATGCTGCGTTTACCTTATTGGATTGTAATGGTCCAATCAAATGAAGTTCAATATTTTTTTCTTTCTCTCTTAGTTTAAGAGAGGTCCATTTTTGTTGTGCTTCTTGTACCTTGTTTTCTCCAAAAATTGTGTGTCCATGGTCCAATAAAATTTGTATGACCTCGACTGGAAAAGTTTTAGAAACAGCAATCAAATTTGGTGGAGAGTACTTTGAAGAAATGTTGCTTTTATATAAATCAATTTGATTTATAATCTTTTCGTAATTTACTAATATTTTATTCATAAATGCATCAAAATAATAAAAATCAAAAATCCGACCTTCCTAAAAGATGGTTTTTTTTTAACCCTACCATAGATCTAAATCACAGAGTTTTCTACAACTTATCAAATAAAATTGGTGTGGTTTTTTTTAACACAGATAGAAATCAGAATTTCCATATAAAAATTCAGCCTTTTGTTCAATGGTGTAATAAGAAGCAAATAAAATTTATGATACCGTACTCATCATTTTGGGCATATAGAAATTCAGCTTATGGCTTTTTTACTGATTCAAATTATAGTCAGAACTTTAAATTACCAAATTTAAAAATCCCTAAAAAAGCATTTGTTGCAACTAAAGTACACAGCCTTAAAGAAGCAAGAGCTGCAATAAAATATGCTGACATTATTTTTATTACCCCAATATTCAAAACACTCTCGCATCCAAAACAAACTCCAATGTCAAGAGACATTCTTATCAAGCTTTGTCTTTTTTTTAAAGAACAGATGATTTTTGGCCTCGGTGGTGTTAATGAATATAATTTTAAATTCGTGGAAAAGTATAATTTATATGGATTTGGTGGAATCAGTAATTTTAGGGGAGAATAATGAGTAAATATAACCCAAGTAAAGTTGAAAAAAAATGGCAAACTTTTTGGGAAGATAAAAAAATATATAGTTCAGAAAAAACCACATCAAAAAAAAAGTTTTATGTTTTGGAAATGTTTCCTTATCCCTCCGGAAAAATTCACATGGGTCATTTAAGAAATTATACAATAGGTGATGTAACCGCCAGATTTAAAAAACTAAATAATTATAATGTTATGCATCCGATGGGTTGGGATAGCTTTGGAATGCCTGCTGAAAATGCTGCCATTGAAAATAAAAAAACGCCCAAACAATGGACAGAGCAAAACATTAGTAATATGAAACTTCAATTAAAAAAAATAGGTTTGGCTGTTGATTGGGAAAGAGAGATATCTACATGTAGTCAGGAATATTATAAACATCAACAGCAAATATTTATTAAATTCTTCGAAAATGACCTTGTTTATAAAAAAGATAGTTTTGTAAACTGGGACCCTGTGGAAAAGACTGTTCTGGCAAATGAACAGGTTGTTGACGGGAGAGGGTGGCGATCAGGGGCAATTGTCGAGAAAAAAAAGCTTTCCCAATGGTTTCTTAGTATTTCGAAATTTGCTAACGAACTCTTAGATGATTTAACTTTGCTAGAACAGTGGCCAGAAAAGGTTAAAACCATGCAAAATAATTGGATTGGATTTTCAAAAGGTGCCGAAATAAGTTTTAAAATATACTCTTCAGATGAGGAAGTAAAAGTGTTTACCACTCGTCCAGAAACAATCTTTGGTGCCAGTTTCATCGCATTATCCGTTGAACATCCATTGTCTTCAAAATTTAAAGACAACATTCATTTTGTAGAATTCAGAAATGAGTGTCTAAAACAACAACAACAAAGGGAAACCGAACATTCCAAAATAGGTTTTAAGACAGATATATTTGTATTGCACCCTTTTATTAAAGATAAAAAAATTCCAATATTCTTTTCGAATTACGTTCTCATTAATTATGGCAACGGGGCCATATTTGGTTGTCCAGCACATGACGAAAGAGATCACTCGTTTGCCAAAAAATATAAATTGGAAATAGATTGCATAATCAAAAATCAACAAGACAATATTCCCTACTGTCAGACTTCAAAGAATGATACTTTAATTAATTCATGTTTTTTGGATGGGATGGGTATAGAAGATGCAAAAAAAATGGTTATTGAAAAATTAATAGAGAGCAAAATTGGAAAAGAATCTTCAAAATTTAGATTAAAAGATTGGGGTGTTTCAAGGCAGAGATATTGGGGTTGCCCCATACCTATTATATATAGAGAAGATGGAGAAATTTTGACTGTAGATGAAAAAGATCTTCCCATAACTCTCCCAGAAGATCATTTTTTTTCTGAAAATAACAGCTCCCTTAGCCAAAATGAAGAATGGAAGAACACAGAATGCTCAGAGACTGGTCTTAAAGCTTTAAGAGAAACAGATACCCTTGATACATTTTTTGATTCATCATGGTATTTCCTTAGATTTTGCTCTCCTCATGAGAATAATAAGATTTTTAATGAAGAAGACGCCTCATACTGGATGCCAGTTGATCACTATATTGGAGGAATAGAGCATGCTATACTTCATCTTCTCTATTCAAGATTTTTTGTCAGAGCTTTACGAAAATGTGGGTATAAAATCCCTAAGGAACCATTCACCAAATTAATTACTCAAGGGATGGTTTGTCATGAAACATTTAGGACTCAGGATAATGTTTGGGTTGAACCCTCTAATGTTACCTTTGATGATGATCAATATTGGGCAAAATTTGATGGGAGAAAAGTCAAGGTGATCAAGGGGAGATCTGAAAAAATGAGTAAATCGAAAAAAAATATTGTTGATCCCTCCAATATTATTGAAAATTATGGAGCGGACACTGCAAGACTATTTATGATTTCAGACTCACCTCCTGAAAGGGACCTTGAATGGTCAATTGATGGGATTAAAGCTACACATAAATATTTGGACAAGATTTACAATCACCTATACCAAAATCTAAAATTTAAAGTAGAGCTGTCTTACAATCGAAAGATGACAGAAAAGGAAGAATATATACATGGTAAAGTAAATGAAGCTATAGATAATTATACTAAGGACATCGAGAATTATAAATTTAATACCGCTGTTGCACAATTAAGAGAACTATCAAACGCATTGATGAAGTGCTCCTTTGAGTCGAGTTTGACAAATTACGCGTGGTCTGTTTATTTAAGACTCATATATATTATCGTACCCCATTTTGCGCAAGAGCTAGCAACGACTTGTGGGCTTAAAACGTTGTTAGACCAATTACCTTGGCCAGAAATAAGTGCTAAAATAAAAAAAGAACAAAATGTTAGTATTGTCATTCAAATAAATGGTAAGAAAAAAAAACTTATACAAGTAAGTACAAAAATCTGCAAAGATGAATTGATAGAAATTATTGAGAACGATCCCGTGGGGATTGAGATTAAAAACAAGAAAATTAAGAGAGTGATTTTTGTACCTAATAAAATTATAAATTTTGTGATATGAAATATTTTGCAACCTCATTGATATTAGTCATTTTCCTCAAATCTTGTGCATTCAAACCGTTGTATAGAAGTTCTAGTTTGTTTGACCCTTATCATATAAGAATTGTTGTTAAAACTAAGGAACCATATGAGAATACTGCTTCTAATATGAAATCCTATCTGAACCAAAAAATTAACAAGAAAAATCAAAAGAAATCAAATCTTAAATTGATAGTTTCAATTACACGCGATGTAATTAACATGGGGATAAACAAAGATTTAAATTCATATTCAAAAATGGTGATCGTTAAAATTATGTTTTCTTTATACGACAAGAAAGGTGAGCTAACCAAAGGCAACCTTAAAAGCAGTTCTAGTTTCAACATAACAACTAACAACTATGCAAACATTTTATCCTTAGAAGATTCATCTTCTAAGTTAATAAAATCACTTTCAGAAGATTTAGCAATTCTGATTTTATCAAGTTCGTTTGATAGAAAAGTTACCCCATGATTGTGAAATTTGATTCTTTTAGTAGTAAATATGAAGATTATTCTAAATTTAATATTTTCCTATTTCATGGATCTAATGAAGGAAAAGTAGTTGAATGTAAAAATTATGTGCTTAGCTTCCGTAAGATTAGAGAAAGGGAAAGGGAGGTTATAAATATCTACTCAAGCGAAATGAAAAGTGAAGATTTTTCAAATCTAACATTGCGGCTTAAAGAGCAAAATATATTTGGGTTTATTACTATCGTTAACATTTATTTGAGTAGTGAGAAAAACAATCAAGAACTAATTAAATTAATTATGAATATAGAAAAAGCTGGCGATAATAATGTGCATATTATTTTAAGGTCGAATCAGCTTCCGACTAGATCAAAGTTAAGAAAACTATTTGAAAGTCAAGGTGGTATGATTGTAGTACCATGCTATGAGGAAGATGACTTTGAAAAAATTAAGATTGTTAAAGATTTCTTCATGAAAGAAGGTATAACTTTCTCAAGTGAGGAAATTCATGCAATTTCAAAAAGATTGTCATACCAGAGATTGGAAATAAAAAATGAATTAGAGAAAATTGCTATCATTGCTAAAAACAATCCGGAACTCCAAAATTCAAAAAAATTATATGCAAATACATTAGGCTCTTTGGAGATTAGCTCGGAAAAATTCATTTCATCAATCGTAACAGGCGAAGATAAAAAATTTTTTACCGAATATAATAAATTCACAAATTTTGGACAGGATAATATAAAACTTATCAATTATCTTTTGGAACATCTATTTCGGATACTAATTTCTAAAATCAGAATCCGTGACGGAATGTCAATTCACGCAGCTATTTCAAGTCTAAAACCTCCTGTATTTTTTAAGAACACCGACTCTTTTAAAATTCAAATAAAAAAATTAAGGTTTATTGAATTAAAATTTATTATTAAGAAGTTGTATGAATGTAAAAAACAGATTTTAGAAGGAAAAATCTCAGCGCAATATTTCCTCTTGATAACCTTGCTTAAGTTTTATGATCAAAGATAGACTTTATAAAGACTTTTAACTTCTCCTCTATCAAGTTCGAATTTATTTTAGTGTTTATTTCTAATGATACTTTTTTTTTCTGCATCCTGGATAGTTCTTTCTGCGCCATGCATATTTGATTGAATTTATTTAAGGTCATATTTTTTCTTTCTAAAACTCTTTTCTTTTGTGTGGTAAAGTCTACTTTTGTGTAAATAATGGAGTCATAATTCATGTAAATATTTTTCTCAAATAGTAACGGTATGTCGAAAAACAAAATTTTTTTTCTTTTGTTCATTTTGATAAAAGACTTTTTATTTTTCCATATTTCAGGGTGAATAATTTTTTCTAGAATTTGGAGTTCCGATTTATTTTCAAAGACAAAGTCTCCTAATTTATTAGTATCAATCTGTTTCTCAGAATTAATAAGGTTTAGGACTTTATTGCCAAATACAGTTTCTATTTTTGTAATGATTCGGGTTTTTAAAAGTATTTTTTTTGCCTCTTTGTCTGATTCAAATACATCATACCCTAGTGACTTTATAATTCTGGAGACAGTGGTTTTTCCAGTGCCAATTCTTCCTGTTATAGCGACTTTATGCATTGTCATTTAAAATTTTCAATGCACCTTGAATGTCATCGTTTTTTGGTTCTATACCAAACCATTTTGTGAAGGCTTCTGCAGCTTGCCTTACTAACATAAAACTTCCATTCGTAGTTCTTAAATTACGCTCCTCTGCTTTTTTCATTAGAACAGTTTTAGGCGGATTATATATTATATCGTAAACAAGTGCGCCAAGTGGCAAGTCATTTAAGTTTAAGTTAATTGTGTCATTTTCATTCATACCAACTGTTGTTGTATTTATTAAAAGATTATGTATGCTTTCCGGGTTTTCTCCCCAGTGATGGGCGCTAAAATTTATATTTGGATGAAATTTTTGGAAATGTCTAACAAGATTTTTGGCAGTTGTTAATGTCCTATTAGATATCCAAATAGCAGAAGGATTAAGATTTGTAAGTTCTGATATAATGCCATAGGATGCGCCACCTGCACCTAAGCAAAAGATGTTGAAATTTGGATTTAAAGTGAATTTTAAATCCTCCGTAATAGACTTTAATAAACCTTTTCCATCTGTATTCGTTCCAACCAATTTATTCTCTCTCCTAAAAATTGTGTTGACCGCGACACTTTTTTGTGCAGACGATTCTAATTCGTCAAGATAAGGGATAACAGTTTTCTTGAACGGTATGGTTATATTTAGACCTTTTATTTCACCGTTTCTAATTTTTTCTAATAGATTTGGGATTTGTTCTTCTTTTACTTGTAACTTGTCATAAATAGCATCTAGAGAATATTTTTTTATCCAGTAGTTATGAATCGCCGGTGATTTTGATTGACTTATCGGGTCTCCTATTACGAATAGTTTATCCATATACTTTTAACTTTTTTAACAAATCCTTTATTGGAAACCCTTTTATTGTCTCTTTGTTCCCGCGTATAATTTTAATAAAGTTATATTTCTGATTTTCTTCTATTCTATACGACCCAACTGTTGTAAGAACCGTTTTTTTGTTGTTTTTCACGTAATCGTTAATTGTCTTGTCTGAAATGTTGTTAAAATATAACATTGCACTGGTCGTTTTTGAATAGAAAACTTTCCCGTTTAAATTAACATAAATTGAGCTAAATAAAGTATGTTTCTTGTTTCGCATAAAAAATAAATTCTGCTTTGCTTTTTCTAATGTGTGTGGCTTGCTTAATATTTTATTATCGCAGAAAAGAATTTGATCAGAACCTATTATTAAATGATCAGGATAATCATTTTGAATAGAGAGTGCTTTGTTCTTTGCTAGTTCAAAAACGCTTTTCTTAGGTTTACTTTCTGTTTTAAATTTACTTTCGTCGATCTTGTGTGGTTGGATACTAAATTCACTAATATATTCTTTGAGCATTTTTATTCTAGTATTACTAGAAGTTGCTAATACAATTTTTTCTTTATAATTTGTTAATAACTTTGCCTTTTTCATATTTAACGGTTCTTTTTAGTTTATCGTATATTTTATCAACATGTTTGTAATGTTTATAACTTTTCTAACAATTTAATTCACGCTATTCAGTCCTCATTTTTTTAATGTAAACTCTGGCTGAAGACTTGTTCTTCTAAACTTATAAACAATTTACACACATACTTATTGTAGATTATTTTGTTAGCCTTTTGTTAATAAACTTTATCACCGTAATTCTATGTACAACAACAACAACAACCTATATATATATCAATAATTGAAGTAGGAAAGAAATGTGAATAAAAGACCCATTTGGTTTATGAGACAGGCTGGACGATATCTTCCAGAATATAGAAGTATACGCGAAGAGCATGATAATTTTCTAGACCTTTGCTTTAAACCAGACGTCGCATCTGAAATTTCATTACAACCTATACGAAGATTCAATTTTGACTTCATAATTTTATTTGCAGACATACTTGTTATCCCTCACGCGTTAGGACAGAAAGTAGCTTTTCTGAAAAACCATGGTCCAATTTTAGAACCAATTAAATCAATAAAAAACCTAAATTATCAGAACTTAAAAAAGTGCTTAGATAGGATATCCAACATTTTTCAAACACTAAGTATTTTGAACGGAAAGAAAAAGGATAAAAAACTTATTGGATTTTGCGGAGGACCATTTACAGTTCTCAATTACATGGTAGAAGGAGGAACGTCAAGGACACATCAACACATAAAAGCGTTTGTTAAAGAAAGAAGAAAAGAAGCTTTAGAGTTAATTCATGTTCTTACGGATATTTCAATTGAGTATCTTAAACAACAAATAGATGCAGGAGCAGATTTTGTCCAAATTTTTGAGTCTTGGGCAGGACTGTTAAAAGGCAAAGAGTATCAAGATTTCATTATAAACCCAAACCAAATAATTTCTAACGAATTGAAGAGATATAAAAAAAGCACAAAAATCATCCATTTCCCAAGAGGTTCCGGGTATAACTATATAGAATTTATAAAAGAAATAGTATGTGATGTTATTTCGATTGATTTAACAACACCAGATAAAATTAAAGAGTTAGCATTAGAGAAAAACATAATAATTCAAGGAGATTTAGACCCTAAATATTTAGTTGCTGGAGGAGATCAATTGGAAAAGGAAATAAAAAAAACGTTAGACAAATTTAAAGATAATTCGCATATCTTTAACTTATCACACGGCATTCTACCAAATACACCTATTGAAAATGTGGAGAAGACGATTAAAATAATTAATAGTTATGATTTTACCAGAAGAACATCCTGAAATCCCAAGTAATAAAACCGGAGTGCTGTTAGTCAACCTAGGAACTCCAGACACTACTAACTGGTGGGATATAAGAAAATATTTAAAAGAATTCCTATCAGATAAAAGAGTTATAGAGGTAAATCCTATTCTATGGAAGATAATCTTGAATTGTATTATATTGACGTTTAGACCATCGAAAACAGCAAAAGCATACAAAAAAATTTGGCTTGAAAAACAAAATATGTCTCCCCTTAGATATTATACAATAGAGCAGGCAAAAAAGTTGCACGAACGTCTAGGAAATCAAGAGACCGTAATTGATTACGCGATGAGATACGGAAACCCAGGAATAAGTAGTCAAATGAAAGAAATGAAGGGTAAAGGGTGCCAGAAAATTATAGTCTTACCACTATACCCTCAATATGCAGCAGCCACAACCGCAACAGTGTGCGACGAAGTATATAGAACATTAATAAAAATGAGATGGCAACCAAGTGTACAAATCATCCCTCACTATGAGTCAGAGCCTCTATATATTAAAGGCCTCAAAAATAGTATTTTAAAAAAACTAAAGGAAATAAGATGGACACCAGACGTGATAGTAGCATCATATCATGGAATACCAAAAAAATATTTTGATAAAGGGGACCCCTATCATTGTTATTGCCATAAAACAACTAGATTATTGATAGAAAGTCTAAAAGCCAAAACACCGATAATAACAACTTTCCAATCCCGCTTTGGACCGGAAGAATGGTTACAACCTTACACAGATGAAACATTAGAAAAACTTCCAAAAACAGGAAAGAAAAAGATATTAGTGATATGCCCCGGTTTTGCTTCTGATTGTGTGGAAACGCTAGAAGAAATAGCTATAGAGGGAAAAGAAAGTTTTGTAAAAAATGGAGGTGAGGAGTTTGAGATGATACAATGTTTAAATCAAAGTAAGGAGCACATAGATCTATTAGAACATCTTACCAAAATATACCTAACAAATTGAAATCAATAAACTATGGAATCTAACACTTACAATATTTTAAAGTATCTTCATATAGTCTTCTTTACAACATGGATGGCAGGATTATTTTACTTGCCAAGATTATTTGTTTATCACTCTAAAGCAAAGGACAGTTCAACCGAATACACTACATTTCTTATCATGGAAAAGAAATTGTTACGTTATATTATGAATCCATCAATGATCTTGACGTGGATATTAGGAACCTCATTAGTAGTTAATATTCAGGCGTACGATCAAATATGGTTAAATATAAAATTTGTATTAATTGTTATTATGTCGGTCTTTCACATGTATTGTGCAAAAGTTAGAAAAGGGTTTGAAAATCGAATAAATAAAAATTCAGAAAATTTTTACAGAGCAATAAATGAAATTCCAACAGTTTTATTTTTGATCATTGTATATTTAGTAGTTTTTAAACCAATGGTTTGACAATTTTAATTGAATAAACTATAAGTATACTTCCTCAATTTTTCCCTAATTATGCATTTAAAAGACCTTAAATCAAAAAATCCCTCGGATTTACTAAAAATTGCAGAAGAGCTAAAGGTAGAAAACGCAGGAACATTGCGAAAGCAAGACATGATTTTTTCTATCCTTAAACAAATGGCTTTCAACAAGGATGCTATATTTGGTGAAGGAGTTCTTGAAATTCTGCAAGATGGATTCGGATTCCTTCGTTCGCCCGATGCAAACTACCTGCCGGGTCCAGATGACATTTATGTTTCCCCATCACAAATAAAACAAAATAGTTTGAGAACTGGAGATACTGTTGAAGGTGAAATGAGGGCCCCAAGAGAGTCAGAGCGATATTTTGCGATTACAAAAATTGATAAAATAAACTTTGAAGAAATTTTAAAGACAAAGCAAAGAATAAACTTTGACAACCTAACCCCTCTGTATCCTGAAAATAAATTAAAAATGGAAATTGACGATCCATCTACCAAAGACACCACAAACAGGGTAATGGATCTTATAACACCCCTAGGAAAAGGTCAAAGAGCTCTAATTGTCGCCCCACCTAGAACTGGTAAAACAGTTATGCTCCAAAACATAGCTCATTCAATTACAACAAATCACCCAGAAGTTTATTTAATTGTTCTGCTTATCGATGAAAGGCCAGAAGAGGTAACAGATATGATAAGGTCAGTAAAGGGAGAAGTAGTTTCTTCAACTTTTGACGAACCTGCTGTACGCCATGTTGCAGTCTCTGAGATGGTTATTGCAAAGGCAAAAAGACTAGTAGAGCATAAAAGGGATGTTGTTATTTTACTAGACTCAATTACAAGATTGGCAAGAGCCTACAACACTCAAGTTCCAAGCTCTGGAAAAGTTCTTACTGGTGGAGTGGATGCAAATGCTCTTCAAAGACCAAAAAGGTTTTTCGGTGCAGCAAGAAATATTGAGGAGGGTGGATCTTTAACAATAATTGGAACAGCTCTAGTTGATACTGGCTCTAGAATGGACGAGGTCATCTTTGAGGAATTTAAAGGAACGGGAAACTCTGAAATAATATTGGATAGGAAACTCTCTGACAAGAGAGTCTTTCCTTCAATTGATGTTACTAAGTCTGGAACAAGAAAAGAGGAACTGCTGGTAACTAAAGAGGATTTATCAAAAATGTGGATTCTTAGGAAAATTCTCATGCCAATGGGCGCTACAGATTCCATGGAGTTCTTATTAGAAAAAATTAAAAACTCAAAGAATAACGGTGATTTCTTTGAATCTATGAATTCCTAATGAAGATAATCTCATGGAATGTAAATTCCATAAGGGTAAGATTAAATCTCATCATTGATATTTTGGAGACTGAGAAACCAGACATTATTTGCCTACAAGAAACAAAAGTAAATGACAGTCAATTTCCAGAGGCAATTTTTAATGAAAGAAATTATTTTTCCTATTTTAAAGGAATCTCTTCATATAATGGTGTCGCGATATTATCCAAAAATGAAGCTCAGAGATATAATGTAATAGATATCTGCCAAAAAGATGATGCTAGATATCTTGAGTTATATTTAGATGATTTGCAAATAATTTCTGTGTATGTTCCTGCCGGCGGAGAGGAACCTAACCCATCTACAAATCAAAAATTTAATCACAAATTAAACTTTCTCTCCGAATTAGATAAAATTTTAAAAAAAAAAAAAAAAGAAAAAGTAATTTTGTGTGGGGATTTAAATGTCGCACCCTATGAAGATGATGTTTGGTCACATAAAAGTCTAAGAAATGTTGTTAGCCACACAGAAGTTGAAAGGACAAGATTAAACGAAATATTAAATAATTGCAATTTTATAGACTCGTTAAGACACTTTATTAATCCACCTGATAATGTCTTTACTTGGTGGAGTTATAGATCACCAAATTTTGAAAAAAATAATAGAGGTAGAAGATTAGATCATATTTGGGCATCATCTTCGTTGATAGGTAACTTGAAAAATGCAAAGATAATTCAAGAGTATAGAAAAAAAGTCAGGCCTTCCGATCATGCGCCCGTGTGTTTGGAGTTAAATTTAGATTAGGGTAAAATTTTTCCAAATTGTCCTCCACTTAAGAGGTGAACATGAAAATGTGGAACTTCCTGACCGCCTGCTGTTCCTATGTTTGTAACTAGTCTGTAGCCATTTTCAATTTTAAGTTTCCTAGTGATTTTTGGAATGCATCTGATCATTGTGCATATTGTTTTATCATTAGCTTCCTTGCTAAAATCGTCAAAGCTACAGTATTGTTCCTTGGGAATAATAAGAATGTGAACAGGAGCTTGAGGGTTTATATCGTTAAATGCAAAAACATACTTATCTTCATAAACCACTTCAGAAGGTATTTCTTTTTTCAAAATTTTGGCGAAAATATTTTCAGAATTATAATTTTTAATATCAATCATTCTTCATTCTTTTTTTTAAAACTGAAATAACGGCATTTAATTCTATACCTTTAAATTCTAAAAGGACGAGCAAATGAAATAATAAATCTGCAGATTCTTCAATGACTTCATTTTTATCATTGGTCAAGAAAGCTGAGATGGTTTCCACGGCTTCCTCGCCGAGTTTGTTTGCAATTTTTACTTCTCCCTTCTTGTATAATTTTGAAACATAGGAATCATCAGGTAACCGTTTCATTCTATCTTTAATAATCAAAGTTAATTTTTCTAATGTTTTATCAGTCATCTCTCAACTATATAAGTTATCTAGTCTAACATTAACATTGTTAGATTTTAAATATTTTTTTACCTCAATAATAGAAATCTCTTTAAAATGAAAAACTGAAGCAGCCAGGACGGCAGAGGCTTTTCCAATCTTTATACCATTTAAAAAATCTTTTCGTGTCCCAACCCCTCCGGAGGCTACAACTGGTATGCTGACTGCCTTTGATATTTTAGAGGTTAGTTCTAAGTCAAAACCTTTCTTTGTTCCGTCTCTGTCCATTGAGGTGAGAAGTATTTCACCAGCACCCAGGCTTTCAGCTTTCTTTGCCCACTCTAATGCGTCAATGCCAGTATCAATTCGTCCCCCATTAATATAAACATTCCAACTTTTTGATTTCTTCTTTGCATCAATTGCAACCACAATACATTGGTTCCCAAACTTTAATGAACCCTCTTTTATTAAATTCGGATTTTTTATGGCAGAACTATTAATTGAAACTTTATCAGCACCAGCATTTAAAAACTCTGTAACTCCTTCGATGTCCTTTATTCCACCACCAACGGTAAGAGGAACAAAACAGTTTTCAGATGTCTTTTTTATAACATCGATCATCGGCTTTCTTCTTTGATGAGTAGCAGTTATGTCCAGAAACGTAATTTCATCTGCACCCTGAGCACTATAAATTGTAGCTTGTTCAACAGGATCCCCCGCATCTTTTAAAGACACAAAATTAATACCTTTCACTACTCTTCCATTATCTACATCTAAACAGGGTATGATTCTTACTTTTAACAAGTTACCCCTCAATCAACTTAATAGCATCAAAAACAGAAAATTTATTTTCATAAATTGCCCTTCCTGATATAACACCAGCTAGATTAGGTGCATCGATTTTTTTTATTTTTTTTAAATCATCCAAAGAAGAAACACCACCCGAAACAATAATCTCCAAGCTCGTTACTCTGAGTAATTTTTTTAACTGATCAAAACTCACTCCCTCCATTAATCCATCTTTTTCAATATCAGTAAATATAATAGTGCTTACACCGGAATCTTCATAGACTTTAACCATGTCAAATAGGCTAACCGAAGAATTTTTGGCCCAGCCTTCAGTGGCGACAAATCCATTTCTAGTATCAAGCCCAACGGCAATTTTATTCGGGAAAATTTTGCAAGCATCTTTGACAAATGCAGGGTCTTCGAGTGCAACGGTTCCTAAAACAACCCGATCAATATTGTTGACTATTAAACTCTCGATTTTTTTTAAATTTCTAATTCCTCCGCCTACTTGCACATTGCATCGAACTTCTTTTTTTAATTTAAAGATTGTTTTTATATTCATAGAATCGCCCTGAAATGCTCCGTCAATATCTACAACATGTATCCATTTTGCTCCTTCAGACTCAAATTTAGTGGCTTGATCTATAGGATCATTTCCATAGATTTTCATATGATTAAGCTCTCCCTTTTTAAGCCTAATTAATTTCCCATTTTTAATGTCAATAGCCGGATAAAAAATCATATTTTATTTTTCCTGCTCTATAAACGTTTTCAAGAATGCGAGACCAAAATTATGACTCTTTTCAGGATGAAATTGCGTGCCTATGATATTGTTTTTTGATACCATAGCGGTAATCTCTTCACCATGAGATGTTGTCAAAACTCTCTCTCTTTCATTTTTAATTTTAAAATTGTAACTATGAACAAAGTATGCACTTATTTTCTCATTCGTCTTTGTATCAATTTTTTTTAAAAGATTATCCGTAAACTCACTTTTCCTTTTGAACGTCAGGTCATTCCAACCCATGTGGGGTATTTTTAATTTTTTCTTTCCTACCTTAATTTTTTTTACTTCCCCTTGGATCCAATTAAGACCAGCAAACTCTCCATTCTCATACCCTTTGGTGGCAAGCATTTGCATCCCAACACAAATTCCAAGAAATGGTTTTTTTTTCTCGATTACCATTTCTTCTAAAGCTTTCATAAGACTTGTTTTTCTTAGTCCCTCCAAACAAGATTTAAAAGAACCAACACCTGGAAGAATCAAGTGTGTTGCCTTTTTAATATCTGAGAGCAAGGATGATACAATTACCACTTCATTTTTTAATGATACATTTTTAAGAGCGTTGTAGACAGATTGAAGATTGCCAGAACCATAATTAATTATAACAATTCTTTTCATTTTAATTTATCTGACAAGAATTTTACCATTGCTTTTTCTTTAGATGATGCATTTAAATGGGTGACGGGATAGAATTTATTATTTATTAACTTTTGTATATATAGATCTCTGCCGAAAACCCCCCAAAAAAAACTGGATGAAATTGATGAAATATACATAAGCACATAAACATCTGGATTTGTAAAAATCAAATTTATTGATACCAATATAACAATTCCAGCCAATGAATATAGCCATAAAGACTTAGAAATCCCCCAAATTGGTCCAAAAATAAATGCAAGAAGGCAAAACCCTGTTTCTGTTATTTCCAACTTATCTTCAGAATCAACATTTTTAAGTATACAGTAAGTTAGCATCTTGAATAATAATTTACAACGAACCCTTAGTTGAGGGTATTTCACTAGAGCGTTGAGAGTCGATAGATATAGATTGTCTTATTGCCCTTGCCAACCCTTTAAAGCAGGATTCTATGATGTGATGATTATTCTCTCCATAGAGATTTTCAATATGAAGAGTAATCCCTGCTGTTTGAGAGAACGCTTGAAACCATTCTTTAAAGAGCTCAGTATCCATTTCTCCAACCTGGGGTTTATCCAGCGACACTCTCCAGACTAGATAGGGTCTATTCGAGCAATCTACCACAACCCTGGTTAAAGTTTCGTCCATTGCTGAAAGTGCCTGTCCGAACCGATGAATACCTCTTCTATCTCCAAGCGCTTTAGTCAGAGCTTCACCCAAAGCTAATGCACTGTCTTCTGTAGTGTGATGATAATCAACATGCAAATCTCCCTTGGCCAAAACCCTTATATCAATAAGACTATGTTTGGATAGTTGATCTATCATATGGTCTAGAAATCCGATACCAGTGTTAATTTCACTTTTTCCTGTCCCATCAAGTAAGATTTCGACTTCTATTTCAGTTTCTTTTGTTTTTCTTTTAACAGAATATTTTCTCATAGCTAAATTTACTGGATTTTAATTGTAAAATATATAGATTATAAATAATTTATCAATGAGGCTAAAAATTTATGGATCAGGAGAAAATGTTTAAAAATTGGCATGGGACAACAGTTGTTTCTGTGAGAAAAAGAAATGAAGTCGTGATAGCAGCTGATGGTCAAGTTACCCTTGGAGATACGGTAATGAAAGATAATGCTAGAAAAGTAAGAACTTTAGCCGATGGCAACGTTATAACTGGTTTCGCTGGGGCCACGGCCGATGCATTCTCTTTGTTTGAAAGACTAGAGTCAAAGTTAGAAAAATATTCTAATAATTTAATGAGGTCTTGTGTTGAATTAGCTAAAGATTGGAGGACGGATAGATATTTAAGAAGGCTAGAGGCTATGATGCTAGTAGCAGACAGGGAATCGAGTCTTATTTTGAGTGGAACTGGAGATGTCTTAGAGCCAAAAGATGGATTGATGGCGATAGGGTCTGGAGGTAACTTTGCTTTAGCAGCGGCAAGAGCAATGGTGGACCTGAAATTAAAACCAGAAGAAATTGCAAGAAAAAGTCTTGAGATCGCTGCTGAATTGTGTATTTACACAAACAATCAAATTATAATTGAAAAAATTAAATGACCTCGTTTACACCAAGAGAAATAGTTTCAGAATTAGACAGATTTATTGTTGGGCAGAAAACAGCTAAAAGATCTGTGGCAATTGCTCTGAGGAATAGATGGAGAAGACAACAAATAAAAGGGTCATTAAAGGATGAAGTTCTCCCCAAAAACATACTAATGATTGGGCCAACTGGTGTTGGTAAAACAGAGATTGCAAGGAGGTTAGCAAAACTTGCGGCTGCTCCTTTCATTAAGGTAGAAGCCACTAAGTTTACAGAAGTAGGATATGTTG
Source organism: Alphaproteobacteria bacterium (assembly GCA_045563055.1). Lineage (GTDB taxonomy): Bacteria > Pseudomonadota > Alphaproteobacteria > Methylaequorales > Methylaequoraceae > Methylaequor. The sequence goes on from JBJKUR010000006.1 coordinate 151,935, forward strand.
GAAGAGATGTTGAGCAAATCATAAGAGATTTATTAGAAGTTTCTATTAGTAATAATAGAGAAAGTCTGAAAAATGAAATCAAAGCAAAAGCTGAGGTTAATGCAGAAAAAAGAGTAATCGAAGCACTGGTTGGATCCTCTTCAACAAATCAAACAAAAGAAAAGTATAAACAGATGTTAAGGAATGGAGAGTTGGACAACCAAGAGATTGAAATTGAATTAGCATCCAAATCATCATCCCCACTAAAATCTATGGAGATTCCTGGAATGCCTGGAGGGTCTATGGGAATGATTAACCTTGGAGATCTCTTTGGAAAAGGATTTGGACAAAAGAAAGAAAAAAGAAAATTAACAGTAAAAGAGTCACATGAATTACTTTTAGAAGAGGAGTCTGAGAAACTTATTGATAATGATAACTTGATTAAAAGAGCAACGATTAACGCTGAACAAGATGGGATTGTTTTTATTGACGAGATTGATAAGATTTGTGGAAAAAACACTGGGACTTCTGGTGAAGTTAGCAGAGAAGGGGTTCAAAGGGACTTACTTCCACTAATAGAAGGTTCCACTGTAACCACTAAATATGGTTCAATAAAAACTGATCATATCCTATTTATTGCCTCTGGTGCATTTCATGTTTCAAAACCATCTGATTTATTACCTGAGCTACAGGGAAGGCTCCCAAATCGTGTTGAGTTAGCGCCATTGGGTAAGGAGGATTTCATTAGAATTTTGAAGGAGCCCGAGAACAACTTAATTAAACAATACATCGAGCTAATCGCTACGGAAGGCGTCAACTTAAATTTTTCAGAGGAAGCAATTTCAGAAGTTGCTACAATTGCTACAAAGGTTAATGAGGATATTGAAAATATTGGAGCAAGAAGGCTTCATACAATTCTTGAAAAAATTTTAGAAGAAATAAGTTTTACAGCCTCAGATAAGAAGGCTGAGGATATTAATATAGATGCAAAATACGTAAAAAAACAGATAGGGGATGTTTATAAGGATACGGATTTAACAAAGTTTATTTTGTAAACTTTTTTAAATACACTAAAAAAGCTCCTTCCCCACCTTTATTTGGTGGAGCAGTGTCAAACCACAAGATCTTTTTATATAATGCTTGAGAATTTAGCCATAGAGGCACGTTTGACTTAATTTTTCCAATCCCTTTCCACCCATCCGATACGGTCAATCTTTTTCCCTTACCCGATATAATCAGTAGAAGTCTATTTTGTAATAAATAATTGTCAGATATAAATTGTAGAATTAATTTTTTTGATTGCTCAATTGTACATCCATGTAGATCGATCGAACCAGAGATTTTTATTTTTCCTTTTTGGATTCGCTTCAAAGTATTTTTCTCCAGCTGACCTTGGCCCTCAGTGACTTTTATTTCAATTTCACTTAGAATTTCACTGCTGATGGATCTATCTGGCTCTATTTTTTCTTTATTCAATTTTTTTTTAAAAAAGTTTTTTTTCTTTTCTGTGAGTGGTTCCACAGTTTTTTTAAAAAAATCCCAATCATCTTTATTCATTTATTGATCATATGGGATTACGGAGTATAGATAAATTTTTTTTTTTAACGTACCAGCTATTTTCTCAGCCATGCCTCCTCTGCCAGTAAAAAGATCTGCTCTATTCGGACCAACAATTGCAGATCCAGTGTCAAGAGATAACACTGGTCTTATAGCTTTTTTATCGAAAAACTTAATTATGAAAGGAAGTCCCAATGGATAAATTCTTTTATCTATGGCAATACTGTCGTTGGCCGTTAATGGAAAACCAGCAGCACCAACAGCGTGAGCATCAATCTTAGTCTCCCCTGTTTTAAAAAAAATGAATCTCTTATTTAAGTTTAAAACGTCTCGAGAAATTTCAGGGTTATTTCTCAGCCATTCTTTTATTGAAAAAAGATTTATATTTGAATTTTTGATTAACTTGTGTTTGTTTAAGTATTTTCCAATAGAGGTATATGGAAGGCCATTGTTACCATTATAACTTATTTTTATAACTTGATTGTTGCGAAATTTACCCAAACCAGACCCCTGTATATGCAGGAAAAAAAGATTAATCTTATCATCGGTCCATAGTAAAACATCTTCAACATCATACATTTTTTCAATCTTCTCTCTTGATTCATTAAAGAACTTTTTATGTTTTTTTAAAACTGGGTATTTGTACTTGTTATCTTTAATTCTTGAGACATTTATAGATGGTTCGTAATATCCAGTTAGAAGGCCAGGTTTAGCTGCTAATTTAGTAAATTTAAAATTATTAATAAGAAATCCTCTAAAATTAGTTCCATTGGAACCCTTTAAAAAATCACACTTTCTCTTCCAAATCTGAATAGTGCCGAATGAGGGGTAACTATCATGATTTTTTAAATTATGAAAAAATTTTTTTGATGAACATATTTTTTTAAAATTATTTCGAAAATTATAAATTTCATTGGCTTCGAGTATGAGCAATTCTTTTGATAAATCTGTTTTTAAATATCCCGTACTAGGGTTAAATATAAAAAGTAGAACAAGTATGACTCTAGTGATTACTCTCTTCAATTTCTTCTAGTGTCCAGTTGGGATCTTTGCTTTTCATATCCTTAGAAAAAGTCCAATTTTCTGCTATTGAGAGGATTTGATTGCTATCTCCCTCAATAACCTTGTCATTTTTATCTTTCGTAAGTTGAACTTGTTCTGAAGCGAAAAATAATTTGATAATTGCTTTATTTTTTTGAATCGCGATGTTTTTTATAGCTGGTTCTTTTATGCTTATTACTGTGATTTCGAGTTTTTCAGATTTTTTTTGTCTTTCTTTAATTTGAGCGCTAAATGAAGAGAGAATGTTTTTAGAAACAAGTTTCTCGAGCGATTTAATGTTATCTTTACAGTATTCCGTTAAAATATACTCAAAGGCTTTTTTTGCTCCATTACAAAAAGATGATGGATCAAAATTTGGTTCGATTTTAAGGATCTCATTAATAGATTTGTTTATCTTGGGGTCAGAATGATGTTTTCTATCAACAGGTTTTCTTTTGTTTTGGCCTTTTGATATATCATCTGGTTCAGATTCTTTAAATTCCGTCCTTTTTTGTGTAAATTTTTCTACAATGTCACTTTCATTACCTGTTTTTTTCCCCAATGCGTTGCGCAACCTATTAATAATAAAAATTGCAATCATAGCAAGGATTATTATGTCTATGTAGGGGAAGTTATTCATTTTTTTTCTTATAGATTGGTAATTTATTATTATGTATTATAATTACTTCTTAACATAATAGTAACTTAAATATGGCTGAAAAAAAAAAAAATTCAAATTCTAATTCTAATAATATTAATTTAAAGTTCATCATAAATGCCCAATTTTTAAAAGATCTTTCTTTTGAAAATCCTCAAGCTCCTGATTCTTTGAGAAACATTAAAGGCAATCCAACATTTAAAATAGATGCCGATGTTAAATCTAAAGAGCTAAAGGATCATGGAGAGAACATCTATGAAGTAGAGTTGTCAATTAAATGCGAGACAAAATCTGAAGATTCTATTTTATTCCTTGTTGAAGGAATCTACAGTGGAATTTTTTTAATAGAAAATGCCACCAAGGATATTTTGGAAAAAATACTTCTAATCGAATGTCCAAAGTTTCTTTTTCCTTTTCTACGCTCCATAATAGCTAATTGCACTCGGGAGGCTGGATTTCCTCCTTTGATGATTGCGCCACTTGATTTTGTTGGAATGTACGAAACTAAAAAAAAATAATTAATTTCAATCGGTTTAAATCTTAAAGTTTAAAACGCCGCTTTTTTGTTTCATTTAAATCCACGTCAATTTTTTTAAATCTGTCTGTTATCTCTGATGTAGTTAGTCCTTTATTCCACATATCTAAAAGGTCTTTAAGATTGTCTTTATTAAAAATTAAGCCCTGCTTTGTTGACGATCTTTTATTTTTAGTGCGTTTATTTAATTTTTTATTCAGAATTTCTCTAACTCCCTTGATTTCTTTGATTTCTGATTCTCTAATAAAACTTTCAATAATAAAATTTAACCTTTTATTCTCATTTTCTAGTCTAAGATTTTCATCATTTAATTTTTGAAGATGCTCGCCTACTTTCTGAATATCGTTTTCTTTCATTATGTTTATATTTTGATTAAATGATTCAAAGCAAGTTTCAAGGTTTTCTAGTATTAGTTCTTTTATTAATTTTATATCCAAGTCTGAATACTTGTAATGGCTTTTATCACTTAATTTAGACAAACTTTTTAGAGACTGCATTACGTTGTTCAGTCTTTTTTTGGAAAGCACAGTAAAGTTGCAAATTTTAAAGATAAGTCTGTCTTTCTCTGACCATTGATTGCGTGGTCTATATCTAAATCTTTTTAAAACATTTTGCGCTTGTGCATAAGAAACTTTTTTAATATCATTCATATACTATATATCCATATTTTTTTTCAATTATATATATTGTATATTAGTAAATACAATAATTATTTATCTAAGTTCTCAAGGTCTTCTTTTAGAGTGGAATCTAGATTAGTCAGCCTTATGTATGTTGATCTAAGGATTGCTTGAATTAAAGAAGGTGAATGAGTGTATTCTTTAATCAGATGCCTCTTTGGAATTTGTATCGCAGTTGAGTCTTTGAATGCAACGGCAGATACTGTTCTTTTTGTTCCTAGGATGATTGATTGATCACCAAACACCTCATCTTTATTTATAAAACCTACCCGTGTTCCATTTTTTGATTTTATTTCAACAATTCCCGTTTTTAAAAGATAGGCAAAATCAGAAGTATCGCCGAAGTTATAGACGACCGTTCCTATAGGCCAATTTATTATCTCCCCTGTCATTACTTCCCAATTTACAAATTCTTAACTATTACACTCTGACTACATTATAAATCTGTAGTTAAGATTTATCTACTTCATAATTTTAATGGAGCGGGAAACGAGATTCGAACTCGCGACCCTCACGTTGGCAACGTGATGCTCTACCACTGAGCTATTCCCGCGATTGAATGACAATACTACACTTATATTACTTTTTTTGAATAGAAAAATGGTTTTTTTTTAAATAAAACTTTAATTTATGATATCTTAAAACATATTAATATATGTATGCTTTATAGTTTTGAAGATAATCTAGGTGAGTTACCAAAAACAATACCCCTATTCCCCTTGAACAAAGTTTTGTTATTACCCCGAGCAAAATTACCATTGAATTTGTTTGAAAACAGGTATTTACATATGTTTGACTATGCACTGAAAAACCAGAAAGTTATAGGTATGATTCAACCAAAAGAAAAACTTTCCAAGGATTCAGAAATTAAAAACCCTGTTTTGTACGATGTGGGTTGTGCTGGAAGAATTACAGCCTTCTCCGAAACTAATGACAACAGATATGAATTAATTTTAAAAGGTACTTGCAGGTTTCGCATCAAAAAAGAGAAAAAAGTTATAAATGGTTTTAGATCTGCGGATGTAACATGGGAAGAGTTTGGGGATGATTTCGAAATAACAAATCTTAGAAGCAGGAAAAAGAGAACAGACTTCGAATCCCTATTAAAGGTTTTTCTCAAGAAAATATCCATTAACGCAGATTGGGAAATGGTCGATACAACGAATGACGAGGATCTTGTAAATATGATAAGCATGTGCTCTCCATTTGATGTAAGTGAGAAGCAAGCGTTACTAGAAGCGAATGTACTTGAGGAAAGACTAGAGATACTGATGTCCTTGATGGAAATGGGTTTAAATGAGAATAAAATGGTTGGATCCGGCAATCCATCATGAACAACAATGATTTTAATGAAAAATTTCTGGATTTATTAATTTGTCCAAAAAGCAGACAGCCTCTGATCTACGATAAAGCTAGAAAAAAACTTTCTTCAAAAGATGGGAAGTCATCTTATGATGTTATAGACGGAATACCCAAATTTATTTAAAAATGATATGACCCCAAAGTCTATTACGCTTAATAAAAACAAAAAAAGTATACAGATTCAATACGGAAACAACTCGTATCTACTCCTTAGCTCATCTTTTCTAAGGGCAAATAGTCCTTCGGCAGAGAATAGGTCTAAAGATTCACTAGAAAAATTTAAAACCGCAGAAGATAAACATCAAGATGTTTTAATTTCTAAAATTGAAGGTGTAGGAAATTACGCAATTAGAATAGTATTTGATGATGGGCACAATACAGGAATATTTAGTTATGAATACATGTATGATATTGGAACTAAAGCTCAAAATGCTTGAGACCCATTGCATAAAGCATGCTTTGGTTCTTAAGGGTGTTAGATTTTGAAAATAGCCGAAGACCGGCTTTTCTTAAAATTTTAAATATGATGTGTTTATTTGAAAACAACGCATTAAGGTTGTGCGTAGCAGAGACTAAAACGTTTTTATCAATAAATCTTTTTTGACTGTATATCTCTTTCATTTTCAATGAATTTAGATCCAGTCCAACATTTTTAAAATCTGATATCAAATTTGATAGACTTTCTGAATCTCTCAACCCTAGATTGAACCCTTGTCCTGCAATTGGATGAATAGCCTGAGATGCATCGCCGATTAGGACTATATTGTTTTTAAAATTCTCATAGCAAGAAAATACATTTAAATTGTACTGTTTTACTGGTGAAGAACTAAGGATCCTTCCAAAAAAATTATTGTAATGAGTTTTGAATTCTTTCATAAATTTAGATGGTGAAGTTAAATCCTTTGACTTTTTTTCGTCCAATGTCCAGACCACTGACGTTTTACCTTGTCTTCTATCTTTCATAGGTAAAAGTGCTAATGGTCCTGTAGAGAAGAATCTTTCCACTGCAATTCCATAGTGGGGTTTTGTATGTGATATATTAAACACGTATGCTTTTTGTTTGTAGTCGTGAAATAAAAACTTGGTGTTTGAAAATTTTCTGATTTTTGAAAATCTTCCATCAGCAGCAACTAAAAGTTTATAAAAAAATTTTCCTCTATTTGTGCATATAAAACTGCTCGAGGGATTTGAATTATGGATTTCCTTGACTTCGGTATTATCATGAAAATGAATGAACTTGGAATTCTTTATGTGTTTATAAAGAGTGTTCTTTAGAATCGCATTATCAATTATATAACCAAGAGCTTCTTCGTTTACATTCCTTGGATTAAATTCAATATCACTGTGACCGTGGCCCTCTGCAACGAAGATTTGGGAAATCGGTTGTGAATATTTCTTAAGATCTTCCCATAAACCAAGGTTTTCGAATATTTTTGAAGATCCCTGAGAAATGGCAGTCGTTCTACTATCTATGTTATTTTGGATTTGATTTTTATTATTCTTGTCTATAATACAAACTTTAATTTTCATTTTGGCCATTAACAGAGCGAAGGTCATGCCAATCAAACCAGCACCGCAAATCAGAATTTCATTTTTTTTTTTTAACATTCTTAATTATAATTTGTTTTTTTTAAAAAATTTATATAATCAACTTAGTTGATGATAAGAAAATTTAAAGACAATTTTAAGAAAACAATATGGTTTTTGCTTTTCCTGGTTACTGGAACTTCAATTTTACTTGCATTGTTAAGCTTCAATGTTGACGACAATACATATTTTAAATTTGATACTACAATTAAAGCAACTAATAATTTACTCGGTTACTTTGGCTCTACTTTATCTGATCTTTTATTTAAAACATTCGGTCTAATATCATATATAATTTCCTTCTTTTTATTGTTTACAGCATTAAGGGTCGTTCTCGGTAAAGATTTGCGGTGGTATTCCTTCGCATTTTTACCTTTAACAATAATAATGTTATGCTTGTTAACTAAATTGGCTTCGCAGACATTTAATGATATTGAGATTTCCTCCGGTTTTTTGGGTGATGGTTTGAGTTTATATTTTAATTATATTCTTTTAGACTTTAAATATAAGATTTATATCGTATTTGGAATGATCACTCTTTTTCTTATATTTTTTCTTTTAACCTTTAATATTGGATCTAAGGAAATTATTTATGGCTCTAGCAAGGCGTATTCTGCAGTAGTTTTAATTGCTAAGTTTCTAAAGGTAAATTCTATTTTCAATTTAACCCTAGGGCCAAGAATATTTAAAAGTGCTGAAGATTCATCTGCTAAGACTAAACTAGGTAAAAATAAAATTATTCGTCAGAAAATGGTTATTTCTTCTGATTATAAATTTCCGTCTATAGATTTGCTAGAAAGAGAATCTAAAACACCTGGCATTGAATCTGAAAATAAAAAAAATGCAGAATTAAATACTTCCTTGTTAGCAGGTGTCTTGAGAGATTTTAAGATTAGTGGGCAGATTACAGATGTTAAACAAGGGCCAATAGTTACTCTTTTTGAACTAACCCCAGCTCCAGGTACTTTATCTTCAAGTGTAATAAGGTTATCTGAAGATATTGCCAGGTCAATGAGTGCTAAATCAACAAGAATATCCACGATTCCTGGTAAAGATGCTATTGGAATTGAAATTCCAAATAAACACCGAGAATTAGTTTTTTTAAGAGAGTTGCTTAATGATAAATTATTTAAAGCTAATAAATTTAAATTACCATTAGCTCTTGGAAAAGATATTTTCGGCAAGCCTGTAATTGTTGATCTTTCTGCAATGCCTCATTTGCTGGTTGCTGGTACCACTGGTTCCGGTAAGTCAGTAGGTATTAATGCAATGCTATTGTCTCTACTATATTATTTGTCTCCTGAAGAATGTAGGTTAATTCTTATTGATCCAAAGATGTTAGAACTTTCAATATACCAAGACATTCCTCACCTTCTCACAGAGGTTGTTACTGACCCAAAGAAGGCTATCTCAGCATTAAAATGGACTGTAAAAGAAATGGAAAACAGATACCAAATGATGACACATTTAGAGGTCAGAGAAATTGATGATTACAACAAAAAGGTGAAAAGGTTATTAGAGACAGGTCAAGTAGTCTTTAAAGAAATGCAGGTTGGTTATGACTCTGAGACTGGAAAACCTGTACTTGAAAAAAAAGCTCTAGATTTAGCTGTATTTCCTAAGATAGTTGTTGTTGTTGATGAACTTGCGGATCTAATGATTACTTCTGGAAAAGAAATAGAGGGAGCTATCCAGCGTTTATCTCAGATGGCCAGGGCTGCCGGCATTCATTTGATTGTTGCCACTCAACGACCCTCGGTGGATGTAATAACTGGAACAATCAAATCTAATTTTCCAACACGAATTAGTTATAAAGTAGTTAACAAAATAAATAGTAGAACAATTCTAGAAGAACAAGGTGCAGAGCAGCTTCTTGGTCAGGGAGATTTACTTATTACTATGCTTGGTGAAAATCTTTTAAGAGTCCACGGACCTTTTGTAAAAACTGAGGAAGTACAATCGGTGGTTAACCATTTAAAACTTCAAGGAGAACCAGAGTATTTGCAGTCTGTGACAAAAGATAACGAAGAGGAGCAGAACTTTAACCTAGGCTTTAATGAAAGTGGTGATGAGTTATATGACAAAGCTGTGTCGATTGTCTGTCGTGAAAAAAAGGCATCAACTAGTTTTATTCAAAGACATCTCCAAATTGGTTACAATCGAGCTGCTAGGATTATAGAAAAAATGGAATCTGAGGGAATTGTTAGCCCAGCGAACCATGTTGGAAGAAGAGAGGTTTTGGTTGGTAAAGATAGTTAATTTTTGTTTAAAGTGTTCAATTGTTTTGAATTTAATCTCGTGTAGTCCTGTAAGTTCAATCGTTTCAGTTGCTGCTAACGCTGGTATTTCTAGCAAAGGATTTTCTGCTTCAGTTGATGACACAATAATAAAAGCTAAAATTATTAAAAAAATCTCATCATTAGATATTTCAAACTTTTTAGATATAACCGTCAGTGTTTCAATGGGCGAGGTTCTCCTGACGGGTTATGTTGACAATCAAACTAATAGATTAAGAGTTGTTGAATCAGTATGGAAAGTTAATGATATTAAAAAAGTATATAATGAAATAATCGTTTCACCCAATGTATCTATTATGGATAAAACAGAGGATGCAATTTTTGAGTCTAGAATAATGACTAGGTTGCTATTTAAATCGGGAATTAATTCTAATAATTATAGTATTGACGTTGTCGATGGAACTGTCTTTGCGATTGGATTAGCAGAGGATCTTGATGAGAAGACTAAATTTGAACAATATCTTGCTGAAATGAATGATATCCCCAAGCTAGTAACAATTATTAAATTAATTAACATGGAGGATCAAAATTACTAATTTTTGTGCACTTTTTCAGATGAACCCAATTGACTCTTTGAATGAGGAAACTGATACAACGCTCTCTTTGATAAAATCTGGATTTAAATTGGGGGTCAGTATTTGGGTTGCTGAACCAGAGACTATGTCGTTTGAGGAAAATTACGTTAAGTATAAAGCGTGTAAAATTATTGACGAAAGTTTGAAAACCGGAGAAGAAAAAGAAATAAGAGCGGACTCCTTTGATTTCTTATTTATAAGACAAGATCCACCTTTTGATTTAAAATATATATCTAATTGTTACTTATTAGAGGCCCATAGAAATTTCCACAAAAAGCCCTATTTTGTAAATGATCCAGCTGGAATAAAGAATTTTACAGAAAAAATTGCCCCATTATACTTTTATCAACTAATGCCTGATACAGTCATTACTTATAGTGAAGATATTCTGAAATTTATGTTAGAAAAACACAAAAACGTTGTTATAAAACCACTTTATTTAAAGGGTGGTGATGGAATATTCAAGATTAGCAATTTTGATGATAGAAATTTAAAAAAGTTCAATGATTTAATTAAGAAATATAATTCTCCAGTTGTTATCCAAGCATTTGTCGAAAACGTTAAATTTGGAGACAAAAGAGTTATACTCTTAGATGGCAAACCTATTGGGGTTGTGAATAGAATTCCAAAGTCTGGAGAGTTTAAAGCAAATCTTCATTTAGGTGGAGATGCAAAAAAAACCAAATTAACTACAAGAGAACGATATATTTGTGACAAACTAAAACCATTCCTAATCTACAATAATTTATTTTTAGTTGGCATTGATCTTATTGATGAAAAACTTACTGAAATAAATGTTACATCACCTACGGGTCTCATGCAAATAAACGAACTTTATGGCAAGGATCTGTCAATTATAATATGGAATAATCTTATAAAAAAATATCGTAATAGATAATATACGATATAAAGCTATATAAATTTCTTCATAAGAAATTGTATATGTATATTTACCAGATGTTCTTTTTCATTGAATTCAGCATGTGTAAATGAGCTTTTTTCTCTTGATCAGAAACTCGAACTTTAACAAGTTCATTACTAACAAACTTTCTTATATCTTTAGCCTCACTATTTACGTCATATGTAAGATTGAGTGAGTGTTGTTTCCCCCCCATGAGCTCGTTGTAAACATCTAACAGCAAAAATGAATCGGTTAATGCTCCATGCTTATTTCTTGATTCAAGACTAATATCAAATCTTCTGCATAATGCATTTAGATTATTTTTGCTTCCAGGGTACTTTTTTTTTGCAATCTCTAATGTGCAGATCACAAATTCCTTTTTAATTAAAGCTTTGGACGCTCTTTTAAGTGAATTATTAATCATGGTCAGATCAAATTGGGCGTTATGAATTATGAGCTCTGAATTATCTACGAACTTGTTAAAGTCGTCGATGTCCTCTTCAAAACTTGGAAATTTCGATAGAAATGCATTATTTAGTCCATGAATAGATTCTGCCTCAGCACTAATAATCACGTTATCAGGTTTATAGAACCTATGGAATTTTGTACCACTAAATATTCCATCTATCAATTCGAGGCACCCAACCTCAATTATTCTGTCTTTTTCGTAATCAAGCCCTGATGTTTCAGTATCAAGTACGATTTGTCTTATTTCGGTCTCCATTTTAGTTTATCTATTACAGGTTGAATTTGGTCTAAGGTTTTATAGTAGATTGCAAGATTACCTGTGTTATTTGATTTATGCGAAACAATAACTTTAAGTCCTAAGAGATTTGTTAATTCTCTCTCTAGATGTTCAATATTAGAGTTTTTATTTTCTAATTTTTGGTTTTCGTTTAATCCATTTTGTCGATTTTGGTTTGATTTCCTAATAGAATTCACCAATTTCTCTGTTTGTCGGACATTTAATTGATTTTGAATAACTTGTTCAGTAGCTTCCAACGCTTGCTCGTCATTCAAAGTTACTAAGGCTCTAGCGTGACCAAATGATATTTCTCCATTGAGAATATGTTTTTTTACATTTTGTGATAGTGATAAAACTCTCAGTACATTTGCGATGTGGCTTCGACTTTTACCAAGTTGAGAAGATAGTTTTTCTTGGGTATATTGAAACACATTCATCATAGTTCTATACCCTTCAGCTTCCTCAATAAGGTTTAAGTCTGTTCTCTGAAGATTCTCAATCATTGCCACACCAATTGAAGTCTCGTCGCTAAAGTTTCTAACTATTACTGGTACCTCATGTAATTTAGCTAACTGAGAAGCCCTCCAGCGGCGTTCCCCCGCTATGATCTCGTAAGTGGAACTTTTTTCTGTTAAGGGTCTAACTAAAATCGGTTGAAGCACACCATTATTTCTTATAGAATCTGCTAATTCTTCAAGCTCAGTTTGCTCAAATCTTTTTCTAGGCTGAAATTTCCCGGAAACAAGTTGTTGAATAGGTAGGGTCGTCGGTAGATTATTATTACCGTGGTTTCTAAGCCTCATGTTTATATTAGGCTTTAAATTTATAATAGGTTTTCTCTCGCCATCTTTATTTGACAATTTTGGTTGTTGAATTTTAAAAGAAGAACCTTTAACTTCGTTTTCAACTTTAGATTTAATAATTGATGCTAACTCTTGGTCTTTCGATAGTAGCGAAGACAATCCCATTCCTAGTTTTTTTTTGGGATCTTTAGCTTTACTCTTTATTTTACTCTTTACCTTTATTTTATTCAATGGTTTAGCTTGATATGGACTTTTCATACTTTTACTCTTAATTTTATCAGTTTTCATTTAATCCTCCAAAATTCCCCTTACCTAATACTTCTGCTGCCAAATTTACGTAAGCTTCAGACCCAATACATGCATGATCGTATAATAAAACTGGTTTTCCGTGCGATGGCGATTCAGAAATTTTAATATTTCTTGGTATTATAGTTTTATAAACAGCATTCCCCATTACTTCTCTTACATCTTCTTCAACTTGAACACTAAGTTTGTTTCTTGAATCATGCATGGTTAAAAGTATCCCATCCAAATCCAAATTTGAATTAAGATTTGTATTTACTTGTTTTATTACACGAAGGATTTGACTTAATCCTTCTAAAGCATAGAATTCACATTGAAGTGGAATTAGGACTTTATCTGATGCTGCCAATGCATTAGTTGTTAGGAATCCAAGTCCTGGAGGACAATCTACAATTATAGCTGAATATTGCTGTGGCAATTTTTCTATTGCATTTTTAAGTATATATTCCTTGTCTTGTTCTGTTTGTGATATTTCTTTTTCAGCGTCAGCTAAATCTACTCTAGATGGAACAACTCCAAGACCATTAATTTCCGTTGCCTTGACCGCATCAATCATATTTACTCTTCGCGTCAAAACCTCATAGGTCCCTGGTGTCCTCCTGTCTGAAGGCACGGCAAATCCTGTGCTAGCATTTCCTTGTGGGTCCAGGTCAATTACCAGGCATGATTTTCCTGTAATTGATAAAGCTGTAGCAAGGTTAACAGCCGTAGTTGTCTTGCCTACCCCTCCTTTTTGATTAACAATTGAAAAAACTGTTCTTGTCATTTTTTACACACTTTTTCTAAAATCAAAGTGACACCACCAGATTCATCGATTCTCTTATTATTTTTAACAATATTAACTTCGTACTTCCACTTTTTTTTTATAATATTTAAATCTTTTTCCCAACTTTTACCTCTCGGGAGAATATATGTGCTTTTATCTGATGATAAGTGATAAGTAGTTTTAAGGAGTTTGCTCAACGATGCATATGCCCTAGAAATAATCACATCGTATTTCATGCTTAGGTTTTCTACTCTATTATTAACTATTTTACAGTTTAGACCAAACAGCTGGATTATCTTTTCTACAAATAAACATTTTTTTTTGTTTGAGTCAATAAGCGTAAAGTTAAAACCACAACCAGCCCCCTTTGCCATAATAGCTAAAACAATTCCTGGCAGGCCTGCACCTGTTCCAACGTCGCAAATCGAAAGTTTGTCATTTTCAATAGAATGTAATCCCTGGATTTCTTTAAAAATTTTGGCCGAGTCACAAAAATGCCTAACCCATATGTTTTTTTCAGTGCTAGAGGAAATCAGGTTCATTTTTTTGTTGAACTCTATAATTTTTTTTTCGTAATTCAGCAACATATTTAATGTTTCACGTGAAACATTGTTCAATTGAGAGAAGGTATTGATCCCGCTGCCCACTTATTTCTTTGCAAATCTCAGCAGAATTGAGGCTGCTGCAGGCGTCATTCCTGGCAAAACCCTTGCCTGTGCAATATTTTGGGGTTTGTGGCGACTAAGGATCTCCTTGACCTCATTTGATAATCCAGCGCATTTTGTATAATTTATCTTATCACCAAGCCTTATCATTCTGTCATTTTCAAGGTCGTCAATTTCCTGTTGTTGTTTAGACGAGTATCTTTGGTAAAAAGAATTTGCTTTTATTTGCTGTTGTGTCCGTGTACTAATGTTCAGGGCTCTAATCTTAGGCCACATTTTTCTTAACATTTCCCATGAGACGTCCTTATATCCGATAATTTCATATGCTGATCTTTTTCTACCATCCATATTGATTTTTATTCCAAACTTTGAGTATTGCTGAGGTGACGCGGACAAGGCATGTAATAATTTATTGGCTTTATTAATAATGCGCTTTTTATCAAGCCACTTTTTCTTTCTGGTCTTGCAAGCTACATTTAAATTTATTCCAAGATCAGAAAGTCTTTCGTCGGCATTATCCGCTCTCAGCAACAATCTATATTCTGCTCTAGATGTGAACATTCTGTATGGCTCAATCAACCCCCCTCTGCATAAATCTGAGACCATTACGCCAATGTAACCCTCCTCTCGTTTAAAAACAACTGGCTCCTTTTTTGAAATTTTACGAGCTGCGTTTATTCCAGCAACTAATCCTTGTGCAGCGGCCTCCTCGTACCCGGTTGTTCCGTTTATTTGTCCGGCTAAAAAAAGACCATTTATCTTCTTTGTCTCCAGTGAATGCTGAAGTTCTGAGCTATCAATACAATCGTATTCAATCGAATACCCGAATTGGTCTATTTTTACATTTTCCAGTCCTACTATGCTTTTAAGAAAAGATTTTTGAACTTCTACAGGTAGTGATGTTGAAATACCATTTGGATATATAATTTCGTTTTCTAACGTTTCGGGTTCAAGAAAAATCTGGTGGCTTTTCTTGTCTTTAAATCTATAGACTTTATCTTCTAATGATGGGCAATATCTCGGGCCTTTAGACTTTATCTGCCCATTAAACATTGGAGATTTTCGGATGTTTCTTTTAACCACTTCATGTGTTTTTTCATTGGTGTGGGTTATATGACAGCAAATTTGCTTAGTTTTAATCTTATCATTTAAGAACGAGAAAGGCTCTGGGTTGTCGTCGCCATATTGTTTTTGACATTTTGAGAAATCAATTGAATTTGCAAAAAGTCTTGGAGGAGTCCCTGTCTTTAGCCGCATTGTTTTAAAATTATTTGACTTAAAAAAAGATGCTAGTTTAATAGATGGTTTGGAATTGATCCTTCCTGCTGACCAGTTGTTCCCTCCCTGATGGATAATGCCTCTTAAAAATGTCCCAGTGGTGATAATTGCTGACTTGCAGTAAATTTTTCCTAGGCTTTGTAGTTCTAATGCCTCTACATTTTTATTATTTGCACTGCTACACAATTTAATATTTAAGACTTCATCGTATAATAATGAAATTTTTTCTTTTTCAAGGAGATTCAATAGATTTTGTTTGTATAAATTTCTGTCTATTTGAGCTCTTGGACCTTGTACAGCTTCTCCTCTCGTTTTGTTGAGCATCCTAAATTGTATTCCAGCGAGATCTGATACTTGTCCAATTATACCCCCAATTGCATCAATCTCCCTAATAAGATGACCTTTTCCAAGCCCCCCCATTGCCGGATTGCATGAAAGTCTACCTATATCATCTTTGGAGAAAGTTACCATCGCTGTCTTGGCCCCCATTCTAGAGGCCATTACCGCAGCCTCAACTCCTGCATGACCTGCACCAACAACTAATACATCAAAATTCTTGAATTGTTTCACGTGGAACATCTACTTTCCAATACAAAACTCATTGAAAATAAAACCAAGCTCTTTCTCATTGTCATATTTACCATATAGTTCATCGAGGTAGCCGACTGCATCCCTTAAATAATTAGTGCAAATCTCAACGCTTTCAATATTGTCGATAGCTAAATCTAAGTTGCACTTCATGTTGTTCAAACAAATTATATGCCTTCTTTCTGAAAAGTAGTAACCTTCATTATTAGTGTCAATAGATAATAAATTTTGATCCAAGAATTTTAATGTTTTTAACAATATGTTGTGCTTAAATAATTTTTTTTTACAAGATAATGATATGGTCTTGTATTTTTTTATTTCTGGTATTTTGTTTTTCCACTCTTGTAATTTTTTATTTTCAGGGTCTTTGTCTAATTTGTTATAAACAACAACACATTTCTTAGATTTAATGGCGTGAAAAATATGTTTAACACTTGACAAATTAGAATTATTTAAAGAGTCAGGAGATAAAACTAGAATTATACTTTGAACTTCTTCTAGAGTTTTTAAAGTTTTTTGAATACCAATAATTTCGATCTGTTTTTTAGAAGCTCTAATGCCAGCCGAGTCGATGATAATTACCTTCTTGCCATTAATGTTTAAGCTCTTTTCTGCCTGGTCTGTGGTTGTTCCACTAATTGAAGAAACAATCATGCTTTCCTCTTGCAGAAGAAAATTAAAAAATGATGATTTTCCAGCGTTTGTTGGCCCAATAATTAATATTTTCTGTCCATGAACCAATGTTTTATTGTTTTGGTAGGATTTGCACATATTATTAATTTGAATGCTAATGATATTAAGTTTGTGTTTAGTTTCCTCATCTATGAAGGTGTCTGTTTCTTCAGAAAACTCTATGCTTGCATTGAGACGAGCAATTACTTTAGTAATTTTTTCGCGAATAATCTTGCAATTTTCACCTTGTCCTCCATACACTTGCTGATTTGCAAATTTTAATTGGTTTTCAGTTTCAGATTTTATGAGATTATTGATTCCCTCAAAGAAAAGTAGGTTTGCTTTTCCGTTTTGAAATGCCCTTTTTGAGAATTCACCTGGATCGGCTTCTCTGGTATTTGGAATTTTTGAAAGAGTATCAGAAATTTTGTTTATAACGGCAATGCTTCCATGAGAATGAATTTCAAGGAGATCTTCGCCAGTGAAGGAATTTGGGCCTTTAAAAAACAAAATGACGCATTTATCGATAACTTTTTTATTTAAATCATAAATCTTAGTATAATGAGCATAACGGTTATTTATTTTTTTTAAATTTGTTAATAGTTTTGCAATTTTATCAGTTTCATTGCCTGATATTCTAAAAATTGCAATCGCTGACTGTCCAAAAGTACTAGAAAGTGCAAAGATATTATTGTGTTTAATTGATCTCATATTTTAATATATAGAGATTACCAAATCATGAGAGGTTTTGTACAAAACAAAATATTTTAACGACAAATTAAAAACACTATTACAATATGTCTATAATTTAAGCAAACTAGAAAAAAGATTAATATTTGTTTGAAAATATTTGATTTTTGTTAGTATAAGGTGAGTAAGGGGAGCGTGTTCTGAAATTTTTTTTAATATCCATTATCTTAGCCACGTCAAGTTTCGCAAATGCTACTACTAATAGTGGTGATACAGCATGGATCTTAACCTCATGCAGTCTGGTCTTGTTTATGACACTTCCAGGCCTAGCTCTATTTTATGCTGGACTTGTACAGTCAAAGAATGTGGTTTCAGTTTTATGCCAACATTTTGGAATTGCATGTTTAATGTCAATTTTATGGGTGATTGGAGGTTATTCCCTTGCATTTTCTCAAGGTTCGTCCGGTTTGGTTGGTGATTTATCTAAATTATTCTTAAATTTTGCACCTGAATCAACAGTTGGCACAATACCCGAGGAGCTATTTGCTATGTTTCAAATGACTTTTTGTGTCATAACACCTGCACTTGTTATTGGCGCGTACGTTGAGAGAATAAAATTTTCGGTGATCTTGATCTTCTCCTCATTGTGGTTGTTAATTGTGTATTGCCCTGTGGCCTTCTGGGTCTGGGGAGGTGGATTTTTAGCTGATATGGGTGTTAGAGATTTTGCAGGTGGATTAGTTGTTCATACTACTGCTGGTGTGGCTGCATTAGTTATTGCCCTAGTGCTTGGAAAAAGAAAAGATTTTTTAAAAAATACAGTGTCTCCTCCACATAGTCCAGTTCTTACAATGATTGGTGCCTCAATGCTTTGGGTGGGTTGGTTTGGATTTAATGGAGGGTCAGCGCTTGCCGCCGATGTTACAGCATCGAAAGCAATCCTTGTAACACACATTGCAGCATCACTTGGAGCATTCTCATGGATTATTATTGAGTGGTTAAGGTTTGGTAAACCTTCATTAGTAGGAATGGTCACTGGAATGGTTGCAGGCTTAGCAACTATAACTCCAGCATCGGGTTTTGTTGGTGTTCAAGGAGCAATTATCATAGGTTTATCAGGTGGGGTTTTATGTTATATAGCAGTTGATATAATACGTATAAAACTGAAAATTGATGATAGTTTAGATGTGTTTGCGGTTCATGGAGTTGGAGGGATGTTGGGAACTATCCTTTGTGCATGGTTAATGCAAGTGGAATTTGGTGGAGCAGGTCTTGATGAAGGAGTTTCAATGCTAAGTCATCTAAAAGTACAGTTGTATGCAGTATTTGTTACAGCACTGTGGACCATAATATTTACATATTTAATATTAAAACTCATTTCTTTTTTCATTGAACTTCGTGTAAGCGATGACGACGAAATTTCTGGATTGGATAATTCTCTCCACGGTGAAAGCGGATATAACAATTAAATTTTGTTGATAACTTTTCTGCGATTTAAGAAAAATATAGATTTATCCGGCTTTTTAGCGTATTATCCACAGTTAAGGAAATTAAATTTTAGATTGAGACATCATGCTGTTCTTCACAAGAGATTTTGCAAAATTATTTTTTATCAGCTCGTTGGTATTTAGTTCTATAATACTTAGTACAAGTGATGTTGAGTCAGCTTCAACAACACCAAGTGTTACTTTACCTGATGTTTTTCAAAGGCCAGAAAATAGAACTTTCAATAAATTTGAAAAAAAAAATCTACCTTTATCAAAAATACAAAACCTAAAAGACCATGAGCAATCTGATGAAGGGTTAGAAATAATTTCCAATACACTTATAATCCTAGCTCCGAAGGAGTTACAACAGAAGGTGGATTTCACTAAATATCAACAACAAGTCATTGGTATCCCAAAATCAATTAAGGATTTCTATAATATTGCAGCAGATATTCAAAAAGAATTTAAAATCAAAGGATTCCCACTAGTAAGAGTTATTGTTCCAAAACAAGAATTAGAACCTGAAAATGCTACAGTATTCTTAAAAGTTATAGGTGGTTTTATAGAAAAAGTTGATTTAAAGAAGGTACCAGTTATGCAAAAGCTTCGTACATTTTCTTACCTTAAACCACTTATTAAGAGAAAGGCTTTAACTGAAGACTTTCTAACTCGCCAACTTTTATTGGCGGGAAACACGGTAGGACTGACATTGAAAAGTGCTATGGTTCAAGGCGAGACAGAGGGGGGGGCAATACTTGTTTTAGAAGCAAAACATAAATACTTTTCAGGGAATGTTCAGTTCAATAATACTCAAAGCGAAGAGCTGGGAAGGCAACTTGGGCAAAAGAGCCTTACATTAAATTCTCCTGCTGGTTTCGGAGAAACTGTAACGTTCTTCGGATTGTCTAAGCCAACTCTAAAAGGTATGAAGGGTACTGGAGATAATGTTAGAATCAGAGGCGGAGGATTTGCTTTGTCCTTACCAATTGGAAATAATGGATTAAATACAAGTATAGCCTATGTTGAGAGCATGACAAGGCCAGGAGTTGATCTGCAAGCACTGGGTTTAGAAGCTAATATGAAATCTGCAACACTGACCACTAGTTATCCATTAGTTTTAGAAAAAAATAGATTGTGGACAGCTCGGGCTACAATAAATTGGGCTGATGAAATCCAGCAGACAAATATTTCTGGAGAAGATGAGCCACTCTCTCATGACAGATTAACGAGTTTAAGAATAGGGTTGAATTATAGCGGATGTGCAAAAGGATGTGCAACATTTGATGCAGAAATATCCAGGGGTTTAGAAATAGCGTCAAGATCAGCAAGCGACTCTACTGGAGGAACGCCTTTATCCCGAACTTCGGGAACTTCTTCATACACACATTTTAATGTTGATGCGTCCTATTCTCAGAATCTCTATGAAAATATTCAAGCTAAGATAAATGCTGGAGGACAGTATACAGATGACGGCCTTTTAAACTCTGAGCAAGCATCAATTGTTGGTGAGAATAAAATTAGTTCTCTTACAGCTGGAGCAATATCGGGGGATAAAGTTTGGTATGTAAGGGGTCAACTGAACTATCCAAAGCAGCTATCCAATAATTTATTATTGATTCCATACTTATATTCTGCCATGGGTGTAGGCTTTTTAAATAAGGCAACTACTACGGAAAATAAACAGAATGCTGCGAAATCAGTTGGTATTGGCATAAATATCTCTGGTAATGACATGTATTTTTTTGAAAAAAGTATTAGTACTAAAATTGAGTTTTCAAAAACATGGGCAACACAGAGAATGGAAGATGTTTCTGACGTAAGGTTAAACAAAAATCAGGCGTTAGTTACAATGGCTATGACTTTTTAATATGATGATATAGACCAAAAGCTGAATTAAAGAAGTTGACGAGAAAGAGTTTAATGATAATTAAAAAAAAAAAATAAATTTCTCAGATTCATAAGGATTTCATCTATTGCTAGCGTCATGACTCTATCCCCCATTTTAAAAACGTTAGCACAAGAAATGCCAACTGGTGCAAGTGTTGTATCTGGAAATGTTTCTATTTCTGGACAAAACACCGATCACATGGTTGTTAATCAAAGCACACATAAGTCGATAATTAATTGGCAGAGTTTCTCAATTCATGAGAATGGAAGAGTTGATTTTAACATGCCGAATTCTAAGTCTATGTCTTTGAACAGGATCTCAGGGGCATCATCATCTCGTATTGCTGGTCAACTTAACTCGAATGGTCAGGTTTATCTGATTAACCCGCATGGGATAATTGTTACACCATCAGGCAAGGTAAAAACAAATTCATTTACAGCTTCAAGTCTTGATATAAATAATAAAGATTTCCTAAATAATAACTTTATATTCAATAAAGGTAACAAAGGAAATAAAGGTATTATTAATTCTGGAAGAATAACAGTAGAATCTTCAGGAAATGCAAATCTTTTTGGAAGTAATATAATAAATGATGGAACCATCAATGCAAAATTAGGAAAGATTAACCTGGGCGCTGGGGAAAAGATTACACTGGATATCGAAGGTGATGGGCTCATGAGTGTGATTTTACCTGTTGAAAAGTTAGATGGCATTAAAGATATAAACGGGAACTCGATAAGAAGCCTTATTTCAAACAATGGAAGATTAGTTTCGGAGGGTGGGTTCATAACTTTATCAGCTGCAACAGCCAATTCACTATCCACTGGAGCAATAAATCTCGGATCTTCAAGTGAGTTAATAGCAAGTACTTATAATAATCAAACAGGAAAAGTCCAAATTGGAGGATCTTCGAATAATTATATTGAAACATCCGGAAAAATTGATGTCTCATCTAAAGTAGTTAATAGCCCATCAGGAAGTATCTCCATAAAAGGCAAAAATGTTTTCCAAGGGGCAATTCTTAAAGCAAATGGGAGTAATGGTGGAAAAATTGACGTATTATCTGAGGATCTTTTAGTTTTAAATGGGAAGTTAGAGGCTAGAGGTCTTCAAAAAAACGGTGGATCATTGATCGTGATGTCTGAAAATTCATTGTTTTCTTCATATAAAAACATTCTAGATGCTTCTGGAGTTAAAAAAGGGGGAAATATTCGATCGATTGCTAATAATTATAATTTAGCATCGGGTAAATATATTGCTAAATCAAGCTCTGGCCAAGGCGGAAAAATTGATATTACTGCTAATTATCTAAATTTTGATGAAGCTGACGTTATTGCGTCCGGAAAAACTATGGGCGGAAAAACAAGAGTTGGAGGAGAATACTTGGGTGGAAAGTTACTAGCATCAACGAGTAAACATGAATCAGATGGCTTCATTGGTAGATTTGGCGATCAGAATAAAATAAAAAATGCAAAACATACTATTGTAGGAACAAATTCTACGATAAACGTTTCAAGTTCAGACGGTAAGGGTGGTACAGTAGTGGTTTGGTCGGACGAGATAACCGATTTTAGTGGAATTATAAAGGCGAATGGGGCTGATTCAGGGAATCCTAATAATTCGATAGCAAATGTATCTCTTGATAATAACCTCGAAACAGGAGGTTTTGTTGAAATTTCTTCCTCAGATCTACTTCGAAATCTTGATTTAAGTAATGTAAATGTGAGAAATGGCACCTTACTCCTTGATCCGAAAAATATTACTGTAGATGGTAGTTCTGGTTCTGGAAGTCTATCAAGTGGACTAAGGGCACAGGTTTATTCTGGTTACTTTAACGATAATTTAAGCTTCTTTGGTTCGGTTGGGGGCAGTTCTCAACATTCTTCCTCAAGTATAAGAAATAGGTTTATTAATGACTTTACTAGAGTAAATTATTCGACCCCTGGAAGAAATTTTGCTGAATACTATTCTGCTGAGTGGAGGGGTTTCTTCAAACCACCTTCAACAGGTTCATATCGATTTGCAACATCAAGTGACGATGCAAGTTGGCTGTGGTTATTTGATACAAGTCAAGCAAGTAACTGGTCAAATTTTATTAGCCTCAGAAGTAAAAGTAATGAAAGAGTTGATAATAGTAGGCCTCATGGAATTAGAACAAGGTATAGTTCTTATGTAACGCTTCAAGCGAATAATTATTATCCAATTCTAGCTTACTTTGGTGAAAGGACTGGAGGTGATGCCATGTTAATTAGGTGGCAAGGGCCTAGTCAAAGTCTTACAGATAACGGAACTAGCGTCTATTTTCATAATGATTTAGAGTATACATCAGGTGCTTTTACCGGTACAACTGGAGGTGACATCAGCACTGTAAACGCATTTGCAACTGATTCGTCGTCGTCGAATACCATTGGGAGCGCAACTATAGCTAATTTATTAACTGCAGGAACAGACGTTTATTTGAGAGCCAACGAAGACATTACTATTTCAAATGCAATTACAGCAACAGGTTCGTCCGGAGGTAATTTATCATTTTTAGCCGGTCGGGACATAACAATTAATAGTAACATCACAACAGCAAACGGTGATCTTACAATGAGGGCGAATACATCAACATCATATGGAGTTGTTGATGCTCAAAGAGGGAGTGGAAGTGCTGATATAGAAAATAATGCAACGATAAATGCTGGAACAGGTATAGTTTCTGCTATTATTGATGGAGGTTCAGGGCTTACAAATGACCAACCGGGAAGCATTTCACTTGGGACTATTAGTGCAAGATCGATAATTGCAACAGGAGATACATCATTAGGCACCATTACTGGTACTTCATTAACTGCATCAGGAGGTGGTACCGCTATAAACATATCTGGATATGATATAGGCTCTATCTCGTCTCTAAATGCTCCAAGTGGGTATTGGAGGCTTAAGAGATTGGCAACAAACAATAGCACAATGAGTAATGTCCCCTCGGCAAGCTTTATTCAATACAATTATACTAATGGCACTTCGACTTTGGGTTCGGGAAACGGAATTCTGCATGGATACAATCCGGGTGTGATTACAAAAAACTATGATTATGTAAGATCAGGTGGTTCCTCTTTAGGTTACAGGGCAAACAAGGTATATGATGGAGGCAACTCAACATCAGGAGTTACATTTGGAAATGCAACTGTTGTGAGCTCAAATGGCCTTCCAAGTGAGGTTAGTGTTTCACTAAACAGCCCAAATCTCACATATGATTCAAAAGATTTTAACAATAATAGTAAAACAATAGCGGCTGGGAGCTCTTATACAATTTCTTCTGCAACACATAGTAGGCATGGTACTGTTCATGGATTATCCGCTGGAACTCAAAGTATTAGTGATGCAAGAATTTCGAAAAAGCCTGTGAACCTTACTGGCATCAAGACTTACGATGGTACAACAACTGCGAGGGCGAGTGAATTGAGAGTAAATTCAGGTTTAGTTGGTTCGGAAACCCTAATATTGAGTGGTTCTGGTACATTAAACACAGCCAATGCTGGAACAAAGTCAATTACATCGAATGCATTGGGTGTTTCTCTTAGTGATGGTTCCAATGGAGGCCTTGCAGTTAACTATACATTGACAGGCGGAACGCATCAGATGACTGTAGGACAAAGAGGCGTGATTTTAAGTGGTTCACGACTGTATGATTCTACAACAACAGCTTCTTCGTCCGACTTTTCTAATATTACTGGTACCGTTGGTAGTGAAACATTAAATATAACTGGATCGGGTACATTGGGTAATGCAAACGTAGGTTTAAACAAATCTGTTACACTTGGATCGATTGCATTGGTCGATGGCTCAAACCGTGGGCTAGCCAATAACTACAGCTTGTCTTCAGGGACATTAACTGTTAACCAGCGCCCATTAACAGCAACATAAGCACGCCAATATGACGGGACAACAACGGCAGCAGGTTCCTCTTTAAGTAGTTTAACTGGTTTGCAGGGTGGGCAGACCCTATCATTGACAGGGTCGGGCACAATTACTACTAAAAACGTGGAAAATAGCAAGTCTGTAACTCTTGGTTCTATAGCATTAGCGGATGGAACAGGGGCAGCATCTAACTATAGCCTCAGTTCAGCTGCTATGAATGTTACAAAACGACCTATTATCATAAGTGGCTCACGTCATTACAATGGTAATGCAAGAGTTTTGTCATCAGATTTGAAAAAAATAACTGGAACTGTAGGCACAGAAACTCTTTTGATCGAGGGCTCTAGTACTGTTAGTAGTAAAGATGTAGGTGTTAATCAAACTATTAGTTTGGATAAAGTTGTACTTAAAGATGGGAAAAATGGTGGTTTAGTTAGTAATTATAATTTATCATCAGGAAACTTAACTATCAGCAAGCGACCTGTTAACATATCTGGAGTTAGGTCTTCAAATCGTGGCTCAAGAGTTGTTAAAAGTTTTGAACTCAAAGTTGCTAATATAGTAGATGGCGAAAGTTTAAAGATGGGTGGAACTGGTTCAATCCCTAATAATTCCTCATCAATTCATCCTTTGACTACTTCTCAGATTAAATTATCAAGTGGCCTTGG
>JBJKUR010000007.1:0-148167 GCA_045563055.1 Alphaproteobacteria bacterium
GGTTGGCTGGTAGAGCCTTCGAATGCAGAAAAATTAGCCAAAAAGATAATAGAGGTATTCAATCTGCCACAGAATAAAAAAGACAGTTTAGGTGATAACGCTCGAAGAAGAATACAACAAAAGTTTAGTTTAGAAAATATGCTTAACAAAACTATGTCAGTTTATGAAGAACTACTCACAACAAAAGAAAATATTAATAATTAAATTTGGAGGCTTGGGTGATGTAATTTTGTCACTGCAAGCGATGTCTTCAATAATTCAACATCACAAATTAAAAAAGGTTTTGCTGACAGAAAAACCATATGATGATTTTTTTAGATATTCTAAGTGGTTTGACCAAATCATAACAATGAAGAGGAGTTTGTTTTACTTTCAAGACCTATTTCAAATAAAAAGAAAATTTAATGCAACATTTTTTTCTCACGTATATGATTTACAAACTTCTAAAAGGTCATCTTATTATTTGAAATTTTTCAAGTCTTATGATTCTATTACTAATGGAATAGGTAAATACGCGAAAATATGTCATGATGATCCAAAAAGAAATAATTTGCACACCATCCATAGACAGAAGAATCAAATTTCACTGAGCAAAATTAAATACGTGCGAGATATAAAGATTGATTGGATGTTTAATTCCGAAATCTCAATTCCAAAAAAAAAATTCGCTTTGATTGTCCCTGGGGGTTCGAAAAAACGCAAGAATAAAAGAATTCCTTTGGAAATTTTTTATGGAATTATTGATTTTTTATTAATGAAAAGATTTAAAGTTTTAGTAATCGGCTCTAAAGATGATGCTGAAATATGCTGTAAGATTAAAGAAAAGTTTAGTGAAGTAGAAAATCTCTGCAATAGGACTACTCTCTTTGATTTAGCTAAGTTATCTAAATTTGCATCATTATCTATCGGTAATGATACTGGACCAATGCATTTGATTTCAAAAGGTAATAAAAATACATTTGTATTTTTCACTAAATTTTCTTCTCCAAAACTTTGCAGACCTGTGGGAGAAAATGTGAATATATTCAGTTTCAAAAAAGATAAAAAAATTTTTTTTTTAGAAGTCTTAGCAAAAATTAAAACTTTATTATGATTACTTTACGGGATTGACATCAAACAATATTTGATTTAATAAAAATTATGCCTAAAATTACATTTCCAGATGGAAGAACCCAATCTTATGAAGAAGGAATAACTGGCTTCGTACTTGCTGAAAGCATATCAAAATCTTTGGTAAAAGAAGCAGTGGCAGTTTCTGTGAATGGCATTCAGAAAGACTTATGTGACATAATAGATGATGATGCAGATGTAAAAATAATTACTAGAAATACAGAAGAAGGTATTGAAATAATGAGGCATACACTTACTGCCCAGGTTTTAGCAAGAGCTATCAAGAAGTTATATCCAAAAGCTAAGTTAGCAATTGGTCCAACTATAAAAAACGGATTTTACTACGACTTTTTATTTGAAAAACAAATCTCAATTGAAGATTTTCCTGTTATTGAAAAAGAAATGAGACAGATTATTAAAGATGGAAGTAAAATAATTAAAACAATTCAAACTAGAAAAGAAGCCATAAATCTTTTCAAAAAAGAAGATGAAAAATACAAAATAGAAATAATTGAGGACGCCAAACAAGAAAAAGATTTTCAAATTTATAAACAGACAGAATCGGACTTTTTCGATTTGTGTAAAGGTCCCCACCTTCCTTCTTTAAGCTTTATAGGTTCATTCAAATTGACTAAATTGGCTGGAGCATATTGGCGTGGAGACTCAAAAAATACTATGCTTCAAAGAATCTACGGAACAGCTTGGTTAAATGAGAAAGATTTAAATATTTATTTAAATCAATTAGAAGAAGCTGAAAAAAGGGACCATAGAAAACTTGGAAAAGAGCTAGACTTGTTCCATTTACAAGAACATGCGGCTGGTTCAGTTTTCTGGCATCCAAAAGGTTGGACTTTATATCAAACACTAAAAAAATATATAAGATCAAAACTTGAAAAATTTGGATACAAAGAAGTAAATACTCCGCAGTTAGTAGATCGTTCGCTTTGGGTAGACTCTGGTCATTGGGAAAAATTCAGAGACCAAATGTTTGTTTCAGAGTCAGAGCAAAAGATTCTTGCTATTAAACCAATGAATTGTCCTTGTCATGTGCAAATTTTTAAACAAGGTATTAAAAGTTACAGAGACTTACCCTTGAGAATGGCCGAATTTGGTTGTTGCCACAGAAATGAACCTTCTGGAGCATTACATGGGTTGATGAGGTTAAGATCATTTACTCAAGACGATGCTCATATTTTTTGTACTGAAGAACAAATTGTTAGCGAAACCGCTGATTTTTGTAATTTACTCATGGAAGTTTATAAAGATTTTGGCTTTGAAGATGTTACTATTAAATTTTCTGATCGACCAGAAAATAGAGCAGGCAGTGATAAGGTTTGGGATCATGCAGAAAAGTCATTGATAGACGCCGTAGAAAAGGCTGGTTATGATTATGAATTAAATCCTGGAGAAGGAGCTTTTTATGGTCCAAAGCTCGAATTCGTTTTGCATGATGCTATAGGCAGAGATTGGCAGTGCGGAACATTACAGGTCGATTTTGTACTACCGGATAGGCTTGACGCAACTTATATATCTGAGGATGGGAAAAAGAAAAGACCAGTGATGCTGCATAGGGCAATTCTCGGTTCATTTGAGAGATTCATTGGCATTTTAATTGAACATTATTCTGGAAGACTTCCACCTTGGCTGAATCCAGTCCAAGTTGCAATAGCAACTATAAATGATAATTGCAATCAATTTGCTAATCAGATTGTTGATGAGTTAAAAGAAAATGGGGTAAAATGTATTAAAGATAATCGTAATGAAAAATTAAATTATAAAATTCGTGAGCTCTTTGAAAAAAAAATTAACTTCATTGGAATTATCGGAGAAAAAGAGTTGAAAAATAAAGAGGTAGTTCTTCGCACCCTTGGAATCAAAGATCAAGAGACAATCGGATTAGATGAGTTTATAAAAAAAATAAAAAATTCTTGCAGAATTGAATAAATTATGAAAATTTACATTTATAATCAAATTGCACAATTGAAAGGAATTTATTTTAGTATGCAATTACAAAACATATGAATAAAGGAAGATATCAATCTCCTAAGCAGCGAGGTCCAGCTGTAAATGAAAGAATAAAATCCAAATCAGTTAGAGTTATTTCTGAAAAAGGTGAAATGATGGGCGTATACAACACCGAGGAAGCAGTCAAACTGGCATTTGAACAAGGGTTGGATTTGGTTGAAGTTTCACCTAATGCATCACCACCAGTTTGTAAAATAATTGATTACGGGAAATATAAATATCAAGTTCAAAAGAAACAAGCTGAGGCAAAAAAAAAACAAAAAACTTTTGAGGTTAAAGAAGTAAAACTTAGACCAGGCATTGAAGATCATGATTACGGAGTCAAATTGAAATCAATTCAGCGTTTCCTAAATGACGGTGATAAAGTTAAAATAACTTTGAGATTCAAGGGAAGAGAAATGGCGTATCATCAAAGAGGAATGGATGTTTTAAAGAAACTTGAAAGTGAGATAGAACCTTTAGCAAAAATCGAACAAGTTCCAACTCTTGAGGGCAAACATATGACTATGGTTATTGCTCCAAGGTGATTATTAAAAATCAGGTTAGTAAATTTTAAAACTATGTTGATTTGAGTTAAAAAAAAGATATAAATAGTCCTGTTATGCCAAAAATTAAAACAAAAAGTGGGACCAAGAAAAGGTTTAAAGTAACCTCCACTGGGAAAATTCTCATGTTTGCAAGTGGAAAAAGACATAATCTTTCAAAGAGAACCAAAACAATGAAAAGATCATCACGAGGACCTACGGTTATGTCAAAGCAAGACACAAGAATTGTTAAAAAATATATTAATGCAAAATTAAGGTAATTTATTATGTCAAGGGTAAAAGCAGGTAGCATAACTAGATCAAGACACAAAAAAATAATCAAACAAGCAAAAGGCTATTATGGCAGAAGAAAAAACACATTTAAAATTGCCAATCAGGCTGTTGAGAAAGCTGGACAATATGCCTATAGAGATAGAAAAGTTAGAAAAAGAGAGTTTAGAAGGTTGTGGATTCAACGTATAAATGCTGGTTGTAGGATCCATGGAATGAAATATTCGACATTCATGAGTGGTTTAAAGAAAATCAACTTAAACTTTAATAGAAAAGTACTAGCTGATCTAGCAGCTTTAGAGCCAGAGTCTTTTAAAGAGATTATCTCTAAAATCAAAGCTGCATAACTAAAAGATAGATGAGTTATGATCAATTAATTGAATCAGCTTTAAGTGAAGTTGAAAAGGCATCTTCAACTGAAGAAATCGAAAAAGTTAGGGTAAAATTTTTTGGAAAAAAATGGTTTGGTAACTAAAGAACTGAAATCTTAAGGTTCACTATCTAATGATCAAAGAAAGAAAATTGGAAACGAATTAAATAGTTTTAAAAACAAGTTTTTCGAATCTCTTGAAAATAAAAAGAGGTATATTGAAAATTTTGAAATCAATCAAAGTCTTGTGAAAGATTTTTTAGATGTTTCTCTTCCTGGAAGAAGAGAAGACTTTATTGAAGCAAAAATTCATCCTATCAGTCATACGATTAACGAAATTGTATCAATTTTAGGCAGTATGGGGTTAAGTTACGAAGAAGGACCAGATATAGAAAATGACTTTTATAATTTTTCAGCTTTAAATATTCCAGAAAATCACCCAGCAAGACAAATGCACGATACCTTTTACATAAAAAAGGATAATTCTGAAAAATTTGTATTACGAACTCATACTTCTCCAGTTCAAATAAGAACTTTACAGAAAAAAAAACTACCGCTAAAGATTTTTGCGCCTGGAAGAACATATAGATGTGATTCAGATATAACACACACCCCAATGTTTCATCAGGTTGAAGGCCTAGTAGTTGATAAAGATATTAACTTTTCTAATTTGAAATGGTTCTTAGAAGTTTTTTGCAAGACATTTTTTAAGAAAGATACAATCAAATTAAGGTTTAGACCGTCTTTTTTTCCTTTTACTGAGCCATCAGCAGAGGTTGATGTGAACTATAAATTAGATTCCGGAAAGATTGTATTAGGTGAGGGTGATAAATGGATGGAGATCTTAGGATGTGGTATGGTGCATCCTGAGGTTTTTAGAATGGCAAAAGTTGATACAGATGTCACAGGATTTGCATTTGGAATGGGAATAGAGAGATTAGCAATGCTAAAATATGGAATGCCTGATCTCAGAGATTTTTTTGATAGTGATTTAAAATGGCTCACGCACTATGGCTTTTCATTTTTTGACGAGACAGATTTAAGTTGGAGGTAATATGAAATTTACTTTAGCATGGCTAAGGGATCATTTAGAATTTGACAGTTCTGTAGAAATCTTGTGTGAGAAGTTAACCGAACTTGGTTTAGAGGTTGAAAGTTACAAAAATCCAAAACTTATTCTGGATCATTTTGTAATATCTGAAGTAGTAGAAATTAAGTCACATCCTAATGCTGATAAACTTAAAGTTTGTAAAGTCAACAATGGAAAAGAGTTAATTAACATTGTCTGTGGTGCATCGAATGTCCACAACAGAATGAAAACAGTTTTGGCTGAAGTAGGTTGTATAATTAAACCAGGAACTAATGAAGAATTTAAAATAAAAAAAAGCGTTATTAGAGGAGTGGAATCATGCGGAATGCTTTGTTCTGAAGAAGAACTTGGGTTATCCGATTTTTCAGAGGGAATTGTTAATTTAAAAAAAAATTGTAAAGTCGGGGATAAATTTTCAACTTATTTGAATGATGATTATATTGAAATTGAAATCGCAATAACACCTAATAGAGTTGATTGTGCCGGTGTTCATGGTATTGCAAGAGACTTGAGTGCTTCTGGGTTTGGAAAATTAAAAAAAATAACGCCAATCAAAATAGATTCAAGTTTTGAAAGTAAAATAAAACTGACCAATACATTAAAGAGTTCTTCATGCCCGCAATTTTCTCTAAGAGAAATATCAGGAGTTAAAAATGTTAATTCGCCTGAATCTTTAATGGTAAGGCTTCAAAGGTCTGGATTAAAAGTTATTTCTGGTTTGGTTGACGTTACAAATTATTTGACCATTGATTTCTGTAGGCCACTTCACGTGTTTGATAGGGATAAAATAAAAGGTGAAATAAAAATACGAAATTCAAAAAATGGTGAAAAATTTTTTGGACTTGATGATAAAGATTATATTTTAGATGACGGAATGATCGTAATATGCGACGAGGAGAAAATAATTAGTTTAGCCGGAATCATGGGAGGTAAAAATACTGCCTGCGACGAGAAAACTAAAAATATTCTATTGGAGTCTGCATATTTCTGTCCAGATAAAATTTCATGGGCAGGAAGGAACTTAAATATTGTAAGTGATGCAAGATATAGGTTTGAGAGGGGCATTGATCCAAAATCTACAATAATTGGTATGGAGTTAGCTACTAATATGATTATCGAAAATTGTGGAGGACAAGTTGGCTCAATCGTAAGCGACTCTGTTCAGTGCAATAAAAAATTGCAAATTTCAGTCGAAAAGATTTTTTTTGAAAAAATCCTTGGCAGTTTTATTGATGATTCAACCATCATAGAAAAGCTGGAAAAAATAGGATGTAATGTAGAAAAGTATGAAAAAATCTTGAATGTGACTCCTCCAAGTTGGCGCCCAGATATAAAGATTAAAGAGGATCTAGTTGAGGAGGTTGGAAGACTTGTGGGGTACAATAAAATACCTGCAAAACAATTTGATACCAATCATAATAAAGATGAAAGTTTAATTTCAGTCTCACAAAAATTAAAAAAAAAAATAAGAGAATTGTTAGTCAGCAAGAATATAATGGAGATTATATCTTGGACATTTGTAAATAAGAAATGGGAATCATATCTAGGAGCAAAAAAAATACTTGAATTGGAAAACCCAATAAGCAGCGAACTATCATGTTTAAGATCAAATCTTGTAGGGGGACTATTAAATTTAATTAGTAAAAACAACAATAAGAATGTAAATAATATTTCTGTATTTGAAATTGGTCCTGTTTTCCATGGTGCAAAACCTGGGGAACAATCAGATCATTTAACAATAATTAGATCAGGAAAGGCTTCTGATAAAAATTGGACTCTAGGAAATAGAAATTTTGATATTTATGACTTAAAGTCAAACATTTTGGATGTATGTAAAGTATTTAAGTTGTCCGAAAATAAATTAAAGATCATTATAGAAAAAATAAGTTATTTACATCCTGGTAAAAGTGCAAGTTTCTATTTAGGTGAAACAAAAATTGGAAATTTTGGTGAACTGCACCCTTCAGTAACTAAAGCATTTAAACTTAAAAACAATACATATTTGTGTGAAGTTTTTATCTCAAATGTTTTAAAAATCTATAAAGATAAAGGTCAGGTTAGAAATAGATTTCGAGCATCAACATTTCAGGCTTCCACACGAGACTTTTCTTTCGAGGTAGATATTAAGCTCCAATCGATTGATTTAGTTAATTTAGTGAAAAGTGTAGACAAAGAAATCATATCGGATGTGAAAGTTTTCGATAACTTTGAAAATAACAATATTAGGTCAATTGCATTAGAGGTTGTTATGCAATCAGAAAAGAAAACATTAACAGACGAGGAAATAAATAATGTTTCTAAAAAAATAGTTGAAAGGGCCGAAGTAGAGTTAAACGCAAGGCTGAGATAATGTCATTAAAAAATATAAGGAACTTTTCAATCATAGCTCACATTGATCATGGAAAATCTACACTTGCTGATAGGATTATTCAAAAATGTGATGGTTTATCAGATAGAGAAATGAAAGAGCAGGTTCTTGATTCAATGGATATTGAGAGGGAACGAGGTATAACTATCAAAGCACAAACAGTTTTTTTGGAATACAAATCAAAAAATAATAGTGTGTATAATTTGAATTTAATGGACACACCTGGACATGTTGACTTCTCATATGAAGTAAGCAGATCTCTTGCTTCATGTGAAGGATCTCTTTTAGTTGTGGATGCCTCTCAAGGAGTAGAGGCACAAACTTTAGCAAATGTATATCAAGCTATTGAGAATAATCATGAGATTATACCAGTGCTAAATAAGATTGATCTTCCGTCTTCTGAACCCGATAGAATTAAAAATCAGATAGAAGAGGTTATAGGTATAGATGCTTCAGATTCAATTTTAGTTTCTGCCAAGACAGGAAATGGGGTTGATGTATTGCTAGAAGCAATCGTTAATAGGTTGCCATCCCCTAAAGTGTCTGAAGGAAATACTTTAATCGCAATGTTAATTGACAGTTGGTATGATCCTTATCTTGGAGTGATAATTCTGGTAAGAATTCAGTCTGGGGAATTAAGAAAAGGAATGAAATTAAAAATGATTGGAACAAATGCATCCTACGTAGTAGAAAAATGTGGATTTTTTACACCAAAAATAAAATACTCTGATGTTTTGAAAGTTGGAGAAATCGGTTTTATAACTGCTGGTATAAAACATGTGAGTGACTGTAAGGTTGGCGATACAATTACGGATGCCATAAGACCAGTTGAAAAACCTCTACCAGGTTTTAAACCAAGTCAACCAGTTGTGTTTTGTGGTTTATATCCTGTAGATGCTGATGAATACGATGTATTGAAGGATGGCCTTCAAAAGCTTGGGCTAAATGACGCCAGTTTTTCATTTGAACCAGAGACATCAGCAGCTTTAGGTCTGGGTTTTAGATGCGGGTTTTTAGGGTTATTACATCTAGAGATTATACAGGAAAGATTAAAGAGAGAATTTAACTTAAACCTCATTACTACATCACCCTCAGTTGTCTATAAAATAGAGTTGCAGGATAATAAAACAATTGAAGTTCATAATCCATCAGAACTTCCAGATGTAACGCTTATAAAAAAAATCACTGAACCAATTATTAAAGCAACAATTATACTTCCAGATGAATATTTAGGTGCTGTAATTAAATTGTGTACTGATAGAAGGGGTATTCAGAAGAATTTGAGTTACGTCGGTAAAAGAGCGATGATAGAGTATTTTCTTCCACTTTCAGAGGTAGTATTTGATTTTTATGATAAACTTAAATCTGTAACTAGCGGATATGCAAGTTTTGACTATGAGTTGCAAGATTACAATGATAGCGATTTAGTTAAAGTTCAAATCTTGGTAAACTCTGAACCAGTTGATGCATTATCATTTATTTGCCATCGCTCTAAGTCAGTATCAAGGGGGAAAGTTTATTGTGAAAAACTTAGCAAACTAATTCCAAAGCAGCAATTTAAAATACCAGTGCAGGCTGCCATTGGTGGAAAAATCATAGCAAGAGAAACTATTAGTAGTTTCAGAAAAGATGTAACCGCAAAATTATATGGGGGAGACGTTACAAGAAAAAATAAACTATTAGACAAACAAAAGAAGGGAAAAAAAAGAATGAGACAGTTTGGAAAAGTTGAAATTCCACAAACTGCCTTCATAAATGTCTTAAAAACTTCAGGTAATTAAATGGAGAGGTGGCCGAGTGGTTTAAGGCGCACGCTTGGAAAGCGTGTAAACAGGCAACTGTTTCGGGGGTTCGAATCCCTTCCTCTCCGCCAAAAAATGAAAACTAAACAATGTTTTTTTTTTTTTTTGATATAAATTATACTATATGGAATTTTTTTTAGAAAATGCTTTCAAGGACATATCTGGCAACTCAAGAGGACTGATCTTTGGTTTTGTTCATGTAAGTATTATGTTGCTTGGTTATTATTCTGGCTACAGCATCAACAGATTTCTTAAAATAATTTCAAATGGTTATATTGCGGGTATATTTGGTGCAGCTTTATCACACATTTTTGCCGATTTAATAGCTAGTTATTTGGACCCACATACAAGAAGTATGATTGTTGGAATTGTTATCGGAGGGTTGATTCCATTAATCTTCATTCCATTACTTGAAAAATTTGTTGTAAAAAGTGAGCATCATATTATTACCGGCGACCATGAGGATGTGAAAAAAGATTTAGACTCTCACTAAGGTGAAAGATTTAATTTATGAAAGAAACTAGTTCATTTAAGTACAGACAACTTTTAAGTTGCAAGTGTTTAAGAATGCGTAAAGCCTCAAGATTTGTAACCCAATTCTACGATCAAAAACTAAAATTAGTGGGACTTAGAATTACACAATTCTCAATATTATCCTTGATCGCAACAGATTCAAAAAGAACTATGATGTCAATTGCTGAAGAGTTATTAATGGATAGAACAACACTTACAAGAGGACTAAGCATTTTATTAAAAAATGGATATATTGAACAATTAAAAACTAAGGATTCGAGAAAAAAAATCATGAAATTGACTGACAAAGGCAGAAGAATTCTAGATAAAGCAATACCACTTTGGCTAGAGGCTGAACATCAAATATTAGACGAAAGTAAAAGGCTGGGATTTTCAGTAATTTAGGTTCCACAAAAAGTGTTAGATACTATTTCATGTGGTTCTGGTGCAGATTCATATTTTAAATTTACATTCTGATTAATGAATGGTTTTTGAATGATTGATAAAAAATTTTTCATAGGTGAAAAGTCATTTTTCTCTTCAACAGATTCTATAATTTCCTCTACTATGTGATTCCGTGGAATGTAAGCAGGATTTATATCATTAAGTTTGTGCTTTATTTTTGATATTTTTTGTTTTTCATTCTCTAATCTTTTATTCCATCTATCAACCCAATTTCCAAATTTTTTTTTATTTTTTATTTTATCAAAAAAAGAATTAGTATTCTGCGAGTCTAGTTTAGATAAGTTTCGAAATGATAGTGTAAAATCCAAATTCTCGTTCGTTAAAATTTCTAGTAAATCATTGATCAATAACTGATCTTCTTTTTTAGCAGTTGAAATGCCAATTTTTCTTGACATTTCTTTAAGCCAGTAATTATTAAAATAGTCTGGGAAAGTGTTCAAACAATCAATAGCCTTCTTTCTAGATTTATTCAAATTTGCATCTAAAAATGGTATCAAACATTCTGCAAATTTCGATAAATTCCAAAGCATTACTTTGCCTTGGTTTGAATATGAATATCGCCCAGAATGATCAATATAACTAAACACTCTATCAGGGTTAAAGTGATCCATAAAAGCACATGGTCCAAAATCTATAGTTTCGCCACATATTGATGTGTTGTCTGTATTCATAACACCATGAATAAAACCGATACCCATCCATTTAGAAATTAGCTTGGCTTGAGATTTGATAACTGTCTTTAATAAAGATTCATATTGATTTTTTCCATTTTTATCAGAGAAATGTCTTTGATTTGTATATTCAATTAATTTGTTCAACGACTTCAAATCATTTTTATGATAAAAGTACTCAAAGGTACCAATTCTAATATGACTTGATGCTATTCTGGTTAATATTCCTCCTGGAATTAATCTCTCTCTCACCACATTTTCTCCGGTGCTTACAATGGCCAAAGATCTTGTGCTTTTTATGCCCAAATAGTGAAGTGCTTCACTTACAATATACTCTCTTATTACCGGTCCTATGGGGGATCTTCCGTCTCCCTGTCTTGAAAAAGGTGTTCTACCAGATCCCTTTAATTGCAAATCAAATCTTTCTCCATTCGTTGTAATTAATTCTCCAATTAAAATAGCTCGCCCATCCCCTAATTTAGGGACAAAATTTCCAAACTGATGCCCTGCATAAACCATTGCAATTGGATGGGCGCCAGTGGGAATAAGATTTCCAGAAAATATCAGACTACCAGTTTCATCTGATATTTTTTTAGGATCTATGTTTAATTGCTTGGATAGATTAAGGTTATATTGTTCCAGTTTTGGATTTTTTACAGGAACTGGATTGATTTTCTCATAGAAAGTTTCGGGCAATTTAGAATATGTATTTGAAAAATTAAATATTTTTTTCTTCAACTTACGCTTCCTAGAAAACCAAGTATTAACCCAATTAAAAAACCAAAGAATCCTCCCCAAACTACCAGCCATCCAAGATGTTTGTGAATTATCTCCTTGATAATATTTTTTACATGTTCAGGGGTTAACTCATTTAACCTATTATCAATGATTTCTTCAATTTCTTCTTTAAATTTAATTGTAGAACTTTCCTCACCACTTACATTATTTGAAATCAAATCATTAACAGTTTTCTCAAGTTTCTTAATCAATGGATCCTTTATTGGAAGTAGTGCCTTTTCACCTCCCACTATTTCAAGCATTGAACCAAGGGAAGATTCTTTAATGGCTTCAACTAATTTATTATAAAAATCGTCATAATCTATTTTTTCAAGAATTTGGGATGAAGAGATTTTTTCCATCGAAAAACTTTCTATTGATTTTGAAGAAAAGAATTCATGCATTACTAAATTTTTTATTCCCTCTTTAAACTCTTTAAATCTCAATTGAATTACCCCAGAGCCAAAAAGAAATGGAACTTTGTCAAATAACATGTGTATCGCCAACCAATTTGTCATCCCTCCAGACAAACCAAACAAACCAGCCATAAATATCTCTGCCGAATAAATTGGAGAGAATAATCCATAAATTGTAATTAAAAATGTTGTGATGTTTGTTACAAGACTTTTATTCATTAATGAATTCCAAAAAATATTTGGGTTAAATGGAAATAGGTACAGTTTTTTTTATTTTTATTCAATTCAAAAAAAACTTTAATTTTATGATGATATTAGTTAGCGTGATGTATTGCATGCAAAATGGTTTCAATGAAAAGATTAATATATCTAATTTTTCTTTAATCATTATATGGCAAAGATGAATGATGCAAATTTATTCTTAATTCATTGTTTTTGGTCATTATAAAACCAAACGTATATTCAACTTTTAGGGGTTTGCTCTTATCATCTGTAAAATAATAATTACCCATTGATAACAAATAGTTGTTGTATTCAACAATTTTATAGCTTTCAAACTTTATTGACTTCCAGTTTTTAATTGCAAAACCTACATCTTCCTCACATTCTTTATTTTGGCCAAGAAAATATGATATAAATTCTTCTTTAGTTGACCTAAATTGTTTTTCCTTTGCTAGGGTTGGTTTGAATAAAACATCCCCAAAGTCGAATGCATATATTTTATGTAATAATTCATAAACTAAATTCTTTAAATTAATTTCTTTCCTGTATGCCTCCCCAATCTCTAAGACAATATCTGCCCACCTCTGTTGTGTAGTTAAAACAAGATTTTCGATCTCTTTATTCTGCATATATCCTCACAAACTTTTCTTATGAATTCTTAACTTTTTTTTCTAAGACTTAATAACCAATTGTTAGGTTTTTATATTATCCCATGATAAACTTTATAAATGAAAGATTTTTTAATTTTATTATTTATTTTTATATTTGTTAATGAAATAAATGCAATGGATTTGCTTAATAAGAAAAATATTAGAAGCTATTATGAAAAGCTAGAATTCATATCAGATGAAGTAATGGGAGGTAAATCAACTGGAGATGTAAAAGTAATATCAAGCAAAAATGAGAATTTTATTAGACTTAAAGGCCTAGTGAGTACAGAAAATAATGGTGGGTTCATTCAATTTCGAAGTAATTATGATTTTACGAACAATGAATATAAAGGAATAAAAATAACCGCAAAAGGACAAGTAAGTGAATATTATATACATATCAGGACAAATTTTTTATTATTGCCGTGGCAATATTACTCTGGAAAGTTTGAGGTTGATGATAAATGGAAGGAAATAAGGATACTATTCTCTGATTTTAAAAAATCAAATTTTTATCAACCTTCAGAATTTGATTCATCTGAAATAAAAAGTATAGGTTTTGTAGCTTATGGAAAAGATTTTGATGCAGAACTAGATTTGTTGGAAGCAGAGTTATTTTAATGATATGAAAAAAAAAAATAGACCAGAAACTCGAGTTAAGAATAAAGAACCGCAACTTTCTGATTCAGACTGGCTAATCTGGGCGGCTTGGGCAGATAGAATAACATTTGAGGAAATATTTGAAAAAACGGGTATGAAAGAACCTGAAGTTATCAAAATTATGAGAAAAAATCTTAAACCTAGAAGTTTTAGGTTGTGGAGAGAACGGGTTCAAACTAAATCTATAAAAAACAGAAAGAAATTTGAAAATACGCGAAAGGATTTAAAAAGAAAAAAAATAGATTTTCAATTATAATGAGTCTTGAGCAGCATTTTTTGCTTCTGAACTTTCTCTACCCGTTAGATGAAAGAGACCAGTTAATTTAGACATAATCGATGCCTCAAAATCATCTACAACTCCGTCTGAAAGAATTATTTGCCAAAGATATTGGAAAATAATTATTATTTCATCTTTTGAAAAATTATCTCTAATATCCCTGGTCAATGAATAAACTTCAACGCTCTTATCAGAAGAACCAAGTGCAGTTTCAAAACACTTTTTACATTCATCGGAATTGAGATGAAGTTTTTTTGTTAGAATATTTAGTATAAGATCTTTTTCTTTTTCTGAGAAGCAATTATCACTCTTAGCGCATTCTATCATTAATGATGAAATCATAACTGCTTTGTCTAAATTACTGATTTCTTCGAAAGAATTTTTATTTTTTACGGTTTTGAAAAAGTCTAACATTATGGTTGCAATCAACTATTATTGATTTAATATTTAGCCTTATAAAATATAATGCTTTACAAAAAAAATTCAAAGAAAATAAATGAAAATTATAGTCATCCTATCTTTAATGTCTCTTTCTTATTTTAAAATAAATGCTCAGGAAAACACATATGTTGCTCCAGACGTCAATATAATTTCAATTACCCCTGTCCAAGGTGTTGGGATAGATTCAACAAGAGTTCCATCTAATGTTCAAAATTTTTCAGACAAAGTATTAAGAGAAAAAAAAAACTTTTCTGTAGTTGAAACACTTAATAGAGAGGCAACTGGTATTTCTATATCAAACTTAAACAGCTCGCCAATGCAAAATGACATAAATTTCAGAGGCTATGTTGCAGGCCCACTTCTTGGAACAGCGCAGTCTATGGCAATATATCAGAATGGGATGAGAGTTAACGAATCTTTTGGTGAGGTTGTTCAGTGGGATTTAGTGCCTGATTTTGCGATAAATAATATGCAAATTTTTACTGGTGGAGACCCAGTTTTCGGTCAAAATGCTATTGGTGGTGCAATTTCATTGGAAATGAAAAATGGTTTTAATTATCAAGGTGCTAATTCGACGTTCTCAGGAGGAATTTATGGAAGAACTAATGAGGTTCTAGAATACGGACAAAGTTTTGATGATATTGCTGTGTATCTAGGTGCAAACTTTAATCATGATAGAGGGTGGAGAGACCACTCTGAATCTTACCTTCAAACATTCTACAGTGACTTTAGATACAGACCGAATGACGATACAGAATTATTTATCAACATCGGACAAGCCTTTACTGACTTAAGAGGAAATGGCGCAGCTCCTCTTACTTTATTTGACATGGAAGGCAGGGAGGCAGTTTACACCTACCCAGACAATACTCATAATAAGAATTACTACATGAATATCGGTGGAAATCATTTGTTTAATGATAAATTGTCAATTCAAGGAAATGTTTACTATCGTCATATGGAGAGGAGAAACTATAATGGCGACGAATTCGAAGGAAAAGATTGCGGACAATCATTCGATGGAGCTGCTGGCGCAGCGAACAATCTTCTTTGCGGAGAATTCGAGGCTGCGGGAGCAGGGAATGGAGTTAAGATTCTAGATGTCTCAGGTGCTGAGATTAATTATGCTGCTTTAGGCCTTGAACTTGATGATGATGAAAATGAAATTGAAAATTTCGGGGCAATTAACAGATCTAATACCAAAACAAATGCACTTGGTTTTAACTTGCAATCCACTTTGGACGATTCATTGTTAGGTAAAAATAATACTTTCATTGGTGGTTTAAATTATGATTTTTCTAAAAATAGCTTTGGATCTTCTACAGAATTAGGAATAATTAAATCTGACAGAGGAGTGCAGGGCACTGGGATTCTTGTTGATACTGACGAAGAAGGTGAGGAACAATTCATTACAAATCTAGAATCAACCACTCATAACGTAGCTCTTTATGGAAGTAATACATTTGACATAGATGAAAATACATCACTTAACTTTTCTGCGAGATGGAATTGGGCTTCTTTGAAGATGGAAGATCAGCACACCACTGCTCTTGAAGGACATCATTTCTTTTATAGAGTTAACCCAGGCGTTGGTTTAGTTAGAAACTTTGGCAACACAAAAGTATTTGCATCATATAAAGAGTCGAGTAGAACACCATCAGTTGCAGAGTTAGCATGTGCTGATCCTAATGCACCATGTAGGTTGCCGAATTCATTTCAAGCTGATCCACCCCTTGACCAAGTAATAAACAGAAATTTCGAATTAGGTGCATCTGGATATGGAAACTATGACTTATTTGGATTAAATAATGACATCAACTGGAATGTAGCAGCATTTGCTGGTAGAAATTATAGTGATATAATATTTATCGGTGGGAACAGAGCAGGTACAGGCTATTTTAGAAATGTTGGAAATACTCAGAGACTAGGAACAGAATTTGCCGTAAATGGCACTATTGGAACAAAATGGTCTTGGTTCACAAAATATTCTTATGTTAAAGCAACATTTGAAACGTCACAAAATATATCAAGTGTTGGGCATCCAACAAATACATTTGATGATGATGATTTTGATGATAATGAGCTAAGAGAAGCTTTTCAAATCCCGATTAAAAATGGAGATAATATTCCTGGAATATCTCCACATGTTGGGAGATTTGGTGTGGGTTATAATCCTAATGAAAACTGGGGTATAAATTTTGACATAGAAGCAAATTCTTCACAATTCTACAGAGGTGACGAAAATAATACATCCAACCAAAAAGTTCCTGGATATTTTTTATTTAATATTTCATCTGAATATACAATAAAAAGTCCAAGACAAAAATTCGATACTGTTGTCTTTTTTGAAGCTCGAAATCTATTAAATGAAAATTATGAGACTGGAGGGTTGTTTGCGGAAAACGAAGTTTCTGGTACTGGTGGAAGTGGAACTTTTGTGACTCCTGGGCAACCTTTAACAATTTTTGGTGGTATGCACTTGAGATGGTAACTTCTCATTACCACCTCAAAACTAACACATCCAAATTATCTCTTAAGTGGAACTAGATCGAATAGGTGCTGATTCATCCAAAGATGTACGATTATACACGCCGCATATCCTAGTAAAATCGCCCATGACCATTTTAAGTGAGCAAAAAACGTGTAAACTCCTCTAGCCTGTCCCATTAATGCAACTCCTGCAGCTGATCCAATAGATAATAAAGATCCGCCAACACCAGCTGTTAAAGTAATTAACAGCCATTGTCCCATGTCCATTGCTGGGTGGGCTGTAAGAACTGCGTATACAATTGGGATATTATCAATGATCGCTGACAGAATTCCGACTAGAATATTAGCATATGTTGCTCCAAGAGTAACGTACATGTCATCGGAAATCAGTTTTAAATAACCTAATGAGGCTAGTCCTCCAACGGCAACTAATATACCATAGAAAAATAGGAGAGTATCCCATTCTGCTTTTCCAGTGATAGCAAAGATATCAAATTTATTTTTATTGGGAAATCTTGTCTTGAGAAAGTATCCATATGTTCCAAGCATTCCCAGTCCGAACATCATACCAAGAACTGGGGGCATGTGAAGTACATTGTGACCAGTAACAGTAAGGGTGATTGTTAAGATTCCTAAGAATGCTATGATTTTGCCACCAGGAAGAATTTCTACTTTTTTCCCATCACCTTTTGGAACCTCGTTTGGAATTGCGAAATACATTATTGTAGCTGGAACAACATAGTTAACAACTGAAGGAACGAAAATGTTGAAGAAATCAAAGAATGAAACAAACCCACGTTGCCATACCATTAATGTTGTAATATCACCAAAGGGAGAGAAAGCTCCTCCAGCATTTGCGGCAACAACAATATTTATTAGTCCTGGCACTACAAATTTTTTATTTCCTCTACCTGCAACCATAACAACCGTTCCAAGAATTAAAGCAGTCGTTAAATTATCGGCAATAGGAGAGAGAAAGAACGCTATCACTCCTGAAATTAAAAATATTTTTTTATAACTAAAATTATTATTTGACAACCATGAGCATAATGCGTCAAACATTCTTCTTTCTGTTAAAGAATTAACATAGGCCATGGCAACAAATAAGAAAAAGAATAATTCAGCAAATTCTAAAACTACATGTCTGAACTGAGTCTCAGCCCACTTTGGTGAAATAGATGGATCTTGCGAGGCTACGTATGCAATTACAACCCAAATGATAGTAGCTGCTAAAATTACTGGTTTTGATTTCCGAAAGTGTGT
The DNA here is from genome assembly GCA_045563055.1 of Alphaproteobacteria bacterium. Classification (GTDB taxonomy): domain Bacteria; phylum Pseudomonadota; class Alphaproteobacteria; order Methylaequorales; family Methylaequoraceae; genus Methylaequor. The sequence goes on from JBJKUR010000007.1 coordinate 18,426, forward strand.
AAACTCCTCGGCCATTACAAATCCATAAGCAATGATAAAGATCAATATACAAAAAACACCTACTGGACTGAAGATCATATCTAGTGATGTTGGACCAGCAACAGTATCTGCTGCTAAGATAAGATCAGGGATTAAATTAAATAAGAGAAATGTTAACAAAAAAATGTTAAATTTAAATAAATGATTCATAATACTCCTTTTTCCATTGCCTCTGAAACAACAAATATATATTTCTTAGAAAATAATGACAAGTAAAAGAAAACAAATAAAAAAAATTCCTATTTCAATTTTTTTTTCTAAAGATCAGGTTCCTAAAGATTATAAAAATTTTTTTTTTGAGGAATATGCTTCATATTCAATTTGCAAATCAGATGATAGAGTTTGTGTTGATCTTTCAAAACTATCGGGTTTAAATGATCTTCAAAAAAACTACAAATTGTTATTAATTGGTCAGGCAATTAAAAATTCTTGTAATTCTGGAGATTTTTTTGTTGATTACTTCGGATGTAAAAAAACAGATATAAAAAATTTTTTTTTAGGATGGTCTTTAGCTGATTATAGTTTTGAAAAATATAAGTCTAAAAAGAAAAGAAAAAATGATTCAAAAATTTTCCATAATTTTGAAAAAGAGGTAAAGTCTGTTTGCAAATCATATTTCTACACTAGAGATTTGATAAATACACCTGCTAATATTTTAGGACCTTATGAGATTTTGCAATCAGCTAAAAAATTTCTTAAAAAGTTTACTTTTGTTGATTCAGTTTCTGGCCCAAAACTAGAGAAAAGTTTCCCACTAATTGCAGCTGTTGGTCAAGGAGCAGATAAGGGCAAGCAACCGATTTTAGGTGAATTTAGGTTTAAAAAAAAAATGTCAAAAAAAAAAGTTTTTTTAATAGGAAAAGGTGTTTCTTTTGATACGGGTGGTTTGAATATCAAAACAGGTTCCGGAATGTCATTAATGAAGAAAGACATGGGTGGTGCAGCGAATTGCATTGGTCTTGCCAAATTAGTGAGTGACTTTGATTTGAATATCGATCTTACTTTATTGTTATGCTTGGTTGAAAACTCAATATCAAAAAGATCAATTAGACCCTCCGATATAATAAAAAGTAGAGAGGGCAGTTATGTCGAAATTGGAGATACTGATGCAGAAGGCAGATTAATTCTTGCAGATGCAATAAGCTATGCATGTGAGAAAAAACCAGACTTAATAATTGATATGGCAACATTAACTGGGGCATCGAGAGTAGCAATGGGCACTGAAGTTCCAAGTTTTTTTTGCAACGATGATGAACTAGCCATGAAACTGATTGATATTTCTAAGAAAACAGGTGACCCACTTTGGCAGTTACCTTTATGGGAAAATTACTCAGGTCAGCTAAACTCTGCACACGCAGATTTTAAAAACATAGGAAATACTATGTTTGGTGGAGCAATTACAGCAGCATTATTTTTGGAAAAATTTGTAAAGAATATTCCATGGATACATGTGGATCTTATGGCTTGGACTAGAGCAAATAAGTATAGTTCATACGAGGGTGGTGAAGCAATGGGTGTAAGAGCACTTTTAGGACTTATAAAGAAATTTTAGAAGTATGCAGAACTTAGCAAACGTTTTGTATAATCGCTTTTAGGCTTCGAGAATATCTTCTTCTTTTCCTCAAACTCAACGATTTTTCCTGATTTCATTACCATAATTTTATCTGATAAAGCTCTTATAATTTTTAAATCATGACTAATAAATATGTAGGTTAATATCTTTTCATCCTGAAGTTTTAAAAGTAAGTCGACTATCTGAGATTGAACAGTCATGTCAAGTGCACTAGTAGGTTCGTCAAGAATTATCAATTCTGGATTTAAAATGAGAGCACGGGCAATAGCGATTCTTTGACGTTGTCCACCAGAAAACTCATGTGGATATCGTGATAACATTGATGGATCAAGGCCAACGTCGTTAATGATTTTTTTTGTTAAATCTATCATTTCTTTTTTTGTTTTCTCTTTATAGTGAACCTCAAGACCTTCGCTTACGATATCTTGAATTGTAAGTCTTGGACTTAAAGATGCGAAAGGATCTTGAAATATTATTTGAATGTTTTTACGGTAAGATCTAAAGTCTTTTTCCTCAAGCTTTGAAATATTTTTATTTTTAAAAAAGAAATTTCCCTCAGAAGATATAAGTTTTATTATGGCTTGAGCAATAGAACTTTTTCCGGAACCACTTTCGCCTACAATTCCTAAAGTTTCACCTCTGGCAATTTCAAAACTTAGATTTTTAACTGCTTGAAAATCATTATCTTTATTTTTAAAGAAAAAACTATTTGTAGTTTTATAAAAAACATTGAGATTCTTCACTGATAAAATAGTCTCATTTTTTCTTTTAATTAATTTTTTTTCTCTTGGTTCAGAGTTGATAAGCTTTTTGGTATAAATGTGTTTGGGCTGACTGAACACTTTTGAGGTTATATTTTGCTCAACAATCTTACCCTTTTCCATAACACACACTCTATTTGCAATTTTTTTTACAATTCCTAAGTCATGAGTAATAAGAAGGAGAGACATTTTATATTTCTTTCTTAATTTATCTAGTAGATCTAAGATTTGTTTTTGAATTGTAACGTCAAGTGCAGTTGTTGGTTCATCGGCAATCAGAAGGTCAGGGTTATTTGCTATCGCCATTGCAATCATCACTCTTTGTCTTTGCCCTCCAGATAGTTGATGAGGATAGTGAGATAATCTTACTTCAGGATTTTCTATTCCAACTTCTTTTAGTAGATTTATACATTTAGATTTACTCGATTTCTCATTTTTTGAAAAGCATTCACTAATTTGTTTTTCAATATTGTGAAGAGGGTTTAAAGATGTCATTGGTTCTTGAAAAATCATCGAGATTTTTCTTCCTCTAATATTTTGTAAATTAGATTCATCTAAATTTAGTAGATTCTTTTTTTCATAAATTGCATGACCAGAGATTTTAAGTTGTGAATTCGATTTAATTAATCTCATAATTGTTAGGGCCGTTACAGATTTTCCAGATCCACTTTCGCCAACAATTGCAAAACATTCCCCTCTATTAATTTTAAAATTACTGTCCTTAACGGCGGTTACTGTCTGTCCATTGAATTCAAAAGTAATATTTAAGTTTTTTATTTCCAGTATGGTTTGCATTTTAAATTACCTTTCTAGGATCAAATGCATCTCTAACAGCTTCACCAATAAAAACTAATAAGCTAAGTTGTAAAGAAAGGGTAATAAATGCCGATAGACCCAGCCAAGGAGCCTGTAAATTAGCTTTTCCCTGAGCAACCATTTCTCCTAAGGAAGCGGATCCAGGTGGCAAACCAAACCCCAAGAAATCTAGAGAAGTAAGCGTAGCTATTGATCCTGAAAGAATAAAAGGCATAAGTGTCAATGTTGCAACCATAGCATTTGGAAGCACATGCTTAAACATTAACTTTGTGTTTTTGACTCCAAGTGCTTTGGCGGCCTTTACATACTCAAAGTTTCTAGCTCTTAAAAACTCAGCCCTTACAACCCCTTCAAGTGACATCCAACTAAATAAAAGCATAATAAACAAAAGAATCCAGAAACTAGGTTCAATAAAACTAGAAATGATAATAAGTAAATACAAAACTGGTAAACCTGACCAAATTTCTATAAATCTTTGACCAAATAAGTCAATTTTTCCTCCATAGAAACCCTGAACTCCTCCTACAAGAATACCAATAAGACTAGATAGTATAGTTAATGTTAGACCAAAAAAAACAGAGATTCTAAAGCCATAAATTAGTCTTGCTAATACATCTCTGCCTTGGTCATCAGTTCCTAATAAATTTTCAAAGGAGGGAGGAGATGGAGATGGAACTTTCAAATCATAATTAATTGTGTCATAGGAATATTCGATTAACGGCATAACTGAAAATCCTTTTTTGTTTATTAAACTTTTAACATAAGGGTCTTTATAATCAGCTTCTGTTTCAAACTCTCCACCATAATAAGTTTCAGGAATCTTTTCCAAAACTGGAAAATGTATTTGACTTTTGAAAACAACAAGAATGGGCTTGTCGTTTGCAATAAATTCAGCAAAAATAGAAATTAAAACTAATACAGAAAAGGCTAAAGCTGAATAATATCCTCTTTTATTTGCTCTAAAATTTCGTAATCTTCTAATGGTTAATGGGGAGACGTTCACTAATTTCCTCTGCTTTCAAAATCAATCCTTGGGTCAATTAACACATATGTTAGGTCGCTAATCAGTCTCAGCAGTAAACCAATTAATGTAAAAATATATAAACTTCCAAATACAACAGGATAATCTCTTCCAAGTGCTGCTTCAAAACCTAGAAGTCCAAGACCATCTAATGAAAAAATAACTTCAATAAGTAGAGACGATGTAAAAAGAATATTTATAAAAGCTGATGGAAAGCCTGAAATAACAATTAGCATTGCGTTTCTAAACACATGCCCATAAAGAACTTTTTGTTCACTTACACCCTTAGCCCTTGCAGTTAAAACATACTGTTTGTTAATTTCATCAAGGAAAGAGTTTTTTGTTAACATAGTAAGACTTGCAAACCCTCCTATTATCATCGCAAGTACTGGGAGTGCTAGATGCCAGAAATAGTCAATAATTTTTTTTGGGAAGGAAAGTTTTTCCCAATTATCAGAAACCAATCCTCTCAAAGGAAAAATATCTAGGTAACTCCCTCCTGCAAAAATAACTATCAAAAAAATTGCAAATAGAAACCCTGGAATTGCATAGCCAACTATTATTAGAGAGGAAGAGTAGATATCGAATTTAGATCCATCTCTTACAGCTTTTTTAATACCTAAAGGAATTGAAATTAAATATACAAACAAAGTTGTCCATAGGCCAAGTGAAATTGAAACAGGTAACTTTTCTAGTATTAATGATATAACACTTTGGTCTTTGTAGAAGCTTTCACCAAAGTCAAAAACTAAATAATTCTTTAGCATTTCAAAAAACCTTTGAAGAGGTGGTTTATCAAAGCCGTATTGTTTTTCTAATTCTTTTATTAAATCTGGGTCGATTCCCTGAGAACCTCTATATTTACTTTCTTGAGTGCTAAAGTTTTTTTGAGATTGATTGTTTGATAGTTGTTCTCCACCAGAAGAAGTAAATCTTTCGGTCACAGATACATCAGTGCCTTTAATTTGAGCAATAGCTTTCTCAACAGGACCACCAGGAGCAGCCTGAATAATGAGGAAATTTACTGCCAATATTCCAAATAGAGTTGGAATGATTAGAAAGAGTCTTTTAATAATATAGTTTAACATTAGCTTGTTTTTCTTTTAATCTTCCACAAGATAAATAATAAGAAAATTAATAGCAGATAATAAATTGAATTGTCTTTTTTATTTTTTTTATTGTTAGTGGGAGAAGAAGTCTCTTCCATATTCTGAGCTTTCTCAGGGTCAAACCACCAAAAATCAAAACCCAAATCATATTTTGGAGAAATCTTTGGTCTAGAAATTTTATTCCAATAGGCCACCCTATAATGTCCAATATGAAATTGAGGAATTAGATAATAATTGAATAACAATATTCTATCTAAAACCTTTGTATATGTTACGAGTTCTTTTCTCGATTTTGCACTAATAAGTTTATCAATTATTTCATCTATAACCGGATTTTTTACTCCCATATAATTAGGACTAGCTTTTTGATCGGCTGTTGCTGATCCCCAGTAATTTTTTTGTTCATTACCTGGAGAAATTATCGAGCCATAATTTACAACAATCATATCGTAATCGAAATCCTCAAGTCTTCTTATATATTGGGAATCATCTTGAACTGTTCTAATAGAGACATTTATGCCTAGTTTCTTCAAATTTCTTTTCATAGGCAGAACAATTCTCTCAAAAAGAGGAGATCTAAGTAGAATTTCAAATTCAAAAACCTCGCCTGTTTTTTTATTTGTTAATACATCATTTTTTATTATCCACCCTTCTTGTTTAAGAATTCGCCTAGCAATTCTAAGGTTCTTTCTTATACCATTTTCTTGGTTTGTATTAGGTGGAGTGAAAATAGTTGTAAAAACTTCATCAGGTATTTTCCCTCTATATTTTTCAAGAATAGTTAATTCTTCATTTCCAGGTAAATCTTGCGATGCAAGTTCTGAGTTATCAAAAAAACTTTTTGTCCTCGTGTAAGCATTGTAAAATAAGTTTCTGTTTGACCATTCAAAATCAAATGTATAGGTTAGGGCCTTTCTGACATTTCTATTCATGAATATAGATTTTCGCATATTGAAAGCAAATCCCTGCATTCCACTAGGTCTATAGTATTTGATTTCTTCAACTTTTACTTTACCTTCATTTACTGCTCCGAATTCATAAGCTGTTGCCCAGCTTTTAGATGAGTTTTCTTGTTTGAAATCATACGCTCCAGATTTAAATGCCTCTAATGCAACAGTTTCGTCTCTGTAGTAATCGTAATGAATAGTTTCAAAATTGTAGCGGCCAATATTTACATTTAAATCCTTACCCCAGTAATCTTGATTTTTCTTTAAAGTTATACTTCTTCCTGCCTTAACATCTGATATTAGATAAGGCCCGCTTCCTAATGGGGCTACGAGAGTAGTTTTGCTGAAGTCTTTACTATCCCAATCTTTTTTTGAGAATATCGGGAGTTGGTAACCAATTATTAAGGGAAGCTCGGGGTTAGGGTCTCCCTTAAAAAAAAATTTAACTTCATTTTTACTGATTTTTTCTACTTTTTTTACCTGACCCCAATAGGTTTTATATATAGGATGTCCTTTTGCAATGATAGTTTCAAATGAAAATTTTACATCTTCAGGTGAAATTTTAGTTCCGTCAGAAAATTTGGCTTCCTTCCTTATTTTAAATGCTACCCAAGATCTGTCAGATGGAACCTTAACACCCTCAGCAATTAGACCATACTGACTAAATGGTTCATCAAATGAAGATTTCATTAAGGTTTCAAAAAGATATGCTGATTGGTAAGCTGCAACTCCTTTAAGAATATAAGGATTTAAATTGTCGAAAGTTCCTATGGAAAATCTATTTATTTTTCCGCCTTTAAAGGCATTTTCATTAGCATAGTCAAATTTTTTAAAATCCTTCTTGTATTTTAAATCACCATGCATAGCTATGCCATGCCTGTATTCTTGTGAATATACAAAGGTAAGGTTAAAAAAAAATACAATAATGATACTAAAAATATGTTTCAAAGTTTTCCTATTTATTAAGATATTCAAGTGTTTTTTTATGGTGATTTTTTTCTATGGATGCAATAACTTTTCCATCCGATTCCAGATTAAGTTCTTTTCCTTCCCAATCTGTAATAACTCCACCTTGTTCTTTTATAAGCGCTACCTGAGCAAGATAATCCCATGGTTTCATATTTGCCTCTATGATCAAGTCAACTTTTCCAGATAAAAGCAACCCATATGAGAAACAATCACTACCAAAAACTGGGAATCTTACTTTGTGGTAGATATTTTTTATTTTTTTTTCAAATTCTTTATCAAACATTAGCAAGGAAGTTGACGCGACAATTAATTGATTATATTTTTTTCTACGATGAATCTTATTACATTTTTCTTCATTTAGTTTGACTCCTATATTCACCCCCCCACACCATCTTTTCTCTAATATAGGAATATCAATAACTCCTAGGATCGGTTTATTATTTTTCATACAACTTATTAGAGTGCCAAAAATGGGTTTTCCAGCAATAAAATTATGTGTTCCATCTAGCGGATCAATAATCCAAGTGTATTTACTTTCTTTTTTCTCAAATCCAAATTCCTCTCCAATAAGGTTATGAGAAGGGAATTTTGAATTCAAATTTTCCTTAAACATAAGTTCTATTTCCTTGTCAATGTCTGTGACCAAGGAACCATCTTCCTTTTCCTCAATTTTTAAAGGTTCAAAAAATTTTTTTTTTAAGATTTTTCTACTTTTATCTGCGAAAAAATTAGCGAAACTCAACAGTTCATTAATTTCAATCATTTCAATGATTCTAAAAAGGATATGAGGTTGACTCTATCACTTTCTTTTTTTAGACCTTTGTAAACCATTTTGGTGCCTTTGACGTATTCTTTAGGGTTTTCAAGAAAAAAAAATAGTTCCGAGCGCGTCCAATTTTTGTTTAACTCAGACAATGCATCAGAGTACTTATAATCTTTTATTATGGCTACTTCTCTATTTATAAGTCCCCAGAGCGGAGGACCAGTTTTAATCTTTAAATTAGTGCTAAAATCGTGGCATGCTTGGCATTGTTTTGATAATTTTTTTCCTTTTACTATATCAGCAGGTTTAAATAAAGAATCAAAATCAATAGCCTCAGATAATGAAATTATTTTTTCATTAATTTTCATTTTTCCCTCACTTGTTTCTATTTCTTTGCTAATAATTTCGAATCCTTTCTTTGCATTACTATCATCGTGGTAAGATATTTCATCAAAAACTTTAAAAGACTGAAACAAAATAAGTATGGAAATAATTGGAAGAAAATATTTATTCATGGTGTTTTAATGGGTACAATTTCATTATATAAATAATCAGATATTGTGACCAATAAAAATAAAAAAAAAATAAGCCCAATTGTCATTATTCCAGCAAGATTAGAGTCATCTAGATTAAAAAAGAAGTTACTAAGAACGTTAAATGGCAAACCAATCATTGTAAGAACGTCTAAACTGGCTGAAAACTTAAAGATTGGCAACGTTATAGTGGGTACAGATAGTAAAGAGATATTGAATATTTGTAGAAAAAATAAGATTGAATCAGTTCTTACAAAAAAAACTCATTTGAGTGGAACTGATAGAGTATATGAAGTTTATCAATCAATTAAAAAGTCCTATGATGTAATAATAAATCTTCAAGGTGATTTACCAGTTTTTGGAAAGAGAGTCTTCTCACAATTAATCGAACTATTCAATGATACTTCGGTCGAGATTGGATCGGCTGTATGTGATTTAAGTGGAAATGAGTTAGATGATAAAAATGTAGTTAAAGCAGTGGTGAAATTGAATGAGGAAGAAAATGGCTATGCATTGGATTTTAGAAGAGATTCTGGATTAAAAAAAAATGTATATCATCATATTGGAATTTATGCATTTAGACCTGAGGCTCTGAAAAAGTTTGTTCAATTACCTCAATCTAATAATGAAAAAAATAGGAGTCTTGAACAAATGAGAGCTTTGGACCATAAAATGAAGATTAAATTGACTAAAGTATCTAATGCTCTTCCTAGTATAGATACAATAGAAGATTTGAGAAAAATTAGATTGCATTTTAAAAAAAATAAACTTTAATCACCAAAAGAATGGTAAAAAAAATTATTTCATTTCAGGGTTTAGAAGGAGCCTACTCAGAATTAGTTTGTAGAAAATTCTATAAGGATTACAAAACAATACCATGTGATACTTTCCAAAAAACATTAGACGTGGTTACTGATGGAAAGGCTGAATTAGCTATGATTCCAGTTGAAAATAATATAGCTGGACGCGTGGCTGATATGCATTTCCTTCTGGAAAACTTAAAACTAAAGGTTGTTGCGGAATACTATCATAAAATTGAACATTGTCTTTTAGCTAATAAAAGAAGCACAATTAAAAAAATCACCAAAGTTTTAAGTCATACTCATGCGCTTGGTCAATGTACAAATAATATCAAAAAATTAAACCTTATAGCGATTAACTTTATGGATACTGCTGGGGCTGCAAAGTTTGTTAGAGAAAATAATGATCAAAATATGTCTGCAATTGCATCAACATTAGCAGCAAAAATATATGATCTAAAAATATTGAAAAAGAATTTTGCAGATAAGAAGGAAAATATTACCAGATTTTTAGTATTCTCAAAGAAAAGTAATACTTTAAATATTAGCGGCAGAATCATAACATCGATTGTTTTTAATACGAAAAATGTACCTGCAGCTTTATATAATGCTTTAGGTGGATTTGCGAAAAATGGTATTAACTTAACAAGGTTAGAGAGTTTTTTTGTAAACAAGGATTTTAAGCAGTTTTCTTTTATTATTGATGTGGAATCCCATCCTGATGTAAACAATTTTAAGAATGCCATCAAAATCCTGAAAAGTTATTCAACAAAAGTAAGGATCTTAGGTTTTTATAAAGCATCTTCTTTCAGAAAATAATAATATATTTTAATATCTTTTTTTAAATGCTAAATTAAATTGGGAGTTGAATTTAGGCAATAGGTTCGCCAATCCGGTCAGAACTGAAAAGAAGCAGCCGTAACGTTTTCTATTGGGTTAAATCTCAACTCCTTGAATAATTTAATGACTGATATAAAAAATTATATAGTTTTAGCTAGAAAATATAGGCCTAAAAAACTATCTGATATCGTTGGGCAAGATGAAGCATGCAAGATAATTGAGGGATCTATAAAATTAGATAGGTTGGCTCATGCTTTTATATTTTCTGGAACACGTGGAGTTGGAAAAACAACACTAGCAAGAATTCTTTCTAAGATTGTAAATTGCTTGAATCTGCGAAAAGAGTTAATAGAACCGTGTGGTAATTGTGATAATTGTAGATCAATTGATAAAGGTAATAATATAGATGTTGTAGAAATTGATGCTGCAAGTAGAACAGGTGTCTCAGATGTAAGAGAGATAATAGATAACGTTAATTATAAACCAGTTGCTGCAAAAAAGAAAATTTTCATAATTGATGAAATTCATATGCTGTCAAAAGCAGCCTTCAATGCGTTGTTAAAAACACTTGAGGAACCACCTGCAGATGTACTGTTTATATTTGCAACAACAGAAACTGAAAAAATACCATTAACAATTCTCTCAAGATGTCAAAGATTCCAACTAAAGAGAGTGGATACAAGGGTTATATCTGATTTTTTAATGAACATATCTGTAAAAGAGGGCTACGAAATCGAAAAGCTTGGCTGTGACTTAATATCACAAGGATCAGAGGGATCTATAAGGGATGCACTCTCAATTCTTGATAATGTACTTGCAAGAGGAACCCCTGTGAAAATAGAAACAATTAGAAATGTTTTAGGCTTATCGGATAATACTATGGTTATAAGGTTGCTCAATTTGTTGTTTGAAGGTGATGTAAATGAATCCATAAAAATTTTTAATGATTTATATTTGAAGGGTATATCGATCTTCATGCTTAGTCAGACTTTAATGAAATTTGTTTATTATGCTATGAGAATAAAAATTGGCTTCAATGATGAAGATATTACAATTGAGCCCAATATATTGTCCAACATAAAAGATATATCAAAAAAATATGATATAGATTTTATGACTAGATTTTGGGAATTAATTCAAAAATATGCAAATGAGTTGAATGAGTGTTTTGATGAGAGGCAAAGTTTTGAGGTCACAATTATGAGACTATGTTATGTCTCCTTGATTCCAACTCCTTTCGAATTACTAGAAGGAAAAATTAAATTATCTGAAGTAGAACCCAAGAAACCTAAAATACCTGAGGAGCATAAATTGGATCAAAAAGAATGTGATGAAATCCCATCAGCACAACTGAGTAATTCAGACAAAAATCTTGCAGTCAATATGAGGCCCTATGAAGATACGCAGATTGATAAAATTCCTGTGAAACAAGAACCGATTATTGATAAGTTTAAATTTTTAGTGGAAGAAATTGAAAAGAGTTCTGAAATACTTATTTCTTATCATCTGAAAAACTCATTTAGACTTGTAAATTTTATAGATACTGAGAATTTAAAGGAAATCCAGCTTGAGAGTATTTCAGAAAATTCAGATGCAAAAAAAATTCTATGGAAAGCATCTAAATTACTCAATAATATTACAAATGACCGTTGGATGATTTCATTGTCTTCAAACAAAGGAGTTAAATCGATTGCTGAGTATGATCAGGAGATTGAGCAACAAAAATTACTAGAAGTTGAAAGTAATAGTTATGTAAAAAAAATTCTTGAAATCATTCCATCATCTAGAGTAGTTTCAATAAAAAAATTATCAGAATCTTTAAAAAGAAAGGAAGATCATGAATGATATGTCACAAATAATGAAGCAAGCTAAAGCTATGCAGGAAAAAATGGCCGAAATGCAAAAAAAACTTGAAGATGCAGAAATAGAAGGAATTTCTGGAGGAGGAGCTATTAAAGTTATAATGTCAGGAAAACACGATTTAAAGAAAATTGACATTGACCCAACTTTGATCAAAGCAGATGAAAAAGAAGTTTTGGAGGATTTAATTATAGCAGCAATCAATGATGCAACTACCAAAATTTCTGAGCATATGAATAATCAGTTGGGTTCTCTGTCAGGAGGCATGGGACTCCCTCCTGGTATAAAACTTCCTTTTTAATTGAAAAATGTCATCTCTCACAGATCTAGTTAATATATTTTCAAAACTTCCGAGTCTTGGACCTAGGTCTGCGAGAAGAATTGTTTTACATATTTTAAAGCATAAACAAAGTTTTATTCCGCTACTTATAAGTACTTTGGAAAAAATAAAATCAGAGCTAATCTTTTGTAAAAGTTGTGGAAATATTGATCTCACAGATCCTTGCAACATCTGTAGTAATAAAAAAAGAAATGAAGAAAAAATTTGCGTAGTTGAGGATATAGCTGATCTTTGGGCTATAGAAAAAAGCAACGCATTCGATGGAAAATATCATGTTTTGGGTGGAGTTCTATCGGCCATGGATGGTATTGGTCCCGATGAACTTAATATTAATTCTCTTTTTAACAGATTGAAAGACAATAGTGTGAAAGAAGTTATTATTGCTACAAATGTTACTACCGAGGGTCAAATTACAGGACAGTATATAGCAGACGAATGTTTGAAAATTGGAGTGCTAGTAACAAAACTTGCTCAAGGAATACCCATCGGTGGTGAGTTGGAAATGCTAGATTATAATACAATGTCTACGGCATTTACTTCAAGACTAGAGGTAAAAATAACTAATTAGAACTGTCAAGTCGAAGAAGTTTTTCCTTTTTATGAGATATCTTCTTTGTTGTTATTAAAATATCGTTGATATCATTTTGAGCACTTGAGAAATGACTATCCATTTTTTTTACTCTATTTTCAAGCCTAGTTATTTCCGTATTAATATCTTTTAATTGCTGAAATATAGTTGATGAGTTTTTTTGTATTTTTTTATCTTTTATTATACTCTCAACAGAATTTAAAATTATCCAAAGAGTCGTTGGAGAAATTAAAAATATCTTACTATCATAAAATGTGTGGCTTAAATCTGGAAATAATTTAAAGATTTCTAGATAAATTTGTTCACTAGGAATAAAAATTAATGCAATCTCTGACGTTTCACCTGGAATCAAGTATTTTGTTCTTACATTAACAATATGTTTATTAATATCAGACTTAAATACTTTAAGAAACCTGACTTGCTCATCTTTTGAAGTTGATTTTTTGAATTTGTCATAATTTTCTTTTGGAAATTTTGCATCTATGCAAAGTTTATCAAGTGCTCCAGATGATTTGATCATACAGTCCACTCTTGAATTATTAGACAATGTTTTTTGGAATTCATAGTAATCTTTTGGCAAATAATCTGCTATAAGGGGGGGGGGGGGGGGGGGGGGGTTTTCTAATATCATTTCTCCAAATCTTCCTCTCTGTGATGTACTTGAAAGAAAGTTTTTCAAATCGACAACATTCTCTGTCAAGCTGGATATATTTTGTTGTGCTCTATCAATAAGTGACATTTTCTCTCTAATTTGATTAAGGTTGCTATTATTTTCATAATGAGATCTATCAAATTTAGAGTCCATTTTATCAAAGTTTTTTTCGATTAAATCTGCTATCGATTTTTGAAGTATAGATTGATTGTCAAGAAGGGTTTTAATTCTTTCTTTGCTATTGTTGTTTGAAAAAAAAAAATGTAAAAATAAAAACATTATTATTAAGAATAGAATTAAAAAAAAGAAATTAATTTCAATGTTCATAATTTAAATCAATGAGTGTTCTAGATATTTTAATTATACCTAATAAAAGACTTAAGCACAAATCATCTAAGGTGCTAAGTTTTGATATCAATCTTAAAAATACAGTCAAAGATTTATTTGACACACTTTATGCATCAGGAAATGGGATAGGATTGGCAGCACCACAAGTTGGGATAGAAAAGCAAATTATTGTAATTGATTTGAAGGAGGATGGAGAAAAATGTCCTAGAACATTTATAAATCCGAAAATAGTGGAATTTTCAGAAACAAAGGCTCTCAATGAGGAGGGATGCTTATCAATTCCAGGTTACTATGCTGAAGTTGAAAGATATAAGACTGTTGATATTGAATGGTTTGATATAAATGGAAAAATAAATAAATATAAATTCGATGGATTATTATCAATTTGTATCCAGCATGAGATTGATCACTTAAATGGAATACTTTTTATTGATTATCTCTCGAATTTAAAAAAACGTCGAGCATATGAAAAAGTTAAGAAAAATTTAAAAAAAAAAAATGACAGCGGCGAGTCAAATTAGAATAGGATTCTATGGTACTCCAGGTTTCGCCCTAAGTTTCCTTAAAGATCTATATTCTAATGGTTTCAAAATTGTATACGTAGTTACTCAACCGCCGAGAGTTTCTGGAAGAGGTAAAAAGATTAAATTATCACCAGTCCATCAATGGGCATTAGACCAAAAGATTGAAGTCTTCTCACCAAAGATTATAAATGATGAAGATTTTATTAAAAAAATTAAGAATATAAAAATAGATTTTAATGTAGTGGTTGCATATGGAAATATACTCACTGAGAAAGTTATAAATTTACCAAAATATCAAAGTTTAAACGTTCATGCATCTAATTTACCTCGTTGGCGAGGTGCTGCACCGATACAAAGGGCTATTTTAAGTGACGACAAACAAACTGGAGTAAGCGTTATGAGAGTAGATGAAAAATTAGATTCCGGACCAGTAATATTAGGAAAATTAATAAAAATACAGAAAGATGAAAACTTTGATTCACTAAGTAAAAAAATCATTACTTATGGAAAAGAAATTTTAAAAAAATCATTATTTTCAATCATTGAAAATGTTTACGACTATAAACATCAAAATTCAGATGGAATAACTTATGCAAAAAAAATTCAAAAGTCTGAATATAGAATTTCATGGAATAAAAGTGCTCATGATGTAAATTGCCAGATTAGAGCTTTTAGCTTAAAACCAGGTGCTTGGACATGTTTTAGAAACTCTGAATCTAGAATAAAAATTTTAAAAGCATCTGTCATTTCAGATCAAGATATAAGTGATAAGGGTAATTATGATATTGGCGAAATTACAAAAAACTTTCAAGTAAAGTGCGTTAAAGACTTTCTGAAGATTGAAATAATTCAAAAGGAAGGGAAAAAACCCACGTCTGTCAAAGATTTTATAAATGGCAACGAAATAACTGATTTTTTTTTCATCTAATGAATCGACTTAAATTAACCATAGAATATGACGGAAGTGATTACATCGGGTGGCAAAAACAGAAAAAAGGGAAGTCCATTCAAGAGGAGATTGAAAAATCTCTTTCACAGTTGTTTCAAGAAAAAATTAAGGTTTTTGGAGCTGGCAGGACAGACTCAGGAGTGCATGCTATAGATCAAGTTGCTCATTTTGACGTTAGTAAAATTAATATTAATAAGGAAAAAATTGCTTTAGCTATGAATCATATCTTGAGAAAAACGGCTAACAAAATTTCTATTTTAAAAGCTGAGGAAGTTCCTATGACTTTTGATTCTAGATTTTCAGTTAAAAAAAAAACCTATTTATACAAAATTTTTAATAGACAAATTAGATCTTTTTTAATTGAAAAAAGAGCATGGTTTGTTCCCAAAAGATTGAATATATTATTAATGACTCAGGCCTCAAGGGTATTGATCGGTAAGTTTGATTTCAATGCATTCCGATCGATAAGTTGTCAGTCGAATAGCTCTGTAAGATCGATAGATAACATAAAAATTAAGGAAAATATTAACAACATCGAAATAAGAGTGACTGGGAAGTCTTTTCTACATAATCAAGTGAGAATAATTGTAGGAACACTTGTAAATGTAGGTAAAAAAGTTTGGAACGAGGAAAAGGTTTTAAATATTTTAGAATCAAAAGAAAGAAAAAATGCAGGTCCTACTGCACCAGCTCATGGTCTTTATTTAGAAAAAATAGAATATTAATTATCAAAAAAGTTTTTTAATAATTCATAATATACTTCACTTAGCTTCTCTATATCTTTTGTTCTAACCATTTCATTTGTTTTATGCATTGTCTCGCCTATGGAACCGAACTCAAGTACAGGACAAATCTCAGATATGAATCTAGCATCAGATGTTCCTCCTGATGTACTTAATTCTGGAGTGGTATTGGTCACTTTTTTAATTGATTTTGTTAAGCATTTTGTTAAAAATTCTGAGTAATTAATAAATGACTCACCAGATACTTTCGAGGTGAGAATGTAGTTCTTTGTTATTTTTTTAATTCTTGAATGAATTACTTTAATAATCTTTTCTGAATTAAACTTATCATTAAATCTTACATTAAAAAGAATATTAACAAAGCTTGGGATTAGGTTTGCAATCTTATTATCAGCATCAACTGAAGTTATTACTAAATTTGTTGGTTGGAATTTCTCAGAACCATTATCGAATGGTTTTTTGAACTCTTCAAATATTTTTGGAATAATATCTATTGGGTTGTCAGCCTTATCAGGATATGCCACATGCCCTTGTGAGCCACTTATTTTTAAAGAAAAATTAATACTTCCCCTACGACCTATTTTTATCATTTCACCAATTCTTTTTGGGTTTGTAGGTTCTCCAACAAGACAATAATCAATTTTTTTTTTTTTTTTTTTTAACCACTTTACCATACTCTTTGTGCCAAACTCTGCCACCCCCTCTTCATCAGCAGTTATCAGAAAAGCTAATGTTCCGTTAAATTTATAGTTCCTTTCTTCCAAAAATTTTTGAGTAGCCGAAATAAATGATGCAATCGCTGATTTCATATCACTGGCACCCCTCCCATAAAGTTTATTATTTTCTATTACAGCATCAAACGGTTTGTGTTTCCACTTATTGAGATCACCTGGAGGTACGACATCTGTATGTCCGGCAAAACATATTGTTGGACCATTTCCTCCTTTATAACAGGCATATAGATTTTTAATTTTATCTTTACCAAATTTGAGTAAATAACAATCAAATTTATATTTCTTAAGAATTCTTTTTAGAAAGTCCAATGCATTTGATTGATCTGGTGTGATACTCTTGAATTTTATAAGTTCTGAAGATAATTCTATCGAGTTTTTCATTCTCTAAGTAGATCATTAATTGATGTTTTAGATCTTGTTTTTGCATCAACTTTTTTTACGATTACTGCACAGTAAAGGTTTGGCCCAACTTCTCCATTGTTAAGTTTTTTCCCTGGCAGTGATCCAGGAACTATCACAGAATATGGAGGAATTTCGCCATAAAAAATCTCACCTGACTCTCTATCTATAATTTTTGTTGACGCTCCTATAAATACACCCATGGATATCACACTTCCTTCTTTTACTATAACACCCTCAGCAATCTCAGATCTAGCACCAATAAAACAGTTATCCTCAATAATTACTGGATTGGCTTGAAGTGGTTCTAAAACACCGCCAATTCCAGCACCACCTGATATATGAACATTTTTTCCTATTTGAGCACAAGAGCCAACAGTAGCCCATGTATCAATCATACTTCCTGTGTCTACATAAGCACCAAGATTAACGAAAGAAGGCATTAGAACAACATTTTTTGCTATATAAGAAGAGAATCTTACAATTGCACCTGGTACTGACCTAAAACTTCTTTTGGTCCAATCATCTTCGACCCAGCCCGAGGTCTTAAGGTATACTTTATCATACCAACTGTATTGACCACGTCTTGCATTCGATATTCCGCTTGAAAAAATATTAGTTTCTAAAGCTTTGAAAGATAATAGTATTGCTTTCTTGATCCATTCGTTTGTAACCCAATAATCGTTTTTCTTCTCACAAACTCTCAGTTCACCCGTATCTAGCATAGACAAAACATCGATAATTTTTTGTTTGATATCAGGTTGAGAGAAATTGATTTTATCTTTTTCATCCCAAAATTTTTCTATTTCATTTTTAATATTTTGACTCATTGAAACTTCTTACATTTAGCCTTTTTATTATCATATCTAAAGCACAAGTTATAGTTTTAAATCTAAAATCAATAAATGATTCATCTCCTCTATCTGATTTTTCAGAAATATGAATAGTAATTATTCCTTTTTTATGCGCAGATTCTAGATTTCTTTCAAGATCATCAAAATAACCCACATTTTGTGGTTCTAGCTTATATGTCTTTATGAGTTTATTAATTGAAAATATCATTGGTTTTGGTCTGTAAGAAGCTTTTTTAATGTCAAAAATATCAAAAAATAGATCGTCTATTCCCAATTTCTTCAATACTCTGGTCGCATAAACTTCATCAGCATTGGTATAGATTATTTTTTTTCCCGGAAGAGCGCGGATTTTTTTTTTCAATGAATCTGATTTTTTCAACCTTTTTAAATCTATATCATGAACAAATTCTAAAAATGTATCAGGATTAATATCATAATTTTTCATTAGACCATATAAAGTAGTTCCATATTTTTTATAAAATTTCTTTTGTACTTTAAAAGCCTCTTCTTCGGTAATATTAATTTTTTTTGAGATGAATTTTTTCATTTTTTCATCTATTTGAGAAAAAATACCCAGATTTGCTAGGTATAATGTATTGTCAAGATCGAATAACCAAGTTTTGGTATCTTTGAATTTCTTAGAAGTCATTATTTAGTGATTAATGTTCCTACTCCGCTCTCAGTAAAAATCTCTAATAAAATAGCGTGAGGGAGTTTTCCATTAAGAATAACCGCTGCTTTCACACCGTTATTAACCGCATCTATACATGTTTGTACCTTTGGGATCATACCTCCCATGATAGTACCGTTCTTGATTAACTTCTTAACGTCTTTAATTGAAACCTCTCTCAAGAGATTACCTTTTTTATCTAAAACACCTTCAACGTCAGTTAAAAGGATTAATCTCTCAGATAATATAGAGGAAGCTATACTTCCAGACATAGTATCAGCATTAATATTATAAGTATCATAATTTTCGTTGAATCCAATAGGTGAAATAATGGGGATAAAATGAGATTTAATAAGCCAGTTTAACAAGTTATCATTTATTTTTTTTGGTTGCCCAACGAAACCTAAATTGATCTTTTTTTGTTTGGAACTTAGATTGGAGGACTTTATTTTTTGTGTTTCAACCAAAAGACCATCTTTTCCAGAAAGTCCAATGGCTTTGCCGCCTTCTCTGTTAATCTCCATTACAATTTCTTTATTAATAGAACCCGATAAAACCATCTCAACGATCTTCATTGTTTCTTTGTCAGTAACTCTTAGGCCGTCTATAAAGTTCGTTTTAACCTTTAATTTATCTAACATCCCTTTAATTTTTGGGCCTCCTCCATGAATAACTAATGGATTAATTCCCACTTGTTTTAAAAGGACTATATCTTTTGCAAAGCTACTAGAGAGCTTTTTTTCACCCATTACTGCACCACCATATTTTATCGTAATACTTTTCTCAGAATATCTCTGCATGAAAGGAAGTGCTTTCGAGAGTATTGAAGCTTTATCGATTAGATTTTTAGGATTTATTTTTGTGTTATGCATTTTACAAAGAATTCATCATGAATTTTTTAAATAAAATTATCGTATTAATTTCTTTAATACTAGTATTAAAGAAATTTTTATTTAGTTGTGATGCAGTTAAGTTGTTTAATTCATTGAGAGCTTCTTTGTCACCTTTACTTTTTAGTTTATCAATTTTTGTAAAGACTATGATAATTTTATCTTGAATGTGACAATTTAGTTGATCTAAGATGATTTTATCCATTTTCTTGAATCCATGATGTGAATCAATTAGCAAGCAAAGTGCGAATAAATTTGTTCTTTTTCGGATATAATTATCAACTAATTCGTTAAGTTTGTTTTCTTTTGTTTTTGGAATTCTCGAGTACCCATAACCAGGAAAGTCAACAATTCTAATTTTTTTATTTAGTTGAAAAAGAACAAGCGATCTTGTTCTTCCAGGCGTCTTTGACGTTTTGGCAATAGAAGATTTTGTAAAAGAATTGATAAGTGAAGATTTACCAACATTTGAGCGCCCCCAAAAAACTATTTCTCTAACATCATCATCAGGTAAATTTCTAAATTCATGAACTTCATCTATAAATTTCCAAGTTTCATTCATTGATCAATTTGAAATTTAATTTTTTAAACATTTCTTTTTTGTTTTTTAAGCAGGTAATATTGTTGGGCTATGGAGAGAATATTATTAACCGTCCAATAGATGACCATTCCCGATGGGAAGGTTGCAAGTAAAAAAGTAAAAATTATTGGTAGCATCATAAAAATTTTTGCTTGAATAGGGTCAGGAGGTGGTGGATTGATTTTTTGCTGAAGATACATTGATAATCCCATCAAAAGTGGCCATATTCCAACTGTTAGGAATAGCGGTGGGTCCCAAGGAATTAATCCAAAGAGATTGAAAATACTTGTAGGGTCAGGTGCAGATAGATCATTTATCCAACCAAAAAAAGGAGCATGCCTCATTTCTATCGAGACAAATAAAACTTTATATAATGCAAAAAAGATTGGAATTTGTATTAAAATGGGTATGCAACCAGAAGCAGGATTAATTTTTTTTTCTTTGTACATTGAAAACATTTCTTGATTCATCCTTGCTTTATCGTCTTTATATCTTTCTCTCAGCCTTTGTATTTCAGGGGTTAGAATTCTCATTGCATTCATTGACTTAAATGATTTATTAGCTAGAGGGAAAAGAATGATCCTAATACAAATAGTTAATATAATAATTCCTAATCCAAAGTTTCCAAATAAGCTTGAGAGGAAATGTAATGCATAAAATAAAGGCTTGGTTAAAAAATAGAACCAACCAAAGTCAACAGATAAATCAAGTTTATTAACGTTGAGTTGTTTGATGTATTCATCTATGAGCGGGACTTCTTTAGCACCCGCAAAAATAAATGATTTAGCTATTATAGAACTATTGTTTTCCAATGATTCTATAGAGTCATTTATAAAATCAATTTGAACAGAATTACTGTCATTTTTAAGATTTTTAAATCTAGCTTTAAATGATTTATCATTTTCTGGAAATATTGCTAATTGCCAATAATGATCCGTGTAGCCAATCCATCCATTCTTAGATGTCTCTATAATTTCGTTCTCATCCTCAATGTCGTCATATGAAACTTCTTTTAATGTATCATTGAAAACTCCCAAGGGTCCCTCATGTAAAATAAAAAATTTATTTTCAGGACGATGATTTTTTCTTCGAAGGTAAGAAAAATTTGTTAATTCAACTGTTTTCCCACTTTTATTAAAAACTTTATCTTCAACAGAGATCATAAAGTTTGTATCAATATTAATTTTTCTTTTAAAAGTTAAACCCTCCTCATTATCCCATGTTAATTGTATATCTTCATTCTCTGAAAAGTTTTCTTTTGAGGCTTTCCACAGTGAATTCTTTCCGGGCATTTTTACTGATTTATCTGTTGATGCCCAACCCATTCTTAAGAAATATGGCTTATCAGAATTTTCTTTCCCTAAAATATTAATTTTTTCTTTTTTTTCAGTAGTTTTAAAATAATCTTTTAAGAATATGTCATCGAAGGTAGCGCCATAGAGATTTATTGAACCTTCTAATCTTTGAGATCTGAAGAAAATTCTTTTTTCTTTTTGTCCTTCAATATCCTTTTCCTTTTTATCAAGTGATGGTATGTCTTGATCAGGTCTTTGATTTGAATCTTCAATGTTTTCAAATTGCTCTTGACTTACTCTCTTTGTTTTAGGATTGAAAAAAAAGTCGTACCCAATTAGTACTATTAGTGAAAAAACTACGGCAAGAATTAAATTTTTTTGATTATCCATGAGCAAAGATAATATTAATATATGATAGTTACTTATATTTCAATAAATTAAATTACTAAATTTTTAAGATTTGAAATTAAATCATTTTCGAGTTCTTGATATTTAATTTTCTCGATGTTCTTTTTGGGAATTATTTCAAAAATGATTCTTGTAAAATATTTATTAAAGTTTTGAGCGAGTATCGATCTAATCACTCTTTTTACATAATTTCTGCAAACAGAATTCCCAAATTTTCTTGAAATTGTTATCCCAAACTTAATTTTATTTTCTTCGGTATGAAAATAGTTGATGATAAAGAATTTAGTTTTTATACAAGATCCTTCATTCCTTATAAAAAGAAATTCTGAGCGTTTTTTAAGTTTAGTAAGTGAATTAGGCAGAGAGAATTTTTCTTCCTTTTAGACGTCTTCGGTTCAAGACCTTTTTTCCAGCTGGTGTGGACATTCTAGATCTGAAACCATGACGGTTTTTTCTAACTCGATTACTTGGTTGGAAAGTTCTTTTCATATTAACCTCAAGAATAAATTATACTAAAAACCTAATTTTTACAATTGTTAATTTCCTCTTGTAGTTCCATCTCTTCTGTAATCAGCACCAACCGAATAACCATTTTTTTTTTTTTTAATTATTGCCAATCCACTCGTTAGGTTTCTTACAGAGGATTTACCTCTTATTTTTTCCTTTAGGTTGGAACTTTCTACAAAGGTTTTATTTTTTATTCTTATATAATTTGGATTTTGAATCGTTTCTTTTATCTCTAATTTTAAATAAAAAATATCTATTAAGGACTTAAAAATATATGAAATTATTGCTTTTCCTCCAGGAGAACCAATACTTAATAGGAAATCGTCATTTTCATTAAAAACTATCAGTGGTGCCATTGAACTAAGAGGACGCTTTTCCGGTTCGGGTCTGTTTTTTAATAAATTTCCCTCCTTCCCGTAGACATTAAAAGTAAAATCTGTTAATTGGTTATTTAAGAAAAATCCATCTACGAACAACCTAGACCCAAAAGAGCTTTCAATGCTTGAGGTCACGGAAACAACATTTTTGTATTTATCGACTGCACTAAAATGGGTTGTGGAGCTTAAAATCTCGTCAAGATTTTTAGTTACTAAAGGTGACTTATTTTTCTTAAATTTGGAATAATTTTTTAATAAAAAATCCTCATCAACCAATTTTTGTAAATCTATTTCTACAAATCTTGGATCTGCGAGTTCACTGTCTCTAAGAAAATAAACAAAATTTAAAATTTCTAAAATTTCTTCTAAATAATATTTATCAAGCTTAATTTTCTTCTTATTTAATAAGCTCTCAAAAATTATTAAAGATTGAACTATACACAAGGTTCCTGATGATGGAAGGTTAGGACCGCAGATTTGATATTTATTTTTTAATTTGAAGCAGAATGACTCTTCTTTTTCTGAGTTATAGTTTTTAATATCTGTTAATGAAAGGTTTCCAGGGTTGTTTGAGTTGTTTACTTCTTTCACAATATTTTTTGAAATTTTACCATTATAAAACTCTACAATTCCAGACGACACTTTTTCTAATGTTTCAGAATATTTATGATTATGAAATATTTTACTTTTGTCGATAAGCACACTCCGGTATATAGATTTGGGATTAATTTCAAATAGATATTTTTCTTTTTTAAGAGCATTGACTAATCTGTTTGGCGGAACAAAACCTTTGTAAGATAATTCAAGAACCAAGTTAACTATTCTTCTCCATTTAAGTTTCCCGTATTCTTTATGGAATCTGTAGAGAGCATGAAGCGTTCCAGGGACACCAACTGAAGCACCTCCAATGGCAGCATCAAAAAATTTTTTTGGTTTTTTATTAGAATCAAGAAATATTTCCTGATTTAAATTTTTGGGGGCAGTCTCTCTTCCTAAAAAACTGTATGTTTTCTTAGATTTGTAGTCATAGTACGTAACAAATAAACCACCTCCCAAACCAGATGATTGAGGTTCTACTAAACCTAAAGCAAGCTGTATTCCCACAGTTGCGTCTGCAACTGTTCCTCCTTCTTCAATAACTCTATATCCTATTTTAGTTGCATAATCATTAGCTGTAACAACTGCATAATCTTTAAATTCACCGAATCTTAAATTATTAAAATAATTTCTTTTTGACGAACTCTCCGGTTGAACAGTATGATAAATGTTATCGTCTGCTAGAATTTCTTGCGTAGAGAAAATAATGGAAATAAGAAAAAAAAATATTTTGTTTTTCATAATCTAAGTATAAATTACTAATGTCTTTCTAATAAAATTTAAGAGTTTATTTTGATAAAAAGAATTTCATTAAAACAAATTTTACAAAAACCTTCAATAGTTTGTCTTACGGCCTATACGGTTCCAATTGCAAATTTAGTTGACGGTCACGTTGATTTAATATTGGTAGGAGATTCTTTGGGACAAGTATTATATGGCTATGAAAGTACTAGACAGGTAACTATTGAAATGATGATCAACCATGCAAAGGCTGTCGTAAAAGCTACAAAAAAGTCTTTTGTTGTTGTTGACATGCCCTACGGCAGTTACCAAAACTCTAAAGTTCAGGCTCTTAAGAATGCAAAAAAAATTCTATCACAGACTGGAGCCATGGCTGTTAAACTTGAGGGTGGAGAAAATATACAGGATACAGCTAGATACCTTATTGATAATAAGATTAATGTTATGGGACATATAGGCATGATGCCCCAATATCAGGAAAAACCCAAGGTATACGGAAGCACAAAGAGAGAAAAGATTCAATTTTTTAAAGATGCTCTATCATTAGAAAAAGCCGGAGTTTTTTCGATTGTTGTTGAGTGCACGTTTAAAAAATTAGTCGATGACTTAGTTAAAAGTTGTTCAGTGCCTATCATAGGTATTGGTGCATCAACGAATTGTAAGGGACAAATTATGGTTACCGAAGATATCCTTGATATGACAAAATTTAATTCAAAATTTTCAAAAAAATATTTTAATTTTTTTGAAAATGCAAAGATCTCTATTAAAAAATATTCTGATGAGGTGAGAAACAAAAAATACCCTAAAAGAAATCAATGTTACTAATCAATGAAAAAAAAAAACTTTCTCAGAAAATCGCTGAACTAAAAAAAAGCGGAAGAAAAATTAATTTTATCCCAACAATGGGTAATTTGCATAAAGGACACATAAGTCTTATTAGAGCAGCAAAAAAAAAAAACTTTATTTCCTTAGTTAGTATTTATGTTAACCCTCATCAATTTGATGATAAAAAAGATTTTTTGAGATATCCAAGAACACTGTCAATTGATAAGTGTTTGTTAATAAGAGAAAATATAGATCTTTTATTTGCTCCTGATAATAACTTCCTAAATAAAAAACTTTATCCGCCTCCACTGGGAAAAATTGCTAGTCGACTTTGTGGTGTTGATCGACCAGGCCATTTTAAAGGAGTTGCTAAGGTTATTATAAACTTTTTAGATATAATCAAACCAAATTATATATATTTAGGAGAGAAAGATTTCCAACAAATTATGGTGATAAAAAAAATTATAAAAGTGTGTAACTTTAAGACTGATGTTATAGTTGTTCCAACAATAAGAGATACCAAGGAAGTTGCTATTTCATCAAGAAATCAATTTTTGAGAAATAAAAAAAACGAATTGATGAGGATTCCAGATACTCTGAATAAAATTAGAATAAAGATTTCAGAAGGTAACTTTTCAATATCATCAATAGAAGACTTCAAGAAGAATCTTTTAGAAAATGATATTAATAAAGTAAATTATCTTGAGATATTGAAGGAGGATAACCTCTCAAAAATCGGTAAGAACTTTTGCGATTGTAGAATTTTCATTTCTGTCAACATTGATGGAATAAAGCTCATTGATAACAAACGGCTAGACAGCCGTATAAAACTTGTTGGTGAAAAAATAGTTGTTGAGAACTAATGTTTATCTTAAATAATGAGACCTAGTTTTTAAGATAAATGTGAACTTCCTCTGCCTGAGCAGAAGAGCTTGTTGATGATGCAATAGATAGCCTCTCCGTTGGGACGCCCATCTCAACTATCTTTGAGAAGACCTCTGCTGCTTTATTTCTTGCTTGATCAGCATAGCTAGTTCCTCCTGCTGGACTTACGGCTACAACTTCAAACCCCGCAGATGGCATTTGCTCTAATGCACTGGATACTGATTCAAATAATGCTGTTGAGTAATCAAAATTTGAATCATCAAATTTTATAACTAATATAGCGTTGTCATAATTAATCGGAGCAACTCTAATTTGTTTAGGCTTTACAGATTCAGTGTCACCGCTATCAACTGATGATGTTGACTTCGTTGGGGGGGAGCTAACTCTACTTCCAAACTTACCTACTTCAACGTCTTCGGCCAATAACTTCATATACTGTCTTTCGTCGTTAAGAATTTGAATCTCTCTAGATATTTTTTCTTCAAGTTCAGTCATGAGTCTATCGTAAAGTACTGAAGTTCTTTGAACATCATCTTTTAATACTTTAAGCTGGTTGTGATCTTCATCAATAGCACCAGATATGAAAAAACTAGAGTCAATTGCATTTTTTAGATGCCCAATCAAAGCTGCGTCTGCTGTAACTCTATTATTAACAATTTGTAGGTTATTTACATTGTTTTGTATATCTTCTAGCGCTCTTTGAGCATCATTCCATTGTCCTACTAGTATGGGATTGCCTGGTGTTGTTCCAATTTGTAATCTGGACCTAATGGCACTGGAAAGACCTTGATAGATAGAAGTTTGCTCATCTACTAGATCTTTAAATCTTAGAAAGTCGTTGTTATGCGAAGAAATTGCATTTTGAATGCTAGTAAGGTCCGCTCTGAATTGATTTATTTTACCGCCAACAAAAGTCCCCGTAGGACCTGTCTCGTTTACAACCTGAGGAGCTGTCATTGTTGGAGGTGGAGCATATTGAGAGGGAGGTATTTCTTGTGCATTTGCTTGCTGGTTTATATCTTCAACTGATGACGGCACTTCGTCTAAAGCAGGAGGTGCTGCTACTTCTTCGTCTGAAAGAGATGGGAATACGTACTCTTGTACACCTGTGCAAGAATAGATGGCGGTAAGCAATGCAATTGAAAAGAGATTTAATTTATTTTTGATCATATTTTTTTTTTACGCGTTTAAAATTGTTAACGATATTTAGGTTTTATAATTTATAGCCTAAAAAATTGTTAAAATAAACAAAAAAAAATTTTATTAAAATTAAATATTTCTGGTATTTAGATAATATGGTTATTTTAATAATCAAGAAAAATAAAAGATGTGCCCGTAGCTCAATTGGATAGAGCATCTGACTACGAATCAGAAGGTTGGGAGTTCGACTCTCTCCGGGCACGCCAAAAAAAGATAACTACTACCGGTTGACAATTTTTTTACTTTTATTACTATATGTTGTGTTGAAAATTTTTTTGTAGGAAATTTATAATGAATCAATTAAACGTAAAAGTCCTGAATTTATCAGGTGAAAAAGTTGCTGAGCAAAATGTGCAGAGCAAACAAAAATTAAATGTTAATTATTCTAGAGATAAGCATTTAACAGATTTTGGAAAAGCCACTCTGATAGACAGATATTTATTACCAAATGAAAAGTTCCAGGACATGTTCATGAGAGTCGCAAAATGTTACAGTGATAATGAAGATCATGCTCAGAGGATTTATGATTATATTTCTAAACTTTGGTTCATGCCCGCCACACCAATATTATCCAATGGGGGAGCTAAAAGAGGACTGCCGATCTCTTGTTTTTTAAATTCTGTTCAAGACAGTCTTGATGGAATACTTTCAACATGGGGAGAAAATGTATGGCTTGCTTCCAATGGGGGTGGAATTGGCACATATTGGGGAGAGGTGAGGTCAATTGGAGAAACTGTGAAGAAGTCTGGACAAACTTCTGGAATAATTCCCTTCGTAAGAGTCATGGATTCTCTAACTCTTGCAATTTCTCAAGGATCTTTGAGAAGAGGATCTGCGGCTTGTTACCTGGATGTTCATCACCCTGAAATAGAAGAGTTTTTAGAAATCAGAAAGCCTTCTGGTGATTTTAATAGAAAAAGCCTAAACCTTCACCACGGAATTAATATAACAGACGAATTCATGGAATGTGTTAAGCATAACAGAGAGTTTTGTCTTAGAAGTCCTAAGACAAATGAAACCTTAAAAAAGATTAATGCCAGAGAATTATGGCAAAAAATATTAGAAACTAGGATGCAAACTGGAGAGCCGTATTTGGTCTTTATGGATACAGTAAACAAGAATATGGCCAAACATCAAAGAAAACTGGGTATGAAAGTGAGAACTTCCAATCTTTGTAGTGAGATAATGCTTCATACAGGACTAGATCATCATGGAAAAGATAGGACAGCGGTTTGCTGTTTATCTTCAGTAAATCTCGAGAAATGGGATGAGTGGAATAATGAAAGCCAATTTATAGAAGATATAATGAGATTTCTAGATAACGTTCTTGAAGACTTTATTAAAAATGCACCAGAGTCAATGAAAAATGCAGTTTACTCGGCTAAAATGGAAAGATCTGTTGGACTTGGAGCCATGGGGTTCCATAGTTTTCTCCAGAAGAAGGGAGTTGCTTTTGAGAGTGCAATTGCAAAAAGTTGGAATTCAAAGTTTTTTAAACACCTGAAAAAAGAGGCGGATAAAGCCTCACTTATTCTTGCAATGGAAAAAGGGGCTTGTCCCGATGCCAATGAAATGGGAGTAAAATCAAGATTTAGTCACAAAATGGCAATTGCACCAACCGCCTCGATCAGCATTATTTGCGGAGGTACAAGTGCATGTGTAGAGCCCATTCCTGCAAATATATACACCCATAAAACATTATCTGGTTCTTTTACTGTAAAAAATAAATATTTAGAAAACCTTCTTGAAAATAAAGGAATTAACAATGAAAAGATATGGCAAAGTATTCTTGAAAACGACGGTTCTATCAGTCACCTCAATGAGCTAAATGACGAAGAAAAATCAGTATTTAAGACTGCGTTTGAAATGGATCAAAGATGGATCGTAGAAATGGCAGCAGACAGAACTCCTTATATTTGCCAAAGTCAATCTATCAATTTATATTTGTCTGCTGATATTGATAAATGGGATTTAATGATGCTTCATTGGAAAGCTTGGGAATTGGGAATCAAAAGTTTGTATTATTGTAGATCAAAATCAATTCAAAGAGCTAGCTATGCTGGTGTTGAAGCTGATAATACGAAACAATGGCCTCAAAAAAATATTGTTGAGGAGAAAACCGACTATGAAGAATGTCTATCATGTCAATAACTTTATATTAACAATTTTAAAAGGAGGAATATCTTATGGATGATGCAAATAAAAAACTAGCAGGTAAAATACCTGGTCTATTAACACCTTCCCACTCATATAAACCGTTTAGGTACCCATGGGCCTATGATTTTTGGAAAAGACAACAACAAGTTCATTGGATGCCAGAAGAGGTTCCATTGGGAGAAGATTGTAAAGATTGGGTTGTAAAATTAAATGATAATGAAAGAAATCTATTAACCCAAATTTTTAGATTTTTCACACAGTCTGACGTAGAAGTTAACGATAACTACATGGAAAGATACTCTCAAGTTTTTAAACCAACAGAAATAAAAATGATGATGTCTGCTTTCTCGAATATTGAAACAGTCCACATAGCCGCTTATGCACTGCTACTAGAAACCATAGGCATGCCTGACACAGAGTTCTCAGCCTTTCTTAAATATAAAGAAATGGCAGATAAGCATGATTACATGCAACAATTCACAGTCGATTCTAATCATGAAATTGCTAAAACAGTAGCTATGTTTGGAGGTTTTACAGAAGGCCTTCAACTTTTTGCAAGTTTTGCTATGTTGCTAAATTTCCCTAGACACAACAAGATGAGGGGTATGGGGCAAATAGTCACTTGGTCAGTAAGAGATGAGTCTCTTCATTGTGAGGGGATGGTAAAACTATTTCATGAATTTGTTAAAGAAACAAAGTGTATGACCCCTAAACTTGAGAAAGAAATAATTGAATGTTGCGAAAAAGTAGTTCAACTCGAAGACAATTTTATTGATCTCGCATTTGAAATGGGACCAGTTGAGGGGATGGAACCCTCAGATATTAAAAAATATATTAGGTACATTGCAGATTGGAGATTAAAACAACTGAAGCTTGAGCCGATGTTTGGAATTAAAGAGCATCCTCTACCATGGTTGACTGAAATTTTAAATGGCGTAGAACACGCCAACTTTTTTGAAGCTAGAGCAACAGAGTACTCCAAAGTTGCTACCTCAGGAAGTTGGGAAGGAAAAGAAGGTGTGTGGACTACGTTTGATGATAAACTAAAAAGTTTTGGATAATAATTATATTACTTCTCTATGTAAAGAGACTGAGATGGAAATGCAAATGAGCACTTCCTCTTCTCAACAATACTTTTAATATTAATTGCAAGTCTGTCTTTTATTTCTACAAATTTAGAATAATCATTTGTTTTGGTAAAACACCTCACCAAAATATCAATTGAACTTGGAGCAAATTCATTAATTTTTACAATAACTGGTGTTGAACTAGATATTAGAAAATCCTTCTTATTTGATTGGATTGATTTTTCTATATCATTGCAAATGTTTTTAAGTTGCTTAATAGTGCTTTTATATTCAACCCCTATGATCCAATTAATTCTTCGGTTTGAGATTTCGGTAATGTTAACAACTGCATTTTCTGCAAACTGGAAGTTTGGAATGAAACAAAGAGATTTATCAAACTTTCTTATTGCAGTTGAACGAAAACCAATTTTTTCTACAGAGCCCTCTACAATGTTTTGAATAACAATCACATCTCCTTTCTTAAATCTTTTTTCTACCAACACTAATATTCCTGAAATTAAATTTTTAAATAAGTCTTGAGCCCCGAGAGCGACAGCGACACCAAACAAACCTAAACCAGCTATTACAGGACCTACTTTGATTCCCCAAAGCTCAAGTACGGCAGAAAAACCTAAAATAAAAAGAAGTACTTTGATAGCATTTAAAATCCATTCCAGTAAATCTTTTGTAAAAATCACCTCTATGTTTTTAATTTTATTACTTAGTGGATAAATGGATTTAATGATCAACCAAAAAATAAGAATAGTAAATAAAGATAGATTCACTTTGTCTAAAAAAACGGAAACACTTTTTGATTTAATCGCAAAGTTTGTTGCACAGAAAAAACCAAAACTAACAACAAAAAACTCTATAGGTTTTTGTATCGAATTGAGTAATTTAGATTTTACAGATTTTTCTGATAATTTTAAAATAAGTGATAATTTATTTATGATTAATTTCTTAAGAAAACCTCTAAACGAAAAAAAAAACAATAAAATAGCAATTGAAATTGTATAGTTCAAATATATAGAACTTAAGGAAAGAGAACTTAACTGTTCAATTAAAATTTTATAATCTTCATGTAAAGTGTTCATTAAAAATAAGCTTCTTTAATATATTCCTAGATAACTCGTAATCAAAACCATGATACCCTAGTTTTAAGATAATATTATCAAAAAGTTGGCTATCTGAAATATTTAATTTTTTTTGTCTATCAATTATTTTGGTTCTATTAAGAAAATTTTGTATTAATTTTTCCTCCAAATCTTCAGAAGAAAGATAAGTGTTTAGATAATTATTTGTTGAAGATGGATCAAAACCTAAACTTAGGATTTTTAATCTAATTTTTTTTTTTGAATATCCTTTTTTTTCAAAACTTTGAAGAGTGATCTCTAACAACCTTTTTTCATCAAACAGGCCTAACTTACTATAATGATTTATAACCAAGGGAATTTCTTGAAGGAAAACAGAGCGCGATTTTGAATTAATTTTTTTTTCAAAAAAGTCTTTGGTGATCTTTCTTTTTAAGATATTCTCAAATTTTTTTTTAGTTACATTATATCTTGATAGATAATAAGTTGAATATTTTTTAAAATAATCTGATATCATTTATTAAGTTAGCAACCCATTCGTGTATTATTATAAACATTTACTATGTATAATATAAGAAGTTTTAAAGGATTCAATTGGATAGGTTTTTTTACTCTTTATAAAAAAGAGGTAAAAAGATTTTTTAACGTGTTTGCTCAAACGGTTTTAGCCCCAGCGGTCACGACAATGTTGTTTTATTTAATATTTGTTTTGTCTTTAGATAGAGATTTTCTAATTTCTGGAGATTTTTCTTATTCAGAATTTCTAGCACCTGGTTTAATTTGCATGGCTATAATGCAGAATTCTTTTGCTAACACCTCCTCATCTATATTAATTTCTAAAGTGCAAGGAAATATAGTTGATGTTCTGATGCCACCATTATCAGAATTTGAGCTTACTTTTTCTTATTGTTTAGGAGGTGTTACGAGAGGGGTATTAGTTGGAGGTTCAGTTTTCGGATTAATTTATTTTTTTGTTCCTATAAAAATTTACAGTATCACTGTGATAGTTTTTTTTGCTATATCTTCCTCGCTACTTTTATCTTTTCTAGGAATTTTGTGTGGAATATGGTCAAAAAAATTTGACCATATGGCATCTATTACAAATTTTATTATTTTGCCACTTACTTTTCTTTCGGGTACTTTTTATACAATTGATAGGCTACCGGAAATTTGGCGTTTTTTAGCAAGTTGGAACCCTTTTTTTTACATGATTGATGGTTTCAGATATGGTTTTCTGGGAGTAGGAGAGAGTAATTTATTCAATGGCTTTATTATTATGGTGGTTAGCAATGTTGTATTTTTTATTGTAACTGTTTTTGTCTTTAAAAAAGGCTATGGATTGAGATCCTAATGAGTATTTTAGGTGTTTATAATCCTCTAAGTATAGACGTAGATCATGGTGATGGTGTTTATATTTATTCAAAAGATGGAACAAGATATTTAGATTTTACAAGTGGTATTGGGGTAACAAGTCTTGGGCATAGTCATCCCTCTTTAATTTCTGCTTTAAAAAATCAAGCTGACAAAATATGGCATTGTTCAAATCTTTTCAAGATTGAAAACCAACAAAAAGTAGCTGATAAAATTACACAAAATTCTTTTGCAAAGTCTGTTTTCTTCTGTAACTCTGGTACAGAGGCCGTAGAAGCTGGAGTGAAAGCGATTAGAAAATATTATAATAATATTGGTTCTAAGAAATATAAAATCATATGTGCTAATAATTCATTTCATGGAAGAACATACGCCGCAATTTCTGCCAGTGGAAAAACAAAACTAACTGAAGGCTTTGAACCAGTTCTCGGTGGATTTGTACAGGTTGATTTTAATAATATTAAGCAAATATTAAAAGTAATAGACGAGAAAACAGCTGCAATAATGATTGAAACAGTTCAAGGTGAGGGAGGAATTACACCTGCAAAAAAGGAATACCTTAGAGATCTACAAAAGATAGCTAAAGATAATGACATTTTACTATTTTTTGATGAGGTTCAATGTGGAATTGGTCGTACGGGAAAGTTTCTTGCAACAGAGTGGGTTAAGGAACTTAACCCAAATTTAGTTGCAATAGCCAAGGGAATTGGTGGTGGCTTCCCAATTGGAGCGTTGTTGCTTGACAAAAAGACAACTAAAACCATGTCACTCGGTTCTCATGGTTCAACCTTTGGAGGTAATCCTTTAGGTATGGCTGTTGCAAATGAAGTTTTAAATTTTGTTATGAACGAAGATTTTTTAGACCACGTTAGAGAGGTTGGCTATAATTTAAGAAGGTCGCTGAAAGAGGAAATAGTTTCAAAATTTCCTAAACTAGTTTCAGGTGTTAGGGGCATAGGTTTAATGATTGGTCTTGAGGCGGTTGAGAAAAATGAGGTTCTAATCCAATCAATGATAAAAGAAAAAATTTTAACAGTTAAAGCTGGTCAAAATGTTATTAGAATGCTTCCTCCACTGATACTTGAAATAAAACATGTTGATGAGGCAATTAACAAAATTTATAAAGCTTTTTCAAACTTTTAGAGAAAATGAGAAATTCTTTTAAACATTTTTTAAATTTATCTGACTTAAAGACTAAAGATCTAAATGTAATTTTAGAGGAAAGTCATAGAATTAAAAAAGGTAAGGGTAAAAAATTTAAAAAAAAAAAAATTCTTGCAATGATATTTGAAAAACCATCAACACGTACAAGAGTTTCTTTTGAAGTAGGAATGAAACTATTAAATGGAGATGTAGTGATTTTGGATACAAATGAATCTCAAATTGGAAGAGGTGAATCTCTGGAAGATACAATGCGTGTATTATCGAGATATGTGGATATAGTGGTTTATAGGGGGGCAAGCGAAGACAAACTCTATAATTTAGCAGATCTATCGACCGTACCATTAATAAATGGACTTACGGATAGAAGTCATCCCTGTCAGATATTAGCTGATATAATGACATTGCAGGAAAAATTTAAATCTATAGAGAAATTAAAAATATGTTGGATTGGAGACGGGAACAATGTTTGTAATTCTTGGATTCATTCTTGTGATCATTTTGGGTATGAGTTTAATATTTCATGTCCTCCAGGAAATTTTCCTAGTGAAAATATTATAGGTCAGATTAAGTCTAAAAAGGTAAAATTTTTTAAAAAACCATCTGAAGCAGTTGTTGGAGCAGATGTTGTAATAACTGACACCTGGGTCTCGATGGGAATGGTAAATGATCCAAAAAGAATAAAGAAATTTAAAAATTTTCAGATTAATAATGAATTAATTAAAAAATCAAAGAAGAATACTTTCTTTTTGCACTGTTTGCCCGCACATAGAGGTTGTGAAGTAACTGATGAGGTTATAGATGGTAAAAGTTCACTTGTATGGGATGAAGCGGAAAATAGATTGTATGCTCATCAAGCACTCCTTTTATGGTGTTTGAAAGAGATATAACTTTATCTTTTCCATAATTGAGGTGACAATAAAATTAGAATTGGAAACAGTTCCAATCTTCCTATCAACATGCCGATACATAGAAATACTTTGGTAAAATCTGATATGGAAGAGTAATTCCCACTTGGCCCAATTGATTCATTTAAACCAGGCCCTACATTTGCCAATGTCGCCGCAGCTCCAGAGAGCGATGTCAATATTTCCTGTCCATCGAAAGCAAGTGCCAAGCTTAAGGTAGCAAACATGAAAATGTATAAAAAAAAGTAACCAGTTACCGATGCCAACACATCATCGCTAATTTCTCTTGAATTATAAGTTGGAATAAAAACTCCTCTTGGTTGAATAATTTTTTTTATTATGGTGAAAGCGGATTTAAAAAGAATTTGGATTCTAAAGATTTTTAATCCACAACTTGAAGACCCAGAGCATCCCCCTATTAACATAAGAAAGAGAAATAGAAGTGTAGTAAAAGAACCCCAAACACTGAAGTCGTATGTACTAAAACCGCTACCTGTGGAGATCGATACAACAGCAAATGCAGAAATCCTTAATGACTGCAAAAAATCTACTTCGTAATATTTTTTCAACCAAAAAGAAACAATGATTGTAATTGTCAAGATTAACATAAGAAAGAATTGCACTTGAGAACTGGAAATTAGATCAAATAACTTGCCCCTCATTGATTGAAACAAAAGAATGAAGGGAAGTGAAGAAACAATCATAAAGAAAATTGTAATTATTTCTGTAAATAGTGAATCAAAAAAACCTATGGACATATCCTTGGTAGAGAATCCTCCAGTGGCGATTATTGTCATTCCGTGAGCTACGCTATCAAATATATCCATACCAGAAAGAAAAAGTAAAAAAGAACAACTTAGTGTGAGAATAATGTATACAAGGCCTATACCTGTTGCAATTTTTGTAGTGCGTGGAAGAACTTTTTCTTCTTTAGCACTAAATTCACTTTGGAACAACTGCATGCCTCCAATTTTTAAGATGGGAAAAATTGCAATCGCAATCACAATTATTCCAATTCCTCCAAGCCATTGTAACATCGCTCTCCATATAAGAATGGATTTTGATGTG
The DNA here is from genome assembly GCA_045563055.1 of Alphaproteobacteria bacterium. Lineage (GTDB taxonomy): Bacteria > Pseudomonadota > Alphaproteobacteria > Methylaequorales > Methylaequoraceae > Methylaequor. Next base: position 54,387 of record JBJKUR010000007.1, read on the forward strand.
TTATCAAGGTTTTGTATTACCGTGGCTCCTGTTGTGGTTAGACCTGACATCGATTCAAAAAAAGAATCAGGGAGTGATAAACTTGTTGTACCCAAATAAAAAGGAAGTGCACCTATAAAAGTCAAAATTATCCATGATATTAATGTGAGTAAAAAAGCCGACAATATTTCAACATCTTTGTCTTTTCTTTTAAAGATAAATGAAATGTTCAAACCCGTAAATAAACAAACTATTGAGATTACAAAAAAAACAACCCAATCAGTTCCATTATAGTAATAATCTACAATACCTGGGATAAAGGAATAAATTGAAAAAAAAACTAATAAATTTCCAATAATAAATAATGACGACTTTAGATTTTCCATTATTTAATTAAGTCTATTTTCTTCGTTAGGAATATCTAATGAAAAAGCTGGAATCGTAACCTCAAACTTTTTCCCATCTAGACTTTGCATTTGGTAACTACCATGCATTAAACCAGATTTTGTGCTCAGAGGGGTTCCGCTAGTATACTCAAATTCATCTCCAGGCTGAATCACTGGTTGCTCTCCAACCACTCCCTTTCCTTTGACTTCTCTATAATTTCCATTGGAGTCAAAGATTTTCCAGTGCCTGCTTAGAAGTTGAACTTTTTCCATACCATTGTTTTTAATTTTAACTTTATAGGCCCACAAATATGTATCTTCCATCGGATCAGAATGATCTTCTAAATACATTGGCTCAACTATCACAGTTATTTTGGAACTCATATTAATTTTTAATATAGTGTTTTCTTCAAAGATCTATCAATATCATTAATAATATCTTCATAATCCTCAAGACCAACAGAGAGTCTTATTAAATTTTTTTTTATACCTAACTTCATTTTTTCTGAATTACTTAGTCTACAATGTGTTGTCGTTTCTGGATGAGTGATTAAAGATTTTGTATCTCCTAGATTATTTGAAATACTGATTAAAGACAAATTATTTAAAAATGCAAATGCAATTTTTTTTTCGTTGTTTGATTTTGCATTGATTTCAAAGGAGATTATACTACCGCCATCTGACATCTGTTTTTTTGCAAGACTTAACTGGCTTGAACTATTTAAAAAGGGATAATATATTTTTTTTATAAATTTTGATTTTTCCAGGTACTCTAAAATTCTTTTTGCATTCTCCGTTTGTTTTTCCACTCTTAGTTTCAAAGTATCCAGAGATTTTGTTAAAACCCAAGCATTAAATGGACTTATAGAGGGCCCTGTATTTCTTATGAACGGCTTTAAAACTTCATCGCAATATTTTTTTTTCCCTAATATTGCTCCACCAAGAACTCGTCCATGTCCATCTATATGCTTAGTCGCAGAATACATAACAACGTCTGCACCAAATTGAAGAGGATTTTGTAAAACTGGCGTTGCAAAGACATTATCAACAACTACCAAAGCCTTATCTTTTTTTGCTAGTTTTACAACGGCCTCGATATCTATTATCTCTAGACATGGATTGGAAGGAGTTTCAAAAAAAATCATATTTGTTTTTTTTTTTAAAGCTTTTTTCCAAGATTCAATTTTTTTACCATCTACAAGCTCAACATCTATTCCAAATTTAGGAAGTATCTTTGTTAGAATAAAGTGACAACTTCCAAAAAGCGCTCGTCCTGCCACAACTCTATCTCCCTTTTTTAGGTATGACATAAAGATACTAAAAACTGCAGCCATACCGGTTGAAGTAGTCCAACATGCCTCGGCTCCTTCAATACTAGCAAGCTTATTTTGGAGCATTTCTACCGTAGGGTTGTTAAAACGAGAATACATATACCTTTTTGTTTTTTCTTGAAAAGCCATTTCCGCCTCCTCTGCGTCCTTATATATATACCCAGATGTCAAAAAGAGAGATTCACTGGTTTCCATGAAATTAGTTCTTATGGTCCCAGAGTGGACAAGACTTGTTGATTTTTTTTTTTTCATATAGTATTTAGGTTTAATTTTTAAGTTTTTTAATAATAAGGAAAATAATGAGATTTAACATATTTTTTTATAAAATTTTTATCGTTCTTGTCTTTACATTTTTTAATTTAGAGTCCAGAGAACTATCTATAAAACAACTTGAAGAGAGGAAGAAAGCTGATTTGGAAAGGCTCAAAGATAGAGAAAAAAGAGACAAAAAAAAATTCTCAAAAAAAATTACTCTTGGCACAAAGTTTATTTTTTTAAGTAAGGAAAGAAAAACTCCGCCGGTTCTTTCAAACTTGGACCCTATTCTTGATGATGAAGGTTTCTATGGTCTTAAGTTAGCAATTGATGATAATTTAACAACTGGGAGGTTCGTGGGACATGATTACAAGTCTGAATTCCATAGAGTTTTGCTCGAAGAAAACTTATTGGAGGAATTTGAAAAATTATTAAAAACTGGTGCTAAGTTTTTTATAGTCGACTTAAATGAAGAAGAAATAAACTCAATTGTAAAAGTTCCTGGCTCTGAAAATGTATTGATACTTAATATAAGATCCAAGTCAGATTCATTGAGAAATGAAAATTGCAAGAATAATATATTTCATGTACCACCAAGTTACTCAATGCTATCTGATGCATTAACACAGTATCTAGTAAAAAAAAAATGGAATAAGTGGTTGTTAGTAACTGGGCCAGATGATAATGACAAGAATTATGCAACAGCCTTAAAGAACTCAGCAAAAAAGTTTAACATTAAAATTAAAAAAGAAAAAATATGGGACTTCACTTCTGATTTACGAAGAACAGCAGGAAAAGAAGTTCCAATCTTTACCAAAGGAGAAAAATATGACGTTGTGGTTGTAGCAGACGAAAAAGGTGAGTTTGGAGAATACCTTTCATATAGAACTTGGGACCCTCGTCCTATTGTAGGAACTCAGGGTTTAAAACCAACCTCTTGGCATAGAACACATGAACAATGGGGAGCAACACAAATGCAGAATAGGTTTAGGAGGGAAAGTGGGAGATGGATGACGGAGGTAGATTATCACGCTTGGATAGCAGCACGATCTTTAGGCGAAGCTATAACAAGGACAAATAGCGATGACGTAAATATTATCAAAGAGTATTTATTAGGAGAAAAATTTGGTCTTGGAGCTTACAAAGGTGTAAAAGTTTCATTCAGATCATGGAATGGTCAAATGAGACAACCAATTTTACTAGCAGCACCTAGGTCAATGGTATCTGTGTCTCCTCAAGAGGGCTACATCCACCCAGAGAGTGAATTGGATACCATGGGTAAAGATGAACCTGAATCTACTTGTAAATTTTAAAAATTTTAATACATTAGTAACATGAACAAATTTATATTGTTTTCCTTATTCTTTTTTCTAGCAGGTCCATCTTTCGGTAATCTCGCTTACATTACTAACGAGAAAGATAACACGGTAAGTGTAATTGATATTAAAAAAAAAAAGGTTATTAAAACCGTTGAGGTAGGTCAAAGACCACGAGGTATTATAATGTCCAAGGATGGAAAATTAGTTTTAATATGTGCATCTGATGATGATAGGGTCGAAGTACGCGAAGCAGAGACTCTAAAACTAAAATATTATTTACCTTCAGGACCGGACCCGGAACTTTTTATTTTATCCCCAGAAGGTGATGTCCTATATATTGCGAATGAAGACGATGCTATGGTTACTGTTGTTGATATGAACGATAAAATGATCATAGATGATATACCTGTTGGAGTAGAACCAGAAGGAATGGGTTTAACAAACGATGGAAAAGTTTTAGTTAATACATCTGAAACTACAAATATGGCCCATTTTATTGATACGAGTACTTTAGATATTTTAGAAAACGTTCTTGTAGATGCTAGACCAAGGGTTGCTATGTTTACACCCGATGATAATGAGGTTTGGGTATCTGCTGAAATTGGTGGCACAGTTAAAGTTATAAACCCTTCAACTAAAAAAGTTACTCATACTATTGGTTTTGAGATAGCTGGAGTTAATGAAGAGAGTATTCAACCGGTTGGTGTTAAACACACAAATGACGGAAAATATACATTTGTCGCATTGGGTCCTGCAAATAGAATTGCTGTGATCGATCAAAAAACAAAAAAGATACTCAAATATTTGCTGGTTGGACAGAGGGTTTGGCAGTTGGCTTTTACACCAGATCATAAAACATTATTGAGCACCAATGGTGTCAGTAATGATGTTTCAATAATCGATGTCGATAAATTGAAAGTAAAAAAATCAGTTAAAGTTGGTCGCTTTCCTTGGGGTGTCGTAATTAGTCCAGAATCTTAAAACTTAATATAACCATTAGATTCCCATGAACTCTGCCCTTGAAATCAAAAATGTCACTCATAAATTTGGAGAATTCAATGCCCTAGACAATGTTAGTATCAATATTAGTCCCGGTGACTTTACAGTTCTACTTGGTCTTAATGGAGCAGGAAAGACCACTCTTTATTCTCTGATAACTCGCTTATATAATAACAACACGGGATCTATAAAAATTCATAATTATGATGTGCGGGAAGAATCATCAAGTGCTCTAAAAAATATTGGAGTTGTCTTCCAGCAGCCAACCCTTGATTTGGATCTCAGCGTAGAAGAAAATCTGCATTATCATTCGTCTCTTCATGGTATTAGTACATTCGACGCTGAAAAAATCATAAATGAAGAAATTGGAAGAATAGATTTAACCGGAAAACTCAAAGATAAAGTACGATCTTTATCCGGTGGTCAAAGAAGAAGGGTTGAAATAGTAAGATCACTTATTCACAAACCTAAGTTACTTTTATTGGATGAGCCTACAGTTGGATTAGATATTGGGTCTAGACAAATCATTCTTAAACATGTTAAATCACTATGCAAAAAAGGAGAGTTAGCAGTCCTTTGGGCAACTCATTTAATTGACGAGATTGATAAAGGTGAAAAAGTTGTTGTGATAGATAAGGGGAAAGTTCTTGAATCCGGGGACGTATCAAAAATTATAAAAAAAACAAAAGAAAAAAATATAAGAGATGCTTTTAATAAACTTGTGGGAATAAAACCATGAACTTAATCATGTATTTAAGATGTTTTAAGGGCATTGTTTTAAGAGAGGCATTAAGGTTTATCCACCAAAAGGAGAGGTTCTTTTCTGCTTTGGTTAGACCGCTAGTTTGGTTGGGAATTTTTGCAGCAGGTTTTAGATCAGTTTTAGGTGTTGCAATTATCCCTCCATACGAAACTTACATTCCATATGAGGTATATATTGCTCCTGGTCTGATCGCCATGATACAACTATTCAATGGGATGCAGAGTTCATTATCAATGGTTTATGATAGAGAGATGGGAAGTATGAAAACAATGCTTGTCAGCCCTATTCCAAGATGGTTTTTATTAATTTCAAAATTATTAGCAGGAGTTTTTGTTTCGATATTACAGGTATATGCTTTTTTAATAATTGCTTCTTTTTGGGATATTATCCCACCAATCACCGGGTATTTTACAATTTTACCAGCACTTTTAGTTTCAGGATTAATGCTAGGTTCTTTGGGAATGTTCCTATCGTCGGCAATTAAACAATTAGAGAATTTTGCGGGAGTGATGAATTTTGTAATTTTCCCAATGTTTTTTGCATCATCTGCATTGTATCCACTATGGAAAATAGAAGAAACAAGCGAATGGTTATATTATGTTTGCTTTTACAATCCTTTCACCTATGCAGTTGAATGTATAAGGTTTTCTTTGTATTCTAATTTCAGCTTTGAATACACCATGGGCATAATAATTTTTACTATAGTGTTTCTTGTTCTATCAATTTTAGGGTATGATCCCGGGAGAGGGACTCTCCAAAAAAAAGGAGCTAAGTAGTTTTATGAGATTTTTATTAATAATTTTTTTATCATTCCAAATTCCCCTATTTTCCAATGCAGAGGGAGATCTATCTATTAGATCAAAAAAGTTAGTTTTAAATTTGGGTTCAGACAAGAGTGACTATGATATGTCTCAAAAAGTTTTCAATATGGAAACAGGAAAGGCCTACAGATTAGAAATCACAAGTATGGGTTTTAAAGAATATGAGTTGGAAGCAGAAGAGTTTTTTAGAAATATATGGATTCGCTCAATAGAAGTTGAAGGAGTGGAGATAGATGCCCCTGTAATTAATGAGATAGAATTTGAGAGAGAAGGTGAAATTGAAATTAAATTTGTTCCAATCAGACCAGGAGAGTATGACTTTGAAATTGAAAGATTACAGAGTAAAGGAATGGTTGGAAAGTTTATTGTTAAGTAATTTTAATGGAGGTAAAATGAGGTTTTTTAAATTTTTAATTTTTTTAACAGTACTAGTAACAGTTAAATCACAACTCTTTGCTGCTTCTTTAGAAGAGCCACCAAAAAAATGGCCATGCGACCAAGTCTACAACCCAAAGCTAAATCTCAGTTCAATTTGGCAAGGACCTGAAATTGATGAATCATTAAAAACTTGGTGGAAGCATGATGATGTTATTGAGTATGTTAATATTTTAGCAGACCCTACATTAGATGAAAAGGTTGGTATTAAAATTATAGATGAGTTTGCGAAAAAATACACATATTTTGGGTTGTTAAAAAAACCTGAACAAAAAGAAAAGTTAGTGTTTCTTTTCTCTGGTTTATATCAAAAAGCAAAAGATCGAAGGAACAGGCATTATAAAGGAATTATAAAGTTTGTTGAAAGACAAGAATCCTTGAGAAAAGCAATTGGAGAATCTTCAAAGTTAATTAGAAAATATAGAAAAGAAAAAATGGATAAAAAAGATAAAAGGTACCTTAATGCAAATTCTAGTCTAGAGTGGAATACGAGAGTATTTGATCAAAGAACTAGATTAACAGAATACGTTTGTGAAGAGCCCGTGTTTAATACTCAAAGACTTGGATATCAAGCTCGTAAAATCCTTGAGTATTTAAAATAAAAAAAATAAATATCAGGTATTTTTTTAATGAATCCTAAATGAATATAAAAATCAGGTTATCTTAATATTTAATAGGTATATAATATGCTAGCTCGTTGTGAGCTATATTAATCTAACCCATAAAAAGGAGTAAATTATGGCTTGGACAAAACCAATGATTTCTGAGATCTCTGTAGGTCTAGAAATCAATTCATACGCTTGCGCTGAGAAGTAATCTTAGCTAAAGCAATCGACCCCTTAAGTCTGATTTGATTTAAGGGGATCGTTTGAGGTAAGAGAATGTTAAAAATTTTAATTTTAGGTTCTGCAGCTGGCGGTGGTTCTCCTCAATGGAACTGTAACAGTGACGTAAGTAAAGCAGTACGAAACGGTAGTAATGGGACTTCACCAAGAACACAATCATCTATTGCAGTAACTGCTAATGACGATGAATGGTTCCTGTTTAATGCTTCTCCGGATCTTGGCTCACAGATTTTAAATAATAAACAGATGCACCCAAAAAAAAACCTTAGACATAGTCCGATCAGTGGAGTTGTTTTAACAAATGGAGATGTTGATCATGTTGCCGGGTTGTTGACATTAAGAGAAAGACAGAGTCTTACAGTTTATGCACATCAAAGAGTCCACTCTGTTTTAAAAGAAAATTCAATTTTTAACGTGTTAAACCCAGATTACGTCGATAGAAGAGAAATGAAAATGAATCAAAAATTCGAATTAAGAAATAAGGAAGGACAGGCTGTTGGTATAGAGGTTGAGGCTTTTGAGGTTCCTGGAAAAATAGCATTATGGCTTGAAGATGAATCAAAAGGAGAAGATTTTGGAACAGAAGATGGGGACACAATTGGGCTTAAAATATCTTCCAAAAGTGAAAAAAAATCATTTTACTACATACCAGCTTGTGCGAAAATGACTGATAAGCTCGCTGATAGAATTAAAGGAGCTGAAATGGTTTTATTTGATGGAACACTCTGGAAAAACAATGAAATGGCCTCTAGTAAAGTTGGTGAAAAAACAGGTCAAAGAATGGGGCATATGAATAATTCTGGAGATGATGGATCAATTGAAGCGTTTAAAAATTTAGATGTAAAAAGAAAAATTTTTATACATATTAATACTACCAACCCAATTCTTTTGCAAAACTCGAAAGAAAGAGAAACTGTTGAGCTTAACGGATGGGAAGTTAGTTGCGATGGAATGGAGATAAATTTATGAAAAACCTTGCAGAAAAAGAGTCAGATTTAGAAATGTTAATGACTAAGTCGCAGTTCGAACAAAAATTAAGAGATATTGGGGCAGAGAGATATCACGATAATTGTAGATTTCATCATCTTCTTCATAGTGGAAAGTTAAATAAAGGGCAGGTACAGGCCTGGGCTATAAATAGATATTACTACCAAATTAATATATCTATAAAAGATTCAGCATTGATGTCTAGAATTAAAGATCCTGAATTAAGAAGAGTATGGATTAAAAGAATACTTGATCATGATGGAAGGCAAGGAGATGAAGGTGGTATTGAAAGATGGTATAAACTAACAGATGGTCTGAATCTGAAGAAGGAATATATAAAGTCAACAGATGGTGTTTTGCCAGCGACAAAGTTTGCAGTTGATGCATATGTAACGTTTGTTAGAGAAAAATCAATTCTTGAGGGTGTTACCTCATCATCTCTAACAGAATTGTTTGCACCGAAAATTCATAAAGAGAGAATAGTTGGTATGTTAGAGAATTATGATTTCATAAATGATATTACTATGGCTTATTTTTAAGAAAAGAGTGGATCAAGCAACTGATGATGCTGATTTTTGTTCTTGCTTATGCATTAGAGCATGCCAAGACCCCGAGAGGAACAAGAATCAGTTTGTCGAGCTCTAAAATTTAAAACCGATGTTCTTTGGGTGATGCAAGATGCATTATATCACTCTTATATAAACGGTCATGTCCCACCAGGGGCATTCATGCCTGAGGATTTCGATGACAGATATACTGAAGATAAATGAAAATGTTAAACCTAAGTTTCCAAAGCACGTCAAATTCAGACATAACAAAGCCAGAGATGAGTGGGTCGTCCTGGCAACCTGAGAGACTTGTTAAGTTGGATGATATTGCGGTCGAGATTCTCAAACTTGTTGATGGAGAAGCTACCGTTGATGAAATATCTAACAAGTTATCAGAAAAATTTAAAGCTCCAAAAGAGGTCATTGTGAAAGATGTTATCAATATGCTACAAGAGTTGTCAGACAAAGGATTTATTGAAGAATGAAGAGCAAGAATATAGATAAACATGAAAATTTAAAAACTGCATCTCAGCATGGAATACAAGCAACCCCTTGCTCTTTTAGCTGAATTATCTCACCGATGCCCACTGCAATGTCCGTATTGCTCACTAACCACTGTTCAGCTAGAAAAAAAAGACCGGTGAACTTACTACTGAAGAGTGGAAATCTGTTGTAGATCAGTCTGTAGAAATGGGTATGCATCAAATTCACTTATCTGGAGGTGAGCCGACAGTCAGACATGATTTAGAGGATATTGTAGAACATTGCACAAAAAAGGGCCTTTACACCAACCTTATCACATCTGGTGTTTTACTAAACCCTGATAGGCTTAAGAAATTAGAAAAACTAGGCTTAGAACATGTACAACTTTCATTCCAAGACACAGATAATGATAATGCAGATAGGATTGGAGGATTTAAAGGTGGGCATGCAAAAAAATTAGAGGTAGCAAAATGGGTAAGAGAAGTTGAACTCCCTTTAACATGTAATTGTGTAGTTCATAGGCAAAATATTGATAATCTTGAAAATTTTATACAGATGGCATTGGACTTAGATGCTGAAAGAGTGGAAATTGCTCAAGTACAATATTACGGTTGGGCACTAAAAAATAGAGCTGCATTTATTCCTTCACCTGAGCAATTAGACCATGCAACCGAAATAGTTGAGAAGGCAAGGTTGGATTTAAAGGGCAAACTTGTTATCGACTATGTTATTCCGGACTATTATGCAAAACATCCTAAAAATTGTATGGGTGGATGGGGCAGGAGATTTTTAAACATGAATCCAAAAGGTGAAGTTCTACCATGTCATGCTGCAGAAACAATTCCTCATCTTAAATTTGATAATGTTAGAGAAAAGAGTTTAAAGTGGATATGGGAAAACTCTGAAGCTTTTAATATATATAGAGGAACCGATTGGATGCCTGAGCCATGTAAATCCTGTGATAGAAAAGAAATTGATTGGGGGGGATGTAGATGTCAAGCAATGGCATTAACCGGTGATGCAAAAAACACAGATCCAGCTTGTTCAATCTCACCGCTACACAATGATATATTTTCAATGGCAGCAGATGAAGCCAAGAGAGCTCCGCCGGAGTTTATTTATAGAAGATATGGTGTGAGGTTCAATTCACCGATCTAAATAATGTCAATTTTACTGATGATAAGCGTTATCATAGTGATTGACAAATACCGATTAAGTTATTAAGTATACTAATAATAGGAAACTTAATAAGAAGGATATAAAATGAGAAATATTTTTTTAACTTTGTTCTTTGTATTATTTTCAGCTAATGCTTTTTCAGCTGATGTTACAATTGAAATGCTCAATAAAAATAAAGAAACTAAGAAGAGAATGGTCTATAGTCAAGAGTTGGTAAAAATTGATGCAGGACAGTCTGTCGAGTGGGTGCCAACTGCTAAAGGTCATAATGTTGAAATGTTAGCTGGTCCAGATGGATTTGAATTACCAGCCAAAACAAAATTAAACGATGCAGTAAATATGAAATTCACAGTTCCAGGAATATATCTTTATCAATGCTCGCCTCACGCAGCTATGGGCATGATTGGTATCATTGTTGTTGGTGGTGATACTTCAAACAAAGAAGCTATTGCGGCTAAAAAAGTTACAGGCAGCAAATCTAAGAAAAAAGTAAAAAAACTTCTAAGTGAAATTTAATAATATATGATTATTTAGGAAGATAGCCTAAAATGTTCTTCCTAAATTTCTATCCACCTACTAGATCCAGATCTAGACTTAAATAGACTTGGGTGTAGAATCTCTGCTAAGATCTCCACACTTTCCAAAAGCTTGGGCCCAGGCCTATTAAAGTATATTTGACCATCTACAATGTACATTCTTTTATCTTCAAATACTTTATTTAACCCCAGTCTTTTGATTTCAATTTTAGTTTTTCTGATATCAAAGCCACATGGCATAAATATTACGGAGTCAAACTCTGTAAATGAAATTTTTTCTAAACTTATAAGTGAGGATTTAATACCTACTTGTTGATCTAAGCCTTTTGCATTTACAAAGTCTAAAAGATCTGGAATCCAGTTACCTGCAGTCATAATAGGGTCTAACCATTCAATACATAAAACATTCTTTTTTTTAGTACCTAAAAGCTTTCTTTGAATTGAATTTATTTTTTTATTTATTTTTACTACAAGGGACTCTGATTTTTTTTTTATTCCTAAATGATCACCTACTTTTATTATATCGTTACATACATCGGAGAAACTTTTGGGCTTAAGATCGATTAATTTTGGCTGTTTTTCCATTAATTTACGTAATCCGTTTTTGACTTCATCTATGGATACGGCACAAACATTACATTGTGATTGAGTTATAATCACATCAGGATTTAGAAGTTTTAATAAATCAAATTTAACTTCATAAACAGAAAGAGTCTTCTTTAAAATGTCTTGAATATTTTGATGGATTTCTTTCGATGAATAAGTACTTTTAATCGAACTTGAGGTCAACCTTCTAATTCTTTTTGAATAGCCATCACATTCGTGGGAAACTCCAACCAAAAAACTTTCCAATCCCAATGATACAATTATATCTGTTGCACTAGGCAGAAGGGTGACAATTCTCATTTTTTAAAAGATAAAAGTTTAAATGATTTATTAACAAAATAAAGAGGCTGTTATTATTTATTGGACTGGTGCTCTTCCTCTTATAAGAGCATCGGTGGTACTATCTGTTTTTTTTCTTTTACCAGGCCTAAGACTAAGAAAAGGGATGTTATGTTTCATCAAAATTTTATCAATTTCACTTTGGTTTGCTTTAATAAACTTATTTAACTTTTTCTTCCAGTCAGTTTCACCATCTCTGACACCCATAGTTGAATAGTAATCCATTCTCCCCCATCCCTGATCAGTTGTTTCTAGGGGTATATAGGTATATTTGGTATTGTCAAAGCCCTTTTTTTCTAAATAATAGACAGCGATTGGTCCAGACATGAAAACTATATCAACAAGTCCATCTATCAAATCCTCTACCATAGACTCGCCGATAACAGCCTTCCTTGGATCAAATGTCAGATTATACGGACGAACTCTGCTCATGAGATTATATCTTTGTAAAACGAAGGTTGGTGGGGTTCCAGCTTGTGCTCCAATACTAAGATCGGCCAATTGCGGGTGATCGGGTCTATCAACATCAATCCCATTATTATTTAAAAATATCATTCCGTACGACCATCTCATGTAAGGAACAGTATTTAAAACCAAGTCATTTCCTGCCGTTATTCCAATGATGATGTCACACTTTTTTTTATTTAATGTGTTACGAACATAGCCTATGACTTGCGGAAAAAATTCATAAACGACAGGTATCTCTAATTTCTCACCTAGCAGTTTAGCAATATCATTCTCGAAACCTTCCTCGTTTTCATTTGAGAAAGGTAGGTTAGACGGATCAGCGCAAACTCTAAGATTCTGTGTATCGACTGCCTCAATCGCTGATTCTCTAGAGCTTGCATCTGTGTAGATAAAAAAAGCAAGAATTAAAATAATCAGTGCATGCATAAAAGATTAACGTTAATCTGCTTCTTTAAACTTAGGCAATTTCGGCAATCTAACGCCTCTTCTTATTTTACCTTCAGCTCTGGCTTTTACATACCTATACATGTCCTCGACATGTGGTGCTACATTTGAATTTGCTCCGAAAGCAGGCATTACATTACCTTTTTGCGCACCTTCAGCTTCTCCACGGCCGTTCATAATGACGTTAAAAAAATCATCGTAAGATAAACCTTCTTGAAGTGATACCATCAATGATGGGGCGTAGGTACTTCCCATTGCATCTGGACCATGACACACGTGGCATTCTGCATGGTAGGATCTCCAACCTTTGTATGTTGCAAAGTCCATCCAACCATATTTCATTTCTACTAGACTATCATCTCCTCTGCACTGATCTAGCTCCTCATCGGAAACCATATCCACAGCTTTACCTTGACATTCTATTTGTATTAAATTCAGAGGTGTACCATCCTCTTTAAGTCTATCCCCTTTACCATACTTAATGACGTAGGTTGGATTGTCATCTCCATCAAATGCCGGCTCAACAGCTTCTGGAGTCGGTATTGCTTTTGCGCTAAGGCTTACTGCTATGAAAGCAGTGAATAAAAATTTACTATAGTTTAAGTTCATATCTCAATATCCTAATTAATCATTTTATAAATATATACTATTAATATTGTCAATTATAACAGAAAGGCAAGAAATTTTACTAATTTTTTTCAAAAAAAAAGCCCGACTTAATAGCCGGGCTCTTTTTTAAATACTGCTTACGCTACTACGGTAGAGCGAAGACAGTTAATACGCCACCTAATGCAGTGTGGTTACTTAGTGCAGAATATGCACCAACAGCACCTAAACCTGCAGTTGGGTCAGTAAGACCAGCAGCTAGACCGATTCCAGCCCAACCACCAACTCCTGATAAGATACCAACATATTGCTTACCTTTGTGTTTGTAAGACATGAAGTTACCGATAATACCAGATGGTGTTTTGAACTTAAATAGTTCTTTACCAGTTTTACTTTCAACAGCTTTAGCATAACCTTCTAGCGTACCGTAGAAAGTAACTCCACCAGCTGTAGACATAGCACCACTCCATACAGAGAAAGGCTCTGAGTTAGACCATGCGATCTGACCTTTATCAGCATCCCATCCAATGAAGTTTCCTAAGTGAGTTCCGCCTGGTGCTGGGTACATTGATAATGTAGCACCAACATAAGCGTTACCAGCTACGTAATCAACTTTGAACGGCTCATAATCCATACAAACGTGGTTTGTTGGAACCATGAATAAGCCAGAAAGTCTGTCATACGATGCAGGCTGTTGGTCTTTAGTACCTAGAGCCGCTGGACAAATGTTAGTTGTATTAACATCTTCACCTTGGTGTGCAGTTGAATATCTGTCAACAACTTGTGGACGACCTGTTTTCATATCAACATGAGTTGCCCAGTTCACAGCTGGATCGTACTTTTCAGCTACTAATAATTCGCCTGAAGCTCTATCCATTGTGTAAGCAAAACCGTTTCTGTCGAAGTGTACAAGTGCTTGACGATTTTTACCTTTTACTTTCATGTCAACAAGAATCATCTCGTTAACACCGTCGTAATCCCACTCATCATACGGAGTCATTTGATATAACCATTTAGCCATACCATTGTCTGGGTTACGAGCGTTGATAGTCATAGACCATTTGTTGTCACCAGGACGAACAACTGGATTCCATGTTGATGGGTTACCTGTACCGTAGTACAAAGTGTTTAATTTAGAGTCATAACCGTAGAAACCCCAAATTGAACCACCACCAATTTTCCATGCGTCACCAGGCCAAGTTTTCAGTGATGAATCCTTACCGATTGGCTTTAACATAGAAGTAGTTTTATTTGGATCAACTAGCATGTCCTTATCTGGACCCATGCTGTAAGCTCTCCAAAGTCTCTTACCACTGTTGATGTCGTACTGTGTCCAGTTACATCTAACACCGAACTCAGCTCCAGAACAACCAACACCTACCATATCTTTGATGATGAAAGGTTGACCTGAACCAGTAGAAGCTGAAACACCATATTTACCAGTACCAGCATGTAGATTAGTTGTAATCCACTTTTCTTTACCAGTTTTAGCGTCTAAAGCAATTACTGAAGTATCAGCAGCGTGAAGAACGATTGTACCATTTGGGTGGTAGTTAACACCACGGTTTACGTTATCACAACACATAACTGAGATAACTCTGTCCATAGTTTCACCACCTGGGTACTTACCACCTTTAACAGGGTTGTACTTCCAAACGATTCTTTGGTTGTCATTTAGATCTAAAGCGTACACTATGTTTGGAATAGCAGTATGAACATACATCATATCGCCAATAACTAGTGGACCACCTTCGTGACCTCTAAGAACACCAGTAGAAAAAGTCCAAGCGACTTTCAAGCTACCAACATTACTTTTGTTGATTTGATCTAAGTTAGTGTAACGATGACCGGCGTAATCGCCAGACTGTTGTACCCATTGACTTGGATCTTTCATCATTTTTTCAAGCTTAGAATTAGCACTTACAGCAAATGGAAGAGCTAAAGCAGCTGAAGCAATGATGCTTTTTTTCAAAATACTCATAAAGTATTTCTCCTTTATTACGATTAATATTTGGGCGGATGCCCGGTTATTGATTGGAATCAAGGCCATAACATAAATCGTTAGGTTTATTGATTTCCTCCCAGATATTATATTATGCATGAATAATGCAAATTCAAGACAAAAATATGAATACAATATGAACAAATTCTAACAACCATACCTATATTATAAATTAATCAATAAAATCAATGTCTTATGGATAATAATGCCATATAAAAAAGTTGTGGATAACTTAAAAAAAAAAAAAAAATATGAACATTAGATGAATGCAAAAATCAACTTTTGTTCAGAAATGAAAAAAAATCAATTTAATCAATTACTTAGGAAATAAAAATACGAAACTTTAACTTTATTAATCTATTTAATTAAATTAAGCAAAATTTTCACTTAAAATATTCAATTTTATGTGTATATTTATAATATGAAATATAAAATTCTTACATTATCACTTCTATATTTGTTTACTTTCTTAAAAACAACCACAGTTTATTCAGAAGAAAATCTCCCTGAACCAGTTACTTGGAAAAATGAAGTGAAACAGTTGCTTTATGACGACACTGTCAGGTTTATGGATGGCATCAATCTTATGAACCTTGAGACACCATACCGGGCTCAAGATGCAGCAGTTGTTCCAATAACAATTAACTTCAACAAAAATCAAACGCCAGAAGATTTTGTGAAATCCTTAACGATTATAGTTGACGAAAACCCCTCTCCCATCGTTGGAAAGTTTGAATTTTCACCTAAGGTTGGAAATGCATCGTTTTCAACAAGAATAAGAGTGGATAAATACACCTACGTAAGAGTCATAGCTGAAAAAAATAATGGTGATAAATATATGGTTTCCAACTTTGTAAAGGCAGCAGGCGGTTGTTCCGCTCCTAGCCTTGCAGACATGGATGCAGTAATGGCTCGACTTGGAAAGATGAAAATGAAATTCATTCAAACGACTGAGTTATCAAATATGGTAAATAAAGCAAAGTTTCTAATCAGCCATCCGAATTATTCTGGCTTGCAATTCAATCAATTAACAAGATCTGAAATACCAGCACATTTTGTTAACTATGTAAGAATTGAACAAGATGGTAATATGATTGTGGAAGCTTCACCAGATATTTCTTTATCAGAAAATCCTTCATTTACTTTTAATTATTTGAATAGTGGCGGGCCTATCAAAGTTTTTGTTGAAGATAGTGAAGGCCAAAAATTTAAAGGTGAGTTTTCATCAAGCCAAATTGTTTCGCAAAATTAAAAACACTCAAGTTCTGATGCCGCTTGAGCTCTAAATAATTTTTGCATTCTATCTTTAGATAATCCAACACTTTTAAATGCTTCTTCTCTAGGGCTTGCCCCTTCCCATAACCTAGCAATTGCCTCTGCTTGGGCATATTCTTCATAATTCATACGCTTAGCTATTTCATCAATTGCACAAGAACATTTTGCCATAAAATCTCTGTTTGAAGCATTGGAGCTCATACATGCGAAAACAAATTCGGACCTTGCTAAAGTTGGAAAGTCATTAGAGTTTGAATGTTCAGCAAAAAGTAATGTTAGTATGCAAGATACCATACTAAATTTTCTAAAACTTATCATGATTTATTTTCCTTTCTTTGTTTATATTCTTTCCTAAGTTCTTTATTAGAACGGATACCCTGATATTGAAGAACCTCTTTAACCATATCATTTGGATCTTCCAAATCTTTAATGAATGTTTCAATCTTATAAATATAACCGGGTATACTGTCAGACATTGTAATTCTAAATTTTTTTGTTTTGTATCTTGAAACTCTATTTTTTAGCTCAGTTTCTGTAAATGGCTGAAAAGAAATCTCTTTTCCTTTAATGGTTTCATTGTTGAAGTCTATCTCAATTTCTTTAACATCAGTCGCTGCAATGGTATGTCTTATTCTACTTCTAAAGAAAAGGGCATTTCCTCCAGTAAGCCTTTGCATATCCCTGGAATCACGTTCAAAGAATAACATGAATACTGGGTTTCCTTTTGCACCAATTTGTGGTGGAAACCTTACTTTATTTCTTCCTTTCAGATATCTAAACGTTATATGTTTGGTGTTGTCTTCTGCAACTTTAACTATGTTTAAAACAACATTTCCAATAAAATTGTCTTCTCGAGTGGATTCTTTTTCGAAACTGTAATAAATTCTGGACGGTTCTGTGATTTTGCTAAGATGCTCGTCTATAAATAAAGCAATGTTAGCACTAGACATTTCCTTAATTAATTCTAGTTTAAATTCCTCTGTGCCCCATTTAGATCTTTTTTCCTCTGCATTCTCCGCATCTGAGAAATCTTCTGCAACACTGTTCGAGGACTGTGAATAACTTTTATTGAATGCGAAAGTTATAGCTAAAAGAGTTGAAATTAATGCCAGATTAATTAATAAGGTTTTTTTAATATTATTCATTGCGCTATATTTATGGTTTATTATTATAAAGTTTTCAACTATGTTTTTAAATATGTCAAAAAATTATAAAAATATTTCTGTTATTTCAACCGGTTCCTGGGTTCCAAATGAGGTTGATCAGTTCAAAAATTTAAAAGGAACATATCAAGTTCAAATCAATGAATTGGTTTTAAATGCTTCAATTGGCATTCATGAACATGAAAGAAAGAAAAAACAAAGGATATCAATTTCACTATCAATTAAAGCTATTGACAACCTCAGTGAAGTAAACGAATCCATAAACAATGTGGTTTCTTATGAGGATATTATTAGAAAGCTAAAAAAATTGATAGGTACAGGACACATTGATTTAATAGAAACTTTAAGTGAAAAAATTTTTGATTTATGTTTTGATGACCCCAGGGTCCTCTCAGTGTGGATGAAACTTGAAAAACTTGATGTCTTCAGAGAAGCAAAGAGTGTAGGAATTGAGATTTTGAGAAATAAAACTAATTATCAGAAAAAAAAGAAAAGCGAATCTAACATAACTAAAATTAAAAAATAGCAACATTTAAAAAATGTGGATTTTTAAAATTGGTGGGAGTTGGATAAGTAACCCGAATTTAATAAAACTATTGCGACTTCTTAAAGACCTAAAATCTGAAGAGGATTTAATCCTAGTTTTCGGCGGAGGGATATTTGCTGATTCTGTAAGGAAAGTTTATGCAAATATTAATATGACAGAAAAAACTGGTAACTTTCTTGCTCTAAAGTCAACAGAGATATTTTCTCATTTAGTAAATCAAATGTTTAGCCATACTTGTCTTATCTCAGACCCAAATGACTTGAGTGTAAAGACAGAAAAGTTAAAAATATGGATGCCATCAAAAACTCTTAAAAATGAAGCAACATTTATTAAGAATTGGGACTCTACTTCAGATTCTGTAGCTGCTTGGTTACATAACAGGATTTGTTCTAAAGGGTTGATTTTTATTAAATCTTTAACTTTAAAAAAAAAAATCCTATAAATTAAGTTATCTCAAAGGAAAGAACGTGTTGGACAAAAATATTGATAAATATTTATTAAGAAATGAAAATATAAAAATTATTGGTCCAAATGTGATTAGTTTGTTAGAGAAATATAAAGATTTTTATCAATTTTCCAAACAACTAAATGAGGTTAGGCTTTGATCCCTCAACAAAAAAAAAAATGGGCTTGGGTTCTAACAGGTTTCCGGACATTTCTTTACTGAAACAATTGATTTAATTAATATTTTAGAGAACGTTGATTTATATATTTCAAAAGCAGCCGAGGAAGTTTTAGTAATGTATAAAAAAAAGGGGATGATTTCTAATAAAATTAAAATTTATAGAGATAATTCAGCAAGTTCTGCATCGGTAGGAAAGTTTTATCAAGGCAAATATCACTCTTGTGTAATGGCTCCAACCTCCAGTAATACAGTAGCAAAATGTGTTTGCGGAATATCGGATACCATTGCAACTAATATTTTTGCCCAATCCGGGAAATGTAAAGTTCCATGTATTTTCTTCCCATGCGATACAGCACCCGAGCTCAAAACAATGGCACCAAGCGGTATTGTTGATGTATTTCCTAGAAAGATTGACTTGGAAAATGTAGAAAAATTAAAAAAATTTGAATTTACAGAAGTTGTAATTAGCTTCGAGGAGCTTAAAAAAACAATTCTTAATAGAAAAAAAAATGTCTGAAAAAATATTATTTTTAACTGGAAAACTTGCAGAAAGACAGTTGAGAAGAATACTAAATTCAATGAAACCAGAGTTTAGGTATAAAATTAATCAAATAGGAGTAAATGTGGCAGCACTAATGTCTGAAAATATTATTATGAGAAGGTTAGATAAGAATCAAGATGCAGACAGAATTATAGTGCCAGGCAAATTTAGAGGAAGTTTAAAAAAACTGAGCAGATATTTTAATAAGCCGGTTGAGAGGGGGCCTGATGACATATCTCATTTGCCAGATTACTTTGGGTTAAAAAAACCTGACGAAACTTTAGAAAAATATGAGTGTGACATATTTGCAGAAATCGTAGATGCAGCTGATATAAGCCTAAAACAAATTCTCTCTATAGCAAAGAAATATGTAAGTCAGGGCGCAAACGTAATTGATTTAGGTTGTATGCCAGATACGAAGTTTGAGCATTTAGAGGAAACGGTTCGAGCACTCAAGTCTCAGGGATTCAAAGTTTCGGTGGATTCAGCTAATCCTGATGAGCTCATAAGAGGGTCTAAATCTGGTGCTGATTATATATTGAGTGTAAACGAACAAAATTTAGATATTTTAAATGAAGTAAAAAGTGTGCCCATATTAATTCCATCTAAGCATGGAGATCTTCAATCCTTAAGAAGGTTAATAAATAAAGTTAAAGGTATGGGAAGAGATTATTTCGCTGATCCGATTCTTGATCCTATCCACTATGGTTTCGCAAACTCTGTGGACAGGTATGTGAAGCTTAGAAGTGAATTTCCAGATATTAAAATTTTTATGGGCACTGGAAATTTAACCGAACTTACGGATAGTGATTCTGCAGGAGTTAATGCCACACTAATGGGTTTGGCATCAGAGCTATCTATTAATGCGGTTCTAGTTGTTCAAGTAAGCGAACATTGTAAAAACTCAATAAAGGAAACAGATGCTGCTAGAAAAATCATGTTTTTTTCAAAACAAAATAAAAGATTACCATTTAGGATTGATAATAGTCTAATGAGTATGTCAGAAAGAAAACCATCTAGAAAAACTAGAAAAGAAATTACAGAAATTAAAGACTTAATTAAAGACAAAAATTTTAGAATATATTTAGGACAAAATGGAATAAATATTTTTAATTCTGACATACATATAATTGATAAAGACCCATTTAACTTCTATGATAAGCTTAATGTAGGTGATAATGCCAGTCACGCCTTTTATCTGGGGGTGGAAACTAGCAAGAGCACAGATAGCATTTGATTTAGGAAAAAACTATGATCAAGACAATGAATTAGAGTGGGGCATTGCGAAAAAAACAAACAAAAATTTGAATAAGAAACCTAAACTTAAATCCACGCAAAAAAAATGATTTTTGAAACAATTATTTCAACTATAAATAAACAAGGCAAGGTAAACTTTGCCCCTTTTGGTATTAAAAGGTATAAGGACCATTTGTATATTTCACCCTACATACCCTCTACCACTCTCTCAAATTTAAATTTAACAAAACAAGCTGTTATAAATTATGTCAATGACGCCTCTTTTTTTGTAAAATGTATAGTTGGGAAAAAAAAATTTGAAAAAAAAAAAAGTTTTAATGTTAATGGTTATTATCTTTCAAAGGCACTTGCTCATGACGAGGTCGTGGTTGAATCTATAAAAGATCATAACATCAGACCAACATTTAAATGTAAAGTCGTTGATAGATATTCACATGAAAGATTTGAAGGTTTTAACCGTGCTAATGGTGCATTAATTGAAGCATGTATTCTTGCATCAAGAGTAAAAATTTTAAAAAAGAGTAAAATTATAAAAGATTTAAGTAACTTGACCTATGCAATAGAGAAAACTGCTGGTGTTAAAGAAAAAAAAAATTGGAAATTAATTAAAAGTTATATTCTACATGAATCATCAAAATGAAAAAATAAAACTCTTTTAAAACTAAATTCTTAATTAGTGTTAAAAACTTTCAAGAGATTTCAGAGGAAATAACTCAAAATGTTGATATTCTTGATTTAAAAGATCCTTCCAGAGGTTCGATTGGCGCCTGGCAAATTAGTGATATTAGAAAAACGAAATTATTCCTAAAATCAAAAATTAATATCTCTGCAACATTAGGAGATATATTTGATAATTATGAGTTTAAAGAAATGGCTCAAAAATTTGATGCTTTAAATTTAAATTTCGTAAAGTTTGGATTGCTCTCAACCTCCAAAAATAAATTATTTGAGAAGTTAGAAATCATTCAGTCAATAAAACCTAAAACGAATTTTGTATGTGTGGTTTTTGCTGATCAGTCTACATCATTAGATCGTGTGATGAATGAATTGGAATTATTCAAATACTATGGAGTCAATACAATCTTAATAGATACATTTAGAAAAAATAAAGGAGACCTTATGCAGATTTGTAAAATTGCTTTCCTAAAAGAGCTGATCAGGAAATGCAAAGAAATAGATATTAATGTTGGTTTGGCAGGTGGTGTTAAAGAATACCAAATAAAAAGATTGATAAGACTTCAACCATCAATTATTGGTTTTAGATCTGCTGTTTGCACCCAACATTGTAGGGACAATAAAATTGACGACTCCAAAATAAAAAGGTTGTCAGTTTATTTTAAATCTCCAATTAAAAGTGCAATTGAGACAGCAGGAGCGTGAGATGAAGCTTCTTTATTAAGCTTAGATGGAATTAGAAACTTCTCAAATTTAATTGTTTTGACTCCTCTTTTTTTTAAAAATTTATTTACTACTTCCTGCCCAACTCCAGAGAGAATAATTGGAAAGTCTTGAGCAGAGAATTTCTTTTGGATTTTCAAAAGATTAGCAAATACTTTGTTTATTTGGATAGAAGAAAGCTCAATACATATTTTCTTTATCAAAGATCTTTTACTTTTTTCATAATCAAAGCCAAAACTTCGTGAGATTCTTCTTGAGCTATTAAAATAACTTCTGTTTAGTCCATCAGCTGTTTTGTCTATATCTATGCTTGTATTTAGCTGTCCAATAACCTTGTTAACATCTGCGGAATCTGAAAAAAATTCAGGAATAATATTTAATAATCTTCCTTGAATTCTTATCTGCTGGCTTATTCCAAAGATTGGTGTCCTAGTAAAACCTGTGTAGAGTAATTCGTTGTTATTAAGTCGAGAGAAATCATCGTAATTTTTATTTAAGATTCGTCCTTTTTTTATTATTATAAAGTCAGTTGTTGTGGTTCCAAAGTCAATTACAATTGCATTTTTGATTCTTTTTTTTAAGAATCTACCAATGCTATGCCAATTCATAGATATTATATTGGAGTAAGAGTCTTTCTTTAAAAATGAACTTTTAGATTTAGAATAGAAAAAACAATCAAAAATTAAATTCTCGCAAGATTTAAATATCTGCTTCGCTCCAAATTCTCTATTTTTAAAGCAATCACAAAGTTCCGCAGACATCGTTATGCCACATTTAATTTTTTTTTTTGTTTTTATTCTATTTAATTTTAATAGTTTTTTATCCAAATAGCTTTGGTTATTCCAAATTTTACAACTTGAATAATCTACATAAACAATTTGTTTGTTTTCGTTTACTCCAATTATCTTTAGGTTGGCGCCACCAATATCAATACCTAAATATGAAATATCATGGTTCATTAAAATATATACTTAACCTTTTTGAGTAGTTTGGGCACTAAGTTGCTAAACTCCCCTTCCAGATAGAAATTAGTAATTTCATCTATAGTTTCTTGATTGTAAGAGTTTTTAAGTCCACAATATGCGCTTGTGAACCTTGGGTTAATTTCTAAGATTAACCATTTTTTATTTTCTCTGACAATATCAACTCCAATGACTCCAAAAAGACCTTTAAAATCTCGCACATATTTTTTTTGCTAGCGTTTCAATCTCCTCTCGATATTCTTCTAATCCACCCATGATACAACCAATTTGACTTATTTGATGCCGATTTATTTTTACGATTTGCTCATTACAGCAAATTACTTTGCACTTTCCTTTATTGCAAAGCATTAAGAAACTTCCTTTGATACCTTCATAAAATTTCTGTAAAATAAACTTTTTTTTTCTTTTTTAAATTATTTGTGAAAACTACATTGCAAGAACCCGCTCCATATTCAGGTTTTGTTAAAACTAAATTATTTGAATCAAGGCTATTTTCATGAAACTCCACTACAGGCAACTTAAATTTATTTAACTCATCAAGAGTTTTGATTTTAGAAGAAAAAATTTCCATACATTTCAAATCTGAGCTAAAAATATTTAAATACTTTCCAAACTTTAAATGAATATCAAATGATTTTTTTTCACTCTCCGGAGCAATAAAAATAACTTTAGAATTTTTTTTTACTTTTCTTAGTATATCTGTCATATTAATTTTATCATTAGTAAATAAATATTCAATTTTTTCTGATTTGATAGTTCTAAGACTTTTGTTTCTTATAACTCTTAATTTTGATAGTTTCTTTGCCCCAGCAAAATTTAAAGTTATAGAATCACAAATATTAAGCGCTTCAGAAATTAAATTTTTTTCAAATTGCACTTTCAAATTAGATTTTGATGTAAAATACTCAACTAAAATAAAATTTTCCATATAATTGAATTATGAACTTAATATTAGCAATCGATCTTTTGAATGGCAAAGTAGTAAAAGCTTTTGCAGGGTTAAGGTTTAACTATAGCCCATTAGTCTTTAAAAATAAAGATCTCTCAAATCCATTCGAACTAATCTTTCAAGTTAAACAAAAGATTAATCTTAGAAAAGTATACATAGCTGATTTAAATTCAATAATGAAAATAGGTTCAAATAGCGAATTGATTGATAGGATTCTGGAACGATTCCCAGAAATGAGTTTCCTTTTAGATTGTGGATTTGACTATCCAAAGAATGTGTATGATTTCCATATTAACAAGAGAAAGAAAAAATTAGAAAACTACAGGGTTGTTTTAGGAACAGAAACTCTAAGAAATTTTAGAATTAAAACATACAATTCATTTATGATTTTTGATATTTCTTTAGATTTCAATGGAAATGAAAAATCATGGATAAACAAATTAAAAAGTGAAAAGTTGAATTTTGGTTTAATATTGATGTTTTTGAATAAAGTGGGAGGTAGGGGAATAGACTTTGGTTTGATAAAAACCTTAGTAAAATTATTTCCCAAAAGAGATATAACCGTGGCTGGTGGTTTGAGTAGTTTAGGTCAAACTAATAAATTATCCAGGATGGGTGTGAGCAATGTTATATCATCCACTATGATACTTAATATGGTGACTAGGGACAAGATTTAAG
This sequence comes from Alphaproteobacteria bacterium, assembly GCA_045563055.1. Taxonomy (GTDB): domain Bacteria; phylum Pseudomonadota; class Alphaproteobacteria; order Methylaequorales; family Methylaequoraceae; genus Methylaequor. The sequence goes on from JBJKUR010000007.1 coordinate 79,134, forward strand.
TCCCTAGTGCTTATTTACTTGTAAAAAATGAGAACAACCTTGAAAGCCATCCACCATCATTAGCATTTTTCGATGGCTTCATGTCGGATGAATTTCATTTAGCTGCGAAAGGGTGCTCTGCACTATCTTTCTCAGCAACAACATCTTTTGCTTTTGGTTCGCCAGATACTGCTCTTTCAATAGATTCTTTCGTAGCTTGATAGTTATACTCTTGAATTTTCTTATCATCTTCTGCTAACCAATGAATGAATACACCTACAGATATAAACAAGTCGTCAGCTTCATCAGCGGGTATAGTCCCCTCTGCAACACAATCCATTACTGCTTTAGCAACACCATGTTGAGCTGGTCCAAACATTTGAACTGCTTGTTTTGCACCTTTTATTGTTACTTTATTAAACATACAGGTGGCTGGTTTTGTCATAAGATTAGGCGCTACAACAGCAAGTAGTGCTGTAAAACCATCCTTATTATTAGTCAGGCTATTTGCAAATGCTGTTTCAGCGGGAGTACCCCTTGGACCAATGATTAAGTCGATGTGAGCTACTTCGTTGCCATCACCAACAAGTGACTCACCAACAAGCATCTTTGTAATTTTTGCCATATTTCCTCCATTTAGAGATTATTATAAGTCCCAATATAAATATATTATAAAGGTATCTTGAATATATCTCTAATTTTATCCATTAGCAAGGTCGTAACGGTTAAATCAGCGCAAGTTCCTGGATTGTAGTGAAATTTTTTTAGATACCTATCAAACTTTTTTAATTTTGCATCATTATTTTTAAAATAATTAATACTTTTTTGTATAAAGAGACTTTTCTTGGATATCATTTTAGCTTTATATGCTCCAAACTTTCTTTGAATATGACTGTCATTGTCCCTTGCTAAATAATTTAAAAACAAAAGCTCTATTGCCCTAAGCCTTGGTATTTTTTGGCTTAGAGAACGAAAAAAAGGCAAACCAAACTCAAAAATTTCATTATAATTTTGAATGTAACATCTAGAAATTCTATCCCAATCAGAACCAATTCGCATAACTTTAGTAAAACCCAAGCTTTGACTCGATTGTAAAACATTTCCATTCCCACTATAATTTTGAAGGCCAGCTGGCTTGATATGACTTATAGATTTAATTATTAGGTCTCCATCTTTCTTTGAGATTCTTGTGAGGAGCTTTTTGAGTTGACTTTTTAAACTTTCTTTTTTCATTAAACTCAGTTTTAGGAGTGGAGCGCACAAAAGAATAATTCCAAGATTATAATTTGAGTTTAAACTTGTTTTACACTTTTTAACTGATAGATAAATTCCTTCTCCTAGGCTTAAATTTTTACTTATTAAGTATTCTGATGATATTTTGGCGGCATATTTAAATTTTAATTTACTCATACTGTGTAATCCTGAAAATGAATTTAAATTTCCTGGTTTTAAAGCTTCAAGTTCCTCAGAACATATATTATTAAAAACTTTTTTTAAGATTTCTTCTGACACTTTTTCTCCAAAGTCTTTAAAAAATCGTTAACCAAAATTTCAGAAATATCTAACTCCTCGACTTTTTGAAGAGAATTCCAGGATGGGATACTATTTACTTCCAAGATGTAATATCTTTTTTTGAATAGTTTTATATCAATACCACCATATCCTAGGCCAAATAACCTTGAAACTTTATTACTTAGTTTTCTTAGTTCATTATTTAATTTAATCTTCTCGATTTTTGAGCCTTGATAAGCATTTGTAACATAGTTTGTTGATATTCTTTTCATGGCAGAAATAGCTCGATGATTACTAACCAATACTCTTATATCCCAAAATAATTTATCACTCTTATCACCTAAAAAGTTTTGCAAATAGAATACATCTCCTAAAGCACTCAAATTTTGAACATTTGAATCTTTATTAATAAATTTTATGTTTTTCCCCTGAGATCCAAAAATTGGTTTTAGGAGTGAATCCCTTAGGACTTTTTTTTTCAAGTTCCCTATTGAGACATAGGTAACAGGTGAGAGAATTTTATTAATACTTAATAACCCTGTGCTTCTTACTTTATCAACAGTTTTTTCTATTACCTGTCCGGAGTTGTGAACATAAATACCGATTTGTTCTAGGAGATGTAAAAAAGTTAACTTTGTTGTTATTTTTTCTAAAGTTCCGTTGTTTATAAATCTTGCCCAAACGCCATTTATTTTTTTTATTTTTTTATTAAATAAAAATTCTTCATTATTATTAAAAAAGGCACTTAATTCCTCATACTTGATCTTAAGTACTTTGCATTTCTTTTTCTTTAGGTTTATTTCTAGTTGTTGGCTATGCCAATCATGAATATCACTGATTATAGCAATGTGGTGCATGGATTCATATTGATGAGAAAGAACTTTCAATTAGTTCGTGATTGGTATCACCACTGCTGTAAACTTTCCCGGTTTGTTTGGAATTTAAAAGAACACGCGCAGGGCTAAAGAGGTTTCCATCAATTTTGTAGAAATCCTTTTCATAATCTAAAAAAATTTTTTTGAACGGTTTGCCATAATCTTTTGAATTTATGCTTGGCAATTCTTTTGACAGCTTTATTATTTTTTTATCATCTGCATCTACCATCAAACTAACATCTCCTCCATATATAATTGCATCATTAGTCCTACCCATCCCAGTAATAAAATCAGACGCTACAGGAGGAATAGGTGCCGATGCAGAACCAGAAATAATTGTATTTAATGGAAATTCAAGCTCATGTATTTTGTGAATTGCAACCTCAAGAACTCTTGAAACAACTTGAATTGTCCCACAAATTGATGTGGTCGGCGTTAATATGAAGGTCAAATCATTTGGGAGCACATCACAATCTGAAGCAACTTTTTTAACAATTTCCTCTGGGGGAGTTTTATCAACTTCAAGGACTAAACATGTTTTAGAGTTCTTATCTGAATAATTAATTTTTGAAAATATTTCTTCTTTCTGAGCCAAAGCTCTGGCAGGACCAGAACCAAGAGAAAAAAAACTGTTATGATTTAGACTCCACCCTGCATATTGTGAACCCAAACATGATAATACCGGTTTTGAGGAATGAACTGAAATTTTTTGAAAGGAGGTGCTAAATTGATTAGATGGCAAAATATTTACGAAACCAAGACCACCCATACAAATTTCTGAAATAATCAGTGCAGCTTCTATGCTTCCATTTGTTTTTACTCCTGCATCTATAATTATTGAATTCATTGGACCTTCAAAGACATCTATATTTAGAGCATCTTTTTTTTTTATGAGTTTTTTGACTAGTGTCTCGGTTTGTTTATTTATGCTATAATTCATTAAATTATTTAATTTAAATTACTTAAAATTTTATACGACATTTTCTCTAAATTTTCTCTTAATTTCTCAATTTTTTTAGATGTTAGGTGAATAAGACAGATAGGATCATTTTTTTTTATTTTTTGTCCAATACTAGGTAATTCAGAAATATACTCTTTCCCTTTTAGTTTTTTTAAATATTTTAAATTTTCATTCTCAATACTAATACTTTTTAAACTATAGACTATTTGAGTGGCAAAAAAATTCTTATAAAAAGTTTTTTTTAAAATCAATTTTTTTTCAAAAAGATTGTTACTGATTCTCCACAAAATATTTGTACTTAAACCTGGACGAGCATTGAGCTCTATAATGAAAATTCTTTTTGTAATGGCTTCTTCAATAATATCAATGTTGCACAACCCATTAAGCTTTAAGGCTTTAGTTAATTTACAACATATTTTTGAAAGATTTTTCATCAATGAATATTCAATATTTTTTGTTATAAGACCTTTTATAATAAAAGGTTGCTCTCTTCTCTTACTAAAAATTTGATTACAAACACATAAAATTTTTGCCTTATTTTTATCTGAAAAAAATTGAACCGATAAATGCTCGCCTTCAATTAATTTTTGATAATATTCATTTTTTTTTATTTGAGAATTTTTTCTAGTTTTTTTTACTTGGTTTCCACCAAATGATTGAAAACTTTTTTTTAAATTTACTTTTCCACATAATTTTTTTTTCTGTGACCATTCGGGGCAATCTTCTTTGATTTGAGTTAATAATTTAAAAAACCTAGAAGATTTGATAAAATTATGTATTTTCAATGAATTTCCTTTGTTCTCTCTGTTATCAAAAAAGGACTCATTAAACATTTGTTCTGAAAAACCAGATCCAATTAAAATCTCGGAATTTTTTTCTGGATCTCTAAGTTTTATAAATTCTTTGATTTTCTCTATTTCACTGAACTCACAACAGAGGATTTCTTTTGTGTAATTTTTTAATCCGAGGCTGTCAAATTTACAAATGCAAAAGACCTTATAATTAAGATTAAAAAAAACCTTTGCTAAATCCTCACAATAACTTGCTATAATAAAAATTTTTTTTATTTAATACCCAAGACCTCTCTTGCAGTTGTAAGTGCTTCATTAAAATTTAGATAAAGAGGTTTTTCACTAGAACACATTTTTTCAAACATTCTATACTGAGTTTTTACTTTTATATCACCCGATGTGAGTGGTCCTATAGATAATGCACCACATGGGTGTTTTGAATTGTCGTCATTCAAATTCACTCCTCCGAGGCCTGCTGGAGGGACAGCATTTACATCAGCTAGAATCAATGCTTTTTTTGATAGATTCAATTGATCTTTGCTTATAACCTCTGTTCCTGCGCGTGCTGCACAAAAAATTATTTCTGCATCATGAAGGTAAGATTCATTTAGTTTATCTGAAGAGCCGTCACTTGGTTGAATTTCAACTCCAAACCTAGATTTGTATTCATCAGCTTTTTTTCTTACATTCTCAATCCCATCATAACCAATTATATTACATTTGGCTCCTTCTTTTGCGCACATTACTGCTGATATTCCTCCTACTATTCCTTTACCTCCATAGATAATTATATTTTTATCTTTGAAGTTCGATTTAAAGCGGTCCTTCAGAGTTTTTTCTGTGCATGCAACCATAGCTGCCGCTGTTGTAAAAGAACCAGCCGGGTCAGGAAAAACAGAGATCTCAAATGGTGGTACCATAGATTTTTTTGCCATTTCCATCATATCAAGCGCCAGTGATGCATCTTTACCACAAATAAAAATCCCAGTTTTTCTTGCATTACTGACTGAACGGGAAAATATAGCATCTTGGACAAGACCTTTTACATCAGTCAAGTTTACATTTGTGTACGGTAAAACTAAATCATACCCAGCATCACAAGCCATGTTAACATCGAATGGACTCACGTTTTCTTGCGGGCTAATCATGTGAAGAATATTTTTTTTCGTCATTTTTTTTCCTTTTCTGTAAAAATTTTACCGTAGTTTCTTCCCTCAACCTTTAGCAACTTAATCCCCTTCATTTTATTTAAAAAAATATATTTTTCTAGATATTTTAACAATTCATTTCTTTTTTTTTCATTCTCAGAAAATACGAAACCAGTGGGTCCCCATGAAGATTGACCGAAGCTAATTATTTTTTTTTTTCTAAGGTTCGAGAAAATTTTTTCAATTTGCTTGCTTGCAAATTTATTCGGATGACTGTAAAACTTTTCCGACATATCGTCTTGGATTTGTCTTATTCCTTTAGAAAATTGTCCAAAATTTTTTTCTATCAAGCCAGGAATTATATTCATTAATACCGATTTGAAATTTAAATTTGGTTGAGTTTTATTAATCCTTTTGATTTTTTTGAATTCGTTTAATTCTTTTTTGCCGTATAACCCCGAACGGTTAGAATCTTCTAAAAGAAGTATTTTCCAATTTTTTGGCCACTTGATATTCATTATGTTTAATGGAGGATAAGCAGAACCTTTTAATTTTCCAACATCAATATTAAATCCACCTCTTTTGAAAGATTCGATTCCAATGCCAGACCTAAGCCCTCTTTTTAAAATGATAGATATTTCATTAACATTGAGTTTAATTTTGTTTAATTTACAAATCAAGAAACCAACGGCAAGACAAAGCTGAGTTCCAGAACCTAATCCTTTGTGAACTGGTATAATAGATAATACTGTTATTTTAAAGTTCTGTAATTTTTTTTTTTTGGAGATTATCTCTACGATTTTCTTTATTTTTGTTTTTAAAGATTTGTCTCTACATTCTATTTTCATATGAATTGAGTTTTCAATTTTTATTTTGTAGGAATATTTTGAAATAGTTAAACCAAGACTTCCAAACATTCTCTCACTGCTTTCGTCTAGATTTAGAAATCCAAAGTGTATTCTAGCTGGGGAATTTAAAATCGAATATGTTTTCATATATTTTTTTAGTTGGTTTATTAATTTTAAATTTAAATATATTATCAAACTATCAAACAGTTTATATTAAAAGAAACCCATAGGAAATGTTGTGAATAAAAAAGAAAAAGTTTTTAGCGAATCGGAAATAGAGAGTTTTCTTATAAAAAACCTTAATGGATGGAAATATGATGGCAAATGGATTCGTAAAACTTACAAAACTCATAGTTGGAAATCCACACTTATGGTTGTGAATGCTGTTGGGCACTTATCGGAGTTAGCTTGGCACCATCCGGACCTCCAAGTATCATATGCATTTGTTGAAGTGAAATTAATGAACCATGCTATGAAGGGAATAACTCAACTCGATTTTGATCTAGCTATGAAAATCGACGAATTCATTTTGTGGAATCCAGGTATAGATAAAGAATCTTCTCTTGAAGGGACTCCTTCTGATCCAAGGTTTGCCTATATTAAGTATAATAAATAATGCCAGAAAGCATCAAAGACTTTTACTGGTTCGGGTTTTCGAATCAGAAAAATTTTACTCAATCATTTTCATCAGAATACAAATTAGATGCAGCCCCCCTAATAAATGGAAAGATAGTAGGACTAAATCAAGCTTTAGAGAAGTTAAATAAGACAATTAGCGAAAGAGATTCAATTCATTTTGATGCAATGAATTGCGATCAGAATTCATTGTCTAGCATCTTTGATCTGGCAGAATTTTCAAGATCTTCTGTAAATCACCAAGATGGAAGTGAAATTAATAGCTTCTATAAAGCTCTGAGTATTCATGGTGGTTCATTGATTTCATTTAATGAATTAAAAAAAAGATCTGATTTGATATTTTTTATCGGTTACTTTGATTTTGATTTGATTAAAAGTTTTCAAAACTCTATTGAATGGAAAAAAAATAAGTTTAATGATTGCACTTATTATTTTAGTGGCCTTAAGACAAAAACGCCAAGTAAGTATCCACTTAATTTTTTTGAAAACTTTAATGAACTTTTTGATTTGGTTGTTAATGACAAAACCAACGCAAAGTTTCCTAGTCTAAACAAACAATTTGCAATTTCAAAATATCCAGTTTTTGTTCTAAATCCCAAAAATGGAAGTACAGAAATCAATGAGATATTTAAACTGTCTGAAAAACTAAATAAAATGGGAAAAAAAATAAGGTTATTTAAATTTTCAGGTGAAAATAATTCTTCTGGTTTTGTAAATGCCTGTATCACAAAAACTGGATTTCCATGTTCAGTGAATTTTTCAGATTGGGGAGCATATCATGACCCTGAATATTATACTGCGAGTGTGCAAAATAAACTTAAATCAACTCAGATTCTATTTTCAAACCTAACTTTTTCTACAAATTATACAAAATTTAAGAAAAATATTTTTATAGGACACCCTAACTTTTCTGATCGAAGGTTTTTTGATATTTACATTCCAGTCAAAACACCTGGAATCGATACAGATGGATTAGTAGTAAGATCTGACGGAAATGCAATGCTTAAATTAGAAAAAAAAATTGAATCAAATTATCCTACAATACATCACATTATTAACTCAATAGTTAGCCATGGTTAAGATCAATAATACGTTTGCAGAGGCATTTCCAATGAAAGCCTCTCGTCTGATAGTGACTGCAATAAATGAAAGCTGGGCCTTAAAGACGGCAGAATCATTTTGTGGATTTGCTACATCAGTTATAGCATGTGGTTGTGAAGCAGGAGTTGAAAAAACCTTACGTCCAATTGAGACCCCTGACGGTAGACCAGGTGTTTCAATTTTAGTGTTTTCAATGTCTTCTAAAGAACTTTCGAAACAAATTTTAAATAGAACTGGTCAATGTGTTATGACAAGCCCAACCTCGTCTGTTTTTTCTGGAAATGATGGTAATCAAAAAATTCCACTTGGAAATTCCTTGAGATACTTTGGTGATGGGATGCAAATATCAAAGTTAATTGCAAATAAAAGATTTTGGAGAATACCAGTGATGGATGGTGAGTTCTTGTGTGAAGATTTTGCTTATCAAATGGATGGAATTGGGGGTGGAAATTTTTTAATTTTAGGAGATAGCAAAGAGAATGTTTTGCGAGCCGCAGAAAAAGCCGTCTTGAAGATGAATAAATTAAAAAATATAATCTTACCATTTCCAGGTGGTATTGTAAGATCTGGTTCCAAAGTAGGATCTAAATATAAAGATCTTATAGCTTCAAGTAATTTCGAATACTGCCCAACCATACAAGGGGTTGTAAAGACGAAGCTAAATAAAAGAATAAAATGTGTTTTAGAAATAGTAATTGACGGAATTTATAGAGAAGATATTGAGCTAGCAATGAAAGTTGGAATTACCGAAATACTTAAGAACAAAAACAAAACAGGAATATATGAAATATCAGCTGGTAATTACGGTGGGAAATTGGGCCCATATTTGTTTAAACTGAAATCTATAATAAAATGAAAACAATCAGACTTAAATCAAAATTTAAAGTTAACTATCAACTAGACCTCAGAAATCTAAGTAAAATAGAAAATACATACAATTTAAAAACCATTCAAAATATTAAGATTCTTTTGAATAATAGAGAAAAAAAACTGCATGAATTTTTTTATATTTACATTAATGAAAACAAATCATCTGAATTTGAACTAATCTTAGAGGGTTTGAATAGTAATTGCAATTTTGTTGGCTGGAAATGGAAAAATGGGGTTTTGAGAGTAAAATCTAATATTGGTATTTTTCTTGGTGGAAAAATGCTTAATGGTAAAATAATAGTTTATGGATCAGTGGAAAATAACTGTGGGTCAGGTATGTATAATGGAACAATAATTATTAAATCGAATGCAAAAAACTTTGTTTGTTCAAATTTACCAGGTGAGAGATCAGGAATGTCAGGAGGAGTAGTAATTATAAGGGGTAACGTCGGTGATTACTTAGGCTTTAGGATGAAAAAGGGGATGATATTCGTCAATGGCATAACAGGAAAATTTTGTGGTAATAATATGATAGCTGGGACTATTATAGCAAAAAAAGGAGTAGGAGATTATGTAGGGATTGGAATGAAGAGAGGAACTATAATAACAAATACAAACTTACCTTTAACATTCGGATTTGTTGAGAGTGGAGGGGAGACGGTAAATTATCTTCACCTTTTAAATAAATTTTTTGAAAAAAAATTTGATATTAAAATATTTAATAAGATATCCCATATAAAGAAATACATGGGTGATAGCAAAGAAAATGGATTGGGAGAAATATTCTTAGTTAATTAGTTTTTTTTTAAGCATCAAGATTAACCCCTTTAGCCCATCATTGTTAATTGTTTCACTAAACTCAGCTTTCTTTGTTGCAACTTCACTTATAGAGCCATCAATTAAGACATCAAAAATTTTCCATTCATTTTCTTTTAGATGCATAAGATAGCTTATGAATATTTTATCTTTAATATTTATCAATAAATTAACATTTATAAGTTTATATTTCTTTCCAATATCCTTAGTATTTAAAATCTCAAACTCTAATTTGTTTATTTTGCTAAATTTTCTTATGTAATTTGAGGCTATGTAATTCTGAAAGACCCTTATAAATCTGTCCCTTATGATTTGATCTTGTTTTTTCCAATTTTCACCAACTATCATTCTGCCCATTTTTTGAGAGTCGTACGTTTTTTTTATTGTATCATGAATAAAATCAAAATCAGAGTCATGCGAATTACGCTCAACTATTTTTATTAAACTTTCGTGAAGAATTATAAGGTTGGTATCCGGGTTTTCTTGACTCTGTGAATACGAAAAGAACCCCCAAAAAAAAATAACAGTTGCTAGCTTTATATAATTATTGCAAAAACAGATAGATGATATTGAACTCACACATTATATATACCATGAATTACTCTAAAAAAAATGATTACTAGAATTCTAATTACAGGAGCTAATGGATTTTTGGGCTCATCGATAGTAAAGCTAGCTATAAAAAAAAAATTTAAAGTCAGTGTTTTAGTTAGAGAAAATTCAGATCTAAAAAATTTAAAACAGTTTAGTTCAAAATTAAAATTTTATTATGGTGATCTGAGAAACTTTTCTTCTTTAGAGTCAGCAATTGCAAATAATGATATAATTTTTCACGTTGCTGCAGATTATCGTTTGTGGTCAAGAAACCCAAGAGAGTTATACGACTCTAATGTAAGGGGTACCGAGAATGTTTGTAAGTTAGTTAATAAATATAAGAAGGTTCTTATATATACCTCAAGTGTTGCAACTCTAGGAATAAGTAACGAAAAAGAGTCCGATGAGAACACCCCAGTTACCTATCATGACATGATTGGCGATTATAAAAAGTCTAAATATCTTGCAGAGAACATTGTATTAAGATTCTGCAAAAAAAAAATGAAATGTATAATTGTTAACCCATCAACTCCAATTGGTCCGGGAGATATAAAACCAACACCCACTGGAAAGATCATCTATGACGTTTTAATTGGTAAAATGCCTGCGTATGTTGATACTGGCTTAAATTTAGTTCATGTTGAAGATGTGGCTGAAGGTCATTTTTTAGCCTTGAAATATGGTAATTTTGGAGAGAAATATATTTTAGGAGGAGAAAATTTGGACTTTAAAGATTTTATCGATTTAATAACGAAGTATGGTAAAAAAACAAAAATTAATCTGAAATTAAACCCTACATTTCTTTTACCTTTTGCTTATTTGAATGAGTTTTTGCATAAATTTTTTATAAATACAACTCCTTCACTTACTGTTGACGGATTAAATATGTCAAAAAAGAAAATGTTTTTCTCATCCTTTAAAGCAAAAAATAAACTTCGTTATAGACCTAGATCAGTTAAAAATGCTATAAAAGAATCTGTTGAATGGTTTAATAATTATTAATCATGAAATTAAAAAATATGAATCCACTTAAAGAACAACTAAAGCCGCTCAAAGTTTTTTTAGCACAACCAAGAGGATTTTGTGCTGGAGTTGAGAGGGCAATCGAAATAGTAGAAAAAGCTCTTAAAATTTATGGCCCTCCTGTTTATGTTAGACACGAAATTGTTCACAATAAAAGAGTTGTGAATAATCTAAGTTCAAAAGGCGCAATTTTTGTTCAAGAGTTAGATGAAATTCCAGCTGGAGCTGTAACAATTTTTAGTGCTCATGGAGTAGCGCAAAAAATTGAGGATACTGCTAAAGATAGAAAACTTCCAATCTTGGACGCCACATGCCCTTTGGTAGCAAAAGTTCATAAAGAAGGACAAAGATATTCATCTAAAGGTTACGAAGTTATTCTGATAGGACATGAAGGACATCCTGAAGTTGAAGGAACTATGGGAAGAATTTCTGGGGATGTTTATTTGGTTTCAAATACAGATGACGTATTTAAACTTGAAGTCAAAAATCCAAACAAACTATCATACATAAGTCAGACTACACTCTCAGTGGACGACACAAGAGTAGTTATTCAGGCTTTAAAAGAGAGATTTCCATTAATTGAAGGTCCTGATGTAAAAGATATTTGCTATGCAACGCAAAACAGACAATCAGCTGTAAGAGATTTAGTAGATCATGTAAATCTCATTCTTGTGGTTGGAGCTAAAAACAGTTCAAATTCTAATAGACTCAGAGATTTAGGCGAAGAATCAGGAGTGGATACCTATTTAATTGAAACTGCCGACGATCTGGATAGAAAGTGGTTTGACAATGTAGAGTCGATAGGAATATCTTCAGGAGCATCAACCCCAGATGAGTTGGTAAAAGAAGTTATTAAAAGAATTTCTACTTTTAGAGAAATTAAGATTGAAAAAAGACCTGGAATTGAGGAGAATATAGTTTTCAAATTACCCAAAGAATTAACAAACATTGAGGCTGTAAATTAACCTTTACATTTTAAAAACAATAAATTAAATATTAAATTATGGGGATACCTTTAATACAACAGATAAGAGTTGGTTCTTATATACTAAAACAGAAGATTCTTGGAAGATCTAAATATCCACTTGTCTTAATGTTAGAACCACTTTTCAGATGTAACCTTGCTTGCGCAGGTTGCGGAAAAATTGATTATCCCAAAGAAATTTTAAATCAAAGGCTCTCTACCCAGGAATGCATAGATTCCGTTGAGGAGTGTGGAGCACCTATAGTTTCTATCCCAGGCGGTGAACCTCTCATACATAAAGAAATGCCAGAAATTGTAAGAGAGTTGATTAAAAGAAAAAAATTTGTTTATCTTTGCACAAACGCAGTTTTGATGGAAAAAAAACTTTCTGAATACAAACCAAGTCCATATTTTACATGGTCAGTTCATTTAGATGGTATGAAAGAGGAACATGACAAAGCAGTATGTCAAGAAGGAGTCTTTGATAGATGTGTATCTGCAATAAAAAAAGCTAAATCCTTGGGCTTTAGATGTAATGTAAATTGTACTATATTTGACGATGCTCATGAAAAAGGATTAAAAAACTTCCTAAACTATGTCACTGATGAACTTAAAGTAGATGGTATAACAATCTCACCTGGTTTTGCCTATGAAAGAGCACCTGATCAGCAACATTTTATAAAAAGATCTAACACAAAAAATTTCTTTAGGAATGTATTTAAATCAAAAGATTTTAAAAAGTGGGACTTTAGTCATTCCGGTCTTTACCTTGACTTTCTTGCTGGAAATCAATCTTACAAATGTACGCCCTGGGGAAACCCAACAAGAAATATTTTTGGGTGGCAAAAACCATGCTACCTTCTCGGAGAGGGCTATGTAAAATCGTTTGAAGAACTTATGAACGAAACCGAATGGGATAAATATGGCACTGGAAACTACGATAAGTGTTCAGATTGTATGGCACACTGCGGTTATGAGGCCTCTGCAGTTACTGATGTTTTTACCAACCCATTTAAGGCTGCATCTGTTGCTATCAAAGGACCAAAGACTGAGGGAGCAATGGCTAAAGAGATTGATATAAGTAATTCAAGAGACCCAGATTTTTTTCACGACACTCATGTCAGCGATATGATGAAAAAACTACATGCTGAAAAACAGACAGATTCACATGAATCTCCTATCCCATCAGCTGGTGCCGCAATTAACCCTAAAAGCGATTTAGCAAAAAAAATAAGATAATTTTTTAGATCACAACGTATTTACAAGTCCCTCAAGAACCCTTTTACTTTTCGAAAACTTTGTATTTAAACTTAAAAGTTTAAATATCCTGGCAGGATTTATAATTAACTTCATTAAAAATAGTTTTATTCTGAGATCACCTTGATCATTAATACAATCTTTAAGAAAAGAAGGTATATCAAAGGAAAGATCATCAAATATTACTTTTAAAGATATCATTGGAACATTTTCTTTTAAAAGTTCTTTTTTAATATAAAAAGCTTCCATATCTATTGCTGATACTGATTTAAATTTTTTTAAAAGTTGTAATTTCTGTTTCTTGTCAGAAGCAATTTTTTGAACAGTAAGTAAGTTGCATTTAATAAATTTAAATTTAGAATCTAAATTTGTAAGTAAGTTCCTATGAGATTTTAAAGTTGAAAGTATTTCACTTTTTTCATTAAAAATTTTATCCACAAAAACAATATCACCATTTTTCAAATCATTAGAAATAGACCCAGCAAACCCAAAGTTTATTACAAAATCTACACCACTTTTTAAAAGGGTATTTGTTGCTTCTTTCGAAGATTCTCCATAACCATAGATGCAAAGTTTATTTTTATCTAAAACTAATTTCATTTCTCTCTTTAAACCGAAAATAAAACCTATTTTTTTGAATTTTTTTTTAAGCTCCATAATTTGGATATATAGAATTTTTTTTTATTTGATTCTTAATTTTGGAAATTGCTAATAAGGGGAAATATTCAGCATATCCATGATATTTTAAATAAAATACTTTTGGAAAACCTACGGCTGTAAAATAATCCTCTTCAAATTTTGTTTTTTTGTTAGTTAAAAATTTAAGACCTTTTTCAACCTCAGGACTATTAATTTCGCCTGCTGCCAACAATCCCATTAAGGCCCAAGCTGTTTGAGATGGTGTGCTTCTCTTTGAAAAATTTTCATAACCTTCATAATATGATTTACCATCCTCGCCCCACCCTCCGTCTTTTCTTTGCATTTTTTTTAAATAATTTGCTGCTTTTGCAATCACTTCTATTTTATTAGTGAATTCTACTAGATTTAACGCAGATAGAACAGACCAGGTTCCATAGATATAGTTTGTACCCCACCTACCGTACCAGCTTCCATCTTCTTCTTGTTCAGTTAATAAATAATCAACAGCTTTTTTAATACAATCTTTATCTCTTTTGTCATCCAATTGTTTCAGAAAACTAAGACATCTTGCAGAAACATCAGATGTGGGTGGGTCAAGTAAAGCTCCATGGTCTGCAAAAGGGATGGAGTTTAAAATGTAATGTGTATTATCTATATCAAATGCTCCCCATCCTCCATTTTTAGACTGCATGGAAACTACCCATTTTCTAGTTCTTTCTATCATAGTTTTGATTGATTTTTTTTGCTTCCCTCTATTGTACCTTTCTAAGAACATTCCAATAAGTGCAGTATCATCAACATCAGGATAATATTCGTTGTTAAATTGAAAAGCCCATCCACCAGGCAAGGCTTTCTGTCTTTTGACAGACCAATCACCTTTTATTTTGATTTCTTTTTCCATTAACCAATCAACCAGGTCATCAACCTGGATATTATTTTCTAAATTTACAAGTCCCATCCAACCTGTATCCCATACTGGAGAAACGCAAGGCTGACAATATGCAATATTTTTTTTTTCTACAACCAACTTATCTATTGCACTTCTAATTACTACACATTCTTTTTCATATTTAGTTTTGTCTACGGCCAACAATGCTAAAAGTGAGTTTACCATGGCTGGGAAAATTCCTCCTAACCCGTCTTCTCCGTTAAGTCTTTTGATCATCCAATTTAAGACTTTTTTTTCACATTTGTATTTAAAGTTCTTTGAAATGAGAGGAAAAAAAAATCTAGCTAGATTATCTAAAAAAATGAAAAAAGATGAAAATTTTTCATCTCTTGATACAAGTTTTATTTTTTGATTGTGATTGTTGGAATCATTAAAGAGTTCAATGATTGAAATTTGATTAGGATTAGATGCACAAGGCTTCCTATGCATAATGATAAGTAATGGAACTAAAACAGTTCTAGACCAGTATGATATTTTATAAATATTAAATGGGAAAAAGTTTGGAAATTTAATGATTTCGATTGGCATAAATGGAACAGAATCCCAAGTTATTTGACCGAAAATAGCTAAAGTAATTTTAGTGAAAACATTAGACTTTTCAATCCCTCCCATTTCCAAAATACATTTTTTTGCTTTAATTAAAATTTTTGAATTCTCTTCTAATCCCGAGAGTTTTAGAGCGTAATATGCTTTAATACTTGCACTTAAATCAGATTCTCCGTTAAAAAATAAAGGCCATCCCCCCTCAGAATTTTGTTTGCCAATAATATAATTGATCATCTTTTCTTGTATAACAACATCAATTCTTCCTAAATAATGCATTAATAAAATATATTCTGATGGAATTGTTGTGTCTGCCTCAAGTTCATAGACATAACAACCTTCTTTTAATTTTTTTAATTTCTGTTTTTTTAAAAGATTGTTAAAGGTCTTTAAATTAGAATTTAATATGGATTTAAGATTGTTCATGATTGTATTAAGTGCTAAGTAACTGCTTTTCGTCCCGACAAAATAGATCCTTCAATTGTACAAGGTAAGTCACTTTGTGTCCAATCACCAGAAATTCTTAAGTTATTTGGCAAGTTTTTAATTTTTTCAACAATATCAAAATTTTTTGGTGATTGAACAACTGTTGCTTTTTTTTCTTTAACCACTTGATAATCAGGTATACCTATTTTTAAATTAAGGTATTTACATACTTCTTTCCATACAAGAGTTGCTATTTCTTCAGTGTTATAACTATTTAAGTAATTAGCATTGCTTATAGTTATAGATATATGATTTTTTTTTATAAAAATCCACTGGGTATTAGACTCAATAAATCCAATGATTGAATGTTTAAATTTCTTCTTTAAATTTCGATTTAATTTGTAATGGACATTTACAATTGAGTTATAAGAGGATGGAAAAGTATATTGTGGTAATAGCTTTTGAAGATTTGAGGGAGGAATAGATAGCACAACAATTTCATTTTTTAAAACATCTACCACCTGATTAGTAAAATAAAGTCTGGTTACAGCGTTATCAAGAACATCAATCTTTCTAAGCATACTTTTATATTGAACCCTACAACCATGATTGTTTAAAAAATTTATGGTAGGTTGAATCAAAGTTTTATTCCAATTTATTTTTGGCTGATATATGTAACAATACTTATCTCCTCTTAGAACTGTTTTTTTTAGAACGTTAGATAATACTTTTGCTGAGGCATAATTACTTGACGTATTCATTACACCAATAGTTAGAGGGTCCCAAAGAGTAGAAAAAATATTTGAACCTCCAATAATTTCAGAAACAGTTCTATGTCTATTTACGAATAGAAACTTCAATATTGATAGGTAATCTATAAAACTAGAATTTGGGATGGGTTTATTTTTTCCAAGAAGCAATCTTAAAGAAGATATCTTTGATAGATCAATTGACCAATGTGAATTATTATTAAGATTAAAAAAATTTAAATTTGGAGGCAAGGTTTTAATCGTATCAGTTGATTTTATGATTTTACAAAGCTCGTAGAAATTTTCATTGGCAGTAAAAACAAGATGGTTTCCATTATCAATTTCTTGATTCAATCTTTTTTCATAAAAAGATCTACATCTTCCACCTGGAAAATTTGAAGATTCGAACAAGTAAACTTTATAATTTTTTTTTAAGCTGTGTACCGCTGCTGACAAACCAGCAAGACCTGCTCCTATTATGTATACCTTTTTTGAGATTTTAATACCTTATAAAGAATAGAATTAAAATTATAAACTTTTCCAAAGAAGTTAACCTAACCTTTTGTTTGAAGTTGATTTCTCTTTTAAACATCTTTGAATGAATGCCTATATAAAAGTTTTTCATAATTTCTGAGGCAATTATTTTTTTTTTACAAATTCTTTCTGACTCACTCAGGGCCTTTTCATAATAATTTTTTGCTTCACTTAAAATATCTTGAAAAATATTCTGGAGTTTAGGGTCATCAATCATGGTTTTCATATCCTGGTTTACCCCAAATTTTTTGAAATAGTTTGATGATATATAACATCTACCATTTTTATAATCTTCATAGAAATCCCTTGTTATATTTGTTAGTTGGAAAGCTCTTCCCAGATATAAGGCGTATTTTTTTTCTCTATTTGATAGGCCGAAAACTTTTATGGATAAATTACCAACTGCAACTGCTACTCTATCACAATAAAGTTCTAGCTTAGATTTTGTTGGGAATTGGATATCCTTCTCAGCGTCCATCAGCATTCCGTCAATGATTGAGTTAAAATCTGTTAACTCCAGCCTGAAATTTTTAATAGAATTTTTTAATTCCTTTTCGATACTGGAGTCGAGTTTTTTATTTTTAAAGAGATTTTTAATTTTTTTCTTCCATTCTCTCAACTTTTTTTTTTTCTCCTCTTTATTTTCTATTCCATCAGCTATGTCATCTACAATTCTACAAAAAGCGTAAATGGAAAACATAGCTCTTTTTTTTTCTTTATTTAAAACATTCATCCCCCAGTAAAATGAGGTTCCAGATTTTTTTACGATATTTCTAATTGCGATTTGATCATCGTCTGACATATTTAAATTTTTAACTTAAATTTATGCTCGTTCAAGAGAAAATTTTCTGGGATATGCAATTCCGAGGGCACTAAGTGCAGTTTTTGTGATGTTATCAACATCTATACCGCATTCAATGTTCTGTAGATCTGGTTTGCCGTGATTTATAAATTTATCAGGAAAGAAAATTGGTCTGAATTTAAGTCCTTTGTCTAATGCTCCTGATTTAGCTAGGAACGACATCACTTGAGCAGAAAATCCGCCAATAGAACCTTCTTCAACCGTTATGAAAACCTCGTGGTCTCTTGCCAATTGAGTAATTAAAAGTTGATCAATAGGTTTTGCAAACCTTGCATCTGCTACAGTTGTAGATAGACCATATGATGCTAAAATTTCTGAAGCAAGAATGGAATCTTGAAGCCTAGTCCCTAGGGATAGAATACAAATTTTGCTACCTTCTTTGATAATCTTACCTTTTCCTATTTTCCAGATTTCAGGTTGTTCTTTGATCTTAACTCCGACTCCTTCACCCCTTGGATATCTAAAGGCTGATGGTCTATCTTCAATTGTTGTTGAAGTCGCTATACTATTACAAAGTTCATTTTCATCACTAGGTGCCATCACAACAAAGTTTGGAAGAGTGCATAGATAGGCTAGATCGAAAGATCCGGCGTGGGTTGCACCATCAGCACCAACTTGACCGGCCCTGTCAATTGCAAACCTTACTGGCAGTGACTGGATGGCCACATCGTGTACAACTTGATCATATGCTCTTTGCAGAAAGGTTGAATAAATTGCCGCATAGGGTTTCATTCCCCTTGATGCTAAACCAGCAGCGAAAGTAACTGCGTGTTGTTCAGCTATTCCAACATCAAAAGTTCTATTCGGGTGTGCCTTTTGAAAAATATCTAGACCAGTTCCAGATGGCATTGCAGCTGTCACGGCTACTATCGATTTATCTTTTCTAGCCTGCTTAACTAGCGCTTCAGCAAAGACTTTTGTGTAGCTTGGATTTTTAGAAGATGATTTTACTTGTTCCCCTGTTACAACATTAAACTTACCAACACCGTGGTATTTGTCTTCTGACTTTTCTGCTGGTTCGTACCCATAACCTTTTTTAGTAACAACATGTAAAAATACAGGTCCATCCCACTTTGATTTCTCAAGATTTCTTAGAACAGGTAGAAGGTGATCAAGATTATGACCATTGATTGGGCCGAGATAAAAAAAGCCAAGCTCTTCAAATAAAGTTCCACCGGTCACCATTCCTCTTACATATTCGTCTGCTTTAGCGGCCATATTTTGGAAAGTTTTGGGAAACTTTTTTGCCATGTGTTTTGCAAGTGTCCTGGCAGATTGAAACGTCTTTGTAGACAATAATCTTGAAAGATAGGCACTCATGGCACCTACTGGAGGTGCTATTGACATATCATTGTCGTTAAGGATTACAATTAATCTTGCGTTCATTGATCCAGCATTATTCATCGCTTCATAAGCCATTCCAGCACTTATGGCCCCATCTCCGATAACACAAACAACGTTATGATTTTCTTTTTTAAGGTCTCTGGCTACGGCCATTCCTAGTCCAGCTGATATAGAGGTTGAAGAGTGAGCTGCACCAAATGGATCGTATTCACTTTCAGACCTCTTTGTAAATCCGTACAAACCATTAGGTTGCCTAATAGTTCTGATTTTGTCTCTTCTGCCTGTAATAACTTTATGAGGATAACATTGGTGACCAACATCCCAAATAAGCTTATCTTTTGGAGTGTTGAATACACTGTGAATGGCTACCGTCAACTCCACTACTCCTAAGCCAGCTCCGAGATGACCGCCGGTTACAGAGACTGCATCAATGACTTCGTTTCTTAATTCTTTACAAATAGTCTTTAGCTGTTTATCTGAAAAACTTTTAAGATCTTTTGGATATTTAACTTTATCTAACAGATTTGTTTGGTCATTCATAACTTAACTTTTACACTTTCTCAAAGAGAATGCAATTTTAATAACATATTATCCCTTTTATAAAACAAAAAATCAAATCAATACGTGATAATTTTACATTTTTTTTTAAAGGATCCTCTTTTTTTAATAATAGGCAAAGTTTCTTGGCAATTCGATAGATTATTAATGTTTCTTTTCTAAGGGACCAAATATTTATTTTTCTTATGCCTTCGTAAGATTTATCAAGAATTTTCTCAACATTCAAAATAACTTCTTGTTTTAATTTTTCGAACTCACTTGATGAATGGTCATTAGTTAATTCTGAGAGATTAATTGAATACTTTGTGAAAAGTGAAATTGGAAGATAAACTCTATCTAATAATTCATAGTCTTTTTTACAATCTTGTAGGTGATTAATAATCTGTAAAGCAGTACAAAGTCCATCAGAAGATTTTAAAACATCACTTCTTTTACATAATTTTTTTTTTTTTGTTAGATATGTTAAATCAATAAAAAACCTTCCAACAGGGTTTGCTGAATATTTGCAATAAAAAACCAACTCTTTCCAATTCTTATATCTCTTTTTTTTTGCATCTAATTTAAAGGCTACTAAAAGTTGTCTTGAATATTTTTTGGTAAATTTAAACTCATTAAATCTCTCTAAAAGCTTATTTATAACCTCTATTTCGGTTTTCACTTGATCTTTAATGGATTTATCAAAAAAATTTAATATTTTTAGTTTTTCATTGGGTATTAAATGAATATGATCAGATATATCATCAGCTGTTCTTGCAAAAAAATAAAAATTCCTTACTAATTTCTTCATCCGGTTTCCAATGAAAAAGGATGCTACTGGAAAGTTTTCGTCTTTAAAGCTTTTCCCAGACAATAAACTTGTTATGTATGTTTGAGTAAATTTACTAATATTTTCTTCCCTTCCAATTATTTCCATCTAATAATAAATTATTTATTCCTGAAGATAAGGTCATTAAAAAATAAAAAAATGCTGCAATCGGTAATGATAAATAAAATACTCCCGTTAATCTATAGAATCTTGCAGTTGGAAAATAGATTGCAATCATCATCAAAATTGAAGAAAGATTAAGAATTATAATAAGGTTAACTAAGTAACTGTTCTCTAGTTTTAAGATGCAAAGTAAAATTATGATTGCTGGGAATAAATAACTTAAAAATAGCCCTAGGAGAGAGATAATCAAAAATACATATGATTTTTTTAGTTGCTCAAATGCAGTTCTAGAAACCATTCTCCATATAGTTCTAAGATCTCTATAACTTCTCTCGCTTAAAACTTTATTTGTTAACCCTAACCAGATATTTCCCTTTTTTTTTATTAACCTTGCTAAATTACAATCGTCTATGACCTTATCTTTTATCCGGGTGTATAAATTGACTTCTTCAAATATTGATGCCTTGCAAAGTATAAAGCCTCCTGCAGCTGCAGCTGTATTAAAATACCTATTACAAACTTTGTTAAATGGATATAACATTTGAAAAAAAAAGATAAATGGAGGAATAAGAAGTTTTTCCCAGATAGATTTGCAGTGAAGTTTTGCCATTAAAGAAATCATTATAAAATCAAAATGATTTGCAAAACTCACTGCCCGACTCAAAAGTCCCTTTCCCAATGTTATATCAGAATCTAAAAACAAAAAGTATTCGAATTTTTTTTTCAAAGCGAAGTCTACACCCTGCTTTAAAGCCCAGGTTTTACCTACCCATCCTTTTGGGAGTTTTTTACCATTGAGAAGAGAAAGTTTTGCAAATTCTTTTTTGAAGTCAATTATTTTTTTCGCAGTATTGTCAGAACTATTATCATTGATAACTATAACTTCAAGGTGGCTATACTCTTGACTTTTAATAGATTTCAGAGTTTTAATGATGGTATTCTCTTCATTACGAGCTGGTATTATTATACAAACCCTATCTTTTGTGGTTTGTATATTGTGAGCCCATTTCTTTTTTTCAAATATTTCGGGGTTTTGCCAAAAGAATTTATCAGTTATAACTTTTCTTCTTCCGTAAAATAATAACATGTAGACCCAAGTGAAAAATACCAAAAGAGAAATAGATGTTAAAGCTTCATGGGTCATTATCAATTCGGGCATAGATATTGAGTAAAACATTCCCAGTTGTAAAAAAACAACAACGTGGAAGTAATTTTATTACATTTACATCAAATTACTTGATTTATAAAGAATTCTATTATAATTGTAAATTATGATTAATAATTATACATTAAACTAGATTGCCTAATTATTAGGCAAATTAAGGGAAAGGACTTGTTAATGTTAAGAAAAATCTTATTTGTTGGAGCTTTATCGCTCCCGTTTGTTATGGCATCTCCAGCCAAATCATTCGAGTTTCCAGATAAACCACCAGTTGGTGAACTTTCTGCCAATGTCAGTTATTATACAAACTATATCTGGAGGGGTGAAGAACAAACAGGTGGTATGTCAATTCAAGGGGGTTTTGACTATTCTGTTAACCTATTGGAAACTTACATAGATGCTTACGTAGGTACATGGGCAGCAAACTTAAACACCAATGGTTTTGGTATGGAATTAGACTACTATGGTGGTTTTACCGGAGCGATACCGCTTGTTGAGGACTATTTATCATATGACATAGGTATGTTATATTACGATTATCCTGGGGCTTCTTCTCAACATAATGCTGGAAACGATGGAACTGGCGGATCTGGTACACAAGGCATGGAATTCTTAGAATGGTATGGCTCTATTGGAATTTCAGGATTACCAGCAGATCTCGGTATTTCCTACTACTTTGGTTATTCTCCAACAGGTTTCGCTCAAAATTATGATTATACATATCATAATATTTCTGCGGAAATTCCTATACCTTCAACACCATTTACATTGTATGGTGGAGTAGGATTCACTGATTCCGATACTGCAGATAGCACAACAGGTTATGGTTTTACTGATTACCTAGTTGGTGTATCAACTTCTGCTTTCGGTCTTGACTGGGGCGTTCAGTACACAACAACTTCTGATTATGCAGCATCTGGTGAAGATGCGGACACCACACTTGGCGGTGATCACGTTGTTGGATATGTTTCAGCTAGTTTTTAATAGTCTGAAAAATATTATTTATTAACAAGTTTAGCGGGGCGAGTATGTTCGCCCCGTTTTGTTTTTGTATCTAACTTCACATATAGAGATTGTTATTAATGACAGAGCAATTAATGCACCTAATTGATGCATCAAACCAAGAAGAGTCGGAACATAAAGTTTAAGTATAATTATACCAAGAGTATATTGCAAAAGTATAACTAAAGTTAAACTGTAAAATAAAAATTTATAATCATCGAACAAACGATCCTTGTTGGCTTTAAAAACTGTATGTAGTACGAAAAGGAGGGTAAAAGTGGGCAACTATTCGATGCAAAAATTGCAGAAATCCTTGGTCATATATCAACTTTTTAAAGCTTAACCCACCTTCCTCGTATAAGATAGGTGGCAACAAACTGTCTCCCATGAGCGGGAAATTATTGTAGGATAGTCCAGCCTCAGTGCCCGATACAAGCGCACCAGCAGAAATCGTTATTATCAAAAGTAGGAAAGAAAAAGTAAGGTTTCTTTTATGGATTTCATAATGTTTGGAACTTATTATTCGAAAGCTCGAACTTTCAGATTTAAACAATTTCCAGAAAAAATACAGTAATATTGAATATATAAGAAATGCAGTTGATAGATGAATAGATAGTCTGAAATGACTAACATCTGGTCTCTCCGCTAAACCGCTTTTAACCATATACCAGCCCATGAATGCTTGAAATAAACCAAGAAGCGATAATAAAGTTAGTATCTTTTTTTCTGAGTCTGAAAAAGCCTTTTTTAACCACAAATATATTAGTGGGACAAAGAATGTAAGTCCTACCAATCTTCCCCAAATTCTGTGAAAGTATTCCCAAAAAAATATTTTTTTAAATTCAACTAAAGTCATATCAAAGTTTTTAATATTATATTCAGGATATTGTTTATATTTTTGAAAAAGGTTTACCCAGTCATATTCATTTAAAGGGGGTATAATACCTTTTATCAAATTCCAGTCTGTCATTGACAACCCAGAGTCTGTAAGTCTCGTGATACCTCCGATAATTACCATCGTTATGACCATAAAGAGATTAATACCAAGCCATAAGAGTTTTTGTTTTCTAAAACTATCCATATATAAATATTAATAATTCTTAAATTGAAAATTAAAACACATAATTATGATGTACAATATTATTATTTACATAATTTATTGACAAATTACTCTATTTATATTTTATTTTAAATATGTCTAATGAATTGAATTATGTTAGAATTCTTAATGAATCTCTGCAAGATGCCTCTCCATTTGAGGTTTTAAAACTATCAGTAGAAAAACTCTTTAAAAAAAAATTAATTTATGTTTGTTCTTTTGGTGCGGAATCGGCTGTGATTCTTCATATGATTTCTAGAATTAACAAAAACCTACCGATAGTTTTGCTAAATACAAATTTTCTATTCAAAGAAACAATTGATTACAAGAACTATTTACTTGAAAAATTGGAACTAAATAATTTCAAAGAAATTTTACCAGACGAACGTGATTTATTAAATAAGGACAAAAGGAATTTATGGAAAATCAATCCTGATTTATGTTGTAATATCAGAAAAGTACAGCCACTTAATAAGGTATTAAAAGGATATAACGCCTGGATTTCTGGGAGAAAATCATACCACAATGGTGAAAGAAAAGGAGTTAAATTTTTTGAATTGCTCGACCAAAAAATAATAATTAATCCTCTTGTAGATTCTGACATGAAATTTATTGATAACTATTTTGAGAAAAATAAGATTGAGAGACACCCCTTATTTAAAAAAGGTTTTTTATCAATTGGATGTACCCATTGTACAAAAAAAACGATAGACTTAGAAAATCCAAGGTCAGGAAGATGGTCAGACACAACGAAAACAGAATGCGGCATACATAAAAACTTTTATAAATAGAATGGAATCTAATTTACAAAAACTAGAAAATGAAAGCATATATATTTTTCGTCAAGCCTATAGGTCAATCCATAATACGGCAATTTTATGGTCATTAGGCAAAGATTCAAATGTAATGATATGGCTAGCATTCAAGGCATTTTTTGGAAAGATTCCTTTTCCTGTTGTTCATGTTGATACTGATAAAAAATTCAAAGAAATGTATAAATTTAGAGATCAGTATGAAAAAAAGTGGAAACTGAATTTAATAAAAGGTAAGTGCCCTCCGATAAGTAAGATTGATCCCTCTCTTCCTCCAGCAGCAAGATCAGCTGCGAGAAAAACTGAGGGATTAAAAGAGATAATTTCTAAATACAAATTCAGAGGCATTATAGCTGGAATAAGAAGAGATGAACAAGGAACAAGAGCCAAAGAAAGGGTATTTAGTCCACGAGATGAGTCTGGAAAATGGAATATCAAAAATCAACCTCCTGAATTTTGGGATCAAAGTAATTTTAATTATCCAGAATCTGTTCATGTTAGAATTCATCCATTATTAGGTTGGACAGAACTAGATATTTGGAGATACATTAAGCAAGAAAATATACCAATCGTAGATTTATATTTTTCAAGAAAAGGACTTAGATATAGATCGCTAGGAGATAAAGATATTACCTTTCCAATGAAAAGCAATGCATTAAGTATCGAAGAAATTATTAAAGAACTTGAAATTTCTAAAGTTTCTGAAAGAGCTGGACGGGCTATGGATCATGAAGATGAGAATGTCTTTGAAAAATTAAGGTCCAAGGGGTATATGTAGAATGAATTACAATAAGCACGATGAAAATGTTCCAAAAGTTGTAATTGTCGGGCATGTGGATCATGGTAAATCATCATTTATTGGAAGAATGCTTTATGATATTGGAGAAATACCTGAGGATAGATTTTTAGATTTAAAGAACGCTAGTGAAAAAAGAGGAATCAATTTTGAATTTGCGTTTCTTTTGGATGCATTACAAGATGAAAGAGATCAAGGGATTACCATTGATACAACCAGAATTTTTTTTAAAACAAATAATAGAAAATATTCATTTATAGATGCCCCCGGGCACAAAGAGTTTATAAAAAATATGATTACTGGTGCAGCCTCTGCAGATATTGCAATTTTAATTGTTGATGTATTTGAGGGAATCAAACAACAAACCAAGAAACACGCTTACTTGTTAAAACTTCTAGGCGTTGAACAAGTAATCACAATTTTTAATAAAATGGATAAAGTTGAATATAAAAAAAAGATCTATGATGATCTTAAGAATAACTTAAATAAATTTTTAAATAACTTGGGTATTAAAGCAAAATTTTTTATCCCAGTTTCGTCTAAGTTTGGTGACAACATTGTCACAAAAGGTAAAAAAATGCCATGGTATAAGGGGCATACATTTGTTGAAGTTCTCGATGAATATAAAATAAATGATGAGGAAATATCTGAAAATATAAGATTTCCAGTTCAAGATATATACAAACTTGGTGAGAAAAGAGTTATAGTTGGGCGAATTGAGTTAGGTCAGATATCTGTTGGTACAAATTTATTATTTCTTCCCTCCAATGAGTCTGTAAGTGTAAAATCTCTTGAGGCCTGGCCAAAGCCAAAAGGAAAATACCAAAAAGGTGATTGCATCGGAATAACATTATCAGAGCAAATTTTCGTTGATAAAGGAAATTTAGCGTCAGATACTATCTTACCCCCTAAATTAATGAATAGATTTGAGTCAATTGTATTTTGGTTAAGTGAAAAAAAAATTTCGTTTGAAAGTAAATATATTTTAAAAATCAACGCAGCTGAGTTTGATGTGAACATTCGGAAAATTAAAAAGATTATAGATACCGAAACACTTAACCCAAAAAAATCGTTGAATATTTCTAAAAATGACATCTGTGAGCTTGTAATTCATTCTTCACAGCTTATTCCAATGGATGATTACAACTTTAACAAGTCGACAGCAAGGTTTTGCATCTTAGACGATGAGGAGATTTTAGCAGGAGGAATAATTGACTTAAAAAATTACCCTGATCAGAGAGAAGTTAAGACTCACCATACCAAAAATATTGTACCAGTGAGAAACACTATAGCAGAGATAGACAGATCTATTAAATTTAACCATAGACCTGGAATTATTTGGTTAACTGGTCTATCAGGGTCGGGTAAAAGCACACTTTCAAAAAATGTTGAAAAGAGACTATTTAAGAAAGATTTTAATATTTTTACTCTGGATGGGGATAATCTAAGATTAGGTTTAAATAAGAATCTCAATTTTTCTCCTGAAGATAGAACTGAAAATATACGAAGAACTGCTGAAGTAGCTAGGTTATTCACTCAAGCAGGTTTTATAGTTCTAGTTTCATTAATATCTCCTTACAGAAGTGAGAGAAAAAAAGCAAGAGATATCAGACCTGAATTATTCAGAGAAATATATGTAAAGGCATCTATCGAAGTTTGTAAAGCAAGAGATGTTAAAGGCCTGTATGGGAAAGCTCTAAGAGGAGATATTAAAAATTTTACTGGAATCTCATCACCCTATGAAGAGCCAGAAAAACCTGATCTTACAATAGATACATCTGTCCAGAAAGTTGATGAGAGTATTGAATTATTACAACAATACATAGTTGATGAATTTAGTTTCTAGAAACTACTTGACATATTTAAACTAAATATTATTTTAGCACTCATAAGCAACGAGTGCTAACAAGACTCGTGTATATGAATTGTCTAAGAAAGGAGATTCTTTATGAAATTTAAACCATTACACGACAGAGTGGTCGTAAGAAGAATAGATTCTGATGAAAAATCATCGGGAGGAATTATCATCCCTGACACAGCTAAGGAGAAACCAAGTGAAGGTGAAGTTTTAGCTGTTGGCCCTGGCGAGATGACAGAAGACGGTAAACTCAAACAAATGAATGTTAAATCTGGTGATAAAATACTTTTTGGAAAATGGTCTGGCACCGAAGTCAAACTAGATGGTCAAGATGTATTGATAATGAAAGAATCAGATATTATGGGAATTCTAGATTAATTTAATTATAAGGAGAAAATTATGTCAGCAAAAAAAATATCTTACGGATCAGATGCAAGAGACTTGATGATTTCGGGTGTTGATGCATTAGCAAATGCTGTTAAGGTAACGCTAGGTCCAAAAGGACGAAATGTAATACTGGATAAATCTTTTGGCGCACCTAGGGTTACAAAAGATGGCGTTTCAGTTGCTAAAGAAATAGAACTAAGAGATAAGTTTGAGAACATGGGTGCTCAGATGGTTAAAGAAGTTGCAAATAAGAGCTCAGACTCTGCAGGTGACGGAACCACTACAGCAACTGTTTTGGCCCAAGCAATCGTTAAGCAAGGAGCAAAAGCAGTTACATCAGGTATGAATCCCATGGATTTAAAACGGGGCATTGATTTAGCAGTCGATAAAGTCTTAAACGACTTAAAATCAGCAGCTAAAAAGCTTGGCTCATCATCAGAGATTGCGCAAGTGGGAACTATTTCTGCAAATGGTGAAGAAGAAATCGGAAAGAAGATTTCTGAGGCAATGGATAAAGTTGGCAGAGACGGGGTAATAACTGTCGAAGAATCTAAAACTCGAGACACTACCCTTGAAACTACAGAGGGCATGCAGTTTGATAGAGGTTACTTGTCTCCATATTTCATAACTGATGCCGAAAAGATGATTTGTGAGTTTGAAGATCCCTTTATTCTTTTGAATGAGGGTAAGTTATCAAATCTCCAAGACCTTCTTCCTCTCCTTGAGGCGGTAGTTAAATCTGGTAAGCCTCTATTAATTATTGCCGAAGATGTCGAAGGTGAAGCTCTCGCAACACTAGTTGTTAACAAACTTAGAGGAGGTTTGAAAGTAGCTGCTGTAAAAGCTCCAGGTTTTGGAGATAGAAGGAAAGCCATGCTTGAAGACTTAGCAATACTAACTGGTGGACAAGTTATAAGTGAAGAACTAGGTATAAAGTTGGAGAATGTTGGAATCCAAGATTTAGGATCATGTAAAAAGGTTAGAATCGACAAGGAAGACACAACTGTCGTAAGCGGAGGTGGAAGCTCATCAGATGTGAAAGCTAGATGTGAGCAAATAAAAACTCAAGTTGAATCCACAACCTCAGACTATGACAAAGAAAAACTCCAAGAAAGGCTGGCTAAGCTATCAGGTGGAGTAGCTGTTATAAATGTTGGAGGGTCAACTGAAGTAGAGGTGAAAGAAAGAAAAGATAGAGTTGATGATGCTTTAAATGCAACCAGAGCTGCAGTCGAAGAAGGAATTGTACCTGGTGGTGGAACAGCTTTATTGTACTCCAAAAAATCACTTGAAGGCTTTAAAGGTGCAAACCCTGATCAAGATGCAGGTATTGATATAATTAGAAAAGCTTTAGAAGCTCCCGCTAGACAAATTGTTGAAAATGCAGGTGTAGAGGGCTCAATTGTGATTGGGAAACTTTTAGAGCAATCTGACAATAATCATGGTTTTGATGCACAGACAGAAACATATACTGATCTTGTTAAATCTGGAATAATTGATCCAGTAAAAGTCGTACGTACCGCACTAGAGAACGCATCATCAATCGCTGGATTGTTATTAACTACAGAAGCAATGGTTGCAGAAATGCCAGAACCTAAAGAACCAATGCCTCCAATGCCTGGTGCAGGCGGCATGGGCGGCATGGGCGGCATGGGCGGCATGGGCGGCGATATGGGCTTCTAGGCCAATAGCTTTTCTTGTTATAAATTTATATAATCAACCTTAAGTTTAGCCTATATTTGGCTGGATTTAAGGTTGATAATAAAGTCCGTCATCAATATTTAATAATTCAATCCATAAGTCTTTCTGGTCTTTAGATATTTCAACAGTGCTGAAACCGCACCTAAGCAAAAAAACAAATTGATCTGGGAGAATATTTCCTGAAGCTCTAATTTCTTGGGTATAATTGTATTTTCTCCTAAGTTCTTTAGCTAAAGTGAAAGGTCGTCCGTCTTTAAAACTCCTAAAATTAATTTCAATTAATTTAAAAAAGGTTAAATCATTTGCTATAGGTAAAACATTTTCATCGGAAAAAATTTGTATTCCTAAATTTGAAATCCTTTTCTTGGAATTTTTAAATAGATTCCATTGTTTTAGGTTTAATATTGTATATTCTTTGACATCACTTACACAAAAACATTCGCTCTGTATTTTCAGGAATTTGTTTTTTTTTTCAACTTTTTTGTCAAGAATTATCATAAAGATTTCTTTTGAATTCCTCTATACCAATTCTATTAAATACGTTAATAAAATCATCATCTTTATTAATTCTATTTTTCTTATAGGTCTGTATAATGTTCTCAATAGCTGGAATAAGTTCCTCCTCAGAGAATGATGGTCCAATAATTTTTCCTATAGCTGCATTTTCATCTGCAGCACCTCCTAAAGTAATTTGATAGAACTCTTCACCTTTCCTATCAAGCCCCAGAATACCAATATTTCCAACGTGATGATGTCCACAGGCGTTTATACATCCTGAGATTTTTATTTTCAGACTACCTATTTCGTTTTGTTTAATAAAACTCTCAAAATGATTACTTATTTTTTGAGATATTGGGATTGATCTTGCAGTAGCTAAAGCGCAATAATCCATACCAGGACAACATATGGTGTCTGTAATCAAACCTATATTAGGTGTAGCTAAATTAATTTTTTCTAATTGTTTCCATACTTTAAAAATATTGGAATTTAAAACATGAGGAAGAATTAAGTTTTGTTCGTGAGAAACTCTGACTTCTCCAAAAGAGAATTGATCAGATATATCTGCTAACTCCCTCATTTGTTGACTAGTTGCATCTCCAGGGGGGGTTTTAGTTGATTTCAAGGATACAAAAACAATCGAATAACCTTCAATTTTATGCGATTTAGTATTTTGTTTTTTCCACATTGAAAATTTTTTATTATCAAAATCAATTTTTTTTACTGTTTGTCTGGTAAGAACTGGTAGCTTAAAAAAACTATAAATTTCATCTAATGTATTTTTTTCTATCTCTAATTTTTTACTTTTAAACTTTAGAAAATTCTGCTCAACTGACTCTGAAAAACTTTCAATTCCCATCTCATTTACTAGGATCTTAATTCTCGCTTTATATATATTATCTCTTCTACCAAATTGATTATAAGTTGTGAGTATTGCTTCAAGATAGTTTAGTAAGTCTTTTTTTAATAGAAAACTCCTAACTTTTTTTGCAATATGGGGTGTTCGTCCTTGCCCACCTCCAACAAAAACTTCAAAACCAATTTCATTATCTTTCTTTATCAACCTTAAGCCTATATCATGAACCAAGATAGCTGCTCTGTCTCCTGTACATCCTGTAACTGCAATTTTAAACTTTCTCGGTAGAAATGAGAATTCTGGATGAAATGTAGACCATTTTCTAATTATCTCGCACCA
The DNA here is from genome assembly GCA_045563055.1 of Alphaproteobacteria bacterium. Lineage (GTDB taxonomy): Bacteria > Pseudomonadota > Alphaproteobacteria > Methylaequorales > Methylaequoraceae > Methylaequor. The sequence goes on from JBJKUR010000007.1 coordinate 110,551, forward strand.
CGGTCTAGGATCTTCAACTTCGTTATCGGTTAGTCCCGCAAGATGATCACAAGAAATATTTCTAATACAATTTCCAGATGTTTGAATTGCATGCATTTCAACTTTTGAGAGCTCTTTCAGAATTTCTGGAATCTCAGTTAATCTTGGCCAATTAAATTGAATATTCTGTCTAGTAGTAAAATGACCATAACCTTTATCAAATTTATCTGCAATAAAAGCAAGTTTTCTGAGTTGTTTTGAAGAAAGCTCTCCATAGGGTATTGCAACTCTAAGCATGTATGCATGAAGCTGGAGGTACAAACCATTCATTAGTCTTAGGGGTTTAAACTCTTCTTCTGAAAGTTTCCCTCTGAGCCTCCTGTGAACCTGATTTTCGAATTGCTTAATTCTAGTTGATATTATTTTCTTATCTATTTCTGAATATTTATACATTTTTAGTCATATTTAATTGTTATGCCAGAATTTCTTATTTTATCCCTTAATTTTTTTATTTCACCTGATTCATCTAATTCTACAAACTCAGGAGATATTATTAAACATTCATCCTCACCAATCTTAATAATTTTTTGATAATTCTCTAGTTCACTTCTATGAATTCGAAAGGCCTTTTTTGAGTCACTATTCCAGCCTTTATTTGTATAAAAAACGACTTTTCCACTTTTCAACTCATTTGCTGAAAGTAAAAAGAAATCTCCCTGTAGTTTTTTTCCCATACTTAGCCGAACTCCAATTTTAAAATATAGAGGATTTCAGATATTACAAGTATAAAATGTTTAATATTAATTAGTACGGTAAATAATTGTACAATTACTTTTTTACTTGCTAATAGTTTTAAACTGAATATTTTATAATGGATTATGGAAGAAATGAAGTCTAAACTTTGGCCATTTGTTGAAGCCAAAAAATTAAATAAAAGGTTAAACGAAAAAAACAAAAAACAATGTATTTTTCAAACTGGATATGGTCCGTCTGGTCTGCCACATATTGGAACTTTTGGAGAAGTTTTAAGAACTTCCATGGTTATTAAAGCATTTCAAGAAATTTCTGATATTCCTACGAAATTATTTGTTTTTTCTGATGATATGGATGGTTTGAGAAAAGTACCCCAAAACATTCCAAATCAGGATCTTATTATTAATCACATTGAAAAACCTTTATCAGCTATACCCGATCCTTTTGAAAAACATTCTAGTTTTGCTACTCACAATAATAACAAGTTAAAAGAATTTTTAGTAAGATTTAATTTTAACTTCGAATTTAAATCCTCAACTGAACATTATAAAAATGGAATATTTAACTCTGGTTTGGAGGCAATCTTTGATAATTATGAGAAAATAATGGACGTGATACTTCCGACATTAGGGTCTGAGAGAAAAAAAACTTATTCTCCATTTCTTCCAATATGCAAGAATTCAGGAAAGGTATTACAAGTAAAAATTGAAAAATTAGATAAGAAAAAAAAATTAATAGAATATTTTAATCCTATAAGCAAAACTGTGGAATCTTCATCAATTTTTGATGGAGAATGTAAACTGCAATGGAAAGTTGATTGGGCGATGAGATGGTTAGTTCTTGATGTCGATTATGAAATGAATGGAAAGGATTTAATAGAATCATTTATTTTATCCAGCAAAATAAATAGGATTGTGGGAGGAAAACCACCTAATAACTTCACCTATGAGTTATTTCTGGATGAAAAGGGAGAGAAAATTTCAAAATCGATCGGAAATGGAATATCAGTCGAGGACTGGCTCGAATTCTCTCCTAGGGAAAGTTTGGAACTTTTTATGTTTCAAAACCCAACTCGAGCTAAAAGACTTTATTTTGACGTGATACCAAAAATGACAGATGATTTCTTAAGATTAAAGAAAGAATATTCTAAGCTAGATAAAGAGGAAAAGGTAAAAAACCCTATGTGGTTTATGAGTGATGAAGAGGACTTTAAAATTATAGATAATTTATCTTTTAATATGATTCTAAATCTCGCAAATGTTTGTAATGCTGAATCACCAGAGATCTTGTGGGGATTTGTTGAAAATTATTATAAGAATATTGAAAGAAAAGACTTTCCATTTATTAATAAATTGTTGGAATACGGTGTGGTGTATTATAAAAAATTTGTACTCCCTAATAAAAATTACAGAAATCCAAGTGAATTGGAAATTGATGGTTTTAAAAAAATGATTAAAATGTTAAATACTATCGATAAGGATATGGAAGCAGAGGAGATACAAACCAAAATCTATGAAATAGGAATGTCACTTAACTTTGAAAACTTAAAGGATTGGTTTTCTGCCTTTTACCAAGTTATATTGGGACAAGATCAAGGACCTAGACTTGGATCTTTTATTAAATTTTTTGGTGTGAGAAAAACAATCGAACTTTTAGAGGAAAAAATTAATTAGTTAGATGAAAAGTTTAGATGAAAGTGTTTTCCGCATTTTTAAGAAGAGAGAATTTAAAGAATTCAAGGAAGAAAAATATTTTTATGGAAATAATTTTGACAAAAAATCAGGTTATATTCATTTGTCACTAAGAACACAAATAAAGGGTACTATAGCAACTCATTTTTTTTAGACAAAAGGTTATCATTGCGGAGTTCAATGTTATGGATCTTGAAAAACTTCTTAAGTGGGAAAAGAGCAGAGACTCAATGGTATTTCCTCACTACTTCGGTGCACTTGAATTTAGATGGGTTCGAAATATTTTTAAAAATTATTAAATGAATTATAAAAGTTTTTCAAAATTATTATCTTTTTTACCACCAGAGTTACTTCACACACTCTTTCTAAAATTTTTGCAAATGGAAATATATAAGAAAGATCAAGAATATAAAAATTTAAAAATGGAAGCATTAGGTAAAAGCTTTAATAACCCTTTAGGGCTGGCTGCTGGTTTTGACAAAAATGCAGAGTCTATAATGGGTGCATTAAATTTAGGATTTGGTTTCACAGAGGTTGGAACTGTTACCCCAATGCCACAATTAGGGAACCCTAAACCAAGAGTTTTTAAAATTCCCGAGTTTGATGCTGTAATTCAAAGGTTAGGTTTTAATAATAAAGGATCAGAGGAGTTTCTCCATAACTTAAAAAAAATACAGAATCATAATAAAGTTTTGGGAATTAATATTGGAAAGAATAAAAACTCAAGGGATATGTTTGATGATTATATTTTTCTTTATGAAAAATTAAAAGTACACGCTGACTATGTAACAATAAATATTTCGTCTCCAAACACACCTGGACTTCGAGAAATCCAAGAAAAAGGAAACATCGAAAAACTATTAAATAAAATTTCAAAAATTAAGGATAAAAGACCCACACTTTTAAAACTATCTCCTGATATATCGATGAAAAATCTTGAGAATATCTGCAAATTAGTTTTGAAATATCATTTTATTGACGGACTTGTATTAACAAATACAACAATTTCAAGAGAATCTTTATATAAAAAACAATCTAAAGATTCTTGGAAAATTTCTGAAGAGGGAGGTTTGTCCGGACCTCCATTGAAAGAGAGAGCCAACGAAATTATTAAAACTACTTATCAATTAACAGATGGTAGACTTCTAATTATTGGTGTTGGAGGAGTTTCTTGTGGAAAAGATGTTTTTGAAAAAATTTCCTTAGGTGCAAGTTTGGTTCAGATCTACACAGTTTTGATATATAAGGGTCCAGGGGTTGTAATAAAAATATTAAGTGAATTAAGTGAATTGCTTAGCAAAAAGGGTTTAAGAAATATAAATGAATTAATTGGGAAAAATATTAAGTATGATTGAGGTCAAAAATATTGCTAATATTTCAGTAAATTATGATTGTTTTTTTTATTGATTTGTGGGGTGTAATTCACAATGGAGTTCATATTTTTGAGGGTGTTCACGATACACTTGATTATCTAAAGAAGAAAAATAAACTCATTTATTTTATTACAAATGCGCCAAGAAGATCAGAAATTATTAAGAAACAATTATCAATATTTGGATTAAAAAGATCTCTTTACGATGATGTTGTTTCATCAGGTGAAGTTACATGGCAAAAAATGAGAAATAAAAAAAAACAAAAATGTTATTTAATTGGTCCACCAAGAGACTATCATTTAGTAAAGGGCTTAAATATAGATGTTACAGAAAACCCAGATGAGGTCGATATTATCATTAATACTGGTCCATGGGGTGACGGAGATAAACTAGATAATTATAAATCTATACTGAAAAAGTTAAGGAAATCAAATCCCACTATGATATGTTCAAATCCCGATAAAACAGTTGTTAGGGGTAATAAGTTTATGATATGCGCTGGATTGTTAGCAGAATACTACGAAAAGATTGGGGGGAAAGTTGAATATTATGGAAAACCATTTTCAGAAATTTACGAATTTACATACGCTAAATTAAAAAATCCAAAAGCAAAAATTTTAGTGATTGGGGATTCTTTAGATAATGATATAAAAGGAGCAAATATGCAAAAAATTGACTCTTTGTTAATAACTGATGGAATTCACAGGTCAGTAAATAATGACAACGGTATTGATAAAGAAAAATTAAATGATTTAATAAAAAAAAAAAAAATTGAACCAAGTTATTATATGAAAAATTTAACTATTTAGAGAGATATAAATTGGAAAAAAATAAAAATTATTTAAATTGGAAAGAACTTGCTTCTAAAGAGCTCAAAGACAAAGACCTAAAACAACATTTTTGGGAAACACCAGAAGGAATAAAAGTAAAGCCTCTTTACACTGCAGAAGATTTAAAGAATATAAATCATGAAATTGGTTTTCCAGGTGCTCCTCCCTTTACGAGAGGTCCAAGAGCTACCATGTATACAAATAGGCCCTGGACAATAAGGCAGTATGCTGGCTTTTCTACAGCAGAAGAATCTAATAAATTCTATAAGGAGGGCTTAAAAAAATGGAGTGATGGGCCTATCCGTTGCTTTTGATCTAGCGACTCATAGGGGTTATGATTCAGACCATCCTAGGGTTCTGGCAGACGTTGGTAATGCTGGAGTTGCAATTGATTCAGTTGAGGATATGAATATGTTATTTGATGGTATACCGCTCGATAAAATGAGCGTATCAATGACTATGAATGGAGCGGTTATTCCAGTACTTGCTTGTTTTATTGCTTCTGGTGAAGAGCAAGGCTGTCCTAGAGAAAAAACTAACTGGAACAATCCAAAATGACATCTTGAAGGAGTTTATGGTTAGAAATACCTTTATTTTTCCTCCCAAACCCAGCATGCGACTGGTAGCTGACATTATAGAATATACCTCTAAAGAAATGCCAAAGTTTAATTCAATTTCGATTAGTGGATATCATATGCAAGAGGCTGGAGCAAACCAAGTTCAGGAGTTAGCTTATACACTTGCAGATGGAAAAGAGTACATCAAGTCAGCAATGGAAAGAGGTCTTAAAATAGACGAATTTGCGCCGAGATTATCTTTTTTTTGGTCAATAGGAATGAATTTCTTTATGGAAATAGCAAAAATGCGAGCCGCAAGATTTATGTGGTCGGAGATAGTAAAAGAGTTTAAACCAAAAAACAAAAAGAGCTTAGCACTCAGAACACACTGTCAAACTTCTGGGGTTTCATTAATGGAGCAAGATGCGTATAATAATATAGTTAGAACTACAATAGAAGCAATGGCTGCTGTCATGGGAGGGACACAGTCTCTTCATACAAATAGTTTTGATGAAGCATTGGCTTTGCCGACAAACTTTTCTGCCAGAATAGCCAGGAATACCCAATTAATTTTATCTGAGGAAACAGGAATTTGCAATGTTGTAGACCCGTTGGCAGGTTCGTACTATGTCGAGAGTCTAACCTCTAGTATGGTTGAGGAAGCAAATAAACTAATAAAAGAAATTGATGAAGTTGGGGGTATGGTTAAGGCTATAGAAATGGGAATTCCAAAGATGAGAATAGAGGAAAGTTCTGCAAAAAGACAAGCGAGAATAGATTCAAATAAAGAAACTATAGTTGGAGTAAACAAATATAAACCTTCTGAGAAACAGGAGATCAATATTTTATCTATCGACAATGAAAAAGTAAGAAACAAACAAATATCAAGACTTAAAAAGTTAAAGGATTCTCGTGATAATAAGTTGGTTGATAAATTAATAAATAAAATCAAAGAAGCAGCAGCTAGCAAGAGGCAAAATTTATTAGAAATTTGTGTAGAAGCGGCAAGAAATAGGTGTACTGTTGGAGAAATGACTTCGGCTATGGAAAGTGTTTATGGTAGGCATAACTTATCTACGAAAACAATATCAGGAGTATACGGAAAATCCATAGAGAGAGATGAAAAAACAAGTCTTATCGACGAGGAGCTTAATAAATTTATGGAGAAGAATGGAAGAAGGCCAAGGATGTTAGTAGTGAAAATGGGTCAGGATGGTCATGATAGAGGAGCAAAGCTAATTGCAACAGCTTTTTCTGACCTTGGTTTTGACGTTGACATTGGACCACTTTTTCAAACTCCAGAAGAGGCTGCCATACAGGCTGTCGAAAATGATGTACATGTCATAGGAGTTTCTACACTGGCAGCAGGACATAAAACCCTAATTCCTTTGTTGATGGATTCATTAAAAAAAAATGATGTAAATTACATAAAAGTCATATGTGGAGGGGTTATTCCTCCTGATGATTATTCTTTCCTATATGATTTGGGTGTATCAAAAGTTTTTGGGCCTGGGACTAATATTAAAGAGGCGGCTATTGAAATCATAAATATTTTATAGTATATATTAACCAAGGTGGTTAAAATGAAGCTTAAGTCATTCTTAAGGTTTAATGGAATTTCTAACAGAGAGTTTTCAAAAAATCTTGGTATATCCAACGTATCTCTATCTAGATATATGAGTGGAAATAGACTTCCAAATACCAAGATTCTTAATAAAATATATCAACTTACAGATGGGTTAGTTGATGCAAACGACTTTTATTTAAATAATAAAAAACTAGAAGATTTAACCGAGTTTCAAAAAAAAAAACTAATGAGTTTAAAAAATGAATTACAGTTTGGAAAAAAAAAATTTATTGCAAAAGCAATTACCCTTATTGAATCATCTTTGGTACATCATAGATTAGAATCAAATTTTTTATTATCACTATTTAAACAAAAAGAGCATACTGTAAGAATTGGAATTACTGGCGTTCCTGGTGTTGGTAAGTCGACATTTATTGAAATATTAGGAATGCAGTTAATTAAAAAAGGCTTAAAAGTCGCTGTTCTTGCTGTTGACCCGTCCTCTGAAAGATCTGGTGGGTCTATTTTAGGTGATAAAACTAGAATGATGAATCTTTCCGTAAATGAGAATGCCTTTATCAGGCCTTCACCAAGTCAAGGACATTTGGGAGGTGTTGCTAAAAAAACTAGTGAGTCGATCAGATGTCTTGAAGAGGCTGGATATGATATTATTTTTATTGAAACGATGGGAGTAGGCCAAGCTGAAACTTCTGTATATAACATGGTAGATATCTTTCTTGTTTTGTTGCTACCTAGTGGGGGTGACGAGTTGCAAGGAATTAAAAAAGGTATTATCGAGATAGCAGATTTGATAATCGTAAATAAATCTGATGGGAACTTAGCAAAAACTGCAATTTCTACAAAAATAGAATACAAAAATGCACTAACGATGATTTCAAAAAGTAGAAGAGATATCTCACCAGAAGTAATTAATTGTTCTTCCATAGATGGGAAAGGAATTAGTGAAGTATGGGGTCATATAAATAAATTTATATCTGTCAGAAAAAAAAGTGGTACTTTTCAGTTTACTAGAAAAAACCAGAAGATCAAAGCTTTGTGGAATGATATTAATCTTAGAATAAATGATAGAGTCGAGAGAGATTTAAAATCAAAGGACTTTGTAAAAAAAATTATTAAAGATGTGGAAAATAATAAATTTGATGTTAATAATGCATCTAATATAATTTTTGATTTATTTATCAAATAGTTAGTTGAAGTATATTTTAAACGGTGAAATATGGTCAAGAAATGCTTAATTACCAAAAAGAAGCCACTTACTGGTAACAACGTAAGTCATGCTGTAAATAAAACTAAAAGAAGATTTTATCCAAACCTTCATAATACATCCTTTTTTTCAGAAATATTAGGAAAAAATATTAAATTAAAAGTGACTTCCCGGGGAATCAAAACCGTGGAAAAAAACGGAGGCATTGATAGTTATATTATAAATACCAAAAACTCAAAATTGACAAATGAAACTAAGAAGCTAAAAAAAGTTCTAACACTTAAATCATTAAAATCATCTTAAGCTATTTTCGTTCCTTAAGTATTGATGTGAGATTATCAATTATTATCTCCCCGAGTTTGTCGACATCGTCAATTGTAAATGCCCTGCTATAGTACTTAGAAACGTCGTGTCCAATTCCGATTGCAATAAGATTAATTTCTTTTTGTTTTTCAATCTTATTTACTACTTCTCTAAGATGATTGTCTAATATATTTGAATTGTTAGTTGATAGAGTTGCATCATCAACTGGAGCTCCATCTGAAATAACGATTAATATTTTTTTTTTTTCAGTTCTTTTTCTTAATCTATCGCTGGCCCATATCAAAGCTTCACCATCAATATTTTCTTTAAGGATTCCATCTTTCAAGACTAGTCCAAGATTTAACTTTGCATTATTCCAGGGAGTATCCGCATCTTTGTAAACAATATGAAAAAGATCATTTAATCTACCTGGGTTTAAAATACTCTTGTTTTTTTCCCATAGTTTTTTTGAGTTACCTCCCTTCCATTCTTTTGTTGTGAAGCCTAATATCTCAACATTTACCCTACATTTCTCGAGTGTTTTAGTGATAATCTCTGCGGTCATAGCTGAGGTTACAATTGGTTTTCCTCGCATAGAACCAGAATTATCAAGTAACAAAGAAACAATCGTATTTTTGTCAATATTTTCGTTTTCTAGTTTAAATATATTTGAATTATTTGGGTTGGCTATAAATTGTGAAAATCTTGAACTATCAAAAAATCCTTCCTCTTCGTCAAACTTCCAAGTATTAAAATCAAGAGAAAAAAGAAGTTTCTCTAGTTTTTTGGCTAAATGGTTAATTAATTTTGTGTTATCCTTGCACTCTTCGTCAAACTTTTGTCTTAATGCTTTGAGTTCATGATACTTTAATAATTTTTCCGCTTTTAAAAAAACATCAAATTGCTTGGTATAGACTTTATATTCTTCATTTTTTTCAATTTCATAATCTTTATTTTTTGAAGAGAGATTGTCTTCATTTCGTTTTTCTTTATCTTGACTAATTGTTTTTTTGGAAACTTTAAATTTTTTTAGTTTTTGAGTCTTCTGGGTGGTTTTAGACTTTTTATTATCACGAATACTTTGATTTTCTTGGTCTAAAGATTCACTCTTGCTTTTAAATTTCATAGAGTCTAAAAAATCGTTTACATTTTTATAAAACTCCTCCTCGTTATAAATAGATTCCGAAATTTTTTTAAATTTATATTTGTTAAACAGTTTTGAATTTTCCGTTTTACATGAGCTTACTTGTTGAAAACTCTTCATACATATTTCAAAAATTTTTAACGATAAATCAGATTTATCTGCAAAAAACTGTTTTTTAAACTCTGGAATGATTTTTTTAATATTAATTTCACACCCTATGAAGTCTCTAAAACCAATACAGATACATCGTGTTGTAGCAAAAACTTTGAAAAGTTCACTTTTTTCTCTATTTTCTGGGTTGTAATTGTTAAATTTCCCTGAATCTATATATCTAAGGCTAATAGAAGCTAGATCATACCAACCTCTTTGTAGGTTGGTATCATTAAGTTCAAATCCTTCAAGTAGACTGTAATCAATTGATCGATTTTTTACTTGTACTTTTCTGTCAGAAACTTTATTGATTTTATTTCTAGATAGAGTTTTCGCTGCTGATTCTTTTGACTCATTGCTCATTGTCTTGATTTTTCAATAATTCTCTCCCAAAGCATCTTTGGTAAAATTCATTGATTATTTTTTTATCATTCTGTTCGCATTTGTTTAGGAAAGAGAGTTTAAAGGCCTGATCAATATCTCCAAAGATTTCATAATTTTCAGCCCAGATTATACATGTTCTTGGAGACATTATTACAGATAACTCTGAACTTTTAAAAGCATCACGAATTAAGTTTGCTAACTGAACCATTTTGGGGACTATTTCTAGTGTTTTCTTTTTACCTTTAGTGAGTTTATTTCTAATTATTTGAACTTCGGTTTTAGGTTTTAAAAAGTTCAGTGCGCTAAAAATATTCCATCTATCTAGCTGGCCCTGGTTTAGATTCTGAGTTCCATAATAAAGTCCAGAGGTATCTCCTAAACCTAGAGTGTTGCAAGTACCAAAAATTCTAAAAAAAGGATTGGGTGTTATAACAGTATTTTGATCTAAAAGTGTTAATTTTCCTTCAGCCTCAAGAACTCTTTGAATTACAAACATTACATCTGGTCTGCCTGCATCATATTCGTCAAATACTAGTGCAACCGGGTTCTTTATTGCCCAAGGTAATAGGCCTTCTTTAAAAGTAGTGATTTGTTTTTCTCCTTTCAATGTGATTCCATCTTTTCCTAAAAGGTCAAATCTACTTATGTGCCCATCTAAATTAATTCTCAAGCATGGCCAATTTAGTCTTGCAGCTATTTGTTCGATATGCGATGATTTTCCAGTTCCATGCAGTCCTTGAATTAATACTTTCTTATTATATTTAAAACCCATAAGAATTGAAGTGGTGGTGAGATCATCGAAAACATAACTCTTATCTATGTTGGGTACTAATTCTGTTTTTTCTGAAAATGAAGGCACTAAAATTTTCTTAGTAGTTCCAAAAACTTCAGAAGAATCAATATTCCTACTAGGTTTAATTTCAAGTTTTTTGTTTTCTACTAACATCTAGCCCTTCACAAAACTTTGTATGATCTTATACGCTTTATTAATATTTTTCATTTTCATTTCTTTGTTTAGTAAATTATTTTTCACATCTGGATGATATTTCTTTACTAATGATTTATATTTTTTCTTCAGTTGATCCTCAGTTACATTTGCTTTCAACCCCAGGACTATTAAAGAACTTTCAACTTTTTCATTTAATTTTGAGTTTATATTATTTTCTTGATTTTTGTTCTTTTTTTTAAATTTCATTTTGTGCTTATCAAAATAATATTTGAACTGGAATTTTATTTTTGAAGCCGAACCATTTTTAGAGAAAGGTCTGGTTGGTTTGCCATCAAATAGGTCGTTCTTCTGGAAATCATATATTTCTTTCTGGGACTTTCCTGCAAAATAATTCCACCTTTTGTTATATAGCTTAATATGCTCAAGACAAAAAAAGTATTTTTCAGAACTGTTGGGCGATTTAGGGGCCACATATTCTCCATTTTTTTCACAATTAACCTCATCACATTGTTTGATATTAGAATCTTGCTTAAAAAATTTTGAATGAATATTTGATTTTTTTTTCATAATGTATTTATTATTTAATATATGAATGAATCAATAATTTACAAAAAACTATATAAAAAGTTTAGTCCTAATTATCTAAAGGTCGAAAATGAATCCCATTTACATAAAAATCACCCACAGAGTCCGAAGGGGGGGAATAGTCATTTCTTTGTTGAGATAAGGTCTGATTTTTTCAAAAAATTAAATATGGTTCAAAGTCATAGAGAAATATTTAATGTTTTATCTGATGAGATGAAAAATGGTCTGCATGCTCTAAGAATAAAAATTAGGAATTAACTTCCATATCCTGTTCCAAACATGAATTCTTGATGCTTTTTTAAAGAATCTTGTAGTTCGTTATTAGCATAATCATAAAGATCTCTCATAGATAATATACCCACAATTTTTTTTTTACTAACAACAGGTAAATGTCTGAAACCTTTTGTTCGCATAACCTGGATTGCATCAATCGTGGTTTTATTTGGAGATATAGTTTCAACATTCTTAGTCATTATTTTTGAGACCTGTGTTCCCTTGGGATCAAGGTTTTTAGGTATTACTTTAAATGTAATATCTCTCTCTGTAACGATTCCGACCAATTCTTCCTCTTTAGATGAATTGCAAACTAAAAGTGCTCCGCACTTATTTTTTAGCATGCTAACTGACGCTTCAAATGCAGAGGAACCTTGATCTATTATTACGAGACGTTGATTTATAAGAACCTTCTCAAGTACCTCTTGAATAATCACAATTTAACTCCCCATTATAGTATAATACTAAAATCAGGAAATTTTAAATATTTTTTGAAATTTTTAGCATTAGTATTTGATTATTCTTTTTTGACAGGATTTCAAACCTAAGACCAAAGAAGGAGAAAACTTGACCTTTTTTTGGAATTATTCTGCTTTCGTATAAAATCAGTCCTGCGACTGTGGAAGCATTCCCGACTGGGATATTTGTATCAATTTGTTTATTAAGGTCTCGGATATTTACAGTGCCATGGACTAAATAATTATTTTTTGATGTTGATTTTATACCATTTATATTCCTTGGTAATTTTAATACATCTAACTCATCATCTATATCACCAACAATCTCTTCTATGATATCTTCTAAAGTTATAATTCCAAGAAATTCACCGTACTCATCTACAACTAATGAAAAGTGTTCTTTTCTTTTTTTAAAAGCCATCAATTGATTATCTAACTTAGTAGATTCGGGGATAAACCATGGTTTCTGACAAAAGTTAAGAACTTTAAATTTTTTGTGATCAATATAATTTTCGCCGATTAACTTCCTTACATACAAGACTCCCACAATATTTTCGGGGTTGTTTTCCCATATTGGTATTCTTGAATGTGGAGAATTTTTCAATTTTGTTATCAATTCATCATATTTAATTGATGCAGGAATACTAAATATATCTTTTCTTGAAATCATTATTGAACCAACTGTGATTTCATCTAAATCCAAAATTGATTTAAGCATTTGTTTTTCTTCATTCCCAGTAGAATTTTTGCCATGCAAATCAATCGCTCCTCTCAACTCTTCTTCACTTTTTTCAAGTATTTCTTCTTTACTTGAGTCCTTATAATCAACCCCTACTAACTTTAAAATAAAGCTTACGATAAAGTTTAGTATTTTTGTCAATGGATAAAGAATGATAATAATCACTCTAATGATTGGAGAAATTTTAAGCGCAAATTTATCAGCATTAGATAACGCAAGTGTTTTAGGTATTAACTCTCCAAAAATTAAAATCATTAAAGTCATAATAATAGTTGCATAAAAAATTCCCTCGGTCTCAGTTACTTCGATGAGAATTTTAGTTGCTAATGCAGACGCCAGAACATTTACTAAGTTGTTAGCAAATAGTATTGTGCAAATCAATTGCTCTTTGTCTTTGAAAATTTTTTCAAATATACCAGCATTTTTCTTCCCAGATCTTGCTAGCGTATGCATCCTCGGTTTTGATGCAGAGGTCAGTGAGGTTTCTGTCCCAGAAAAAAATGCCGATAAAAAAACCAACCCTATAATTGAACCTATTAAAATTGATAATGAAAATTCCATTGTTTAATTTAACTCATTTCTTAAAAATTTTTTTAAAATTATTTCGTTTTCCAAGAATAATCTTATTGGCTGTCCAATTCCTTTAATTAATACAAGTTTTATTTTGTCATTTTTTATTTTTTTATCAAATTTCATGTGCTTAATAAAATTAGATGGTGACGTTTTTATATTATAGTCACTAAGCTGGAAAGGAATTTTAATTTGGTTTAAATGATCAATATAACTTTTCAAAATTGATTTATTACAAAGTTTCATAAAAATAGAAAATTTTATGGCGAGATACATTCCTAAGAAAATAGATTCACCGTGGAGTATTTTTTTGGAATAACCTGTTATAGATTCAATCGCATGTCCAAAAGTGTGTCCGAAATTAAGAATTTCTCGAATTCCTGATTCCTTTTCATCTATTGAGACAATCTTTGCTTTAATCAAACAACTCTTCTTAATTGCATAAATACAACTTTTGGAATCTAATTTAAGCAGCTTTTTACCATTAATCTCAAGCCATTTAAAAAATTCTTTATCTTTAATAAATGCATACTTGAGAATCTCTGCATAACCAGATTTTATCTCTCGTTTGGGTAGAGTTTCTAACATTTCTGTAGAGATTATTACAGCTTTTGGTTGTTTGAAGGTGCCAATTAAGTTTTTACCATACTTAGAATTTATTCCAGTTTTTCCGCCAACTGAACTGTCAACTTGTGATAGAAGTGTTGTGGGAATTTGAATTAAATCTACTCCTCTTAGTAACAACGAAGATGCTAAAGACACCAAGTCTCCCAAAACTCCTCCCCCTAAACAAATTAACAAAGCATTTCTGTCAATTCCTGTTTTTAGGATTTTTTCAACTAAAAATTCAAGATATTTGAAACTTTTTATTTTTTCTCCTCCTGCAATAGAAATAACCTCACATCTTAAATTTTCTTTAAAATCTTTTTCAATTAACTTCCCCCATTTTTTTGAGATTATTTTATCTGTGACAACTATAATTTTAGTATATTTATTTTTCTTTGGTATAAACTTATTCAATGATTTTAAAAGGTCTCTTCCAATATAGATTTCATATGAGTTTTTATTAAGGGATACTCTGTAGTTATCAAATTTTTTCATAGTGCATTAGAGCTTTAAGTATTTTAGATAAGATATCTGAAATTGAAGTTTCTTCCACATCGATGGTTATATGAGACTTTGCATAATACTTTATTCTCTCTGTATACATCTGTTTCAAGGTTTCTTCAAGCTTTCCTTCATTAAGCATAGGACGGTTGGAAATATTTTTTTTCAATCGAGAAATTAAATAATCTATCTTAGCCTTTAAAAAAATGCACGTTGATTCGTTTAGTATAATATCTATTATCTCTTTGTCATAAAAAATACCAGCACCTGGAGAAATAACGGAATATTTATATTTATAAAAATTTTCAATGAAAATACTCTTTTCAATTTTTCTAAATTCGTCTTCTCCGTAAGTTTTAAAGAAATCTTTTATTTTTAAATTAGTAGCTTTTTCGATTTCAATATCTATGTCTATAAAACTACAAGAGATTTCTTTTGATAGAAATCTTCCCACGGTGGTTTTCCCTACTCCGGTCATTCCAACTAGGACTATATTGTTTTTTTTTAATTTCATTTTAAATATTTATATAAATAATAAAATTTTTGAAATTTATTTGTTATTATTATAAAACAAAGAATACAATTTAATGGTATATGAATAAATTGATAATAAAAATTTTAATTTCAGTAACTGCAATTTTTGTGTTGTTCATAATTTATTTGGGATCTTCAGATTTTATAATAAACCCAAGATTAGTTGAGAGCGAGTTTAGTATTGAAGATTAAAAATTTAATAAAGCTTACCTTAATAATATTTTTTATAAATATAACCAGCTCCTTCGCTAACAATCGAATCTTTGATGATATAAATCCTTTACAAGGGTCAAAAGGAGAATTTTTGTCTGAATTCTCATACGCAGAGGGATCTAATGAAAAATTTGGTAAACTTTTTTACGGAAAATCTTTTAAGCAAATCAATGATTTTTTAGAGAACTTGCCAGTTAAAAATACCGACGAGGTAATTCAAAAGTTGATATATGAGATTCTCTCTTCCAATAAATCTTTTGATAGAAATTTTATAAATCTCGAACAAGACAAAATGATTTTCAAGACATTGATTAATAAGTTATTTGACACTGGAAGATTAAATGAGATTGAACTTATATACTCTCTAACCAATCAATTAGAAAATAGTAGTTTTATACTTATGAAGATGATAGAAGGAAATCTTCTTAGGAATAGGCATGGAGAAGCCTGTAAAATAGTCCAGAAAGTTAATCAAGACCCAGAACTATTCGGAAAGATAATGATAATATGTAATATTATTAACAGTAAATATGATGAGGCCAAACTTGGCTTACAGCTGTTAAAAGAGCAGAATCAACCAGGAGATATTTTCTTTATAGATCTAGCTTTTTCTTTGATGAGTGAGAATGATATTACGGATTCTGATGATTTAAAAAAAAACTTGGACAAGATAAAGCAGCTTAACCCAATCATTATGTCATCTTTACAATTTGCAGACATTTCTCCAAATTTTGAGCAAATAGAAAACCTGACTACAAGTGGTTTGCTATTTATACTATCCAATCCCTCAGTTGATACAGAGCTCAAAATATATTGCTCAGAAATACTTGTAAAACAAGGAAGAATTAGTGTTGAAATGTTGTCTGAGGCCTATCAATTAGCCAGATTTGATAAAAAGGAACTGGAAAATGCAGAAAAACTATACAAATCGCTATCTCCAATAAGAGCCAGACCATTACTATATCAATCAATTATCAGAGACAACAAACCGGAGTCCAAATATAGAAAAATCATATCGCTTCTAGAAATTTCTGTGAATGACGATCTTTTCTCCATAGCATCAAGATTAGTTTTTGATGTAGTAGATTTTAAGTCTTATATAGGCAATCAAAAAGAAGCTATTTTAATTTCAAAGATGTATCAATCCAAAGGTGACTTTATTACTTCTAGGGAAATTTTAAGTGAATTTCTAAAAACAAAAGAAAGTTATATTAGAAAACTTGCCATCGACATTTCTGAACTTATTGAAAATGGTAATCTTAATAATGCTTTAATGGAAGAAAATCTGAAATATATCGCTGACAATAAATCAGATTCAATTAATTTAGAAAAAATAATTATGGTTTTAATTCAAAATATTAACTTAAATCAAACATATTTAGATGATTTATTTAAGATTTCCATTAATGAAAATATTAAATCTAGCGATGTGCAAAATCTCTTTCTAGCAAATAAACTCTCCCAAGAAGCTGATTATTTTAATTCACTTTCACTGATATTTAATATAATTCAGAATAAGAATTTTTTACAACTAAACCTGATTCAAAGTTACTCCATCTTAATTATTTTGAAAAACTTGGGTATGAATGAAGAATTTAAAGAACTTTCTTCAAGGATTCTTCTATAATGAGAAATTTTTCTCTTTTAATTGAAAAATATTTAGAAAATTTAGTCATCAAACAAAATTTATCTAATAATACATTTTTATCATATAAAAATGATTTGATTCAATTCGCTCAATATTTAGAGTTGGAACAATTAGAAGAAGTAAATGAAACTAAAATGAACAAATATATAGACTTTTTAGCATCAAGTTATTCAATCTCCACACATTGTAGAAAACTTTCAGCATTGAAGGCATTTTTTTCATTTTTGTGCAAGAGGCAAATCTTAAGTTATAACCCAGTAAGCTTTATAGAGTTTCCAAAATTTAAAAGGTCGATTCCCAAAGTCTTGACCGAGAAAGATATAAAAAGAATAATTGATGAATCCTATCTTGATAATACTTTAAAAGGCCAGAGGTTTTCATTAATGCTGGAAATTCTTTATGCAACCGGTATAAGAGTTTCAGAACTTGTGAGTTTAAAAATTAGTGATCTTTCTGACGATTTTTCACAAATCTTAATTTTGAATAAAGGTAAAAAACAAAGAATGATACCTTTGATATCAAATGTACAGAAACTTCTAAGAAAATATATTGTAAAATTAGATTTTAAAAAAAATAAATCTACTAACTTTCTTTTTCCGTCAAACTCTAAAACTGGTCACATCACAAGAATACGCTTTTTTCAAATCCTTCAAGAAATAGGGAGTAAACTAGGCATTAGTAGAAGTTTTCTATCTCCTCACAAGATCAGACACTCATTTGCAACACATTTATTAGATAGAGGCGTTGACTTAAGGGTTATTCAAGAGTCGTTGGGGCACAAGGACATTTCTACAACACAAATATATACACATGTAAAAACTAGTAAACTAAAAAAAATTCTTGAAGAAAAGCATAGCTTTCAAAGGAATATCAATAAAATAATTAAAATTTAAGTTGTTTTATTTAATTTATTTAGTTAATTAGTTTAAAGTCATATTTATTAATTTAAACGAGGAAATTATGAGTTTTAAGATTATAGAGCAAGCAAAACCTAGGTTGAATAGAAGTGAATTAGCTGTACCAGGAAGTAACCCGTCATTATTTGAAAAAGCTGCAAAGAGTAAAGTTGATGTAATTTTTCTTGATCTAGAAGACGCTGTAGCGCCTGATGAAAAAGAACAAGCTAGAAAAAATATTATTGATGGTCTTAATGACCTAGACTGGGGAAACAAAACACTTTCAGTTAGAATTAACGGATTAGACACTCACTTTATGTATAAAGACGTTGTTGATTTAATTGAAAAGGCACCCGGTAAATTGGACTTAATTATGATACCAAAAGTTGGAACTATTTCTGATGTTTATGCAGTTGATATGTTGTGCACACAAGTTGAGGATGCCATGGGCCTCGAAAAAAGAATTGGATTTGAACTTATTATTGAAACAGCCCTGGGTATGCAAAATGTTAATGAAATTGCTTCATATTCACGTAGGCTGGAATCACTACACTTTGGAGTAGCAGATTATGCAGCCTCAACAAAAGCCAAAACAACAGTCATTGGTGGCCCTAATCCTAATTATCATGTTCTAACAGATAAAGATGGAGAAAAAATTAGAGAAAAACATTGGGGCGATATGTGGCATCATGCCGTTTCCAAGATGGTAATTGCAGCAAGGGCCAATGGGTTGAGGCCAATTGACGGACCTTTTGGCGATTTCAATGATCCTGATGGTTACATAGCACAAGCTAATAGATCAGCCACTTTAGGGTGTGAAGGTAAATGGGCAATTCATCCAAGTCAAATAGACTTAGCAAATGAGGTTATGAGCCCGTCTGATAAGGAAGTTACACAGGCCAAAAGAATCCTCGAAGCAATGGAAGTTGCAAAAAAAGAAGGTAAAGGTGCCGTTTCCTTGGACGGTAGATTAATAGATATTGCATCAATCCGCCAAGCAGAAGTTCTAGTGCAGAAAGCAAAGCTAATAGAGGCCAACTAGATTCTTGAAAGATGCAAAATTTTTTAGACTTCGAAAAACCTTTGCTTGAAATCAGGTCAAAGATTGAAGAGCTAAGACATCTTAAAGACACGAGTGATAATATCGCAAATGAGCTTACAACTCTTCAAGAAAAGTTTGATAAAACACTTGATGAGATTTATGATAATTTAACTCCTATTCAAAAGGTAAAAGTTTGTCGACATCAAGATAGACCAAAGTTTGATGAAATTGTAAAAAGAATCTTTGATAATTTTGAGGTTATATGTGGTGACAGGCTTTTTTCAGATGATGCATCTATTAAGGGAGGCTTGGCGAAAATTGATAATAAGAAATTTTTAGTGTTAGGAAATGACAAAGGAATAGATATAGATACAAGAGTGAAAAATAATTTTGGTATGGCAAAACCAGAGGGATACCGTAAAGCTCAAAGATTATTTAACCTAGCAAGTAAATTCAAGTTGCCAGTAGTGACCTTTATAGATACACCCGGAGCATTTCCTGGTGTGGAGGCTGAGGATAGAGGACAATCTGAAGCGATTGCGAGCTCTATAAAATGTTCCGTTAATTTAGAATCACCCATTTTTTCATTTATAATTGGCGAGGGAGGATCCGGTGGAGCAGTTGCACTTGCAACTGGTAATAAAGTTATAATGCTTGAACATGCCATATATTCTGTTATTTCTCCAGAGGGTTGTGCGTCAATTTTATGGCGATCAGCAAATGAATCTGAAAAAGCCGCAGAGTCACTGAAACTTACAGCACAAGATCTTTTAGAGTTAGATGTAATAGATGAAATTATAAAAGAACCAAGGGGAGGAGCTCATAGGGATGTAACTGATGTATGTAATCGAATAAAAGAATGTATATTAAGAATTGATAGAGAGTTCGATGGCGTAGCTCCAAAAAAAATAATCAGTCAAAGAGAAGAGAAATACCTTTGTATGGGAAAAAAATTTTTAGTTAACTAAAAAATTAAAGTTTTCCACAGCATCGTTTGTATTTTTTGCCCGAGTCGCAAAGTGGGCAAATTGAATTTCGAGGTATTTTTTTGTTTCCAGAATCTTCTAAGCTTTGGTTCTTATTATGTCCTTGAAAGATTTCTGATTCAGATCTTTCTGGTGTAGAAGGCTCAGTCTTTATTTCAACAAAACTAATTATTTTTGTAATGTTGAATCTTATTTGACTCATCATTTCCTCGAACATTATGAACGCCTCTTGTTTATATTCATTCAACGGATCTTTCTGTCCATAGGCCCTAAGGGAGATACCCTGTCTAAGGTGGTCTAAGGATAAAAGATGTTCTTTCCAACTTTTATCAATCATTTGAAGCAAAATATTTTTTTGGGCAAAAGTAAATACTTCATTAGAATATTTTGTTTTTTTCAAATTAATATTATCATCTGATTTTCTTTTTATTTCGTTTTTTATATCATCAATTTGCGGGGTTCCTGATAAAAGCTTATCAAATTGGATTTTTATGTTGAGGTTTTTTTCACAAATATCATTTATTTTTTTTTGATTTTCAGAATCAAGTTGATTGATATCAGATAAATTATCTTCTATGAAATCTTCCACATAGGAATCGCGCATATCAATAACAAGATTATCTATATCTGAATCATTAATAATTTCTTTTCTTTGGTCATAAATAATTTTCCTTTGTTCATTCATAACATCGTCAAATCGTAGAAGACTCTTTCTAATTTCAAAATTTCTAGCCTCGACTTTTTTTTGAGCTCTTTCCAGCGCTTTTGTTATCCAGGGGTGTTGGATGCTTTCACCATCAGATAAGCCTAGGGTTTTTAGAACAGAATCTAACTTTTCAGAACCAAAAATTCTCATTAGGTCATCTTCTAGTGATAGAAAAAATTTTGATGACCCAGGATCGCCCTGTCTCCCAGATCTTCCTCGAAGTTGATTGTCTATTCTTCGCGATTCGTGTCTTTCAGTTCCGACTATATATAATCCGCCAGCATTTAAGGATATTTTTCTTTGATCTTGTTGAAGCTTAGATTCCTCACTTCCTCCGAGTTTTATATCTGTTCCCCTTCCTGCCATATTTGTTGCAATAGTCACTGCACCGGGTTTTCCAGCATTTGCAATTATATCAGCCTCTTTGAGATGATTTTTGGCGTTCAGAACTTCATGTTTAATTCCATTTTTTTTTAAAATTTTTGATATGGACTCAGATTTTTCTATCGATACCGTTCCCACTAAGCATGGTTGATTTTTTTTTTGACAATCTTTTATCAAATGAATAATGGCATCATATTTCTCATCGAGAGTTCTATAAATTTCGTCCTCATGATCAACTCTGACCATAGATTTATTTGTTGGAATTTCAACAACCTCAAGTTTATAAATATCAAAAAATTCATCTGCTTCAGTTTTAGCTGTTCCAGTCATACCTGATAATTTATTGTATAATCTAAAATAGTTTTGATAAGTTATTGCAGCTAGAGTCTGATTTTCCACTTGTACCTCTAAATTTTCCTTTGCTTCAATTGCTTGATGAAGACCTTCAGAAAATCTTCTTCCTTCCATGGCACGACCAGTAAACTCATCAACAATTAAAACTTTACCACTTTGAACAAGATAATCTTTGTCTTTTTCAAAAATATACCGGGCTTTTAATGATTGGTTGGTATGATGAAGTAGTGTTACATTGTTAATATCATATAGACTCCCATCGGTAATTAGTTTTTGTTTCTTAAAAATTCCTTCTAACTTCTCAACCGCCTTATCCGTGAGAACCACACTCTTAGACTTTTCCTCTTTCTCGTAATCTTCTTTCGATAATGTAGCAATTATTTTATCAACAACCTTATAAAGTTCAGATGAATTCTCCGCTGAACCAGAAATTATCAAAGGTGTTCTAGCTTCATCTATCAAGATTGAATCTACTTCGTCTATAATTGCATAACTAAATTTACTTTGGACAATCTGATCCTTAGAAAACTTCATATTATCTCTAAGGTAATCAAAACCAAATTCATTATTAGTCCCATACGTTATATTTGATTGATAAGCTCTTTTTCTCTCTTCATCGCTCATGTTATTTAAAATAAATCCAGTAGTTAACCCAAGTTTTTTATAAACGGCACCCATCCATTCGCTATCTCTTTTAGCCAAGTAGTCATTTACAGTTATAATATGAACAGGCTCATCTCTTAACGAGTTTAAGTATGCTGCTAGTGTTGAGACGAGTGTTTTTCCTTCACCAGTCTTCATTTCTGCAATCATGCCTCGATGGAGTACAATGCCACCCATAATTTGGACATCGTAATGTCTTTGATTGAGTGATCTTTTCGCGGCCTCCCTGACATTTGAAAATGCATCAGGAATGATTTCTTCTAGATCTCTTCCTTTAGTTACCTGCTCTTTTAAATCTTTGGTTTTTTTTATTATTTCTTCATCAGAAAATTTTTCGTATAATTTTTCTAAGGAATTAACTTTTTCAACAATAGGAATAATTTTCTTAATAAGTCTATCGTTTGATGAACCAAAAAGTTTTTTAGATAAAAAGTTTAGCATGTCTTTATTTATAGTAATTTTAGATGAAAAAATACATCAAATTTGTTAATTGTACCAATATGTCTACAAAAATTTCCCAACTTGCCCCAAGAAAATTAAAAAAAATAGAAATTATTAAGGGTATAAGTGTTTCAATAACACATTGTGGTTTAAAAAAAAACAACAAAGAAGATTTGATACTTATTAAACTAGACAAGCCAGCAGATATTTTGGGAGTTTTTACAAAATCAAAAACCCCTGGTGAACCAGTTATATGGAACAAATCAATTATAAAAAATGGAAAAGTCTCTGTAATTTTAGTTAACTCAGGTAATGCAAATGTTTTCAATGGCTCGTCGGGAAAAAAATCATTAATTAAAATCGTTAATAAATTATCGGAAAAACTCGGTATTCCGAAGGAAGAAGTTTTTATCGGATCGACTGGAGTAATTGGAGAGCCTCTTGATGAGAGAAAAATAATTAAAAAAATTCCATTCCTAATAGCAAATCTTAAAAACGATTCGAACTCTTGGTTGCGAGCCTCAAAAGCTATAATGACAACAGATACCTTTGCAAAAACACATTCAGAAAAGCTTAAAGTCGGAAATAATGTCTTGATAAATGGTATTGCAAAGGGATCTGGAATGATAAACCCAAATATGGCAACAATGTTATCTTTTATCTTCACTAATGCTCAATTTGATTCGAAATTATTTAAATCAAAATTTTATGAAACAGTAGATAAAACATTCAATTCAATAACTGTAGATAGTGATACATCAACGAGTGATATGGTTCTTTTTTTTTCTATAAAAAATGAAGAAACTAAACTCTCAAAAAGTCAAAAAAAGGATTTTTTTATTCACCTTGAAAAGTTAATGACTGAATTAGCAACTATGATTGTCAAAGATGGAGAAGGTGCATCTAAATTTATAAGAGTTAAGGTTAAAGGTGCTAGGAGTTTTAATGATGCTAAAGTAATAGCAAAATCAATTGCCAACTCACCTTTAGTAAAGACTGCTATTGCTGGGTCAGATGCTAATTGGGGAAGAGTTGTAATGGCAGTTGGAAAATCGGGAGTGAAAATAGATCCAAAAAAAATCTCTATCAAATTTGGAAAATTAACAATTTTAACCCCACCCAAAACTTTTTTGCCTAAGAACTTATCTAAAATTGATAAATATTTAAATAAAAAAGAAGTTGAAATAACAGTCAGTATTGGAAGTGGAAAATTTGAATGGACAATTTATACATGCGACTTTACACAAAAATATATTACAATTAATAAGGACTACAGAACTTGAATAAACCAATTATTGTAGTGGCATGCGTAATTAATAAAGGGAATAAGATCTTAATTAGTTCAAGACCAGCAGGAAAGGATTTTTATGGATTTTTTGAGTTTCCAGGAGGAAAAGTAAAATCCGGTGAATATTTAATGGAAGCATTACACAGGGAAATATTTGAAGAATTAGGAATAAATCTTAAATTAAACAAAATTTTATTTTTGAATAATTATAGAGTCTATCAAAGAAAAAAAATGTTAAGTTTAAATTTCTTTTTTTGTGATAGTTGGCTAGGTAAAATAAAAAATAATGAAAATCAACTTGTAGAGTGGGTAACACTAAAAGAACTAAGATCTTTCAAGATTTTATCATCAAATAAAAATTTTTTGATAGACTTACCTTTTCTTATTTTTCCATCCGCAAACTGAAACAATATCACAGTTAAGTTTGAGCCCTTCCAAATCCTGAAATTCATTTTTGTAAATCTCATTCAGGGTGTTTATATAATTATTAGTTATCAACCCTTTCATTCTAGACTTTAATAAACAATTTTCTCCAGTACCTTTGAGATCTTCTATGATTTTTCTTACGTTTTGGTAGTATATTTTATAGTTAATTTTCTCAGAAACTAACTCTTTAAAACCAGTTGCTGCCAATATATCTGAGACTTCAATCATTTCAATATTTTTAGGAATTCTCATATAAATCCCTTTAAAGATTTTTTCGTCAGTAAGGTACAGTGAGTGTCTCAACTCTTTAAGTGTTTCACCACTGAAAAAGTTACAAATAATTAATCCATCTTCATTGAGTAATCCGTGCAAGCTCTCAAAATGAGTTTTTTTATCATCTATACTATGTAAACAGAGATTACTGATAATAAGATCAAATTTTGAATTTTTACAAGGAATTTTGTTAAAATGACTCTCAACTTTTTGTACATTGTTTTTAGAACTGGATTTATCTAATAAATTTCTAAATGGCGAACAAAAAAGTACTTTCTCTGGATTCGTATCCAAAATAATTTTTAGTGCTTCTCCTGCGTCAGAGGATAAAAGAAGGATATTTTTAAAATTATTATTAAATTCTGAAATTTTTTTTTTTAAAATATTTGAAATTTTTTCAAATAAAAAATTATGTTTCTCCCAGTTATTAGAAGATTTGTTTTTAGAATTGATTATCGATTTTATGTCAATTATGCTAGATTTCATTAAACTATCGGGTTATGAAAAAAATATTAATATATTCTTCAAATATATGCCCTTATTGTATAGCGGCTAAAAAACTTTTTGAAAGTCTAGATTTAAATTTTCAAGAAAAAATAATAGATAATTTTCCTGAAATAAAAAAAGAAATGATAGATAAATCTAATGGAAGAAAAACAGTGCCACAAGTTTTCATCGGAAATACTCATATTGGTGGTTATGATGACTTAGAGGTCGCTTTCAAATCAGGGAAACTTGAGGAAATTTTAGATGAAAAATAAGTTCAAAGTAGCTTGTTTTCAGACTAAAAGTAGTGAGGTTCCTGAAGAGAATATTTATATGTTAGAGAAGATCTTTTCAAAATTCAATTCTAATTCGATTGATTTAATCTGTCTTCCAGAATGTGTATCAATTTTTTCAGACTCTCGAACAAACCTAAATGATTATGCCAAGAGATGGCATAAAGTTTTCATAGAATTCATTTCTGAATATGCAAAAAAATTAAATTCAAATATTCTTATCGGATCTTATCCACAAAAACAAAATAATAAATTTCTAAATAGATCTCTTCTTATTGGATCTAATGGAAAAGAAATCGCGCACTACGACAAGATAAATCTTTTTAATGTAAAATTAGAAAAAAATGAAACTTATAAGGAATCAAAAAATTTTATTTCTGGCAAAAAATTAAAGTTAGCAAAGCTTCCATGGGGAAAATTAGGTTTTTCAATATGTTATGATTTAAGATTTCCATCATTATATAGAAAATTATCTAAAAAAGGAGCAGGTTTCTTTTCTATTCCAGCTGCATTTACCAATACAACTGGTAAAGTTCATTGGCATTCTCTTACGAGAGCAAGGGCAATTGAAAATGGATGTTTTGTCTTTGCTGCTGCTCAATGTGGTTGCCATAAGAATGGAAGAAAGACATTTGGACATTCGTTGATCATTAATCCTTGGGGTGAAATAATTGCAGAAGCTAAGCCGAGAGATGAATTTATTTCTGCCATAATTGATACAAAATTAATTACATTTGCCAGGCAAAAAATTCCTGCGATGACAGATTATAAATTTTAATGTTCTTATGAACCAGAAAATTTTTTATAAATTTTACTGGATCGTTTAATTGGATTACCTGCGACTAATTAATTCGAAATTATGTAACATAAGATTATTATTTTAGATTTTAGTTATCTTAAAGTTTATGAATCAAGCCTTAAAGGCATAGAACATATAGTTTATGTTAGTGAGACTTGAATGTCTCCATGAATTTGTCAATGGGTTATATATAACACCGTTGTAATTAAAATTAAAAAAACCATTTTTTAAAAAGTCTACTTTTAGAGTATTGGGTTTTACTAATTTCTCCCAACTATGAGTTTTTTCAGGAACAACTTTTAAAATTTTCTCAGCTGCGAAGATTGCAAATAAATATGAACTAAAGGTTTTATTAATTGTTGACCCAATAAAAATACCTCCGCTTTTTAAGAGGTGAGCCGAATCAGATATAATTTGATTAACATCATCAACATGCTCTAAAACCTCCATACATGTAATTACATCAAATGACTTATTTGTAATTTGATTAAGATTTATATTTCTGTAGTTAATTTTAAGTTTATTTATTTTAGAATGGCTTTTTGCAACCTCTATGGCCTTTTTATTTTCATCAACCCCTGTTACGTCAGCTCCTAAGCGAGCTAGTGGTTCGCATAATATTCCTCCTCCACAGCCAACATCAAGAATCTTTAATTTACTTAATGAAGTTTTATTTACATTTTCAATAATGTACTTTAAACGAATTAAATTGTAAGAATGTAATGCCTTGAATGGACCGTTTTCGTTCCACCACTCATCTGACAAACTGTCAAATAATTGATTATTTAGTTTTGTTGTAGTTTTTAAATGTTTACTTTTCATTTTAATTTATTTACATATGGTAGTATTTAAATCTTAATACAAAAAAATAGAGTTATGTCAATATGTGTGATGAAATTTGGCGGAACATCAGTTGCCAATATATCTAGAATAAAGAATATTGTTAAGCTAATAGAAAAAAAGATTAATTCTAATAATAAAATAGTTTTAGTCGTTTCTGCTATGAGTGGAGTAACAAATAAATTAATAGAAGATTACAAGAAAGTTAAAAGAGATATCTCTGATCCAGAATATGATGTAATTTTGTCAACGGGCGAACAGCATTCAGCTGCATTGATCAGTGTAATTCTGAATCAAAAAAAGATCTCTTCAAGGTCTATGCTAGGATGGCAAATTCCAATAATAACTGATAATAATCACGCAAAAGCTCGAATTTCGAAAATAAATTCAACTTTAATAAAAAAATTCCTAAATGATTATCAGGTAATTGTTATTGCTGGTTTTCAGGGTGTTAATGAAGACAATAGGGTTACAACACTTGGAAGAGGTGGCTCTGATACAACGGCAGTTGCAATTGCTTATTCGTTAGGTCTAAAAAGTTGTGAAATATATACGGATGTTGAAGGTATTTTTACATCTGACCCAAGAATAGTAAGGGGTGCATCAAAAATCCAATCTATAACATATGAAGAAATTTTGGAGTTGGCTTCGTTGGGTTCAAAAGTTTTACACCCAAGATCAGTTGAATTAGCCATGAAATATGGTATTAGAATTCATGTTAGAAGTTCTTTTGTAAGAAAGTTAGGTACAATGGTGATAAAAGAGGAAAGTAAAATTGAGAAAGAAGTAGTTACTGGGGTAACGTCTTCTGAAAACGAAGCAAAAATTACTTTGAAGGGAATCCCTGACAAACCTGGGATTGCAGCAAAGATTTTCGGTATCCTGGCTAATATAAGCGTAAATGTAGATATGATAGTTCAAAATATTACAGATGACGGAAAATTTGCTAGTCTAACATTCACAGTGCCCTTAGATGATCAAACTAAAGTGGTAAACGAGCTCAAAAATTCGCCGATCAAATTTAAAAAAATTCACTCAAATAAATCAATTTGTAAAATTTCAATTGTAGGTGTAGGGATGAAGAGCAATGTTGGAGTAGCACAGAAAATGTTTGAAACATTGGCAAGCAAAAATATTAATATTCAAGTAATTTCAACTTCTGAAATTAAAATCAGTGTTTTAATTGACTTACCAAAAAAAAAAATTGCCTTAAATTCATTGCATAAAGCGTATAATTTAAGAAAATAAAATTAATGAACAAAAAATTAAAAAAACTTTTTTCAAAAGGCTCTAACTTTTTAGGTGTAGAACTTCCTATAATGGGAGGAGCTATGACATGGGTCTCAGAAAATAATCTAGTTTCAGCAATTTCTAATGCAGGTGGGTTTGGTATAATTGCCGCCGGCTCCATGGATGAGGATCAATTAAGAGATGAAATTTTAAAAACAAAAAATAAAACAAAAAAACCATTTGGTGTTAATTTAATTTTGATGCATCCTCAAATAGAAGAACTTATTGAAGTTTGTTTGGACCAAAGAGTAGATTTAGTAGTCTTTGCAGGAGGCTTCCCAAAAAAAAGACAAATTGATAAATTAAAAAGTAAAGTTATAAAGACAATGTGTTTTGCAACTACTAATTCAATAGCCAAGAAAATGATTGATAATGGTATCGAGGGTCTGATTTTAGAGGGAAACGAAGCCGGGGGTCATATTGGACCTGTTTCTGTTAATGTTTTAGCACAAGAAATTTTACCAGAAATCTCAGATTTACCCGTCTTTGTAGCAGGTGGAATTGGAAGAGGAGAAATCTTTTTAAAATTTTTAGAGCTTGGTGCTGCTGGGTGTCAAATTGGTACTAGGTTTGTTTGCAGCGAAGAATCTACAGCACATCAAAATTTCAAAGATATTTTCATAAAATCTGAGGCAAGAAACTGTCAAATTTCCGTAAAGTTAGACAGTAGGTTCCCAGTTATCCCGGTGAGGGCAATAGAAAACAATGCTTCAAAACAGTTTATAGAAGAACAAAAAAATGTTTTGAAGTTGTTAGATAACAAAAAAATTTCTTTAAAAGATGCGCAATTAAAAATCGAACATTTCTGGGCAGGTTCATTGAGAAAAGCTGTTTTAGAAGGTGATGTCGAAAACGGATCTTTAATGGCTGGCCAAAGTGTAAGTATGGTAAAAAAGATACAACCAGTTAAAACGATTATAAATGAAATTGTAACTCAGGCTGAAAACCAAATAATTTCAGATGAAAGGTTATAAAGTATGCAAAATGAAAACGATTTAACTTTTAGTAAAAATAAAACAAAACTTACTATTTATAAAGTAATTGGAAGAAAAATTTCTGATGCAAGAAAGTCGTCAAGAAGAAAACTAGAGGGAGTATCAAAAAAATTAAATATAAGTGTTGAAATATTAAGGAAAATTGAATCTGGTGAAATTAATCAAATAGATCAAGAAATCCCCGTAGCGGGATTCGTTAGAGCATTTGCTAAATTAACAAATGCAGATATTTCAGATGAAATAGAAAAGTTACAGTCTGAATATTCTATAAATGAAAAACCAAGAAATATTTATAATCAAGTTCCAAATATTAAGGCGAGTAGGATCTTTGTTGTCTTCTTATCATCTTTTTGTTTCATATTATTAGTCTTATATTTTTTAAGTATGCGAGATAGTGAAGTGAATAATAATGATGTGAGAGAAAACTCAAAAATTGATGAAAAATTTCTAGAAGAAGATAATTTTGATAAAGTTGAATTTGATAACAAAAATAATTTAGATAGATCAGAAACTTTTGAGAGACAAATTATCAAAAAAAATGATAATTTCTTTGAGATTATCTTTCTTGAGGAAACATGGATAGAAGTCTACAATGATGATAAATTACCTATAACGTTAGGTTTATATAGAATTGGTGACTCGCTAAATTTTCAATTTGAATCTGCTGAAAGTGACTTTTTTATTAAATCAGGTAATTTAGGAGGATTTCAAATTTTTTTTAAAGATGAATTCTTTGCACCATTCGGTTATTCTGGTGAGGTGAGTAAGGGTTTTTTCCTAAAGGAAAAAATTTCACGAGTTTTAAAAGCAGGATTGTGAAAAATGAGCATTAGACCATGGAGAGATATTCAAAGAAAGAAAACTAGAAAAATTTCTGTTGGGGGAGTTGAGGTGGGTGGAGATTCTCCAATTTCTGTTCAATCTATGACTAATACTTTAACTACAGATATAAAGAGCACGATAGATCAA
Source organism: Alphaproteobacteria bacterium (assembly GCA_045563055.1). Classification (GTDB taxonomy): domain Bacteria; phylum Pseudomonadota; class Alphaproteobacteria; order Methylaequorales; family Methylaequoraceae; genus Methylaequor. The sequence continues at coordinate 140,714 of JBJKUR010000007.1, forward strand.
ATAAAATCTTTAGAAGCAGTTGGAGCCGATTTGGTCAGAGTATCCTGTCCAGACGAAGACTCAACATCCTCTCTTAAAAAGATTGTAAAGGAAGTAAGAATCCCAATTATAGCTGATATACACTTTCATTATAAGAGAGCAATTGAATCTGCAAAATCTGGTGCAGCATGTTTGAGAATCAACCCAGGTAATATTGGAAATGAGAAAAAGGTTAAGGAAGTAATTAAAGCTGCTAAAGATAATGACTGCTCAATGAGAATTGGAGTAAATGCTGGAAGTCTTGAGAAAGAGTTGCTTGAAAAATATGGCGAACCATGTCCTGAAGCAATGGTAGAGTCAGCAATGAAACATATTCAGATTCTTGAAGATAATGATTTCTTCAATTTTAAAATTAGTTGTAAGGCCTCTGACGTCTTTCTGGCAGTATCTGCGTATTATGGCATTTCTGATACATGTGATTATCCTTTGCATTTAGGAATCACTGAAGCAGGTGGCTTGATGCCAGGTACTATAAAGTCATCAATTGGGATGGGTTCACTTTTATGGGCGGGAATAGGTGATACTATAAGAGTTTCACTTTCTGCTGATCCAGTTGAAGAAATCAAGGTTGGTTTTAACATACTAAAGTCTCTTAACTTAAGACACAGAGGAGTGAATGTAATTTCTTGCCCTTCATGTGCAAGGCAAAATTTTAATGTAATAAAGAATGTTGAAGAACTTGAAAAAAGACTAGAACATATTACAACTCCAATGACCTTATCAGTTATAGGATGTGTTGTAAATGGTCCTGGCGAGGCAAGAGAGACTGATATAGGTCTTACTGGAGGAAAGAGTGGACACCAAATTTATCTTAATGGAGAAAAACATCATGTTTTAAGAGACGGAGACATGATTGACCATCTAGTAGAGTTATGTGAACAAAAGCAAAAAGAATTGCTTAAAAAGTGAAGCTAAATTTTGTTGAAACTCAAGACAGTTAAAGGAACTAAAGACCTTCTTGGAGATGAGATAGAGTCACACGAATTAGTTAAAAAAGAATTTGAAGGTATATGTAAATCATTTAATTTTGATTATATCTCAACACCAATACTAGAACATACAGAAGTTTTTACAAAGTCGCTTGGTGTATCTTCAGATATCGTTTCGAAGGAGATGTATCACTTTAAAGATCAAGGTGATGATGAACTTGTTCTTAGACCTGAAGGAACTGCGGCAGTTGCCAGGGCCTTAGTAAGCAATTCTTTAGAACAAAATGTGAATACGAAATTTTTTTATCACGGACCAATGTTCAGGAGAGAAAGACCCCAGTCTGGAAGGTTAAGACAGTTTCACCAAGTTGGATTGGAATATTTTGGACAATTTAATATCGCGAGTGACCTTGAAGTAATTATTTTAGCAGAGAGATTTTTAGAGAAAATCGGAATCAGAAGAAAGTTAAATTTACAAATTAACTCTCTTGGAAACAATGAAAGTCTTAAAGAATATAATAAAGCTGTAAAAAAATACTTTGAAAAAGAATCAGATAAACTTTCTTTAACTAGTAAAAACAGGTTAACTAAAAACCCTCTCAGAATTCTAGATTCGAAAGATGAAAAGGATAAAAGATTAATTGAAGGTTCGCCCGATATAAGAGAATTTTGGGATATTGAATCGCGCCAAGCATTCGAAGATATTACAAGTGGATTTGATAGCATGGGGATCGACTATAATTTTAATAGATTTTTAGTAAGAGGATTAGATTACTATAACCATTTGGCTTTTGAATATGTAACAAAAGAAAATAAAAGTCAAAATACTGTTTTAGCTGGAGGAAGGTATGATGGATTGGTACAGAGTTTGGGAGGAAGTGATATTACTGGTGTTGGCTGGGCAGCAGGGATTGAGAGAATTGTTATGTTGATAGAAGAAAAAGAAAATTCTCGAGAAAGACTCATCTGTTTTTTTGCATCAAATAATAATTTAAATAAAGAGGTTCTTCAGGTAATGAACAAAATTGAATTTTGCAATTCTATAAAGATGCAGATGATAAACTCAGGAAATCTAAAAAAAAAATTTTCTAAAGCAAATAAGTTTAATGCTTCTGCATGTGTTGTCTTTGGCGAAGAGGAATGGAAATCGAATAAGCTAATTTTTAAAGATTTAGTTTCTGGTTCACAAAGTTTAATTGACTTAAAAGATATTAAGGAATTTTTAAAAAAGAATTTTGGATTAAAGTGACAAAAAGAGATAACGTTTTTTCATCTAAACCCAAACAAATTGCTCAAGCTGCAATAAAAGTATCTACCAATGTATTTGGAGATTTGGAAAAAATAAAATTAATTGTTATGAGTGATATGAAACTTCCATTTACTATTGCTGAAAACTTTAAATCACATGTAATAAAAAATTATGATGTTTCAGATAACTTTTTTAAAGATGAAAATTATCTCAAAAATAAGAGTTTTACCGAATCAGACGTGTCTATCGATCTTTTAAAAAGTTATGATGTATTGATGATAGGTTTTAAGAATCAGTCTAAGATAATAGATAAATTATTTGTAAGAAAATTACTAAAAATAAGAAAGCAAAAACCAATTTTTTTTATTGATTGCGGTATACCGGGAAGCATTTACTTAAACGTGGGCAAAATTGCTAATTGTTTCTTATTTGATCTAAATGATTTAGAGCAACTTTACTCCTCATGGATTCAAAATAATGTGATAGATGATAACTCCACAGATATAATTTATGATCTAGAACTAAAGAAATTATTGGAAGTATTTTTTAAAAAGTTAAATTTTAATTTAGAACAGAAGACAATTTTTGAGAAAAGAATTAACAATTTACTTAAATCAAATGATAATGATTTAAAAATATTATTGAAAAAATTTTTTAAAATAATCTAAGAATGGAAAAAAAAAAAATAGAAAACATTTTGGATAATTTTTCTAATCTTGAGAAAAAACTTGCAAGTATGAACAATGAAAATTTTGATGAGATAGCAAGAATTTCTAAGGAGTATTCTGATCTAAAGCCATTAGCATCTAAAGCTAAAGAGTTCTTGAGATTACAAAATGAATTAGAGGGTGTTAAAGAATTAATTAGTTCAGATGATCAGGAAATGAAAAAAGAAGCCGAAGCAGAAGAGGAAAGGTTAAAAAAACAAATTTTAACCCTAGAAGATGAATTAAAAATTATGTTGATTCCAAAAGATGAATCTGATGAAAGAAATGCCATCATGGAGATAAGAGCGGGTACTGGAGGAGAAGAGGCAGCTTTATTTGCTTCTGATTTATTGAGGATGTATGCAAAATATTCTGAGATTAGAAATTGGAAGACAGAAATTATGGACATTAGTCAAACTGATCATAATGGAGTGAAGGAAGTGGTATTAAATATTTCTGGAAAAGATGTCTTTGGAAATTTAAAGTTTGAATCTGGGACACATCGAGTGCAAAGGGTCCCACAAACAGAGTCTAGTGGAAGAGTTCATACATCGGCCGCAACTGTTGCTGTCTTGCCAGAGGCAAATGACGTTGACGTGGAAATTCATGAAAAGGATCTTAGAATTGATATTTTTAGGTCTAGCGGTCCAGGCGGTCAATCAGTTAATACAACAGATAGTGCAGTTAGAATCACACATGTACCTACTGGTGTGGTTGCACAATGTCAAGACGAAAAGTCACAACATAAAAATAAAGCAAAAGCAATGAAAGTTTTAAGATCTAGAATATTTGAAATTGAAACTCAAAAAAAAGAGCAAGAAAGAGCACTTGAGAGAAAAACACAAGTTGGATCTGGTGATCGGTCTGAAAGAATCAGAACATATAATTTTCCTCAAGGAAGGGTGACCGACCATAGAATTTCTTTGACACTTTATAAATTAGAACAAATTTTGAATGGTGAATATTTAAATGAAATTATATCAGGACTGATTACTGATTCTAATATGAAAAAGTTGGCAGATTGATTTGACTCAATACTCGATAGAAGAATTAATAGAAATTGGAAGAAATAAATTACTTAAGAGCGGAAATCAAACCTCTAGGTCAGATACGATTTCAATAATTGGCAAGGTTTTAAAAAAAACAAATTTGGATTTAATAATTAATAATGAAGAAAAGGTTAAAGAATCTCAGTGTATTGAAATTTTCAATAAAATAAAACAAAGATACATAGGTAAACCAATTTCAAAAATATTTGGGAAGAAGGAATTTTACTCAAGAGAATTTTTCGTTAATACTTCAGTTCTTGATCCAAGGCCAGAAAGTGAATTGTTGGTAGAAGTGATAAAAAAAAAAATCATACAATTTCCAAAAATTGATATTTTAGAATTGGGTGTAGGATCTGGCTGTTTAATAATTTCACTTATACTTGAATTGGAGAAAATTAAAATTAATGGAGTAGGTGTTGATTTGTGTGAGAAAGCAATAAAAGTTGCAAAAAAGAATATTTCTAATTTTGGACTGAATAAAAAAATAAAAATTTACAGAAGTAACTGGTTTTCAAATGTAAAAGAGAAATTTAATATAATAATTTCTAATCCTCCCTATATAAAAAGAATGGAAATAAAGAAGTTGTCTAATGATGTTAAAAACTTTGATCCTTATTTATCTTTAGATGGTGGTAATTCTGGAGTTGAGAGTTATAAGAAAATAGCTAAAAAAGCGAAAGATTACTTAAAACCAGATGCTATTATTGTCTTAGAACTCGGGTATGATCAATTAGAAAGTGTTGATAATATTTTTAAAGAAAATGGATTTAAAAGAATTTTATTAGAAAAAGATTTACAAGGTATAAACAGAGTTGTAGTTTATAGTATAAATTAAATTTGGATAACAAAGCATAAATGCTAAAATTCATTTAATCTTAATAGTAACTCAATAAAATTTGAAAATTGATAGATAAAAGAAGACCTCGTAGAAAAAAACCGAGAATTAATGGAAAAAGGGTTTTCAACCACCCTAGATCCTTTGAAAATAAGAACAATATTCCTAGAACCAGAGGTGCTATTGCAAAGGCACTAGAAAAATACAACAATCTAGGCCAAGACGCTCATTCTAATGGTGACAGGATAGTTGCTGAAAATTTTTTCCAATATGCAGAGCATTATCAGAGACTTTTAAATGAAACTGTCGACGATCATGCCTTAGATAAAGCAGAAAATAATCACAATAGTAAACAGGAAATAGTAGATGAGTCGTCGGGTGAAAGACCAAGCAGAACAGAAAGGGCGTTCATTGCTAAAAGTGACAGGATTGGTAAATTATCAGAAGATAATAAGGAGCACCAAAAGAATAGTGGAGATAATCAAGATAACGTAAGTGATACAGGCGCAGATGAAAAAAAGGATAAAAAGTCCTTCACGAGCGATGGGATAGAAGCGTTAAAACCATTTGAAATTTAGTTTATTCATAGACACCAGCTGTCTCTGATTCTTGAAGTTTTGTTGCTAAAAATCTCTCCCTTGTTAAAGAAACATTAGCATAAAAATTTGGCATATCGTTGTTTTCAATATTAATAGTTGAGTCTAGTTTTAGTTTCATTGGATTTATTGTTCTATTTTTATGCTTGACCTCATAATGTAAATGAGGACCCGTACTTCTACCAGAGGTTCCTACATAGCCAATAATCTCACCTTGCTTAATCATTCTCCCTTTTTTAATACCTTTGGCATATTTATATAGATGGGCATATCTTGTTTTAAAATTATTTAAGTGTTTGATTTCTACAAATCTTCCAAAGGATCCATTTCTCCCTGCATATGTAACTCTTCCGTCACCAGCTGCCATTATTGGTGTTCCTCTTTTTGCTGCGAAATCAACTCCCCTATGCATTTTACTAAAACCCAATATTGGGTGTTTCCTCACTCCAAATTTAGAGGATAACCTTGCACCTTTTACTGGTGTTCTCATGAGATATTTTTTTAAACTTTTCCCACTCGCATCGAAAAAGTCTACTTTTCCATCTTCTAGTTTGTACCTGAATAACTCAATTTTGTGATAATTTAGGTGCATCAAACCGTATAGTAGAAGCGGATCACCAATAATTGAATCATTTTTAGTAAAATTAGCCTCATACAATAATTCAAGGGTGTCACCGTTCTTTACGTCCCTTTGGAAGTCAATGGTATAACTTAACTGATGAAGGTATTCATCTACAATTGCTTTAGGAATTTTTGCTGATTTTAGTGTTTTACTAAGACTGCTCTGTACTTTCAGTCTTTTCCTTACAACCTTTGTATCTGTAGGAGCTTCAACAAAATAAAAAACAAAATCTTCATTAAAATTCCTCCTTAAATTAAGCTGCACTAGATTTTTTGCGAATGTATTAATTTCTATTACTCTATCCTCTTTGTCTGATAAAAATTTAATATTTTCATCGATTTTAAAGTCAAGGTGGCTCTTAACTCTATCAAAAACTAAAAGTGCTTCATCAGGTTTTAAAAACTTAGAAAGATTTTTTTTCAAAGCCTTTTTATTTTTTACAGTTATTGTAGTTGCTTTAAAATGTTCTTGTTTCTCAGGTATCGGCTTTGCTTCAGGATCAGGTATACCTGAAAACAACATAGTTTCTTGAACTGGAACTAATGAAAGGCTTAGATTTTTCTCATCAACAAAGACGTCTGTTACTGTTTGTTTATCCACTAGGTTTGGCTACGTCTAGGATTTCATTTTGATGGTTTAATGAATCTTTCTTTGTTAGTTCAAATTTTTTAATTTTTCCCGTATTCTCTGAATAAATATATTGTGTGTCAAGGTTTGATTCCTCTAAAATATTAAGAAAATCCTCCTCTTCGTCGAAATCGACCATACCGAAGTCATTAAATTCTATAAGATTTTGGATCGAAAAAACAATGAATCCTAGGAAAATTAAAATATTTAATTTTTTTTTTAAGAGATTAATCACTATTTTATTCCGATATTTATGAACTTTACAAAAAAAAGATTGACCATTTACAGTATAATGCTTATAACAATTTTCACTGATTATCAATTATTTTTTGATATATTTGGCTATTTGAAAATTGAATATAAAGGAATGTGTAGGTGGTGATAATCACCATCACATTCATTAACAATAATGTTACATGTTTGTGTTAGGTTCAAAACCAGGTTTACCTGGTTCTCAAACTTGAGAGTTTGATCCTGGCTCAGAACGAACGCTGGCGGCATGCTTAACACATGCAAGTCGAACGGAGGTCCAGAGCTTGCTTTGGGTACCTTAGTGGCGAACGGGTGAGTAACGCGTGGGAATCTACCTTGAAGTGGGGAATAACTATTGGAAACGATAGCTAATACCGCATAATCCCTCTGGGGCAAAGACTTCGGTCGCTTTTAGATGAGCCCGCGTTAGATTAGGCTGTTGGTGAGGTAATGGCTCACCAAACCTACAATCTATAGCTGGTCTGAGAGGATGATCAGCCACACTGGGACTGAGACACGGCCCAGACTCCTACGGGAGGCAGCAGTGGG
>JBJKUR010000008.1:0-202246 GCA_045563055.1 Alphaproteobacteria bacterium
TGTGTTCTACAAAATGGACTTTTTAGTTAAACTTTTTATTAAATAAAAATTAATGCTGTCTCTATTAAAAAATAAAAAAATAGCTACTTGGTGTTTTTTTGACTTCGCGATTTCAGCGTATCCAACTTTAATCATCACTTTTTTTTATGGAGCTTTTTATGCTAAAAGAATAGCCAAAGATCCAGTTATAGGGACTAGTCTGTGGGGTTATGCATTATCATCAGCAAGTGTGCTTTGTTTTTTATTTTTGGGTTGTTTTTTAATCTGCGGACGATTTTTTTTTAAAAAAATAAGTAATCGCTTTTTTAGTTTCTTTTTTTACATATTAATTACATTTACCTTTTCACTATTTGTTTTTGATGAAAATTCAAATCAACTCTTACCATTAGTATTTATCATCATCACTTATGTATCCTTTGAGTTTGTAAATTTGTTCTATAACGTCTCATTATTTAAAGTTAGAAAAAAACATTCTGAGGGAGCAATTTCAAACTTGGGGTGGGCCTTTGGTTATTTAGGAGGGCTGCTATCACTCTTTATAGTGTTTATTTTTTTACAAAAAACTGAAAATCAAGGATATGAGCTAATGGGATTTCCTATTTTTCTTTATATTGGCCCATTTGTAGCAATTTGGACTTTAGTATTTGGATTTAGACACTTAGAAAATCCTATTCCTATGTCATTTAAGGTTCCCAATGTAGTTCAACTATTTGATAATATAAAAGCATCTTCATTACAGGGCTTTCTTATTAGTTATTTGTTTTTTAATAATGCGGTGGTAGCAATTTTTGCTTTTGCAAGTATGTTTGCAGCGTTTTTATTCAACTTGTCTGAATCTCAGATATTATTACTTGGAGTTTTTATCAATTTATTTGGAATACTGGGGTGTGTAGTGCTTGGTAACTATGAAGATAAAGTTGGTTCAATGAAGATTATTTATCTGTGTATTCTAAGTCTGCTTGTAATTTCAACGACATTATTCTTTATTAAAAGTGTCGCCTTATTTTGGATTTTAGCATTGTTGATTGGTTTCTTTGTCGGTCCAATTCAAGCATCAAGTAGAAGTTTGCTTGTGAAGATGATTAGATCATCGAATCAGTTGTCCATATTTACAGTGTATTCAATGTTAGGAAATTTATGCTCCATTTTAGGGCCATTTGTTGTTGGGCTAGTAATAGATCTTAGCGGATCAATAAGGATTGGCTTGTTAACAATCCCGCTTTTTTTGATGTTATCACTTTTGACTATTTTGTTTAGTTTTAGAAAAGTTAATGCTTAAAATGACGAATACCAGTAAAAATCATAGAAATTTTTTTTCTATTAGACATTTCAATAACAGCCGAATCGTTTTTTGAGCCACCAGGTTGAATTACCGAATAAATCATATTTTTGGCACATAATTCAACAATATCAGGAAAAGGGAAAAATCCGTCAGAAGCCATTACGGCATTCTTTGTTTTACTGTTTTTCTTCATTCGTTTGATTGCTAATTCTGCTGCATCTAATCTGTTAGTTTGACCAGAACCTATTCCAAGTGTAGACAATTTTTCAGCCAACACAATAGCATTTGAGTTTAAGTATTTAGAAACTATATAAGCAAAAATCATATCATCCAGTAATTTTTTAGACGGTACTTTTTTAGTTTTAACTTTCATATCTTTGTGTGTTATTTTTTTTTCATCTTTATCCTGAGCAAGTAAAAAATTTTTAGTGGTTTTAAAATGTAAACCTAATTTAGATTTTGATGGTTTATATTTAATTAAAATTAAGTTTTCTTTTTCTGATAGGATCTTTTTAGATGTTTGGGAGAAGTTTGGGGCTATTATAATTTCTGTAAAAATTTTTTTGATTTCTTTAGCTGTTTCTGCTGACAGCGTACTATTAAATGCAATGACTCCTCCAAAAGCGCTTCGACTGTCACATTTAAGTGCATTCAAATAAGCAGTCTTTTGATTGTTGTTCAAAGAGACACCGCAGGGGTTTCCGTGTTTTAGAATAACACATGAGTTACTTTTAAATTGAAAGGCAAGTTCTGAAGCTACCTCTGAATCGTAAATATTATTATATGATAAAACTTTACCAGAAATTTTCGTGAAGTTACTTTTTTCTAATTCAAACAAAGCCGCCTTCTGGTGTGGGTTCTCTCCATATCTTAGGTTGGATATTTTTTTTAAAGGAACCGATAATTTATCTTCACTAAACTTTTTTTTCTTATTAAACCATCTGCTTATTGTTGCTTCGTAGTGAGCAGTGTTCTCAAATGCAGCTTGAGCAAACCTATGCCTAAATTCCAGAGATACGGAGTTGTTATTATCTATAGCTTCTTCTATGAAGCATTTGTATTGAGCTGGATCACTTAATACAACAACATGCTCAAAGTTTTTTGCAGCAGCTCTAATTAGAGTTGGTCCCCCAATATCAATATTTTCAATACAGTCTTGTTGAGAAGATTTCGTGTTTGTTGATACTTCTTCAAATGGATAAAGATTTACAACAACGAGGTCTACAAAAGGAACATTAATATTTTTTAGTTGGCTTTTATGATTTCGATGACTTTTTTTCCCAAGGATTCCAGAGTAAATTTTAGGATGAAGAGATTTAACTCTCCCTTCTAAAATTTCTTTAAACTCTGTAAATTGTGATATTTCAATTATTTTGGCTTTTTTATCAAGATCTCTTAAATATCTGGCAGTTCCACCTGTACTTAAGATTTCCACATTATTTTTTATTAGGTATTTTGCTAATGAGCTTAAGTGATTCTTATTGTGAACAGAAATGATTGCTCTTTTAATTTTTACTTTACTCATTCACATATTCTGGTAAAAATTTTTTGAAATATTCCATTGATTTCTTTTTATTATTTTCTTTTATATATCCAATAAGTTTTTGATAGTCATTTTTTTTGTTATAAAAAAGTTTACAATTAGTGTAATGTATCCCCTTAATATCAGTTTGTTGAATCTTCTCGTCTTCAAAAAAAAGCTTTTCATTAAGTTTTTCACCTTTTCTTAGCCCTGTATATTCGATCTTTATATCATTTTTATTCTTACCAGAGAGAAGTATCATTTTTTCTGCTAGTTCTTTAATAAGAATCGAATCCCCCATCTCTAAAATGAATATTTCCCCATTTTCTTTTATATCTAACTGAGTTGAGATGAGGACAAGTTCAACAGCTTCTCTGATGGTCATAAAAAACCTTTTTACTTTTGGATGTGTGATTGTTACTGGTCCACCATTATTAATTTGTTTTTCAAAAATTGGTATAACTGATCCGGTAGAACCAAGAACATTACCAAATCTTAAAATTGTGAAGGCGGTAGTTGACGATGATTCAGCTAGATTTTGTATATATTTTTCACAAAGTCTTTTTGAGGCTCCCATAATATTTGTTGGATCAACAGCCTTGTCAGTCGAAATAAATACCATTTTGGGAATATCAAGTTTAAGACATAATTCACATATTTTTACAGTTGCATAGAAATTAGTTTTCAAAGCTTCCATGGGATCTTCTTCAACAAATGTTATATGTTTCAAGGCTGCGGTATGGAAGATGAAGTCAGGTTTAAATTTCGCAAGTATCGATTCCAATTTTTCAGTGTCTTTTATATCAGTAAGGCTGGAGAATATATTTTTTTTAAAATTAGAAGAAACTTTAAAAAGACTGTACTCATTATTGTCAACTAAAATTAGAGTTTTTGGTTTTAATCTATAAACTTGTTTACTTAACTCACTTCCAATGCTACCTCCGGCCCCAGTAATTAAAATAGTTTTTCCAGCAATATTTTTTAATATTTCAGAATCATTCACCTTTTGTTTTCTACCAAGAACATCTTCAATGACAATTGGGTTGGGTGAGAAATCCAGATCTTTATAATCTGAAACCTCTGATATCCTCGGAAGCATTCCTAGTGCAAGACCATTTTGTTTTGAGAACACAAATAAAGATTCTATGAGATCAGGTTTAATATTGTGGTCAGAAACAATTATTCTTTGGGGAAAGGTTTTTACGTTTTTTAATTTTTCTTTGAGAGAATCAATACTATTTACCGAGCATAGAAAAGGAATATTATGGATTCTTCGTCCAACAGATGTTTCTTTAAGACCTATCAATCCAGAAACGTGATAGGGCGAATTCTCACTTTGTTTAGTAAATCTTATAAAGTTTTCTGTTGAAGCACTATTTCCAACTACAAGAACAGGTACTTTTTCTAAGTTTTTTTTTGAGAGATTATCTTTGAAAATTCTATAAAAAAATCTTGGGCTAGTGACTCCAAGTATAGAAATTAAAAAAAGCAAGATTGGGAATGATCTTGGAATATTTTCTAACCTGAAAATAAGAAAAAAAACACCGAGTAATAATAATGTGGATACAGAAACGCTTTTAACAATTGATTTAATTTCGTGAATAGAGGCATACCTCCATATTCCATGATATAAACCCATATATTTTAAAAGGGAGATATTTGTTAATGAAAAAAGCACCAAATATTTCCACAATTCATTTGTTAGTAAAAAGGCAGTCTCAAAGTCAAGCCTTGCCCATAATGCAGAAAAGAAAGAAAGCCCAAACATTATAAGATCATGGATAATTGTTAGTAAGATTCTCATATTCACTGCTGTCTCCTAGATTCAAAGAAATATATTAGAAAACCAGAGAGAAAGACTGCGATTAATAAAGAAGTAAATGGAAAATCAATTGATAAAAATGATAGAAACATTAGAGCTAAATTTAATAAAATCAACCTATTCAGTACAAAGTTGTGACTATACCCTTTTCTGAGAACTTTCTGATAAAAGTGCGAACTATGGGCTTCAAATATATTCTCCTTTTTGAGCAGCCTCAATAAGAGTGTTATAGTGCTGTCTAATATATAGTACATCATACAAATTAGAAATGGAATAAAGATGTCATATTTGATGCCATTGTAAATTATAATAAATCCAATGATGAAACCGATAGGAATAGATCCAACATCACCCAAAAATATTTTAGCTGGTGGTTTATTGACTGAGAAAAAAGCTAAAAATATAGTAAGTATTATTAATCCAAAATACAAAAAATCAGTGCTTATCAAACCCATTATCGAGAAAATATTTGTACAAATTGCAATTGAACTTACCTGTACTGCAGTTATTCCATCCATTCCATCCATAAAATTAAATAAATTAATAACCCACACCCAACTAATTACTAAAAGACAAATTATTAAAACTATTATCAACCTGGAAAAAGTTTCATCTGAAATATTTTGGATGATGGATCCCAGAAAAATATGCAAATCCTCTTGAAATACAAGTAGTGCTGAAATGACACAGAAAAACTGGAAGGTTAACCTGATTCTAGAACTTACATTCCTCAAATCATCCAAGAGGGATATAGAAAATAGAATACCACAAAATCCAAAGATTAATATCCAATTCTGGCTGAGTAAATCTTTTAAGAAAAAGATAAGTAGAGTTGAAAAAATTAAAAAAGGTATTAAGATCAAACCTGCACCCTTGGGTTTAATAATTGAATGATTGCTTCTCTCTGTGGGCCTATCTAATAAGGAAAGTTTTTCAAAAAAATCCTAATGATTTCTTTAAAACTGTAGAAGTTAAAACATATAAAGATATAATAATAACAATACTCATATTTAATTAAAATCTACAACATTCAGATCAAGTGATAAAAGAAAAAAAAAATTGCAGTTTTGGGACTAGGCTATGTCGGTCTACCTTTAGCAGTTGGACTATCCTCATCTTACAAAATAATAGGTTTTGATATCAGTTTAGATAGAGTAAGTCAACTTAGTAAGGGCATAGACTCTACTTTAGAGATTTCCAAAGATAAACTACTTGATAGATTAAATAATAAATTGGTGATTACATTGGATCCAGAGGAACTCAATGAGTGCAACATATTTATTGCAACAGTTCCAACACCAATTACCATAGATAAAAAAACCTGACCTAAAACCTTTAGTAAAAAGTATGCAAAACGATAGCTAGATTTTTAAAAAAAGGAGATATAGTGATCTTTGAGAGCACCGTTTTCCCTGGAGCAACTGAGGAAATTTGTGCACCCGAACTTGAGAAAAATAAGAAAGGATTGAAGTCAGGCAAAGACTTTTACCTTGGGTATTCACCAGAAAGGGTAAATCCAGGTGATAAAATTCATACTATAGACAAAATTGATAAAGTCATATCTGGTCAAAATAAAAAAGTTGAAAAGGTTTTGAAAGAGATCTACTCAAAACTTACATCAGGAAGAATTTTTTTAGCAAAAAAATATTAAAGTAGCAGAAGCATCAAAGGTTATTGAAAACTCTCAAAGAGACATCAATATTGCATTCGTAAATGAAGTAGCTAAAATATGCAACAAACTAGAAATAAGTGTTTATGACGTCCTAAAAGCATCATCAACAAAATGGAATTTTCTAAATTTTCAACCTGGGCTGGTTGGGGGGCATTGTATAGGTGTGGATCCTTATTATTTATCCTTTAAATCAAGTAAATTAAAAGTTGATCCAAAGGTTATTTTATCAGGAAGGCAAATAAATGATGAAATGCCAATTTTTGTTGCAAAGAAGATAGATGATATTTTAAGAAAAAATTCAAAAATTCTTTTTCTAGGAGTTACTTTCAAAGAAGATGTTCCTGATTTAAGAAATTCCAAATCATTTGACATTATTAATTTTCTTAAAAAGAGAAATCACTCTATCACTGTGAATGATCCATTTGTAGAAGATTTAAAACATGACTTTACAGAATTCAAGTATATCCAAAAGGGGATATATGATGCAGTAGTACTTGCGGTTCCTCACAGCTTTTATTTGAAGAAAATAAATCAAATTAAAAAATTTCTAAAAAAAAATGCTATTCTTTTTGACATTAAGGGTAAGGTCCAAAATACAAACGGTATAAATTATTGGTCATTATAAAAATTAATTAATTAATCTAAAAAGCCATTTTATTTTTTGATCTTTCACCACAAAGTCAGATATCAAAATGTGTTGATTGGGTTGAACAATTTTATTTTCTCCAAGATAAATTCCATCTTCAATTTTAATATTAGGTTCAGAACAGATAAATTCCCAACCAACATTATTCTTGAGTTTAAGAACCACTTTTTTTTTACTGGTTGTAACATTTAGCTTGATACTTGGATGAATATGAAATCTTAAAAAATATTTCAGATTATTGGAACTCTTTTTTTCATAGATTAAAGAATCTTCTCCCCTTACTATCAGTTTTTTTTTGATCAATGTGAATGAGCCTTCTGTGTAACAACCCAAATAAACTTCTATAGCCTGTATGATACGAATCAATGCATATATTATCGTTATCATTAAATTGACTTGAATGAGTTTTAGCAATTCTAGTTGTTGTATCTTTTTCAAAAAAAATATCAGATGAATTTATTTCATTTATGTTAAGTGTGCTATGCGCTGCTGTAGATCTCATGGCGTCATGCCAATTCTTATTATTTACAAAAGGTGAACCACAATTTACAACAATCTTTTCTGACAAATGTGAAAATTCAAATGAAAGTGTACCTGCGTGAGTTTTTTCTTTGGTTGGTGTGCCGCAGTCCATTATTAAAGTTAACTTGTTTTTTGAAGCTCTATAAAAATCACTACAGGATGTAATCTTTGGCAATCTATATTTGTGGTCAACTTTTTTCAGGAGATTGTCAATTTGGTTAATGTTAATTGTGTCATAAGTATTAAAAATAGCTAGCTGACCATTACCAATTCTAAAAAATTTTAACGCAGATAACATTTTGATCAATTTTTTGATTTATTTCTTCTGGAATCTCTCTGTTCATATTTCCAAGAAAATTTTTTTATATCCAATAAAGAACCCAGGAAAAAAAAATGTTGACTTGGCGAACGAAGTCTATGCAAACCATCATCAGATATATCTTCTTTGACTGTCTTAAGAAGAAGTTTTATAGAAAATGAATAGAGACTGCTTAGATTGTCGAAACAAAATGTTGACAGAATCATCGATTTTAAAGAAAAAATATTGATCTTTTCTTTTTTCTTAATAATTTTATATAAAATCATGGATTGTTTATTCAGATGTTCAGAAAATATTTTTTGAAAATTTTCGTCAGCTGTTTCAAAGAAAAATGATAAATTAGTTAGCAGATAGAATATTCTTTTGGCAATTACGTCCTCTTTCCAAATTTGTTCGTTGGAGTAATTTACTTCGTCGATCCAAGCTAATAAATTTCTTCTAACAAAAAATTCTGGCGTTATTAGTTCCAACAGCACGAATATCTTTAATCCACATGAAGCCATGCAAATGATTGTTCCAAGAGCTACTCCCATGATTTTTCTTCCAAATATTTTTATCAAGGTTAAGTGTTTCATTTTGATAACTTAAAAAACCCTCCAGAATCCTAAGTCCATTGATTTTATTTCCTCTCCAAAGACTTTCGGGATTGAAAATAATTTTTTTTTCAGCGTTGTTGTTAACAAAAAAATTGTAAACTCTACTTTTAAAAAAAAGTGAAAGCTTGATATTTTTAATAAGCTTAATCATTTGTTTTTTTTAAAATGGATATAAAAAAACCATCGACGCCTCCTTTGATTTTTTTTATCATTAGGAAGCGTTATTAACATACCATCTCTAATAATTAAGCAAAATTTACAAACCTCATTATTAAAAGGAACTAATTTAAAATTAAGATTTTTGTTTAGAAAATTTTCAATAACTTCAATATTTTCACGTGAGTGTATCGAACAAGTACAATAAACTATGTATCCACCTTGTTTTATAAATCGACTAGAATGTTCAAGCATTCTAGTTTGCTTTATAATTAATTTTTCAAATATTTCTTTTTTTTCTAACACTAATATTTCTGGTTTTTTTTGCATAAGTCCAGACGCTGAACAAGGGGAATCTAATAATACGCAGTCATATAGTTGATTAGAATCAAGAGTAAAAAAATCTTTATTAATAATTGTAGTCTTTAATTTAAGTCTTGCTAGATTTTCTTTAAGTCTTTTAGTCCTTCTCTCAGAAATCTCTAAGGAGGTAACATTAAAGCCTAAATCTAAAAGTTGAAAGGTTTTGCCCCCAGGAGCTGCTCCAACATCTAAGATTTTTATTTTTTGAACATCCAAACCTTTATAAAGATGGGAAATTAGTGAAACTGGGATCGTAGCAGATATACCTTGAACCCACCAGACCCCCTGATCAAATAGAGGTTTTTTCTCTATAGGTCCATTGGAACCGATTCTTACTAGCCCATCAGCTATGAACTCCCCATTTAGCATTTCCTCCCAATTCCTATCTTTAATGAAGTCCTTTTTTAACTTTATATCTATGAATGGTTCTTTAATAATTGTATTTTCAATATCCTTTAAAACATTATTACCTAGATTTTTCTTTATGTTATTCCTTATCCATTTCGGTATATTAGATTCATTAAAAACCATCATTTTTATTTTTGATTTATTTCTGCAAATATTTCTTAGTAGTCCATTTACAAATTTTTCTAGTTTAAAGGGTTTCGATAATTCAACTGCTGAGTTTACAATTGAGTATTCTTTGATATCAAGATATAATATTTGACATATTGAGATTCTAATTAAATTTAAAATAAAGTTTTTATTTTTTCTCAGGGGTTTTTTTTATGAGTTCGTAGATTACTTTTTGTATTTGTCCATTTCTCCTAAGTGTATTTAATATAATCAGTCTTACAAACGCCTTATCTCTCGACTCTAGACGATTAAATTCCCTGTTTTTTGCTGAAATAGTTTCAAAAAATTCGTTTTTTTGATAAATATCAACTAGAATGCGAGTTGCTATTTCCCTTGAATTGGACAATTATTTATGGAAAAAAAAATATATTAATAACTAAGTTATTATCATGAAAAAGCGAATTAAACAAAAAAAAAGCAAAAATGTCGAACTTAAAAAAGAAAAAGAAATAGGAGGACCTTCAGGACCTGAACCTACAAGATACGGTGACTGGGAAAAAAAGGGTATATGCTATGATTTCTAATCTTTAGAGAACCTATTCTTTATTAACTCTTCTACAACACTTGGATCGTTTAATGTTGATACATCTCCGATTGACCCTTCCTCATTGCAAGCAACTTTTCTAAGTATTCTCCTCATTATTTTTCCTGATCTTGTTTTAGGGAGGTCTGGTGACCATTGTATAACATCTGGCGAAGCTATTGGACCAATAACAGATCTAACCCACGTTCTAAGTTCGTTCTTTAGATCCTCATTATATTCTTCACCTTTCATTAATGTTATGTAAGCGTATATGCCTTGACCTTTAATATCATGAGGATACCCAACCACAGCTGCTTCTGAAACTTTCTTATGAAGAACTAGTGCACTTTCGATTTCTGCTGTTCCTAGCCTATGTCCCGAAACATTTATAACATCATCCACTCGACCTGTGATCCAGTAATAACCATCTTCATCTCTTTTACAACCATCACCAGTAAAGTATTTCCCTTTAAATGAAGAAAAATAAGTTTTCACAAATCTAGCGTGATCATTATAAACTGTTCTCATCATACCTGGCCAAGCAGAATTTATGCACAGGTTTCCCTCACATTTACCAATTAGTTTATTTCCTTCATTATCAACAATTTCTGGTTCAACACCAAAAAATGGCAATGTCGCAGATCCAGGTTTCAAGGGTGTAGAACCAGAAATTGGCGAAATGAGAGCTGCACCTGTCTCGGTCTGCCACCAAGTATCAACTATAGGACATCTTTTCTCTCCTACAACTTCGTAGTACCATTTCCATGCCTCTGGATTGATAGGTTCTCCTACTGTACCCAATATCCTTAAAGAGGACCTACTTGTCTTTTTGATGAAATCATTTCCCAAACCCATAAGGGCTCTTATAGCAGTCGGTGCAGTATAAAAGATGCTGACCTTAAATTTATCCACAACTTCCCAGAACCTTGCTGCTGAAGGATAAGTTGGAACTCCTTCAAACATTAATGTTGTACAACCATTGCAAAGAGGACCATACACGATGTAAGAATGACCAGTAACCCATCCCACGTCTGCTGTACACCAATAAATATCGTCATCTTGAATATTAAAAATTATTTCGTGACTCAATGATGCATGAAGAAGATAGCCACCACTTGTGTGTAACACACCCTTGGGTTTACCGGTTGAACCTGAGGTATATAAAATAAAGAGAGGATCTTCAGAATTTTGTTCGGAAATTTCACATTCATGTGGTTGACTTGAAATAAGCTTGTCGTACCAAGTATCAGTATTCTTATTAAAAAACTTTTCAGAATCGGTCCTTTTAACAACAACGATATTTTTAACTTTTGTATAACCATTGAGAGCCTTCTTTACATTTTGAAGAAGTGGTATTTTTTTCCCTCCCCTTATCCCCTCATTTGCAGTTATTATACAAGATGAATCACAATCTTCTATTCTGTTTCTTAATGACTCCGGCGCAAAACCTCCAAAAACAACAGAATGAATGGCCCCTATTCGCGCGCATGATAACATTGCAATAGCAGCTTCAGGTATCATAGGCAAATAGATGGTGACTCTATCTCCTTTCTTAACACCCAGAGTTTTTAACCCATTCGAAAATTTACACACTTCTGCATGTAACTCTTTAAATGAAATTTTTCTAGATACACTTGGATCGTCAGATTCCCAGATTATTGCGGTTTTATCGCCTAACTTTTCTAAATGTCGATCAAGGCAGTTATAAGAGACATTAAGTTTTCCACCTTCAAACCAATTAATATTTACATCACCATCAAATGAACTGCCATTGACCTTTGAAAATGGTTTGATCCAGTCTAGTTTTTCTGCTTTTTGTGACCAAAAATTTATTGGGTCATTAATAGATTTTTCATATTCACTTTTATATTCATCAAAGCTAAGTGTTTTAGAATTTAATTTATTCTCAATAATTTCATTCATGCAGGTTTCCTTTTACCATTGATATCAAAATCAAAATATATCTGTCAATAATGTAATGCGATGTTTAAAAACTAAATAAAGCATATCTTACAAAACTTTTTTAAATTCTAGAATACTAATTTTTTTAAAAGTTTTAACTTATTATATGGATCGTTTTTTAAAAAATCATTCACCTGGTCTAACTTGTCATAATTTAAAACTAAAACTGTACCAATCGGATTTTTTTTTTTATCAAGAATAGGGCCAGCAAGTATTATTATTTTTTTAAAACTATTAATATATTTAAGATGTTTCTCTCTTGTTGATAACCTTAGATCAAGTGAATTAGTTCTATCATGGCAAGTTACAAGATACGTCATCAATTTTCATTCTGAAGAGGTCGAGACAACAGATTTGAGATAACCTTGTCTACCTCCATACCATTAATAATTTTTCTTACCGAATTACATAATGGTAGTTCAACATTATATTTTTCTCCCAGGTTGCAGATACTATCGCATGAATCAACACCTTCTAGGACATAGTTTTCCTTAAACTCAATAGATTTTTCTCCTTTTGCAATATAGAAACCAAATCTTGTATTTCTAGATTTCATTGATGAGCAGGTAAGTGTAAGGTCACCTATACCTGAAAGACCATAAAATGTGTTTCTTCTTGCACCCATTTTCATCCCTAATTTTACTATTTCTGAAATCCCCCTAGCGATCGTTGCTGCCTTAGCGTTCTCACCAAGATTTTTTCCCTTAATCAATCCACATGCAATTGCAATGACATTTTTCATAGCCCCACCCAATTGAGTTCCAATTATATCATTATTAAAATATATTCTAAATTTATTTGGTGATAATAAGGATGCCACACTTTTTGATATTTTTTTATTTTCTGAGGCTAAAACTGAAGCAGATGGTTTTCCAGCAATCAATTCGGAAGAAAAATTTGGTCCAGATAGTACTACCACCCTATTATTTGGAAAAATATCTACAATGACTTCGCTCATAAGTTTGTTTGTTTTTTTTTCTACGCCTTTATTGCAAATAACGAAAACAAACTTTCTAGATGATGTTTCTTTTTTTAAATTAATAAGATTTTTTCTTAGAGTTTGTGATGGAATAGCCAAAAAAATATATTGAGAATCATTCAACAAAGCAAATTTTTCAATTAATTGTACATTGTTTTTAAAAGTTGAGCTAGCCTTCCTTACATTCCTGCACTTAATTACAAAATTATTATCAGCAAACACAGTCGATAATGCATGGGCCCAAGAACCAGAACCTAAAATACAACTTTTTGTCATAAACTATCTATCCTCCACCTTGGGTTAGGAGATAAATGAATCTTACTAAAACTTCTACCTTTCGCGATCATTTCTAAAGCAGCCCATGCAATCATTGTCGCATTGTCAACACATAGTTTCTTATCCGGTACATAAAAAATCATATTTTTCTTTTTGCATAATACTTTGAATTTATGTCTTATGAAAGAGTTAGAAGCAACGCCTCCAGATAAAACAAAATCCTGTAAATTAAATCCTTTATGGATGCAATTTTTTATAGCTAGGTCTACTTTATTAAGTAAACACTCTGCAATAGTATTCTGAAAAGAAAAAGCAAGATCACATTCCTGTTCTTTGCTTATTCCTTTTTCTACAATTCTTCTCACTGATGTTTTTAAACCAGAAAAGGACAAATCACAGGTATTTTTATTTAATAAGGGTTTTGGTAGTTTAAATTTATGCTTACCCTTACTTTTTTTAGCTAAATTTTCAATTATTGGACCACCTGGGTAACTATATCCTAATGCTCTTGCAGTTTTATCAAAAACTTCACCAACTGCATCATCAAGCGTTTCACCAACTACTTTAAATTTATTATAGTCTAATACAAGGAGAATTTGACAGTGTCCTCCGGAAACTAAGAGACATAAAAAAGGAAAATTTATTTTATTATTTATTCTTGATACTAAAACGTGAGCTTGTAAATGATTAACTGAAAAAAAAGGTTTCTTTGAAGTTATTGCTAGTGATTTTGCATAGTTTGTTCCAACCAGTAATGCTCCAAGCAATCCAGGCCCAGTGGTAGCGGCAAATGCATCAATCTCTGAAAGGGATATCTTAGATTTTTTTAATGTTCTTTTAAACAGACTATCGATATGCTTACTGTGCTCTCTTGAGGCTAGTTCTGGTACAACACCACCATACTTTTTGTGTTTTGGAATTTGAGACAAAGTTTGCTCAGCCAAAATTTTACCAAAACCATTTTGTCTTTCAACTAGAGAAACCGAAGTTTCATCACAACTTGTTTCTATTCCAAGAACTATCATTTATACAAATATAAAAAAAAAAAAATATTATGATAATTTTATAATAGTAAAATAAAATTAATTCTATGAATATTAATTCTAACTGCATAATTCTTGGTTCAAGAAAGAGTGCGCTTGCACAGAAACACATAAGCATACTGGAAAAAACTATAAGAGAAAACAAAGAACTTAAGGATATTATTGTGAAAAAAAAGTTTTTTAAGACTAGCGGTGACTTGTTTCAAAATAAAAAAATATCTGAGCTCGGAAATAAAGGATTGTTCTCAAAAGAGATAGATGAGGCTTTGTTGGCCTCTAAAATAAATCTTGGGGTACATTCTTTAAAGGATATTCCAACCATACTCCCAGAGGGACTTGAAATAGCTGCGGTTCTAGAAAGAGAAGATTTTAGAGATGCAGTGATCTCTAATAAAAATTTAAGTTTACTAAAATTAAAGAAAAATGCAGTGATTGGGACTTCATCCATAAGAAGGAGTATGCAATTAAAAGAGATAAGACCTGACTTAATCATTGAAGACATAAGAGGAAATATTGACACAAGAATAGAAAAATTAAAAAAAAATAATTTTGATGCTATAATTTTGGCTGTTGCAGGTTTAAAAAGGCTTGGTTGTAAAGAAAAGTATAAAATTGTTAATACAGATATAATTGCACCATCACTCGGACAAGGTGCAATTGCTTTAGTTGTAAATAAAAAAAATAAATCAATTAAACAAATAATAAATAAGTTAAATCATCCTAAAACTTATCTTGAAACGGAATGTGAAAGAATTTTTCTTAATGCATTGGATGGATCGTGTCAAACTCCTGTAGGAGGGTTTGCAGTTTTAGAAAATCAGAATAAAATACTATTTAACTATACTGCTTTTTCAAAAGACGGACAGGTTAAGATAAGTGACAAGGTTGTTTTTAATATAGATAGTTTCAGATCAGAGAGTTATGATTTAGGTGTTAAAATTAAAAAAAAAATTGATTGATAATAAAATTAATATCCTTTTAACTAGGCCAAAAGAAGAGTCCATAAGGTTATCTAAAAAACTAGACACAAAACTTTTTAACTCTTTTATATCCCCATTAATTCAAATAAAGAAAAAAAGCTATGAATTTAATACAAATGAAAGATATGATTTTTTAATTTTTACTAGTAAAAACGGAGTTTTAAACTTTCAGAAAATAATTGATTATAAAAAAATTTTTGTTGTAGGTGAGGGAACATATTTATGTGCAAAAAGAAATTATATGAAAAATGTCATAAATGTTAAAGGGGATGCGAATGATCTTAAAAAAAAAATTAAACCTTTTTTAAATAGAAATGCAAAAATTCTTCATCCAACTTCATTTGAAAATAATGACGAATTCAGATTATTTTTCGATAGAAATGATTGTGATTATCGTCAGGTCCATTGTTATCATTCTAAAAAGTTTAATTCATACCCGTCTATTTTTAAAAAATTTTTTACATCCAAAAAAGAAGGAATTGTAACTATTTTCTCAAAAAGAACTGCAGCATGTTTTATAAGTGAAATTTCTAAAATGAATTTTTTAGCTGAAATAAGAGAAAAAAAAATATTAGTCTTAAGTAAATCAATAAAAAAAGAATTAAATCTTTCAGGGTTTGATAAAGTTTTTATTTCTGAGAAACCAAATGAGCAAAGTATGTTAAAATTAATTGAAAGTATAACAGTGAATACAATTAAGAATGACTGATAAGAAAACAAATATGGGTAAAGGAGACTTTATTGAGCTTAATAAAGATCAGTATAAAAAAAAGTCCAACTATAAAATATATCTCTATATATCTTTAATAATTTTGTTTTGTTTTTCCATCGGCGCAGTTTTTCTGGGAAAATCTAATTTATTCACAGAACATATGCTATTTAATGGACAAGATAATTTTTTTAATAATGAATCCTTAAACGATCAAAATGAAATTCGATTTCAAGAGATGGGAAAGTATGGTGATGAACACAAAATCGTTGAGGACCTAATAAATCAAGACCAAGTAAACCTAGAGAAAAATTTAGAAGAATTCAAAATTGATATTGATAAAAATAGAAATAATTTAGAGAACACACAAAACACTCTTAAAAAAGTAGAAAAGAAACTTACTACTTTTATTGATGAATATAAATCAAATTCTGATTATTACTACAGTGAGAAATACATAATATTAAATGCAATATTAAGAATAAAAGCTAAATTTAAGAAGAGAGAAAACCTTGAGGAGGAATTGAATATATTAAGCAAGAAATTTCAATCTAATTTTGAAATTCAGAATCTGATTAATTCATTGCAAAAAATCGATACAACAAAAATTTCAACAAAAAAAAAGTTACTAGAATTCTTGAATTACAAAATAAATTATTTTGATCAGAATCTCGAAAACTTTATCGTAGAAAGAATAGATCAACAGAATGAATTGAATTTTGATATCTTTTCCTCTAAGGAGACTTTTCTAAAATACCTTAATGATTTCGTATCAAGTATTGTAAAAATCTCAAAAATTGAAAACAATACATCCCTTAAGGAAAATGATATATCGATAGAAACCCATTTAAGAGGCTCATTAGTTAAGACGAAAGAATATTTACTTTATGACGATCTTAAGAGATCAATGGAGACCATGGTTGAATCAAGGTTCGATGATGCAGAAATTAAAAAATGGATTAATGATGCGGAATCTCTCATGAACGTTAAGCGAAATCTTGAGGAACTTGAGTATATTTTATTGGAGTTAACTGGAAAAGAAATTGATTAGAATTTTACGGTCGTTTTTTTTAATAATTCTTACTTCTATGACTATAGTATGGTTCTCTGACAATCCTGGTGAAGTTGAGATTATCTGGAAAGATTATTTTATCCAAACAAATATTATAGGTATTATTCTTTTTCTATTCTTCTTTATCACGATTATTTTTATAATTTATATTTCATTTAGGTCAATAAAGCAGATACCACAAAGTTTAAAGATAAAAAAAAATGAGAAATATCTCAAGTTAGCTAATAATAGTTTGGATGACATAGTGGATGGAATTTTATTTGGAGATTCAAAAAATATTGAGAAGAATTCCAGACTTTTAAAGAAATATCTAAATAATGAAGTATTCTCAACTTTTATGCTATTTAATTCTGCTCTCGTTGAGAATAATTTTTATCAAAGCCAAAAATACCTCAACGTATTAGAATCACTACCTAAGGCTAGTTATATTTCTAAAAGAGGGAAGGTGATCTTGTATTTCAAAAAAAAAAAAATCAAAGATGTTAAAGACTTATTAATTAATCTTTGCAATGAATTTCCAAATGATGAGTGGTTTCATGACAAATTATCTAGAGTATATTCTCTTGAAAATGAATGGAAGTTGGCTAGTCAAACAATATCTAAGATTAAATGTTTATCTGATGATTCAAGAGAATATTCTGCCAATCTAAAGATCCTTAGTGGTGATTCTCCAATAAGTGCCATTAATTTATCAGAAAGTTCAATACCAGTAGTTAGAGAAAATATAAAACTCTATATTTCTCGGTCCAATTTAAAAAAAGCGTCAGATTTAATCAGAAAGACTTGGTTAAATCTTTTATGTAATGAGCTAATTGAAATTTTTATGCTTTACAAATCAGAAGGAGAAAAGGATATTCTCAGAAGATATAAGATTATAGTTAAGGTTCTCAAAAAATATTTGAATGAAGAATCCAATGAGACTAAATTTAGTTTAGCTTTTGCAAGCTATGAAGCCTCAATATGGGGCGAGTCTATTCGTTATCTTGAATTAATTAAAAGAGAAGAATTAGATGATAGAATGAAAGAGCTATATTCTAAAATATCTTCAAAGTCTCAGAAAATTAAGGTTCCAAACTTTGAGTCAGAAGTTTTGCCAGGCCCAAAATGGAAATGTTTGTCATGCGAATATCAGTATGATAAGTGGAAAATCGTATGCGATAACTGTAAATTGGTCAACACTATTCAGTGGCCTAAAAGTAGAAAGAAAAACGTTTCTAAAGATGACTTTTATAAGGATTTTTTAAAGAATCCGCTTCGACATCTTCCACAGATGAAGCGAGAAAATTGATAAATAAGGTGAGAAAATTTTTTCAAAATCAATATTTTGTCGTTCAATTTCTTGTATTCTTTTTTTTACTTTATTAATTATAAGATCATTTTGGGGGAAGATATTTAAATATCTAAAAAAAAAAATTAAGACCATATCACACGTCCACTCACCAATACCTCGGTATTGCATAAGTGAATACCGCAGAGTCGTTTCGCTCATTTTTTGTATTTGATTTTCACTGATTTTGTTGTGTTTAAAAGCATCATAAATACCGATAATATAATTTCTTTTTAAACTCGATACTTTTACTTCTTCTAGTACTTTTTTAAGTGTTTTTTTATTTTGGAAATTTTTAATTTTCAACTTCTTAACTTTTAATATTAAACTGACTTTATTCCACACTGAATTTGCAGCTTTATAAGAAATTTGCTGAGAGATTATAGTTTTGGATAAGAAACTAAAAAGGTCTAAATCACTTTTTTTTATTTCAATTATTCCACTTGTTTTTATTTCATTGTGAAGTGAAATAAATTCATATGATTTTTTTAATATATTATTATGAATTTCATTAAAGGTATGCATTTCTAAAGTTAAATTATTTTTCCCTTCTACTTATTTCTTTTCTAATCAAATAGATATTACGTGAATAAATAAGAAACCCACATGATTGTCCAACAATAAATACGGGGTCTTCCTTATGAATCGCATAGCTTAAAAGAACCATGCTTCCAGCTAAACTTATCCACCAAAAAATGTTAGGTATAATACTTTTAGATGCTTTTTCACTAGCTACCCATTGAACTAGAAATCTTGATGCAAAAATCGTTTGCCCTATAAAACCAATTATCAACCAGATTTGTTCATTATCCATTTTTCTCTCCTTTTTTTGTTAAAATCCATACCTTTACTAGGTCAATGATACCTATCCAAAATCTATTATTAAAAGTATATTTGGAGTATCCATATGTTCGCATACGATCATCAACCATCACGTTGTAAATTTTACAATTATTCATTTTGAATAGTGCTGGTAAATATCGGTGCATATTTTTAAAATATTCAATCTTGGTGTAATCTTTTCTATCAAAGACTTTAAGTGCGCATGCTGTATCGTTGCAATCATCATTTAAAACAAATTTTCTTATCTTATTGGCAATTCTTGAAGATATCTTCTTATGGACCGAGTCCTGTCTTTCTTTTCTATTCCCACATACCAAGAATTTATTTTTAAGTTTAAGTTTATTGGTGAATTTTATTAAATTTTTTACTTCGTAAGGTGGATTTTGACCATCACCGTCCATTATACAAATCAAATTATTTTTCGCCTTTATTATTCCAGTTTGCATTGCCTTACACTTCCCTAAATTAGTTTTATGACTAAAAACTGATAAAAACCTTTTTTGGACCTTTTTAACTTTTTTCTTAAAACTGTCAGTACTGCCATCATCAATTACTAATATCTCTGGAACGTTTGGTTTAAACTCATTCTCGATTTCACTAATTAATTCAAAAATAGACTTTGTCTCGTTATAAATTGGAATTATTATACTAAAATTTTTCATTTTGAATGATATGATAATGTTAAATCTAATCTAGTATTAATATTAAGCAATGAATATTTCAGTTGAAAAAAAATTTTTCCTTCTCCTATTTGTATGTTTTGTGATTTTTCTACAAGGAGTATTTGACCTCCCTGTAATGGACAGAGATGAGGCAAGATTTGCAACAGCTTCTAAAACAATGCTTCACACTAAAGATTTCATTGATATTAGAATGGTAGATGAGCCTAGATATAAAAAACCAGTGGGAATATATTGGTTGCAAACATTTTCAAATTATATATTTGGAAGCTCTCCATACAGTGAAATTTGGGTTTATAGAATGCCTTCAATTCTTGGAATTTTTTCTTGTTTGATCTTGGTATTTATTAAGATTAAATCGACTTTAAATGAGCGTATAGCCTGTATGACTGTATTTTTTTTAACTCTGTCTCTGTTGACCATTTCAGAAGCACATCAGGCTAAAACCGATGGAGTTTTATTTTTATTTACTACAATTTGTAATCTTTTAGTTTTTGATGCAATTAAAAATAAGACAATCAAAAATTCTAAAATTTACCTTTTTTGGACTTCTTTAGCCCTAGGCATACTCATTAAAGGACCAATAATAATTTTATTCACATTAATACCATTATTAGTATTTTCATTGATTAAAAAAGATAATTATTTCAGACTTTTTTGGTCAATAAAAGCCTTTTCTCTATTCTTAATTATTTCTATTCCGTGGTTTATTATAATAAATATAAAGTCTGGCGGAATATTTTGGGATGAATCAGTAGGCAATGACCTTTTCAATAAGATTAAATCTGGACAAGAATCTCATGGATTTCCTCCAGGATACTATTCTCTGTTGATATTAGTTTTTTTTTGGCCAGGATCAATCTTCTTAGTTAGTATTATCAAAAATATAAAATCTAGATTTAAATTTATTAAAGAAAGTGATAATCTAATGTTATATTTGATTATTTGTTTTATTTCACCATTTCTTCTATTTGAGATTATCCCTACCAAACTTCCTCATTATATTTATCCAACATACGTTCCTTTAAGTATATTAATATCTAAATATCTAAGTGATAATAATTTTAGAACTGAAAATAATTTTTTCGGGATAATAACATTGCTTTTATATCCAATTGTTATAATTTCGTTGATATCGTACGTAGTTATAGAATATTCAAAAATTGATTTGTATTATTTTATAATTATAATTTGTTTGCTCATATTTTCCTATATTCTTTGGAGCTCTTTTCAATCCAAAAATCTTAAAAAGATTTTATTTTTCTCAGGTTCTTTTCAAATCTTCACATATTTAACCTTAGTTTTTTTCTTAATTCCAAGACTAGAGAAATTATGGGTCTCTGAAAAATTAAACGACATCATAATGCATTACGAAAAAAAAGTAGATGTAGTTTTTACTCTTGGATTTAATGAACCTAGCTTGCTTTTTCTGACTTCATATAATACTAAAAATCCACCTAATAGAAGAGTTGAACAACATGATTCTGATCAAAAAATTGTATTAATTGTTTCTAAAGAGTTTGATAATGTAAAGGATGAAGAAAAGTTTAGTAATTTTTCACTTATAGATAATTTCACTGGATTTAACTACTCTAAAGGTAAAGAGGTAGAGTTCAGAATTTATAAAAACTAAATTATGATTAAAAATAAAATATTCGAAATACTAACCTCTTTAAGATTTTTCTTTTTGGTTGTCTTTCTAATTATTTTTTTCTTTAATTTTTTAGATATATTTTTGTTTGAGCTAACTCGTACCTTTCACGGTAACTTCTTTATTTTCTTTAAAGATATAATTGACCCCCTTTCGGATATATTTGACCCTTTAAATGTTATAATTTCATGCTTTATAGTATTAGTTGTAAATTTAAATATACAGTCAATTTTAAGGAACAATAAGAAGTTAGAGGTAATTAAACTAAAAACAAATTTTAAGGCAGAAAAGATATTCAGTCTTTACAATTATATTGGATTAGTTTCTAAGCATTTTATATATTCATTAACTTTGGCTGGAATATTATGTAATGTTTTTAAATATTTCTTTGGGGTATCGCGACCTAAATATTTTTTTTTGGAGGATTACGAAAGAATAAATTTTTTTAATCTTGAGCATAAAGTAAGCTCATTCCCTTCAGGTCATACTCAAGCTGCTTTTACACTTGCCATTCTTTTAATAATTTATCTTAATAGATTCACACTATTTATATTAATGATTGCTGTCTTATTGGCATTATCAAGAATTTTTATGTCTATGCATTTTCCAAGCGATTTGATAGCCGGAGCATATTTAGGTTCAATTGTTCCAATAATTATTTATAATATTTATTTCAAGTGTGAAATAGAGGATATCTCTAAGAAATATCGCATTAACTTAAGAGACTTACTAAAACTTCTGTATTATAGGATTAATATATGAGAAAATTGTTTTTAACCATACTGGTAACTTTGTTTTTTTGCATTCCGTTTAACGTAAGACCAGGAAATTGGTGCAAGGTAATATATAATAAAGATACATCTGAAGGCAATTTACAAAATCAGTTATCAAAGTGTAAAAATTCTGACAATATGTTTTTAGCCATAAATTCGGGATTTGCGAATGCCGGACACCTTCTTAATTCGATGGTTGCTGAAAACTGTGATCTTAATCGTAAAGTTATAATTACAAAGCCTAGATCTGGTGATCCTTATTTTACTAGTGTTTGTGAATTTAGACGTCATAATTTAAGATAAAATTAAACAAATTTTCAGAAAGTCGTTTTAATTTGTATGCTTAATTTGATTCATAATTTGAGATTTGATCGAAACGATAAAGATTCTGATCATTCATTTAAAAAAAATCTTAATAACTTTAGTACATCTGAGTTATCACAAGATTACCCTAGAAATACCTTGAGCAACAAATTTGTTGCATCCGATTGGTTATCAATTTATAGAGGACAATAAAACCCTGGACGAACCAGGGTTTTATTGGAGGAAATTAAAATAGACTTGAAACTAATAAGATTAAAAAGATTGTTGAGAATGTTATTGCACAAAACTTTGTTAAAATCATATTAGTCCAATATCAATATATAGTAAGTAATTCATGATGTCAATCAATATATTGATTTATTTTGTTTAAATAAGTTTAATTTTTTCTAAAATCTTCTAATGAATAAATTAAATATTGCTATAATTGGAAGTGGTATTTCAGGATTATCTTGTGCTTGGTATCTTTCTGATAAGTTTACAGTCGACCTATATGAAAAAAATAATTATTTTGGAGGTCATTCTAACACACATTCATTTGAAGTTGGCGGAAAAGAAATAAATATTGATACTGGATTTATAGTTTTTAACGAACTTAATTATCCAAATTTATGTGATTTTTTTGAAAATCTTAATGTTAAATCTTATGAAAGTGATATGTCATTTTCTGTTTCAATGAATGAAGGAAAGTTGGAATATTCTGGTAAATCTGTGATGTCATTATTTGCTCAAAAAAAAAATTTTTTTAATGTACGATTTTTAAGAATGTTGTACGAGGTTATACGATTTTATAAAGAAGCCGAAAATGATAAATTAAATTTTAAAGATATTTCAATCTCTGAGTATCTGGAAATAAAAAAATATTCGAATTATTTTAAACATAATCACTTATATCCCATGGCAGCAAGTATTTGGTCATCTCCAATAAATAAAATTACTAAATATCCCTTTAAAGAGTTTGTTAGCTTTTTTTCAAATCATGGTCTACTTAGGATCTTGGATAGACCAAGGTGGAGAACGGTGCATGGTGGAAGTAAGGAATATGTAAAAAAAGTTTTAAATAATAAAAATATCAGATCATTCAAAAATGTAGATGTTAGGATAGACAGAAAAAACGATAAATGGAAACTTATTAGGGAAAAAAATGACAAACATTACGATCATGTTGTTTTGTGTGTTCACTCCGACCAAGTTAGACAAGTTATTCCAGATATGGATTACAACCACTTAAATATTTTCTCAGGTATAAAATATAATAAAAATAGTGTATATCTGCACTCAGATGAAAGATTAATGCCCAACAATAAAAAAGCATGGGCAAGTTGGAATTATCTGGAAAACAAAAATCAACTTTCAGTAACCTACTGGATGAATCTATTACAAGATTTAAAAACTAACAAAAATTTCTTTGTTTCTCTTAATCCCCGCAAAACTCCAGATCCAACGAAAATAGAAAAGATAGTTAATTATGAGCATCCAGTATATGATTTACAAACATTTAATAGCCAAAAAGAGGTTGAATTAATTCAGGGCCTGAATAATGTTTGGTTTTGTGGGGCATATCTTGGTTATGGATTTCATGAGGATGGAATAAAGTCAGGTAAAAGGGTAGCAAATGAAATAATAAGGAGGCTTTGATTAATGAAACAATTGATTTTTCATGAGGATTGCCTTTTCGAAGGAATAGTTACTCACTCGAGGTTTAAACCATTTGCGCATCATTTTAAATACGATGCAACGTATTTTTGGTTTGATATAAACAAATTTTGCAATAAGTTTTTTTTCAGAAAAAATAAATTTTCTTTATTTTCGTTTTACGAAAATGATCATGGAAAAAAAAATGAAAAGAAAGTTTTGTATAATTCGATAATAAAAAATTTAGAATTATCTAAAAATATCAAAGTTAATTCCATAAAGGTTTTATGTCTTCCTAGAATTTTAGGTTATGCTTTTAATCCTATATCAATATTTATCTGCTACGATAAATTTGAAGAGGCTAAAATTATCATCTTTGAAGTTAATAATACTTTCAATGAAAGGCACTCCTATTACTGTAAGGTAGTAGGAAAAAGCAATGAGTATAATTTTAGAAAAAAATTATATGTATCTCCTTTCTTTAAAGTTGAGGGTTTTTACAAGATTTCATTTAAACTTGTCAAAGAGAAAATTTTTTTGAATATTGATTATAAAGTAAATAAAAAAAAAGTATTTAATGCATGTTTCAAAGGAAGGGCTTTGAGACTTGATTCCAAGAATTTGCTAACAATTTTTTTTAAAAAGATTTTTCAAAATGTTAAAATTACTTCTGCAATATATTTTCAAGCCTTGAAACTTTACCTTAAAGGGGCTAAGTATATTAAAAAACCTACAAAACCAAGAAAAGATTTTACACCAATAAACTTATAATGAAAAAAGACTTTACTAAGAAACTTTATTTATTTCTAGATGTGCTTTCTCAAAGTAAATATGGAAGTATTTCTGTTTTTTATAAGAATAAAAAGATTTTTAATTTTAATGGTCCATTGAGTGGCCCAAGTTCTGAAATTGTTATCAAAGAGAAAAAATGTCTTGACGACTTTTTTATAAAAGGTGATTTAGGCTGGGCTGAAAGTTATATCGAAGAAAATTGGAGTACAAATAATCTTACGGATTTTCTTGAATGGGGAGCAAAGAATTTCCATGAGTTTTCTAGATATATTAGAGGTAAATGGTACATAATTTTATATTTAAGACTCAAACATTTTTTTAATATGAATACTAAAAATGGATCACAAAAAAACATTAAATTTCACTATGACTTAGGTAATAATTTTTATGAATCATGGCTGGATAAGTCAATGACCTATTCATCAGCAATTTTTAAAAATGAAAAAGACAACTTATATAATGCTCAAATCAATAAGTATAAAAATTTAGCAGATTTGGTTAAAGTAAAGAATAATGACCAAATATTAGAAATTGGTTGTGGGTGGGGAGGTTTTAGTGAATATTTGGCAACAAACTACAAAGCAAAAGTTACAGCCATAACTATTTCGAAAAATCAATATGATTCAGTGAGGGAAAAAATCTTCAAAAAAAAACTCAATGAACTAGTTAAAGTAAAGTTAGTTGACTATAGAGACGTTTCTGGAAAATTCGATAAAATAGTTTCTATAGAAATGTTTGAAGCAGTTGGGGAGAAATACTGGGCAGAGTATTTTAAAACACTTCGAACCAACCTTAATAGAAATGGATGTATTGGATTGCAAACTATTACAATAGACAATAAATTTTTTACTAAATATAGGAAATTTCCTGACTTTATACAGACTTATATTTTTCCAGGAGGAATGTTGCCCTCAGTCCAAGAAATGAATAGAGTCTTAAATGAGAATGGTCTGCAGGTAGATAAACATTTCATGTTCGGTGATCATTATGCAAAAACACTAGAATATTGGAAATTATCTTTTGAAAAATCATGGGAAAATATCAGAGGAATGGGCTTTAATAACACCTTCAGAAGAATGTGGGATTATTATTTAAGTTACTGCCAAGGTGGATTTCAATCTGGAAACATAAATGTAGGACAATTTTTAATTAAGAAAATTTAATTTGAGAACTAACTTAAGAAATATAGTTTATGCATCACCGGCATTTGCATTCGCCATTCCAACATTTCCTGTAATGATATTTCTTCCAGCTCTCTACACAGAGAATTTTGGAATTTCGGTTGCTAAGGTTGGGGTTTTTCTTTTTATCGCTAAGTTAATCGATATATGTTCTGATCCAATAATTGGATGGGTAAATGATAAAAGGATCTGCACAAGAAAATTTTGTATAGTTATTGGCTCCGTTTTATCTGCAATTTCTTTGTGCAAATTATTCCTGATAGAAGAGATTCCTTTTGAAAGCTACCTATTACTATGGATTGGACTTTTATATTTGGGATGGACAATGTTTCAAATTCCATATTTATCAATTGGCTACGATTTAGAAAGTAATTATTTTAGTAGAACTAAACTTAGCGCAGTGAGAGAAACATTTATTCTTTTAGGCCTTTTCTTCTCTCTTTGTCTGCCCATGCTACTATTTTTAGATAATGTTGGTTTAGCAAAGTATTTGGTATACATAGCATTAATAACAGGATTTATTGGAATCAACCTTTTTTGTGTATTTATTGAAGAAAAATTTTCTGATGATAATTCTTTCTCAATTAAAAAATCATATAAAAATATTTTATACCATATTAGACTAAAAAAATTTCTATTTATTTGGTTCATAAATTCGTGTGCGAATGTATTGCCAATGATTTTGTTTGCATTCTATATAACATATGTTTTAGGAGGAGATGATAGTGATAGGCAGAGGGCATTATTTTTTTACTTTTTATTCGCTATTATTGGAGTTCCATTTTGGACTTATTTAAGTAAGGAAACAAATAAAGCAAAGGCATGGTCTGTTTCTTTGATAACATCCTCATTCTGTTTTATTTTTGTTGTATTTTTAACACCTGGAGATTTTTATTTATTTATAATTATTTCATGTCTTACCGGATTTTGTTTAGGAGCGGATTTAGTTCTTCCCCCATCAATTCAAGCTGATTTAACTGATATTCACAAACAGAAGCATAAAGAAGAAATTTCAGGTATACTCTTTTCACTAATTACAATGATTACAAAATTATCATTTGCATTAGGAAGTCTATTTGTTTTTGGAATTCTTGGCCTTTTGGGATTTGAAGCAAACTCGATAGTTAATAGAGAATGCAGTAATTTTATAATTTTATCATATTCAATTTTACCTGTGTTTTTAAAGTTAATTGCTTATTTTATGTTAACTGGTTTTAAATCGAGTGAGGTTGAATTGAGCTTTATCCAAAATAAAATAAACAGATGAATAATTTTTCGAATATACTATATTGAAATAGTGAAGAATTTAATTTTATTACTAACCTTTTTAATGAGTTCATGTGCCAGTGAAATTAATATAAATAAATTTATGAATACGGAACCAACATTTATTTTGGAAGAATATTTTAATGGAACGACTAAAGCTTGGGGGATGTTTCATGATAGATTTGGAAATTTAAAGCGTTCGTTCAAAGTTGATATAACCGGGACTTTAAATGAAGACGAACTTACGCTAGACGAACGTTTTTTATATAATGATGGCGAAAAAGATCAAAGAGTATGGAAAATCAAGTTGTTGGGTGAAAATAAATATTCAGGAACAGCTGACGATGTAATTGGCAAAGCTATTGGTATAGCTAAAGGAAATGCTTTAAATTGGAAGTATAAATTAGACCTAAAAGTAAATGACTCTAATATTAAAGTAGACTTTGACGATTGGATGTTTTTGCAAGATAAGGGCATTTTAATGAATAGAGCCGAAGTAAAAAAATGGGGCCTGAATATCGGAGTTGTAACAATAACATTTCTCAAAGTAGATTAGTCATTTATGAATTACTTTAAATAGGTTTCCGACTATCGGAAAATTACAATAAAAATTTCTTCCACTGTCCCAGTAATCCTCATGTCGGATAACAAAATTATCTTTGACTTCTATTTCACTTAACCCAAAAAATTGGATTTTTTTTTTCAAAAACTCACACGAAAATTTCCACTTAACAATTTTTAATTCTCTATTTTTGGTTTTGTAAATGATCTTAAAATTAGGATTTTTTAACTTTTTGAACATATACCTAAGCATTGAGTTAACTTTATATTTGCCAACCAACTTATTAAATGGGTCTATAAAAATTATTTTATCTGACATGCAGCTTAGAAGTTCATCTATATTATTTTCATCAAGATTCTCAAAACACTCGATGTATTTTTGAAAGATATCAACCATTCTTTTTCTGCTTAACAAAATATTTTATTAAAAAAAAATAAATTGACGAGGGTAGAAGATTCATTATTTTCATTGGAATAATTAATTTTTTGGGGAAAGAAATTTCAAAGGTATTTGAAAAAAGTTTTTGAGTAATTATTTCTGCAGCTTTTTCAGCAGTCATTAAAAAGGGCATTTCGAAATTATTTTTATCAGTCATGGCTGTCTTAACGAAACCTGGATGTATAACCTGAACCTTTATCTTAAATTTGTCATATTCGATTTTAAGTGTTTCTGCTAGAAATGTTAGGGCTGACTTAGTTACCCCATATATTCCAGCTCCTGGTAAACCTCTAAATCCTGCTGGGGATGACATAAAGACCAAGTGACCTTTGCTCTCCTTCTTCATATTTTCTAATACAGGAGCAAAACAGTATATAGGACCCAGTATATTTATATCTAATATCTTCTTAATTTCTCGTGGTTTCATAACATCAAGAGAGCCAGGGCTATATGTTGCTGCATTTAGAATAATAATGTCAATAAACCCGAACTTTCCCATGATTATCCTGGATACATCTTTACATTTTTTTGGGTTTGTTACATCAAGTCTTATCGGAAAGATAGTTTTTGGAGAATATTTTTTAACCTCATTTAGTTTTTCTATTCTTCGGCCACTAATTACGACATTAAAGTTTCTATCAGAAAATTTTTTTGCCAATTCTTTTCCAATTCCAGTTCCACCACCTGTTATCCATATTACTTTTTTTTTATTTTGAATCATGTTGTTCTAGAATGTATTCAATTTTACTGCTATCTTTTACAAATATCATTTTTACCCATCTGTCTTCTTGATCATACCATAAATCAATATCTACATCCTCCCCTGAACTTTCTTTTCCTATCAATTTAAAATGGTCTGCTAACAATGAATCATTATAAATAAGATCTTGACCGATGTAAGAGACTGTAAAATATAGATCACTACAATCTTGAGTATTCAAAGCATTTACAAGGTTATTTTCAACAATTTTTTTATTCCAATAACTTGTTGGAACTGGTGAGGTTTGTAATAGCCTTTTCCCAAATGATCCATTCACTTGATAACTATCGTTTATCCTCTTATAGTTGCAATCTAAAATTTCTCCATTTTTATTTGTTTTCGTATTTAGCTGGAATAGAGAATTATCCCTCCAAAGTTCGATATTTTGGTGAGAGTACTCGTATAGGGTTAGCCCAAGAAAGCTAACCTTAAATTCTATATTAATCTTTGATTCAATAAAATCCTCATTTTTGGTAAAATTTAATTTGTGATAACCAATTTTACTATCATTCCTGTAAACGTTAAACATAATGTCTTTAAGATAAAGTTCTCTTGATATTTCCGTATTACTGGAATAAAGGATGGACAGCAAAAAAAGTAGAGTTTTTAACACTTAAGGGAATCTGAAAGCTAGTTAGTCAGCGTGAAGTTTTTAAAGCTGACTAACTTGTTTCTTATTTATTATCTTCTTTGGCCAAAGAGTTGAATAAGCATGATAAATAGATTGATGAAGTCTAAATATAGGGTTAAAGCTCCCATTATTGCCTTTTTACCCTCATTGCCAGTTCCATCGAAATACATAGCTTTAATTCTTTGGGTATCGTAAGCAGTTAAACCAGCAAATACCAATACACCTATTACGGATATTGCAAATTGAAGCGCAGTACTTGAGACAAATATATTTACGATAGATGCTATTACGATTCCTATCAATCCAATAAACAAGAAAGATCCCCAACCGGACAGATCTTTTTTTGTTGTATAGCCGTAAAGACTTAAAGCACCAAAAGCCCCTGCAGATATAAAGAAAACTCTAGCAACTGATTCTCCAGTATATTGAATGAAAATTGATGATAGAGATAAGCCCATTACAGATGCAAAAGCCCAAAATAATATTTGAACTGTACCTTCTTTCATTCTCGCTATTCCCATATTTAAGGCTATTATAAAGCCAAGTGGCGCAAGCATAATTACAAACGCTAATGGAGAACCGTAGATTGCTGCTCCAAATGAAGTGTAAGTATTAGTTGAAAAGTTGAAAGCTAGTGTAGACGTCAGGTGGGCAATGACACCAGTAAGCGCCAAGCCAACTGCCATAAAAGAATAGACTTTATTCATATAAGCCCTAAGACCTAAATCTATGTCAATTGACGTTGATTTAGTCTTTACTTCTCTTTCATAGTCGTAAGCCATTTTTAAACTCCTTATTTAAATGTTTACATATAGTATATTATACTACTATTATTTAATACTTAAAATATGTTACAAAATTTATAAATCAAGAATTTTATTGAATTATGAAATATAGAAAACTAGGAAATACAGATATTGATGTAAGTTTGATATGCCTTGGAACCATGACCTGGGGAGAACAAAATACTCAGGAAGAAGGATTTGAGCAAATGGACCTAGCAGTATCAAAAGGCGTAAATTTTTTTGATACGGCAGAGCTTTATCCTGTACCACCACGAAAGGAAACATGGGGTGAGACAGAGAAAATTATTGGTAACTGGCTGGAAACTAGGAAATGTAGGGATAAGGTGGTGATTGCAACTAAAGTAGTTGGAAGGTCAGGAATGAAGTGGTTCAGACACAAAGAGACAAGACTAAATAGAGAGCAAATTAATGAAGCCATCAATGGAAGCTTGAAAAGACTAAAAACAGATTACATAGACCTTTACCAATTACATTGGCCTGACAGAAAATCGAATTTTTTTGGAAAACTTGGTTTTCAAAATGAAAAAGAAGAAGATTTTATTGATATAAAAGATCAGTTGGAAATTTTATCTGAAAATGTAAAAAGTGGAAAAATTAGATATATTGGTCTTTCTAATGAAACACCATGGGGCTTAATGAAATTTCTCTCGTTAGCTGAAAAATTTGATTTACCAAGGGTTATATCGGTACAGAATCCTTACTCTCTTTTAAATAGAAGTTATGAAGTTGGAATGTCAGAAATCTCTATAAGAGAAAAATGTGGATTGCTAGCTTATTCGCCTCTTGCATTTGGTATGTTAACCGGAAAATATGATAATGGTGAGAAGCCAGAAGGAGCAAGACTTACAATATATGCAGATAAGTATACAAGGTACACAAAACCTAAAGGTCTTGAATATTCAAAAAAATTTAATGATTTAGCGAGGGAAATTGATATGAAACCAGCAGATATGGCGTTAGGTTTTGTTAACTCAAGAGATTTTTTAACAAGTAACATTATAGGTGCGACGAACGTAAAACAACTAGAAGAAAACATCGATTCATTTAATATAAAACTACCAGACGATATTTTAACTAGGATTGAAAACATCCATGATCAAAATCCATATCCTTGTCCATAAGTTATTTCTTCTGTATTTTAAATGTAGTTAAAATTACCAGTAAAATTCCTAATAATCCAAACATCCCAATTTTTTCATCGAAAAATAAAAAACCTAAAATTGAAGAAAATATAATTCTTGTATAACTCAGAATCACAATATTATTAGTTTTGAAATTTTTATATGATTCTGTGTTAAAAAATTGACCAAGCAAAGCGGTCACTGTAATTAAAAAATAACTTATTGTTGAAAAGTCTAATTGTAAGGAAATATTATTTCTTAAAAAAATAAAAAAAACTAATGTAGATATAACGGATTGGTATAAGAGTATTGTAATTGTTTCTTCTCTTTTACTCAGATAAGAAATTGAAATTATACCTCCAGCAACACAAATAGCTGAAAATAAGGACATGTAAACTCCTACACCTTCGCTAATCTGATTCGGATTAGTTATTAATAATATTCCTAGAAATCCTAAAATAATTAGAAGAAAAGTTTTAATAGATAGTTTTTCTGAGAGAAAAAAAATTGAAAGAATACAAGTAAAAAAAACTTTCGAAAATCCAATTGTGCTCGCCTGAGCAAGTGTTAGGTATATTAATGATTTGTATCCATAATACATTGCCAATATTCCACAAAGAGATCTAATTAGATGAACTTTTAAGTTTTTTGTGACTATCATGCTTAAAAATTTTTTTTCACTGAATAGAATTATGATTAATAAAATTAATGAGCCCATAAAAGATCGATAGAAGACAATATTTTCTATACTTCCAGAAGATAAAGATGACTTGATTTGAACTCCTAGAAGAGAAAAAAAAAAACAACTAATTATTTGGTAATATGGTTTTATCTTTTTCATTTCTCTTTATGTCCATTGCCATTAAATTCACACAAGCTATTAAGCCACTCCCACATAATAAAGTTATTAAATCAATTTTTTCATCAAAAAAAATAAATCCAAGTATTGAAGTAAAGATTAATTTTGAAAAATCAAAAGGCATCAAATTTGTCAATTTTGAGTCACTTAAAGCTTTTGTCCAGCAGAAATTCCCTGCTGTTGCAATCAGAGCTATCAATATGAGCAATACAAATACATCTAAATTCTGAGGAGTTATCCAAACTTTAGTGGCCGGTATTAACGTTATTGGTGTCATTAATAATACCATGCTAAACATAAGTATTAAAACTGATTCACTCTCCGATATCTTCTTCACTAGAAGCGCAGCTATAGCATGAGTCATTGCAGCTATGAGAGCAAATACTACACCAGGTTTAATTTCCAGGTCTGGGCGTAACAAAATTAAAGTGAGTATAAATCCCAAAGAAATCATTGATCGATTAAATGTAGAAGTTTTTTCCTTGAAGAAAATTATTCCTCCAACGTAGATGAACAATGGGGTGCTAAAACTTATTGCCATAGCCTGAGATATTGGAATTAAAGTGTAGGACCAAAAAAGTAATATCATAGTGACACCTCCGAACATCGCTCTGAGAATTAACAACTTTATATTGCTTTTTTTGTTTATGATTTTTCTTACACTTAGAATAAAAGGTAATAAGATAATTACACTTATAAAATTTCTAAAGAAAGCTTGTTCAAATGGATGAATAAATTGCGAGCAAAGCTTTATGATTACAGCTAAAACTGAAAATAAAAAGCAAGAAAAAATAAGAAGTAGTATCGGAAACATATTTTTTGAATTATAGCCTCTTGCAATTTATTTGCTAATATGTCAATAAAAATAATGAATTTAAAAAAAACATTCCTCCTTACTGTAATTTTCCTTATGGTATTTAACCCGATCAATATTTTATCAAAAGAATTAGCAAAATTTAATGACTGGAGTGCCTATGCGGAGGGAGAGGGAAAAAACCTCGCTTGTATGGCTGTTTCAAAGCCCAAAAAATCAGAAGGCAACTACAAAAGAAGAGGAGAAGTTTTTGCAGTCATTACACATTTACCAAGTCAAAATAAATGGAATGAATTTAGTATCATTGCTGGGTACAACTTTAAGGCTGATAGTAATCCAGAAGTGATAATTGGTGATGCAAAATTTCAGTTATTCACGTCAGGGTCTCGAGCTTGGAGTTTTAGTCCACCTGACGATGAAAAAATAATTAAATTTCTAAAATCTTCAATGAAAATGAAGGTAATAGGAACATCAACAAGAGGGACAATTACAACAGATACGTATTCTTTAATCGGGTTTAGCAAGGCATATCAAAAAATAAATGAAGCTTGCCAGAAGAAATAATAAGAAAGATGGGAAATAAAGATAAAGTTGTTCTTGCCTATTCTGGAGGATTAGACACATCCATTATATTGAAGTGGCTTCAAAATGAAAAGGACCTGGAAGTAGTTACCTTTACTGCTGATATAGGGCAAGGGAATGAGATTGAAGAAGCTAAGAAAAATGCAATTAAGTTAGGCGTAAGCGAGATATTTGTTGAAGACTTAAAGAATGAATTTGTCAGGGATTATGTTTTTCCTATGTTCCGAGCAAATCCACTTTATGAAGGTTATTATCTTTTAGGAACATCAATTGCTAGACCTTTAATTGCTTTGAAACAATTAGAAATTGCAGAAAAAGTGGGTGCAAAATATGTTTCTCATGGATCGACAGGAAAAGGAAATGATCAGGTCAGATTTGAACTAGGGTATTACGCTAATAATCCAAAGATCAAGGTTATTGCACCATGGAGAGAATGGGACCTTAAATCACGAAATGATCTAATAGAATACGCCAAAAAGTTCAATATCCCTATACCAAAAAAAAAAATTGAGGAACCTCCTTATTCTATGGATGCTAATATTCTGCATACTTCATATGAAGGCAAAGTATTAGAAGATCCTTGGCAAGAACCTGATGAAGGAATGTATACAAGAACAAAGTCCTGCGAGGATTCTCCAGACCAACCAACTTTTATTTCAATTGAATTCAAATCAGGTGATCCGATCTCTGTAAATGGCAAGAAATTGTCGCCTGCAAATTTACTCAGCACATTAAATGAAATAGGGGGGAGAAACGGAGTTGGAAGGATAGATATTGTTGAGAATAGATTCATTGGAATGAAATCTAGAGGGGTTTATGAAACTCCTGGAGGAGAAATTTTGTTAGTTGCAAGAAGGGCAATTGAAAGCTTAACTCTAGATAAATCTGCAGCGCACCTTAAAGATGAAATAATGCCTAAATATGCAGAGCTGATTTATAATGGATTCTGGTTCTCTCCTGAGAGGAAGATGCTTCAATCGTTGATAGATGATTCTCAAAAAAATGTTGATGGATCGGTTAAATTGAAAATTTACAAAGGAAATGTTATAATCCAAGGTAGAAAATCAGATAGTTCACTATATTCTAGCGGTATGGCAACGTTTGAAGAAGATTATGTTTACGATCAAACTGATGCTGAAGGTTTTATAAAACTAAATGCCTTAAGACTTAAATTACTCAAGGACAGAGGTTAAATCGGGAGTTTCTAGACCGAACTGTGGGTATGAGGCCATAAGCGTGTTGAGTAACAAACAAGCTATAGTCA
Organism: Alphaproteobacteria bacterium; assembly: GCA_045563055.1. Classification (GTDB taxonomy): domain Bacteria; phylum Pseudomonadota; class Alphaproteobacteria; order Methylaequorales; family Methylaequoraceae; genus Methylaequor. The sequence continues at coordinate 35,327 of JBJKUR010000008.1, forward strand.
TAGGTCCTACACCACCTGGTACTGGAGTGATTTTTTCACAAACATCTATGCAATCTTCATAATCAACATCACCGACCAAAATTTTCTTATTATTTTTCTCTATTCTATTAATTCCTACATCAATTATTATAGCATTATTCTTGACCCAGTTTTTTTTAACCATCTCTGGTATTCCAACTGCAGCAATAATTATGTCTGCATCTTTGCATACTGAAGGAAGGTCCTTTGTCCTTGAATGACATATGGTAACGGTTGCATTCATTCCTAACAATAATGCGGCCATTGGCTTTCCGACTATATTTGATCTCCCAATTATAACGGCATGTTTTCCTGAAAGATCATTGGAAATACTCTTTATTAATATACTGCAGCCCAATGGTGTGCAAGGGACAAGTGAGTTTAATCCAGACCATAATTTTCCTACGTTTTGGGCATGAAAACCATCAACATCTTTTTCAGGTTTTATGCTGTCTAGAACTTTATCAGAATCTATATGTTTAGGTAAAGGTAGTTGTACGAGTATTCCTTGAACGCTATTATCAGAATTAAGTTTACTCACTATTTCAAGTAACTTTTTCTCAGAGATGTCTTCGCTAAATTTATGTTCAATAGAATTAAAACCAACTTCTTTTGTTTTCTCTATTTTGTTTTTCACATATACCCTGCTAGCTGGGTTTTCTCCAACTAAAACGACTGCTAACCCAGGTGTCTTGCCTGTCTGACTTTTAAGTTTATCTCCAAGTATCTTTATTTTCTGTCTAATTTGTGAAGATACTATTTTACCATCTATTATTTTATTTTCATTCATTTAAAAACCATATTTTGTGATTACATATTGAAAAGCTTCAATAATTATTATTAATATAACCGGGGAAACATCAACTGATCCGAAGCTTGGTATAATTATTCTTATAACCTTTAGTAAAGGTTCAATCAATCTAAATAAAAAATCCATGATAACGGATATGATTGTATTACTATTGTTTATAACATTAAAAGAGATTAACATACTAACAATAACGTATATAATTACAGCATATTTATATATCTGTAAAATTTGATAAATTATGTACCCAAAAAAATCTAATATATACATAGTATAATGATTTAATATTAAAATGAGCGATGATCAATTAGATTTTAATTTTAGTAGGCAAATTGATTTACAGAGGAACTTAAATTTTAAACTCTTAGATAAATTAATAGTTGATTTATTTGATAAAAACAAAAGTGAACTACTTATTAAACATCTAAAATTACTAATCATTGAACTATTCATTTGCTGGATGGAATCGGAACATCAATTCCTTTCAGTATCAATGTCAAAAAGAGGTTATAAATCGAAATCGAGATATAATCCAAACAGAATTTCATCTTATCTTATAAAGGCCATTAGATGTCTTAATGAAGAGAAAATGATTAATTTACATCCTGGTTTTTATGACTCAAAAAGAAAAATTAGTAGATTAACAAGAATAAGGGCTGCAGGGTCACTAGTTGGTTTTTTCAGAAAAATAAAGATTTCAAATGCTCAAAATTTTAATCACATAGGAAGAGAATTTATCTTAATTCATAGTAATGGAGATCTTAAAGAATATAAGGATACCTATGAAACTGAAGAAAAAAGATCAGTAATTAATTATTACAACAAACTAATTTATAAAACGTCCTTTGACATTCCATCTTATGACTCAAACTTTTTAATAAGAGGAGATAATCGAAAAATTGCAATTTCAAATTTCAATTCTTGTAACTATTCCTTTGAAGATTTTATTCTATCTAAAGGATTTATAACTGGTTGCTGGTGGAATAGATTGGACTTAAAGTTGTTACTTGAATATAAGAATCAGATTTTAATAAATAATGAAAATACTAGTCATTTAAATCTAATAGATTTTTTAGGTGATTATCTAAGTTTAATTTCAAATTCTAATATAGTGTTGCCGCAAAAATCTTTCTCTAAGATATTATGTTTTGACCGGATATGTTATTTACTAATTAAAAGTTTTCGTTCCAAGAATAAACATGCATTTATCAAATCAGTATTGGGAGAAAAAAAAAAAATTTGTTTAAATGATTATTCGAATAAAGAAATCATAAATGAAATAAATAATCATATATTCAATAATAATAATCTCACTCAAATTTTGTTTAAAAGGTTTCAAGTCAATTGGGATGGTTTTATATCTGATATTTTTTTTAAATTAATTAGTAAACTAATAAATGTAAAAATTCCAATCTACCTTGTTAAAGACAAAATTTTTTATCCAACATCTATGGAGTCTATTATCCTAGAGAAAATGGAGGAAATTTTGTTAAAAAATCTTAAAAAGAGTTCAATAAAACTTAATTGCATAAAGTCGGTAGACTTCAACTTTGAAAAACCAAGTTTTTTTGGTAGATTAAGAGGTATGAAAAATAATATTTCTAAGAGATATATAAATAATATTAAATATTTTGGATTGAGTTAGATAATGGATAATAAAAAGATTGGAATTAATCAGATAAAGTATAGTAAAGGTAAAAAGATTTACGCTAAGGGAGATGCAGCACATTTTGCATATTATGTTCATTCTGGGAAAGTTAATATATATAGCCCAGGTGGTTTATTACTAGGGAAAATAGGAGAAGGAGAAATATTTGGAGAAAGAGGACCATCTCTTGATGAATCTAGATCAGTTACCGCAGAAGCTGATACTAATTGTATTTTGTATGCTATAAATGAAAAAACTCTTAAGCAAAAGTTGACTGAAGCAGATCCAGTAGTTAGGGCAATCGTAAGAAGTTTATTAATGCGACTAAATGACATCAATTTAAAAAGTGAAGATTTTTGGAGGAATTTGAATGTTGTTACATCATTATCAGAAAATAACGATTAAAGTGAGTTTTTGCCTTGCCTGTGAAGCGTATTTTCTTCACCTTGCACTAGATTCCAAAACTCTTTCATGTAATCATCGCTAAATCTGTTAATATTAAATTTCTTATATTCAAAATCTTTTGTGATGTTAGGTTCATTCAATATTTCCTCTGCAATTGACTCACCAAGCACTGGGCAATACTTCATTGCCTGGCCAGATCCTAAATTATGAAAAAGGTTGTTGAACTTAGAGTCTTTACCAAGAATAAAACGAAGATCCGGAGTAATATCAAAAAATGACCTATAGCCGGAAGCGTAAACTGTTTTATCAATATTAGAAAATCTTTTCTTTGAGATATCCTCGTAATTTTTAATTTGATTGTAGGCAAGAGACTGATTCATTGGCTCGTTGAGATATTCGCCTCCATTAACAGAGGTTAGATCATTCAGGAAATTTTTAGCTATTTCATAAACAGACCTTTTCCTCGGTTGGTGGGCATGCATTTTATTTCCCCTCCAAGATCTAAAATAACACAAGTTAGTGTAATCTGCTATAATAGGGTATTCATATTTAATTTGTTTGGGGCTTTCCATCCAGTTTACAACTGAAACCGGTTCTATTGTAACTGGAATTTTAAGACCAATCTTAGAAAACAACTGAGAACTCCAAGCACCAGTAGCATTTACAAAGTTATTTGCACTTAATTTACCATTGTTAGTTGTTAAACCAACTATCTGTTGTCCTTTTGTTAATATTGTATCAACTTCTGTTTTTTCCATTAAATGGACACCATTTTGATCTAAGGCGTCGTAAAGAGTTGAACGTAAAATACTGGGGTCAAGTTGGAATGCTGCAGGTTCATAAAAGTAAGACTCATTTTGGTCTGTTAAAAGAGTTTGACCACATTTTTCAACTGCAGAATTGGTATCTATTTCCTCAAAGGTCAAATTAATTTTATCCATTCTTTCGGATAGTTTAGTCCAAACAGGGTTTTCTCCGTCAGAATTTTTTCTTGCTATCCATATTGCCCCAAATTCATCCAGTTCCATTTCTATGCCCCATGTACTTGATAAATTTTTCCACATTTTAGAACTCATTGAAGCCATCACTGAGGCATCTGGGTCTGCATTGGCTGAGCGAACAATGCCTGAATGCCTTGAGGATTCTGCGGCGCACAACACAGCTTTCTCAACAAGACAAACCTTGTCATTTTTTCCTATTTGATTAAGCTTTCTTTGAAGTGAAATAGCCGAGGCAGCGCCTAAACACCCACCCCCTATGACAACAGTATGATACATATTTTTCTATTAAATGTTAACATAAATTAGTATAAAACATGCAATATAGTTATTATATTACTAATTACAATTAAAAATTTATGAATGACTTTAATGCTAAGAAAATTTCTGGAACCGGGTGGTCGGGTTTAGTAATTCAACTCAAAGATTCAGATGATTTCGATCTATTAAAATTGGTCGAGAGTATGCCTGAGAAATACCCTTTTTTTCTAGAAAGTTCATCAAGAGGTAATGATCAAAATAGAAACTCTATAGTATTTTACAAACCAAATATAGTTCTTAAAAAAGAGAAAAATCAAAGCATGAACCTATTGAAAGAATTTGACACGTTATGGCAAAAAAATAAAATAAATCAAAACGAAACTGTTTTTGATAACAGAAAGATTCCTTTTTGTGGTGGTTGGTTTGTTTACCTTGGCTATGAGCTAGCAAATGAAATTGAAGAAAAAATTGATATTCCTAACTCCCCGTATTTACTTCCAGATGCATTTATTGCAAGAGTGCATTCCTCTATTATTTTCGATCATATTTCTAAAAGAATAATTATAACCTCAGATAGAACAAATGAGTTGAATGATATAGATGATATGTTGAGTGACCTTAATAATTTAAAACCTGAAAGTTCTGAGGAAAAAGCAAATGGATATATTAAGATACATTCAAAAGGTTCATCTGACGAACATCAAAATCAAGTAAGAACTTGTATAGATTATATTTACCAAGGCGAGATTTTTCAAGCTAATCTATCTCGTCTATGGAGATTTAAAATTCAAGATAACCTCTCTGACGTAAATATTTATAAACAGCTTAGAGAGAAAAATCCCTCCCCATTCGCAGGAATCGTTAGGTTTAATGATAGTACGATTATCTCTTCCTCACCTGAAAGATTGATATCTATCTCAGGCAAACATCTGCAAACAAGACCAATAGCTGGCACAAGGCCGAGAGGACGATCAGCCTTGCTCGATATAGAATTAACAAAAGAACTCATAAATTCTGATAAAGAAAAAGCCGAACATCTTATGCTCGTCGATCTAGAAAGAAATGATATCTCTAAGGTATGTGAAGCAGGCTCTGTAAGAGTTGATGAAATGATGACAATAGAAACATATGCGCATGTCCACCACATAGTTTCGAATATAAGTGGAATAAAAAAAAATAATATTTCCCCTGGTGATGCAATAAGATCTGTATTCCCTGGAGGAACGATAACGGGATGCCCTAAATTTAGATGTATGGAAATACTAGGAGAACTAGAAAAGCAAGGAAGAGGTCCATATACTGGTTCATTTGGTTATGTTACTCATAATGGTGATATGGATTTGAATATTTTAATCAGAACAATACTTAAAGAAAACAATGATCTTTTTTTTAGAGCAGGTGGAGGAATTGTTGCAGACTCAATACCCCAAAATGAAACACTAGAAACTGAAGCAAAAGCCAATGGAATGTTAAGGGCTGTTGGATCATTTAAGAATGAATAATTTTACATCTTTGATAAATGGAGAATTTTCAGAGACTGTATCTGTACTTGATAGAGGGTTGGCATATGGAGATGGATTGTTTGAAACAATGTCGTGGAGATATATAAAACAGAGTAAAAAGATAGGTGTTGAGTTCTGGAAAAGACATTTAAAAAGAATTAAAATAGGATGTGAGAAATTAAAAATCAAATTTCCATCTGAAAAAAAATTAGAAGATTACAAAAGAAGAGTTCTATTAGCTTCTTTTAAAAAAGGTTTGAGAGAGGGTACTTTAAAAATATTGATCTCTCGAGGAGTTGGTGGGAGAGGTTATAAGTTTGAAAAGGATATAAAACCAACAATAATTTTTCTAACTTTCCCCAAAACCACATCAAACAATATTTTTAGAGAAAAGGGTGTGAAAGTAAAATTATGTCGATTTAATATTAATTCGAATGTTTATCTTTCAAGCCTTAAACACTTGAATAGATTAGATTCAGTAATGGCAAGGTCTGAGTGGACGAGCAAAGAGTTTTTTGAGGGAATATTATTAGATAGCAATGGAAATCTTATAGAGGGAACTATGACAAATATTTTTTTTTCTCGAAAGAATATTCTTTACACCCCAAAAATACAAGACTCTGGAATTAATGGAATCATGAGGCAAGTAGTGATCGAAAAGGCCAAGTTATTCTTTGAAAAGATTGTATTTAAAAATATTCGAAGAAGCGATTTAAGGTTCTTTGAAGAGATGTTTATTACAAACTCAGTCATTAAAATTATACCTGTAAAATCAATCCTAGAAAAAAAATTCATAATAACAAACTCTACAAAAAAATTGATTAACTATTTCTCAGATGAGTGCAATGAAATTAAAAATTTAGAATTATTGTAGACTATATTTTTTTTTTAATTTCTCAATGTATTTAAAATCATTTTCTTTAAGCTCTAATAATTCTTTTATTTCTTGTTGAGCATTAGATGATTCGAAGTTTTTAATATATAAATCCACTATCAATTCCCGAGCTTTTATATTAGTTGGAAATTTTTTTTTTATAATTGATAGGTGTTTCATTGCCGCGTTGGTTTGGTTGGTATTTTTAAGTAAAATTGAGTATTCCAATAACAAATTTTCATTATGCGGGAAATTTTTTAGTGCTGACTTGTAATGTAAATCAGCTTTTTGATGGTAACCACTTATAACACTTGTTCTGGTAAGAATCATCCATCCTTGAATATCTTCTGGATTTTTTTTTAACTTCTTTTCGAGATAAATTATTATCAATTCTGGTTGAATATCAGCGAGTTTTTCATTACTGGCAAAGAAATTTTCAATTTTTTTTTTTAGGTTTTCTTCATAGAAGAAACTTTCAATATTACCTTTGACAAAGTAGATTGAAAAAGTTGAAAATGATAAAAATAGAAATAGAAAAGCAATTTTTTTTTTATCTAGTTTATTTGTGATCAAATACGTTGCCGATAATAATATTACTATAAAAATAATCGAAAATGAAATAATCAAGTTTTTTTCCTAAAAAAGAAAAATAACAATATAAGGAAAAACAAAATAGGTAAAACCCATAATCCAATTGTATCTGGACGTATTGGAGGAGAGAAAAGTACGAAATCACCGTAACGAGAGTGAACATAGTTAATAATTTCATCTTTTGACTTGCCCTCGGTAAGTTTCTGTCTAACAAGAAGCCTTAGGTCTTTTGCAATATCTGCATTAGAATTTTGTATGTCCTCATTTTGGCACACCAAACATCTTAGCTTACTTCCAATTTCTTTTGCAATTTTCTCTAGATTGGGATCTTCCAAAATCTCGTCGGGTTCGACAGCAAATAGATTAAAGCAGATTAATAAAATAGAAAAAACACAATATTTCATTTAATTTCTTCTATGATGCTTTTTATTTTTTTTAAGTCATCTTTCATTATTGGTCCAACGTGTTTGTATTTAATAACTCCATTATTGTCTATTATAAAAGTTTCAGGCAAACCATAGACTCCCCAATCAATACTAATAAGACCTTCACGGTCTATTCCTATTTTTTTATATGGATTACCTAATTCTTCAAGCCAAGGCACAAGATCGTCGATATCATTCTTTTTTGCAATTCCTATTATTGGGATTTGTTTGCTTAAAATACTTAATTGCGGGTGTTCAAACCTACATGGTGGACACCAAGATGCAAAAAAATTCACAATATTAACATCATTATTCTTTAGCTCCTTCTCTGTAATTTCTGAACCGCCAAGACCTGATAAAGTAAAAAATGGTATTTCCTTAGATATTAAATTTGACGGGATTTCTCTTGGATTTTTTTTTAGAGCTTCGTAGAAAATATAAAATGTAAATACAACTATAATTAGAAATGAATACCTCATCTTTTCCTTTCGATACTATTTATAAAGGAAAATACACCGCCAAGGGCAAGAAATAAAACTCCAATCCAAATCCAAATTGTAAAAGGATTGAACCAAATCCTTGTGGTCCATTGTTTTTTGTTTTCGTGAACTTCACCAATAGCTATATATAAATCACCAAAGATTGTTGAATATATAGCTGCTTCTGTTGTTACTTGCTTTCCTGAGTTATAGAATCTTTTTTCTGGTTTAAGAATTTTGATTTTTTTTTCATTTTGAGTAATTTCAAAGTAACCTGTTTGACTTATAAAGTTAGGTCCTTCAATTTTTTTTACTCCAAGAAAAGTTACATCGAAATTTTCAATCAATATGGATTCCCCGACATTTTGGAATTGAATTTTTTCTTGTTTAAGAATGCTACTTCCTGTAGCGCCAATTATCAACAACCCGATTCCTATATGGGCAAAGACCTGAGCTATTATTTTTTTAGGAAAAATAAATGACCAATTTTTTACTTTTGAAAATTGAAAAATTTCGAAAATTGAACTTATAACTATCCAACAACCCAGGGTTATAAAGATTATTGATAATATTGGATCTTTATAATTCACATACCAAACGAACAATGAGGTTATGAAAAAAACCACAATAACAACCCTCATTCTATTTAATATCAAAATCAAGTCATCATTTCCCCATCTCACATAAGGTCCTAAAATCATTCCTATAACAAAGGGAAACATAACAGGTGCTAGGATCGAATTAAAAAAAGGAGCGCCAACAGAAATTTTTGAATTGAAAATCACACTCGAAAATAGGGGGTAGATAGTTCCCACAAGGATTGTAAAAGTTAGAGAAAGCATGAATATGTTATTTAATGAAATCATTCCTTCTCTGGATATCAATGCTATTTGGTGACTTTTTGCGACTTTATGAGAATTAACTGCGTACTTGTACACGCCATAACTACAGATAGAAGCAAGAAGCATAAGAATATAAATACCCCTCGTTGGGTCATTTGCAAATGCATGAACAGATACTAGAACCCCTGATCTTACGAGGAATGTTCCAAGTAAACTCAGTACAAAGGTCATTATTGCAAGTATTATTGTCCAATTAATTAATACTTTTTTTTTTTCTGCAATTACGATTGTGTGAAGCAATGCTGAAGCAGTTAACCAGGGCAAAAGCGATGCATTCTCTACTGGGTCCCAGAACCAAAAACCTCCCCACCCTAATTCATAATATGCCCACCAGCTTCCAAGTCCGATTCCACATGTCAAAAAAATCCACGATAAAAATGCCCATGGCTTAATCGTTTTAATAAAATCTTGACTAGATTTTGTTGATAATGCAGCCATTGAAATTGAGTAAATGATAGAGAATCCAACATAACCCAAATATAGAAAAGGTGGGTGAATTACCAGACCTGGGTCTTGGAGCAAAGGATTCAGGTCAGCACCTTCAACAGCTGGAGGAAATGTCTTTTCAAATGGATTTGAAGTAAAAACTATAAATGACGTTATTAAGAAACAAAGACTATTTTGAATTTTCAAAGTTTCTTTTTTAAAGTTGGTGTTAGCTATACTTTTAGTTGAAAATAAAAAACCAAAAAAGGTCATTACTAATAACCACAAGAATATTGATCCTTCATGATTACCCCACACCCCTGTGAATTTATAAACTAGTGGTAGCTGACTATTAGAGTTTTGAGATATGACATTTAAAGAAAAATCTGAGTTTATAAAAGCATAGATTAAGCAAAAAAAGGAAACCAGTGTAAGGGGAAAAATCGTATTACTTAACCTCCGCTGATCAATCTTAAAGATTTCTAATTTAGTTTTTGCAAAAATAATTTCAATAAAACTTAAGCTTGAAATAATCATCACTAGCAGAAGGAGTAGAAAACCAATTTCAGATATCATTTTGTTTGTCCTTAATAGATTTTATTCCCTTGATTTCCGGCGGCATATAATTTTCATCATGTTTTGCAAGAACTGATTTAGCATTAACTAAATATCTATTGACCACAAGACCTTCAACTACAACACCCTGCCCTTCTTTGAATAGGTCAGGGAGTATGCCTAAATATGATATTTTTATTTCTTTATTAAAATCTGTTATAATAAAAGAAATTTCTTCTAGGTTTCTTCCTTCAACCCTCTTAATTTTTTTTTCCAAACTCTTTTCTTTTACCATCCCTCCAACTCTAATTACTTTATTAGAATCTAAATCTTTTTCAAAAACTTCTGATGGAGAATAAAAAAAGACAATATTATCCCTAAGATTAGAAAGTAAAATCCAACAACCTAGTGCAAAAAACATAAATAAGGTTGATATGCTAATAAGTCTTTTATTTTTTGGTTTCATTTCTCGAGATTGTAGTTAATTCTCTTTCAAGTCTTTTCGTTTTAATGAAACTTACCATAAAAATTAGACAAAGAATTAAAAATACTATGCAATATGAAGAGAATACGTATGAAAAATGCTCACCTGATTTTATGAAATTAAGGAAATATGTCATAAACCTGCCTCATTGTATTTAATAACATCAATTTTCCTTTGAATTATCTCACACTTTATTCTCAAGAAGAGCAATGAAATAAAGAAAAAAAACAAAGATAAAGTCATAATAAAAAGAGGAGTCATCATAGAACTATCAATTGAAGGTGAAGAGAATTTTGATATGCTGGCTGGCTGATGAAGTGTATTCCACCAATTGACAGACCATTTAATGATTGGGAGATTAACAACGCCTAGAATTGCTAAAATTGAGGCATACCTGTCACCTTTTGATTTATCTTCGTATGCTGAATTAATTATTATTAAACCGAGATAGATAAAAAGAAGAATTAGTTCTGAGGTTAGCCTTGCATCCCAAACCCACCACGTCCCCCATGTAGGTTTGCCCCAGATAGAACCTGTTATTAGTGTGGCCATAGTGAAACAGGCACCAATAGGAGCACAAGCTCTAATAGTTATATCAGCAAGAGTATGCTTAAAAATTATAGAAAATAAAGCACAACAAGCAATTATTGAATAAATCATCAAAGAGAACCAAGCACAGGGTACATGAATATACATTATTCTAACGGTTTCTCCCTGTAAATAATCTGGGGGGCTATTAAAAAAACAGAAGAATAAACCTAGAAATAATAGAAAAAACGCATGAGTATAGAGAGAAGGGCATTATTTTCTCTATAAGCCTTTGAAATTTTAATGGGTTAGCAAGTTTAAGAATCATTTATTTATTTCTTTCAAAATTAATCTACTAGCAATTAAGCATATTGGTAATGTAATAAAAAAAATTCCAATTAAAATCAAAAAATTATTAGTGGTTTCCTTAAACTCTAAAGTCGATGTATTTGAGGTTGTTCCAAAAATTACAATTGGTATGTAAAAGGGTATGGTTACGATGAATTGTATGATTTTATTTCTTCTCAATTGAATTGAAAATAAAGAGGCAACAAGAGAAATCAAAGTTAAACTAGGGGAAGCAAGAATTACGTTCACACAAAGATTTATACTTTCTGATAAAGAAAGATTAAAAAATATTGAAAACAGAGGTATTAATAATATCATCGGAATCAAAATCATTATCCACATTACTAGACTTTTACAGAAAACGACAAGTTCTTCAGAATAACCCAGAAATTGCAATTCCTTAAGACTACCGTCATTATAGTCATCAATAATAAAATTTTCTGAGATAAGCATCATTGAAAATATTAAAATAACCCAAATTATAGAATTATATATACCTTTTATTTCAATAATCCCTGTCCCTAGTGAAAAAACAAAAATCAGCATAGAGATAACAAAAAAGCAGCAAAAACTTACAGCTGTGGAAAGATTTTTAAAGGAGATTCCAATTTCTCTTATTAGTAAAATTTTGATTTCATTTATCATTTGATATCTTTCCAACTATCAAAGTTAACTAATTTTTGGTTTAAACTACTTTCAGGTTTCTTAAGAAAAATCTTTTTTGATCTAGGAATTTTTATTTCTATATGATTTGATAATAATGTTGAACCACCATTTTTAGAGTGATTGACAATAAGTTTATTTAGTTTTTTTATTGATGATTGATCTAAACCATTATAAGGCTCATCTAATAGCCATAAGTTGCTTTTGCTAATTAATAATTTTGATAATGAGACCTTCTTTTTTTGTCCTTGTGATAATTTCTCTAATAAAAAGTCTCTAATTCCATATAAATCAAAATAATTTAATATTTTATTCATGGAATCTTGATCATAAGCTAAACCAGAAATATTAATCCAGTTACGAAGGTTTTCAAAAACAGTTAAGTTACTTTTTAAAGAGTCTTTATGAGGAAGGTAGGTGAAAACAAATTTCTTTTTTTCTTCTAAGTTTTTATTTGGTATATTATTAATTTTTACATATCCATTGTCTGGTTCCAATACACCGACGATTAGTTCAAATAGGCTTGTTTTACCTACGCCATTATTTCCAATCAAAATCATTGTTTGAGATTTTGCAAGTTTTAAATTAAAGTTATGAAAAATTAACCTTTTATTTCTATACAAATTGACTGATATAACTTCTAACACAATAAAAAAACCTTACATTAAACATTAGAGAAGAAAATGAATCTAACAACTACAAATTTTATTGAAGACATCAAATCAGGGTCAGAGGTATTCGAATTCGTTAGTTTAGATCGAGCTCAAAATGAATTAAGTTTTGATATTTCCAAAATACCTTACTCATACCGAGTGCTTCTGGAAAATCTTTTAAGGAAGATAGATGATTTTGGTTTAACATTAAAGGATATTAAAAATGTGATTAATCAAAAAACTGGTGAAGAAATACTATTCTCTCCTAGTAGAGTCTTGATGCAAGATTATACCGGTGTTCCGGCAGTAGCAGATTTAGCTGCAATGCGAGAAAAGTTAAAACAGAAAGGAAAGAATCCAGATAAAATTAATCCTATTGTACCAGTAAGTTTGGTAATTGATCATTCTATTAACGTTGATAGTTTCTCAAAAAAAACATCTCTAAATTTTAATGTAAAAAAAGAATATGATAGAAACTCTGAAAGGTATAAACTATTAAAATGGGCTCAAAGTTCCCTTGAAAATTTTCATTTATTCCCCCCAGGTTCTGGTATTTGCCATCAAATAAATCTTGAATTCCTTGCTCAAGTAGTACAAAAAAAAGGAAAACTACTGTTTTTTGACTCAGTGGTTGGAACGGATAGTCATACAACGATGGTTAATGCCCTGTCTGTTCTTGGCTGGGGTGTAGGTGGAATAGAAGCTGAGGCAGTAATGCTTGGTCAACCAATTTCAATGCAATTACCAGAAGTTGTTGGGGTTAATTTGTTTGGCAAACTTCAAGATGGACTGACAGCAACAGATTTAGTATTAAATATTACTGAAAAACTTAGGGAGCTCAATGTAGTTGGAAAATTTGTTGAATTTTACGGCGAGGGACTCGATAACTTAAATCTTTCCGAAAGATCAACAATTTCTAATATGGCACCAGAGTATGGAGCAACATGCGGTTTTTTTCCTATAGACAAGGAAACATTGAATTATCTTCATTTAACCGGAAGAAAAGGATCTCAGATAGATATTGTTGAAAAATATGCTAAAAAACAATTTTTATGGAGAGATGGTCTTGAAAGGATCAAATATAATAAGGTTTTACCAATCGATTTATCTAAAATTCAACCATGTGTTTCTGGACCAAAAAGGCCACAAGATAAAATTAACTTGGTTAATGTTAACAAAAAGTTTATTGAAAGTTTAGAAAATATTGAGAAGGATATTCCAAGGGACGCTAATCAACTGACACATGGAAAAGTATGTATAGCAGCAATTACAAGTTGTACGAATACTTCTAACCCATCAGTCCTAATAATGGCAGGTTTGGTTGCTAAGAAAGCGTCAGAGTTAGGTCTTAAAGTTCCATGGTGGGTAAAAACTTCTTTTGCTCCAGGAAGTAAAGTTGTTAACACATATCTTAAAGAATCAAATCTTTTAAAGTATTTGGAAAATCTTGGTTTTAATATCATTGGATATGGTTGCACGACTTGTATTGGAAATTCGGGTCCGCTTGATAATAAAGTTAGCGATATTATAGTAAAAGATGACTTAAATGTATGTAGTGTAATTTCTGGAAACAGAAATTTCGAAGGACGAATACACCCGCACATAAAATCAAACTTTTTAGCTTCCCCACCGTTAGTAATATTATATGCACTTGCTGGTAGAGTTGATATTGATATTGAAAATGAACCGATTCAAAAAATTAAAGGTAGGAACATTTTTTTAAATGATCTATGGCCTAATAGTTCAGAAGTAAATAAAATTTTAAAACAGACAATTAAAAGAGAATTTTATGAAAAAAATTACTCTACAATATTCAATGGAGATAAAGAATGGAAAAAGTTAGAAATAAAAAATTCATCCACCTATGATTGGTCTTTAACGTCTACCTATATTAAAAAACCACCATTTCTTGATTCTGAAGAAAATGATATAGATGAAAATCTTGAAGCCCGGCCATTATTGATACTTGGGGACTCAATTACCACAGATCATATTTCTCCCGCAGGAGTTATAAAAGAAAATAGCACAGCAGGGAAATATTTAAGTGACAGACAGATTCAAGTTGATGAATTTAATTCTTATGGATCAAGAAGAGGGAATCATGAGATTATGACCCGAGGAACATTTGCAAATATAAGAATTAAAAATAAAATGGTAGATAGAGATGGGGGGTTTACTAAACATTACCCATCTTCATGTGAAGGAGAAGTATATGAAATTGCAAAAAAATATGGTGAGGAAAATGTTCCATTGGTTGTAATTGCCGGAAGAGAATATGGAACAGGATCGTCTCGTGACTGGGCTGCAAAAGGCACGAAACTTCTTGGTGTCAAGGCAGTTTTAGCAGAAAGTTTTGAGAGAATACATAGGTCCAATCTAGTAGGTATGGGAGTATTACCACTTCAGATTTTAGATAAATTTGAAGAAAAATATGAGTTTATGGGTGAAGAGGTTTTATATTTGGGAAAGTTTAGAGACTATTTACATTCTCCAAATATAAAAAGGGATATTACAATAGGAAAAAGTGATGGAGAAAAATTTAGTTTAAGCGTTCTATCAAGGATAGATACAGTTAATGAAATAAATTATTTTAAAAGCAACGGAATCCTTCCCTATGTTTTAAATAGAATTTAAAACCTAAATGAGAGTGTTTTCTAATGAAAAGAAAAGTTACAGCCTTTTTAGGGCCAACAAACACAGGAAAGACTTACACAGCAATACAAAAATTGTTGAACTATGATTCTGGGGTCATTGGGTTTCCACTTAGGCTTTTAGCGCGAGAAAATTTTGACTTGGCAAAGAAACTCTTACCGCATAATTCTATTGCATTAATTACAGGGGAAGAGAAAATTATTCCTGAAAAAGCAAGATATTTTTTTTGTACTGTAGAATCAATTCCTGACAGTATTAATTTTGATTTTGTTGCTATTGATGAGATTCAAATGGCTTCAGACTCTGACAGAGGATATATATTTACGGAAAAAATGTTGAATAAAAAAGGTTTAAAGGAAACAATGTTTCTTGGTTCTAAAAGTATGGAAAAAATTTTAAAAAAAATTTTTCCAAAAGTCACTATTTTTAATAAATCCAGATTATCGCAGCTATCATATATCGGATATAAAAATTTAACCCGACTTCCTCCCAGATCAGCAGTCATAGCATTTTCTCAGATAGACGTTTATGAAATTGCGAATAAATTGAAACAGTCGCACGGTGGTGTCTCCATCATTATGGGTGCATTGTCACCAGACGTGAGAAATGCACAAGTAAAGTTATTTGAAGAAGGAAAAGTTGACTATATAGTTGCAACTGATGCTATAGGAATGGGTTTAAATCTTGATATCAAGAATATATTTTTTTCAAGCATGAAAAAATTTGATGGAACAAATGAAAGATTTTTATCATTAGATGAAATCTCCCAAATTGCTGGTAGAGCCGGAAGGAACCAGAACCAGGGATTTTTTGGTATAACAGGTGATTTAAAAAAACTTGAGAGCAATGTAGTTAATTATGTAGAGAATTATGAATTCACTGAAATAAAAAAAATTTATTGGAGGAATAGTAAATTAAATTTCAAAACTCCTAAAGATCTTCTAAATTCGCTTTATAAAATGCCTACTGAAGAATATCTCAAAATAAAAAAAAATGCGAATGATCACAGATACCTTAAAATTTTTCTAAGTGATAGAGATATAAAACCTTATTCACTTAATTACTTAAATCTCAGAAAACTATGGGAGATTTGCAGTGTACCAGACTACTCCAAAAATTTAGACGAATATCATACAAGATTCCTAAAAACAATTTTCAAGTATTTGATAGGCAAAGAAAAAAGGATTCCTGCTACATGGGTTAGAAAAAATTTAAATTATATAAAAAGAGAGACGTCAAAAATATCTGAGCTTAATTATAAAATTTCCCAAGTCAGAATCTGGTCTTTTATCTCCTTTAAGAATGGTTGGATAAAGGGGGATAATAGTTTCCAAAGTCTGGTAAAAAAATTAGAGAGGAAACTCTCAACAAAACTACATGAACAATTGATTTCAGAGTTTGTAGGTGAACTAAAAAATTTTAAATTTTTTAACCAAAATAGTCTTTTTAAGGGAGAAGATTTAATTAGATTGGAGGATCGAAAGATTTTTTTTGGCAAACAAAGGATAGGACTCTTAGACGGATTGAACTTTAAAATATCAAGTTCTTTTAGACTGAATAAAAATATTTTTAATAATAAAATGCTAGAAAAAAATTTGAGAATACTAGGAAAAAAAATTGTGGATGAGTTTATATCAGTCAGATTTATGAAATTGAGATTTGATGTCAGCGGGCAAATTTTTTGGAACGGAGGCGTGGTTGCGAAGTTTGTTCGACATAGAAAAATAACTAAGCCTAGGATTGAATTGTTTTTGGATAAAATTTTTATCAATTACGACAAAATAATAATTGAAAAGCTTAATAAGTATTTTGAGTTTTTGATAAATAAAGAGATTCCATTTCACTATAATATTTCCAACCCTATTCTTACCTCTTCTGCCTCAAGAGCACTTAACTTTTCAATTATGGAGAATTTAGGTCATTGTAGGAAAAAAGATATTTATGAATCATTCAGCAATCTCGCTAAAGTGGAAATTGATTACTACAAATCTATTGGATTAAAGAATGGTATATTTTTTTCTTACTTTAAGTGTAAAAAAAAAAGTTTCTTTAGACAAATGTTGATTAATATTTTTTATAAAAATCAGCTAGATGATTTTATAAAAGAAGATGTTTTTTTCATAAAGAATAAAACCAAAAATAAATTAGAAACTCTTGAGAAACTAGGTTTCTATCAAATAAAAATTGATAAGGAAGAATATTTAATTGATTATAATTATTTTGAGACATTATTGAGAAAAATATATTTTTTCAGGAAAAAACAATTTCTTAGTATCATTCCTAATAATAAATTTGAGAAGAAATTTTTTGATAATCCAAGAATAATTCAATCTTTAAGTTTGTAATCTAATTTTCTTGAATAAGTCGAGTTTCTGTTCTATATAAATGTTTATGACATATATTGTAAAAGATCCATGTATAAAATGTAAGTTTATGGATTGTGTCGAAGTTTGTCCGGTTGACTGTTTTTACGAGGGTGAAAATTTCTTAGTAATTCACCCTGATGAGTGCATAGACTGTGGTGTTTGTGAACCAGAGTGTCCTGTAGAAGCAATAAGCGATGATACTGTTGATGATGCAGATAAGTGGATAAAGATAAACAGAGAATATGCTGAGAAGTGGCCAAACATTAATAAAATGGGGACTCCTCCTGAAGATGGAGACGATTGGAAAGAAGTTAAAGACAAGTATGAAAAACATTTCAGCCCTAATCCAGGAAAAGGTACATAAACAAATATCTTTTAATTAAGTATATAATCATATACAATCCACAAATTAAATTTAACCGGAGAAATCTTTGAAGAAAAAAGAGTTACAATTAGATATTGGAGACCTGGTAGTTTATCCAACATACGGTGTGGGTGAAATCGAGAATTTTGATTCCTACGATGTTGATGGTTCAAAACTAGACTTTATTTTGATTAATTTCAAACAAGATAAAATGAAACTTAGGATTCCTAAAAGTAAGGCTTCAAGCTCTGGGCTCAGAAAACTTAGTAATAAAAACAGACTTTCTAGAGCACTAGATGTTTTAATTGAAAAACCAGCTATTAAAAAAGATATGTGGATTAAAAGAGCAAAAGAATATGAGAAAAACATTAATAGTGGTGATCCAGTTTTGATTGCTGAAGTGGTCAGAGATCTTCATAAAAAGGAAGATTCTCTCGAACAGCAATCATATTCAGAAAGACAGATATACCTAACGGCGCTTAATCGTCTTAGCAATGAGTATGCAGCTGTACAACATCTTGAAAAAAAAGCAGCTAAAAATAAGTTAGAAGAACTATTAAATCAATAAATTGTTTTGACTTTTTCTCCTGCCATGATCTGATTGTTGTCTAAGTTATTCAAAGATTTATGTATGTCAGTAGCAAACATTTTTTGTAGATTCGACTTTTTAACTGTTTCTTCGAAGAATTTTGTATCGGATGACGCTGAAGTTATTATAATTTTTGGTGGAGTTATTTTATATGAATCGTTTTGATCAATTTTTTTTAAACTTTTCACCATATCCATAAATTCTTTTTCTTTATTTTCATTGTCAGTTATTAAAACAAATCTAAAGGTGATAGATGAATCATCCCTGAGAGTTGCAAAATAAATTTTTTCTTTTTTTTTAACTAGTTTTCCAGTAGAAATATTAAAGTTTTTATTTGAAAAAGATTGATAATTAATAATTTTATTTTGCGAAGAAGATAACCATTGGGAAACATAATTCTGATTATTAATTTCATCTGTCTCATCTAGGTCAAATATTATTCTAGCATTATCTTTTGACCTGCCAATTAATGCATTTGGCTGGTTGATAAAATAAAACTGATCACTAAATTCAAATCTAATTCCAAGAGGGATATGAACAAAATTATTACCTATAAAAAATCCTTCTTCTTTCTTATGCCCATATAAAATGCCATCAATCTTTTTTAGAAAGATATCTTTTCCTACTATCGGATTTAAAGGAACTTTTCCTTTATAACTGTTAACAACCTGTTCAACTCTTTTTGAAGAGTTTGGGTGAGTCTTTAAAAGCTCAGACACCTTGTCATTAATGTTTAGAATTTTTTTTTGAAGGTTTGCATGCTTCTCCATCAATTTCAAGAAATTTGCCATCTGCTTTGCATCAAAACCAGCCCTAGTCATATATCTAACTGCAAGTTTATCAGCTTGATGTTCTTGTGATCTTGAATATGACAACAAAAATAATTGAGCAGATTGCCCTAATAAATTGTTTACGAAAGTATTTTGTGAAAATATATTTAGAACTTGAAGGAATATACCTGTTCCAACTGTTTTTGTATATCTCTTGGCAGTGTGTCGAGCGGTTATATGCCCAATTTCATGTGCGATAACACCAGCAAGTTGAGCTTCGTTCTGGCAAAGATATATTAGCCCCCTCGTAATATAGATGTATCCTCCAGGAAGTGCAAAGGCATTAACTATAGGAGTATTTAAAATTGTAAAAGTAAATTTCTTATTTGGGAGTTCTGATGTTGAAACGAGAAATTTGCCAATGCTTGTTATGTAATTGTTTAACTTTTCATCTTCGTATTGCCCGCCAAATTGTTTGATAATTTTATTATGTTCAGACCTTCCAACATCATCTTCTTCTTTCTCAGACATTAGGTTAAACTCACTCTCTCCAGTTGCCGGGTTTTGCTGACAACTGACTGTAAGTAAAGACAGTATAAAGAATGAGATTATCAAAAAGCAATAATTAGGTTTATTTTTCATTATTAAATGATAGTTTGTTTAGAGGTTATTGTAAAAAATAAATGAGAAATTATTTAGGCATTTTTAGTTTAATTATACTTTTAAGTTTTGTTGGTGGTAATTCATCAGCAAAAGACAACAAAAATAGGATTGCATTAGGTGGAGGAATATATAACTTTATGAAACATGGTAGCGATAATTTCAATCAATCTTCAATAGCCTATAACTTTGAATATTTTTCGAGGAAAAAAGCTTTTGGTTTTATTAAACCATTGATCGGATTTCTCGGAACAGATGAAAATGCTTACTACGGTTATTTTGGACTATCAACTGACTTATATTTTTTAAAATGTAAATGTTTTGTTTTATCACCAAGTCTTGCTGCTGGAGTTTACGAGGATGGCGATCAAATTAGATTAGGGCATACATTAGAATTCAGGAGTGGTGCTGATATTACTTACAGGTTTAGAAATAATGTCAGAATAGGCGTAGGCGTATTTCACATATCAAATGCAGGTCTAGGTTACAGAAACCCAGGGTCCGAACAATTAATTTTTAAATACCATATTCCATTTTAAAATCTATGAAAATTAAATCCAAAATATTATTAGTGGTACTTCTTTTAATGAGTGTTGAGGCAAAATCAAAGGACTCTGCTCGATTTTCAGTTGGACTTGGAATATTTAACTATATGGAGGATGGTTCTCCGCCTCACAATGATCAATCTGGTATGATGAACTTTGAAATTCACAGTGGAAAGAAAATGTTTAATCTGATCAAACCGTTTGCTGGTTTTCTTGGAACAAATGAAAATGCATATTATGCATACGGTGGGTTTGGAATAGATGGTTACTACGGAAAAAGAAAAAACTTCGTTGTTACTCCAAGTTTAGCATGTGGTTATTATAAAGACGGAAATGAGATAAAGGCTGGAAACCCTCTGGAGTTTTACATAGGAATTGATATGTTTTATAGATTCAAAAATAATGCTAGGTTTGGTGTAGGTATTTTCCATATCTCAAATGCCGATAGCGGAAAAAAAAACCCTGGATCAGAGACTCTTGTTTTAAAATATCAAATACCAATTGGAAATTGAGAGAGGATCTTATAGTTAAATTGGATATAACAAATCCCTCCTAAGGATTAGTTTCTGGTTCGAGTCCAGATAAGATCGCCAAGAAAATATGAATAAAGAAGTTAAAGATTTTTTTTACTCCCAGATTCTCGAACATCAAAAAATAATTGAAAAAGTAAAAAATGGTTTGGAGAGAAATTTTTTAAATCTGGTAGAAATCTGCTATGATGCAATAAAAAAAGATAATAAGATTATTTTTTTTGGAAATGGAGGTAGTGCATCAGATGCACAGCATTTATCTACAGAATTAACAGTTAGATTTTCTAAAGATAGGAAAGCAATACCTGCCTTATCTCTTGTGACAGATACTTCAACGTTGACAGCTATTGGAAATGACTTTGGTTTTGAAAAATTATTTTCCAGACAATTAGAAGCATTAGGAAGGGAAGGAGATGTGGCAATAGGCATTTCAACCTCTGGAAAAAGTAAAAATGTTATAAATGGGTTAAAATATGCAAGTAAGAATGGTATGAGATCAGTTATTTTTACTGGGAAAAACACAAAAGACGTTGAAAAGATTGTAGATGAAATTATTTCCATTCCTGCATTAAATACTGCAAGGATACAAGAGAGTCACATCCTCATTGGTCAAATGCTTTGTAATGCTCTTGAATTCCGTTTAAAACTCTCTCCACTGATCGAAGAGGAAAGGTAAATAAATGATATATCTTGAAAAATTAAAATTTAAAAATGCAATATTATTTTCCTTTTTATTAATCATTTCCTCCTGTAAATTCAATCAAAGTTATTTTCCTAATAATGAAGGTAAGCAAATTATTTATGAAGTTTTCTTTAAAGACAAAGAAAATAAAAAAAGTAATTTTAGACAAAGTTTTTATTTTCTTCCTCGAATGAAAAATGCAATTCCTGTTTTAAAAAATGATGGGAATCTAATATTCTATATTATAAATGAAAATGGAATTGTAAAAAAAACTATGGACGAGTTTCTGTCAACCCAAGTCAACAATACTCAGTCAAAAATGAACGAAGACTTATTGATAGCTTTTCCAATTTCCAAGGGAACTGAATGGGAGACTAACGATAAAACAACACTACAAATGAAACTTGGTTATGATAGAATCTATGACACTAATCTTCCTTTTAGGTCAAAAAATAAAATTACTGAGGTTAATCAAACAATAACTATTAAAGGAAAAAAAATAAAAAACTGCATCAAGGTTTCTAGTTATGGTAAGACTAGTTATAACCCAGGACCTCCTCTGGATAATATAAATATTGAAGTTTTTTCTACCAGTTGGTTTGCTAAAGATTATGGCTTGATAAAATATAAAAGAGAGGAAAAATCAGATTCTGAAACTATGGGGGAAATTATTTACGAAAAAACTATGTTAATAAATGACTAATTAACTATATAATATTTATACAAGTTTGATTAATTAGATGAGAATGTTCAAAAAAGCTAAGTCAGGTCTTTATGACCCTAAAAATGAGAAAGATTCATGTGGAATAGGATTTGTTGCAAATATTTACGACATACCATCAAGAGTAATTGTTGAAAATGGATTAAAAGTCCTTGGAAACTTGACTCATAGAGGCGCGGTAAGCGCAGACCCCAAAGCCGGCGATGGTGTTGGTTTATTAACTCAAATCCCTCATCAGTTCTTTCAGAAAGAGCTATCGAAATATGATATAATACTTCCTAGACCAGATGATTATGCAATTGGGATGCTTTTTCTACCCAGAGATAATGAGGAAAAACTACACTGTATCAAAACAATAGAAAAGCATTTAAATAAGTTAAAACTTGAAAATTTATATGTCAGAGAAGTTCCTACAAATATATCTGTTCTAGGAGAATCAATTAAAGAGAATGAACCCTCAATCGTTCAAATCTTTATAAAACAGAGATTTCAGGCCAGTAAGATTAATGAGTTTGAGCAAAGGCTATTTATAGCAAGAAGAAGGATAGAAATAGAATTAAAATCATTCGATTTTTATATTTCCTCACTATCAAGTAGAACCATAATATACAAAGGCATGATAATGTCAGATAGTCTCAGTGATTATTACTTGGATTTAAAAGACGAAATGTTTATTTCGTCCATAGCAATAGTGCATCAGAGATTTTCAACTAATACTTTTCCTAGCTGGGAGCTTGCACAGCCATTTAGATTTTTATGTCATAATGGTGAAATTAACACCTTGAGAGGAAATGCTAATTGGATGAATGCAAGAGCTTGTGTATCAGATTCAGAAATCTTTCTTAAAGAATTCCAAAATCTTAACCCCCTGATTTTCGATGGTCTGTCAGATTCTGCGGCTTTTGACAATGCTTTGGAGTACTTGATAATGGGAGGATACGACATTGAACATGCAATGATGCTTTTAATACCAGAGGCATGGGAAAAAAATCAACAAAATCCAACTATGAAGGACTACTACGAGTATTACTCTAACTACATAGAGCCATGGGATGGCCCAGCTGCAATGTGCTTTTCTAATGGAAAGAAGATTGGGGCTATACTAGATAGAAATGGTTTGAGACCATCAAGATATGTTCAAACTGAAGACGGAATGATCTTGCTCTCATCTGAAATGGGTGTGCTTGATATAGATCCTAAAACAGTAGTCAAAAGGTGGAGGTTAGAGCCTGGAAAGATTTTTTTAATAGATCTAGTTGAAAAAAGAGTTATCAATAATGACGACATTAAACTTAAGCTTTCAAAGAAATTTGATTACAGGAAATCATTAGATAGAAATCAAATTTTTTTGGACGAATTCAAACTGTCAGCTAATATAAAGCCGCTTGAGCAACAGGACTTAACTAAATTTCAGATAGCCTTTGGATATAATAAAGAAGACATCAACTTTTTTATTGAGCCCATTATAAAATTGGGGATTGAACCGATAGGCTCAATGGGAACAGATACGCCTATTTCTCTTCTCTCTGATAATTCAAAACTTCTTTTCTCCTACTTCAAGCAATGCTTTGCTCAGGTCACAAACCCTCCAATTGATCCAATAAGAGAAGAATTAGTTATGTCGCTAGATATGGCATTAGGTGAGAAACCAAACATTTTTGATACACCAGAGGAAAACATAAAGGCAAGACTTGAAATCAAACAGCCAATTTTGTCCAATAATGAAACACAAAAAATCAAACAGCTTGAGAAATTAACTAGGGGAAAAATCAAGGCAGCAACAATAGATATTCTTTTCAAAAACTCTGCTAATGCCAATGAATTGAAAGATGGATTGGAAAGAATTTGCTTTGAAGCAAAGTCTCTTATATCTGATGGTTTTAATATTTTAATATTATCTGATAAGAATATATCAAAAGTTAATGCCCCAATTCCATCTTTATTAGCAGTCTCAGCAGTCCATCATTACCTAATAAAGCAAGGACTAAGGATGAAAGCAAGCCTTATCGTTGAAACGGGGGAGGCTAGAGAATTACACCATTTCGCAGTTCTTGCTGGCTATGGCGCAGAAGCAATAAATCCGTATTTAGTTTTTGATACCATATTAAGCCTCGTTCATAAGAAAGATTACGAAATTTCTCAAAAAAACTTTACTAAAGCATCAGGTAAAGCCATTCAAAAAATTATGTCTAAAATGGGGATTTCCACGCTCAAATCTTATTGTGGTGCGCAGATATTTGACGCAATTGGGATATCCGATGATGTTATTAATGAATACTTTCCTGGAACTTCATCTCTTATAGGCGGACTAAGCCTCAAGCAAATTCAGAAAGAGACACTTAAAAGATATTCGCAATGCTATAACATTGAAGACAAAGATTATTCCCTTGATGAAGGAGGAGAGTATGCATTCAGAATAAGAGGAGAAAAACATTCTTGGTCGCCATCAACTATTACAAACCTTCAGAAGGCCGTAAGAATAAATTCTAAGGATCATTTTAGTGAATTTTCTAACAAAATTAATAATCATAATAAGTCCATGTTTACAATACGAAGTTTATTTGAGTTCAATAAAACTAAAAAAATACCTTTAGAAAAAGTAGAGGCTGCATCCGAGATTGTAAAAAGATTTTCTACTGGAGCAATGTCTTATGGTTCTATTTCCAGAGAAGCTCATACCACCCTAGCTCTTGCAATGAACCGAATTGGAGGAAAATCAAATACTGGTGAAGGTGGAGAAGAGCCTGAAAGATTTATAAAACTTAAAAATGGTGACTCAATGAAAAGTGCGATAAAACAAGTTGCATCCGGAAGATTTGGAGTAACCACTGAATATTTAGTTAATGCCAAAGATATTCAAATTAAAATTAGCCAAGGAGCAAAACCTGGAGAAGGTGGGCAACTCCCTGGGCATAAGGTTGATGATAAAATTGCAAGTGTCAGGCATTCAACCCCAGGAGTTGGATTAATTTCTCCGCCACCTCATCATGATATCTATTCTATAGAAGACCTTGCACAATTAATATTTGACCTTAAAAATGTAAACCCTGATGCCAGAATTAGTGTGAAATTAGTTTCGGAGTTTGGTGTTGGTGTTGTAGCTGCAGGTGTAACCAAATGTAAAGCCGACCATATTACAATTGCTGGGTATGATGGAGGAACTGGAGCTTCACCTCTTACTTCAATTAAAAATGCTGGCACCCCCTGGGAACTTGGCCTTGCAGAAACACATCAAACACTAGTTATGAATAAACTAAGAAATAGAATAGCCTTACAAGTTGATGGTGGCCTTAAAACAGGAAGAGATGTAGTTATAGGCGCCCTGTTAGGCGCTGATGAGTTTGGCTTTTCAACAGCACCATTAGTTTCAGTTGGTTGCATAATGATGAGGAAATGTCATTTAAATACATGCCCTGTAGGAATTGCGACTCAAAATGAGGCTCTCAGAAAAAAATTTAAAGGAACACCCGAAAATGTCATCAACTATTTCTTTATGGTTGCTGAAGAAGTCAGAGAGATAATGGCAAGTTTAGGCATTAAGAATTTCCAAGATTTAATAGGGAAGTCTGAACTTTTAGAAAAAAATAAAGCTATTAACCATTGGAAAGCGAAAGATATTGATTTATCAAAAATTCTTTATAAACCGCTAAACGAGGAGCCAAACGAAATTTACAACTCTTCTTCACAAGACCATTCCTTAGATTTTATTCTTGATAAAGCCGTTATTAGGGATGTTACCCCAGTCTTTGAAAAGAAAATATCAACTATAGATATATATAAATCAATCAAAAACACAGATAGAAGTTTTGGTGCCATGCTATCAGGAAAAGTAGCCAGAAAATTTGGTCATAACGGATTAAGAGAAGACTCGATAGTTATTAATCTTGAAGGAACAGCAGGACAAAGCTTTGGAACCTTTTTATCATCAGGTGTAACAATATCTCTTTCTGGAGAGGCAAATGATTATGTTGGTAAAGGTCTATCAGGAGGAAAGATTATTATTAAACCTTTCAGAAATTCAAATTATGAATCACATGAAAATATAATAGTTGGCAACACCTGTTTATATGGAGCAATATCAGGGGAATGCTACTTGTCTGGAGTTGCCGGAGAGAGGTTTGGGGTAAGAAACTCTGGAGCAATTGCAGTTGTCGAGGGGACAGGAGATCATTGTTGTGAATATATGACAGGTGGTGTTGTTATGGTTTTAGGTAAGACTGGTGTTAATTTTGCAGCTGGTATGAGTGGCGGGATATCATATGTATACCAAAACGTTAGTGCTTTTCAGAAAAAATGTAATCTATCAATGGTAAATATTTTAAAAGTTAAAAAAACCAAGCATGTTCTTCCCGAAAAGATTTTTGATAAGTATAATTTCCTTTTCAATGACGATTTAAGAATAAAAGAAATGTTAAAAAGACATTACAACTCGACTGGATCAAAGATGGCAAAAAGAATTCTGGAAAATTTTGATGAAGAACTAAATAATTTTGTTAAAGTTTTACCTATGGACTTTGAAAATGTATTATCAAAAAGAATTGAAAATGATAAAAATTTAAAGGTTGTAAATTTATGGCAAAAGTAACTGGATTCCTAGAGCACGATAGAGTGGAAAGTTCTTCAGTATCCCCACAGAAGAGACTAAAAAACTTTGAAGAATTCGTCTTGCCATTCTCAGATGGAGTGTTAAATGAGCAAGCATCTCGATGTATGGACTGTGGAATACCTTATTGTCACGATTCATGCCCAATTAACAATGTAATTCCTGAATGGAATAACTTAGTTTACGAGAGAGATTGGAAATTAGCTTTAAATGTTCTGCATTCAACAAATAATTTTCCTGAATTTACAAGTAGAATTTGCCCAGCTCCATGTGAGGCTGCTTGTACTTTAAACATTGATGATAGACCGGTAACAATAAAAAGTATCGAAAGATCAATAATTGACAAAGCTTATGAAAATGGATGGCTTCTACCAGAAATCAATAGTAAAAAAACAAATAAGAAAGTGGCTGTTATTGGTTCAGGTCCAGCAGGCTTAGCTTGTTCTCAGCAATTAGCCAGGGCGGGACATGAAGTAATTTTATATGAAAAAAATGATCGCATCGGTGGATTACTTAGGTATGGTATTCCAAATTTTAAAATGGAGAAATATTTGATTGATAAGAGAGTGGAGCAAATGAGCAAGGAGGGAGTGAAATTTCAGTGTAATGTGAGAATCGGTGAGGATATATCAGTTAATAAAATTCTTAAAGACTTTGATGCAATTGTTCTAGCCTGTGGATCTGAAGAACCTAGAGATTTAAATATTCCTGGAAGGGAACTTAAAGGGATTCACTTTGCCATGGATTTTTTAACACTTCAAAATAAAATCTGTGAAGGAGATAAAATTAAGTTAGATCCAGAATTTAATGCAAAAAATAAAAATGTAGTTGTAATTGGAGGAGGTGACACAGGGTCGGATTGTATTGGAACTTCAAATCGTCAAGGGGCTAATTCCATAACTCAACTTGAGATACTAGATAAACCTCCTATCGCGGAGGATAAAATGTTAACTTGGCCTAATTGGCCATTAAAACTTCGAACATCATCGTCTCATGAAGAAGGTGCAAACAGAAACTGGAGTGTTTCAACCAAGTCATTTGAAGGTGATGGAGAGAAAGTAAGTAGCTTGACTCTTAAAAAAATTGAATGGAATAAAGATTCAGACGGCAGGGTGCAGATGAAAGAAACTTCTAACAGAGGTTCTGATGTAAAGATTAAAGCGGACCTAGTGTTGCTGGCCATGGGTTTTATTCATCCAGTAAAAGATAAACTTATAAAAGATGCTGGTATCGAACTGGATGATAGAGGAAATGTAAAAGCCAATGATGATGACTATAAGACTAATGTTAAAAAAGTTTTTGTTTCTGGTGATATGAGAAGAGGACAATCCTTAGTTGTCTGGGCTATACGAGAAGGAAGGCAAGTTGCACATAATGTTGATAAATTTTTGATGGGTAGTTCAAAGTTACCACTCTGATAGGTATTTAAAAATTTAAAACACTTTTTAAATTTTAATTTCAAATATATATTTAACCATGAAAGAAAAAATGTCTTTTGTTCTAACAAGTTGTGGGCGATTAGATCTTTTAGACAGAACCCTGGATAGTTTTTTTAAATTCAATGATTTTCCTTTAAAAGCTTTACTTCTAACAGAGGACTCAGTCAATAAAGATATATACGATAAAATTAAAAAGAAATGGTCTGGAAAAATAAAATTCCTTTTTAATAAAAAAAAAAAAGGTCAAATTCAATCAATTGTTGATGCCTATAAATTAATTGACACCCCATATATTTTCCATTGTGAAGATGATTGGGTTTATACACGAAAAAATTTTATTAAAGATTCCCTTAAAATTTTAGATTTTGACCCAAAGATTATTCAAGTATGGTTGGAAAGCAAGGAGAGTGCAAGTAGATTAGATATATTTGATTATGGTCCTTTGATTGAACATAAAGGTATTAGATTTAGAAAAGTTTTTTGCAAAGAAGGTTGGGAATGGGGGTATTTTTCATTTAGACCAGGTGTTAAAAGGATGAAAGACTATAAATTAATTGGAGGTTATCAAAGATTTAAAAATGAGTTGGACATTGGGGTGTGCTATAAAAAACATGGCTATTATACTGTGATAATAGAAAAACCAGCTGTAAAGGACATTGGTTTGGATCAAACAATATTTGACCCTACAAGGAAGTGGCCTAAAAGAAGAAAAACTAATGCACCAACTGGTTTAAAAAGACTATGGAAGCATTTAAAAAGGTTTAAATTCTAATTATTTGGTAGTTTTTTGATTTTCGTATTCTTCTAACTTAACCTTATAGTCAGATTCTGATAGCGCATGCCACCCCATACAAAAACCTGTTGGTGATCTACCACACCCACATTCAGTTTTATTACTCATTATTATTCTCCAAGTAATATTGTAATTATTAATAAAGAAATTTCAAGAATTAAGATTATTAAAAAAAAGTTTTGCGAATTTTTTTTTTAATATAAGCAAGAAAATAACTAATAAAAATAATAATAACAAAGGTAATAGTAATTTTTGTAAGAGTGCTGATGGATTGAAATCCTCCATCAAAAATTCTGACGATTCTATAAAAGTCATCATAATGTAAGTGAATATAAACAGTTGTGGTGTTTCAGCAATAAGAGTTGCTAAAATAAATTTTTTAAGATTCAAGTCAAAAAAGATACCTGAAAAGTTTTTAATCATGAATGGAACCCCAGGAATGAATCTAAAAACTATGAATAATAAGAAAGAGTTTTGTCTAACCTCTATATTCTTAATTTTTTTCTTAATTAAGTGATTGAACTTTCTAGCAAATAAATAAGAGAAGGTGCCACCAATTGTAAAAGATATTACTGATAAGATATATCCGTAATACCCAAACGCAAGGATAGCAAGAATCAAGACTGGAGAAATGATCCCTAAAAAGAAGATCCAAAATATTGAAAATATAAAATAAATAAAAGCAAACAACATTGGATGACGATCAACATAATTTTTATGAACTAGATATTCCTCCAAGAGAATAGTTTTAAGATCCAAACTAAAAATATTGTATTTAGTAAATATATAAAAAGTAATTGTTACTATAAAAAAACAAATCATTAAAATAATTTTTTTTTTAAACTTTAATTTTTTCATTTATTCAAGTATTTACGATTACCTTAGTGTTTTCATATGAATACAAACTGCATATTCTTCTGTATTTTTAAATTATATGTGGCTTTAAATTATCTTTATGTATTGTTGGCATGACATTTTATTTTCCGTATTTTAATTTCATTAAATATTTAAATTATTGAAAATAGTATTAACAAAATGTATTAAGTATGACATTTTTTAAATATTTTTTTTTTTAATCTCTCTTATAACATCATATCTAAAGTCCTTCTGCGCTTTACTTACAGAAAAAATAAGAACAGAAATATTTTTTTTGATTATTTTTTTATCACTAATTCCTAATTCAAAACTTTTATATAATAAAAAAATTAAATCAATTCTAGCTTCATAGGTCCTTGACAAAACAACTTGTTTATTTACTTCCCATAGTTGGTTGACTTGATCTAAACGAAATATGTAATCTTTATAATTTAACTTATCAATATATGACCAATGGACAATACAATTTTCTATAATTTCATTGGAATGCCTTTTGAGCCGGTCGTCTTCTTCAAAAAGTTTTTGTAGAATTAAAAAAAAACTGTATGCAAAAGAATTTATCTCTATTCTCTGAAGTTTTTCGAATTTCTTATTGAAGAGTATTTTATAAAGTTCGTTGTGCAAAATTTTTATTTTTTTTTTAAAGGGTTGGTTAAATAAAATTTCAATAGACATGACTGTAAGAAAGAAACTCAATGAAAATAAAACTTCATTCTTTGTTTTAGATTTGTTAAATATTAATTTAGGATCAAAGCTATCGGGGTTAAATTTCTTGCGCCATATTCTTACATCATCTATTTTTGAATTGACCATAATAAAGTTTAGAATTGGAAATTAATAGTTGTCAATATATGCACTTGATAAATCCATTCTATTAGACTAGTCAATAATAACATTATAATTAACATTTTTGTTTTATTTATGATAAATCTTATTAAATTCGTCTATTTTTGAAATAAGAAAATATCAAATGCGATAATGGCAATATGAACGACAAACGAAGTAAAATATTCCAAAAAATATTAGAAATTTGTAGCAGGAAGAAATCTAGATTTGTACTTTATTTAATATCATTCTTTGAGTCGATTTTTTTCCCTGTTCCTACAGACCCCTTTTTAATACCTTACATATTAGCTGAAAATAAATTCTTAAGGCTGGCTATCAATGTAACATTCTTTTCAGTCTTAGGAGGAATTATTACCTATATGATTGGAACAATTCTTTGGGATAATATATTTCCGATAATGATTAATTATTTCCCAAATATATCGAACCATATTGAGAACTTTCAAGAAGACTTTTATGAATTTGGTTATTTAATGATTATTATCGGAGGTTTTTCACCATTCCCATTTAAAGTTACATGTCTGGCCTCAGGGATCTTAAACATTAATTTTATAATATTTATAATTCTTAGTGGATTATCAAGAGGAATTAGATTTATTTTAATTTCATATTTAATTTATAAATACGGTAGATCATCAATTAGTTTTATTAAAAAAAACATTTTATTAATTACATTACTAATAATCCTCATATCTGTGATTATACTTTATTTAAGATGATTTTAAGATGATAAGAGTTTTATATTTGTGTAATAATAAATTCACACAGTTATGATTTTTATATCTTTATAGAAATTACAAAAAAATTTAGATTTATATTAATGACAGATACTGAACTTGTTAACGGATTTGATTTTAAATAAATTTTATAATACTGATTTAAGCAAATAATTAAAAAATATCGGACTCAAACCTATACAACCCGAAATATGGTGCGTTCAGGAGTTTAATTATTGTTGTATATACACATAACAATAATTTAATTTTAAGTTCAAAGTTGCTCAATTCTCTCTATTTACTGATTGATCGATTTAAGTAAAACAAATTAAAATAAAAATTCATACATAATACATAAGTATATATTATAGAAGTTATTAATTAGAGTAATAAGATTACAATAAATCATGAATGGAAAAAATATTATAAGATAAATAATTTACTAAAAATAAATAATTTAATTTTTAGAATTATGATAAGTTATTTTGTAATGAACTAAATTCTAAAGAGGAAAAATGATGAATATTTCGAACTCAACTTATAAATATATAATTGGCGGTATTGTCATCATAACTTTTTTATTTCTACTTATGTCAAAATTTGGAAAAAATGAAAAGGTTGTATTGAACGAAAATATAAAGCCAGATACTTTGGAAAAAAATGAGGAGGATATATCTTCCAATATGATTTCAAATGAAAAACCTGATGTAAGTGGAATGGATAATAAACAGAAAAAAAAAACCGATGACAGCAACCTAAGTAATACAAAGAAGATTAAAGAAGATAAAAAGAAAGAAGTAAAAATTAAACAGAATGATAAAAAAATAAAACAAAAAACAAGAACAAACTTTTTTATTGATCCAGTTCAGACTGTTAATGAATTACACAAAGGTTTGGAAGAAATTAATTTTGACAACAGAGTTAATAGTTTAAATGAAATTAAAAGATTAGTAAAAAGAACTTATAATAGCGGAAAGATGACTAAAATGATTATTGGAAAAGATTGGATGAAAATTGAAGATAAAAAAAAGGGTGAGTTGATAGAAGTTATGGAAGAGTATATAGCAAATAACTATATTGCCAGGTTCTCAAAATTAAAAAAAGTAAGTTTTGAAAATAAAAGTTCAAAAAAAATTCAGGCAGATTTTAAAATTGTCAGTACGTTACTCAAACTAAAAATGGACAACGTAAATATTGATTATTTATTATCAAAGAAAAATGGTGAATGGAAAATTTTTGATGTTATACTTGATAATTCTATTAGTGAAGTGGCAACAAAGAAATCCGAATTCAGTAACTACGTTAATGAAAAAAATATCGATAAATTAATCAGCGCTTTAAAAAAAAAAAATAGTCAATTAAAATTAAATTGAAACCAAGTCAGGTAAAGCACCTATGGTTTACGTAAAGTATAATTCTTGTGAATCTCTTGAAACAACCAGAAAACCTCAATAAATCTACCGTATAATTATTAAATCTATTTTTGTATATCTAAGATTATGTTATGTTGATAAATATTAACAAAGTCAATGGAATAATTTTTAGGTTTTTTCTAATGAAAAGATTTTTTCAAGCTTTACAAATTATCTAAAATTTAATTAATTTGATTATGAAAGTTAAGAAAATATTAAAACGAATATTTAATTAAATAAATTCATGTTCAATAAAAATCATACATTTTTAATTGCAGAGGGCGGCGTCAATCATAATGGAAAAGTTAAAAATGCATATGAATTAATAGATATAGCGTCAGATTCAGGGGTAGATGCAATCAAATTCCAAACGTTTAAGGCTGAGAATATTTGTACCAGGCACGCGCCAAAAGCTTACTACCAAACCAAAACTGATAAAAATGATACCCAATTTAATATGTTAAAAAAACTGGAATTAAATTTTCAGCAATTTAAGGATCTTGCAAACTATGCAAAAAAAAAGAAAATAATTTTTTTATCCACTCCGTTTGATACAAAAAGTGTCGATTACTTGGTTGATGAATTGAAAGTTGAGGCGATAAAAATACCTTCCGGTGAAATAAATAACTTTGAATTAATTGATCATATCAGTAAAAAAAAAGTTCCGGTAATATTATCATCAGGAGCCTCCAACATAGAAGAAATTTCAATTGCACTTAATTTATTGATGAAAGGTAAAAAACTAGGAAGAAATCTCAAAAATAATAAATTCCTAAATAAAGATATTAAGACAAATAAAAATTTAGCTGTTTTGCACTGTGTAAGTGAATATCCTGCTCCAATTGAAGAGGCTAATATAAGATGCATCAATCTTTTGAAAGAGAAATTTGGATGGAATATTGGATATTCAGATCACTGTATGGGTCTTGCGGCTTCTATCTCCGCAGTTTTTTTGGGAGCTACGATTATTGAAAAACATATTACGATTAATAGAGAAATGGAAGGTCCAGACCACTTTGCATCCATAGAGCCAGATGAATTAAATTTACTAGTTAAGACGATTAGAGATTTAAAGCCTTCGCTTGGAAAACCAAAAAAAATGGTTACTCAATCAGAAAAAAAAAATAGAAAAGTAATAAGAAGATCATTAGTTGCGAGTAAAAAAATAACAAAAGGTGATCTATTCGATTTTAATAATTTGACAACCAAACGTCCAGCATTAGGAATTGAGGCGTCGCGTTTTTTTGAATATATTGGTCAGAAAGCTTTAAGAGATTATGTAAGGGATGAGATTATCAATCAGAAATTAAATAAGAAATAGAAATTTACAACTATAATTATTTTTTCATTATAAATTTTTCACTATGAATTTTTATTCTAAGAGGATGAGAACTAGTATGAAAAGCTCTCACTCTTTTTTGGAGTTCGGTTTTACTGATGTTTCTGTTGATTTCTTGAAAATTGTCTACTTCGCTTATTTTTGTTTTTTTCTTTGACCAAGTAACATCTTTATTTTTTGTAGCCATCTCTTTAACATATTTATGACCATCCGCTTTAAGCGTATTAGTAAACTCTATAAAAGATTTTAAAAGTAATTCATGAGTTTTTTTTAAAAGACTATCTAAATTATCTTTAGGTTCAATTTTTAAATTTTTAGTTAAGATAATATCACCATCATCAACACGTCTATTCATTAAATGTATGGTAATTCCAAACTTTTCATCATTATTATATAAAGCAAAATTTAACCCTCCAGATCCTGGATAAGAGGGTGGTGCAGGGTGAAAATTAATTGAATAATGACGTGGTAATTTTAGCAATGTATCAGGAAGAATAAAATAGCTTCGATGACATAAAATATAATCTAAATCTGAATCTGATATTCTTTTAAGTTTTTCACCTCTTTTATTTGACCAAATAACTGAAATATCAAAGTTTAAATTATTCAAGTGTTCTAAACACTTCATTGAATAGTAGTCATTTTTCCTACCAAAGAATAAAATTTTTAATTTTTTCATCTCTATATCTTATCATTTATATTTCCATTAGATATTTTGCGTATTCGAAATCTTCAATATAGTCAATATCTATTGACTCTTTTTTATCCATTATTAGTGGTAGAGATTTATTCTTTATAATGAATTTTTTGAATTTTAAAAATTTATTTACGTATGTTGTGTAAATGGCACCATTAATTTTATAATTCTTTTTCAATATTTTATTTAATTTAGGGTTAACTAAGTCTTCTATAAATCCGTTATTATTTATGAGCTTACACCAACTTATATGAAAATTATTTTCTACCATTCCAATCACTGAGAATACTTCAGTCTTTGACTCTAACATTTCTATGGATTTATCTATACTTCGAGAGGTTCTCATGGGACTTGTGGGTTGCAACAAAATTAATATTTCGTATTTGTTTATTTTATTGAGCTTGTTGAGTGTAAATATCATTACATCTTCAGTTGAAGAAGAATCAGTTGCAAATTTTTTTGGCCTTAAAAAAGGAACGTCAGCACCAAACTGCTTACCTATTTTGGCTATTTCTGGAGATTCTGTAGATAGAATAACTTTATCTATATACTTTGAGTTCAAAGCAGCCTTGATTGACCAATAAATCATGGGCTTACTATTTATTTTTAAAAGGTTTTTATTTTTTAATCTCTTACTACCTTTCCTGGCTGGTATTATGGCAACAATGCGTTTGGTGTTTATCATGAAACTTAGTCAATAATATTTTTTATAAGATAGAATCCTTCTGCATAATGAAAGCCTCCTTGGGCTCCTCTAATTGTAGCAAGCGATTTAATTGATTCTAGACTTCTGGGGAAAGGGTGCGATTTAAATTCATTTTTATATATTTGTATAATTTTACATTTTTTTTTAAACTCATTGCTAATGTTAACAAAAGTATTAGGTTGAAAAATATTTTTTTCTAAAGAATAATTATAATTGGTTTCTGATAAAGTTTCGTATACGTAAACTTTTTTTATAAAATCATATCTAAATGATTTCAAAAATGTTTGAAAACAAGCAAATACAATTCGATGATCTGAATGCGCATCACCAGAAAAGGGTAGAAAAATAACTTCGGGTTTAATCTTAATTATATAATTTTTAATTTTATTAATGATTTGTGAAAGTCCAATTTGATCAAGAGAAGAAGGCAAGAAGTTGGCGTTATAATATGAGTTAAAATCATAAAAATTGTTTACTTTTTTTATATTTTCTTGACTATCAGTTGAAGAAGTAATGATAAGCCAGTGAGTTTTATTGGCATTTTTTTTAAACTTTATAATTGTCCCACCGCAGCCCAGTGACTCATCATCTAAATGTGGGGCAACAAATAAAATTGATCTACTCATAATAAATATTCACCTTTTTTGGGCATTCTTTTTAAATTATGCTTAGTAATTATAATAGACTTATCACTACATTTCACATGAATATTTTTATTTATTACAGACAACACTTTTCCTGGTTCAGTATTTTGCGGAGAAAAGTTACTAATCTTTACCATCCAAACTTTGAATTCATTTCCATTGTAATAAATACTTGCACCAGGAAATGGTTTTACCAAAGCGCGAACTAGATTAGAAATTGGTTCTGCGTTCATACGCCAGTCAATAACTCCATCGGAAAAGTATCTTTTTCTTAATTTATTAGCTAAAAGATTATTCTGCTTCTTTCTTTTTAATTTTCCTTTTAGTATATCAAAGAAGATTTCTTGAATTTGTTTTACTATTTTTTTTTCTAGTTTTTTTTTAAGTGAATTTATAGTGTCAATTTTTGCTATATTTATATGAGATTTATTAATTATATCACCACTATCCACGTTCTTATTAAGCTCAAAGAAAGTTGATGCAGTCTTCGTTAGACCAAGAACTAGAGACCATATTAGAGGGTGTCTTCCTCTATTCTTTGGTAGGTCTGAGGGATGATAGCCAATTGAATAAAATATTGGTAAACTCAAGATACTAGAATTAATTACATGTGACCAACCAACACACAATATTACTTCAGATCTCTTTTCTTTGACCCAATCAAATAATTGTTTGGACTTATTTGGTTCAAAGAAAAAAGTATCTAATTTCTTTTTTTTACAAAAAGTCTCTAGAGGAAAGAAGTCGCTATTTATAGGCGAGGTCTTTTTGGTAACCACACCTACAACTTCAACATGCTTGATTCTTGTTAAGCTCATAAGAGCCGTGTAACTGAGATCAATACATCCAAAAAAAATTACTTTAATTTTTTTCATAAAATTTTTTTAACAGTAGTTTTTTCATATCGGTATTCAATATCACATCAGAAATCTTATCTGATACATCCGTATATTTCTTCAACAGTTTATTGGATTCAGCTTTCACCTTTACTTTAAATTTTTTATTTGATGCTATTTCAATAGATTTATAGATATTATCAATTTTAAAATCACAATTAATAACTGACTTTTTTCTCTCTCTTCCTTTCTGCCTTTCACCAAGGTTTATTGATGGAACTCCAATAAGTGGTGCTTCAATTACTCCACTT
Source organism: Alphaproteobacteria bacterium (assembly GCA_045563055.1). Taxonomy (GTDB): domain Bacteria; phylum Pseudomonadota; class Alphaproteobacteria; order Methylaequorales; family Methylaequoraceae; genus Methylaequor. The sequence goes on from JBJKUR010000008.1 coordinate 72,992, forward strand.
GACGAGTTTCCAAGTACAAGATTAGAAATTTTCATTAATGATAAATAGTTTATTCGTCCAAGTGAATCGAAGTGAAAACAGGAGTCGTTTAATTTTACAAAATCTTTTATGATTCTGTGTATAATTGAACGATTTATATCGGCATTTACTCCAGTAAAAATTTTTGAACATTTGAATTCTTTTAGGACAGATAAGAAGTTTAAAAGATTCCTTTCATCATTTTCAAGTAATGTTTCGGGATGAAAGGTTATTAAAAAAACCTTACTCTCAAGATTAATATTTAATTTTAATTGCAAAGTTTTTTTGTTTAACAGCATAGATCTCTTAATATTATCAATACATGGTGGACCAAAATTGAAAACATTTTTGGGACTCTCACCCATTTTTATAACGCGTTTCTTATAGACTTCACTTGTAGTAAAATGCAAATGAGACATTTTTGTAATTGAATGCCTAATTGCGTCATCCATAAGCGAGTAGGTTGATTCACCACCATGTAAATGAGAGATTGGCAATTTATTAATCATAGCAGCTTGAACTACACCAAATATTTCATACCTGTCTCCCAAAACTATAAGTGAATCGAATTTATTCTTAATAAAAAAAATTGAAAACTTCTGAATGGCATTTTGAATTGTTTTGGAAATGCCTGTTATATTATCATTGCTACTCAAAATGTTAATTTTATGAAGATTTTTGATTTTTATGGGATTAATCTCGTTGATAGTGTTTCCGAATTTATCTGATAAATGACTGCCTGTAACTACAAGATGTAAATCTACTTCAGGAGCGTTTTCAAGTTTTTTGATTGTCCAATATAACAGACCATATTCTGCACGCGATCCTGTAACAATACAAATTTTTTTCATCATTTAATCAAATAAGGACTACTGGGAAAACAAATTAAATTATTGAATATATGATTAGTATTTCTCATTGACGTTCTCTGATAATTCTTGAAGTATTTTAAACTATGAAGTGGAACCCATATTGATTGTAAAGCAATGCCTTTTTTTTTTGCTTGTTTTATAAGTTTTTCTTTATCTATACTTTTTGATAAACATGCTGCAATTATCCAATAATTACTTACAGTATTATTTCTTTCTTTAAAGAACTTCAATTCTGATAAATCTTCAAAAATTTTAAAATATTTACTTGCTAGTTTCCTTTTGTTCTTAAGAAAACTATTAATTTTTTTGAATTGAGCAAGGCCAAGAGATGCATTTAAACCTGGCATTTTATAATTAAAACCAAGTTTACTATGAATTGTAATTCCTTTTTTCTTTTCCTTTGAAACGTTTATCATTAAGTTTGCTTCATTAGAATGATTTTTATGATTAGTCATTATTGCTCCGCCACCAGCAGTTGTAATAATTTTATTTCCATTAAAACTTAAAGCTGAAATATCACCAAATGAACCAACGTGTTTGTTATTATAAAATGTGCCTAGGCACTCTGTGGCGTCCTCTATTAATCTTAGATTATATTTTTTACAAATAGAACAAAGCTCTTCAATATTATTTGGCATGCCGTAAATATGCGTGGCTATTAATGCTTTAATTTTTTTTTTGGTCTCTTTATTATATAGATTGTTGTTTTTATAAAAAGTATTCTTTTTTAAAAAAACATTGAGATTGTCTGGGCATATACCTAAACTATCCATTTCACAATCCACGAATATTGGCTTCGCATTGCAATACAAAACTACATTTGCTGTTGCAACAAACGTCAAACTTGGAACAATAACTTCATCATCCTTTTGGATTCCCAGTGTTTGAAGACAAATATGCAAGGCACTAGTGCCAGAATTCGTTGCATGAACAAATTTTATTTTAGTAAAATTAGAAACTGATTTTTCAAAATCACGTATAAAATCATTATTAACTGTAGAGACAAGGCCGCTCTTCAAACATTTTTGAATATACTCTACTTCAGAATTATCAAAAAAAGGTTCATGAATAGATTCAGCCCTTTTTTTATTTTGCAAAAAGTTAAGCCTATTTAATATTTCTCCATGGATATTATTAGATTTACTCATAATTAAATTTGATAATCCTTACTTTCCATTCTTATTTTTTCTTTAAACCATTTGATTGTTTTTTTCATGCCTTCTTCAAATATAATTTTTGGATCACTATTTTTTTTGTATAAACCCATATCTATAGACTTTTGGTTATCGCACAATAAATATTTGACTTCACTTTCTTTAGGTCTAATTCTTTTTTTTTCCTCTAAAATCTCAACTTCTTTTTTGGTTATTTTCATAACAATCTTAGCAACATCTCCAATACTTATTTTAAAGCCAGAGCCAATATTAATTATCTGACCTTCTATATTTTTTAGTTCAATAACTTTAGAAATTGATTCAACAGAATCTTCTACATAGTTAAAATCTCTTTCTGGCCATAGGGAACCCAGTCTAATTTTATTATTTGTGGAAGATAATATTTGATTAATTATACTTGATATCACCGCTCTTTGTGATTGTCTTGGACCAAAAACATTAAATGGTCTTAAAATAACTATTGGTGATTTAAAAGAATTGTAAAAACTTAGTGTAAGTTGATCAGAAGCAATTTTTGAAGCCGCATAGGGCGATTGCGCATAAAGTGGGTGCGTTTCTTTAATAGGAATAGTTTCTGGAGTTCCATAAACCTCGCTGGTTGAGAATTGAATAAATCTTTTAATTTTGAACAAGTTAGAAGCTTTTAAAAGGTTTAATGTACCTTTTACATTTACATCTAAATAACTTTCCGGTGCGAGGTATGAGTAAGGAATTCCAATTAATGCTGCCAAATTAAAAACTACATCACATCCTTTGATGAAATTTTCACATATTGAGTAATCTCTAATATCTCCAAATGTGATATCTAATTTTTTTTTGTTAGAATAATCAATTTCATTTAGCCAACCCGAAAAATTATTTGAATTATATTTAACAAGTGCTTTAACTCTATAACCTTTTTTTAACAAGTTCTCGGTGAGGTGGGAACCTATAAAGCCAGATGCTCCGGTAATTCCAATAAAAGGTTTCATTGTCAGTAGCTTTAATTAATTATTAAAAAACATTTTAAATGTTAATGCAAATGTAATATATACTATTGATAAAAATAATAAACTCAGAAGTTTCAATATTGCAAAATAATTCACCACATGAAAGCTTAGGTTTACCAAAACAAGTCCTCTATTGTAAAAAATGTGTAATATCAAATCAAAGACCTAATTCAGCCATCGAGTATAAAAATAAAGTTAACTCCAAAAAAACGACAATTAATTTTGATTCAGATGGTGTGTGTGATGCATGCAACTTTGCTTTACAAAAAAAAAAAATTGATTGGAACGAAAGAGAAAAAGAACTTTTAGATTTATGCAATCAATATAGAAGGTCTGATGGAAAGTATGATTGCCTCGTTCCTGGTTCTGGAGGTAAAGATAGTTTCTTTACTTCGTATCTCTTAAAATATAAATATAAAATGAATCCTTTAACAGTTACATGGGCACCACACATGTATACTAAATGGGGTTGGAGTAATTTTCAGAAATGGATTCATAGTGGTTTTGATAATATTCTAGTTACACCTAATGGGAAAGTACACAGACTTCTAACTAGGTTGGCATTGGAAAATCTGCTTCATCCATTCCAACCTTTCATGCTTGGACAAAAAAATATAGCACCAAAAATTGCCTTAAATAATGATATTAAATTAATTTTTTATGGTGAGAATGAGGCTGAGTATGGGAACCCCATTCAGAATAATAAATCAGCGGAGTTTAGAAAAGATTTTTTCAGTTCAGATGATTTATCTTCAATTTTTCTATCTGGAGAAAGTATAGAAAATTTGAAAAAAAACTATAAATTTTCAGATTTTGACCTACAACCATACATACCTGAGTCTAAAGCGCTGGTAGAAGAAAAAAAAATTAATTACAAATATCTAGGTTATTTTGTCAAATGGCATCCTCAAGAATGTTATTACTTTGCTGTTGAAAATGGCGGATTTGAAGCCTCACCCGAAAGAACATGTGGAACCTATAGCAAATATAATAGTATTGATGATAAACTTGATGATCTTCATTATTTCACTCTTTTTATAAAATTTGGAATAGGGAGAGCTACCTATGATTGTTCACAAGAGATAAGGAACGAAGAAATAACAAGGGATGAGGGGGTTTCACTTGTAAAACAATATGATGGCGAATATCCTGAAAGGTTCATGAACGAAATAATCAACTATCTAGACGTTTCAGACCTTGCAAAATATTTTGATGTTAAAAAAATTCCTTTGATGACAAGAAAGTATCTAGATGAACTCTGCGATAAATTCAGGTCACCACATATTTGGCATAAAGTTCAAAATAAATGGATTCTTAATAAAACTGTATGGAAATAAATTGAAAAATCTAAGAATTATTGCAAGATTAGATATCAAAGGTCAAAATTTGATAAAAGGGATTCAGCTAGAGGGTCTAAGAAAACTTGGAAATCCTTTTGACTACGCCAAAAAGTATTTTGACTCAGGGATTGATGAAATAATTTATCTTGATACAGTAGCTAGTCTTTATCAGAGAGACTCGTTGATGAATATCATCAAAGATACAACTAATAATATTTTCATACCCTTTACAGTCTGTGGCGGCATAAGAAGTGAAAACGATGTTGAAAAAATTTTATATAGTGGGGCCGATAAAATAGGTATTAACTCTGCAGCAATCAAAGAACCAGATATTCTAAATAAAGTGGCAAAAAAGTTTGGGTCGCAATGCGTGACTTTATCTATTGAAGCAAAAAGAAATGAAATCGGTTGGGAAGCACTCTTTAATTCTGGAAGAGAAAAAAGTGGTCTTGACGTCCTAGAATGGATAAGAAAAGCAGAAGACCTGGGTGCTGGAGAGATTTTATTAACTTCTGTCGATAAAGATGGGGCAAGAAAAGGATTTGACTTAGATCTTGCAGAGGAGACATCGAATATTACTAAGATTCCAATTATTTTATCAGGAGGTTTAGGGAATATAAAACATTTAAAAAAGTTATTTGAAAGGGCTGACCCCGATGCGATAGCAATTGCAAGTGCTTTTCATTATGATGATTTATCGATAGATCAAGTTAAAAAGTTCTGTATAAATTCAAATAAAAATATTAGAAATATATGAAACCAAAATTAGTAATAATAGACTACGGAATTGGTAACTTAAAAAGTTTAGAACAAGTTATAAAATATTTTGGAATAACTCCAATTAGAACAAAAGAAGAAAATATTATTATGGATGCAAGTCATGTCATTTTACCTGGAGTTGGAGCTTTCGGCCATTGTGTAGACAAATTACATAAACTTCAATTAATTAAAACAATTAAAGATTACATCAATTCTGAAAAATATTTCTTAGGAATATGTGTCGGAATGCAACTTTTATTTTCAAGGAGCTTTGAGTTTGGAGAAAACAACGGATTAAATATTATAAAAGGCGATGTTATCAAAATTAACTCTGATAAATTTAAAAATGAGATCAAGTTACCTCATATTGGTTGGAACAAAGTTTTTCATCCATTAAAAAATGAAGTTTGGAATAATTCTATTTTCAAAGATTTTGACAATGATTTCTACCAATATTTTGTTCATTCCTTCTATCCAGATGTTGAAGATAAGCATAATATTATTGGTTATATAAATTATTATGATCAAGTTTTGCCAGTGGCTATAAAAAAAAAAAACGTGTACGGTTTTCAATTCCATCCAGAAAAAAGTGGAAGACATGGTTTAAAAATTTTAGAAAATTTCTTGCAATTAGATACCGATAGAATAAAAACTTAACCATAGTGCGATGATGATTTGAGTGAATAAACTAAAAAAAAAAATTGAGAAAAAACCCTTAGCATGAATATAAGTTTATCAATCCATCAAAGAAAACTATGTTTTTTCAACTACATAAAAGTTTGTTCCTGATTTCTTAAGTATTTTGATTTGAAAAAATTCGTTAAAGTTCAAAAGAAAAAAAGGAAAATAAGAAATATTTTTCCGTATAAAACTATATAATCTATTCTCAGCACCCTCCATAGATTTCAAACGTGTGTGGAAATCATAATTCTCTTTAAATATGATCTTGAATTTGTTGAAATTTTTATATTTTTGTAATTCATCAATCTCTATCGGCATATTAAAGAGAAATCTACCTCCTTTGTTTAAAATATTATGAATGTTAAGAAAAATTTTATCTAAATCTTGAATATTTCGAGCTGCACCAAGGACCCTTAAAGTTATAACATTGTCAAATTTTTTTTTATGTTTAATGCTCTCAAGAAAACTGATTTTAAATCTAGGACTGATTTCCGGGTTTCTTTGTTTTGCTAATTTTATATACTCTTTACAAATATCATAACCCCAAACTTCATGAGTATTTAAGAAGTTTTTATAGATTCGCCCGGTTCCTATTGGAAAATCAAGGATTGTGCCCTTCTTAACGAATTTTTGTAGAAACCTTAAATCTAACTTCAATCTAAATTCTTCCAACTTATTTTCGAGTGAGTTTGAATTCTGTATTGCTTCGTGTTCACTTAAATTTTTAAAATGAATTGAGTATTCAGAAAGTTTAATCATAGTTATTTCTAAACCAATTTTAGTTTTAAATGAATAGTTTTTATTTATAAAGTTTGGTAATTAGTTACCTATATAAATTATTACTATCCTTTTTTTCAATATAATTATATAAGAGATCACATTATGATCTTGACCTCAAAATTTAAAGAACTTCTAAAAAAAATTCTGAGTACTCAGTTATTTTCATTAATTTTTTCAAGATATTTTTATTTTAAGTTAAAAAATATTTCAACATCAAAGAATACCTCAAAAAATATAATTATTTTTAATGACTATAGATGTAGAGAGGATATCGAAGTCTATTTAAAGAATTCTAAATTAAAAATTTTTACTGCACCTATAAATCTATTAGAACTGGTAGAAGCTATTTTTTTTAGTAAATCAATGCCATATGCAACATACTTTTTAGAAAAAGATACCGACTTACTAAAAGCAAGAAGTAGAAAAAGAATTTTTCTAGAGAGAACTATTTTATTTCTTAAAAGAAAAAAAATTGACTGTATAGTCTCTCCGTCTGTTCAATATAGACTAGATCAGGATTGGGCATTTGTTTGTAAAAAATTAAAATTAAATTTTATTTGTGTTCACAAAGAATTCACAGTAATGGACGAAAAAGTCTATAAACATCAAATTAATAGATTTAAGGAGCAAAAACTCAAATACCTTGGTACTAAAATCCTTATGACAAATAATTTAGGGAAAAAATTATTTACAGAAACAAATTTTTGTAAAGAATCTCAAATTAATGTTATTGGTTCGTTGCGAATGGATAGAATTTTACCGGTAAAAGAAAATAAGAAAAGAAATGGAGACTGTGTAACACTTTTCTCTTTTGGACATTTAAGTGGAGGAATTGGTTTTGATGATTTGCCAGAGTCTATTAGGCATAAATATATTAAATATCATTATTTTAGCAATGAAAATTATGGGTTTGTGAAACTATTTAATAATGTTCATTCTATATTTGCGAAATGTGCACTTAAAAACCCAAAAAAAAAATTCATTATAAAAATTAAAAATATAAATGATATTACTTGGAAGACCCAGATAAAAGAGACTATCGAAAATGCATTAAAAATAAAGTTTAGTGATATTAAAAATCTAAGTTTCTCAGATAAGCAAGCGCCAGATTTAATCAAATTATCAGAAGTAGTTATTGGTTTTAACTCAACAGTTTTATTAGAGGCTATTATATTAAATACAAAAACTATCATTCCAGTTTTTGATGAAGCTAGTAAAAAATTGAAAGAGTTTGTTTATTTTAGAAAATATTTTAATTTATTTAAAGTTGCGAAATCACATAAAGAATTTGAAAAACTTCTTTCTTCTCCATTTCACTTTAAGATGAATAAAAGAAAACAAAATGAAATGATTGAAAAATTTCTTGGTTTTTCAGATGGAAAAAGTTTGGACAGGTTTTCAAATTCATTATAACCTTTTTAAATTTAATTTTGTTAGTTTGATTATAAAGGTTTAATATGTTCTAAAAATTATTATGAACCATTACTCTTAATTATAGATGATAGGAATCGACATATCTAATATATTCAAAATTCGAATACATAAATTTTCTGGAGAAATGAATGGCAAAATATAAAGACGTAAGTACATACTTAGAAGAGGATCATTATAAAAATCCAAAGGAATATTTTAAGATCTTTGCCGAAAAAATTGCAAAAAGAAAGCACCATCCGATTGATTTTCTGGATGTCGGATGTGCGACAGGGTCACTAATAAACTTTCTAAATCATAAATATCCTAATTGGAATTATTCAGCTGTAGAGCCTTCAAAAGATATGATAAATATTGCAAAAAGAAATAATAAAAAAGCAAACTTTTATCATACAGATATTAATAAATTTGTAAGTAAAGAAAAATTTGACTTAATATCCCTTTTCGGTGTACTAGGAATTTTTAATTTTGATGAAGGTAAGAATATAATTGGAAAATTAATAAAAATGTTAAAAACCAATGGTGAATTATTCATATTATCCAATTTCAATGATTATGACGTTGATGTACTTATTAATCATAGAAAATACAATAAAAATAGATTAGGTGATATTGAGAGTGGATGGAATATTTACTCAAAGAAAACTATTGGGAGAATCCTTGAAAAAAAAAGAGTTTCTTATAAGTTTTATAATTTTACAATGCCATTTCAGATTTTTAAAAAAAAAGATCCGATAAGGTCTTGGACAATAGAGATTAAAGATAAGAGATACTTAACAAATGGTTTAGGACTAATCATAAGTTTAAAGTTTTTAAGAATAATTAAAAAAAGTTGAAAGTGATATTGAATAATATAATGATAAAGTTTTACAATAATCATTTATGAATTTTTACTAAAAAAAGAAGGTCCATTTAAATCACAAAATTTAAGATTTTTATAAATTTAAACCAATTTAAAATGCTCAAAAAAATTATAGTTCAGAAAAACTCAACAATTAATAAGGCCATTCAAATTTTAGACAAATTCTACGATCTTAAAATTGTACTTGTCGTAGATCATGACTCCAAATTAATTGGAACTATTACCGATGGTGATGTGAGAAGAGGATTATTAAAGGGTTTTGGTACAAACGATAAAGTAGAAAAAATTATGTTTAAAAATTTTAGATTTTTAACAGAGGAGAAAATAACAGAAAAAGAGATTCAGAAGCTAAAAAAAATGGATGTAAAACAAATACCTATTTTAAATAAAAAAAAAAATGTTTTGAAGGTTCTTAAATTAGATGAAATTAATTCTGAAACAAAAAAAGATATTGTGATTTTTATGATGGCAGGAGGATTTGGAAAAAGACTTAAACCTATCACTGATAAAATTCCTAAACCGCTTGTTACTATTGATTCAAAACCTATCATTAAAATCCTTATAGAAAATTTCCTTAGCTGCGGTTTTTTTAATTTTTATATTTCTGTTTTTTTTAAATCACAAGATATCAAAAAATACTTAGGTAATGGTTCTAAAAGTTACTCTATTAAATATATAGAAGAAAAAAATCCTTTGGGGACTGCTGGATCATTATCAAAAATAAAAAATATAAGTTTTAAGGGTCCAATAATTGTTATTAACGCGGATATAATAACAAGCATAGATTTTAACGAGCTCTTAAACTATCATAAAAAGAATAATGCTGATATAACGGTATGTGTAAGGCAGTATACAATGAACATTCCTTTTGGAGTTTTAGAATCCAAAAATAAAAGGGTAAGTTCAATAAATGAAAAACCAAGCAAACATTTCTGGGTGAATGCTGGTATTTATGTTTTTGAGAAAGAAATAATCAAAAAGATTCAGTCAAACAAAAAAATTGATATGCCAGATTTAATAAATAGTTTAGCAAAAAATAAAAAGGTTGTACCCTTCCCAATTTTTGAAAATTGGCATGATATTGGACAAATGAAAGAACTTATTGAAGTAAGAAAATTATACTCTAAAAAGGACTAGAAGATGATCCTATTTTTTCCAAGACATGAGAGTTCATATAAAAAGATGACTGACTTGATGGAATATCTTAAATGTTTTTCTGAAGAAAAAAAAATGCTTATAGTGAGTGGAAGTAAGTTAAAAATACCAGAAAAAAATATTTTAAGAATTCAAAAAAATAAAATTAATGATCCTTTTGAAAAGTTGGAAAACTTCCAAATGTCAATATCTGAATACTTAAAATCAAAAAGATTTTGTAACTTTTTGTTTAATTGCTTATTTGTAGATATTTTGAAAATTCTTTATTTAGTAAATGTATACTCAAAGCAAAAAAGTTATTTAAAAAATTTTTTAATAAATAACAATGTTAAATATATTTTTTTAACTGGAGACAGAGAATTAGGCTTGACACCACCTCTGATTAAAGCTGCAAATCAACTTAAAATTAAAGTGATAGTTTATTCTACTCTATCAATGAGTGTTCATAATTTAGGCTTGCAAAGAAAATATAAATCACATTCACCAAAAGTTAAATTTGGAAATAATATTTTAAATATGCTTGTGGGATTTCTTTTACCTTTGCAAACTTATAAAACTAAGTATGGTTTATTTTTATTCTCAAAAGGATGGGTAACGATAGCCCTAAAGATTTTGAGGATGTTGCCTCTCAAACCATGGATCCAAGGAGGAGGTAACTCTGATTTAATTTTTGTGGAAAATAGAGATAGTTTTTTAACTCTCAAAAAATTTGGAATAGATAAAACCAAAATAAAATTAATTGAAAATATTGAGTATTTAAGAACAAAAAACTCGAAATTTAGGAAGAAGAATAAAAGAATTATTTTATTTGCCGTTCCTATTTATTTTGAGCATAAATTTATTAGTTGGAAAAAACACGAGTTTGAACTTAGAAAATATTTTAGTATTTTATCCGATTACTCAAAAGATGTTTTATTTTCTTTTCATCCAAAATCAAAAATAAAAAATTATGAATTCATATTTAGAGATTATGGCTTTAAAAAAGAAATCGTGTCTGTAACTGATGTAATTTCAAAAACGGATTTATATATCTGTGGTAGTTCAAGTACTATTAATCTCTCAGTCATTCATCAAAAACCTACAATTAATTTATGTTATGTATCAAGTGCCGATGAAGAGTTTCATTATAAAAAAATTAAATTTGTAAAGAATGTTAAAAATAAAATGCAATTCAAAAATTTACTTGAGATGCCTAATAGTGATTGGAAAAAATTAATAAAAGAATCAACCAGACATTTAACAAACTTTCTTCCATACGAAAAAAAAATTCATACTCACTTAAAGCATATTATAAAGTAAATATGAAAATTTACTTTATAATAATTCTATAGATTGTCAGGTAAAGTTTATTGCCAATAATATAAAAATAAAATTCTATTTATATACAATGATTATTAATAATTAGATAGTTAAGAAATTAATTTTCAGATATATTTTATATAAATCACAAGAATACAAAAGTTTTAAAAATTATAGATCAAACTTAATAAATCTTTATAAACAATATCATGGACAAGAAAATTTTAATCATTGGAAAGACAGGTTTATTGGCAAAAAGTATGATTAACTATTTAAAGGGATTATCACAAAATATTGATATTTTCTCTCCTAATCATGGGCCTTATAAAATTGATATTACAAAGAAAGAAATGTTAATCGATGGTTTAAATGATGTTAAACCAAGTCTAATTATAAATTGCTCTGGAAATGTTAATTTAGAATTTTGTGAGAAGTATCCTGAAAAAGCATGGAACTTAAATACTATTGCGGTTTTTAATATAATCAATTGGATTAAAGACAAAAAATGTAAGTACATCGGCATTTCAACAGATCAGTTATATAATCTAAATAATAGTACAGAAAATGATGAAATCGTAATCAAAAATCAATATGCTGCATCAAAATATTGTTCTGAAAACATAGCACTAAGTTACAATAAATCACTTATTATAAGAACAAACATTATTGGTTTTAGAGGCCAAAAAGATCTAACATTTTTTGAATGGATTTTAGATTCAATAAAAAAAAATAAAAAAATAAAACTCTTTCATGATTATTACACATCATCAATTGACGTAAACTCTTTCTCCAGAATTTTGATTGACCTTTATAAAACAGGATATAGTGGTTTGGTAAATGTAGGATCAAGAGAGTATATTTCTAAAGCTGACTTCATAAAGAGAGTTTCTACAAAAATGGGTTTTTCGGATGAAAATTTTAGTAATTCAACAGTTGATAATTTACCTATACAAAGATCAAAAAATTGTGGTATGAACGTTAGTAAAGCTGAGGAATTGTTAAATTATAAAATGCCAACAATTGATGAAGTTATTGAATCACTATTGAAAGAAGTAGATGAAAAAACAATATAAAAGTGAGTTTAAAATAAGAAAATTCAAAATTTCTAATGTTTCTGATGTTTATTTTATTGCTGACATTGCTGCAAATCACGATGGGAGTCTTTTTAGAGCAAAGAAGTTAATTAAATTAGCAAAAGAATCTGGAGCCCATTGTGCAAAGTTTCAACATTTCTTACCTGAAAGAATTATATCTGATACTGGTTTTACAGGGAAAAAACTAAAAGTATCACATCAGGAAAAGTGGGATGATTCAGTTTTTAACATTTATAAGAAATATCATACACCAAGGAAATGGACGGAGGAATTAATTTCATGCTGTATAAAAAATGACATAGATTTCATGACAACACCCTATGATTATGAAGCAGTTGAAACTTTAAATAAATACCTAAAAGCATTTAAGATCGGATCAGGAGATTTAACATTCAAAGATCTAATAGTTAAAATAGCAAAAAAAAAAAAACCAATATTTCTAGCTTGTGGTGCATCTAACGAAACAGAAGTTTTTGAATCAGTAGAAGAGATATTAAAATATAATGATAAAATATGTCTTATGCAATGTAATACAAATTATACCGCTAATACGAATAATATGAAATATCAGAATTTGAATGTTTTAAAGAGGTTTGCATCAATTTGGCCAAATATGCCTTTAGGTTTATCTGATCATACTTTTGGACATGAAGCGGTTTTGGGGGCTATTGCATTGGGCGCAAGAGCGATAGAAAAACACTTTACAGATGACAATGATAGAAATGGTCCTGATCATAAATTTGCAATGAATCCAAAGACCTGGACTTCAATGGTTGAAAGTTCAAAAAAACTTTTAGATGCTTTAGGATCAGATAAAAAAGAAATATGCAAAAATGAAGCAGAAACTGTTATCATTCAGAGAAGAGCAATAAGAACGAAATTTGATTTAGATAAAAACGAAAAAATTAGTTACGATAATATTGAATTCTTAAGACCTTGTCCTAAAAATGCACTGGGGCCAAACAAAGTCGATAAAATTATTGGGAAAAAGTTAAATAAAAAGAAGAGACAAGGAGAGGAGTTATATCTAAAAGATTTAATTTAGCAATTTTGATTGTTGCAAAAAATGAAGAGGATACGATTGGAAACATTGTAGATAATTGCAAACCATACGGTAAAGTCTTTGTTGTTAACGACAACTCAACTGATTCAACCCTAACAATTTTGAGAAAAAAAAAGATTAATATTGTTACGAATAGAAAATCACTCGGATATGGATGCTCGGTTTTAAAAGGAATAAAAGAGATAGTTTTAAAAAAATTTACTCATCTTGTGATGCTGGATGCTGATGGTGAGCATAATCCTAAATATATAAAAGAATTTATTAAAAAGTTGAAAGATAAGGAAGTTTTAGTCTTAGGTGTAAGACAAAAAATTTATAGATTTTCAGAGAAGATTTTTGTGTTTTATTATAAATGGAAATTTGGAGTTTCTGATATGCTATGTGGGATGAGAGGCTTTGATTTAAAAATTATAGAAAAAAGGTATTTAAAACTTAAAGATGATCTTGGTTTGAATTGGATTATGTACTATTTAAAAACAAATTTAAAATTTTGTGAACTTCAAGTGTCAGGAAAAAAAAGATTTAATAATCCTAGGTTTGGTAATATGATACGAGCAAATTTTAAAATACTTAGTTACCTATCAAGAAATCTTCTATGAAAAAGAAATTTAAGACATCACAAGAACTATTTTGGTCAACAGATTTTGGAAATGACTATATAGTAAGAAATTCTGATCAGTTATTAAAGAAATCAAACGATAATTTTTTTAAAAAAATTTTTGGAGAAAATAGAAATATTTCAAGTTGTTTAGAGGTAGGTGCTAATATTGGACTAAATTTAATTTCGTTAAAAAAGATCTTTAAGAAGCAAGACCAATATGCAATAGAAATAAATTCTCAAGCATGCAAAAAATTATATAAAATTTTACCAAAAGAAAATATTTACAATGGATCAGTTTTAGATTTCAATATTGATAATTCAGAATTTAGCTGTAAAAAATTTGAATTAGTCTTATCAAAAACATTTTTAATTCATATTAATCCTAATTTTATTAATAATGTTTACGATAAATTATTTTTATTATCCAGAAAATATATATTGATTTGTGAATATTTTAACCCGGAGCCCGTTGATGTGATTTATAGAGGTCATAAAAAAAAATTATTTAAAAGAGATTTCGCTTTTGAGATGATTAAAAGGTTTAATTTGAAATTGAATAGTTATGGTTTTGCCTATCATCTAGATGAAGAATTTCCTCAAGATAATATTAATTGGTTTTTGTTAGAAAAAAATTAATGTTTGCATATATACCAGCGAGAATTGGCTCAAGGAGAATTAAAGAAAAGAATATATACAAGGTGGATGGTATTCCTATGATAAAACATGTTATAGGAAATCTTAAAAAACTAAGTTTTATAAATGGTGTATATGTGTCAACGGATTCACATAAAATTAGGAAAATTGTTGAAGTGCTTGATGTAAGCGTATTATCTCTCAGAGATAAAAAATTATCAGGCGATCAAGCGACATTTATGGATTTAATAAAAAAGGATATACCTAGATTTGCAGATCATACTAAATGTAATGATATTTTATTTGTACTTCCTACAGCAATACTTGTGCCGCCCGAGGTTTATAATGATGCATATAAGAAGTATAAAAAATTAAAACCTGAAATTCTCATTGCGACAGAGAAAATTACCAATCCAATTTGGTGGGCTATGGAAATTAAAAAAAATTATTTGCATCCGATTTTTAAGGATAAAGTTTCAGTCGATTCTTCTAAGTTAAAGCCAGCATATTCAGATGCTGGTCTATTTTATTTTTTTAATCAAAAAAAAGTAGCTAAATATGTTTCACATAAAAATGCCAGAAAAATATTACCTTATATGATCAATTCTAATTACACATGTGACTTAAATACCGTGAGTGATTTAGAGTATCTAATTTATAAATATAAACTTTTAAAATCAAAATCACCATAAGTAATTTTGATTGATGCACAAGTATAGACCAGATATCGATGGATTACGTGCATTAGCTGTTTATTCAGTAATTATTTTTCACTTACAGCTTGATCTCGCCTTTAACTTTAAATTAACAGGAGGGTTCATTGGAGTGGACATTTTTTTTGTAATTTCTGGATATTTGATCTCATCAATAATTTTTAGTGAGATTGATAAAAATAAGTTTTCAATAACTAGTTTTTACAATAGGAGAGCGAGGAGGATTCTTCCAGTCTACATATTAATTAGCATAGTAAGCAGTCTTTTTTCCTTTATTATCTTTTTACCTGGTGATCTTCTTGAATATTCAAAGAGTTTACTAAGTAGTATCTTTTTTTCTTCCAATTTCTTTTTCTGGAAGAATACAGGTTATTTTTTTGATGATAACGAGTTGAAGCCACTGATTCATACCTGGTCTTTATCTGTTGAGGAGCAGTTTTATATAATTTTCCCGATATGTTTATTAATCGTTTTGAAATACTTTAAGAAGCTTATTCTTTCCCTTTTAATCACAATATTTTTGATAAGCTTAATTGTAGCACAAATTGAATCAAGCCAGGGAAGTGCAGGTTCATTTTTCCTTTTACCAACAAGAGCTTGGGAACTGATTGCAGGAGTTCTATGTTGTTTATACTTGAGACAAAAGAAAAATGAAGTGAATTTTTTTGTTAAAGATCTTTTATCATTCTCAGGGTTAATAATTATATTTTTATCAATTTACTTCTTTAATGAGAACTTTTCACACCCTGGACTAGTAACATTATTTCCTGTAGCTGCGACAATGTTGATAATAATATTTGGTGAGGAAAATACCTTAACTAACAAAGTTTTAAGTAATAAGGTTCTCGTTTTCAATGGTTTGATCAGTTACAGCCTTTATATGTGGCATCAACCATTTATAGCCTTTTTGAATTATTATAAAGATAGTGTCTCTCAGTTAGAAAACGTTATTCTAATTCTCATTATTTTTATATCTTCTATTTTAAGCTGGAAGTTTATTGAGAAACCTGCTCGAGACATCTCAATCATAAACAACAAACTTTACTATAAATTACTGACTTTCATGATACTAACACTACTATTAATCTCCTTGTATGGGATTAAAAGCAAAGGGCTTATCCATAAATATGAAGAAAGTGATCATCATTTGTTGTCTAATGATAATCAATATGGGAGTTATGTCTGGAAAAATTCTGCTAAATTTAAAAATAAATTACTTAACGAAAACTTGGAAAAAAATATACTTATCATTGGTGATAGTTTCTCACAAGATATTCTAAATTCATTTTTAGAAAACGATGTTTTGAGAAAAAATGAGTTCTCGTGGTCTGGTATAAATACAGGTTGTAAAAAGTCGATTAAAGATATTAAATGCTTAAACGACAACCTTAACAAAAATAAAATCTTAATAAAAAATACTGAAAATGCAAATTTAATTCTACTTTCTTTGTCATGGACAGATAAAAATTTTGAGGATCTTACTGAATTAAAAGAATCAGGAAAATATGATCACTTTTTTAAAAAGTTAATTATTATTGGTTCAAAAAATTTTGAAAAATTTAGTAAGAAAAAAAGAAAAACACTTTTAGGATTCTCAAAAGATGAAAGAATAAAGATTCACAATAAACTTGATATTCCTTTTATTAAAAGAAATCAAAATATGGAGGAGTACTTTGGAAAGAAAAACTTTATTAGTCTGATTGATATATTTTGTGATCTAAAAAAATATTGCAAAACTTTTAGTAAAAATAATAGACTTATCTCATACGATGGCTCTCATCTTACTAAGGAGGGGGCTATTTATTTAGGAGAAAAATTAGCTGAAAATGAAATTATACAAAGAAGATTATTAAATTCTAATCGTTAGATTCCCAACAAACTAAAGTCGTTTTATTTTTCATGATTAAATGAGAAGGCGGAAAGAATTCAAAAAAACTTTTGTTAGCCTTCTTTAAATTAAATTTTACGTGGTAAAAAAAATAGGTCGTGTCAATTGGGCTTGTTTTCTTTTCAATAAGAGCTGTTTCATTATTAGAATTTGTTCTATTATCCTTTTGAAAAACTTTTAGGAGTATTTCTTTTTCTGTGAATAACTTTTCAAAACTTGGGACAGTAAATTGAAAAAGAGGACCAGTCTCGTCTGCACAAGTTATTATTTTTTCATCAAACGTTTTTGCTTTAATTTGAGAAAAAATATAAAAACAAATTATTGATACTGTAATTAAAATCTTTTTTTTAATATTTACACCGTTTTTTAAATTTATCATTCATTTTCCTATTTTAATTCATGCTATAATTGTATATTTTTAATTGTGCTGAAACCACTTCATATTATATATTTTTTCTCCTAAATATTTTGCACCTTTGAGAGTATAATGACCATAATCATAATATATTTTATATCCATCGGTCGTGAAGGCATCACATGAGCTATTATCTTCATCACAAAGAAAATCCTGTTTCTTTAAGTATTTTATTTTATATTTTTTTGCAATCTCCGATAACTGAACGTTAATATCTTCATATTCACCAACCATTCTTTTTTTATACATTATTTTCTTCCAGTTTCTTTCTTATCCTCTCATATTGAACTTCATCTTTATTCTTGAATATTTCTAAGAGCTGTTATATCTACCTGAGTTCTCAACGGAGACTTCCAATGTTTCAGATATTCATTCGGTTCTGGATAGCAAGAATAACTTGTTTTTACTATACTTTCTCTAAATAGTCTATAAAGTTTCGGTAAGGCTTCCACCTCATCCTGCAAGAATCGATCAGCAATTATTATTATCTCAGACTCAATAAAGTTCTTATTTGATGATAATAAATTTTTCACTGATTTTTTATCTTCTTCTTTTACATCAGAATGAAAGGTTCCGATTGATAGAGCTGTATCATTATCATATCCCAGTCGTCTAAACTGATAGTTTGGAAATAGATCTGTATTCTGGTAAAAGCAATTAAAAATATCTTTTGAGTGACCATCACCCACAATCAGTATTTTAGTTTTTTTATTGTCCTCAAAGGGTCTAAACCCTTTCAAATACTTCCAACTTTCATCATTCAAGAAGTCATTATCAAACTCGATTGTTCCATAAAACTTTGAAAGATGATCAAATCTGGTTTTATAACCGTTATTTTTTAAAATTAAGATATTGGAAGCGAGTATTAATAAAGAAGTAAATATTAATGATTTTAATAGAATACTTTTATTAATTATACTTCTATTCCTAAAGGGTCTTTCAATACTAAAATATGACAAAACTGATAAGAAGATGGCTAATGTGACCCACATAATTTTATTGAAGCTTGATACTTCATAACTTTGGTTAATTCTACCAAAGGCAAAAATAGGATAATGCCACAGATATAATGAGTAGGATATTAACCCTATTCCCACCATTATTTTTTTTGATAGTAGTTTTCTGACAATATTTTCCTTACCTGTTGTAAAATGTATGATTAAGGACACTCCCACCACTGGTAGTAATGTAAAGATCGATGGATGGAACATCTCATCATTATATAAAAATAGTGGAACTACTACGCAGATTAATCCTATGAGTGAGATCGTGGAGTTATGATTGTTGCTCTGATCGTTATTGATTTTATTCATTCCAATATATGCCAAACAAGATCCCAGAAGAAGTTCCCAAAATCTACTGGTCAAGAAATAGAAATCAAAAATAAATGTAGGAGCAATAAATTTAAAATTATCTTCAATATAAGGAGGAGACAACTTTAAGTTACCAGTAAAGTGTATGAGACAAAGATTAATAACAATAGCTAAAGCCAGTAATTTAAAAATATAGTTTTTAAAATACTTGTATAGAAGGATTAAAATAACAGGAAATATAATATAGTACTGCTCTTCAACTGCAAGAGACCATGTATGGAGCAGAGGTTTGAAAAGGGAGCTAACGGCCTGATACTCAGTCTCTGAGAGAAAAAAATAAAAATTAGAACTAAATCCTAAAGTATACAAAATTGACTTCGAAAGGTCTAAATAAGCTGAGGGAAATAATAAAAACCAGCCTACAATAAATGTACTTATGATTACCACTAATAAAATTGGTAGAATTCTTCTTGCTCGTCGTTCATAGAAAGCAAGAAATGAAAACTTTGAAGTTGCGTTCAACTCTTTGAGAATTATAGAAGTAATTAAATACCCAGAGATAACAAAAAAGATATCAACTCCCAAAAAACCGCCACTTAGAATTGGAAAGTTTAAGAAATTAATCTGAAGATGATAAATAATTACACTAACAACAGCAATGGCACGCAAACCATCAATCTCAGGTCTATAACTTAAAGTAAATCTAGAATTTGAAGTAGATGAAGTCATTAGAAGAATTTAAAAAAATTAATACAACATAAAACCATATACCAATAATCAATCCAAGATAAGTTTGTTTAAATTTCAATAGTTTCCTAGTAATTTTCTGAACTTCAGCGTTAAGTATTAGAAATACTGAAGATAAAAGTATTACCAAGTCAATTTTTTGAATATTAAAGTAATATTTATAAGGTTGAATTGAATCATATAACTTCAAAATTTCATCAAAAGGGAAAATAAAAAAAATCCATCCAAAAGAAATTAAATTAAATGTTATGAAAATCTTGATATTTTTATTTAAGTTTAAATTCCATTTTCTTACTAGTAAAAATATTATTATTACTAAAAAGTGATAAATCCCCCAGCAGATAAAACTTAATCCTACCCCGTGCCATAAACCACAAATAATAAACACTACGAATAAACTTAATAAAATATTTTTATTCCCTCCAAGTGGAATATAGATATAGTCTCTAAACCAACTGGAGAGAGTGATATGCCATTTTCTCCAAAAATCCTGAGGGTTTATTGATTTATAGGGGTTTCGGAAATTATTAGGCAATCGTATGCCAAAAAACAATCCTAGACTTATTGCACATAAAGAATAAGCGAAAAAATCTAAATATATTTGCAATGAATATGTATAACAAATTAAAAGAAAGTTTAAGATACCAAAGTCACTTTGAATAATTTTGTGTTTATTTACTATCTCTGCCAGATTATCTGCAAAAATCACTTTTAATGATATTCCAATGAGAAATACTAAAGAACAAATTTTTAATCTATTAAATGAAGGTTTGAAAAGATTTAATTTTTTATAAAATATTTTTACTTTGGAAATCCTGACTATAGGTCCAGCAATTAGTTGAGGAAAAAAGCTAATAAATAACATCAAATCTTTCAGTCCCAAAATCTCGCATCCCGGTTTGATTCTATCAAAACAATATGCAATCAATTGAAAAGTAAAAAAAGATACTCCTACTGTTACAATATTAAAATCATTATTAACCTCGAAAAATAGATTGCTATATTTAGCTATGATGAGAAAAAAAATAGGTGCCGAACATGCAATAGAGGCTCTTAAAACTGTGATTCTTTTTTTTTGGTATAGAATAAAATAAACCCAAAAGACATCTAAAATTAAAACTAAAAAATTCTCTATACCTACCATTAAATAAAAAAAAAGTGAAAAAAATACCAAAATTTTTTTTTTTTCAAGCCTTATTTGACGTTGTATTAGCGTCAATACTAATGTTGGTAAAAATAAAAAAATAAATGATATTGAATTAAATAGCATTTTTTAACCATTCATTAAGTTTTTTATTAGGAGGATGAGTGGCATCCGGCCAATAAGGAGGATCTTGATTTTGTAATAATGGTGGGCCTAAACAAGTTATTTTATATTTCTTACACAAAGTATAGAATTCTTCCTCACCCTTATTTTTTCTTGATTGCTTATAAATAGTTGGTTCAACCGGAGAGACAAATATAATTACATTGTGATTTTCTTTTTGATTAATAAGAGAAATTACATTTAAATCGCGTTCTAAAAATTTATAATCAAGTTTTCTTGGAGTTTCGATTTCATAGGTATCTCTTTTGACTTTTTCCTTGGCTTCCTGGGACTGACTTCCATCTTTGTAAAGTATAATACCGTGTTCTTTTGCTATTTTTGTTGAAGTAAAAATCAAATCTTCATCTTTGGTGAAAAACATCATAAATAAGTTTTTAATACGAGCTAAATTAAACTTATTTTTCAGGCAATTTCCCTCACTAGATAAAAAATTTAAATAGTTAATCAATGAGTATTTATATTCTTTTTTTTCTATTAGAAATTTTGTATCTTCAAAAATTCTGTGAAAGCGGTATTTAAGTTTATCCTGACACAAATATGACTTCGGTGAACTAATCATAAAGTTATCAAAACTTATTATTATCCTTTTCGGAAGTTTATTTTTTCGTTCTAGCAACTCAATCATTGAGATCGAAGATCTTATTGATGACCCATAGATAGAAAAATTAAAGAAAGATTTGTTTTCTGGAAATATTTTTTCATTTACTCCAATTGATCTACTATTTCCAAATATACCAATATCTACTTTATTATTTAGTGCAAATTTTAACTTTATTTTTGATAAGTCTTCTGGAGGAAGTTTGACAAAGAATTGTCTTAATTCAAAGTGCACGTCATTGACAAAATATTCTTTTCCCAAATTTGATTTTTCTAAGTAGTGAAAAAAATAAAAAGGAACTAAAAAACCCAAACAAATTAATAAAAAAAACTTAATTTTCATCATCTTTTGATTTGTATAGTTTCACATCACAACGGTATTAAAGCTTTATATCAGATTAAAGGGCAGGTAGATATTATACTTACTATAAACAAATAAAAAAAAAAAGGTACCCCCTGAGCATAACTGTTTTAAATAAAAGTAATTTAAGAATAGTTATGTTGCCCAATTAAATATCAACAGTTTTGTAAATTTTAATTTCTGATTGGAAGAATTTTAGCTTGTAAAGAGTAATATTTGACGACAGTTTTATATATTATGACCTTCAGAGATGAAATAATTCTTCGAAAAAACCCAGAATTCAAAATAATAACAGTATGATTCGCAATCATTTTCAGTAAAATTATTTGTTTTGTATTTAATTTTTTGGTCAGACTTCGTTGATTTTTATCAGAATGATTTCCCAATGACTCAAGAAATTCATCGTAATTCTTATCAACCTCAATCATACCATTCTCAATTGCATTTTGATATGCACCTGTACCAGGGTATAAATTAGGTAAACCAAAGTTGGCAGAATCAGGGCCAAGAAATTTCATAAGGTCAATAGTAGAATATATCCCTTTAACATCATCACCTTCCAGAGCCAAAACAAAATAAGCTCTTGTATGAATACCTATTGACTTGCAATAATCAATGTTATCTTTAATTTTATTCCAATCATCAAAACGTCTATTTGCTCTTTTCAATACGTCATTATTTGCTGATTCAACACCAAAAGACATCTTTATATTTCCAGCCCTTTTCATCTTTATAAGTAGATTTTTATCTATTTGTTTCATATGTGTTTCGCATTCCCATTCTACATCAAGTTTTTCTTTAATAAGTAAATCACAAAAATCTGAAACTCTTTGAACATCTAGAGTAAAAATAGGATCATGAATAATTATTTTATTTGCACCAAATCTGTTATTTAAATACTTAAATTGTTCAATCATTTTTTTAGGGTCATGACTTCTGAATTTAAGTCCCTGAGATATATAATATGGACAATAATTGCATGCCATTGGACACCCTCTTTGTGTTTGTATTATAAACTTGTCGATTTGACTATAATCTACCAAACTATAGTCTGGAAAAGGAATCAGATTTATATCTGCGAATAGTCTTTTCTCATTATTAACTTTATATATTTCACCTTGCTTATAAAACACACCAGAAGGAAAGTTTTTAAAAGAATTAGAATTTAATAATTTTTCAATTACAGCCTCAATTTCACTTGAGATAATCCCATCAAAAATCTGTTTTTTTTTAAAATATTTGATAATGTCTTGCGAAGCAAATACCGGTCCAAATGCAAAAAACTTCGATCGAGGAAAGTTCTTTTGTAATTCTTGTGTGATTTTATTATCTGACTTAATAGTTGGAAGCGACGTTCTAACGAAAAAAAAATCTATTTTTTTACCTAACTTATTAATTATATGTCTAACTAAATTGTGGGTGTTTTCAAAATCAAAAAATTGAGAATCTAAAAGAATTGATTCATGCTTCTTCTTAACAATAGTTGCGGCATTTATTAGATCTACAATCGGGTATATTTTTCTTTTGGTTCTTTCCGATCTGAGGTTTTTATAACCCATACCTCCACCCATCTCTTTATGAAATTGATAATTGGTTTGGAAGTCTGGTAGGTTTATAAAAAGTATTTTCATTATTAATTATAATCTTTTTGAATTTAAGAAATTATTAATAAAAAAGAGTATTCTATGTTTAATATACCCTATTTTTGTGAAGAAAAAATAAATTTCTTGATAGTTAGACTTTTTCTCTATTAGAGCACTTTGATGATTATCAATTACTTGTTTAAAATACATCACAATTTTTTCAAAATGCTGTTTATGATTCAGATCAATTTTCCCCATCATTACATTTATAAATTCATGCTTTTTATAGTCGTTTGACAATGTAATGGTTGCGTTATACAAAGCGGCCTTTGAAGAGTAGTATTCAACATGTCTGCTGTGACCTGTTAAGGCCCTTCCAGCAAGGATATTAATAATTATTTTCTTTTGAGTAGAACCGAATAAAGTATATTTAATCATCAATAAAGGACTTACAGAGTTAGTCAGATAAAAACTCACAACTTTTTTATCGTCTGAGTTTTCAATAAAATTTTTAAAACCTTTTTGCGTATTTAAGGTTGCATTATTTATTAAAACATCAATTTGACCAAATTTTTTCTCTATTTTTTTTAAAAGTTTTTTGTTGCCTTGATGGTCAGTTGGCTCGTATGAAAAAATATTTTCATACCCCCCTAGTTTTTTTTTTAACTTACTAGAGTCTCTTGTCAAAGCAATAACTCTAAAATTAGAGTAATTTAAAAAACTCTCGATTAGCTTTAAACCAAAGTTTTGCCCACCGCCTGTAATCAAAATATTTTTCACAGTTTTATTCATTCTCATCAAGATAAGTTAAACACTAGAATATTGTCAAGCGGTTTACTTTGACAACCTAATGTTAAATTAATTTAATGAATTCTTCTTATCTTTCTTTGACGAAGAAAAAATTGTTTAAAATAAATAGTGCTTAACTATCATCGTCCTTTGGGTTTTATTAATGGTAGGAAAGTCTCCATGTACTGCGTTTTGTCGAGTTACGATTAAATCTCCTGGTTCTGTAAAAAAAATAAACGCGTCTGAAGAGGAAAAGAAACTTCCATCAAATTTATCAAACCAAATACTACTTCTTAATTTATTATATAGCTCCATTAATTTTAAGATGTATTTTTTTTTATGGCTTCCAGGTATCACAGAATACGGACCATCAGCAATTTTACTAATGGAATTGCATGCTACAAAAAACTTGATCGAGCTATTGTAAGTATCTATGTGAAGAGGTCTTGGACTATTTACATCTTTATAATAATAGATTTTGTTCAACTCTTTACGTATACTTTTTTTATTTGCTTCTTCTATGATGGATTTAAGATTTAATTTTTTAATTAAAAAATCAAATTTTTTTTTAATTTCTAATAAAAACTTCTTACTACTTTTCTCATAATTAACCATCTCATAAAAATTATTATCATAATAAATTTTTTCTTTTGTTTTTTTTTGTAGATAAGATTGGTCTCGACGGGTAATTCCAAATTTCCCATCTTTGATTATTTCATATATTTGCTCTTGATCGGATAGTGTGGATGAATTAATAAATTTATCTACCTTTATATTTATGTTTGTTAAAAGCTTTTTTGGAAAAAAATCCTTTATTACGAGGAAAGAATATTTATCTAGATGATCAGCAGCAATATCAATCCCCTTACTTGACTGGACTTGATTAGTTGTAAAAAAATCTCTCACAATAGCTTTCTTACTAAATAATTTATTTAGATATCTTAGAAATTGTGTGTCGAGGGTTAAGTTTTGTTTTGATGATCTCATAAGTATATTTTATTTATATTACAATATTAGGAAAGTATTTATAAAAATAATATTTCCTTCCATTTAAAATACTCTTAACTAGACCTCTAAAATATAAGTTAGAAAAAGAGGGTGTAGATTGTAGTTTTTATAAGGATTTTTTTTTCTCAAATTCATTAACTTGTTCATACCAATGTTTATATTAAACTTTGACAATAAATTTGACATTCTTATTTTATAAGAAACCTTTTTGTCAAATTTATCGAAATCAGGAAATATCTTTGAATAAATTTTGGGATACACAACTTTACACGATTTGAATCCAATTTTTTTATAAAACTTTTGAAGCCAATAATAATGTGGAACTGCTGAAATCCCTTCCCAAGCAAGAGAAATCCATTCTTTATCTTCAAATTTATACGACCACTCTGAACAACCATTGTATAAAAAATGAGTTTTAGTATGAACAATCACATACTTTTTTGCTATCTCTCTACAATTTATCAAATGCTGAATTGGGTTGGATAAATGATAGAGTAACCCAGCGCTTAGTACTAAATCAACATTTTTATTTTTATAAAGTTTTATGTATTCCTTTGAGTCTGCTGATATTAAATCATTGTTTACAAAAACATTTTTAAATTTGGGATTGTAAGCACAATCTATGATTAATCTTTGCTGTTCACATTGATTTTTTCTAATTTCTGAAGAAAATATTTTTTTAAAACCTTGTTCTGCCAAAATAAAAGAAAATTTTCCAGTTGCGCTTGAAACGTCAAGGGCCACGGAACATTCGTTAACAAAGTCTTTAAAAATATTTCTAAAAAAATTATTGTGTGCATCATGATTAATTTTGAAAAATAATTCTTTGAATTTTTTTATTTCATTCTTTGGCGACTTTTTGGTGATAAATGACTTGCCATAAATTCCATTAATATGCCCTACAAATACTTCGTCATCAAAATTAAAAGTATGAAGCCATGGTGATAACTTTGGAATCATACTTTCAAATTTCTTGAATTTTTGTTTCTTGACATCAATTCGCACGGGTAATTTATAACTTATTATAATGCTCATTTCAATTTTTTTAATTTTCTGCTAAACAATTGACTTAAGTAAAAAAAATTGAAAAGTGATGCAAATTTTGGCTTAATTTTTCAGGGTATTCTTTGGTGCTAGTTACAAAAACTCTCCCTAAATAAGCTTTTCTAAAATAAAACTGATTTCAAATTTTCCTCTATGTCTTTTCATAAGAAGCTATAATTAATTACGAAGAATGTTAATTAATTCTTTCTCTAGATTTTTACTTATTAGACTTACACCTTTGGGGTTTGGATGTTTACCATCTTTTAAATTTAATTTAGGGTTGAGAGCAACACCATCTAATAAAAAAGGTAAAAAAGGAAGCTGAAACTTTTTTGCAAGCTCAGGATATATCTTATCAAATTCTTTTTTATATTCTTCTCCAAATGCATTTTGTGATATCATACCAGCTAAAAGCACAGCTATCTTTTTTTCTTTTAAAAGTTCTAAAATTCTATTTAAATTTTGTCTAACAAGGTTAGGTTTCACACCCCTTAACATATCATTAGCTCCAAGACATAAAATCAAAATATCAATATCTTTTTTTTCAATTAACCAATTCAACCTATTAAGTCCACCAGTAGTCGTATCACCAGATACACTTGCGTTAATTATATTTACATCAAACCCTTTTAGTTTCAGACTGTTCTCTAAAATAGTAGATAAATGAAACTCTTCATCTAAACCATAACCGGACATCAGGCTATCACCAAACAATGCAATTTTTTGGTTACAAAAAACTTTTGATGGTATAAAGTTTACCGCAAAAACTAATATAAACAGAAATTTAAGTATGAAAAATTTATATAAATTAAATAACATCAATCTTAACTATCACTTAAATGGAAATGAGATCAAGGTTTTAAAAAATATAAATTTTGAAATAAAGAAGAATGAAAGAGTAGCTATAATAGGAGAAAGTGGTTCGGGAAAAACAAGTCTTTTGATGCTAATGTCTGGTCTAGAAAAACCGACCACTGGTTCAATATTTTTTAATAATGAGGATTTTTCTAAAATTAGTGAGAAAAAAAAGACTCAAATAAGAAAAGAAAAAATTGGGTTAATTTTTCAACAATTTTATCTTATACCAAATTATACAGCCCTTGAAAATGTCATGTTTCCGATGCAAATAAATAAAATTAACAATGAAAAAAAAAAAGCTGATTCAATTCTTTCAGATATTGGTTTAGGTCATCGAAAAAATAATTTACCCTCTGAATTATCAGGTGGTGAACAACAACGGGTAGCAATTGCTAGAGCAATTTCATTTAGCCCCGAAATCATTTTAGCAGATGAACCTACTGGTAATTTAGACAGAAAAAATACAGAACTCGTTTCTGATTTGTTATTAGACTACTCAGAAAAAAGAAAAATTAGTTTAATTCTAGTTACTCACAACATGAATTTAGCAAAAAAGTGCAACAGATTTATAAAGTTGTTAGATGGTGGTATCAAAGATTAAAAATGACTCTTCCAAAATATTTTCAGTTTTTCATAAATGAACTTAATATAAATAAATCAAAGATCACAAAGGTTTTTTTTACAATATTTATAAGCTTATTAATTTTTTCTTCTGTAACAATTTTAAAAAATAGCATTGAAAATGAAATCAAAAATAATTCAAGGGTTCTTCTTGGCGGTGATTTGGAATTATCTGCAAAAAATGAAGATCTAAATTTAAATCTTTTAGACGAACTTAAAAAAAGTTTTTTTATGACAAAGGTCATTGAATTCACTTCTATTTTGAGAAGTGACAACGATGAGAGTAAAACAATAAGAATAAAGGTAATTGATAATTTCTACCCACTCATTGGTAAAGCAATTGTTGAGCCTAAAGATTCACTGCGAAAACTGAAAACTAAAACTAATACTATTTTGATTGATAAAACCATAAGAAATAATCTTGATTTAAAACTAGGTGAGGAAATTAGAATACAAAATATTTCTTTTGAAGTTGTTGGGTTTATAGACCGTTTGCCCGATATTGGAGGATTTTTTCTTTTTGGAGATGAAGCCATAATAAATGAATCTAGCTTTAAAAGTTTGGAAATTAATAATCTGGGAAGCTTTATTAGTTTTAAATATAAGCTGATAAAAAAGAATAATAATTCAAAATTAGCTAACAATATAAGTAAAAATAAAAATTTTGTAGTTAAATATCCTGAAGACATAAGTCAGAATTTAAATAAAGCCATTGCAAATTTTATTTATTTTCTGTCGATAATCTCGGCATCAGCTATCCTAATCTCTGGTATTGGGTTAAAAAACTCATTATTTTCATTTTTAAGTAATAATCAGCTTAAAATAGCAATTTATAAGTCATTAGGACTAAGCTCCAAAAGTATAAAAAATTTATATTATTTACAAACGCTCATGATTCTAATTTTTTGCTCTCTTTTTGCGTATATTTTTAGTTTATTTATAATTTCTCTTTTAGATCATAGTTTTTTAAATTTTCTTAATATTAAATTAAACGTCAATTTCAAAATCTATGAATACTTAATAATTCAGTTTTTTAGCATTATAATCTTCTTTATATTTGCTAAACCGGTAATGGATAGTATTGATCAAATTAGAGTAGCTGATTTATTTAGAAACAGTAGCACACATTTAAATTTAAATTATAGCAGAAAATCTGTTTTAGAAATGATTACATTTTTATTAATCTTTATTTTCTCATTCTGCATTTTAAACGTAAAACCTCAGCAAACAGCAATATTTTTTTTCTTTTTTATAATTGTTAGTTGTTTCTATTTCTTTTTATCTAAATTTTACATTTTAATTTTAAATAAAATTAAAAATGTTCAAAACACATCTATAAAAATAGGAATCAAAAATTTAAAAGCTTTTCGTAGTCTTAATTCAATAATAATAATGACTATGGGATTAGGAATGACGGTATTATTTTTTTTGGGGTTTTTATCTTCTAGTATTAATAAGGAACTTAATACCTCCATACCGAAAAATGCTCCACATTTTTTTTTCTTAGGCATTCAACAAAATGAATTAAATCTATTCTCAGAACAAATTCGTGAGATTGATTTTGAAGCAAAACAAGTAATTGTACCGATGATATCCGCAAGAATAGAGACTATAAATAATAGAAAACCAAAAGAAATAATTGATGAAGAAAATGAGAGTTATTGGTTTATTAATGGAGACAGAAGAATATCTTGGTTCGAAAAACCGCCGACTAATAATCCAATTGTTGAAGGCAAATGGTGGGATTACGACAAGAAAACAAGCCTTCAAGTTTCATTAGATCACAAAGTTGCAAATGATCTGAAACTAAAAATTGGTGATTCCATCACGTTTAATATTTATGGTAATTCAGTGCCAGGAATTATTACTAGCTTTAGAAAAGTCGATTACAAAGATCTAAATATTAACTTTGCAATTTTATTTAATCCTAAGTATGCATCAACAATTCCTCACGAATTTATGTCTACTGTAAAATTTAAAGATGATGAGTTAGTAAATTTGAATAATTTATTAAACAAATTACCTGCCATTTCATATATAAATTTGTCAGAGTACATAAATAAAACAAAAAATTTCTTAAACAAATTATTTGTTATAAGTATTTTAATCTCAAGTGTAGTTGTCTTAATTGGACTTATAGTAATATCTAATGCTGTGAGTGTAATCGGAAATCTAAAAGTTTATCAAAATCTAGTTTTAAGAATTTTGGGTTTTGAGAAATCTAATATTATCAAATTAATAATTTTTGAATCCGCGATACTATTTATTCCTATAATTTTCTTCTCGTTAATATTTTCTATTACATTTTCGTACTTTTTTGTAATTAAATTTTTTGATATTAATTGGTATTTTTCTTTTTCAGTCCCTTTTATTATTTCCAGCTTATTTTTATTAGTTCTATTATTCACATTATTGGTTTCAAATAAAAAATATATAAACTTTAATGTATACTACCTATTAAGGAATGGATAAGACTCGAGCTAAATTGTCGACTAATAGAAAATTTTACTGACAATTTTCTATATCTACCTTTGTGCCTAAAAGTTCATCTCCATTGTAATTATTTTTTACACCTTTTATTGTAGAGGCATCTTCGAAATCAAAGCCGGTACTTATTCTTATGTATTTATCATCGATACACTTTTTATGAGACGGATCGAACCCTACCCAACCTAAATTATTTATAAAAATTTCTACCCATGCGTGAGTGGTATGTTCACCTGAAACCGTTTCTTCTAATAAAAAACCATTAATATATCTTGCTGGGAGTTGGTTAAGCCTCGCCGCGCTGATAAGGATGTGAGCAAAATCCTGACAGACACCCTTTTTTTGCTTCAAAGCGTCCTCTGAACTAGTAGATGTTGTCGTTGACCCACTTACGTATTTGATAGAGTTTGAGACTATTAAATTAAGCTTATGGGCAAATTCTATTTGGTTTTTATTATTTTTTTTTGCATTTACCGAAATTTTCTCAATGTTTTTGCACGGTTTTGTTAAGTCTGTTTCTCTTAGAAAACAAAGCGGATTAACTTTTTCTTTCAAACCTTTTACTAAACCAGATAAATCTTTTGTTTTTAATATTCCTTTTGAAGTAATTTTAAGTTGTCCACGAAAATTATTAATAAAAATATTTTGTATTCTATGTCCTAAGGCATCAGTGTGTGACTCTAATATTTTTCCATTACTTGAGAACGTTTTCCATTCTATAATTTCCTGATTATCGCATACCGATGGATAAAGTTTTAAACACTGAATAAGCCTGGGCACTGTTGAACTATATTCATAGGTTGTTGAGTGAGTGATTTTAATATTCATGTTTCTGAACCGAAAAAGTATTTTTGTTCAAATTTTTTATAAACGATATTTATTTCTTCAATAAAGGATTTTAGAAATTCATGCAAACCAATTTCTGTAATTTTATTAGCATTTAGATTTTTTATTTTTCTATACATTTCTCCCATTTTTTTATTTGAAACAGAAGTTTGTTTATAAAATTTTGACAGCCTTCCTAAATGATGATTAATTTTTTCTATTGAGAAAATTAGAGATCTTGGGCAAGTCATATTCAGAATTAAAAAATCTATAATTTTAGTGTATGTAATTTCTTGTCCTCCATACGCCCATTTAAATGCCCTGAATGATGAAATTGACCTCAACATCAAACTCCATTGAAAATTGTCAATATCACCTCCGACATAGTTTATGCTTGGAAGTAAAATAAAATATTTAACATTAATAATTCTTGCAGTAAAATCTGCTCTTTCAAAATAAGTTCCTAATATTAAAAAATCATAACCATCATTAATTAGTTGGGTGTTAAGTATTGTGCCTCTAATTAAATTCACTTGTTTTTTTATCCATTCAATAATTTGAGGCAACTCTTTTAAGATATTTTTTGTATCTTTTAAATTTTTATCTAGTTCATGATAAGAGGAATTAATTGCATTCCAAACCTCTAAAGTAACAGCAGTTCTGACCATTCTTATATTTTCTCTTGCTGTTTTTATACAGTTTTTAACTGAAGAAGAGTTTTCTGGATCAAAAAGAAGAAAGAAAATAATTTTCTCTTTAGATATTGTTTTATATTTTTTTAAATATTCATTTTTAATTCCTGAGGTTTCCAGAATTGATTCCCATTCATTTGTATAACCTCTTTCAGTATTAGGAATCAAAGAAATTCTGTATCCAACCTCTAGGAGTCTAGCTAAAGAATCGGCTCGTTCTATATATCTTGCCGACCAAAATAAATTTTCTGCAGTTCTACTTAGCATATTAACTATTCATTAAGTATCCATGTATCTTTAACTCCTCCACCTTGAGAAGAATTAACCACTAATGACCCTTGATTTAAAGCAACCCTTGTTAATCCACCATTAACTAATTTTGTTTTATTTGCTCCAACCAAACAAAATGGTCTAAGATCAACGTGTCTTGGCGACAATTTTTTTTTATCAAAGACTGGTACCGAGGATAATTCAAGTATGGGTTGGGCTATATAGTTTGCTGGATTTAAAAGGATTTTTTTTCGAAAAATTCCAATTTCTTTTTTTGACGATTTACTTCCAATTAATAAACCATAACCACCAGAGCCATGGACTTCTTTAACAACTAATTTACTTAAATTATTTAGAACGTATTTTTTTGCACCTTCTTCACAACATCGCCAAGTTCTTACATTTTCTAGAATTGGTTCTTCTCCCAGGTAAAATTTAATTATTTCAGGTATGTAAGAATAAATAGCTTTATCGTCAGCGATACCTGAACCTGGAGCGGAACAAATATTTACATTACCAGACTTATATGAATCAAATAAGCCAGGAATTCCAATAAGTGAGGAACTATCAAAAGTGATTGGATCAATGAATTTAT
This sequence comes from Alphaproteobacteria bacterium, assembly GCA_045563055.1. GTDB lineage: Bacteria > Pseudomonadota > Alphaproteobacteria > Methylaequorales > Methylaequoraceae > Methylaequor. The sequence continues at coordinate 105,877 of JBJKUR010000008.1, forward strand.
CATCAATTCTTCTGTAAATTATATCAACTTTTTCTGGTCCCCTAGTTGTTTTCATATATGTTATAGATTCATCAACGAAAAGGTCATTTCCTTGAACTAATTCAACCCCCATAAGGTCAGCTAGAAAACTATGTTCATAATATGCGCTATTTAAAGAGCCAGGCGTAAGTATTACTACTTTTGGTTCTTTACCACATTTTTCTGGGGCTAGACTTTTTAGAACATCTAACAAATAATTTGGATAGTTTTCTACAGTTTCGATTTTTAATTTTTCAAATAATTCTGGAAACATTCTCATCATTATTTCTCTATTTTCAATCATATATGAAACTCCAGATGGAGTTCGACAATTGTCCTCAAGAACTTTAAAAAGTTTTTCGTTAATTCTTACAATATCAGATCCAATAATTGGACTGTAAATTCTCTTAGGAACCTTAAAACCAATCATTTTAATTTCATATGCAGGGTTTTTATAAATCAAATTTTCTGGTATTAATTTTGCTTTTATAATTTCACCAGAATTATAAATATCATTTAGAAAGGCATTAATGGCTAATGCTCTTTGAATAACTCCTTTTTTAATTTTTTTCCATTCTGTTGACGAGATTATTCTTGGAAACATATCAAATGGAATTAAGCGCTCAGTAGAATCAAAGTTATTATATACAGAAAATGTAATACCTATCTTTTTAAAAAGATTTTCAGCTTCAGTTTTCTTTTTAACAATTACATTTTCGGGTAAAGATTTAGCCCAATCATATATTTGATTGTAAAATTTTCTTACTTTTGAGTTTTTATAAACTTCGTTGTACATCTTCTTTCACTTATTATCGGAGTGGAAGGAGACAGATGGATGCGTTCCTTCGGTTTCAAACCTACTTCCGACCATAATGGTTGAACGTTTATTTGAGATTATAACTAATCATTTTCCAAAGCAAGAATTATTTGGTTTGTGTTATTACTAGTCGGACTCAAACGGACATGAACCGAAGTTTAACGGATTTTGAATCAGTGATATTTTTCCTGAAAGACACTCTCATTCAGGGTCTCAATTTACTCTCACACTTTTTTTAGAATATCTTTAGGAACTAAATTAAGTCAGAAATGACTTAATTTATTTTTCGCAACCTTTCACATCCATTGCTTTCCTTACAGCCTCTTTTTCACCTTTTACAATTGCAAGTTCTGAAGCTTCAACACCATCACCAGTTCCAAATCCAAGAAGCAAAGCTTGCACTAAGCTAGACTTTCTTCGCCCTTCTTGAGCAATTGTAAGTTGGTCTTCTCTTCTTGCTAAAGCATTAATTTCAACTGCCAATCTTTCACACTCATAATTTTCATATTTCATTCCTGAAGTATATGAGCCTGTAATCTGAGCTGCTGGTGTAGGCATATTACATGAGACAAGTAAAAGTAAATTAAATAAAATAAGGACAGACTTCATCTCAATATCTAATCATAAAAATTCATTCAGGAAAAGAAAATTAATTTTATGGTACCCTAGTCCGACTAGAACGGACATGAACCGAAGTTCAACGGATTATGAATCAGTTGCGTTTGATCGTAAGTTATTAATTTAAATACATAAAGTTTTTTCTATCAAACTCTCCTATCAAACTTTTTTTAAAATTTCTAAGGATATCTCTATAATTATATTCTCATTAATATTTTCCATTATATTTTAATACCTTTTATGAATAAGTTTTGTTTAATATCTATAAAATTTGAAATATCTATTTGATTAATAAAAAATTAAGTAATCTCTCTTGAGAGTTCATTCGCACTTAAGAATGCACCTTCCACTCTGCTATTAACTAACCAATCACCGCAAACTGCAATTTTATTTTCATGATCAATAAAATAATTTTCTTTTGGAGAACATTCGGCTTCGACATACCTCCATTGATGAATTTTTATCATAGATGATTTGAATAAATCATAATTTATTAAGTTACTAGATATATTTAACAAATGTTTTAAAACTTTATCATTTGGAGTATTGATATTTCTAGTAGCGTACTCGTATGAAGAGTTAATTAGCAAACAATGATTTTTCATTCTAAACGGTTTTGAATTATTTAGGGCTAACCATGCAATATCTTTGTTTTCAATAAATGCTGCATCAAAATCTAATTGTAATGATTTATCCATTCCAACCATCAAAGAATAGCACCCTTTCATTTTAATTTTTTTTACATTGGGATAAAAGGAAGTTTTATCTGAAATTATATCAAGAGATTGCTCAGCTGGAAGACTTAATATAACCCAATCATACATTCCGTGAGGTTTTTTATTTTGGTCATAAAGTTCCCATTTATCATTTTTTCGTTTAATTCTTTCAATTTTTGTATCTAAAATCAAATTACAATCTCTAGAGATGTATTTTAAAATGGAATCCATATTTGGAACTCCAACATAAAATTTATCAGCATTTTTGATTATTTTAATTTCTCTTAAATGATTTCCTTCAAAATATGCAAGTTTAAAACTCCAAGGTTGAATAATTTCTTGTGTAAACAATTGTGAGAAAAATTTTTTACATTCAGTTGTTTTAATTTTGAAAAATTGAGCTCCATGATCAAAAATAAAAGGAGATTCTTTTCTGGTTGACATTCTTCCACCTACTTCTCGTGATTTTTCAAAGATTTTTACATTGAATTTATCTTTCATTATGCAGGCAAAAGTGATTCCTGCCAAACCAGCACCTATCACTGCTATTTTTTTATTCATTTTCTAATTTATCCTGTAAAAAACCATACCAATCGGAATGTCGGAGTGTACAAATCTCCTCAGTCATCCCATTCATATTATCACATTACATGTCACTAAGTTTTTAAAATTTTATAAGATATTCCGTAAATGGTACCCCTAGTCCGACTCGAACGGACATGAACCGAAGTTCAACGGATTTTGAATCCGTCGCGTCTACCAATTCCGCCATAGGGGCATGTTGAAGAAATTTTATTAAAATTATTATAACAAAAAAATAGTATATTTTTCTTTTTACAACAATATTTTTAAATTTACCTTTGGAAAAACATTAAATATTTGTAATGACATACTCTTTAGCTTTAAAAAAGGAAGTCTGATAATACTGAGAAATTAAATCGTACCCATTTTTATGAAGTATTTTATAAATAGGTTTATGGAAAATTTCTTTAGTATTCTTAACATGTATCTCTACTGTTATAATCTTAGGTCTAAAATTTTTAAAGCTCACTCCCTTTAGGACCTCAACCTCATGACCTTCGACATCAATATTCAATAATTCAATATTTTTTGGAATTCCATATTCTTTCACAACATGATTCAGTGTTCTTTTCTTTATTTTTCTAACAGAAAATTTTTGATTAATTTTTTTTGACCATTTTTCAGCCCAGCTTTTTTCAAGTGTATTCAATCCTGATCCCGATGAAAAAATATAAGTATTAACAGTTCCTCTATTGGAAGAAATTGCACAATTAATCGACTGATCTTTTGGTCTTAATAATTTGAATAATTTTATGTTGTGCTTATCAATATCAATATTGATACCTGTCCAACCCCTCTTATACAAATTATATGTTAAAGAACCGTTTACTGGATGAAGGGCACCTACATCAACGAAAAAACCATTTTTATGTTTAAAAATTTTATTAATTAGAACATCCTCACCCATAGCTCCGAATGTTTTGAAATACATTAATCTGTACTTCAAATATCGATAAAGGTGGTAAACAAGTAAATTTTTAATGTATTTTTTTTTAAAATTTTTTATCATATATAATCTTAAATTATAATTTAATTATGGCTTACAAAATAGTATATGATTTTTTAAATGTTTAATAAATTTTTAAATATTAGAAAAGATAGAAATGAAAAGTTCTACATTAGAAACTACTTTTATTTCATCCTTATAATATCTTTTTTAATTATTATTTCAGCTTATATAATAGAGATATTTTTCAAACATCCACCATGTAAATTATGCGAGTATCAACGTATTCCATATTTTATATTAATAATTTTGAGCCCTATTGGAATATTGAAACCAGAGAGAGTCGCGGTGCTCTATTTATCTATTTTACTTCTTTTTTGTGTTTCATTGATTGCTGGATTTCATTCTCTTGTTGAGAGAAAGTTAATTTTATTCGATACAGGATGTACATCAATAAATAATAATTTTGAAAATATTGAAGAGCTAAGAAATTTTTTAGAAAAGGTTCCTATTGTAAAATGTGATGAGATATTATTTTCAATTCTTGGGTTGTCTTTAGCCAATTTAAACTTGATGATTTCTATTTTTTTAATATTATTAGGAATGTTTATTGTAAGAAAACATGGTCAAAAAATTCAGAAATAAAATAGATGAGATAATTAGAGTGAATCATGCAGGTGAGTTCGGAGCGCAAAGAATTTACTCTGGTCAGATAAAATTTAGTAAAGATAAAAAACTTAAAGATAAACTAAAAAAAATTGTACAAGAAGAATACGAACATTACGATTATTTTAATAATGCTATGTTAGAAAAAAGAACAAGACCAACTCTTATGAGTCCCTTGTGGTATTATGGAGGATATGCTGCAGGTGCTATTACATCTTTAATGGGAGAAAGGTATGTTCTTGCCTGTACCGAAGCTGTTGAGGAAGTGATAGTAGAGCATTATGAAGAGCAAATACAGTTTCTTAAAAAAAACGGCCTAGAGAAAAAACTAATGAACAAGATAAAAAGGTTTAAAGCTGATGAAGATGCTCATAGAAGTTATGCTGAGGATTCAAACTTAAATAAAAAGGGTGTAAAAGCCTTTAAAGATATTACGAAGTCAATTACTAGATTGGCAATAAAGATATCAAAAAAAATCTAGATTAGAGATTAAGGTTCTAACTCTGAATCCCAATATAAAAAATCATTCCAGCTTTTATGAAGAAAATTTGGAGGAAACATCCTTCCAATTTCTTTTAACTGAAAATTATTAGGTATGCTAGGAAGAACTTTCAAATTGATACCAATTTTTTTTAATGATTTACTTCCTTTCATTGTGTTACATTTTCTACAAGATGTAACTACGTTCTCCCAAATTGTTTTTCCACCACGAGCTTTCGGAATAACGTGATCAAAGGTTAAATCCTCAACTTTGAAGTTTTCATGACAATATTGACACGTAAATCTGTCTCTTAAAAAAACATTAAATCTCGTAAAGGCGGCTTTCTCTGGAAGAGGAATATAATCTTTCAATGAGACAACACTTGGAAGTTTAAATTCTGTAGATGGAGACCTGACGACTTGGTTGTATTCAGATACAACGTTGACTCTTTGTAAAAAAACAGCTTTTAATGCGTCTTTCCACGACCAAGTTGAAAGAGGGAAATAACTCAGAGGTTGATAATCAGCGTTTAGAACTAAAGCTGGACAGTTATTTGGAGATAAAGACATATATAATTATATACTATCTATTAATTTAATTTAAATCTTAAATTTATTCTTAATTAAATTTAATCCAAAATCCAGGCCAATATTATCGATTCCATGTCCAAGACCGTTTTGAATATGGTATGTAACATCGAAACCAAGAGATTTTAACTTTTCGGTGGATTTAAGAGAATAATTTGAATCAATAAGTTCATCTTCTTTTCCATGATAGATGCCAACTGGAAAAGTTGAATTAATATTTTTATTAAATAATTTATCATCAAATAAAAGACCTGAGTATGCTAATAGACCAGCAATGTTTTTAGATAGCTTTGGAAGATGATATAACGACATCATTGCTCCTTGAGAAAATCCAAAAAAAACTATTTGGTTGTTTTCTAAGGAAAATTTTTTTTTAAATTCATCTAGATAATCCATAAGATAAGTGCCTGCTTTTTTTAATCCCTCCCCAATTTTATCATACGAGGATAAATCAAACCACATGAAAGATTCGACCTCTTCAACACCAGGGTTACCGTCAAATTTACACTTGAAAGGGGCATTTGGTGCGGCAAATAATGTATTTTTTAAATCTTTCTGCCAAAGTTGACCGATATTTAGAAGATCATTGCCATTTGCTCCATAACCATGGAGAAAAATAACTGCACTTTCAATTTTGCGACCTTCTTCTGGCTTAATATACTGCCAATTGGTTAGTGTCAAATTAGCCTCACAATGTTTTTATAATTGAGTAAATATTATGTTTTTTTGGTTTGTCCAAATAAATTATTAAAATTAATTTTTATTCAATTAATTTAAAACTTCAAATTTTTTTTTTATTAAAGAGAGAATCAATTTCTATTTTGAATGATTTTGGAATAGAGTCTTCCATTTTTAGTATTAAAAAATCTATTATTGGAATTATACAATTGGCTTTCAAAAGTTTATTAGTTAATATCTCATGAATGTTGCAGATATCAAAAGAAATGAAATTATCAACCTCTCCGTCTTGATTTTCAAACTTCATATCAGTTGTCTTTTCAAGCTGATAAATGAAAATTATTGCTGAATTAAATTTTTTATCTTCATTATGCATATAATGGACAGTCTTACTTTTTTTTGCTTGGCACATAAATTTTTTTGCTAAACCAGCTTCTTCAAATGCTTCTTTATATAAGTTTTCGATAATTGAAATTTTAGAAGGTTGTCCTCCTGCAACAAGGTTGTCATAAAGTCCAGGAAAATTTCTAACCTTTTTTGAACGTACTGCAAGATGAATTACTGTAGAATTTTTATATTTGCTCCATACGTTGCAATGAATACCATATGCTGGTAGACCAAATAGTGATAGTAAATCTCTTTCAATCTCATACACTTTTTCTTTGCAAAATAATTGTTTGTGATCAAATTCAAGCTTTGGTTTAAGTGATTGATGATCAAATACTGGACAGATTTCTTTTGTTAAATTTGTCGGTTTAATTAGACTTGATAAATTTACTAAATCTTCAATTCTTATTAAAGTTTTCTTACAGTTAGATTTATAATGATCCTGAAGATTTGTTCTGTGTATCCATCCTACAGCTTTTTTTTTAAAGTAAATTGGGAAATAATCGGAGAGATCGTATGAATTTATTTGTCTTAAAAGGTCAATTGCTAAATTTAAAGTTTTTTTTTAAGCATATTCTTCTTTAATAATAGAGGTAATTTGTTGCATTATTTGTTCAATTCTAAAATCTTTTGGTGTAAAAACCTTCTTTACACCAAAAGATTTTAACTTCTTTTCATCTGTTGGCGGTATAATTCCACCAACCACAACAGGGATTTTAGAGTAATGATTTTTTTTCAAAAGATTCATTATGATTTTTACAAGATGTACGTGAGAACCTGAGAGTATAGATAAACCAATTATATGCACGCCCTCTTCAATTGCAGCCACAACTAGTTGCTCTGGGGTAGATCTAATTCCGTCATAAACTACTTCAAGACCAATGTCTCTTGCTCTAACAGCAATTTGCTCGGCTCCATTTGAGTGTCCATCTAGTCCAGGTTTTCCAACAAGCATTTTAGGTCGTCTTTTTAATTTTGCTGTAATCTGTTCAATCTCATTTTGAATATTTGAGATTTCTTTATTATTTGTCTTATTTTTTAAAATATTTGAGGAAACAATTCCTGTAGGTGCTCTGTATTCTCCAAATACATCTCTCATAACGTTTGACCACTCTCCTGTCGTAACTCCTTCGTGTGCACATTTTACAGAAATTTCCATAATATTTTTACCTGCTGATGCATCATGCCTTAGTTCCTTTAAACATGATTGAATTTTTTTATTATTTCTTCTAGCTTTCCATCTTAGCACATTATCGATTTGCTTTTTTTCAGCTTTATCATCTACCTTCATAAAACCGCCGTCTTTTTCATTAACTAATGGTGAATGCTCTCCCTCTTCAAAACAATTAACGCCGACAACCATTTGATCTCCATTCTCAATATTTTTTTGTCTATTAGTTTGAGATTCAACTAATCTACTTTTTAAATAACCGTTTTCAATTGCTGAAATCAAACCTCCAATCTTATCAATTTTTTTAAGTTCACTATTAGCTGATTTTTTCAAATATCTGATCTTATCTTTCAAAACTCTAGATCCTTGAAAAATGTCAGAAAATTCTAATAAGTCTGTTTCATAAGCCATAATTTGTTGAAGGCGAAGACTCCACTGTTGATCCCATGGTCTTGGAAGACCAAGAGCTTCGTTCCAGGCAGGAAGTTGTACTGCTCGAGCTCTTGAATTTTTGGCAATTATGACTGGTAGCATTTGGATTAAGATTCTATAAACATTGTTTTCAGGTTGTAGCTCCGTCAAACCAAGCGAGTTTACTTGCATCCCATACCTAAAGCGGCGAAATTTTGGATCTTTAATCTTAAACCTTTTTATACAAATTTCCTCCCATAGCTCTGTAAAAGAGGCCATTTTTGCAGTTTCTGTAACGAAACGCATACCAGAGTTAACAAAAAAACTGATTCTTCCCACTATTTTTTCAAATAAAGATTCTTCAATTTTTTCTGAGTTATAAAGATATTCTAGTACGCCGATAGCTGTGGCAAGTGCAAACGATAGTTCTTGTTCGGGTGTAGCTCCTGCTTCTTGAAGATGATAAGAACAAATATTGATAGGGTTCCATTTTGGTATTTCATTCGTAGTATATTTTATTACGTCTGTAGTAAGTTTTAGACTGGGTTCGGGTGGAAAAATGTAAGTGCCTCTAGATAAGTATTCTTTTGTAATATCATTTTGGGTGGTTCCTGATAAAAGGCTTTTCTTAACTCCTTGTTTTTCAGCTGTAGCAACATAAAGAGCCAATAACCAGGGTGCAGGAGCGTTGATAGTCATTGAAGTATTCATTTTGTCTAGTGGTATGTTTCTAAACAATGTCTCCATATTACCTATATGACTTATTGGAACACCAACCTTTCCAACTTCACCTTTAGAAAGAATGTGATCTGAGTCATATCCGGTTTGGGTTGGCAAATCAAAAGCTACAGATAACCCTGTCTGACCTTTCTTTAAATTTTCTCTATACAAATTATTAGAAGCCTCAGCTGAGGAATGCCCAGCATAAGTTCTAATCATCCATGGTTTATCTTTTTCTTTGTTCATTTAAGGTCATAAATAATATTATTTTTTATAGCTAACAAGAAAATTCTGTGTATTTATATAATTTTCGTGATATATATCTTTTAAATTATCATAGGAAGAGTCGTGACTGCAAAGAAAATTTACGAGATTGGTGAGATTCCTAATTTAGGTGATATTCCTGAGGAAATGTATGCTTGGGTTATCAGGGAAGATAGACTTGGAGTGCCTGAAAAGGCAATGCAGATAGAAAAAATGCCTATCCAAATGCCAGGAAAAGACGAAGTTTTAGTTATGGTTATGGCTGTGGGCATTAATTACAATAATGTCTGGGCTTCTCAGGGAATACCAATATCTGTAATTGGAAAAGATACTGGTTACCATATTGGAGGGTCAGATGCATCAGGAATAGTTTGGGCTGTTGGAGAAAATGTTAAAAGATGGAAAGTAGGTGACGAAGTTATAATTCATTGTAATCGTGATGACGGAGATGATGAGGAATGTAATGGTGGAGAACCCATGTACTCTAAATCACAAAAAATCTGGGGATATGAGACAAATGACGGTTCTTTCGCACAATTCACCACTGTTCAATCAAGGCAACTATTACAAAAACCAAAACACTTATCTTGGGAAGAAAGTGGTTGTTACACCTTAACATTAGCTACAGCGTTTAGAATGCTGTTTGGTCACCCACCTCACTCGTTAAAAACCGGCATGAATGTGCTTGTTTGGGGTGCTTCTGGTGGAATTGGAAGTATGGCTGTGCAAATTTGCAAGGCAGTTGGTGCTAATGCAATAGGAGTAATTTCAGATGATGATAAGATTCCATTTGTTGAAAAACTTGGTGCAAAAGGAGTTTTAAATAGAAAAAAATATGATTGTTTTGGACAGTTACCTGATGTTAAAAGTCAGAAAGAGTATTCTGAGTTCATAAAAAAATGTAGAGTATTGGGTAAAGATATTTGGGAAATTACTGGTAAAAAAGACGTTGATATTGTTTTTGAACATCCAGGTGAATCAACATTTCCAGTATCCTGCTATTTGGTGAAAACAGGAGGTATGGTCGTTATTTGTGCAGGAACATCTGGCTATAATCTAACAATGGATGCTCGGTATGTGTGGATGAGACAGAAAAGAATTCAGGGTAGTCATTTTGCAAACCTCTATCAAGCAAACCAAGCGAACGAGATGATGATCAATAGACTCATTGATCCTTTAATGTCAGAATGCTTTTCTTGGGATAATATTCCTGCAGCGCACATGAAAATGATGGATAATAAACATCTACCTGGAAATATGGCGGCACTAGTCCAGGCAAAAAATACTGGAATGAAAAGCCTTAATGAATTATAAATAAACTTGAATTAATAATTTTTGATATTAAATTAACAACACAATGGACAGTTCATCAAACATAAATTCCGAGATAGTCAATTTTAAACAATATATTGTCTCTAATAAGGAATCATTTAATAAAATTTTGTCTAGTATTGAGAAAATATCTGAAAAATCGAAAATATATCTTAAATCTGTTCTTACCAAAGATGAAAGAATAGATAATAATCTTCTAGAGTTATATCAGTTTCAAACCCACGGCTATGCATGGTTTGAAACCTATAAAATAAGTTTGAGGGAAACTTTAAACTGGTATCTTAAGCTTGAGGAACAAGAGAAATGCTCAGAGATCGATGCATCTATAACTATATTTGCATTCGCTGAATATATTACACAAATGAGAGATGGAATAATGATGAGCCAGTCAGAAATCATCAGGCCAAGCCAGATAGGTATTGATAAGAGTGACTTTGATTTTATGGATGAACCTTCAATACAGGAAATCATTAATATAGGTTTATCCGACAAGATAAAAAAAGTTATTGTCGATTCTCTGGATAATGGAATATTTGCTAATCTTGGTTTAAATGATGAAACTTTAGAAATGATACAAGATCAATTCAATAAATTTACTGAAGAAGAGATAATACCGTTTGCCAACGAGTGGCATTTGAAGGATGAATTAATTCCCGATACTACACTGGAAAAGATGGCTGACCTTGGAGTTTTCAGTATTGCTATACCTGAGAATTATGGTGGGTTAGGAATGGGTAAAGTTGCAATGTGTGTTGTTACAGAGGAACTCTCAAGGGGTTTTCTTGCTGCGGGTTCATTAGGTACGAGAGCAGAAATTGCTGGCGAATTAATTAGACTCGGAGGAACAGAAGATCAGAAAAATAAATATCTACCTGATATTGCATCTGGTAAAATTCTTACTACTGCGGTCTTTACTGAACCAAACACCGGCTCCGATCTTGGGAGCCTATCGACTAGAGCGTCACTTAATGACCAAGAGTATACAATAACCGGAAATAAAACTTGGATTACACACGGAGCTAGATCAGACTTAATGACAGTTTTAGCCAGAACTGATATGAACCAGAAAGGGTATAAAGGTCTTAGCATGTTCTTAGTAGATAAGCCTCGCGGTAATTGTAGCAACCCTTTCCCAATGGATGGTATGTCAGGAAGTGAGATTGAGGTTTTAGGTTACAGAGGTATGAAAGAATACGAGATAGCTCTTGATGACATAAAAGTTAATAAAAAACAATTACTTGGAGAAGAAGAGGGTAAGGGTTTTAAACAGCTTATGGAAACTTTTGAATCTGCAAGAATCCAAACAGCTGCGAGAGCTGTTGGCGTTGCACAAAGTGCACTAGAGCTAGCTCTACAGTATGCCAAAGATAGAAGTCAGTTTGGTAAACAGATTATTAATTTTCCAAGAATCTTTTCTAAACTAGCTTGGATGGCAATGGAGACCACCGTTGCTAGACAAATAACCTTATTTTCAGCTAGAGAAAAAGACAATGATGCAAGGTGTGATATAGAAGCAGGAATGGCCAAGCTGCTAGCAGCTAGAGTCGCATGGAGCAGTTCAGATAGTGCTCTTCAGATTCATGGAGGCAATGGATATGCCTTAGAGTATCCGGTGAGTCGTGTCTTATGTGATTCTAGAATTTTAAATATTTTTGAAGGTGCAGCTGAAATACAAGCGCAGATAATTGTCAAGGGTTTATTAGTTCGGTAATGGAAGCAGCCTTAAACTTCATAATTGTAATCTGTTTAATCACAACGTTTATAATACTTATGATAGGTCTACTTCACACAGCCAAATCTGGTGATGAAAATAATAATAAGATTAATCTTTTTATGCGCTACAGGGTGCTCATACAGTTTATAACCCTAATAATTTTGACAGTAGCTCTTTTCTTAAAGTCTTAAATTTTGGTTAAACTTGATAAAATTTATACTAGAGGTGGAGATAAAGGGCTGACAAGTCTAGGTGATGGATCAAGGATAGAGAAAAGTAATATTAGAATCCAAGCTTACGGTGATATAGATGAAGCTAACTCCTCTATTGGCATCTCAGCTGCTCATAGTTCCAGAAAAATAAAGAAGATGCTTTTAAAGATCCAGAATGATTTATTCGACGTTGGAGCCGACTTATGTTTTCCTGAAAAAAAAAAAAGAACGTTAACAATTCCAATCGACAGCATAGATATATTAGAAAAGGAAATTGATGAAATGAATCTTAGCCTCAATAAATTAGAGTCCTTTATATTACCAGGAGGAAACAAAGCATCATCATTTCTTCACTTGTCAAGGTCACTAGTAAGACGTGCAGAAAGGTCAATAGTTGAATTGAATAAAAAAGAAGATGTTAACCCAGATATTTTGAAATATGTAAACAGATTATCAGACTTTCTTTTTGTTGCGGCAAGGTTTGAGAATAGGCAGGATGGTGATATACTTTGGGTCCCGAATAAGAACTAATTTAGGAATTTGATATGAAAGCTTTAGTATGTGTTAAAAGAGTTATCGACTACAATGTAAAAATAAGAGTTAAGTCAGATAAATCTGGAGTTGAAACAGAGAATGTAAAAATGTCTATGAACCCTTTCGACGAAATTGCTGTCGAAGAGGCAGTGAGAATGAAAGAAAAAAAACAACTTGACGAAATCATAATTTTATCCATCGGTTCTGAGAAATCTCAAGAAACGATACGATCAGGTTTAGCCATGGGTGGAGATAGAGGCATATTAATTAAGTCTGATAACGATCAGCTAGAGCCATTAAATGTAGCAAAATTAATTAAAAAGATTTGCGAAAAAGAAAGTCCTGATCTATTAGTATTGGGGAAGCAAGCCATAGATGATGATTGTAATCAAACAGGGCAAATTTTGGCAACATTGCTAAACATTCCTCAAGCAACCTTTGCTTCAAAATTAGTTAAAAATGATGACGGAACAATTGACGTTACTAGAGAAGTCGATGGTGGCCTTGAAACTATAAGAGTCAAAACACCTTGTGTTATAACAACTGATCTGCGTTTAAATGAACCAAGATATGCATCTCTACCTAACATAATGAAAGCTAAACAGAAAAAGATTGAAACGCTTGACATCAATGCTCTTGGTATCGATATTAAAAATAGACTTGAAGTAATTGAAGTCAACGAACCTCCAGAAAGAAAACCTGGAATAAAGGTCGAAGACGTTGATTCTCTTGTCGAGAAATTAAAAAATGAGGCAAAAATTTTATGAAGATACTTGTTATTATTGAACATGATAATGTTTCCGTTAAACAATCAAGTTTTTCAACAATCGCAGCAGCAGCACAGATTGGCGAATCAATCGAAGCCATAGTTTTAGGGTATGGAATCAGCAGAGCACTTGATCAACTAAAATCATCTGATAAATTAAACAAAATCTATTCATTAGATAATGAAATTTTTAAAGATCCAATTGCAGAAAATATTAGTCGAGCCATTCACAAGTTCATCGAGGGGAAGGGATACACTCATATTTTGTCTCCTTCAACTACATTTGGTAAAAATCTATCTCCAAAGATATCTGCTTTTCTGGATGTCCAACAAATATCTGATATAACAAAAGTTATTTCTTCTGATACATTTGAAAGACCAATTTACGCAGGAAACGCAATTGCAAAAATTAAATCAAATGATTCAGTAAAAGTTATCACAGTAAGATCAACTTGTTTTGAACCTGTAACTTGTTCTTCCGAAGTAGATGTAGAAAACCTTAAATTAGAAAGCAATAAAGATAGCTTTGTAGATTTTGTTACTTATGATCAATCAAAATCTGATCGTCCAGAACTTACTAGTGCCAAAATCGTTATATCTGGTGGAAGAGGAATGCAAAATGGTGACAATTTTAAGTTATTAGAGGGTATAGCTGACAAACTTGGTGCTGCGATGGGGGCAAGTAGAGCAGCAGTGGATGCTGGTTTTGTCCCTAATGATTGGCAGGTTGGACAAACAGGAAAAATTGTAGCTCCAGATCTATATATTGCAGTAGGAATATCCGGCGCAATTCAACACATAGCTGGGATAAAAGATTCAAAATTTATAGCTTGCATAAATAAAGACGAAGAAGCGCCAATATTTAACTTTTCTGATTATGGTTTGGTTGGAGACCTCTTTGATGTTTTACCTAAACTCGAAGAAAAATTATAAGAGTTTTTTAATCTCTAGGATAACTGGTTTGTCAAGCCAGTCTATGTAGCCTTCAACTCTTCCAATTTCTATCAGTTCTTTATTCATTATTAGAGTCGTAGGCATAATCCTTATATCATTATTTTCCGAGAACTTTAGGTGTCTATCTGAGATTATGAGGATATCTGGAAATTTATATTTTTTTTTAAACTTAGGGATAACTTTCTTTGGATTGTTATCTACAGATATATAAATAACTTTTATATCATCTTTAAATTTATTTTCTAATTCTATTAGGTGTGGAATTTCCTTGATACATGGAGGACACCAAGTTGCCCAAAAATTTAATAAATAAATTTTTTTCTGAGTAGTTATATCTGACAAGTTTACAATATTGCCATCAAGAGTTTCAAGTGGTGTGATATTTATTTTTTTTTCTTGATTATTTAATAATAGTTGATTGTTCTCATATGAATGAGATAGATTTGATACTATAAAAAAAAGTATAAAGTAAATATTTCGCATATTATCATTATAACATAGATGAAAAAAACAACAAATTTAGTTTGGGGAGGGAGATTCGAAAAGTCATCTTCGAAACTTCTTAAAGAGATTAACAATTCGATAGGTTTTGATTACCAATTAGCAATTGAGGATATTCATCTATGTAATTGTTATGCTTCAGCACTTTTTGAAAGTGACATCCTTAATTCAAATGAATTTAAAAAGATTAAGCACGGGCTTAATGAAATTTTAAATGAAGTAAAAAGTGGAAAATTTAAGTATTCAGATGAATTCGAAGACATACATATGAATATTGAAATGGCTTTAAAAAAAAAAATAGGAAAGTTAGCTGGTAAAATCCACACTGGAAAATCGAGGAATGACCAAGTTGTAACTGATTTCAAATTGTGGATAAAAAATAAGTTAAAAATAATTATACTAAAGATTAATAATATTCAGACTTCTATAATTAAACAATCTGAAATTAATTTAAAAGTTATTATGCCAGGGTTTACACACTCTCAAAATGCTCAGCCGATCTTGTACTCGCATTATTTAATGTCTTTTTTTGAAATGTTTGAAAGAGATAAGAGGAGAGCAAAACAATTGTTTGAGAATATGGATGAATGCCCGCTTGGTTCAGGAGCAATTGCTGGAACAAACTTCTATGAAATCGACAGACATAGTCTGGCGAAAGCTTTAGGTTTTAAAAAACCAACAGAAAACTCTCTTGACAGTATTTCTGATAGAGACTTTGTAATTGAATTTCTTAGCATGATTTCTATTTTAAGTATGCATTTTTCACGAATGTCTGAGGATTTCATTACGTGGTCGAGTAGTGCTTACAACTTTTTAAGATTTCCTGATACATTATGTACGGGATCTTCCATAATGCCACAAAAAAAAAATCCAGACGCAGCAGAATTGGTTAGATCAAAATGTGCTAGAGTATATTCATCCCTTCTTAATTTACTAGTTATTCAGAAGGGCTTGCCAAGTGGTTATAGTAAAGATCTTCAAGAAGACAAAGAACCGGTATTTGACGCATATAAAACAGTAGAAATTCTTTTAGATATCGTAAACGAGATGATAAACTCTATAAAAATAAATAAAAATAATATGTATGAGTTGGCTAACAAGGGCTTTACTACAGCTACAGACTTGGCTGACTGGCTTGTTAAAAATACAAATTTAACATTTAGAGAAGCACATCAAAAAACAGGAAAAATTGTTCTTTTAGCAGAAAAAAAAAATAAGTTATTAAGTCAATTATCATTAGATGATTTAAAATTAATTGAGCCAAAAATTAACAATAAAATTTATGAGTATCTATCTATTGAGAGTTCTGTTTCTAAGAAACAGTCGTATGGAGGAACAGACTTCAATCAAGTTAAAAAAGCCATAAATAGAGCAAAGAAAAAAATAAAATAACCATGAATAATTTTTACAGATTCTGGCTTTTAATAATTATCCTAATAACTTCTATATCATGTGGAAAGAAATCTATTTTAGAAAGATATCCGGATAGCGACTTTCCAAGAGATTATCCTGTTCAAAATGATTAATATTAAAGATTATAATAAATATCTGTTTTATAAAAAAAAAGATTTGTTTTTTGAAAACTTCTCAATAGAAAAAGTAGCAAAAAAATATAAGACCCCTTTTTTTTGTTACTCTGTTTCTCAAATAGAAGATAACTTTAACATTCTAAAAGATTCTTTTAGTGTTGTTAAACCCTTAATATGTTATGCCATGAAAGCTAATTATAATTCAGAAATAATATCTATTTTATCAAAATTAGGAGCAGGTGTAGATGTTGTATCTATGGGAGAATTAAATAAAGCAATTCTTAACGGAGTTGATGAAAATAAAATTGTTTTTTCCGGAGTCGGAAAAACCAAAGAAGAGATAGAGTTTGCAATTAAAAAAAAAATAAAACAATTAAATGTTGAAAGTAAAGAGGAGCTAGAGGATATAAATCTTATCTGCACGAAACTAGGATGTAAAGTCAATGTTTGTCTTAGAATAAACCCCGACGTAAGTGCTGATACACACGATAAAATTTCCACTGGCAGGTCCGAAGATAAGTTTGGAATACCAAATGATCAGGTAGAATCAATTTTTAAAAAATACAAAAATCATCAATTGATTAAAATTATAGGTCTATCTGTTCACATTGGATCACAAATACAATCTATGCAACCATTCAAAAACGCTTTTACCAAAGTTAAAAATTCAGTAATAAACCTTAATAAAAATGGTTTCAGGATAAAATCATTAGATCTCGGTGGTGGAATTGGTATCAAATATAATAAAAATAATAAATTAATTAATTTAAAATCATATGCCAGACTTATTGAAAAGTTATTTTCTGATTTGAAAGTAGAAATAATTATTGAACCTGGGAGGTTCTTGGTTGGTCAATCGGGTATAATAGTTTCAAGAATTATTAGAATTAAAAATGAGAAAAATAAAGCCTTCCTTATAATTGATGCTGGTATGAATAATTTAATAAGACCAGCTTTATACAATGCTACGCATAATATAATTCCTGTGAAATTAAAAAATATAGCTAAGGTAAACTACGATGTTGTTGGACCAATTTGCGAAACAAGTGATTCTTTTGTTAAAAATTTAAAAATACAAAAATTTAACAATGATGATTTAGTAGTTATTTGTTCAACAGGTGCATATGGATCATGCATGTCATCAAAGTACAATTTAAGAGGTGAAGCTGAAGAATTATTTATTAAAAAAAGTAAAATAAAAGTTGTTAAGAGTTAGATGGAAGAACTTTTTTTATTAGATAATGTTTGTATAATTTCCAAAAAAAAAAGGATTATGAATTTAAATATAAAAGTTAATGTTGGGGACTTTTTAGTTATAAAAGGGTCGAATGCAACCGGAAAGTCGCTGCTACTAAAGTTATTTTACTTGAAAGTACTTCCATCTTCGGGAACCCTTTATGTAGGAGGAAAAAAAATTTCTAGTGAATCTAAAAAAAATATTATTGAACTGAGAAGAAGAATGGGGGTAATCCTTCAAAATGATTATTTAATTCCATTTTTCTCGGTATTTCAAAATATTGAATTAGCAAGTCAAATTCAACAATCAAGACAAAGCTTTATGGAGCGAATGAGTCAAATTTCTAGTTGGCTGGAATTAGATAAGATCAAAGATGAAAAAATAAACAGTTTGTCAAATAGTCAAAAGCAAAAGGTTGTTATAGCTAGAGCTTTGATTAATAATCCTAGAATTATTTTAGCTGATCAACCAGAGACTTATCTTGATGAAAACTCTAATAAAAAATTTTTCTTTCTTCTTGAGTCGCTAAGTAAATTGGGGACAACAATAATCATGACGTCAAACAATAAAAAGACTATTTCTATTGATTATAGAACCCTGGAGTTACAATAAATGATTGTGGTTCAAGAAAGTCTAAAAAAATTACTTATAAAAAATCAAGATAAGTTTTTTCATGGATTGTCTTTTGTAATAATAAGCCTAATAACTATCCATATAGCAGTATACTTTAATTTTTATAAATTTTCTAATAATTGGATTCAGTCCGAGTCAGCAAAAACAACTTTTATAATAAGTAATTTTTCTCAAGAAAAAAAAATACCTTTGAATGTTACTGAAAGAATTGAAAGATTCTTATCAGAAAACTCTGATGAGCTAAGATTTACAATTATCGATAAAAATTTAATAAAGTCTGGTTTAGGATTAGCAAATTTTAGTGATACAACGGGACTGAGGCTACCATTTATTTTTCAAATTGAAACTAAAGATCAAGAATTAGTTGATAAAATCTATAATAGAGTAATTACAATTTCTGAAAACAGAGTTACAGAAAAATACTCCCACAAAGATGAGCTTTATGAAATAACTTCCTTATTTAATAGAATAAAATTAATAATTTTTATGATGACTATTGTGATAGTAACTTTGTTCTCTTTCTTAGTGATTAATGTTGTAAATGCAGCTTTAATTGGAAACTTTAAATTTGTGGAGATGCTCCAGATTATGGGTGCGAGTAGTTTTGAATTAGCAAAGAATATCTCTCAGAGTTTGATAAAAAAGTTAATACCAGGAGCTGTCCTTAGTGTTTTATTCGTTTATTTAGTAAGCACTTTCTTGATGAAACTCTTTGGTTCTAATTTTGATTTCTTTGATTCATCTTTTTTTCTTGAGACAAATATAATGACCCTGCTTGTATTAATAATTTTTATTGTGATATTTTTAGTGTTATTATTATTTTTTTTAATGTCTTATTCATTTTATTTTTTTGAGAAAAGATTTTTTGATAAAGTTTAATAAATTTTTAATCTTTCTAATTTTTGTTAATATAATTCTATTTTTATGGTGGTTAGTTATATTATTCAATATTTTTCCAAAAAAGCTTTATAACTCTGACAATCTTTCACTAAATAATGAATCAGCAATTATTGTCTTAACAGGTGGAAAAGGAAGAATTGAAAAAGGTGTTGAATTATTTGAGAAAGGATTTGGCAAGTACTTATTTATTTCTGGAGTTTTTGAGGAATCGGAATTTGAAATAAAGAGTAGTTTAGATTCAAAATTGTTAAATCAAAGGTGCTGCATAATTTTAGATAAAAATGCAAGTAATACTTTTGAAAATGCGAGAGAAGTAAAAGAATGGACATCGAGAAATAGTGATATTGAAAAATTAATTTTAGTCAGTTCTTACTATCATTTGCCTAGAAGTTATTTAATTTTTACTAATATAATTAAAGATAAATCCATTGTGATGATATCTGTAAATGAAAGTATTAAGTTTGATAAAAATATATTTTTTCACATTAAATTAATTGTTATAGAGTACTTCAAAGTTATATATACACTATTCTTTTTCCTATGAGCATCATTAGAAGTATAATATTCTACTCACTTTTTTACTTAGGAACGTCTATTTATTTTATTTTGTTTTCACCTGTTAGAATTTTTAGTACAAAGTTTGTAATTAGACTTTCGTTTATTTGGACAACTTCTGTAATAAGATTAGCAAAAATAGTATTAAAGATTGACTATTCTATAATAGGGAGAGAAAATATTCCAACAACAGGTCCATTTATTGTTGCGAGCAATCATCAATCAGCTTGGGAAACCTTTTTCTTTGGTTCTTTTTTTCCTGGATCAGTTTTTATCTTAAAACATGAATTAAAAAAAATACCAATTTTTTCTCAGTATTTTAAGAAACTAGGTTTTATATTTATAAAGAGAGAGAAAAAGATCAACTCCTTAAAAAATGCATTGAATTCTATTAGAAAGTTATTGGAAGAGAAAAAAAAAGTTTTTGTAATTTTTCCCGAAGGAACAAGACTAAAACCTGGTGAGACAATCAAGTTAAATTCAGGAGTGTTTGCGATACACAAGTTATTCAAAATTCCAATTTTACCTGTAAAACTGAACTCTGGAGAGATGTGGATTAACAAATCTCTTTCAAAGAAAGATGGGGATATTAAAATAAGATTTTTTCCTGTAATTAAGAATAAAGAGAATAAAGAGGAAGTAATGAAAATATTAGAGAAAATTTACTATTGATTATCTCGTTAAATCTCTTTTTTTAAAATACTTTTTCTAATTAATTTTGTCCTTTTTAATAGTGTAAAAAGATCATCTGTTTTATTTTTTTTAATTAAAATATTTAACTTCGAAATATCATTTAAAAAAAGATCCAAAGTGTCTGTAATATGTTTTTTGTTTTTAATAAATATGTCAGTCCACATTCTAGGGTCAGATGAGCCAATCCTAGTAAAGTCTTTAAAACCTCCAGCTGCAAAATTTATAAGTTTATTTTTATTTTTAATATTAAGATTAAATGCCGTTCCAACAATTGTAAATGCAATAAGATGAGGTAAGTGCGACGTTATAGACATAATTTTATCATGCTCCTTCATAGTCATCAAAGAGACCCTCATTCCAATTTTTTTCCATAGATCTGCTATAAGTTTTAACGATTTCTTTTGGTTGTTTACTGGCGTCAAAATGCACCATTTCTTTTTAAAAAGATCTACTTGCGCATTTACAGCTCCAGAATGTTCAGTTCCTGCAATAGGGTGACCAGGAACAAGGAGATATTTTTGCTTACTTAGTTCTAAAATACGTTTGGAGAATATATTTTTAACAGATCCTACATCGGATAAAATTTGACTGGGAAGGGTGTACTTTGCAAGTTCTTCTATTATTTCATTTATACAACCCACTGGTGTGCAAATAAAAATAATCTCACTCTTTTGAACTTTGATATCAATTAACTTTCTGTCTTCATCGATAGCTTTGATTTTAAGCGCATCATTAAGATTTTTCTGTGATTGATCAATCCCAACAATTCTTTTTGATATTTTTTTTTCTTTTAAGGCTAAAGCTAAAGAGGCTCCAATTAGGCCTGGACCTATTATAGTTATTTCATTAAACATAATGTTAATCTTGGATCACTTTTTTTAATTCACTAAGAAATTTTTTTATATTTGGTGAACTTCCTATCGAAACTCTAAAATAATCATCTAACCCGTAATTATCTAAATTTCTCACAATAATTTTTTTTTTATATAACAGTTTAATGATTTTATCTTTAGAAAATTTTAACGGATCTACTTTTACTAGAACAAAGTTTGCATAAGTTTCATAAGATTTGAGACCAAGTGAATTAATTTTTTTAGGAAGAATGGCTCTCCATTTGTTGTTATGTTTAATTGATTTATCTAAAAATTTTTTTTCTTTAAGTATTGCAATCCCAATTTTTTGAGCGATAGAATTTACATTAAATGGTCCTCTAACTTTCTCAAGAAGCTCTACAATTTGTAAATTTGAATAGCCCCAACCAAGTCTAAGTCCAGCAAGTGCAAATATTTTTGAGAAAGTACGTGTCACTATCAAATTTTGATATTTATTGATAAGGTCAGTTCCATCAGAATATTTATTGTCGGTTATAAACTCAGAATAAGCACCGTCTAGAACTACAATGATATTTTTAGGTACCTTATCTAGGAAATTTTTTAATTCATTTCTTAAAATTATAGTACCAGTTGGGTTATTAGGATTTGCAATAAAAATAATTTTTGTATTTTCTGTAATTTTATCCAGTATATTTTTACAAGAAATTTTTAGGTTTTCAGATTTTGCGGTTATTACCTTACAACCAGCCGCACGGGCAATTATAGGATAGTAGATGAAGCCAAATTCACTGCATATTATTTCAGAATTTTGAGTGGAAAATGTTTGTGCTATTACAGAAAGAATATCATCAGACCCATTCCCGCAGATTATGTTTTTTGCAGATAATGAGAATTTTTCTGCAATTTTTTGTTTTAGTTCAAGTGCATCTCCATCTGGGTAAAGATTGGAGGATTTAATCAAGTCCAATGATCCTTTAAATACTTTGTTAGGAACTTTAAAAGGTGATTCATTGGATGATAGTTTAATTATTTTAGAGAAACCATCTAATTTAGATTTCCCTGGAAGATACTTTTCAATCTCATTAATAGAAGGTTTTGTTAAAGTTTCGAGACTAAAATTAACCATAAAAGATTCATCCGAAATAAATTTATTTTGACTACTTATTCAACATAGTTATGATGCGATTTAAGTCAAACTAATTTAAATAAAAAATGAATTCAATAAATTACACTGAAAAGATAACACTAAAAGACTCTATAAAACTAGACTCTGGAAAATTAATAAATTCATGTGAAATTGCATTCAAAACTTATGGAAAATTAAACAAAGATAAAACAAATGCAGTGTTGATTTGTCATGCTTTATCCGGTGATCAATTTTGTGCGGGTATTAATCCTATAACGAAGAAAAAGGGTTGGTGGAGTGTTTTAGTTGGCTCTGGAAAGGTAATTGATACGAATATTTTTTTTGTAATTTGTATTAATGTTCTTGGAGGATGTATGGGTAGCACTGGACCTTCATCAATATCTCCGGGAAAGAAAATACCTTATGGACTAAATTTTCCGGTGATTACAATAAGTGATATGGTTAAAGTTCAAGAAAAATTAATTTCCTACCTTGGGATTAAGAAATTATTTGCGGTTATTGGTGGTTCAATGGGGGGCATGCAAACATTGGAGTGGGCCACTAGATTTAAAAATAAGATTAACGCTGCAATACCAATTGCAACATCTTATCGACATTCTGCTCAAAATATCGCCTTTCATGAGATTGGGCGTCAAGCAATTATGGCCGATCCTAATTGGAATAAAGGAAATTATTATAAAAGAAAAATAACACCAAAAAGGGGGCTGTCCGTAGCTAGGATGATAGCACATATAACTTATTTATCTGAAAAAGTACTTCAAAGAAAATTTGGAAGAAATCTACAAAATAGTAATTTCTTTTCTTTTGATTTTGATATTGATTTTCAAATTGAAAGCTACTTAAAACATCAAGGTAGTGCTTTCGTAGAAAGATTTGATCCTAACAGTTATTTATATATTACTAAAGCTATGGATTACTTTGATTTATCAGTGAAAAGTGGCGGACTAGTCAGATCTTTTAAAGACTCAAACGTAAAATTTTGTTTTTTTACTTTTACCTCAGACTGGTTGTTCCCAACTTCTGAAACAAAGACTATTATAAAATCACTTAATAGGTCCAATGCAATGGTAAGTTTTGTAGAGGTTAAATCTGATAAAGGTCATGATGCATTTTTATTAGATGAACCTGAATTTCATGTTACTCTAAAGGGATTTTTAGAGGGACAAATAATTCAGCAAGGAATATGAAAAATAATTTAAGAAACGATTTATTTGTAATTTCTAAACTTGTTAATCACAACGAAAAAATTCTTGATGTAGGTTGTGGTGATGGCAATCTATTAAATTATCTTACGAGAGTTAAAAATGCTGAATGTAGAGGTATTGAAATTAAACAATCTGGTGTAAATGAATGTCTTAAGAAAGGGTTATCTGTTATTCAAGGAGATGCTAATTTTGATTTAGAGGATTATCCTGATAATGCTTTTAGCACAGTAATATTGAGTCAAACAATTCAAGCTATGATTTTTCCAGATGTTGTCATTAAAAATCTAATTAGAATTGGAAAAAGAGCAATTATATCTTTCCCTAATTTTGGATACTGGAGAGTGAGAAAAGATTTTTTACTAAATGGTTCAATGCCCAAAAATAAAATTTTACCCTATGAATGGTATAATACTCCAAATATTCATTTATGTTCTTGTAAAGATTTTAAAGTTTTTTGTATTGAAAATAATATAAATGTTGAGAAGTTTATTTGTTTGAATGAAAAAGGAATGGAAATAGGTGGTAAATTCTTATCTAATTTCTTTGCATATCAAGTGTTATTTTGTGTTTCTAAGAGAATAAAGTAAATGTTGGTGATTAATCAAATACAAGTGCTGACTGATAATTATGTGTATATAATTACTGAGAGTACATCAAAAATAACGGCTTGTGTTGATCCATCTGTGTATGACGATGTAGTAAATTTTTTAGATAATAACGACTTAAAATTGGATTATATTTTAAATACGCATCATCACAATGATCATGTGGGAGGAAATTTAAAATTAAAAGAGAAGTACGGTTGTAAAATTATAGGATCTTTTAATGACCAAGAGAGGGTTCCAGGAATAGATATCAAACTTAAAGAAAACGACTACTTTAGTATTGGAAGATCTATCTTTAAAATAATTGATACTCCTGGACATACTAATGGGCATATATGTTTTTACTTTGAAGAGGACCAGGTTTTATTTAGTGGCGATACAATTTTTTCATTAGGTTGTGGTAGATTGTTTGAGGGATCATACGAGGCAATGACTTCTTCACTTCTTAAAATCAAATCTCTACCCAGCAAAACAAAAATTTATTGTGGTCACGAATATACTCAGGCCAATGCTAAGTTTGCATTATTTCTTAATAGTGAAGATAAAAATTTAAAAAAAAAAGTAGATGATATAAATAAAAAAAGAGCTAAGTCTATTCCAACTGTACCATTTTTGCTTGAAGAAGAATTAAAGTTCAATCCATTTCTTAAATTTAATGAGAGCACATATTTGAATAGTATTGGAATTGAGGATTTAGATGAAGTCAAAAATTTCGAAAAAATAAGGGTTCTTAAAGATAACTTTTAGTCCATCCAGAGTCCGCCATTAATAGACATCGTTGATCCGTTTATGTAGCTAGCCACATCTGAAGCCAAGTAATCTACCATTTCAGCAATCTCGTCGGATTCACCTAATCTTTTATTAGGTATTGTGTCAATTATTGACTTTAAAATATCTTCTCTAATTGCAGCAACCATCTCGGTATTAATGTATCCAGGACAAATCACATTAGATGTTATTCCTTTGATGGCACTTTCTAATGCTAAAGACTTTGAAAAACCGATTAGAGCAGATTTTGTTGCAGCATAATTCGTTTGACCAAATTGACCTTTTTGACCATTGACTGAAGAAATATGAATAATTCTCCCAAAATTATTTTCTCTCATTTTATTAATTACAAGAGACGTCATATTAAAAACAGAATTTAAATTTACGTTAATTACTTTATGCCATTTTTCTTGATCCATTTTATGGAGAGGGGCATCCCTAGTGATACCTGCGTTATTAACTAATACATCGATAGTTTTGTATTCATTATAAATCTTACCAATACAATCCTTGCATTCATCAAAGCTACTCACATCCCATTTCATAACATCAACTTTATTTTCATCTTTAAATTGATTTGCTGCGTCGTCATTGTTTGCATAGTTGGCAATGACTTTAAAGTTTGACTTCTTTAATCTCTTTGAAATAGATGCGCCAATACCTCTAGTTCCTCCTGTTATAAGTGCTACTTTACTCATTTTCCATCTCAATACACATAGCTATACCTTGCCCACCACCAATACAAAGGGTCGCTATTCCTTTACTTTTATTTTGTCTTATGAGTTCGTAGATTAGTGTTACTAAAATTCTTGTTCCAGAGGCGCCAATCGGGTGTCCAAGGGCAATGGCCCCCCCATTTACATTTACTTTTTTCATGTCCCAACCCAATTCTTTTGAAACTGCAAGTGATTGAGCTGCAAATGCTTCGTTAGCTTCTATCAGATCAAGGTCACTCAAGCTCCAATTTGCTTTTTCAAGTGCCTTTTGAACTGCGGGAACTGGACCAATCCCCATAATGGAGGGATCTACACCAACAGATACACATGAGACAATTCTAGCTAAAACTTTTTGTCCAAGATCCTTAGCAGTTTTTCTATCCATAAGCATCACGCCTGCCGCACCATCATTTAGACCAGAGGCATTTCCAGCTGAGACAGAACCGTTTTTATCGAAAACTGGTCTAAGACTACTTATTTTTTCATAGGTGGATCCATGCCTTGGAAATTCGTCAGTGTCAAAAGTAATTTCCTCTTTTTTATTTTTAATTATTACTGGACAGATTTCTTTTTTGAAGTGATCTTTTTTTTGAGCATTTTCTGCTTTATTTTGTGATTGTGTTGAAAATTCGTCTTGTTCCTCTTTGGAGATATTAAATTTATTAGCAATATTTTCTGCGGTAGTTCCCATATGATAGTCGTTCATAGCACACCACAGTCCATCAACTATCATACTATCTTTTAATTTTCCATCACCCATCTTTAAACCATTTCTTACATTGATTGTATGATGAGCGTTTGTCATACTTTCTTGTCCACCAGATATGATGATTTTGCTATGGCCACAAAGAATTGAGTTAGCTGCAAGTTCTACAGACCTTAGACCTGAACCACAAACTTGATTAATGGTAACAGCACTGGCGGTTTCAGGAATTTCTGAGAGCATGGCAGTTTGTCTTGCAGGGTTTTGTCCAGATCCGCCAGTTAATACTTGTCCCATAATTATTTCATCTATATGGTCCTTGGATACACCGGAATCCTGAATAATTGATTTTATAACGAGACTTCCGAGCTCATGGGCAGAAAATTGTGAAAGACTTCCCAAAAACTTTCCGATTGGCAATCTTTTTGCTGATGTAATAACAATTTCAGTCATTTTTAACTCAATTGACCAAAGTAAATACCACAAATATGTAAAATATAAAATAAAAATTAATGAAAATTAATAAATTGATAAAAATTTCTTGAAAAATCATACTTTAGCTGTATAAATCACTATAAATTGAGCATGTAAAATGATTATATTTGAAAACAGAGGAAAACAATACAAGGCTAAGGCTGGTGATGTTTTGAAACTACCAAGGTTAAGCACTTTAAAAAAAGGAGACCATTTTAAGGTTGACAAAGTAATCTTTTATAAAAATGAAAAAGGGGAGTCTATAATAGGATCTCCAATTGTAAAGAATGTGACCGTAGAAGCCAAAGTACTAGAGCAGGTAAGAGATAAAAAAATTGTTGTTTTTAAAAAAAATAGAAGAAAGAATTACAGAAGAAAAATCGGACACAGGCAAGATCTCACGTTAATAAAAATTGAAAAAATCAACGTTGGAAAATCTAAATCTGAAGAGCAAACAAAAAATACTTCAATAAAAGAAAATAATGTTAAGTTAAAAGGAGAAAAAGATGGCTCATAAAAAAGCCGGAGGTAGCACAAGGAATGGAAGAGATAGTGCAGGCAGGAGGCTTGGCATCAAAAAATTTGGTGGAGAAAAGGTTATTCCTGGAAACATTATTGTAAGACAGAGAGGCACAAAATTTCATCCAGGTGAAAATGTTTCAATAGGTAAAGATCACACAATATTTGCACTTAAAGAGGGGCAGGTTTTCTTTGAAAAAAAAACTGGCAACAAATCCTTCGTAAACGTAGAAATAAAAAAGTAAAACAAATCTAAATGAAGTTTTTAGATGAAGCCAAAATCTACCTCAAGGCAGGAGATGGTGGAAACGGTTGTGTTAGCTTTCGTAGGGAAAAATATATAGAGTTTGGTGGTCCTGATGGAGGTGATGGAGGTGGTGGAGGTAATATCGTTTTCAAATCTCTTTCAAACCTAAATACACTTATAGATTTTAGGTATAAGCAGCATTTTAAGGCAGGAAGGGGAAAAGATGGTTCGGGTAAAAATAAAACAGGATCAAATGGAAAAAATTTAGAAATTAATGTTCCTATCGGAACAGAAGTTTTATCAGAGGATAAACAGCTAGTACTTAAAGACTTAACAAAAGATGATCAATCATTTGTAATACTTAAAGGTGGTCGAGGAGGAAGAGGAAATCTTAGGTTCAAATCATCAACTAACAGAGCTCCCAGAAATTTTGATTATGGTGAAAAAGGTCAAGATAAATGGGTATGGTTAAGACTTAAATTAATTGCAGATATTGGATTAATTGGTTTGCCAAATGCTGGAAAATCTACTCTTCTTAAAAGGCTTTCTAATGCAAAACCTAAGATTGCTAATTATCCTTTTACAACCTTAAAACCTCAATTAGGACTTTTCAGGCACGATGATAAAGATGTCATATTGGCTGACCTCCCGGGGTTGATAGAAGGTGCATCAAGCGGCGTTGGCCTGGGTTTAAAGTTTCTTGCTCACATTGAAAGATGTAAAATGTTATTCCATTTATGTGACATTTCAGTAAATAATTCTAGTGAATTGATTGACAACTATAAAATAATAAGGAAGGAACTAAAAAATCATAAAATTTCAAATATTGAAAAAAAGGAGGTTATTTTATTAAGTAAATCTGATCTGCTTGACTCAAAAACAATACTCGAAAGAATTAAATTGCTTAAAAAAATTACACAATCTAGAATAATAGCGGTTTCTAGTCATTTAAATATAGGTATAGAACAAGTCGAATCTGTTTTGATTAAAGAAATTTAATGAAGGAAAATTTTTTAGAAAATACTAAAAGAATAGTAATAAAAATAGGGTCTTCTCTTTTAATAAAAAAAGACGAATTTAATAGTATATGGCTTCAAAATTTTATTGAGGACATAATTTTTTTAAAAAAAAATAAAACAGAGATTTTAATTGTCACGTCTGGTGCTGTGTCTCTTGGAAAGAAATATCTTAAACTTGATAAAAAAAAACTCAAAATCAATGAAAAGCAAGCTTGCGCAGCCTGTGGACAAGTAATTTTAATGAACAACTTCAAAAAATCTTTTGCAAAAAAAAAGATTAAGGTTGCTCAAATTCTTTTGACATATTCTGATACAGAGGACAGAAGAAAAAGCCTAAACTCCAGAGAGACTATATTCGAGCTATTAAAATATGGCACTATTCCGATAATAAATGAGAACGATACCGTTGCCACTGACGAGTTGAAATTTGGGGATAATGACAGACTTGCAGCTCGAGTATCACAAATAATTTCTGCTGATAAATTATTTTTACTAAGTGATGTAAATGGACTTTACACAAAAAACCCTAAAATTAATAGAGACGCTAGATTAATAGAAAAGATAGATGAGATTGATGAAAGACATTTTAAAATGGCTGGAAGTTACACTAATGCTTATGGTACAGGTGGTATGCAGACGAAAATAGAGGCTGCGAAGATTGCTACAAGCGCAGGTTGTGCTACAGTAATTTGTAATGGAGGTAAAAAAAATCCCATCAAATCTTTCCTAAGCAAATATATTGGAACGCTATTTCTATCAAAAGTGAGAAAGGAAAGTGGATTCAAAAAATGGCTTGCGGGGACGATTAAAGTTACAGGAAACCTGGTAATTGATGACGGAGCAAGAAAAGCAGTTATTAGAGGAGCCAGTATTTTACCAAGTGGAATAAAAAAAATTTCTGGAATTTTTTTTAAAGGTGATATAATTGAAGTTAAGGATATGAGTGGTAATAAACTAGGAAAGGGCGTGACTTATTACGACTCTGAAGAGCTCAAAATAATAATGGGAAGAAAAACCGCGGAAATAAAAAAACTTCTTGGCTATGAAGGTAGAGAAGAAATTATACATAGAGATTATTTGACACTAAATGATTAAAAAATCTGAGATTGTAAATTTGGTTCAAGAAATAGGTGCAAAGGCGAAAGCCGCTTCATTTAAGATAGCATCCTTAACCTCTAAAATGAAGAATGAAATTATTAAAGATGCTGCACAGAATCTAAAAAAAAATAAAAATCTTATAATTGAGGAAAATAAAAAAGACATAGAAGATCATAGAGATAGTTTAAGTTCAGCTCTTCTTGATAGGTTGATGCTTGATTCTAAAAGAATAGATAACATGTGTATTGGACTAAAAAATATTGCAAATTTGGAAGATCCAGTCGGGAAAAGTATAAGTTCGTGGGAAAGACCTAACGGGTTAAATATTGAAAAGGTCTCCATACCGTTAGGTGTGATAGGAGTTATATACGAATCAAGACCAAATGTCGCGGCAGATGCTGCGGCTCTATGCCTGAAGTCAGGTAATGCACTAATACTTAGAGGTGGAAGAGAAAGCTTTAATTCCTCATCAAAAATTATTGAAATTATAAAGAATTCTATAAAAAAATTTGGACTACCAGAGGGAACACTACAAAATATTCCAACTGTAGATAGATCAGCAGTTGGAGAACTACTAAAGATGGATAAATTTGTTGATGTCATTATACCAAGAGGAGGAAAATCTTTAATTGAAAGGGTCAGTAAAGAGAGTAGAGTGCATGTTATAAAACATCTTGATGGCATATGTCATACTTATATTCATAAATCCTCAGATCCAGAAATATCTCAAAAGGTATCATTGAATGCTAAGATGAGACGTCCTGGCATTTGTGGTGCGACAGAAACAATCTTATGTGACGCCGAAATTATTAAATCACATATACCAAAGTTGATAGAATTACTTAAAAAAAGTGGATGTGAAATCAGGGGAGATAAAGAAATTCGAAAGTTAGACTCTTCAGTAGTAAAAGTAGAAAAGATTGACTGGTCAACTGAATATTTAGATAAAATAGTTTCAATTAAAACAATTTTTAATGGCGTCGATGAGGCAGTAGAGCATATCAACTTTTATGGATCAGGCCATACGGATGCCATAATTTCTGAGGATAAAAAAGTGGCAGAGTATTTCTTAAATAACATTGATAGTGGAATTGTAATGCATAATACATCTACCCAATTTGCAGACGGAGGGGAGTTTGGGATGGGTGCTGAAATAGGAATTTCGACCTCAAAGGTTCATGCTAGAGGGCCGGTAGGTGTTGCCCAACTTACTAGTTTTAAATATAAAGTAAGAGGTGCGGGCCAGACTAGGTCATAATTTGAATAAAAAAAATAAAAGAATTGTTGGAATACTAGGAGGTACTTTTGACCCTCCACATGATGGTCATAAATTCATCAGTAATTATGCTATTCTTAAATTAAATTTAAATGAAGTATGGTGGGTTGTTTCAAAGAATCCATTTAAAGCTAAAAGCAAATCATTGCAAATCAGAAGAAAACTAGTGAAAAAATTTTTAAAATCAAGAAAAATTAAATATATTGAAATCGAACCAATTCATAGCAATTATGCAATTGACTCGATCAAATATCTAAAAAGTAAATTCAAGAGTTGTAAATTTATTTGGCTTATGGGTACTGATAACTTGTATGATTTTCATTTATGGAAGAATTGGAGAGATATTTTTTATAATATTCCAATTGCAATTTTTGATAGACCATCTTACTCTTTCATAATAACAAAGAGTAAAGCACTTCTTTTTTTTAGGAAATTTAGAATTAAAAAAAACTTTTCAAAATCACTTAACCCCTCAAAACTTCCTTCATGGGCCTTCATAAGTGGTTTAAAAAACAACCAGTCATCATCATATCTTAGAAAGAATAGATGAAAAAAACAAATGAAGTAAAAAAACTACTACAAAAGGTTCAAAAAGATTTAATACTTGCAAAAGCTAAAGATATCGAGATTATTGATATAAAAAATCGAAGTGCTCTTGGAGACTATATGATAATTGTAAGCGGAACCTCATCAAGACACCTTAAATCAATAGTAAATAATATAGTAAAATCAAATAAAAAATTTGTAAATTCGACGGAAGGACTCAATTCTACGGATTGGCTAATTGTAGATTTTGGTGATATTATTTTAAATGTTTTCAAACCCGACACTAGAAAACATTATTCACTAGAAAAAATTTGGAAAAATAATGATTTGAAAGAAGAAAAGATTGGTTTTGGTTAATCATGCAAATAAATATTCTATCTCCGGGAAAGTTCAAAACACATCAAGAGCATAAAAAGATTTTCGAATACTATAAAAAAAGAATTAAAATAAAAGTCAATTTACTAGAGTTGAAGTTACATCAAACAGATAAAAAATTAGACTTAGAGAAAAAAGAAATTCTAAAATATTTAAAAAAAGATGACTATGTTTTTATTTTAGACAAAAATGGCGATAATTTATCTAGTATAAATTTTTCAAAAATTTTACGGGAAAAAGTTGAAAACAATCGTAAAAATATTGATTTTATAATTGGCAGTGATGCTGGCTTGGATAATTACTTTAATAATTCATTTAGAAATATAGGATTTGGCAAACAAACATGGCCCCATCTCTTAGTTAGAGTAATGCTTATAGAACAAATTTATAGGGCCTTTGAAATTATGAAGAGGTCTGGTTATCATAAGTAAAATCAAAATGTCTAACAAAATTTTATTATGTATTCTTGATGGTTGGGGTTTGGGTGAAAATAATCCCAAAAATGCTATTTCGATGGCTAAGAAAAAAAATTATGATTTTTTGGCCTCTAAATATGGCTACACACACTTAAAAGCATCTGGAAATGATGTTGGGCTTCCCAAAGGACAGTTTGGAAATTCTGAAGTAGGTCACACAAATATAGGTGCAGGAAGAATAATACTTCAAGATATAATGAGGATATCAGAGTCATTTAGAAGTGATGAGATAAAAGAAAAATCTATAATAAAAAAAATTATCACGGAGTGTAACAGAATACACATCATTGGATTGTTATCTGATGGGGGTGTGCACGGTCATCAAAATCATTTTTTTGAGTTAATTGAGATTTTTAATAAAAATAAACCAGAAATTTTTCTTCATTGTATTTTAGATGGAAGAGATAGTTCTCCGATAAGCGGAATAGAAAATATGAAATTATTAAAAAAAAAAATTGAGAAAAGAAAAAATATTAAAGTTGCTACTGTATCAGGACGATTTTTTGCAATGGATAGAGATAACAGATGGCAAAGAGTTGAAAAAGCTTACAAGGCAATTATCGAAGGTGATGCTCCAAAAATGAAAGATTGCATTTCTTCAATTAGGAAAAGTTATGAAAATCATGTTACAGATGAGTTCTTTGAGCCAGTTGTATTTAATAAATATTCTGGCGTAAAAGATGGAGATGGATTTTTTATTACAAACTATAGGGCAGATAGAGTTAGAGAGTTGCTGAGTTCAATTTTTGATGAAAATTTTGATAATTTTTCAAGGAAGATAATACCAAAATTCTTTGAACCATTAAGTATGGTAGAATACTCAAAAAGACTAAAGAAAAAAATTAGACCAATTTTTGAAAATGTTGAAATTAAGAATACTCTTGGTAGCGCTATATCAAAAAATAATTCAAAACAATTAAGGATTGCTGAAACTGAAAAGTACGCTCATGTAACCTATTTCTTTAACGGTGGAGTCGAAGAGAAACTTCCTGGTGAAGACAGAATTCTTATACCTTCTCCAAGAGTTGAAACTTATGACTTAAAACCAGAGATGTCAGCTTATGAAGTAAAAAATGAAGTTTTAAAAAATTTAAAAAAAAAATATGATTTCATTGTCTGTAATTTTGCAAATCCTGATATGGTTGGGCATACTGGAAACTTTGAAGCCACAGTAAAGGCTGTTGAGGTTGTTGACGAATGCATAGGAGAAATTTATGATCAATGTATAAAAAATGGTTATGTATTAATTTTAACCTCTGATCATGGGAATGCTGATAACATGTATGACAAAACAAAGAAACTAGAATGTACAACTCATTCTTTGAATCCAGTCCCATTTATTGTGTGTAAAAACGTAGAATACAAAAATAAGATTGGAAGACTTTCCGATATTGCGCCGACTATTCTTAAACTACTCAAAATTAAAATTCCAGAAGAGATGAATGGCACTCCTATTATAAAATGAGAAAACTCTTAATTTTTTTTTTAATTTTATTTTGTTTTGATGAGGTTTTTCCAAATGATTTGCGATTTAAAAAGAGACTTAATCTTTTAAAAACACAAACAGTCCAGATTCACGATGAAATTCTTCATAATAATGAGGAGCTTAAAAAAATAAAAGTTGATATTGATAAAAATACACAACAAAAGGTAATTTTTAATAAATACATTAAAGATAAAGAGTTTCTAGGACGAAGAATAGTCTTTTTACTACAGGATAAATTTTATACAAACCAAATTACAAGGGTTTTAAGAAACCTCAATAATTCTTCAGAAAATGTAATAACCAAGCAAATAATCAGAGAGTTTTTTTTGAAAGAAGTTAAATTTGGAATAGGTGAGTATTTCAATAATCTAGAAAACCTTAAGGATCTAGATAAGAAACTTTCTTTAGAATTAGAAAATTATAAAAAGAAGAAAAAAAACCTAAAAAAAAAACTAGTTAAACTTGAAAAAAAAATAAAAGAAGTTGCTTCTTTACAAAAAAAGGTAAAACCTAACAAAAAATTAAAAGCTAAAGAGAGTAATTTAAGAAGAAAAGCAAAAAACCTTAACGAGCTTTTGAAGTCCACTGAGTCAAAAACTAAAATTATTTCTCGTATAAGATCTAAAATAAAAATGCCTGTTGTTGGTAATATAGTCTCAGACTTTGGAGAGGGAAAAGATTTACATAAACTTAAAAATGGATTGGTTTTCAGGGTAAAAGAAGATTCATTCGTAACTTCACCAATGAATGGAACTGTTGTCTATGCAAACAAATTCAGAAGCTTTGGAAATTTAGTGATGATTAAAGATGATAGAGGTTTTACATCAGTTTTAATAGGCATGAAAAATCTTCTAATTTCTACCGGCAACGAAGTTCTTGCGGGAGAACCAATTGCTAAGATTTCTTCAAACGTAAAGAGTCAATTATATTTTGAGTTAAGAGAAAACGGCAAAATTGTAGATCCAAAATCAAAAGTTGAGATTTTATAAAAAAACTGCATAATCAATCCTTATATATATATATATTATGAAAAAACTTTTACTTATATTAATACTAATAATCTCCCCGTACCAATCTGTTTCTGAAGAAGAGAAAGATGTTTATAAATATCTAAATCTTTTTGGAGAAGCATTTGAAAAAATAAAAAATAATTATGTAGAGGATGTAACGTCTAAAGATTTAATCGAATCTGCAATTGAGGGAATGCTTAGCTCTCTGGATCCACATTCTACTTACCTTAATTATGATGAACTTAACGAGCTAAAAGTCCAGACCAAAGGAGAATTTGGTGGTTTAGGTATCGAGGTAACTTTAGAGAACGGGTTTGTCAAAGTGATTGCTCCAATAGATGACACACCTGCAGCAAAAGCTGGAATTAAGGCCGGTGATCTTATAACACACCTTGATGAGGAGCCCGTGCTTGGGATGACTTTATCAGAAGCTGTTACAATCATGCGAGGTAAAGTGGGGTCAAAAATAAAACTAACAGTTAATAGAAACGAAAGTGAGAACCTTCAAATATCTATTACAAGAGCAATTATTCAGTTGAAAGCAGTCAAAGCTAGAGTCGAAAATAACATTGGGTATATTAGAGTTTCTTCGTTTAATCAGAAGGTTGACCAAGAGATAGTCGATTCCATTAAAAATTTTAAAAAAGAAAAACTCATTGGATACGTACTAGATCTTAGAAATAATCCTGGTGGTTTATTAGATCAAGCTGTAAATGTGACAGATATTTTTCTAGAAAGAGGTGAAATTGTCTCCACAAGGGGTAGAAATGGTAAGCAAGGCAGTAGATATAATGCAGTAAAAAAAGATCTCACTAACGGATTGCCTTTAGTTGTTTTAATTAATCAAGGTAGTGCTTCAGCTTCGGAAATCGTTGCAGGGGCTCTTCAGGATCATAAAAGAGCAATTATAATGGGAACAAAATCTTTTGGCAAAGGATCAGTTCAAACGATTATTCCTTCCGGTAATGATGTTGCAATAAAACTTACCACTGCAAAGTATTATACACCATCTGGAAAATCAATTCAAAAGACAGGAATTGATCCTGATATACTTGTTGAGCAAGCGGAATTAAAAAAGCTTGACTCTTTAAATAACAGAAAAGAATCTGATCTCAGGGGTGCTATTGATAATGAACAAAAAGTAGAAGAGAAAACTACGAACAATAAAAAAAATAGTGATGAAGAAACTGATGATTACCAGCTAACCAGGGCTTTTGATCTTATTCTAGCTTTAAATCTAGTTAATAAGCCCTAATTCATAAACTGATTACTATGAATAAGAACTATCGCAAAGGGGTTGGAGTTTTTCTAATAAATGAAAATAAAAAATTGTGGGTAGGAAAAAGATTAGACCATAAAAATCAATATTGGCAGATGCCCCAAGGTGGAATTGATAAAGGAGAGTCGCCAGAAAACGCGATGAAAAGAGAGTTGCTTGAGGAAACTGGGTTGAGTGCAGACTATAAGATTATTAGGAAAGCAAATGGTTGGCTAAAATATGACCTTCCAAAAAAAATGATTGAACAAGTTTGGCAAGGAAAGTTCCTTGGTCAAATACAAATGTGGTATGCATGTCTATTTTTTGGTGAAGATAAGCAAGTTAATCTGAACTTCACTGATAAACCTGAATTTTGCAATTGGAAATGGATCGACCCATCCGAATCAATTAATCTAGCAGTACCTTTTAAAAAGAACTTATATAAAAGTATCTTAGAAGAGTTTGAAGACATACTATCTTAACTGTAAAAAGGTTTATTTACGATTTTGAATTTTAATTGGTCAAGTTTATCAGGTGTGTCTTGTTTTTTAAAATTCTTAGAATCAACTATATCCTCTGTCAAAAGTGTGCATTTTTCTTTTAAAACTTCAACAATCCCTCCGTTTACTAAAAAAGATTTATCTAAATTATTTTTATGATAAATATAAACAAGTCCAACTCTTAGATAAGTTAAAAATGGCATATGATTTTTTAAAATACCAAAATCTCCTTCTATACCAGGAAAAATAACCAACTCTACGTCTTCATTCAAAATTATTTCTTGGGGTGATATTATTTGAAAGTTGAAAGACATTTAATTATCAATCTTTTTAGACTTTTCAATTGCTTCTTCTATGGTACCGACCATATAAAAAGCCGACTCTGGTATATCATCGTAATCCCCCTCAACCAAACCTTTGAAACCCTTAATGGTATCTTGAAGGCCAACAAAAACTCCAGGAGATCCTGTAAACACCTCTGCAACATGAAAAGGTTGAGATAGGAACCTTTGAATTTTTCTAGCTCTATCTACGACAAGTCTGTCTTCCTCAGATAGCTCATCCATTCCTAAGATAGCAATAATATCTTGAAGTGATTTATATTTTTGAAGAGTTTCTTGCACTTTTCTTGCAACAGAATAATGCTCTTCACCAATAACCCTTGGATCTAAAATTCTAGACGTAGAATCAAGTGGATCAACGGCTGGGTAGATTCCTAGTTCAGCAATCTGTCTTGAAAGGACTGTGGTTGCATCAAGATGTGCAAATGAAGTAGCTGGAGCTGGATCTGTTAAATCGTCAGCAGGAACATATATTGCTTGTACAGATGTTATGGAACCCTTATTTGTGGATGTGATTCTTTCTTGAAGAGCACCCATATCTGTTGACAAAGTAGGTTGATAACCTACTGCTGATGGAATTCTACCTAATAATGCAGACACTTCAGAGCCAGCTTGTGTGAATCTAAAAATGTTGTCTACGAATAAAAGTACATCTTGACCTTCTTCATCTCTAAAGTATTCTGCCAATGTTAACCCAGTGAGTGCTACTCTTGCTCTAGCTCCAGGTGGCTCATTCATTTGTCCATAAACCAATGCCGCTTTTGAGTCATCTCCATCAAGTTGGATAACACCTGATTCAATCATTTCATAATACAGATCGTTGCCCTCTCTAGTTCTTTCTCCAACTCCAGCAAATACAGAATATCCACCATGCCCTTTGGCAATATTATTTATAAGTTCCATGATTAATACGGTTTTTCCAACACCTGCCCCACCAAACAAACCAATTTTTCCTCCTTTTGAATATGGCGCTAGTAAGTCAACAACTTTGATTCCAGTTACTAAAACTTCGGTTTCAGTTGATTGATCTGTAAACTCTGGGGCATCTCTATGAATGGGTGACCTTAATTTTGTTTTAAGAGGACCTCTTTCATCGACTGGCTCCCCAACAACATTCAAAATTCTACCAAGGGTTTCTGGCCCAACAGGAACTGAGATTGGACTTCCTGTATCTAAAACTTTTTGTCCTCTAATTAAGCCATCGGTAGAATCCATAGCTATTGTTCTAACGGTATTTTCTCCTAAATGTTGAGCTACTTCTAAGACCAGATCTTTGCCTTCATGTTTAATAATAAGAGCATCTAAAATTTGCGGTAAGTTTTCATCGAAACTTACGTCAACAACTGCCCCTAAAACTTGTTTGATTTTCCCCTCATTCTTATTCATTAATTATTCTCCTTAAATGTTAAACTGCTTCTGCACCTGATATTATTTCAATTAATTCACTTGTTATTAAAGCTTGTCTTGATCTATTATAAAATAGTGTCAGATTATCAATCATATCATTTGCATTCCTGGTGGCATTATCCATTGCTGTCATTCTTGAACCTTGTTCACTTGCAAGATTTTCAAGAAGAGCTCTGTGAATCTGTATTGCAATATTTCTAGGTATAATTTCATTAAGAATAACTTCCTCGTCCGGCTCAAAGTCATAGGATGCATTCAAGCTCTCTGTTTTTTCTTTATTATCCAAAGGTAGTATTTGAAAAGATTCAAC
The DNA here is from genome assembly GCA_045563055.1 of Alphaproteobacteria bacterium. Classification (GTDB taxonomy): domain Bacteria; phylum Pseudomonadota; class Alphaproteobacteria; order Methylaequorales; family Methylaequoraceae; genus Methylaequor. Next base: position 144,818 of record JBJKUR010000008.1, read on the forward strand.
ATTTTGAGAAATTGCGCTTTGGAACTTTGTATATACCAGATGACATTCATCAATTTTATTTTCTAGAAACAACTCTATTATTTTATCACGGATTGAGCTAGCCAGATCGAATTTTATCGAGGGATTAGCAATATCTGAAAAAAAGTTTACAATTGAGTTTTCACAACTTCTTTTTAATGAAAAATATGCTTTTTTTCCTACAAAAATATAGCTGAGGTTTTTACCTTCACTAGATAATTGTTCTGATAATTTTTTGGAAAATTTAATTATTGATCCATTAAAACCTCCACATAACCCTCTATCTGCCGAACAAATTATAAGTAGAACATTCTTATTTTCACTTCTGCTCCCAAATTTAAAATTCTGATTTTTTTTATTATTTACTAATGAAGAAACAATTTCATCCATCTTATCGGCATATGGTCTAGTTTGTTCAGCATTATCTTGAGCTCTTTTTAGTTTGGCAGCAGCAACCATCTTCATAGCAGAAGTAATTTTTTTAGTGGACTTGACACTTGATATCCTGTTTCTTAGATCCTTAAGACTTGGCATCATTTTCCTCTAAAAACTTTTTTGTATAATCTTCTAAAAATTTTTTTAACTCCACCTCAAGATTCTCATCGAGTGCTTTTTCTTTTGCAATTTTGGCAAGAATTTGTTTTCCATCTGATCTTAATTTTTCAAGTAAAAATTCTTCAAATCGTGTAATTTTAGATAATTCAATATTATCTAGATAACCTTTAACTCCTGAGTAGATAACAACTACTTGTTCTTCGACTTTCAATGGAGTGTATTGAGGTTGCTTAAGAATTTCTGTTAATCTTCTACCTCTTTCTAACAAGTTTCTAGTTGACTGATCTAAATCGGATGCAAATTGAGAAAATGCTTCCATTTCTCTAAATTGTGCAAGGTCAAGTTTTATAGAGCCAGAAACTTGTTTCATTGCTTTAATTTGAGCAGCAGAGCCAACTCTACTAACTGAGAGCCCAACATTAACAGCTGGCCTGATGCCTTTGAAAAATAATTCAGTTTCTAAAAAAATTTGTCCATCAGTTATCGAGATAACATTAGTTGGAATATATGCAGAGACATCGCCAGCTTGAGTTTCGATAACGGGAAGTGAAGTCAATGAACCAGAGCCACTTGCATCACCCATTTTAGCAGCTCTTTCTAATAATCTGGAATGGATATAAAATACATCACCAGGAAAGGCTTCTCGACCCGGGGGTCTTCTAAGTAATAGAGACATTTGACGGTAAGCTACAGCTTGTTTGGAGAGATCATCATAAAAAATAACAGCATGCATACCATTATCTCGAAAGTATTCTCCCATAGCACAGCCTGTATATGGAGCTAAAAATTGAAGTGGTGCAGGATCAGAGGCTGTTGCCGCAACAACAATAGAGTATTTCATAGCATCATTATCTTCGAGTGTTTTGACGATCTGCGCGACAGTCGATCTTTTTTGTCCAATAGACACATAAATACAATATAGTTTGTTTGATTCATCGTCAGATTTATTGATTTCTTTTTGATTAATAATTGTATCAACTATCACAGAAGTTTTACCGGTTTGTCTATCTCCAATTATTAGTTCTCTTTGACCTCTTCCTATTGGAATTAGACTGTCGATGGCTTTGATTCCCGTTTGCATTGGTTCATGAACTGATTTTCTGGGTATGATTCCTGGAGCCTTAAGTTCAGCTCTTCTATATTTAACATCTTTTAGGGGACCTTTCCCATCTATAGGGTTTCCAAGACCATCAACAACTCTACCTAATAAAGACTTACCTGTTGGAACTTCTACTATAGATTCAGTCCTTTTTACAATATCACCCTCTTTAATTGATTTATCACTTCCAAAAATAACAACGCCCACGTTATCATCCTCTAAATTAAGCGCCATTCCCTTAACTTTTCCAGGAAACTCAACCATTTCTCCAGCTTGAACATTGTCCAGGCCATATACTCTTGCTATTCCGTCTCCAACTGTAAGAACGGTTCCAACCTCCGAAATTTTTGGATCCTCTCCTAAATCTTTGATTTCCGATTTAAGTATTGCTGATATTTCAGATGCATCGATTGTCATTAAGATATCCTTTCGTTAGGTTTTAAAGTTAGTGAGCTTTGATTTGATTGAATTATCAATCATCATTGATTTTATTTTTATGATTATACCCCCTATAATATCTTTTTTTACTATTTTTTTTAGTTTGATTTTGATATTTAGTGAATTCATAAGTTTCTCTTTAATAGAATCTTGAGCTTTCTGGGTTAGAGCTTCCGAGGTAATAACTTCAACTTCTGTCAAACCATTTTCCTCATCTATAATTTTATTAAATTCTTTAAAAATTTTTTGATAATATAGAATTTTTCTATGTTTTGTAAGTACGTTTATAAATCCCATAAAACATTCATTATACTCGGCTTTTGAACAAATTTTTGTAAGTACTTTTGATTTTTTATTTGCATTTATGAGTGGGTTTGAAATAAATCGAAAGAAAGGATCTGAATTTTTAATTAAATCACATAATTCTGCAAAATTTTTGTTGATTTGTTCAAGCTCTTTCTTATTAGATGACGAGAGGATCAGAGCTTTTGCGTATCTATTACAAATCTCATTGGTGTATTGTGAATTCTTTGTCAAATGTATGCCTTAAATTTAAAACTTGTTATTACCATAAGAAGAGTTTTATATCAATATTTGAAAATTTTTATATAAAGTTTATTGGATCTACGTCTATATACAATTTTAATTCCTTAGGAACATCAATTTTCATGAGAAAATCTTTTATTTTTTTTTGTTCTTTAAAATTTTTATTTAATTTAATAAGAATTCTATATCTAAATTTCAGGTTTTTCTTAAATAAAATAGCTGGTGCAGGTCCAAATGTTGATAAATTTCTAAAGCTTTCTCTGATTAATTTAATTATTCTTTGAGAAAAATTAATAACTGATCTTTCTTTTTTGGAAGAAACAATAACAGATATTTGTCTCACAAATGGTGGATGATCATTTTCTTTTCTTGATTTTAGTTCCCAGGTATTAAATAAATCAACATCTTGATGCTTACAGTGTTCCATGACTGGATGATTTGGCTGAAAAGTCTGGATAAAAACCTCTCCATCAAGATTTACTCTCCCAGCACGTCCTCCAACTTGAATTATTTGCTGAAAAGTTTTTTCGTATGATCTAAAATTAAAATCACTTATTAAATTATCTATATTTATAATTCCCACGGTTTTGAGCGAAGGAAAGTTATGTCCTTTTGAGATTAATTGGGTTCCAATAATAATGTCTATCTCATTAGATGTAATTTTGGAAATAGTATCTTTAAAAACAGTTGTGCTTTTAGTTTTATCACTTGAAAGCAAACACTTTTTTGCGGTAGGAAATAATTTTTCTACTGATTCATATACTTTTTCAATTCCTAACCCAGGGTAATAGAAATTGTCTTTACTATCACATTTTGAACATACCTTTTTAAAAATCTCTTTATGATTACAATGGTGACATAAAAAATAACTGCTATTTTTATTTTTAAAATCATGTAATACCAAGCTAGTGTTACAGTTTTTACATGATTTGACAAAACCACAACTTTTACAAATAACAAAAGGAGCATAGCCTCTTTTATTTATAAAAATTAAAGTTTGATAATTATTTTTAATATTTTCCTGAATACTATTCACCAGCCTCGTTGAAATTATATTTTTTTCCTTTTTCATATCTACAATTTGAACTTTTGGTAGTGGAGAGTTGTTAAATCGTTTTGAGAGTTTAAAACTTAAAAATTTTTTTTGTGCTACATTCCAAAATGACTCAAGAGATGGTGTCGCAGAACTTAGAATAATCATACAATTAGAGTTTTTAGCTCTTACTATCGCAAAGTCTCTTGCATTTATAATAATCTGTTCTTCCTGTTTGTAAGAACTATCATGTTCTTCATCAATTACAATTAATCCAAGATTTGAAAATGGTAGAAACAAAGCTGATCTTGTCCCAATAACTAATTTTAATTTTTTATTATTAGTTTGTGACCAAATTTGTTCTCTTCTTTTTTTATTAATTGATGAATGATAGATAGCAATGTTAATTGAAAAATCCTTTTTAATTTCTTCGACCCACTGTGTTGTTAAAATAATCTCTGGAACAAGGATCAAACATTGATACCCTTTTTCAAGAGCCTCTCTAACTTTGTGCATGTAGACCCTGGTCTTTCCGGAGCCTGTGACGCCTTGTAACAAAATTGTATTAAATTTTTTAAAATTTATTTTTTTTAAGTTTGTAATCACATTTTTTTGATTGAAATTTAAACTTAATTTTTTTTTCTTACTTGTAAATAATTCCTCTTCAACATCCAAAAATTTTGAATTATTTTGAGGAAAACTCGATAAAAATAACTTCAGAATCATAGAAGAGTGATTGCAACTGTAAGCACTTATAAAATTAATACTTTCGAGTATTTCTTGATTAAACTTAAGGTTATCAAATACTTTTCTTACATTTTTAAGAGGTCTATCAATTTTTTTTAATACATTTATGATTTATAACAAGGCCAACCAAAATTTTTTTGCCAAATTCAACCTCTACCAATGATCCAGCTTTGACTAAATCAAAATCTTCCACAGTATAATAAAAAGTCTTTCTTATTGGTAGAGGCAGTAAAATCTCACATATCATTTTTAAATTATAGCAAATAATTTTATATAATATTGTTTAATTTCTTCTAAGATATTAATATTAAAAATGATTAAAAAAAAATTAAAAGTTAATCAGGTTATAGATTATCTTGAAAACAATCCTAATTTCTTTTTAGAAAATACCAAAGTTCTTAAAAACATTAATTTCCCGTTAAATAACAGTGAATCTGATAATGATAATTCTGACGTTATACAATTTAAAGATTGGCTAATAAAAAATTTAAAAATAAAACAAAAAAATATCATAGAAAATGCCAAACACAATTTTTTAACTCAGAATAAAATACATCAATCAATTTTGAAAATTCTCAAAAAGAAAAACTTAATCGATTTTTTTAGATATTTAATTCAAGTTCTTCCCCATGATTTTGATCTGGAAATAATTAATGTTGTGACATCCAAAAAAAGTTTATCTGACACATATAACCTAATCCTTCTTGAGGAAATAGTCATTGAAGACTTGTATGGTAACGAAAATCAATTAATAATGGATGCTTCAGATAAGCAAAGTGGCATTTTTAAAGACAAAAGTGAATTAATTTACTCAAATGCAATTTTCTCCATGAAATTTGAAATCTTTGATTCAAAGTCTCTATTAGTATTTGGCAGCAAAAATAAACACTTCATTGATAATAGAGCTTACGATTTAATACTTTTTTTTTCAAATGTAATCCAGGAAAAACTTTTTCAATTATTCAATAAATAAAAATGAGCTCTTTTTTTGAAGAATGGAAAACATGGATTAAGAGTCAAAAAAGATTAAGTAATAACACAATTTCTTCCTACACTAGAGATCTTAGAGCATTTAATATTTTTATTAAAAGTTTTAAAAACTCAAAATTAAATCTTAAAATTCTCTCTGAATTAGATGAAGACGATTTGTCTGCATGGTTTTATGAGAGGTTAAAGAATAGTATTAGCCATAGATCAAATGCCAGGGCATTATCAGCATTAAAAAGTTTTATGAATTATTTAATTAAAGCTAATGTTATAAAGAATTCTAAAATCTTAACAATTAAGGGTCCCAAATTTTTAGAATCATTACCTCGTCCACTTTCATCAAAACAGATTCAAAAAATTATTGCAGAAATCAAAAATGGAAAAGTTAAATGGATAATTATGAGAAATCTCTCAATAATAATTTTGATGTGGGGTTACGGGCTTAGAATAAGCGAAACGCTTAATATTAAAGTTAGTGACCTTTTAAGAAGTGAATTAAGAGTTATTGGTAAAGGACAAAAAGTTAGACTTATTCCTATGCGTGAGGAACTCGTTAGTTTTATCTTTAAGATGTTAGAAAACATGCCGTTCATATATAAGGATGATAGTTTCGTATTTTTGGGTGAGAAGGGTAAAAAATTAAAGCCAGAAATAATTCAAAGAGTTATCAGAGAAATAAGGAATAAATGCCTGTTGCCAGATAATACGACCCCTCACTCATTAAGACATACATTTGCAACTGAATTATTACATAACCTTGTTGACCTAAGGTACATTCAAGAACTGCTTGGTCATTCTTCTTTATCTACTACGCAGAAATATACTTCGGTGGATAGCGAACATTTAAAAAATATTTTAGAAAAAAAACATCCAAGAGCTGGATGAGTTATGAAGTTTCATATCTGAATGTTAATTTCATTTGACCAGCAACTTTTACCATTTGGGATAGGCATTGAGGAGCATTCTCTTCTCTAATAGAAATTGCAAATCTGCATATATATTGAACTTTATCAGGAAAAGTGATTTTTTCAGTGTTCATTCTAACGATCAACGCGTTATTATCGTCAAGTGTCTCAATTACCTTATTAAGTAAACCTTTTTGGTCTTCTCCTGACAGTACTATCCTATGGGTAATTTTTGTCGTTGGTCCTGCATCGGCATAGCTTTCAAGCGCTTTAATTTTAAACTCACCATTTTTTGTGGATTCAAGGTCTTCCAATCCTTGTTTTATTTGATCAAGTTCTAGATTTTCCGGTTTTTGATAAACCATTGTCAATTCGCATACTCGACCAAGCGTAGCAAATGTAACACCAGAAAATTCTCCACCAAGATCTGTCAGATAAGATGTGATGTTGGAGATTAGATTAGGCTTATTCTCACCCAAAAAAGAAATGATAGCATTGGTAATCATATTTAAATCTTTAAAGCCTTTCTCATTGCATCTCCAATTCTTGTTATAGTATCAGAAACTTCCACACCTGCCGAGCGAAGTGCTTCTTTTTTTGCATCTGCGGTCTCATCACCGCTGTTTACTATTGCTCCTGCGTGACCTAACTTTCTACCCTTAGGTGCAGCTGCGCCAGCCACAAAAGCAGCAACCGGTTTATTATGGGTACCTTTCCATGTTCTAATGAATTCAGCTCCATCAATTTCTGCTGTTCCACCTATTTCTCCGATCAAAACAATCCCGTCTGTGTTTGGATCATCAAGAAATAATTCGAGTGCATCAACGAAATTTGTTCCATTTACCGGGTCTCCACCGATACCTATTATAGTGGATTGACCGAGCTCTGAGGTTTGAACTGCTGATTCATATGATAATGTTCCTGATCTTGATACAACGCCAATTCTTCCAGGTTTGCATATGTGACCTGGAATGATTCCTATCTTACCAACACCAGGTGTTAGGACCCCTGGGCAATTTGGACCAACTAGTCTGGTTTTACAACCTCTCATCTCTCTTTTTACTCTTTGCATATCACTTGTTGGTATACCGTCTGTTATACAAACAACAAGATCTAGCTCTGCTTCTACTGATTCGAGTATTGCGTCCGCTGCAAATGGCGGCGGAACAAAAACTCCGCTTGCATTACATCCTGTTACTTTCTTCGCTTCCGCAACAGTATTAAAAACTGGAACATTTAAGTGAGTCGTGCCGCCCTTCTCAGGTGTTACCCCCCCAACAATATTTGTATTATATTCTATTGCCCTTTCAGAATGAAAAGTACCTTGAGCACCTGTAAAACCTTGACAAATTATCTTTGATGATTTTGTTAGTAGAACGGACACTATGAACTCTCCTTAACCATAGCAACAACATCTTTTGCTGCTTGTTCCATTGTATCTACTGGTTTGATAGGAAAACCAGAATTATTAAGTATATCCATTCCCATATCTACATTAGTACCTTCTAACCTCACAACCAATGGTTTGTCTAGACCAACTTCCTTTGAAGCATTCACAAGTCCTGTTGCTATATCGTTGCATCTCATCATACCTCCGAATATGTTTATAAGAATTCCTTTAACATCTGGATCTCTGTATATTAACTTGAAAGCTGCAGCAACTCTGTCAGGAGTGGCAGCCCCAGCCACATCCATAAAATTAGCTGCATCACCACCGTAAAATTTTATAATATCCATAGTTGCCATTGATAAGCCAGCACCGTTAACCATTAATCCAATATTTCCATCTAGCTTTACATAATTTAAGTCGTGTCTTGCAGCCTCTAGCTCTAAGGAATCATATTCATGTTCGTCTTTCATCTCCGCAACACCTCTCTGCCTATATAGAGCATTATCATCAAAAGATGCTTTACAATCTAAAATTACAATATCGTCATCTTTTGTAACTGCAAATGGATTAACTTCAATCATAGCTGCATCAAGCGAAACGAAAGCTTTATATATTGAAAGTATGTTCTTTTGAGCTTTTTTTGCAGGAAGACCTGTTAACCCTAGATTATAAACAATTGTTCTAGCATGATGAGTGAGTAAATCAGCACCTGGAGCTATTTTCATTTTAAAGATTTCTTCAGGATTTTTCTCAGAAACTTCTTCGATATTTACTCCACCCTTCTTGGAGTACATGATTGTATTCCCCCCAGTTTCCCTATCAACAGTAATGCAGATGTAAAGTTCATTTTTAATGTCATAACCCTTTTCTAGGTAGACTCTCCTTACAATTTTTCCTGCTTCTGATGTCTGTGGAGTAACAATCTTCATGCCTATCATTTTATCTACTGTTTGGACAACCTCATCATTATTTGTACATACCTTAACACCACCAGCTTTACCTCTTCCACCAGCATGAACTTGTGCTTTCACAACAATTTTTTCTTCATTTAACCATAAAACAATATTTTCTGCTTCATGTGTCTGATAAACCACTTCTCCTGGTGGAATATTAACTCCAAACTTGGCTAATAGTTGTTTAGCTTGATATTCATGAATGTCCATTTAATTCCTTTACTATAAAAGTTTAGATCCAATCATCTCGAAATTTGCGAATATATATGAATTTTTTTGTTTAGACCAGCAGTTTTTTACATTTTTCGAGAAGTTCTTCAACTGCTACAACTGATTTTGAAAACTGACTTTTGGTTTCATTTGACAATTCTAACTCAATAATCTTTTCAACTCCATTGCGACCTATTATGACTGGAACTCCAACGAATATGTCTTTGTATCCATACTCACCATTTAAATACGCGGAGCAGGGTAAAACTTTCTTTTGGTTGTACAAATATGCTTCTAGCATTTCAATGGCGCTACAAGCTGGCGAGAAAAAAGCTGAGCTATTTTTCATAAGTGACACTATTTCTCCACCTCCATTTCTTGTTCTTTTAACAATTTCATCTATGGAACTTTTTGAGGTATATCCCTTTTTTATTAGATCTTGTAATGGAATTCCACTTATGGATGTGAAATCAAGAAGTGGTACCATTGTATCTCCATGACCTCCCAAAACCATTGTCTGAATGTTTTCCACTGAAATGTTTAATTCTTGAGACAGAAAATATCTAAATCTTGCTGAATCGAGTATTCCAGCCATTCCACATATCATACTAGAATTAACCCCACATATATTTTTTAAAGACCAAACCATGGCATCTAGAGGGTTGGTAACACATATTATGAATGAATCTGGTGCATATTTTTTAATTGAGTTTCCGATATCTGACATAATTTTAAAATTTGTTTCAATGAGGTCATCTCTGCTCATACCAGGCTTGCGAGCAATACCTGCAGTGATAATTATAGCTTCACTATTTTTAATTTGAGAAATATCTGTGGTACCTAGAACAGTGTTATTCAAGTTTTCTATCGGAAAGCTCTGTGATAAATCAAGGCACTTACCCTCAGCAAGACCGTCAACAACGTCAACCATAACAACTTGATCGATCTGTTTTCGACTAAGGTTGTAAGCTAAAATTGTACCAATATTTCCAGCACCTATAAGACTAACTTTTATCAAACCTAACTCCTTGTCAATTAATAAAGTTTATATTATGTCTAATCCAATATCTACAGAATATGTAGAATTTGTAATTTTACTTGTTGAAATATAATCTACTTCCAGTGCTGAAAACTTATGTATATTATAAAGTGAAATGCCCCCAGTAATTTCAAATTTAATTTTATTATTTTTATAGTACATACATTTTTTTATTTGTGAAGGAGACATATTATCAAGTAAAATATATCTTGCGTTCATTTGAATTGCCTGTTTAACCTCACTTGGACTTTCACATTCAATTTTAAAATCCTTAATTCTTTTTTTTTTCAAAAGTTCTAAAATATTACTAATACCTCCTAAAATTTTTATATGATTGTCCTTAATTAGGATGCTATCATATAAACCAAACCTATGATTTTCTGCACCACCAATTTTAGTGGCATATTTTTCTAACTTTCTTAAACCAGTTGTTGTTTTTCTTGTATCTAACAATTTTGTTTTTTTTGATTTAATTTTCATAACAAATTTATTTGTTATTGTTGATATTGAACATAAATGTTGCAAAAAGTTTAGAATTGTTCGTTCAACAGCTAGAATAATTTTTGCATTACCAGATAGAAAAAAAATTTTTGAATTTTTCTTTATCTTATCACCTTCTGAAAAGAAAGATTTGAATATTATTCTTGGATACTTTTTTTTTAAAAAATTTTTAATGAATAATGAACCACAAAGAACCAATTCATCACGGTTTGATATGATACATTTTATTTCACAGGATTTTTTTATTAAAGAAGTTGATGTAACATCGTTGCCAATGATAAATCCATTTAAGTCTTCTTTCAGTTCAGCGTTAAGTTTTTGAAAAGATAACGTTTCTAGTTTTTTGATATTCACCTGACAACTTAACTCAACTTAAGCATGGTATTTAATGGTTTTTTTGCTTTTAGTATTAATTGATTACTAATATTAATTTCTGGTGATAGATTTTGAAGGCAGTCCCTTAGTTTTTCAAGCGTGTTAAGTTCCATGTAAGGGCAATTTGAACATGAACATCCACCATCACTTCCTGGTGCTATTATATATTCTTTAGAAGGCTCATTCTTTTTCATTTGATGAATAATATGAGGCTCCGTGGCAACAATAAACTTTTTTGAATCGCTTGAGGAAATAAACTTAAGTAGCGCGGAAGTAGAACCTATAAAGTCGGCATGTATCAGAATATTTTCAGGACATTCTGGGTGGGCTATTACTTTTGAATCAGAATGCCTTACTTTCATTTTTATTATTTCTCTTTCTGAAAATGTTTCATGGACAATACATGTTCCATTCCAGAGTTTCATATTTCTTCCTGTAATCTTATTTAAGTACGAACCTAAGTGTTTGTCAGGAGCAAAAATAATCTTTTGATTTTTAGGAATGCTATTTATTATTTTAGCTGCATTTGAGGATGTAACTATTATATCTGACTCAGCTTTGATTTCTGCTGAACAGTTTATGTATGATAATACTACATGGTCAGAATAAAGTTTTTTAAACTCTCTAAATTGCTTCACGGGACAAGAGGCCTCTAAGGAACAACCTGCGTTTAAATCAGGTAAAATTACCTTTTTTGTTGGACTAAGTATCTTGGCAACTTCTGCCATAAATCTGACTCCACAAAATACGATTACATCAGCATCTGTCTTGGCGGCTTTTTTTGATAGGTCCAATGAATCTCCAATAAAATCCGCTATGTCTTGGATATCTTCATCTTGATAAAAATGAGCTAAAATAATTGCATTATTTTTTTTTCTCAGAATATCAATCTCTTCTTCAATATTTTTAAATTTTGGATAAAGCGATTTCATAAATTTTTATAAGTTATTTAAGTTTTCGTTAATATATTCTTGTGACCCCATTTCTTTGAGTCTTGATATAGTTCTTTTAAATTCCTCATAATTTGTTCTGCCAGAGTATATTTCATCTAATCCTACATTGGTAGAAATAGAAAGTATATTTTTATTCTCATATAATACATCTATGAATGAGATGAATCTGGAAATAAGATTTTTTGAACTCTCATCAAATTGCATGATATCTCTTATAACAAAAATTTTAATTTTCTTAGCGATTATCATATAGTCTTGAAAGACTAGGTTTTTATTAAAAAAATCAATGAAGTCTAAATCGATCAAATTCCCATATGTGTTATCTAAAGAAAACTTATTTCCTATCCTTTCAAATTCTAACTTTCTGGGACTAGAATCACATGATAATTTTTTTATAATAATATCTTGTCTAGACTTATTTTTTTTTATTAGAAAGAAATCATAGTCTATTTTGTTCGTGATTCTGTAGTCTAATTTTGACTTAATGTTTATTGAATAAAAGAAGTCATTAAATAATTCTTTAATTCGTGTGCATAACTGTTGATTAGTTGGATCGTCGTAAATCAAACTTAAATGCTTATTTCCACACATGATGACTGGTATTCTAAGTTTGATTAAATTTAATAAAAATTTCTCAAATAAAATTAAACTTGTGAGGTTGTCAATGAAAAATTCATCTATAATTATTAATTTCTTTGTTATAAGTTCATAGACTTTTTCCTGATTTTTTTTACTTTTAGATTGCAATTGAAAAATCAACTCATTGAAATGTAATAGTTCAGAATCAGGGTAAAAAAGTTTAAGTGATTTTAATAGTATTGATTTACCGACTCCAACATCTCCTTGAATGTATATTCCAGATTTGGGGTTACTTGATTTTTTAAACAAATTAATTTTAGATCTGTTCTTTAAAAGTTTTTCAATTTCAAAGATCGCATTAGCTTGACACGGGTTTAGGTTTATATGATGTATACTTTCAAGATGGTGAAAAAGTTTCGAGCTTATTTTTTTCAAACTAGGTTGAGACTTGAAGTTTTTTTATTTCAGATATTGCCTTTGCTGGGTTCAGGTTTTTTGGGCAAGTTTTCGTACAATTCATAATTGTATGACATCTATATAATTTAAATTTATCTTTAAGTTGTTCTAATCGTTCTTTTTTGTTTTTATCGCGACTGTCTACTATAAAGCGATATGCTTGAAGTAAGATAGCCGGTCCTAGAAATTTGTCCCCATTCCACCAATAGCTAGGACATGAAGTTGAGCAGCATGCACACAGGACACATTCATAAAGACCGTCAAGTTTCTTTCTATCCTCTGGGGACTGAAGGTTTTCTTTTTTTGAGTTTGAATTGCTCTTTATCCAAGGTTGTATGGATTCGTACTGTTTATAAAAATCACTCATATCGGGTATCAAATCCTTGAGAACCCTCATGTGAGGGAGAGGGTAAATATTTATCTCTTTATTTTCAATTGGTTTCAGACAAGCAAGAGTATTTGTACCATTCACATTCATTGAGCATGATCCACAGATTCCCTCTCTGCAGGATCTTCTAAATGTAAGTGACGGGTCTACTTGATTTTTTATAAACATTAGTGCATCTAGGACCATTGGACCCAGCTTAGATTTGTCTACAAAGAATTTATCCAATCTTGGGTTGTCATTCGACTCTCTATTCCATCTGTATATATTGAAGACAACTTTGTTTTTGCCATCTTTGCCGAAGGTTTGACCTCGCGAGACTTTGGAGTGATTTGGCAGTGTTAAATTAACCATGTATTTAAATCTAGTAAACTCTAGCTTTAGGTTCAATAGTTTTTATTTCTTTAGAATTAGTTTTAAGATTAACTTGTCTGTATTTTGTGGAAGTTTTTCCATTATTGTCTATCCAAATCATTGAATGTTTAAGCCATTTACTATCATTTCTTTTGGTATAGTCAATTCGAGAATGTGCGCCTCTGCTTTCTTTTCTATTTAGAGCACTTTCAATACTTACAATTGATTGAATAAGTAAATTTTTAAGTTCTAGAGCTTCAATAACCTCGGTATTCCAAACCAAACTTTTATCGTTAATTTTTATGTTTTTAAAATCATCTAAAAGACTTAATAGTTTTTTTTTACCCTCAACCATGGTTTTTTCAGATCTATAAACTGGACAAAAATTCTGCATCGTATGTTGCATATCTAACCTAATTTTTGCAACACTCTTTTTACCGTTTGAATCACTGACTCTCTTGAACTTTTTAATTAATGTTTCAACAAACTTCATGTCAATCGAGTGATTTTTACTTTTGGGATTTATAATTTTAGAGCATCTTTTGGCTGCAGATTTTCCGAAAACTACTAAATCGAGTAGGGAATTAGATCCAAGGCGATTAGCACCGTGTACTGATACACATGCTGCTTCGCCAATTGACATTAATCCGGGCACTGTTTTGTCTCTACCTTCTGAGTCAAGATTAATAACTTCACCATGAATATTGGTAGGAATTCCTCCCATATTATAGTGAACAGTGGGTTGAACCGGTATGGGTTTTTTTCTGACGTCAACTCCAGCAAAAATTCTTGCAGATTCTGTAATTCCGGGAAGTTTTTCTTGAAGTGTTTTGGTTTCTAAATGTTGAAGATTTAGGTGAATATGATCTTTTCTAGGTCCACAACCCCTACCCTCCATTATTTCTGTGGTCATTGATCTTGAAACAACATCTCTACTTGCTAGGTCCTTAGCATTTGGAGCATACCTCTCCATAAACCTTTCACCTTCAGAATTTGTAAGGTATCCACCTTCTCCTCTTGCACCTTCAGTTATAAGAACTCCAACTCCGTAAATTCCTGTAGGGTGAAACTGCGTAAACTCCATATCCTGAAGGGGAAAACCAGCTCTAAGCACCATACCTCCACCGTCTCCAGTACAAGTATGTGCAGAAGTACATGAAAAATACGCTCGTCCGTACCCACCTGTTGCAAGAATAACCATTTTAGAGGAAAATACATAAAACTTACCATCATGTAGATTGAAAGTTAAAACCCCACAACATTCATTTTTCTTGTTCATAATTAAATCAATGGCAAAATACTCAATGAAGAATTCAGCATTATTTGACAAAGATTGTTGATATAGTGTATGAAGCATAGCATGTCCAGTTCTGTCTGCTGCAGCGCATGTTCTCTGAGCAATGCCTTCACCAAAATGGGTGGTCATGCCTCCAAAAGGTCTTTGATAAATTTTACCTTTTTCAGTTCTAGAAAAAGGAACTCCGAAATGCTCTAATTCAATAACAGCATCTGGTGCTTCCTTGCACATGAACGCGATTGCATCTTGATCTCCGAGCCAATCAGACCCTTTGACAGTATCGTACATATGCCATTTCCAGTCATCCTCTCCCATATTGCCCAGAGCAGCACTTATCCCACCTTGTGCTGCAACTGTGTGACTTCTGGTAGGAAAAACTTTTGAGATGCACGCAGTTTTTAAACCAGATGAAGCGTTTCCCATGACAGCCCGAAGACCTGAACCTCCTGCACCAACGACCACAACGTCATAATTTAAAATTTCTATTTCACTCATTAAATAACTAACTTGGTTAAACTAAATATTGTTATAAATAAAAGAACTGCAAAGAAAAAGTTTTTAATTAATAATATTTTTCTTTTAATTATTTCATTATGAAAATAGTCGTCAATTATAGAGCTTAAACCAATGTTGGAGTGAAAGAAAATAGAAATAAATAGAATTAAAACAATAAAAGAGTTGAAATAGTTATTCAGCCATGAATGAATCACGTTAAAATCATTATATTCAAGGTTATTTAAAGAATAGACAATGAAAATAAAAGTAGCTAAAAAGGTGATTGCTAAAACCTTTTGTAAAAGCCATTTTGAAGTATAATCTAATTTCATGAGAATAAGCCTAAGATTAGTGCAACATATATACTTGAAATTAGAGATAAAATTATGATGATATATCCAAATATTGATGCGGACCTATTTTCTAGAAACAAACCAAAATCCCAAAGTATATGTCTAAAACCATTAAGAAGATGATAAGTGAAACCTAGAATTGTGAGGAAAAAAACTATCTTAAAAGGCAAGGTTTTTAAAATAGATAAATAAATTGAGTAATACTTCTCACCAGAAGATATGCTTAATAAACCTATAACAAATACAACAAGAGAAAAATTAAGTGCAAATCCTGTGATTCTGTGAGTAATTGAAAGTATTGAGGTGATCTGTGGTTTGTAGATCTGTAAATGAGGTGAAAGTGGTAATTCTTTTTTTTTCATCTTATAAAGAAGGTATCAGAACTGAATATACTAAGTCTAAAACAATATTTTTAGAGAGATCGTTTTTTTCTGGGAAGGTCATGTCGGAGTTATTTTTTGAAGCAATTGTCCTAATCATCATAGATCCAATATCCTCGTCAATCTTTTCTTTATCTAATATCTTTGACCATGCATAAATTGTATCGCCAGCAAATGACGGTGCTGAATGTTTTCCAGAGTGAATCGCAGCAAGTTTAAATGTATTGGCAAGTCCATTACAACTTATTGCCCTTGCAAGAGAAATTATATAACCACCATAAATAATTCTTTTCCCAAATCTCCCATCTTTTTCAATATGTTGATTAAAGTGTACCCTGGCGTTATTTTGATACAGCCGCGTCGTCATCTGATGTTCAGCCTCCTCAATAGTTTGTCCATCAAGGTGATGTATTTCTTCATTTAATTGATAATCATCAAAGAAATAAGGGCTACCAGAAACTGCTGAATCCCATTTTTTTAGTTTTAAACTTGATGGAATTGAAAAGTCAGAAGTAGAGACTTTTACTGGAAGTTTTGGAACAATATCCTCATATGAATTAACTATGCCCTCTTTTCTTTTACGCATCATTAACCACCTGTAGTAACTAAGAATGATTTCACCATTTTGATTTTTACCAATTGATTTAACATACACGGTCCCAGTCTTACCATTGGAATTTTGTTTAAGCCCAATAATCTTTGAACTTGCTGTAACTGTGTCACCAACAAAAGCGGGATTATGAAATATCACTCCAGCATATCCTAAATTAGCCACCGCATTTAAAGAGAGGTCGGGTACTGTTCTTCCAAAAACAAGATGAAATAACAAAACGTCATCAATTGGTGTTGATTTAAAACCTAATTTTTTAGAAAATTCTATTGAGTAATTTAAAGAAAATCTACTTCCAGTGCTTGCTAAATAACACGATACGTCACCATCAGTAATAGTTCGAGGAACGCTATGATTTATCTCCTCATTAAGTTTGTAATCTTCGAAATACCTGCTTTTGAAATTTTTCATTTGTTTTCTTTCTTCAAGAATAACTCAGCTATCTGGACTGTATTTAAGGCCGCACCTTTTCTAAGATTATCAGAAACAACCCATAGACCTAATGATTTTTTGTTTACTCCATGACGCATTCTGCTGATAAAGACTTCATCTTCACCAGCCGACTCATCTGGTGTCACGTATCCGCCATCAATTGGTTCGTCTACTAAAGAAAGCCCTGGAAAATTATTTATTCTAGATATAAGTTTTTTTAAATCAATTGTTTTGTCTGTTTCAATATAAACAGATTCACCATGCCCAACAAAAACAGGAACTCTAACACATGTAGCAAATATTTCAATTTTAGAGCCCAATATTTTTTGAGTCTCTTTAATCATTTTTAATTCTTCTTTTGTATTTCCATCTGTCATAAATTCATCAATGTGAGGAATCAAATTAAATGCAATTTTTTTGGTAAACTTTTTTTCTTCCAATGGCTTGTTTTTATACACATCAAGTGTTTGATGAAACAATTCATCCATTGCTGCCTTTCCAGCACCAGAAGTTGACTGATAAGTTGAAACCACAATTTTTTTTATTTTAAATAAATCGTGTATAGGCTTTAAAGCCATTACCATTTGAATCGTCGAACAGTTGGGATTTGCAATTATATTTTTTTTAAGCTTTGCTAATTCTTCAGGATTTACCTCGGGAATAATAAGAGGTATGTCTTTTTTCATTCTAAAATGAGATGTATTGTCTATTACAACTGCACCATTTTTTACAGCTTTTGGTACAAATTTTTCTGAAATTTTCGATCCAGGAGAAGAAAGTACTAAATCAATTCCATCAAATTTAAATTTATCTAGAGCTTCAACGATTATTTCCTTGTCGTTTCCATATGTAATCTTAGTCCCTTCAGATTTTGATGAAGCAACAGCGTGAATTTTTTCTGCAGGAAAGTCTCTCGAATCTAAAATATTTAGAATTTCTCTACCGACATTACCTGTTGCACCAACAACTGCTATTTTCAGCTTCTTCATTAGTTAAGCTCCTCCATAACTTTATATCCCATTTCACTCGTAGAAACTTTTTTGTCACCATTTTTAAAAATATCTTGAGTTCTGTAACCTTTATTTAAAACTGATTTTACAGCATTATTAATTAGTTTATAAATTTTTTCATCATTAAAAGAATATTTAAACATCATTCCGACACTTAAAATCATTGCCAGGGGATTTGCAATACCCTTGCCAGCAATATCTGGTGCAGAACCATGAACAGGTTCATACATTGCTTTTTTCCCCCCAGATGAAGAGAATCCGACAGAAGCCGATGGCAACATTCCAAGAGACCCTGTAAGCATTGATGCACAATCAGAAAGTATATCACCAAACATATTTGTGGTTACAACAACGTCGAATTGTTTGGGATCTCTTACCAATTGCATAGCAGCGTTATCTACATACATGTGAGACAGCTCAACATCTGGATATTTTTTAGATGTTTCAATAAAAGTATTTCTCCATAACTCTGTTGATTCTAAAACATTTGCCTTGTCAACAGAGCAGAGTTTTCTTTTACGCGACTTAGCAGTCTCAAATGCAACTACAGCAATTCTCTTTATCTCATCCGTTGAATAAACGAGTGTATTGAATCCTTTATAATTTCCATCTGATAATTTTTTAATTCCTCTGGGTTCTCCAAAATAAATTCCGCCAGTAAGCTCCCGAATAATTAGTATATCTAAACCTTTAATTATTTCTTGTTTTAAGCTTGAGGAATTTATAAGTGAATCAAAGACGATAGCAGGACGAAAGTTTGCAAATAAATCAAGTTCTTTGCGAATTTTTAAAAGTCCTCTTTCTGGCCTGATTTCAAAATCTAGTTTTTCCCATTTTGGACCTCCAACGGAGCCAAGAATGATAGCATCCGATTCCTTTATTCTCTCTAATGTTTCATCTGTAAGTGGAGATCCAAATTTATCGATAGAAACTCCACCAATTAAATCTTCTTTAATGTCTAATTTGTAGTCAGTATATCTGGAAATCCATTGTAAAATTTTGATAGCTTCAAGTGAAATTTCTTGACCAATTCCATCACCAGGTAATAAAGAGATTTGAAATTTTTTATCCATTATTTAATAAATTTAATCACAGGTTTAACCAAGATTTGCTTGATAAGATGTTTGCCTCATACTCATCTATTTTCTTAACTTTTTCAAGAGTGAGAGCTATGTCATCTAGCCCATCTAAAAGACATTTCTTTCTAAATGGATCAACTTCAAATTTAACAACCTTATTTTTTTCACTCCAAACGAGTTGTTTTTGTAAATCAATATTAATTTTCCTCTGGTTTTCGGCCTCTTTCTGAAAATATAATGTTTCATCTTGATTCAGAATGATTGGTAAAATTCCATTTTTAAAGCAATTATTATAAAAAATATCAGCGAAACTTGGAGCAATTATAGATTTAAAACCAAAATCTAACAATGACCATGGTGCATGTTCTCTGCTGCTTCCACAACCAAAATTTTCTCCAGTTACTAAAATTTGAGCGTTTTTGTAATATTCCCAGTTTAACACAAAATCGTTCTTTATGTTACCATTTAAGTCATATCTTAGTTCGTGAAATAAATTCTTACCTAATCCAGATCTTTTAATTGTTTTTAAAAATTGCTTTGGAATTATCATATCGGTATCCACATTGATCATTGGTAATGGTGCTGCTATGCCAGTAATTTTTACAAACTTCTTCATTTCAAATATCTTCGACTAGACTTAATTTTCCTTTAACGGCTGTAGCTGCTGCCACAGCCGGACTTACTAAATGAGTTCTACCTTCTCTACCTTGTCGACCTTCAAAGTTTCTATTAGATGTTGATGCGCATCTCTCTCTGGGTTTAAGCTGATCTGGATTCATTGCCAAGCACATGGAACAACCAGGTTCTCTCCAGTCAAAACCTGCTTCAATTAAGATTTTATCCAAACCCTCTTTTTCTGCTTGTTCCTTTACTAACCCTGAGCCGGGAACAATCATTGAGTTTACCTTTATTTTTTTTCCCTCTACAACTTTGGCTACTTCTCTTAGATCCTCTATTCTTCCATTTGTACATGACCCAATAAAAACTCTATCAATTTTAATATCTTTGATTTTTTGGTTTGGTCTTAGTCCCATATACTCTAGTGATCTCTGAATTGCTTTTCTCTTAATTATATTACTTTCTTTTTGTGGATCAGGAATTTGACCATCAATTGGAGCTACGTCTTCTGGACTAGTGCCCCAAGTTACAAGCGGTCTTATAGACGTCGCTTTGATGTGAACTTCTTTGTCATATTTTGCACCTTTATCTGAGGGTATGGTTCTCCAGTAACTTAATGCCTTAGACCAATTTTCTCCTTTAGGTGAATACGGTCTGCCTTTGATGTAATCGAAAGTTTTATGGTCTGGTGCTATTAAACCCGCCCTGGCCCCTCCTTCTATACTCATGTTACAGATAGTCATTCTTCCTTCCATGGATAAATTTGTAATAGCTTCGCCTGAATATTCAATAACATATCCAGTACCTCCCGCAGTTCCAATCTCTCCAATAATTTTTAAGATTATATCTTTAGATGTTACACTAGGACTTACTGTCCCAGTCACATTAATTCGCATATTTTTTGCTGACTTTTGGATAAGTGTCTGAGTAGCCAAAACATGTTCGACTTCACTTGTTCCAATACCAAAGGCTAATGCTCCAAAGGCGCCATGTGTTGCGGTGTGACTATCTCCACAAACAATTGTCATTCCAGGTTGAGTAATTCCTTGTTCTGGTCCAACTATATGAACGATACCTTGTCTTTTGTCTAATAAAGGAAAGAAGTTAACATCAAATTCTTTACAATTTTTTTCGAGCGTCTCAACTTGTATTCTACTTTCCAAATTCTCAATACCATTAGATCTATCACTTGTTGGCACATTATGATCTGCAACGGCAAATGTTTTTTTTGGATTTCTCACTTGTCTTTTGGCGTTTCTCAGCCCCTCAAAAGCCTGAGGACTTGTAACCTCATGTACTAAGTGTCTGTCTATATATATAAGACAGGTGCCGTCATCCTGTTTTTCAACTAAGTGGCTATTCCAAATTTTATCAAATAAAGTTTCAGGTTTCATACAATAGATATATAACCTAATAAGGCTCTTAAAAGAATTATTTTTTTTCGTCTTTTGATACTTCTTTTAATTCTTTGTCTTGGTTTGATTTGTCATCAATACTTTTCTTTTCACTAACAACAGAATTTTTTTCTGAGCTTTTTAAATTTCCAATGTTTTTATTAGTATTTTTTTCTTCCAAAACTGAATTTGATGTGTTCTGGGTTAAGTTTTTTTCTGCAATTCTTGCTGACTTTCCGCTTCGTTGACGAAGATAATATAGTTTAGATCTTTTCACACTTCCAATTTTTGCGACTTCAACTTTACTTATTTGAGGTGAAAAAAGAGGAAGGACTCTTTCTATTCCTTCTCCGTAAGAAATTTTTCTTACAGTGAATGATGAGTTTATACCAGCGTTCTTGATTGCTATACATACGCCTTCAAATATTTGAATTCTTTCTTTCTCTCCTTCTCTAACTCGAAGGTGAACTTTTACTGTATCTCCAGGGCTAAATTTAGGAAGTTTTTTATCTGACTGAAGTTCTTTTAATTGTTCCTTTTCAAACTTTTCAAGTATGTTCATATTCCCCTCTTATCTTTCTTAATATATTTTTCAAACAAATCTGGTCTTACCTTTTTAGTTTTTTCTATTGATTTTTTCAATCTCCAATTTGAAATATCTTTATGATTACCACTCAAAAGGACATCTGGGACACTAATGTCTCTCCAAATACTAGGTTTTGTATACTGAGGATACTCTAGTAGATGGTTCTGGAAACTCTCAGACTTCAAACTATTATTGTTACCTAATACTTCAGGAATAAGTCTTACGCAAGCATCAATTAAAATAAATGATGCAATATCTCCAGAGGATAGAATATAGTCTCCTACAGATAGTTCTTCAATTTGGTTATATTCAATAAATCTAGAGTCTATCCCTTCATATCTTCCGCATATTATAACTAACTCTTCATACTTCAAATATTCGTAAATTAGATCTTGGTTTATTTTTTTCCCACCTGGGGATAAATAAATAGTCTTAGAATTTTTGCAGGATTTTTTTTTGGCTTGATCGAGAGAGCTCTGCATAATATCTGGCTTTAAAACCATTCCGGCTCCTCCTCCAAATGGAGAATCATCCAACCCATGGTGCTTATTGGAGAATTTTTTAATATCAATAGTTTCAATTGAGAATTTTTTTTCCTGAAGTGCATTTCCAGTTATGGAATGATTGAGTGGGCCAGGAAAAATTTCTGGAAATAATGTTATAATCTTAAAATTCATAGTATTTTGGGTTTAATTGAATTTTTTTTGTTTTAAGATTAATGTCTAATATGTGATCTTCTATCATTGGGACAAGTAATTCATTGTTAATATGCACGATCTCTAAATAATCTCCAGCACCATGATTCTTTACATCGTTCACTTTACCAATCTTACGGTTGTTTATAAAAACGTTCAAGTTTACTAGGTCATAAAAATAAAATTGATTTCCTTCGATATTAGGAAGGTGATTTCTATCAACAGCAATTAGCTTTCCTGAGAACTTTCTGGCTTTATCCAAATCACTAATTCCTTCTAATGAACAGATAATTTTTTTAGAAGAAATTCTTGTTTGAATTTTTATTTTTTGGTTATCAACGAATATGCATTTGTATTTATTAAAGTCTTCATATTTTTCTAGGAAGCAATTTACAGATATTTCTCCTTTAACCCCATGAGTTTTTCCAAGTTTTGCTATAATGACTTTATTTTCTTTACTAATATTCTGATTCCATTTAATAGACAAATTTAACTCTCTTATTCTGATTATTTTTCTGGTTTAACCTCAGCTGCTTGAGATGTTGCTTCTGGTTTAGCCTCTGGTTCTGCAGGTTTAGCTTCAGCTGCTTGAGATGTTGCCTCTGGTTTAGCCTCTGGTTCTGCAGGCTTAGCTTCAGCTGTTTGAGATGTTGCCTCTGGTTTAGCCTCTGGTTCTGCAGGCTTAGCTTCAGCTGTTTGAGATGTTGCCTCTGGTGCTCCTGACTTTTCTTCTTTAACAGCCTTTTCCATTTCTTCTTTTGCTTTAAGTTTTTCCTCTTTTGCTTTTAGTTTCTCTAATGTTTTTTTTCTGGGCTTATCTTGTTTTGTTTGTTTTGGAATGCTTGGTTTTTCTGATAAACCCTCTTTAGCAAGAAATTTGGTTACCCTCTCTGTCGGTTTTGCTCCAACTGAAAGCCAGTATTTAATTCTTTCTATATTTAACATAATTCTTTCAGGGTCTTCTTTTGTCTTCATTGGGTTATAAGTTCCGAGTCTTTCTAGATATTTTCCGTCACGAGGTGATCTTATATCTGCGGCTACAATTCTAAAAAATGGTCTTTTTTTTGATCCTCCTCTTGATAATCTAAGTGATACTGACATTTTAAAATCCTTTCTATGTTATTGGTTTGTTTTTATTAATTAAATTCTGCATTTCTGCGAACTGTCCAGAATTCATCATACGTTCGACATTCTGATTATTCCCCATTTTTTTCATCATTTGGCTCATTTTTTTAAATTGTTTTAATAACTTGTTGATATCTTGAACATGTGTTCCTGAGCCTTTCG
This sequence comes from Alphaproteobacteria bacterium, assembly GCA_045563055.1. GTDB lineage: Bacteria > Pseudomonadota > Alphaproteobacteria > Methylaequorales > Methylaequoraceae > Methylaequor. Next base: position 168,577 of record JBJKUR010000008.1, read on the forward strand.
AAATTCTTATTTTTCTTGATGCTTTCACAAGGTCTGGATAATTTCTTTCCTTTGGAGTCATTGAATTAATTATCGCTTTCTGTTTTTTAAAAATATCGTTATTTTTCATTGATTCTTGCATTTTATCTTTTAGTCCGGACATGCCTGGAAGATATTTTAGAACTCCCTGAATACCTCCCATTTTTGTTAATTGGTCTAGTTGTTGGGAATAGTCTGTCAAAGTAAATCTACCCTTCAAGAATTTTTGTTGCATTTTTTTTGCTTCTTTATCGTCAATCTCTTCAGAAGCTTTCTCAACCAAAGATACAACATCTCCCATACCAAGTATTCTGTTTGCGATTCTGTCAGGATGAAAGGTTTCTAAATCTGCAATTTTTTCACCAACACCCATAAATTTTATTGGTGTTTTTGTAATTTGTCTCATAGACAAGGCAGCGCCTCCCCTTGAATCGCCATCTACTCTAGTTAAAATAGTCCCAGTTAAATTAATTTTTTCAGAAAAACTCTTTGCAGTATTAACAGCATCTTGACCTGTCATGGAATCTGAAACAAGAAGTATTTCAGAGAATTTAAATTCTTGCTCAATCTCCTTAATCTCATTCATCATTTTATTATCAATATGATTTCTTCCTGCGCTATCTAATATAAGAACATCAAAATCCAGATCCTTTGCTTTTTTGTATGCTAGCTTGGCAATTTGCAGGGGGTTTTTATTAGGCTGAATTTCAAGGGTGCTAATATCGTTATCCTTACCTAACTTAATTAACTGTTCTTGAGCGGCTGGTCTGTATATGTCTAAAGAGGCCATCATTACTTTCTTATTATTATTCTTAATTATCCATTTTGCTAGCTTTGCAGATGTTGTAGTTTTGCCTGAACCCTGAAGGCCAGCCATCATTATCAATGCTGGAGGTGAAGAATTTAAGTTTAATTCGTCATTCTCTGAGCCAAGGAGTTCAGTCAATTCATCATTGACAATTTTGATGATCATCTGAGCTGGGGAAACACTTTTTATAATTTCTTGACCAAGTGCTTTTTTTTTAACTTTTTCTATAAAATCTTTTGCTGTAGAAATTGAGACATCTGATTCTAACAGAGCAACTCTAATCTCTCTCATTGCAGTGCTTAGAGATGATTCATCTATAACACCTTTACCTTTTAACTTTTCAAAAACATTAGAAATTTTATCAGTTAAATTTTCAAACACGATATTATATTCTCCATACAAAAAAAGTCAGTGCACGAAACTCGTGGACTGACTGTATATTTATTCATTGTTTTTATAACAAAAAACATTTAATTCTTAAAGAGATTTATTTAGATAAAGGTTTAAAATGTTTGATTTTATTAAAACTCACGGCTTAGGGAACGATTTTGTTATTTTTCCTGAACATAAAAACTTAGGTATTTCAGAAAAACTTATAAAATTTCTGAGTAATAGAAAAACTGGTATAGGTTGCGATTTAGTTGTTTTTACTTACAAATCTGATAATGATTATTCACATATTACTGCAAGGTTTTTTAATAGAGATGGTTCTGAAGCAGAAATATGTGGGAATGCTCTTAGATGTATTGGTAAATATTACTTTAAAAAATTTAATAAAAAACATTTAACAGTTGAAACAGATTCAGGACTGATTGATGTTGAGCAGTATGATTCTGAAAAAATAGCTGTAGATCTAGGGATGCCAAATTTAAATTGGAAAAAAATTCCACTAAGTGTTGAAACTCAAACAGAGAATTTAGGAATAGACTTTAGTTATCTTAAAGACGGTTTTGCATTGAATGTTGGAAACCCTCATTTAATTTTCTTCAATGAAGAAATAAATATCAAAAAACTTGAGAATGAAGCACAAAGAATTTCTAAAACAAGTCTTTTTCCCTCTGGAATAAATATAAATGTTGTAAAGGTTATTTCCAAAACTGAAATCAAAGTTCTAACACACGAAAGAGGCGTTGGAATAACACAAGCCTGTGGTTCAGGGGCTGGAGCTTCGGCCTTTGTTTCAAATAAACTAAATTACTGCGATAATAAAATTAAAGTTCAAATGAACGGTGGATATCTAGATGTTGAAATTACTAAAGATGGACATATTTTAATAATTGGTGATGCTAAAGAAGTTTATGAGGGTAAGATAAATCTTAAAAGTTATGAGTAGTCAATGAAATACAATTCAAAAGTTTTAAATCTTGGTTGCAGACTAAATTATTTTGAATCAGAGATGATTAAAGGTATTTTAGAAAAAAATAAAATAAACAAAAAAATCGTAATTAATACTTGTGCTGTAACCAACGAAGCTGTCAAAAAATCTATAAGCGAGGTTAAAAAGGCATCTATCAAATTCCCAGACCATCAAATAATTGTCACAGGATGTGCAAGCCAAATAGAAAAAGATGTTTTTGCTGATCTTTCCAATGTATCTAGAATTATTGACAATAAATTAAAAACTCAAGAAAACCTTTATTTGGATTTAGAGCATACAAATGGGGAGGAAGAGGTTGAAGAATTCCCTTTTATAAAAAATACATCATCTTCAAGGTCAAGAGCAATGTTGCAGATTCAACAAGGTTGTGATCATAGATGCACTTTTTGCATTATTCCATTCGGAAGAGGTGATGCGAAGAGTTTGCCGTTTAATGAAATTAATAAAAGAGCAGAATACATTATCAAACAGGGTTTTAACGAAATGGTGATAACAGGTGTTGATTTGACCTCATACGGTAATGATCTCAAAGGTATGCCAAGGCTGGGTAATGTGATTAAAAGATTACTGTCTTCTCAACCAGAGCTACAAAGACTTCGGTTGTCGTCAATTGATCCCGCAGAGATAGATCAAGATCTATTCAAATTATTCTGCTCGGAAGAGAGATTAATGCCACATATTCACCTGTCACTTCAATCAGGCGATGATTTAATACTCAAAAGAATGAAAAGAAGACATTCACGAAAGCAAGTGATTGAACTATGCAGAAGTTTAAAGAGTTTTAGGCCCGAATTAACTTTTGGTGCAGATATTATTGTTGGTTTTCCAACAGAAACTGACAAGCAGTTTTCAAATACGCTTGACTTGGTAGAAACAATAAATTTTTCAAATGTTCATGTTTTTCCTTATTCCCCTAAAAAAGGGACTCCTGCATCAAGAATGCCGCAAGTTGATGAAGAAAAGAGAAAAGAAAGAGCGACAATATTAAGACAAACATCAAAAAGGATTCTTCATAGTCATTTAAATAGAAAAATTGGCAAATCGGCAACTATTTTATTTGAGTCGACTAAAAATAGTTATACCAACGAATATTTTAAAGTTAAACTCACAAAATTTAAGGGCAAATTTCCACCGGAATCTGGAGAAATACTAAATGTAAAACTTTTACAAAGACAGAATGAAGCACTTATAGCCGAGATTAAACAATAATGGTTTTTGGCTGGGTAAAAAAACTAAAGACTGGACTGTCAAAGTCATCCCAAAAAATATCAGGAGGCATACAAAAAATTCTTAAAAGTAAGAAGATTGATGATAAAACATTAACTGAACTTGAGGAACTTTTAATATCATCTGATTTGGGTGTAGAATGTTCAGCTAAAATAGTAGATGAATTAAAGAAAGCAAAATTAGTCGATCCAAATTCCAAAAAAGTAAAGGAAATAATAAAAAAAAAATTAAAAGAAATTTTAAAATCATTGGAAAGCGATATACCACTCTCAAAAAGTCTATCCGTAATGATTGTTGTAGGAGTTAATGGAGTTGGCAAAACTGCAACAATTGGAAAATTGTCAGAGATGTTTTTTCAGAAAAAAAAAAAAGGTTGGAATGGTTGCAGGTGACACGTTCAGAGCAGCTGCAGTCGAACAACTCAGAGTCTGGTCTCAAAGAACAAAGTCTGAATTTTTTTCTGCAGAAGAAGCATCTGATCCTGCTGCACTCTCTTACAAGTCGATTTTATCTGCTCAACAAAAAAAAATGGACGTACTTTTGATAGATACAGCTGGAAGACTGCATAACAAAGCAGACTTAATGGACGAACTATCTAAGATTATTAGGGTTGTTAAGAAAATTGATGAATCATTCCCAACGTCAATAATACTTGTATTAGATGGAAACACTGGACAAAACTCTATAAGGCAGGCTCAAGTCTTTAAAGAAACTTGTAATATAAGCAGCTTGATAATTACAAAACTTGATGGGACGGCTAAGGGCGGAACAATTATCCCAATTGCAGAAAAGTTAAAAATCCCGATTTCTTATATTGGAACCGGAGAATCGAAGGATGATTTAGTGAAATTTAATTGCGATGACTTCTGCAATGCTCTTCTAGATATTGATTAATCTCTAGAAATCATCCAAAGTGAAGAATTTTCTTCATCGGTTATTAAAAAAATATTTCCTTTTTTGTCTATTTCAAAATCCCTTATTCTTCCTATTTTTTGGTTTTCACTAATGATCGACTCTTTATGGATAATTTTATTATCATTTAAGACTAGTCTAGCTAATAATTTGGCTTTAGTTGCACTAATAATTAAATCTCCCTCCCACTCTGGAAATATTTTTCCTTTGTAGAAAGCTATATTACCAACTCCTATTGAGGGGAACCCACGAAATGATGGGTTTGTCATATATATGTTTGTAAGATTCTTTTCCAATTTTAAACCCTGAGTATTCCATTCCTCCCCATGCAACATCTTTCCATCCAAAATTACCTCCAAAATTTACCATTCCTATATTGTCTCCTCCGCGAGGGCCATGCTGTGAGATATAAATTTCATTATTATGCGGTGAAATTGTTATACCTTGTGGATTTCTTATTCCTATTTGAAATATTTCTGGCAACCAATTGTCATGACCAACAAATACTGGATTATCTTTTGGAATTGATCCATCTGTATTGATGCGAATAATACTACCTGGATGTTTGGTCGGATCTTGGGCAATCATGCCTTCATCCCTTTCACCAAAACCAGCAAAAAGTTGATTGTTTTTAATTATAATTCTTGATCCCCAATGTTTATTTTTTTTTAATTTTGGTTGGGCTATCAGTAGGATTTCTAAATCCTCAATTTTATTCCCGCTCAGTTTTCCTCTAGCAATTGCTGTGCTAGACTCTTTACTTCTAGTCAAAAAATCTTTTGATTTACTGAAATCATGACTATAGGTAAAATAGATATAGCCGTCATCGTGGCAGTATATATCTAGCAATCCCCACCCTGACCACTTCCATTATTTTTTAAAAAGGGTATTTTGTGTTCAATAACTGATAAATTCTTGGTTGCGAAATCTAATTTTAGAATCCTGCCATGCTTTTCAGTAATTAAAAGTGTACTCTCATCAACGAATGTCATTCCCCATGGAAAACTTAATTGATTATTAAATGTTTCTGTCAGTGTAAAAGGTACATTTGTTCTATTATAATTTTTATAGTTGCTGAACTCAAGAGAGTGGGCGAAAATTGAAAAAAAAAAACCCTATTAGAAAAAATATATGTAACATTAAAATATTAAACTAATATAATTAATTAATTTTTACAATAAAATGTCAGAAAGCTATTATTTAAAAAAACATGGTTTATTCATTGAAGAACTTAAGGTTGGTCTGCAGGCTGTTTTCACTAAAATAATTTCTGAGAAGGATATTCAACTTTTTTCTGAAATTAGTGGTGACGATAACCCTGTGCATTTAGATGAAAAATTTGCAAAGCAAAGCTTATTCAAAAAAAGGATTGCACATGGATTTTTATCCGCAAGCTTGATTTCAACTGTCATTGCAAAAAAACTTCCAGGACCCGGAAGTATTTACCTCAAACAATCAATGAAGTTCTTAGCCCCAGTATTTATTGGTGATGAAGTTTCTGCAAGGGTGGAAATAAAGGAAATTAATAGAGAAAAAAAAATAATCTCACTTCTAACAGAATGCTTTATTGAAGAGAAAAAAATTATAACTGGAGATGCTCAAATATTAGTGTCATCAAGATCTGTTCTAAAATAGATGCATATTTTTAAATCATGTAAAATAAGTGAAGAATTTCTTAATTCAACCATTGCGATAGGAAATTTCGATGGTGTTCATATAGGACATCAAGCCGTAATAAATAAGGCAAAAGAAATTTCAAAAAAAAAACAAACAAAATTAGGTGTTTTAACCTTTGAACCTCATCCAAAATGCTATTTTAACAAGAAGAATAACTTTTTTAGGTTAACTCCATTTCGAGAAAAATTTAAGATTCTTAAACAAACTGGTCTAGACTTTATGATTAATCTTAAATTCAATAGAGCTTTTCTTAAAACTAGTGCATTAGATTTTCTAAAAAACAATCTGGTTGATAAACTTAGAGTAAGCAATGTGGTGACCGGTTTTGATTTTGTTTTTGGTAACAATCAAATTGGAAATGTAAGTTTTATCAAAAAATTTGCTGAAGAAACTCGCTTATTTAATTTTTTTATGGTTCCTGAGGTAAAAACAACCCCACATATAGAAGTTTCGTCATCTAGTATAAGAAATTTTATTAGACAGGGAAAAATAGAAGAAGCAAATTCTTTGCTAACTAGAAATTGGCAAATTTCTGGAAGAGTTGCTAAAGGTGAAAAAAAAGCAAGAGAAATTGGCTTTAGAACAGCGAATATTAAAGCAGAAAAATTTTGTGATATACTTTATGGTGTTTATATGGTGAGTGTTAAGTTTGATAATAAAATAACTGACAAAATATTTCTTGGAATAGCAAACTATGGAATAAAACCAACATTTAACAAAAAATCACCACTTCTAGAGGTTCATATTTTTGACTTTAATAATGAAATTTACAATGAGAGAATCAGTGTCATTTTTCATAAGTTTATTCGTCCAGAAAAAAAATTTGAATCTATTGTTAAATTAAAAGATCAGATTATAAAGGATATCAATAAAGTAAAAAATGAAAGATTACTCTAAAACAATAAATCTGCCAAAAACTGATTTTTCAATGAAAGCTAATTTGTCTGAAAAAGAAATCAGTTGGCTGGAGTTTTGGAAGAAAAAAAAGGTTTATGAAAACTTAAAGAAAAATAATAAGAATAATAAAAAATTTATACTCCATGATGGGCCTCCATATGCTAACGGTGATCTACATTTAGGACATGCTCTAAACAAAATTTTAAAAGATATAATATGCAGATTTAAATTTCAAAATTCATGTGATGTCGATTTCGTTCCTGGTTGGGATTGTCATGGTCTGCCGATTGAATGGAAGGTGGAAGAAAACTACAAAAAATCTGGAAAAAATAAAAATCAAATTGAAATTAGTAAGTTTCGACAAGAATGCAGGAATTTTGCCAAATCCTGGGTGGAAATCCAAAAAAACCAATTTAACAGATTCGGAATTCAAACTGACTGGAAAGAAGTCTATTTGACGATGAACGAGGACTCAGAACTTACGATTGTTTCTGAACTATTAAAGTTTTTAGAATCCGAACAACTCTATCTTGGGTTTAAACCAGTAATGTGGTCTGTCGTGGAAAAAACGGCATTGGCAGAGGCTGAAATAGAGTATCACGAGAAAAAATCTAAGGCTATTTATGTAAAATTTCCGGTATTAAATGAAGAAGAAAATTTAAGTGTAGTGATATGGACAACTACACCATGGACGATACCATGCAATAAAGCGATAGCTTTTTCAAGTAAGCTCAATTACAAAAAAGTTGAAATTACAGATGAAAATAATCATCATTTTCTCAAAAAGGGAGATAAAATAATTATTGCAGAAGATCTAATTTTGGATTTTTGTAATACTCACTCTATAAAAGGTTTTAGTGTTCAGGAAACAATCAGTTCGACAGACTTAAAAAAATATTGTTGCGAGCACCCTTTTAAGGAACTGGGGTTTGATTTTTTAGTACGATTGTATGAGGGGCAACATGTTACAGCGGAAAGTGGAAGTGGATTTGTTCATATTGCACCTAATCATGGTTTAGAAGATTTTGAAGTTGGAATAGAAAATAAACTTGATAATTCCCCAACAGTTGATGAGAATGGACTTTACACTGATAATATACCATTTTTTGAGGGTATACATGTATTTAAAGCTGATGACCAAGTAATTGCAGAACTTAAAAATAATAATAAGCTAATAAGCTGTAATGATTATTTACATAGCTATCCTCATTCTTGGAGGTCTAAGGCGCCTTTAATTTTTAGAGCAACTTCTCAGTGGTTTATATCTCTTGAAAAAAAGGGGCTGAGAAAAAAAGCTTTAGAAGAAATTGAAAAAGTAAAATGGATCCCCAGCAATAGTAAAAATAGGATTCTTTCGATGGTAAAAGATAGACCTGATTGGTGTGTTTCAAGGCAAAGGTCGTGGGGAGTTCCTATCACAGTTTTTATTTCAAAAAAAAATGGAGAACCTTTAATAAATAAACAGGTCAATAAAAAAATATTGTCTATTATAGAAAAAGAGGGAATAGGCACATGGTTTGAAAAACCAGTAGAATATTTTTTAAGTGAAATAAAGAATTCTAATGAATACGTAAAAGTAAATTCTATCTTGGATGTATGGTTTGATTCGGGTTCTAGTCATGTTTACGTGCTCAAAAATAAAGGAATCCAAGATCAGGCAGATTTATATCTTGAAGGATCTGATCAGCACCGAGGTTGGTTTCAAACTTCTTTACTAGAAAGTTGTGCAAACTATGGAATCAGTCCATTTAAAACCGTTATGACTCATGGGTTTGTAATTGATGAAAAAGGGAAAAAAATGTCAAAATCTATGGGGAATGTGATATTACCCTCCGATGTGATTAAAAAATATGGGGCTGATATTTTAAGAATCTGGGTTGCAAATTCTAATTATGTTGAGGATATTAAAATTAGTTATCAGAATTTAGACAGACAGGCTGAGAGTTACAGAAAAATAAGAAATACAATAAGATTTATTTTAGGTAATTTAAATAAACTACAAGTTAATGAAATGATTGAGCATGACTCTCTTCCTCCTTTAGAGAAATTTATTAGGCATAAATTGTTTAATTTAAATAAACAGATTAATGATCACTATGAAGAGTTTAACTTTTATAAGGCATTCCAATTAATTTTCGGATTTTGTTCTCAAGAACTCTCTTCATTATTTTTCGATATTAGAAAAGATGCATTATATTGCGAATCGGCAAACTCAATAAAAGTTAGGTCAACTAAGACCGTGATGATAGATGTATTCCAATGTTTAATAAGATGGCTTTGTCCTATTATTCCTTTTACCACAGAGGAGGCCTGGCAAAATTGGCTGCAAATTAGTGAAAATGAGAGTGAGATAAGTTGCCACTATTTGAAGAAGATTGAAATACCGTCTATATGGAATGATATAAAACTAGATAATCATTGGTCAAAAATTTTGGAAATAAAAAATTTATTTAGCTACGTAGTGGAGCAAAAAAGAAATTCAAAAGAAATTAAATCCAGCTTAGAAGCTAAAGTTTTTATTTTTTTTAAAGATATAGAGTTTAAAAAGATTGTGGAGAAAATTAATATGAGTGAAATATTAATATCCTCAGAGGTAGAAATTTCTGAGAAATTTGATAATGATTTCTATTTTGATGGCGATAAAAAAATAGGTGTGAAAATTACCAAAGAAGATGGAGAAAAATGTCCAAGATGTTGGAGGGTATTTAAAAAATCTGCAATTTCTAAAAATTACTTATGCTTTAGATGTGATGAACTATTAAATGAGTGTTAATAGAAAAACAATCTTAAATGCCTTCCTGATTGCTTCTGTATGTGTGCTGATAGATCAGCTTTCAAAAAATTTTGTTAAGAGCTATCTTCTAAAAAATGATTCAGTAATAAGAATTTTTGATGGCTTAAACATTGTATACGTTGAGAATAAAGGAGTAAGCTTTGGTATCCTTGCAGAATTCAATATAACATTCTTTTTGGGTATTCTTTCAATTTTAATTTCTTTTTATATTATATTTTTAATTCTAAAGTCTAAAGACAGCGTTGAAAAAAACTCATTATCCTTAATATTGGGTGGCGCACTAGGAAATGGTTTTGACAGAATAGTATATGGACGCGTTGTTGATTTTATTGATTTTTATTACAAAAACGTTCATTGGCCAGCATTTAATTTTGCTGACTCATTTATAACAATTGGGGCAACAATATTCTTTGTAAAAATTCTAAAAAATAACTGAAAAATAAATATGAATTATGCTTTTCAAAAGGAGAAACTAATGTTATAGATAAACAAAATGTTCTTATAATTTTTTTTTGAAACACTATATATAGTATTCTTATGAACCAATTTAACAAAATAACAACATTTGGGTTATTTTTTCTTTCAGTGTTGATACAATCCTGCACCACAATTGAATCAACAGTGAACTCAACAATAGATTCCATCTCTGAAGCAGGAGATTTCTTGTATGATTCTGTAAATTTTTGGGAAGATGAAGAACCTGAGCAGAGCGAGGCCGTTGTAATAGAGGAAGCTGTGGAAGTACCAGATTATGCATTGCCTGATATGAATTATTTTGAAGATTCAGATTCAGTTGTTGGTCAGCCCCAAAATATGCAATCAAACCTCCAGCCTCAACCCTATTACGACCCAATTTACCGAAGCGCTAGACAATATTACTTTGTAGGTCCTAATGGCACACCTATGTTAGCACCTCCTCCTCCTCCATTTCCTCAGTATTCTATAGATCAAGCTCCACCAATGCCATACTCTTACTCAAATAGTCTAGGTATCCAAGGTTATACTCCAATACCTGGTCAACCAGGAATGAATCCGGTACCAAACATCAAGTCGTCAAATAAATTAATGACTCTTGAAGAAGAGATGGAGCTATTTGGCATCCAAAATGATTGTGTTAGAGTGAAAGAAGACTACGTAAACGGGGGATTTATGTGTGATGACTATGATTAAGTTATACACTAAATTTGCACTCTTGTTATTTTTGTTAAATTCTTGTGAAACACTCCAGGACTTTGCAGGTTTATCCAAACCAGACTTAGAAAATGATATTTTTGATCAAACTCCTGATTTAATTTTGCCACCAGACTTCAATAAGGTTGCACGACAAAGTAGCAAAATCTCAAGACAACCTGTTGTCAATCAAACAGAAGAAAATATTTTTAAGTTTCAATCTCAAAGTGTTCAACCCCGAGTTACAAACTTTATTGCACCTTCAATAAACGTTGAATCTTCTCCAACCCCGTCAGACTCTTTAGAGCGTTTCAAAGAGAATAAAAAATTTAGCATTGGTCAATGGGTTTATGGAAGATATGTAGAAGGTTATAGACAGGGCAATCTATACTACAGACCAATCTATGACAAAGGTTACAATTTCTCTAGAAGGTATATACCTGATCAAAATGTTTCCTCCTTTTTAACACCACAATTTAACTATGGTGATGTGGCTCCGAACGTATCAAGACAAAATAGTTCAGATATTCAAAACGTAGACAGTTTGCCTGTTATTGATTAAATGAAGTTTATTGCTGTTTTTTTTATATTTCTTTTATATTTCGAAAAACCTGAATCCAAAAGAATATTTGACGCCAAAGAGTTCACATTAAAAAATGGTTTACAAGTTGTAATTGTAGAAAATCCTAGGGCACCTGTTGTAGCACAAATGATTTGGTATAACTTTGGATCTGATATTGAAAGTCCTGGTAAGAGTGGGTTAGCTCATTTTATGGAGCATTTGATGTTTAAAGGTACACAAAAATACCCTGAAAGTTTTTTTTCAAACTTTCTTTCAAAGATTGGTGGAAGTGAGAATGCATTTACTAGTTACGATTACACTGCTTACTATCAAATTTTTCCAAGTGAGCACTTGGAAAAGGTTTTAGAATTAGAAGCCGATAGAATGAAAAACTTGGTCCTTTCAAAAAAAAATGTTCAAACTGAAAAAAAAGTTATTTTGGAGGAACGTTTTCAAAGAGTAGAGAGTAATCCGTCTGCCCAACTAGATGAATCAATGAGAAATATACTATATCCTAATAACTACTACGGGAGACCTATAATAGGGTGGAAGCATGAGATAGAAAATTTAAGTTATGAGGATGTCATAAAATTCTATCAAAAAAACTATAGTCCAGAAAATGCGGTTTTAGTTCTTTCAGGAAATGTGAAGTTAAAAGATGCCAAGAAACTAGTTAAGAAGTATTACGGTAATTTTGATAAGGTATCAAAGAAGAAAAGGGTGAATTTAATTGACCCTGATTTAAAAACATTAACAAAGGTTGAGTTGCGTCACCCAAATGTTAAGCAACAAATTTGGAAAAGAATATACAGAACAAAATCTTACATGGATTCAATTGAGAAGGCAATTGCGCTTGATATTGGTCTAAAAATTTTAGCTGGTGGCTCATCAAGCATTCTATATGACGAATTAGTAAATAAAAAAAAAACTTTTTCTATGATAGGAGGCTTTTATCAGGGGCTAACTCGCGGACAAGGCTATGTTTATTTTTATGCAATACCGAATAAGAGGTTTGATGATGATGAACTAAACAAATTAATTGAAGATGAAGTAGAAAAAGCAATTGAAACTAAAGTTACGGAAGATAAGTTAGAATTAGAAAAAAAGAAATATTATTTCGACAGTATTTATGGAATGGATGGAGTTCTTAAACCAGCAGAAATAATAGGTGAGGCATTGACTGTTGGTTTGAATTTAAATGATATAGAGAACTGGAATAATAAACTTAAAAAAATTAGTTTAGATATGGTTAAAAAAGAATTAGAGGAGCTCTCGAGAAATAAAAATTTTGTAACAGGAAATCTTAAAAATTGAAATTTGTTTTTTTAATATTAATTTTTTTTTTCAAAACTCCAGATGCACTGGAATACAAACAACTTGAGACAAGAAAAGGCATAAAATTCTGGTTTGTTGAGGAGTCATCGATTCCTATAATAAGTGTGAGTTTTAGCTTTCGGGGTGGGTCTTCATTGGAGCCACCTAATAAGCATGGTTTGATGAATCTAATGTCTTCACTTATGGATGAGGGAACATCAAAATATAACGCCAGTGAATTCAAAAACATGGTAAAAAATAATGGAGTGAAACTAAATTTTTCAACTCAAAAAGATCAACTCACTGGATCATTTCAAGTTATTTCAACTCAAAAACAAAAAGGATTCGAGTTGTTTTACGAAGCGCTAAACCACCCAAGATTCGATAAGGATGATATTAATAAAATTAAAAATCAGATTGTTGCTAGTATCAAAATTGATCAATCAAATATTTCAACTCTAGCGTCTGATAAATTTAATGAGAATTTTTTCTTAGAACATAACTTTTCAAAAAATGTTAAAGGCTCTAAACAATCACTCCAAAATATAACAAGGGATGACTTACTAAGAGTTCATAAAAAAATTCTTCAAAAACGAAACTTAGTTATCGGAGTTTCTGGAAAAATTAGTGAAAGAGAAATAAAGAAATTGATTGACTTCGTTTTTGGTGAAACAGGAGATGATCCTAAAATTAAGGGACCTAATCCTTTTTCAGTTTTGATGAAAGGGACGAAAGTCCATAAAATGCAAACTCCTCAAACTAGTGTTGTATTTGGACATCCAGGTGTTTCCAGAAAAGATGAGGTTTTCTTTGCACTTCGCATAGCAAATTATGTTTTAGGAGGAGGTGGGTTTCAATCAAGATTATATAAAAATATCAGGGAGAAAAAAGGTTTGGTATACTCTGTCTATTCATACTTGCTTTCATATGAAAATGATGGAGTAATTGTTGGAGGTTTTCAAACACGAAATAAATCTGTAAATGAAACAATTAACAGAGTAAGAAATGAATGGAATAAAATACAGAAAAATGGAATTAGCAAGCAAGAACTTGAAGACGCAAAAGCTTACTTTAATGGTTCTTTCATAAGAAATTTTACCAGTACAATTTCAATTGCTAATTTATTACAGATTGTTCAATATTATGATCTTGGTGAGGATTATTTTAGAATAAGATCAAAAATTATCAATAATTTAAGTTTAAAAGAGGTAAATAGTATTATTGCTGAATTCTTTAAGACCGACCAATTGTTTTTTATGATAGTTGGGGAACCCGGTAAAAAATGACCTTTTCACAAGAGATATATAATAGTGGAAATTTCTTAACAAAAATAAAATCAAAAGATTTTTTGAGTGCTAAGAAAAAGCTTTTAGATTCTTTAAAAAATAATTCATTCGGTTTTTTAGAGGATCTTAATAATAAAGACTTTTTATTAATAAAACAGAATGTTAAAAAATTAAAAAAATACAGTGATATTTTATTTCTTGGAACAGGTGGTTCAAGTCTTGGTGGCAAAACTTTAGTGGAAATTTCAGACTATCTATATTCAGAAAAAAAAACACCAAGTCTTCATTTCATTGAAAATATAGAAACAAATTCAATTCTTAGAAAAATTAGATCAATTAATCTAAATAATACAGCTATCGTGGTGATATCAAAGTCTGGAGAAACAATTGAAACAATTTCACAGTTTTTTTTTGTAAAGAGTTTTTACCAAAAGAGCAGGGTTTCTATTGAAAATAAAGTTTTTGTCGTAACAGAAAATAAACAAAGTACTCTTAAGAAAATTCAAGAGGCTAATAATTTTAATTATTTAGAGCATCCAAGATCTGTTGGAGGTAGGTTTTCTGTTTTCTCTATTGTTGGTTTACTCCCGGCATCTTTAAATAAGTTTAAGATCGAAGATTTCTGCAAAGGAGGTAAAAATTTTCTCAATATTGTAAGAAAAGATGGAAACTTCGATAATTTATTTTTTCCAGTTTTATCATTGTGCAAAAATCATAGAAAAATAAATATGTCGATACTAATGCCATATTCCGATGCACTCTATAACCTTTCCTTTTGGTACAGACAGTTATGGGGAGAGAGCATTGGGAAAAAAAGAAAAGGAATTACTCCTATTAATGCATTAGGCACTGTGGATCAGCATAGTCAGTTGCAATTATATTTAGATGGTCCAAGAGATAAATTCTTCACGATTATTGGAAAAAAAAAGATTGATTCTTTCCAAAAGTTAGACTGTTCATATTCACAAAAAGACAAATATTCTCCTTTACATGGAAAATCATTGCAACAACTTTTCTTTGCGGAAATGCATGCCACTATTCAAACCCTTAAAGATAAGAAATTACCAATTAGAACATTATTCTTAGATGATTTTAATGAAATAGAATTAGGAAAATTGATGATGTTTTTCTTTTTAGAAACGATAATGGGCTGTTTTATCCTAAAAATAAACCCTTTCGATCAACCAGCGGTAGAAAAGGGGAAGCAGTTAGCCTTAAAATACTTGGATGAATATGGGACAAATCAAAGAACTATCCGATAATATTATTAATAAAATTGCAGCTGGTGAAGTATTAGAAAGACCTGCTTCTGCTGTTAAAGAGTTAGTTGAAAATAGCCTTGATGCTAATGCAAAAGTTATTGATATTATAGTAAGAGACGGTGGTAAAACTGAAATTTCCGTATCAGATGATGGTATTGGCATCCAAGAAGAAGATTTGAAAAAAGCTGTAAGTAGGCATGCCACATCAAAACTTAATGAAAATAATTTCGATAGAATTAAGACACTAGGTTTCAGAGGAGAAGCATTATCTTCGATAGTTTCTGTGGCTGAAGTTACATTGAGAACAAGCGCTAAAGATAATTCTGAAGGATATGAAATGAAAATCATTTCTGGTGAAGAAAAATATTGTAAACCAATTAAAAAAAAAAGAGGGTGTTTAGTAAGAGTAAACAATCTTTTTTTTTCAACCCCCGCAAGATTGAAGTTCCTTAAGTCTGAAAACTATGAGTCATTACTTATAAAACGATTGGTTCAAAAGTTTTCACTCATTTTTTTTGATGTCCAATTTAATTTGAGAATCAATAATAAACAACTTATATCTACAGTTCCTTCTAATGATAAAAATTGGAAGGATAGATTTTTTAGAAGAGTTGACAATCTTCTTGGGAGTGAGTTTTTAGAAAACAGTGTGGAATTATCTGAAGAGAAAAATAATGTAAAAATATTCGGACTTATCGGTTTGCCCACGTTCAATTATTCAAATTCAAATAACCAGTTTATTTTTGTGAACAACAGGATCATTAATGATAAAGCATTGAATTCAATCATGAGAGTTGCTTATAAAGATTTTATGTTTCATGATAGATTCCCACAATTAATCTTAAATATTCAATGTCCTCATGAACACCTAGATATTAATGTTCATCCTATGAAAAATGAAGTGAGATTCGAGAATTTTAGTTTTTTAAAATCCTTTATTATTAGTTCGATCAGATTGAAACTTCAGTTTATTACAGATAAACCTAGCGTTATAAACTCTCCAAGATCTTTGAATAGAAATAATACTGGCGATTACCAAACAAAACTATCCTTGAAGGAAGAAAATACGTATGACTTCGAGAGTGTTGAGCAAAAAAAAGATTATATTTATCAGAATTATGATATAGAAAGCTATCCCCTTGGTCATGCAAGAAGTCAATTTCATAATAACTATATTATATCTCAAACAAATGAGGGTATAGTTATAGTTGACCAACATGCAGCGCATGAAAGGATAGTCTACGAAGAATTAAAAGATAATTATTACAACAAAAAAATAAACACTCAAATACTATTAATTCCAATTATAATAAATCTAGAAAAATTAGATTTAGATGTAATTGAAAATAAGTTAATTCTATTAGAAAGATATGGCCTAAAAATTGAATTTTTTGGGTCAACTTCGGTTATTGTTAGAGAAGTTCCGGCCATAATAGCAAATTGTGATATCAAATTATTAGTCGAAAAACTTATTCAAGAAATAGTTGATGATCAACACTTCGACTCACTAGAAGTTCAAGTAAATAAAATATGTTCGACTTTAGCTTGTTATGGGTCTATAAGGTCTGGGAGAGAGTTGCAAGTTGAGGAGATGAATAATCTTCTGAGAAAAATGGAGCAAACTAAGTATTCAGCTCAATGTAATCATGGCCGCCCGACATTTATAAAACTAGATTTAAATGAAATAGAGAAAATGTTTAAAAGAAAATAATTTTACTTCTTTTTAAGAAATAAGAATTTTGATCTAGATATTTGTTTCGTTTTAATTAAATCAAAGCCTGAAAAATTCTTGCCTTCTTGTTGTATTGGTAATTCTATCACTCCAAATGAATCGCTCTTTAAAAATCTACTTATTTTTTCTAAAATTTTATGTAACGAATATTTCATGTAGGGAGGGTCACAAAAAAAAATATCTACTCTAGGATATTTTTGGAATTTTGAGTTAATAATATCTGTACATATGAATTCTGAAAATTCTAAAATGTTATGATTTTCACAGTTCTTCTTGCAAAGTTTTATCGCTTCCATTGACTTGTCGATGAATAAAACTCTTTTTCCTCCCCTAGAAATTGCCTCTATTCCCAGAGAGCCAACTCCACAAAAAAAGTCTATTATTAATAAATCACTATAATATTTTTGTTTTTTTTTTAAAATTGAATTTAGTGTATTAAATACCATCTCTTTTGCACGACTCGACGTTGGACGAATGAAATCGTTGTTTGGGCTTAATAGATTTCTCCCTTTAAGTTTACCAGAGACTATTTTCATCTTTAAAATTTAGTAAATTAAATTTTTTTTTTAATTCACTCTTGCTTTGTTCTACTATTCTACCTGGTTCAATATTATTTAACTTAAATGGGCCAAAACCAACTCTTGTTAGCTTTTTTACTTTTAAAGAGTAATTATTTAAAATTTTTCTTATTTCTCTATTTTTACCTTCTTTTAAAAGTATTTCCATAATGTTATTGTTAGTTTTATGAGTCAAAACTTTTATGTTCACATCACTGTAAATAACTCCGTCAATTATAAGTTTCTTTTTGGTTATCTCTTCAATGTTATCAGGGACCTTTCCAAAGACTTTAACTAGATATTTTCGTGTAATCTGATTTTCCGGACTTTCTAAAAAACTAGTAAGGTTGGGATTATTAGTTAAAACCATCAATCCATCAGAATTAATATCAAGTCTTCCAGCTGAAACCATCCTTGGAAAATGATTAGGAATTAACCTAAAAAAACTTTTTTGTTTGAACTGTTCTTTATTCGAAGAGACGAATCCAATCGGTTTGTTGAATATCCAAACTCTTGTAATTTTCTTCGAGATAAGTTTATTCCTAACCTTTATAGAATCAATTTGATCATCTCTAATAAAGAACTCTTTGAAAATCTTATTATTAACCTTGACGTACCCTTTGATTATTAATTCCTCAGCATCTTTTCTGGAACAGATTCCAGCATGAGAAATTATCTTTGATATACGGATCAATTTATTTTTCAATTCTCTTCTTTGCTGAAGTTACAAGGGATTTAAATATTTTTATATCACTTTTATCAATTAAAAACTCTGGATGCCACTGTACACCTAAACAATAATTATTAGTTGTAGTCTCTATGCCTTCAATTATACCGTCATCAGAGAAAGCCGATGCAATAAGATTTTTTCCAAGCTTATCCACAGCCTGATGATGTGCTGAATTTACAAACATTGTAGTATTTTTTACAATTTGGAATAATTTACTTTTTTTTTTAATAGTTACTGAGTGACTTCCCTGATCTCTTGGATTTTTTTGTTCGTGATTTATCTCAGTATTAAAAGAATCAGGTATATGTTGAATTAACGTACCGCCTAGCATAACATTAATTAATTGTTGCCCTCCGCATATACCGAGAATTGGTATTTTTTTTTTTAAGGCTTGTGAAGCAATCTTGAATTCAAATTCAGTTCTGTCTTTCTTCATTGAAACTTTGGAACTTGTTTTTTTATCTCCATAAAGTTTGGGGTCTATATCGAAATCCCCTCCAGTGATTACAAGTCCATTAATCAACTTTAGATACAGATTAATATCTCTAATGTTGTTAGGAATGAAAACTGACAGTCCACCAGCTTTTTGAATAGACTGAGAGTAATTCTTTCTAGCAGCATACCATGGAAATTTCGAGTATGACTTGGCAATTTCTTCGTCTAGGGTTATTCCGATAACTGGCTTCATCATAAATCTTTTAAAATTTTTATTAGGTGCTAATATATTATATGAATAATAGATGTAAAATAATTATTAAAAACTTTGAAATCGTTGTTAGTTTGAATAGTACCGAAACTGCAGAAAAAATATGGAGATCCCTGCCGTTAGAATCAAATGTAAAAATATGGGGTGAGGAAATTTATTTTGATACATCAATAGACATCTGCCTGGAATCCAATGCTAAAGATGTTGTGGACTTAGGAGAGCTAGCATTCTGGCCAGAGGGAAGAGCAATTGCCATTGGATTTGGAAGGACTCCTATCTCTATTGGAGAAGAAATTAGACTAGCTGCAAAATGTAACATATGGGGAACCACTGTATTCGATTTAAAAAGGTTAAAAAATATTAATAATGGGGAGTTGATAGCCATTGAGAAATTTCTATAAATATTTTCCTGGAGATCCAATGAAATTAGCAATTAGATTGGCAGAATTTGCTGATTCTAAAGGAGAAATACCAGTTGGGTGTGTTATAATTGATCAAAAAAAAAAATTAGTCAGTTATGCAAGTAACCTCACAGAGAACAGTTTTGATCCAGCTGGACATGCAGAGATCATAGCTATAAGAAAGGCATGTAAAAAACTTAAAACCACTAAATTAAAAAATTTTTCTCTTTACGTAACACTAGAGCCCTGCCAAATGTGCCAAGCACTCATTATAGGTACTGGCATAAAAAAAGTTTTTTTTGGAGCGCATTCTGAGAATTTTTTAATTCATAAAAATAAACTTCGTAATTATTTTGGCAAACAAAAAGATTACGAATATCTGGGTGGATTTCACGAAGAATATTGTTCTAAATTAATTAAAAGATCATTTGAAAAGAGAAGATAATTAAATATTTTTTATTCCAATATCTTTTCTAAAGAATCCCATATCCCATCCAATAATTTTTAATGCTTTATAGGCGATTTTTCTTGCGCTTTTAATATCCTTTGCTTTTGATGTTACTGATAAAACTCTTCCTCCCGCTGATACGATTTTGTGATTTATTGTTGATGTTCCAGCATGAAAAATTTCAATCCCATCCAATGCCTGTGCCTTATCTAAATTTTTAATAATTAATCCCTTTTTAAAACTATCAGGGTATCCCTTCGATGCAAGTACGACACAGACCGTTGATTTTTTATCATTATGAATTTTAACCTTTGATAACTTATCTTTCAAATTGAATAAAATAACTTTAAGAAGGTCTGTTCTCAGGTTTCTCATTAAAACTTGACATTCTGGGTCACCGAACCTTACATTATATTCAATAACATGAGGACCATGTTTATTAATCATTAAACCAAAAAATAAGATCCCTCTATATAATATTTTTTGATTTTTAAGGCCAACGAAAGTCGGTTTTACAATCTTTTCTGTAATTTGCATTTCTATTTTTTTTGTAATTTTGTATGTCGGAGTGAAACAACCCATTCCACCTGTATTAGGGCCTTTATCATTATCAAATGCTCTTTTGTGATCAAGAGCATAACCAAGTTTTAAAAAGGAGTTTTTGTCAAAGAATACAAAGTAACTTATTTCAAATCCTTCTAAATATTCTTCAATTATTACTTGTTTACCAGCGTCTCCGAACTTCCTTTTCTTCATGAGTAAAGTTAGTCCATTTTCAGCTTCTAATTTATTTTTACAAATGAGCACACCTTTTCCTGAAGCTAATCCATCTGCCTTTAAAACAACTGGATATGAAACTGTTTGAAGTGACTTTTGTGCCAGTTCAATTGAACGAAAAGCTTTAAATTTCGCAGTTTTAATATTGTTCTTTTTTAAAAATTTCTTAGCAAAGATCTTTGAGGTTTCTAATTTGGCTGCGTTTTTACTTGGCCCAAAAACATTAATATTTTTTGAAGTTAAATAATCACTCAGTCCATCTTCCAAAAGGTTTTCTGGACCAATTATTACCAAGTTAATTTTCTGTTTTCTGCAAAAACTTAATAATGTTCTTTTATTTTTTAAATCTATACAATGACAAATTGCTATCTCAGAAATTCCAGCATTACCAGGAATACAAAATAGTTTTTTGCAATTTTTTGATTTCTTAATTGCCCAGCATATTGAATGCTCTCTTGCTCCCTCACCAATAACTAAAATATTCAATAAATAATTCCTTTTTTCATTGTTTTAAATTAAATTTAACATATGAATAAAATTTCTAATATTAAAAAGTTTACAGTAACCCAACTAAACAATTCAATCAAAAATTTAATTGAAAACTATTATGAACTTATTCAGGTTGCGGGAGAAATAACACAACTAAAAAAACATTCTTCTGGCCATATATACTTTTCTCTTAAAGACGTAGATAGTAATATTTCGGTTATTTGTTGGAGATCAATTGTTCCTTCAATAAAGATTGATATAAAAGAAGGAATTAAAGTTTTAATTTCAGGAAGAGTAACGACTTACTCTCAGCAGTCTAAATATCAACTTATTGTTCAAAAAGTAGAGTTAGAAGGCCAGGGCTCGATTTTACAAATGCTGGAAGAAAGAAAAAAAAAATTATTAAACCAAGGTTTTTTTGATGAGGATAAAAAACAAAAAATTCCACCTTTCCCAAAATCTATAGGTGTAATCACCTCCGAGTCTGGTGCTGTCATAAAAGATATAATACATAGGATTAGTGATCGCTACCCGCTTGAATTGATTGTATTTCCAGCCAATGTTCAAGGATCAAACTGCTTAAATGATATTTTGAGAGGTTTAGATTATTTTGATAAAAACATTAACGAGAGAAAATCTTTTGTTGATATAATTATTATAGCTAGGGGTGGAGGGAGCTTAGAAGATTTAATGGCATTTAACGAAGAATTACTGGTTAAAAAAATTTATGAAGTAAAAATACCTATTATATCAGCTATCGGCCATGAGACTGACTTTACCCTTTGCGACTTAGCAGCTGACATTAGAGCTCCGACTCCCTCTGCGGCAGCTGAAATGGCTGTTCCACAGAGAAAGGAGCTAGTTTTAAGATTAAACGACTGGTCTGTTTCATTCAGAAAAACTTTCTTAAATATTTTTGAGAATAAATTACTAAACTTTCAGTTGGCATCTTCAAAATTACCTGATTATAGTGAGAAGATTAATAATAATTTTCAATCATTGGATTATTCCGGTCAAAAAATTAAAAACCTTTTAAACGTAAGATTGCAAAATGTGAAAATAACTTTCTATCAAACAATAGATAAATTTTCTGTTAATAAATTTGATAAGTTAATCGATTCTGCACGTAATTTAATATTAAGTAATTTCCAAAAAATAATAATTTTTTTAAGACAAAATAGGTTAATTAAAAAGGAAAAGCTTAAATCATTACAAAAGCAATTAATTATTCTTTCATACAAAAACACACTAAAGAGAGGCTTTGCCGTAGTGAAGAGTAAAGGAAAAATAATTCAAAAAAATGAAGATGTAAAAATAAATCAAAAGTTAGAAATAGAACTTTTCTGTGACAAGATCTTGGCTAAAAAAATATGATATCAATTTTAGTTATTTCACTCTCAATTTTAATAACGAATGCAAAAGCAAATACTTTCCCAGATATTTATGGTTGTTTTTGTGAAGGAGGTATTATTACGAGTAAAGTAAAATCTGGTAGCGAAGTAAAAATTAATAATAAAAAATTGCAAGTATTTGAAAATGGTCGCTTCATATTTGCATTTGGAAGAAAGTTTGATGAAAGTGTAAAAATACAAATAAATGACTTATCAAAAACTTTTAAAATTAAGAATAAAGAATATAAAATTGAAAAAATCAGAGGTCTACCTAAAAATAAAGTTGAACCTTCAGCTACCGAATTAAAAAAAATTATTCAGGAACAGAATTTAATCAAAAATTCAAAAAAGATGGATGAAAAAAAAAAATTTTTTAATCAAAAGTTTATTTTACCATCTAAAGGTAGATTATCTGGTGTTTACGGTAGTCAAAGAATTTTAAACTCCAAACCAAGAAAACCTCACGCTGGAATTGACATTGCAGCCAAGGAGGGTAATCCAGTAGTAGCTCCATCAGATGGAAAAGTAAAGCTTGTGGTCCAAGACATGTTCTTTACCGGGAATACAATAATAATGGATCATGGTCTTGGTTTAATCTCTATTTTTGCACATTTAAATGAAATTTTTGTAGACGAAGATGATTTTGTTACCCAGGGAAGTGAAATAGGTTCTATCGGAATGACTGGTCGGGCAACGGGTCCACATTTACATTGGGGTGTTTATTTAGAGGATATATCTGTAGATCCTATGTCACTATTAGAATTTGAATTATTTTAAAAGTTAAATCATTTTCAATAGTTGATTTTTAAATTCTAAATGATTTTTCAATCTTATTTCTAAGTCTATTGGATATATATGGTCTTTTAATTCACAAGGAATTTTAATAAAATCTTTTTGAGTGCAAACAATTTTCAATTTCATTTCTCTTGCTTCTTTAAGAATTTTACTTATATCTTTCCTTGTAAATTTATAATGATCTGGAAATTCTTTAATTTTTTTTATTTTACATCCTTCATTTAATAAGGAGTTATGAAAATTTTTGTTATTTCCTAGTGCAGAAAAAACATATAATAATTGATTTTTAAATTTATTTGCATTTAAAGTTTTTTTTGCAAGATAAACAGTTTTATTTTGATGATTAAATTTATTTTTCTTCGGAAAAGTCTTATTACCGAGAATTATAATAATATCGCAACTTTCAATACTTTCCTTAACAGTCGTTCTTAAAGGTCCGGATGGAAAAACTCTTTTATTTCCGAAACCATAATTATCATCAACAACTAAAATTTTTATTTTTTTTTTCACATCGATACTTTGCAGTCCATCATCCATTATTATTAGGTCTGCTCCTAAATCCTCGCAAAACTTTGCCCCCAAGTATTTATTTTTAGAAACACATGTTTTTCCTTGTTTGACATGGATTAAGCTTTCATCACCAAATTTTACAAAGTTTTCACTTGAGTCTACTAATATTGGTCCCTTAACTTTACCTTTGTAACCTCTAGTTAAAACGAATATATTTTTAAAATAACCTTGGAGTGTCTTTCTGATTTCAATTGCTACAGGTGTTTTGCCGGCCCCACCAAGTGTTGCATTGCCAACACATATAATAGGTGTGATTATTACTTGTTCTTTTCTTATAATCTTATAAAGTTTTAAAGCGATTATATATAAATAAGACAATGGGGTTAATAATAAACTCCAAATATTTTTTGATTCCCATAGTTTTTTTATCATTTTAGCAATTCATTTAACGAAGATTGAGATTTACGTATTTCAGTATCACAAAGCTTTTCAAAATTTTTAAAGGTTTTAATATTGAGTTTCTTGTTAATAATTAATTTTTCAAGGGTTAGTTTGAGGTGTTGAGAGTTTTTAACCTGAAACCCAGCATTATTTTGGATAATCTTTGTTTTAATTTCATCAAAATTTTGCATGTATGGACCAAAAACCAATGAACATTTGAATCCATTTGTTTCAATTGGATTATGCCCACCAAAATCACTGAACGATCCACCTATTATCGATATGTCTGATAGTTTGAAATATAATCCTAGTTCACCCATAGTGTTAACAATCAAAAAATCATTTTTTTTTATATTTTTAAAGGATTTATTATTACTAGTGAACCTTACTAAATTTTTTTTTAGTTCTTCTTCTATTAAATTAACTCTAGCAATATGACGAGGAATTATTACGAAAAATAAATTCTGTATTCTTTCAGAAAGATATTTTTGGCATTCTATAAGAATTCTTTCTTCATCTTGGTGAGAACTAAATAGAGTTATAACTTTCTTTTTCTTAAGATGATTTCTTAGAGTTGTAAATTTTTTTTCATTTACATTAAGTTTATCAGATAAAAATTTAAGGTTTTGTATTTTTCTGACTTTTTTCACACCTAATCTTTTAAACCTATCCAATGATTTGTAATCTTGAACAAAGCACTCATCAATAAATAGAAAAACTTGTCTAGCGACTGAAATGATTTTTGACCATTTGAAAAAAGATTTTTCAGATATTCGCGCATTAAAAAGTTTAAGTTTAATTTTGTTTTTATTAAGTGTAAAAAAGATGTTTGGCCAAATCTCAGATTCAACAAAAATTGTTAGATTTGGTTTCCATTTTTTAATAAATCTTTTTACAACGAAGTTAATATCCAACGGAGAAAAGATTAATAAAAAATTATTTTCCTTATTTTTAGATAAAAGATTGTATGAAGTTAAAGTTGATGTGCTAAGAAGAATAACCATATTTGGATTATTCTTTTTTATTTTCTTTGCTATAATTAATCCAGTCTTAGCTTCACCGACACTGACCGCATTTATCCAAACTAAGTTTCCTTGAGGTCTTCTTTTTTCTGACCAGCTAAACTTTTCTATTATACTAAATATATTCTCCTTAGCTAAAATCATCCTAAAGAAAAAATAAATCAGAATAGGTATAAACAAAATATCAGAAATAAATCTATAAAAGTTTAAAATCATAGCTTATTTAACTCTATTTTGACAAATTATCTGCTAGTTTTGTGATTCTATTCATTTCATCTTCTAAAATACTTTTATTTTCTTTGGGTGTTTTATTTAAATTATATGCTATGGGATTACCCCATACGACAACAAACTTGTTAAAAGGAGTTGCAAAGATAAACTTATCCCAAGTATTAAGTTTTATTTTAAATTTTGCTGAATAACTAAGAGGTAAAATTTTTACATTGGTTTTTTTTAAAATTGAAAGCAACCCATCTTTAACTTCTTCTCTTGGCCCTTTTGGTCCATCTGGGGTTATACCAAGTGTAGATTTGATTTTTATTTGATTTATAATCTCTTTGAGAGAAGAGATGTTCTGTTTCCTTGAAGAACCTGATATTGTTTCAATTCCTAGATGAGAAACTGCTTGTGAGATAATTCTCCCGTCTGAATGACTTGATATCAACATTTTAATTCCTCCCACCCAAGTCCAGCAAAATGGTGCCATTAACAACCTGTTATGCCAAAAACAAATTATAACACTTTCATTTTTTTTTAGATAATTATCAACTACATTTGAGTTCTTGACTAACCAAATTGATGTATGAAAACAAATTTTGATATATACAGATATAAGCCAACCAAGAAAAGATTGTAAATATTTATTTTTTAAAATTTTTTTTATCATTTTGTCTTTTAAATTGTAATTCATAGAGATTTCTATAAATTTTAGAACTTTTTAACAATGATGAATGTTTCCCTATGTTTTCAATTTCACCGTTGTTTAAGATTACAATTCTATCTGCATCAATAACAGTTGATAATCTATGTGCAATTATTAAAGCAGTCTTATTTGAAATGAGTTTGCTTATTGAATCTTGAATTTTCTTTTCAGACTTTGAATCTAATGAAGATGTAGCTTCATCTAATAACAGAAAAGGAGAATTTCTAATAAACGCTCTAGCTATCGTTAGTCTCTGTTTTTGCCCTCCAGAAAGTCTTGTCCCATTCTCTCCCACTATCTCATTAAATCCCTTTGGAAGTTTACTTATAAACTCATGAGAATTGGACTTTTTACATGCCTCTAAAAGTGTTTTCTTTGAGTAATTTTTTAATCCGTAACAAATATTATATTTTATAGTTTCATCAAAAAGATTGATATCCTGACTTACAAGTGAAAAATAATCTCTCAAGAAATTAAAACTTAAATCTTTGATATCAACTCCATTTATTTCTATTTTACCTCGATTAGGATCAAAGAAACGGGGAAATAAATTCATTAACGTAGACTTACCGGAACCAGAGTGCCCTACAAGAGCAACCTTCTCACCTTTATTAATTTCTAAACTAATATTTTTTAAAACAAATTTTAAAGATGATTGATATTTAAAGTAAAGTTTAGAAATTTTAACATTATGATTTGTATTTGGTTTTAATAGGAAGTCTTTGGTTTCTTGTTTTTCTATGATTTTAGGTTTCTGATCCAAAATTTCAAAAACTCTCTCCGCGGCAGCCATTGAAACTTGCAAAGTTGCATTTAAACTTGCAAGTGACTTAATCGGTTGATATGCCATCAAAAGAGCAGTCAAAAATGAAAAAAAAGTACCGGGCGTTGTTTGATCCATAATTACTTGATTTCCTCCAATAAAAATTATTGCACCAATGGCCAGACCACTCAGGATTTCCATAAGAGGCCTTGCAATGGAATTTACCTTTGTAGATTTAAAATTTAAGTTAAAAATATTTGAAATTTCTTTATCTATTCTCTTTTGTTCATAATTTTCTGAATTAAATGCTTTTATAGTTTTGATAGATGAAAAAGATTCGGTAAGTTTGGATGTCATTAGACCAAATCCGACTTGTGTACTTTTAGATAATTTTCTTAATCTTTTTCCAATTCTCCTAATAGGGTATATGGCTATTGGAAATACAAACAAGGCAATTAATGCTAACTTTGTATCATGATAAAACATCACACCAATTAAGAATATAAAAGAGAAAAAATCTTTTATTATGTTTATAATTACACTGTGCACACCTCTTGATAGGGCTCCAACATCTGCAATAAATCTAGAGACTATAGTTCCTGAATTTATTTTATTATGATAATCTAAGTCACAATTAACAGCTGAGGCAAACATTTTATTTTGAATATCAGCGACCAATTTAAAGCCTATAAAACTCATAAGAATTGATTGAAAGTATGATGCGGCGCCTTTTACTATTGCAACTAGCACCACAGCTATTGGTATTATTATTATTAGATTTTGGTTTTTATTAATAAAAATTTCGTCTAGAACTGGTTGCATCATCCAAGCATTTAATGCGGTTGTGGCTGCAACTACGATCATACAAAATATAGAAATTGATAATTTAAATTTCTGATTTTTAATGTAGTCATTGAAAAGACGTTTTAACAAAACCAGCGTTTTTTTTTTATGATTTTTATTCATTAAATTTGTTGCATAATTCTTTTGTAAGTTTGTTGCTTGAGGCAATAACAGAATCAATTTTCATTTGTTTGCTGTTGTATAGAATCTCATTGCCGTTGATTTTTTTTAAACTCCCACCAGCTTCGTGAAGAATCAGGTCTGAGGCAGCCAGATCCCAATCATTTTTTTTTGTAAAACTGATAGCAACATCTACCTCTCCTTTAGCAACCAATGCTATCTTATAGGCTATTGAACCCATCTCAACTACATTATGTTTATTAAAAAAATTATATTTCATAAGACTTTTGACCTCCGAGCTACTTATCGCGTATTTTAAAGAAACTATGTTATCTTTTTCATTAACTGTAATTTTCTTTTTATTACAAAAGGCTCCATTTTTTTCTACTGCAGAGAAAAGTTCATTAGTTTCTGGATTATAAATATAACCCAAAATAGGCCTATTTGCGTGGATTAATGCCAAAGAAATAGCGTATTCTGGTTTTCCGCTTATATAAGATCTCGTTCCATCAATTGGATCCAAACACCAAAAATAATCTGATTTTAGTCTTGAAAAATCGTCAACAGTTTCTTCTGAAACCCAACCAAATGTTGGTGTTTTCTTTTTGAAAAAAGATTTAAGAAAATTATCAATTTCTATATCTGCATTAGTGACTGGCTGATATTTTGATTTATACCTAACGGAAATTTTCTTTTTTAATTTTTTTGCAATTTCACCTGCCTCAAATAAAGCATCAACAGTATAGTCAGAAATTGTTGAGAGTGAGGATGATTCCGACAATTATTTTCCACCAAGAGTTAAATTTTCAACATAACAAGATGGAGCGTTTACTCCGAAATTAAATTCAAGATCATTTGCTGGTTTAATCGATTTAAAGATGTCCTTCAAATTTCCTGCTATCGTAATCTCTGAAACTGGATAAGTTATTTCTCCATTTTCAATCCAAAACCCTGATGCTCCTCGACTGTAGTCTCCTGTAGAGTAATTAATGGAACTTCCCATTAGTTCAGTTATTAAAAGACCTCTGTTCAACGATCGAATCATGTCTTCCTTGGTTGATTCTCCTTTTTCCATGTAAAGGTTCGAAAATGAAACTGATGGGATTGATGATACAGATCTAGAGGCATGACCTGAGGGTTGTTGTTTTAATTGTCTTGCAGAGCTCAGTGAGTTAAAAAAAAATTGAAGATTACCTTCTTTGATGAGATATCTTTTTTTTGACTCAATTCCTTCGCAGTCTAAAGTGCGAGATCTTAATTTTTTTGGCATTAATGGATTATCAACTATAGTAATTTCTTTATTAAAAACATTTTGATTAATTTTATCTTTAAGAAAACTAACGCCTTTTATTATTGATGGTGAATTGCAGGCAGTAAAAAGATTCCTTAGAAGGCTAGAGGATACTTTGGAGTCAAAAATAACATCTGACTTGCATGTATTAATTTTTTTTGAATCTAACTTCTTAATTGCATTTTTTGAAACTTCTTTTCCGATTTCTGAAAAGTTTCCGAGATCACTAAAAAAAACTTTCGATTTATAATCATATTCTCTTTCCATGGAATTTTTTGATGATGCTAAAACTGCAATAATATAATCACTGTGGGTCTTTTCCATTTCTATTTCTAAGCCGTTTGATCCTAATAGATAATATGAATTGTGCGTATATGAAATTTCCGCACCCTCTGAATTTTTAATTAGCTTATTAGATAGGGCACTCTCTTCTAATTCAATTACATTGCTTTTAAGTTTAGAAATTGTTGGTATCTTTGGATCATTTAGTTTTAATGAGTCGGCATCAGACTTTTTAAATTTCATTACATCCTCTGGTTTTGCAAGTCCGCAATATTTATTTTGTGGAACGACTTTGACCATTTGGAATAACTTGTCAGTCAAATCCTCAATATTTTTTCTATCTAAATTAGTAGTTGAGACTATAGATTGCTTTTTATTTAAAAATGCTCTTATTCCTATTTCAGAAACAGATGAAGATTCAGTGTTTTCTACTTTGCCCAACCTTGATGAGCAACTGATATTTTTTGTTTTAGAGTAGAAAACATCAGATTCTTGACAACCCATTTTTTTTAGTTTGGTAATAATTCTTTTTATTAAATCTTTTTCCATAAAGTATTAATTTATATTTTAATTTGCCATAAATACAATATATCAATAGTATTTTTTTTATGAGTTACTTTGTAGTTGGCGGAGTATATAAAGATACTTCTTTCGAAGAATTAGAAAATGAGGAGAATCAAGAAAAATTTGGGCCATTCAAATCATATGATGAAGCACTAAAAGTTTGGGAAAAAATTTCATGGGAGAATGTCGATGATTGTAATATTAGATACTT
Source organism: Alphaproteobacteria bacterium (assembly GCA_045563055.1). GTDB lineage: Bacteria > Pseudomonadota > Alphaproteobacteria > Methylaequorales > Methylaequoraceae > Methylaequor. The sequence continues at coordinate 198,877 of JBJKUR010000008.1, forward strand.
TATTTTACCGCATAAATAATCTGAATAAAAATTAAAAAAGATATTATCCCACCATAAATCATATTTGACTTGAAGATGCTGATTAATTTTTTTCCTTTTTTAAAACTAATATATTGAAAGGTAAAGCAAATCAAAATAATCGATCCACAAATAATTGAAAACCAAATATTTGAAAAATTTTTCATAAAAAAAATTAAAAACATTAGGAAGCTTAATAAATAAATAGTGAAAACATGATGCACTTTTTTTTCCAGATAAATTGCAAGCGATTTGAGTCCTAATTTTTTATCATCTTTGATATCTTGAAAACCATAAATAGTGTCGTAAGCTACAGTTAAAAGAACTCCTGCAAAATATAGATAAAAAATATCGTAATTGAAGTTATTTTCTTGACTTAGATGACCGAGAATTATGCCCCAATTAAAAACTAAACCTAAAATAACTTGAGGAAAAAATGTTATTCTTTTAAAGATCGGATATAAAATTACCAAAGGTATGATTAAAAAGCTGACCAAAATTACATGCAAATTAAATTGGACAACAACTAATAAACCAATCATAAATTGGAAAACTATAAACCATAAAGCTTCTCCAGTACTTAACAAACCAGAAGCTAAAGGTCTTGACTTTGTTCTCTCAACTTCTTTATCAAATTTTTTATCAAAAATATCATTTATGCAACAACCTGCCCCTCTCATTACCAAGGACCCAAGTGAGAAGTATATTAATGCATGAATAATCTTTTCATTATCCATACTTGCCAAAGCCCCCCAGTAGCATGGCCACATCAGTAATATTGCACCAACTGGGTTGTTATATCGCCCAAGAATTAATAAACTCTTGCATTTTACAAATAACTTTTTAAACATTATTTAAATTTGTTCGTTCAGACATGTCTAAAATCAGAATATACTTAGAAAATCAAATTATCAAAGATGAAAAAATCTTAATGGAAAAAAAAACAATACATTACCTTAAAAATGTTATGAGAAGAAAAAATGGAGATAAAATTATAATGTTTAATGGAGACGAAGAATGGGAAGGTATATTTAAAATTGAAAGAAATTGTTTCTTAAAACCGACCAAACTAATAAGAAAAAAAAAACAAATTTCTGATATTTGGGTATGTTTTGGTTTAGTCAAAAATAGAAATATAGATATTTTAGTTGAGAAAGTTACTGAAATTGGAATAACTAAAATTGTGCCAATCATTACTGATTTTTCAAACAAAAAAAATATAAGAGCCGATCGGTTAAAAAAAATATCTCTAGAAGCTTCTGAACAGAGCAATTCCATTAATATTCCTTTTGTAGAGGAAGTAACAGAAATAAAAAGTTTACTTAAAAATTGGGATAAAAAAAGATTAATATGTTTTTGCGATGAAAAGGGTGGAAAGCCAATCCTAGATATCGCTCCAATTCTTAAAAGTTATAGAAAAATTGCTATTTTTATCGGCCCAGTCGGTGGATGGTCCGAAGCTGATAGAAAACTATTTGACTCACTTCAAGTCTTTAGAGCTGAACTTGGTGATAATATTTTGAAGGCTGATACAGCAGCAGTTTATTCACTATCTTGTTTAAAGGCGCTTTTAAGATGAATGAAAAACTTACAAAAGATTCATTAATTTCAAAGTTTACAGATGGGTGTAAGGTAAAGAAAGATTGGAAAATTGGTACAGAGCATGAAAAATTTGGATTTATAAAAAAAAATCTTTCTCCAATAAATATCAAAGATATTCAAAAAATTTTTTTAAAATTGAGCGATAATTACGGGTGGAAAAGGGTCTATGAGAATACAAATATTATAGAACTGAGAAAAAATGGTTCCTCTATTACTCTAGAACCAGGAGGGCAGATAGAGCTTTCTGGAGCTCCACTAAAAAATTTATTCCAGACATGCAATGAAGTTAACCAGCACCATGACGAGTTGCATGCTGTATGTAAAGATTATGATATAGAATTCATGGGAATGGGAGTTTTACCAAAGTGGGATCTTAAACAATTAGAGATAATGCCAAAAAAAAGATATGAAATCATGAAAAACTACATGCCGAAAGTAGGTGACATGGGGCTTGACATGATGATGAGGACTACAACAATTCAGGCCAACTTTGATTATTCTTCGGAAAAAGATATGATTAATAAGTTTAGAGTAGCTCAGTCACTGCAACCAATAATTGTAGCTTTATATGCAAACTCTCCATTTGTAGAAGGTAAATTAACAGAATTTTTAAGTTACAGGTCGTATATATGGACAAGAACAGACAAAGATCGTTGTGGTCTTTTACCATTTGTCTATGAAGAAAGTTTTTCATTTGAGAGATATGTGGATTACCTACTAGATGTACCAATGTATTTCATAATAAGAGATAATAAGTATATTGATTTATCTGGAATTACATTTAGGCAATATATGAAAAACAAATTTAAAGATTTCAGTGCTTCAATAAATGATTGGAACATACATATAACAACAGTATTTCCGGAAGTAAGGTTAAAATCTTATATTGAATTAAGAGGTGCAGATGGAGGCCCATGGTCCAGAGTCTGTGCTCTTCCAGCATTTTGGACAGGAATATTATATGATGAAAGTATTTTAAATCAGTTAGTAGAACTTGTAAAACATTGGAGTTTTCAGGATGTACAAAGTTTTTATAATGATGTAAGGGTTGACGGTTTAAATGCCAGAACTCCATCTGGGGAGAGTTTATTGGATTTTTCTAGTAAAATCATTGAACTTTCAGCGAAAGGTCTTGGAAATAGAGACATAAACTTTGATGGAAAGAGTGAGCAGTCATTTTTGGATCCTCTAAAGAAAATTTTAAAATCTGGATTAACTCCTGCTGATAACTGGAAAAAATTATATTTAAAGGAATGGTCTAATAACATAGATGTGCTATACAAAAATAATTATTTTAAATGATTAATGGATAAAACTGAAAACATAAAAAGGATTAGAGAACAGATTGATCTAATTGATTTAGAGATGTTAAATTTACTCTCAAAACGAAAGGACTTAGTTACAGAAATTGTTAAGTTTAAAAGTAGGGATCAGATCATTGATAAGAAAAGAATTAAACTAATTTTGGATAAACTTGATTTGGAAGCAAAAAAAAGAGGAATTCCTGAAAATCTTGTCAGAAACCTTTGGGAAGGGATGATTAAATCCTTTATTTCTTATGAAGAGGACATATTTGAAAATGAACAGAAAAAGTAACTATTTTAATGTGCCACCAACAGTTAAGTTTTTTATCTTTAAACTAGGTTGACCTACACCAACTGGAACACTTTGCCCTTCTTTCCCGCATGTTCCAATACCATCATCAAGCTGCATGTTATTCGCAACCATAGTTACGTCCTTGAGAATTTCA
>JBJKUR010000009.1:0-86316 GCA_045563055.1 Alphaproteobacteria bacterium
ATATTCTTTCAGGTATATTTGTGGGACCTGGAATTGCTATATGAAATCTTCCTGGATGTGTTCTTGACATTGTAATCTCCTAATTTATGTTATCTTTTTTTAATCCTATAATTTTTAAAAAATCAAGTTCATTATCATTTTATTATTTTAAACCATTCTGCAAACTTCTTTTGCAAAATATGAAAAATATTAAAATCTGCTCCAGATCTTTTAATACATGTTAAAACTCTCAATAACGGAGGGTTTGTAGTCAATGAACTTCTCCTTAGATGCATTTTTTTATCATAATATACTCACCACTCACTTGATATGCTGCAAACAGGAAACTAAAAGAGCTTTCTTTTATTTCTTTGATAATAATCTAAATAGTATCCAAGCTGGTTTGGACCATTATCATATCCGCACCTTCTTTGATATCCTCGAGTGATTCTTTGATTGCTTCCCTTGAGTTTTCTGTAATCAATTTGATACGAATCTTTCTTTGAGTCTTCAAGATTTTCTTTGCTTCCTAATACATCTCTAAAAAGGTGAGTAGAAAATTAGAAACAAAATTTGGAGCTATAAGACAAAAATATTAGTATTAGTAAAATTTATTTGATTCAAGGTTTTCTCTTATGAGTTTAATTCTTCCATCCATCATGTCGCTTGGTGCTATAATTTTCACATCCAGATGATGCAAGATTTAATGACATTTTAATTAGAATCTGTATGGTGCTATCATTATCTATTTTCGCCATTAGAGTCTAGTATGCCATCGTGTCCACTCAATGTATATGGATCTAATGCAAACATCACAAAATTACTAAGATGTCAGGGAATTCTTTATTGATTGTTTTTAAAAGCTCTACATATCAAAATTATCTTCATTAAAAACTTTCTTTGGCATTGGTAGATTTTTTTTTCAGCTCCAATTTTTGGAAAATAATGCTATTGATTTAATTCCAAAAAACTAACAACTTTACCGAGTTCTCTAAACTAGCTCATCTACGGAATATCTTTTTATACCCAATCTTTTATTTGAGATAATCTGAGTCATAATCCTCTCGAATGAAGTAAGGCATGGACTAAGTCATTTGTTTTAAGGAAGGTTTCAGCTACAAGATTTCTTAAAACCCACTGGAACTTCTTAGTCTTCTCCCCCCTGTGGAATGGGAAAACCTCTACTATTGAAAATTTTTCATTCAGGACTTTGTTTAATGCCTGAATCTAAGTCCTCAATAATATCATCAATATGCTCAATTCCAATTGATAATCTTACATATCCTGGTGTAAACACCAGATGATATTTTTTCTTCATCGGATAGTTGAGAGTGAGTAGTTGAAGCAGGATGAATAGCCAAAGATCTTGCATCTCCAATGTTGGCTACATGATAGAGAAGTTTCAAGTTGTCTATAAACTTTTTACCAGAATTTTCTCCACCTTTTAAACTCAAAACCAAAGTAATGAGCCGAAACCCGCCAGGACATATATTTATCCGCTCTATCTCTATGTAAAACCTGACATAAGCTTTGGATAAATAACTTTTTCAAACTTTTACTATTGCCATCTAGATAATCTGCTACTTTTTTCTGCATTTTCGCAATGTCTTTGCATTCTTAAGGGCAATGTTTCTAATCCTTGAATAAATGTGAAGGCATTAAAATGGGACTCATTGCTGAACCATAATCTCTAAGAAGAATAAACTCTGGCTCTTAGAATATAAGCAATTGGCCCAAGTGGTTTTGCAGCTTCTGACCAGATAGCACCATGATAAACTTGGATCAGGTTTGTTAAGCATTGGAAAATCTATCACCAGCAGATTCCCAATCAAAAATTTCCTCCGTCTACAATTAAAACCTCCTATTGATAAAGCCATGCCCTCCGATATATTTGGTTGTAGAATAAAACTACAATATTTGCCCCGTGACTTATTGGCTTGCAGATAAGCGGCGCAGCTGTATTATCCATAATCAAAGGTACTTTGTGTTTTTCACCAATTTTTGAGGACTTCATTTATTGGGAAAAACATTTAAACTTAGGGTTTGGTAAGGTTTTCTGCGTAGATGCATTTAGTTTTCTCATCTATTGCATTTTCAAAATTGTTCAGGTTGAGTGGGAATCAAACAAATCTGCATTCTATTCCCATCTCTTTGAGTGTATTTGAAAATAGATTGTAAGTACCTCCATAGAGGTCTGTGGAACTCACAAAAATTATCCCCTGAATGACAAATATTTTGAATTGAAAAAAGCTGATGCAGCCTGACCTGAAACTTACAGCCATAGCTGCCACTCCACCGTCGAGCTTAGGACATTCTCTCCTCTAAAAAACTGCACAAGTAGGGTTCATTATTCTAGTATATATATTTCCAAGCTCTTGTAAGGAGAAGAGCTTTTGCAGCATGGTCGGTATTATTAAATTGATATGATGTTGTTTGATAAATAGGTACTGCAACAGAAGTAGTCGATTCGTCTCTTCTATGTCCAGCATGTAAAAAACTAAGGTTTCTTCTTTTCATGTTACTTCTTTTAAGGTTAATTTAAATTATATACATAATAAAACAGTGGAAAAAATTAATTTCAAAATAAAAAAATTTATCTAGAGAAACTAATAGATTTTGATCAAAGCCAAAGGTTAGGTGCTAAAAACCTCAGATACAATAATTTATCAGGGTAAAAAAAGTTAGTTAATTTAGCTAGCAATGGACTATTTAGGGTTATCAAAAAGACAAGAGTATTATTTATGAATCAGTAAAGTGGCTTAAAAAAAATATGGTTCAAGGTTTATCCTCGTCAAGATTAGTTACTGGCAATTTAGATAGAATAAAAATCAATAGAAGATTTGATAAGTAAAAAATATCAATCATGAAAAAAAGTTTAATAATTGGAAATGGATTTCTCTTAAATTCAACTCTTATCCCTGTATTGACAGGAAAATTTTATTGGTGGAAGAGAAAAAATGTTTTATTTTTTCTGACAAATTAAAATCATTCAAGTATAAAACCACGGATGCTTGATATCTAGACAGAAGTGTTTCAGATATAATCACCTAGAGTTAAAATCATTTAGAAAGCTTTTTGAAAAAAAGTACCAATCAAGTCCAAAAAAATTAATAATTTCAGAAAACTTTATTTAGTATGGATGGAGATTTCCTTGATTTAGATGGGATAAGGTATTTATCCAAAAAAGTACAATGCAATTTTATATCTTGATGAGGCTCATTCCATTGGGATATATGGAAAAAAATGGATTTGGAATTTGTTCAGATTTCAATAAAAAATGAAAACGAGGTTATTGTGGGCACTCTAAGTAAAAGCATTTGGATGTTATGGAGCTTTTTTATCATGCTCAAAAAAAATTTACATAAAATTAATTGTTAATAAAATGTGCTGGTTTAATATACTCTACCGTTTTACCCCCCATCTGTAATCTTGGTTCAATCTATGCCGCAGTTAAAATTTATACCAAATGCAGTTTCTTTAAGAGAAAAAGTTAATAAATAATAGCAGATTTGTATTAGAATCTTTAAATGATTTGAATTTTTGACACTGCCAACTCAAATTCTCATATAATCCCTATAATAATAAAAAAATAGTAAACTAAGACAAAGGAATTTGTGAGTTCCTTTTAAATAAAGGGTTTTACGTAAAAAGAGATAAAAATCTCCAAACAGTCCCTATAAATAAAGAAAGAATAAGATTATCTATCACTGCAAACTATAAAAAAAAAACGAATTCTTAAGAATTTTTATAAATATGATCGGAGACTTTAAGAAAAAATGAAGTATGATTTTTTTTTTGTTCATGGATGGGGCTTTAGCAAAAGTTTTTGGAGGTCCAGTCAAAAAGCAAATAGAGAAAGAAAAAGTTCTCTGGATACATAGGCAATGTCGATCTTAATTTTTTTAGTAAATGTAAAAAAATCAATTAATGAAAAGAAAATTCAATAATAATGAAAATATTTATTGTTCACTCATATGGGTTGAATTGGTTTTTAAAAAAAAAAATTTGAAATGTAAAGTTTTAATTAATTTTTTTTGGCTTACCAGATTTCATTGGCTTTCAAAAAAAAACCAAATTTTATTAGAAGTGGTTTAGATAAGATGTTATCAGAATTTATTATAAAATCCTGAAAAAGGTTATTGAAAAAATTCTATGACAAGTGTGAAGTTAGATGCAGTTATATGAAAAAACTTTAATCGGAAAAAAACTTAGTTCATGCTTTAATAAAATTTAAAATCAAAACAATCAGGACGTTAAAAATTAATTAATGCAAAAATATAATATTTTTTCAATTTATTCTAATGATGATAAAGTTGTAAATATAGGACACAGAAAAGATAAAAAAAAATTGAAAAAGAAAAATCATAAAAATTTCTATATTACCAAATTTAAGCCATGGGTTTTCCTCTAACAAAAAACCTGATTTGTGTTTTGAAATGATTAAGAAACTGTATAAAAAAGATTTAGAATGCACCCTTTAAAAAAGAAAATACAAACAATCGTTTGATAAAAGTTCTTCACTTTATGATATAAAATGCAAAAATTACAGATTGATGTACTGCAAGAATTGTTTAATTTTTTTTTTTCAGAATATAAAATCTACAGATCCTTTAGAAACAAGTGAAATTTTTAGACCTTGGTTGCGGAAAAAAACAGGTGAGTGCGGAAAAATTATTCTCGGATAGATTAAAAACCAAAAAAAAAATACATTTATTAGATATTTCAAAAGAAATGTTGATTAATTCAAAGAAAAAAGTTTTTAAAAAAGGATGTGATTTTACATCATAGTGATTTTGATAATTTTAAAAAAAATTTCAGGATTATGATTTCATAACTTCAAATATGTCTCTCCACTGGTCATGTGATTTTTTTAATTTAATGTGCAGAATAGTTAATTCAGTTAAGAGTGGATCAATAATTCTAATATCTTATCCAAGTTTTATAGAAATGGATGATTTAAGCCAAAAAAAAAATGATCTTATAAATGATTTTCCAGATTCAAATGTTTTAATAAAACTTATAGATAAAGAGAAATTTGTTTTGAAAGAAAAAGAGATGATATTTACTGAAACGTTTGACAGTGAATTAGAGTTTTTAAAAAGTCTTAAAATAATTGGTGCAAACGTAAGTAATAAAAAGAAAAAAAAAATTTTTTATCTTAGGAGAAATTTAAAAAAAATTAATGTTAAATATAAAGTTCAAATTGTTTATTTAAGGAAAATTTAATTTTATGTCCAAGGGTTTTTTTTATATCAGGAACTGATACAAATGTTGGAAAAACAATTGTATCAGCAATACTAGTTAACAAAATCAAAGGTATTTATCATAAGCCTATCCAATGTGGTTTGGATGAAAAAGGTAGGAAAGATTCAGATATTATCGAAAATCTTTGTGTAAATAAAACAATTCTTAAGGAGACATATTTTTTTAATGAACCCATTAGTCCAAATATTGCTGCTAAAAATGAAAAAAAAAAAATTTTAATGAGTAAATTATTGAATAAAATCTGTAATAATTTTGAGAAACAAATAATTATAGAAGGTGCAGGCGGCTTGAGTGTGCCAATTAATAAAAAATATTTAATGGTGGATTTGATAAAATTATCAAAGTTACCATTAATTTTAGTTTCCAGAACTTCACTCGGTACAATAAATCATACTCTTCTATCAATAAATCTAATTAAGCAAAAAAAAATCAATTTTCATGGACTAGTTTTCGTTGGTGAAGATATTCCAGAAACAATTGAATCAATTCTTGATTATGGAGAAAAAATATATGGAATGAAAATCCAATTACTTGCTAAAATTCCAAGTCTTAAAAAATTAAATAAATCTAAAATTGAAGAGATGCAAAAGTTATTCTTATAATAAAGTAATATGAAAAAAAAAATTTTAGTAAAAGATAAGAAGTTTTTGTGGCATCCCTTTACGCAATCTAAGTTATCGGTTAATCCAATTGTTATAGATTCTGCAAAAGGTGAAAATCTTTATGATATCGATGGCAATGAATATATAGACTTAATTTCTTCATGGTGGATAAACACTCATGGTCATTGTAGAAAGGAAATAGTTGAAGCTTCCTTTCAGCAATCAAAAAAATTAGAACAAGTCCTTTTTGCAGGTTTCACGCATCAGCCAGCAGTTAGTCTTGCAGAAAAGTTGGTAAAAATTTTGCCCAAAAACTTGTCCAGAGTTTTTTATTCAGATAATGGTTCAACTTCTGTTGAAATAGCAATGAAAGTTGCAATCCAATATTGGTATAATAAGGGAAAAAAGAGAAATAAGTTCGTGGCATTAACAGGAGGATACCATGGAGATACATTTGGGGCAATGTCTGTCGGGAAAACTTCAGGTTTCTACAAACCATTTGAAAATATTTTAAATGAAAATTTTTTTATTCCTTTTCCTGATAATTGGAGAGGTAATAATAAGATAGAACAAGACGAAATTAGGTCTCTGAATAAAGCAAAAAAGTTAGTTAAAGCTGAAAGAAAAAAGATTGCTGCAGTCATTATTGAGCCATTAGTTCAGGGCGCTGGAGGAATGAAGATCTGTAGAAAAGAGTATTTAACAGAACTTATAAATATTTTTAAAGAATCTGGAATTATTGTTATTTTTGATGAGGTTATGACTGGTTTTGGTAGGACAGGAAAAATGTTTGCGTCTGATCACTTGAAAGTAGAACCTGATATTATCTGTTTGGCAAAATCATTAACTGGAGGATTTATCCCACTTGCAGCAACTATTTTTAGTGAGGAGATTCACAATGAGTTTGTCGATGATGATCTTGGGAAGACTTTTTTGCACGGACACACCTTTTCTGCAAATCCGGTTGCATGTTCAGTTGCATTAAGTTCACTTCATTTATTCCAAAAAGACAAAACATTCGAGAAAATAAAGATGATTTCAGAGATTCACAAGAATTGTCTTAACGAATTATCAAAAAATTCTCAAATATTTAATATTCGTATGTTGGGAAGTATCGCTGCATTCAATTTTTCTGGTATATCAGATGTTTATGGATCTAAAGACAGTCAAATCCTAAGGGAAAAATTTTTAAAAAATGGCTTATTGCTAAGACCAATTGGAAATACTATTTATTTGATGCCACCGTATTGTATAAAGAAGAAAAATTTAATTAAATCTTATGAAAAGTTAAATGAAATTTTGCAGTAACTATTTTTTTCGATAATATTAGTAATGTTTGAAAACATAGATCGACAAATTGAAGTTTTTTTAAAACCAATCTCAGACTTTATAACAAGTATTGTATTTGGCAGTGTTTCAATCTATCAAACTCAAATACCTCTAATTGTTTTGTGGTTGGTTTTTGCTAGTTTATACTTTTCAATTTACTTTAAATTTGTAAATATCCTTTTCTTTAAAAGGGCCCTAAATGTTGCTTTTGGTAAATATGACAGCCCCAATCACCCAGGAGAGATAACTCATTTTCAATCATTTACTGCGGCCATGTCGGGAACAATTGGCTTAGGTAACATTGCGGGAGTTGCAGTTGCTATATCTATTGGTGGTCCTGGTGCAACTGTTTGGATGATTCTGACAGCTTTTTTTGGAATGACATTGAAATTTGTTGAAGTTAGTCTTGGGCACAAATACAGAGTTATTCATAAAGATGGAACCGTATCTGGGGGGTGCCATTAGGTATTTATCAGATGGACTAGGCCAAATGGGCTTTATAAGATTAGGAAAGTTTCTGGCAGCTTTTTTTGCAGTATGCTGTATTGGAGGCTCATTTGGTGGTGGAAATATGTTTCAAGCAAATCAAGCTTATCAACAAATTTTAGAGGCAACTGGGGGTGATAGTAGTTTTCTTTACGGAAGAGGTTGGTTAGCTGGACTAATCTTTTCAATAATTGTGGGTTCAATTATTATTGGGGGGATAAAGTCAATAGGCAAAGTTACAGAGAAGCTAGTCCCCTTGATGGCATTTGTATATGTTTTTTCATGCTTATTTATAATTTTTTCTAAATTTGAAATGTTGCCAGATACATTTAGTAAAATATTTTTTAGTGCTTTCAGCTTTGATGCAACAGTTGGAGGGTTTCTTGGATCAATAATAGCAGGAGTAAAAAGAGCAGTTTTCTCCAATGAATCTGGAATTGGGTCTGCTCCAATAGCGTATGCTGCTGCCAAAAGTGATAATCACCTTAACACTGGGTTTATGTCATTGTTATCTCCAGTTGTTGATACAATTATTGTTTGCACAATGACGGCGTTAGTAATCATCATAACTGGTGTTTACGAAAATGGATCTGGAATGCAGGGTGTTGAGTTGACATCCAGAGCATTTGAATCAGTTTTTAGCTGGTTTCCATCTATTTTGGCTTTAGCAATTACACTTTTCGCAATTTCGACTTTGATTACTTGGTCTTATTATGGTTTAAGGTGTTGGACATACTTATTTGGTATTGGAAGTTTTAGTAAATACTCTTTTAAATTCATATTTTTAGCATTTACTGTAATTGGGGCATCAATGAACTTAGAGAGCGTTATAAACTTTTCAGACTCTATGATTTTTGCCATGTCAATTCCTAACATAATTGGACTTTATTTTCTTTCTCCTCAATTGAAAGTTGATTTGCGAAAGTTATGAAAAAAACAAATGAAATTATAATTGCTAGCGATCATGCTGGTTTTGGACTAAAACAATATATTATTAAATCCTTTGAAAAAGAATTTGTATTCAGAGATTTGGGTCCATTTTCAGATAAATCTGTTCATTATCCGGATTACGCAATTAAAGTGTGTAAAATTGTCGAAAAAGAAAAAAATATAAAAGGGGTTCTAATTTGTGGTTCAGGTATAGGCATGTCAATGGTTGCTAACAGATTTCAAAATGTAAGAGCTGCTTTGTGTTCAAATAAAAAAATGGCTGAGCTTTCACGAAAACATAATGATGCAAATATTTTAGTTTTAGGATCAAGGTTGATTTCTAATGAAGAAGCTATTAAATGTTATTTAAGTTTTTTTGAAACTAAATACGAGGGTGGACGTCATCAGGCTAGACTTGATAAGTTTAATCCTATAAAGTAATTAATTAATGGAGGCAAAATGACAGCGCATGTTTTTTTCGAAAGTAGTTTAACACAAACCGATCCGGCAGTTCTTGATGCAATTAAAAATGAATATCATAGACAAAACGATCAAATAGAGCTTATTGCATCTGAAAACATTGTATCAAAGGCAGTTTTAGAAGCTCAAGGCACGATACTCACCAACAAATACGCAGAGGGTTATTCTGGAAAGAGATACTACGGTGGTTGCGAACATGTTGATGTTGTTGAGGACATATGCATTGAGAGAATAAAGAAACTTTTCAACGCTAACTTCGCTAATGTTCAGGTTCATTCTGGCTCGCAGGCAAACCAAGCAGTTTTTTTAGCTCTTCTCAAACCAGGTGATACGATAATGGGAATGTCTCTTGCTGCTGGAGGACATCTAACTCACGGTGCGCCTCCAAACGAATCTGGAAAGTGGTTTAATGCGATTCAATATGGAGTTAGAAAAGATACAGCCTTGATAGATTATGATGAGGTAGAGTCACTTGCTATTGAACATAAACCAAAGTTAATCATAGCTGGCGGTTCATCATATCCAAGAATAATTGATTTTAAAAAATTTAAGGAAATTGCAGATAAAGTTGGTGCTTTATTTCTCGTGGATATGGCTCATTTTGCCGGTCTCGTAGCTACAGGCATTTACCCTAACCCATTAGAGTATGCTGATGTCGTAACATCTACAACGCACAAAACTTTAAGAGGTCCAAGAGGAGGAATTGTCTTAACAAATAACGAAGGTCATGCAAAAAAGATTAACTCAGCAGTTTTTCCTGGTTTGCAAGGCGGACCACTTATGCATGTTATTTGTGCAAAAGCGGTGGCTTTTGGGGAAGCTCTTCAACCTGATTTCAAAAAATACATAAATTCCGTTGTTGAAAACTCTATAACTTTATCCGAGGTGATGCTTCAGAGAGGTTTGGAAGTTGTATCAGGCGGAACAGATACTCACCTGGTTTTAGTAGACCTTAGACCAAAAAAAATTACAGGAAAAGCAGCAGAAAAATCCCTTGAAAATGCAGGAATAACTTGTAACAAAAATGGTGTTCCATTTGATCCTGAGAGTCCTTTTGTTACGTCTGGTATTCGTCTTGGCACTCCGGCTGGAACTAGTAGGGGATTTGGAGTTGATGAATTTAAAGTTGTGGGCAATCTGATTGGTGATGTTCTAGATGGTTTATCTTCCAACCCAGATGACAACTCAAAGGTTGAAAAGGAAGTAAAAACAAAAGTTAAAGCTTTATGTGAAAAGTTTCCTATATACAGCAAGGCCATATAATTTAAGAGGCTATAACTGACAGGAGATTATTTGCTCTTTACTAAGGAAACCTAATTTATGAGATGCCCGTTTTGTGGACATGAAGAAACTCAAGTAAAGGACTCAAGGCCCTCTGAGGATAACAGTTCGATTAGGCGTAGGAGGCAATGCCCTGCATGCGCTGCTCGCTTTACGACCTTTGAAAGAGTTCAATTAAGGGAACTAATGGTCATTAAAAAAGATGACTCAAGAACTATTTTTGACAGGGAGAAGCTCGTTAGATCTATCAACATTTCTTGTAGGAAAAGACCGGTAAAAGCCGAACAAATCGAATTAATAACTAATAGTATACAAAGAAGATTAGAGAGTTCAGGAGAGACTGAGATACCCACTAAAGTTGTCGGAGAACTTGTAATGGATGCTTTGAAAGAGCTGGACAGAGTTGCATACTTGAGGTTTGCATCAGTATACAAAGACTTTCAAGAAACTGATGATTTCAGAAAGTTTATTGATAATAACCTTAACTTGAAAAATGAATAGTAAGTGGACTTTGATAGAAAATATATTCAGATTTCACTTTATTTACTAAAAAAAATTATTGGCACGACATTCCCAAATCCACCCGTAGTCTCATTAATTGTTGAATTTGATAAAAACCTTAAAGAAGACAAAATTGTTAGTTTTGGCATTACAGGTTTTGGTGGGAGGCCGCATGCTGAAGCTACAGCATTGAAAAATATGAAGTATAGAAAAAATAAAATTTATACACTTTATTCGACATTAGAACCCTGCTGTCACGAAGGTAGGGACGAATCGTGTGTATTAAAAATTTTAAAAGGAAAAATTCAAAGAGTTGTGTATTCTCTCAGAGATCCTGATTTTAGAGTAGATGGAGGAGGTGCGAAGTTACTAACTAAAAATGGTGTAGAAGTCTTAGGAAACCTTATGGATGCAGAATCTAAAAAAATATACTCAGGTTATATTATGAATAGAAAGCTTAAAAGACCGAAAGTTATTATTAAAATGGCATGTTCATTAGATGGTAAAATTGCTCTTAAAAAAAACAAAAGAACTAGAATAACTAATCAATCTGTCAAAAAAATAGTTCATATTATTAGGTCTGAAGTTGATGCAATATTAGTTGGGTCAAATACAGTAATTGTCGATAATCCATTGCTAAATTGCAGGATAAAAGGTTTTGAAAGCTTCTCCCCCTATAGAATAGTTTTATCCCAAAAATTAAGTTTCGATATAAACTCCCACATTTTTAAAAATTGCTTGAAGTATCCCACTATAGTTTTCACAATTGATTCAAATAAAAGAAAGATCGAAGAGCTATCTTCAAAAAAAGTTAAAATAATTATTTTGGAAAAAAAGGAGTTTAACTTAAAAAATATTATGTATAAGTTAGCAAAATTAGGCATATGCAACTTGCTAGTAGAGGGTGGTTCTAAAATTTTTACATCTTTTCTTAATGAAAATTTATATGATGAAGTTATGATATTTAGGTCAAGTGGCTTTATCGGATCAACAGGGCAGAGTGCAATTTCTAATTTAAACCTTTCAAGGGTAAAAAAGAAATTAACTTTAAAACAGATCTATCAAATAGAAGACAATTCACTAGAAGTTTTAGAAGTTAAAAGAGACTAGGAAAAAAATGTTTACCGGAATTATTACAAGTGTAGGTATAATCAAAGAATGGAATAAGAATTCTGGAAGAATTGGTATCGAATGCAGTTATGATAATTTAAAGCTTGGAGAATCAATATCATGTTCGGGGGTTTGTTTAACTGTCTCAGAATTTAAAGATAATATTTTCTATTGCAATTTGTCTCCTGAAACTGTGTCGAAAACAAATTTAAAAAAAAAAATGGTTAAAGAAAAAGTTAATTTAGAAAGATCTCTTAGATTGGGCGATGATTTGGGGGGGCATTTAGTTTTTGGTCATGTAGATGGAATTTCAATTTTAGAGAAAATTTCCAAAAATGAAAACTCATGGGTTCTTGGGTTTTCATTAAATAGAAACCTTATTAAATATTTAGCAGTGAAATGTTCAATTGCAATTGATGGTATATCTTTAACTGTAAATGAGGTTTTTGAAAATAGTTTCAACGTTTCTATTATTCCATTCACATGGGATAATACTAATCTAAAGTCTTCGAAGATAGGAACCTCATTTAATATTGAAATAGATATGTTATCAAGATACGTTTTTAGGGCTTTAAATAAATGAAATCTAACCTATCACAAATTTCTGAAATAATAAAAGACCTTTCTGAAGGAAAAATGGTTGTAATAGTTGATGATGAAAAAAGAGAGAATGAAGGCGACTTAATTTTTTGTGCATCTCATGTTTCACCTCAAAAAATAAATTTTATGGCCAAGCATGCTAGGGGTCTAATTTGCCTGGCCTTAGATAAAAAAAGATTTAACAGATTAGACCTTAAATTAATGACAGATAATAATTTAAGTAGACATCGAACAGCTTTTACAGTTTCTATCGAAGCAAAAAAAGGGGTTACAACAGGAATAAGTGCTAAAGATAGAGCACATACAATCAAAGTTGCTGTTTCCCCTAGGACTAAATCCAATGACTTGGTAAGCCCAGGACATATCTTCCCATTGTTAGCCAAAGAAGGAGGTGTACTTGAGAGAGCCGGTCATACTGAAGCTGCTGTTGATTTATCCAGACTAGCTACAGGTGATAGTAGTCCCTATGGTGTTATATGTGAGATTATGAATGATGACGGGTCAATGGCTAGATTTGATGACTTAGTAAAGTTTTGTAATAAACATAAACTAAAGATGTCGTCCATTAAGGATTTAATAGAATATAAACTGCATAAAGACAAATTTATTAAATGTATAAAGACTGATGAAATAAACATTCCAAAATTTGGGAGCTTTAAGATTTTAATATATAAAAATATTATGGATGATACGGAGCATTTAGCACTAGTGAAGGGAAAGGTTTCGAATAAAGAAAATGTTCTTGTAAGGATGCACAGGTTAAATATTTTAAATGATGTTTTAAATATAAAGAATAAAGATTTGGAAAAATCACTGGCTATTATATCTAAGAATAACAGTGGTATAGTGGTGATAGTAAGGAATCCAAATAAAGAAATGAAAAAAAAAGAATCCGAAATACCAAACTCTAAAATCAAAATTTTAAAAGAATATGGGATTGGAGCTCAAATATTGCTTGATCTTGGTGTAAAAAAAATAATACTTTTAACTAAATCATCAAAAAATATAATTGGAATAGATGGTTTTGGTTTGGAGATAAATGGAACAAAAAGATTTTAGAAAAATACTAATAATTTATTCTGATTTTTATAAAGATATAACTAAAAACCTTTTAATGGGGTCAGAAGACTTTCTTAAGGAAATGAGAGTTACTTATGATAAAAAGAAGGTAAATGGTTCTTTAGAAATTCCATTTTTACTTTCCAAATACTATAAAGATTATTCAGGAGTTATAATACTAGGCTGTGTTATTAAAGGTGAGACAGATCACTATCAAATTGTTAAAGATATTTGTTTTAAAAGGATTTATAGATTTGCTTATGATAATTCTATTCCCTTGGGAACAGCATTATTAACCGTTAATAACCATGAGCAGGCCCAGGAGCGTTCAGATGTTAAAAGAAGGAATCTTGGAAGAAATGCAGCTGTGGCATGTCTTAATCTTATAAAATATTTAAAAGAATAGTCACAAGAGACTAATTAATACCTATAGTCCTTAATATTTTTAAACCTGTGGAAAATTGATAACTATTTATATATTATATGAATAATTTTAGGATTTCTGTAAATGAAATGAATAAAAATATCTTATCAAAATCACTTGCAAGATATCTTGTTGTTCAAGCTACATTTAGCCAGAGTTTTGGTTTAGAAAAAGAAGAGATTGAGAAATCATTTATAATAAATAACGATTTAAAATTTCATACTGACTTTCAAGGTAAATTTTTAGATGACAAATTTGATGAGATTTTTTTTTTAAAAATTTTTAATAATGTGATTGAAAAGGAAAAGGTTATAAGTAAATTGATTTCCGAAAATCTAAGAACTGGTTGGTCGTTGTCAAGACTGCCTAAGGTTTTGGAAGCCTTACTTAGAGCTGCTATCTCTGAGATGATTAGTTATCCGGAAACTTCAACTGGAATTATTATTTCTGAATATTTAAAACTTGCTGAATCATTTAACATAAGTAAAGAAAATAGTTTTATTAATGCTATCCTTGACAAGGTCCACAAAGAGTTACTGTTAAATGGATAAAGAATTTGAAATAATAAAAAAATACTTCGCACCACTAGCTAATAATCAAGAATCTCTTAATCTTCAAAATGATGCTGCATTTTTTAAAGACAAAAAGTTAGTTATTTCGACTGATATGATGGTTGAAGGAAAGCACTTTAACAAAGATGATAGACCGGAAGAGATATCAAGAAAACTTCTAAGAATTAATCTATCGGATATTGCTGCAATGGGGGCAACCCCCTATGGTTTTTTTCTCAATATAGCCTTGCCTAAATCCAAAAGTTCCAAATGGTTGAAAAGATTTATTTCTGGTCTTAATGCAGATATGTTGAGATATAAAATCAAACTTTTTGGAGGAGATTTAAGTGAATCTACAAAAGTTTTTTTAAGCGTAACCATTCTTGGAAAAACAGAATCTGCTTGTCACACAAAAAACTTTGCAAAAAATGGATCTAAAATTTTTGTTTCAGGAAACATCGGTGATGCACCACTTGGTTTTGTATTAACCAAAAACAATAATTTTTTATGTTCACAAAAAACAAAAGATTTTTTGATTTCAAGGTTTAAACTTCCGGAACCAAAAATAAATTTAGGAAAGAAAATTCTCAATCAAGCTGATTTTTGCACTGATATTTCTGATGGTTTGTTAAGAGAAATGTTATTAATTTCAAATCAATCTAATTTACAAGCTAATATATTCTTAGATAAAATTCCATTATCATTAAGTGCGAAAGAAATTCTTAATAAAAATAATAAACAAAAAGTATGGGAAGTAATTTTGTCTGGAGGTGAAGATTATGAACTGCTTTTTTCATTTACGAGTAATGATTTTCGTTCATATAAAAAAGGAGAAAACATAACCAACATTGGTTTCTTTTCTGCAGGGAAGGGTATTAGAATACTCGATAGTCAGGGTAATGAGTTTAAGGTTAAAAATTTTGGTTTTAATCATTTTTAAAAAAAATATTATTGAACATGCGATCTAATGTGATATAAGGGGCTTTATTAAATTAAAAAAGATTTATGATTCTTGAATTTTCCATAGTCCTACTCTGTTCTTTATTATCAATCGGTTTTGGAGTTTTCACAACCAAAAGAATTCTCAAAGAACCTCAAGGTTCAGACAGAATGATCGAAATCGCTTCAGCAATTCAAGAGGGTGCGCAAGCATATCTTAACAGACAATACCTTACCATTTCCGTGGTTGGAGCACTAATAACAGTTTTATTATATTTCTTAATTCATAATTCATTTGTAGCTATTGGGTTTGTTATAGGGGCCTTTCTGTCTGGTTTGGCTGGATATGTAGGGATGTTTGTATCAGTCAGAGCAAACGTAAGAACTACTCAAGCTGCAACTGTAAGTTTAGATAAGGCCTTGGATATTTCTTTTAAATCTGGTGCAATAACTGGCTTTTTTGTAGTCGGTTTTGGTCTTCTTGGACTAATAGGATATTATTGGTTCTTATATCAGAAATTTGGTGAAAATCAAGGAAGAGAAATTGTAGAGGCTATGATTGCATTAAGTTTTGGAGCCTCTTTAATTTCGATATTTGCTAGATTAGGTGGAGGAATTTTTACCAAAGGTGCAGATGTTGGTGCAGATCTTGTAGGAAAAATTGAAGCTGGTATTCCAGAAGATGACCCCAGGAACCCTGCTGTTATAGCAGATAATGTAGGCGATAATGTTGGAGATTGTGCTGGAATGGCTGCAGATTTATTTGAAACATATGCAGTTACAATAGTTGGCACAATGGTTCTTGGTTTGATTTTATTTGATTCAGCAGATCAGCAAACATTTATGATGTTTCCTCTTCTAATAGCTGGTGTTTGTATTGTCTCATCGTTAGTTGGAGCGTACTATGTAAAACTTAGTGAAGGTTCAAAAAATATTATGGGCGCTCTGTATAAAGGGCTTTTAATTACCGCAATCGTTTCGATAATTCTAATATATTTTGTAACTGAATTTTTCATCGGTACAGATAAATTAATAATTAATAGCGACTTATTTATTGAATCATTTCTGGGGATTGACCTATTTTACTGTTCTTTAATAGGCTTGTCTGTTACAGGATTGATAGTATGGATAACCGAATACTATACCAGTACAGAGTTTGCACCTGTCAAATCTGTTGCGAAATCTTCACAATCTGGACATGCTACAAATATAATCCAAGGTCTTGCTGTTTCAATGCAGTCCACGGCTCTTCCAACTCTAGTTATTATTCTTGGAATCATCATGTCTTACAAATTTGCGGGACTTTATGGAATTTCTATTGCTGCGACAACGATGCTTGCATTAGCAGGAATGATAGTCGCATTAGATGCTTACGGTCCTGTGACCGATAATGCAGGTGGTATTGCAGAAATGTCAAATTTATCAGAGAACGTAAGAAAAACAACAGATGCATTAGATGCAGTAGGAAATACTACTAAAGCAGTAACAAAAGGATATGCAATTGGCTCAGCTGGTCTCGCATCGCTTGTTTTATTTGGTGCCTATACGCAGGATTTAAAATTTTACTTTCCTAACTTGGATATCAAATTTTCTCTAGATGACCCTTACGTAGTCGTTGGGCTGTTAATAGGAGGAATGCTTCCATATTTATTTGCATCAATGGGAATGACTGCAGTTGGAAGGACTGCTGAGAAAATCGTAAATGAAGTCAGAAGACAGTTTGCAGAAAATAAAGGTATCATGACAGGTAAATCAAAACCAGAATATGGTAAAGCAGTCGATATACTTACAAAAGGAGCAATAGTTGCAATGATAGTTCCATCAATGCTACCAGTTCTTGCACCATTTATTACATATTATGCAATTTTCATAATCTCTGGAGATGCCGCACCAGCATTCACAGCACTTGGCGCAATGCTTCTGGGGACTATCGTTACCGGGCTATTTGTCGCAATTTCAATGACTTCAGGAGGAGGCGCTTGGGATAATGCAAAAAAATATATTGAAGACGGTAATTTTGGCGGTAAGAACTCAGACGCTCATAGGGCAGCAGTTACAGGAGATACAGTCGGTGATCCTTATAAAGATACAGCTGGTCCCGCAATCAACCCAATGATCAAAATAATTAACATTGTTTCTATATTATTATTATCAATGTTATCTTAATTAGTTAATCTTCGGCCTTACCACTTCCTAAAATTGGTCCACCACGCTTCATTCCTGGTACTCCGAAATTACCTAAGAGTTGCTGTAATATTGTCTGTTTAGCACCCCCACTTTCTGTTTCCAATGACGACATTGCAACCGAAGTTGATGAAGATTTATCATAAAAGTAAATATTTTTAAGCAAACTCTTTTTATTAAATCTTAATTCTAAAATATATTGTTCTTTAACTGATGGACGCAAGAATGCAATTTGAGAACTTAAAGTTCCAACGTAATAGTATGAGTTATCCCCTAAACTTCCACGAAATGAGGGTTCTCCAAGCAATCCAACAACTGAATTTTTGTCATCTTTTCCAATCTTTAAAATTGAAATCATATCAGCATCGGGTAGATTGCCATTCACAATTTTCTTTGATACACAAGATGATATCGTTATGCTAATACTTAAAAGAATTACGAATATTAAAATGTTATTTTTCAACATAAAAAAAAAAAGTTTGGATAATATTTATAATAAAACTGCCGAACAATCAAAGAATTATTTTTTCAATAAGTCTAAAGATAAAAACGTAGAATTTTTGATGGAATTTTTTCAGTTAAATTTCATTTTGATTTTATGGTATATGAATTCAAATAGGGTTAACAAAAAATATATCGAATATTTAATGAAGAAATATGTAAAAGATCTTGAGTACACAATAATAGAACTAGGTGGCTCAGAAACTAGTTTGAGAAAAAAAGTTAGAATAATGATTGGTAATTTTTATGGTAGACTTTACATGTTTTCAGAAATTTTTGATAGAATTAATAACTCAAAACAAAAATCAGAAATTAAAAAACTTTTATCAATAAACTTTAGTGTTTTAGTAGACTTTAAATTACTTGAGAAATACCTGGATCACAGTATTTACGAATTTAGTTCTCTTGATGAAGATGATTTTTGGAATTTAAAATTTTTTAATAAGGATTAAATTAATAAAAAAAAAGAATTGTTATTTTTGTTTTTTTTATGCTAAAGACTACTTAAAATTTTATTATTAACTATGGCTGTCCCAAAAAGAAAAACCTCGCCCGCCCGAAAAGGTAAAAGACGTTCTCACCACAACCCACTCGGTGTCAACTCTATAGAATGTCCTAATTGTGGTGAATTCAAACTAGCTCATCACATATGCAGTGCCTGTGGTTATTATAATAAAAAAGAAATTGTTGATATGACAGAATCTGAGGAAGATCAATCTGATCTGCCCCCCCCAAATTAGTTTAAGGAAATGTTTTGAAGCAGATAGTATTGGCTATTGATGTTATGGGAGGAGACCATGGACCAGAAGCAACGATTGAAGGAGTTTTAATGGCCTCAAAATTACATCCAAATGTTAAGTTCAAATTATTTGGAGATAAAAATCAGTCTAACTATCAACTCATGGAAAAACGTGCACTAGATCATGAATTTATTCACACAACAGAGAGCATAAAATCTGAAGATGAACCAGTCAATGCATTGAGGAAACTAAAAAAATCAAGTATGAGACTAGGAATCAATCAAGTTTCTTCAAACGAGGCTGATGGATTTGTTTCGGCTGGAAATACAGGCGCATTAATGGCAATCTCAAAATTTGTTTTGAAAACCCTAAAAGGGATAAATAGACCAGCTATTGCCGGTTTAATGCCTACTTTAAAAGGTCAAACAGTAATTTTAGACCTCGGGGCTAATGTTGACTGCTCAAACGATAACCTAGTTCAATTTGCTTTAATGGGAGATATATTTTCACAAACTGTCCTTGGGATACAAAAACCAAGAATTGGACTCCTGAATGTAGGCTCTGAGATAATTAAAGGAAATACTGTTGTTAAACAAACCCACAATGATTTAAGTAAGATTACAAAAAAGATAAACTTTTATGGATTTGTTGAGGGCAACGATATTAATAAAGGTGTGGTAGATGTGGTTGTGACTGATGGTTTTTCTGGAAATATAGCCTTGAAGACAGCTGAGGGAGTAGCTGAATTAATTTTCACTTTCCTCAAAAATTCCTACAAAAGTTCAATTATTTCCAAAATTGGATACATATTATCAAAACCAGCGCTCAATAGATTTAAAACAAGAATTGATCCAAGAAAGTATAATGGTGCAGTTCTTTTGGGTCTTAATGGAATTGTTGTAAAAAGTCATGGTGGTACAGATGCATTTGGTTTTTGTAATGCAATAGGTGTTGCAGTCTCTTTAATCCAAAACTCATATATTAGTCAAATTGAAAAAAAATTAAAACTAGATTAGCAGATGCTATTAAATTCAAAAATTTTAGGCCATGGACATTTTCTCCCAAAAAAAATTTTAACAAATGATGACTTTTTAAATTTTATAGATACATCTGATGAATGGATTTTCTCAAGAACAGGAATTAAACAAAGGCATGTTGCAGCTAAAAATGAATTAACTTCAAACCTTGCAATTAATGCAGCAAAGAGTGCTCTAGACTCTGCTAAATTAAAACCCAGTCAGATAGACTGTATAATCTTAGCTACAACAACACCTGATGATACATTTCCCTCAACAGCTACCAAAGTACAAAACAAATTAAATATGAATCATATTGCAGCTTTTGACATTCAAGCTGTTTGTTCTGGTTTTGTCTATTCACTTCACATAGCAGATTGTTTGATAAAATGCAGAAAAGCTAAGAATGTGATGGTCATTGGTGCTGAGACTTTGTCAAAAATTGTTGACTGGAAAGATAGAAGAACCTGTGTGTTATTTGGTGATGGTGCAGGAGCAGTAATTCTAGGACCATCTGAAAAAAATGATGGAATCCTCGCTACTAAATTATATTCTGACGGATCATGGCATGATAGTTTGTTCAGTGACGGAGGACCCTCTTCTAATCAAAGGGTAGGTCATATAAGAATGAATGGACAAGATATTTTCAAGCAAGCAGTAAATAAATTAACTGAAGCTACACTTGCTGCACTTAAAGATTGTAAGTTAAGTATAACGGATATTAATTGGTTTGTTCCGCATCAAGCGAATCAGAGAATAATATCGAGCACATCTAAAAAACTTGGTATCCCGGAAGAAAAAACAATAAGCACTGTTAAATTTCATGCAAATACTTCAGCTGCATCCATCCCCTTAGCTCTGTCATCTTCGTTAGAAAAGGGCGTAATACAAAAAGATAATGTGCTAGCACTATGCGCAATTGGGGGCGGATTAACTTGGGGTAGTTGTATTTTAAAAATATGAGCTATATAATTCAAAAATGACAAAGAGAGGTTTTAACAAAAGCAATTGTTGTTGATCATCTCAATGAAAGCATTGGGTTATCAAAAAGGGAGTGTCAATACTTTTTCGAGAGCTTCGTTGAAATAGTAACATCACAATTAAAAACACATAAAGATGTAAAGATCGTTAATTTTGGAATCTTTAAAGTAAAAAATAAGAAAGCTAGGATAGGAAGAAACCCAAAAACAAAAGTGGAAGTTACTATTAATGAAAGAAATGTAATTAAATTTAAACCTTCTAATTTTTTATTAAATTTCATTAATTCAAATATATCCGAGAAAGATGAAGTCTAATAGCACCTTTAAGAAAATAGGTTTGATTTCTAAGGAATTAAATATTCCAATTCACGTTATAAGATTCTGGGAGCAAAAGTTCTCTATATTAAAACCGACAAAAAAGCCAAACGGAACAAGATATTATTCCGTAGATCAACAAAAAATTTTAGAAGAGATCAAAGATCTTCTTTATGAAAAGAAATATTCAATTGATGGAGCAAATCAAGTCTTAAAAAAAAGAATAAAGAACACAGGTGAAAAGGAAATTTTGATAACCGAAATAGAGAATTTAATTAAGGAAATTAAGTTTAAATGTTAACTCGGGGTGTGGCGCAGTCTGGTTAGCGTGTCCGTCTGGGGGACGGGAGGTCGCTGGTTCAAATCCAGTCACCCCGACCATGTAGGATTATGAAAGAAAAATTACGATTATTCTATAGCACATGTGATGATATTTCTGCTGCTAGGAACATTGCAAAAGAATTATTAAAAAATGAAAAAATTATTTGTATAAATATTATCAAAAGTGTTGAAAGCATTTATAAAGAATCAGACAAGATGAAATCTTGTGAAGAAAATGTTCTAATTATCAAAACTTTTTTAGATAAAATAAAAATAGAACACATTATAAAAAAAAAACATCCTTATGAAATACCTTTCGTAATTGAATTAAAAACTGGGAATGTGAATCATGAATATTATAAATGGGCAGACAAAAAAACATAAAACTTTGTTTTATGTTGACAGTCCTTTTTTTTAAGATATTTTGCTTATGATATGTTAACTTACGCCTTAAAACAAAAAGATATCAAGAAAAAATGGTATATTATTGATGCATCTAATCTTGTTTTAGGCAGACTTGCCGCAAAGATAGCCTCCTTGCTGAGGGGAAAGCACAAAACGGACTTTACGCCTCATCTTGATTGTGGAGATAACATAATAATTATA
The DNA here is from genome assembly GCA_045563055.1 of Alphaproteobacteria bacterium. Taxonomy (GTDB): domain Bacteria; phylum Pseudomonadota; class Alphaproteobacteria; order Methylaequorales; family Methylaequoraceae; genus Methylaequor. The sequence continues at coordinate 22,200 of JBJKUR010000009.1, forward strand.
AATGCAAAAAATGTCATTTTGACTGGAAATAAGGCTAAAGAAAAAAAGTACTACAGGCATACCGGCTATCCTGGAGGACTCAAGGAGCTTTACTTTAAAGATGTGATAAGTGGAAATAAGCCAGAATTAGCAATAAGAAAAGCAGTTGAGCGTATGGTATCTTCCAATGCATTATCGAAAAAACAGTTATCAAACCTTAGAATTTTTAAAGACGATAACCATAATCTAGATGCTCAAAAACCAGAAATTATTGATTTTGCTAGCCTCAACAGGAAAAATAAGGGACAATAATGTCAGAAGATAAAACTGAAAAGAAAAATTCAACGCCTATTGTTGATCAAGATGATTTAAGTCCTAAAGTCGACGAGCATGGAAGGGCTTACGCAACGGGAAGAAGAAAAACCTCCGTTTCTAGAGTTTGGATAAAATATGGTGGCAGTAAAATATCTGTAAATGGTAAGGAAAGTAAAGAATACTTCAAAAGAAAAATATATAGCACAATTTTAGAGGAACCTCTTTTTAAAACCGACAACCTAGATAAACTTGAAATAATGTCAACCGTTGCTGGAGGAGGTCTATCTGGACAAGCTGGTGCACTTAGACACGGAATTAGTAGAGCTCTAGTACATCTTGATCCATCTTTAAGAAAGAAATTAAAAAAAGCTGGATTTTTAACAAGAGATGCCAGGAAAGTTGAAAGAAAGAAATTCGGTAAACACAAAGCAAGAAGAAGTCCTCAATTTTCTAAAAGATAATTCATGTCCATAAACGTATGTATCTTTGGAGTATCTGGTTACACTGGATCAAAACTTCTATACTATCTAGATAAACATCCAAATGTAAACGTTGCAGGTGCTCTCGGTGATAGTTCAGCAGGGAAAACATCTAGGAGAGGTCTTTCCAAATCTTCAAAACTGTTCAGACATCAAAATTACAGACTTTAAAAAATTTAATTTCAACAAAATCGATTTGATATTTAGTTGCTTGCCACATGGAAAGTTTCAAGAAAGTGTTATTAAAATGCTAAATCCTAAGATAGCTATTATCGATTTATCAGGGGATTTTAGATTAGATTCAAAAAAGGACTACGAAAATTTTTATAATTGTATTCATAAATCTATGAAATTACAGAATAAATTTGCATATGGATTAACCGAAGTTAATAGAGAAAATATTAAGAAGTCAAAGTTTATTGCAAACCCTGGATGTTACCCAACGTCTATTCTTATTCCAATCATACCTTTACTCAAAGAAAAATCACTTAAAATTGATGACTTTATTATAGATTCTAAATCTGGGGTGAGCGGTGCGGGTAAAAAGGCTATCACACAAAATCTTTTTTCTGAATTAAGCGGTAATTTTTTTGCTTATGGAATAAATAAACATAAACACTATCCTGAAATCAAGCAGGAAATAGATACAATTAACAATAAAGTAAGCTTAACTTTTACACCTCACCTTCTACCTGTAATTTCAGGAATTCAATCTACCATTTATTTCGAGAAGAAAAAAAAGTTAAGTGAATATAAAAACGTTTTGAAAGAATTTTACCAAAATGAATACTTTATTAAGATTCTTAAAGATTCTGATATCCCAACTTTAAATAATGTTAAAAGATTCAAACTACTTGCATATGAATATCTTTTCCGATCAATCCAAAAAGAGAGTGATAATCGTAAGTTGTATTGACAATCTTGTCAAAGGTGCTGCTGGTCAAGCTATTCAAAATATGAACTTAATGTTTGATTTTAATGAGCAAGAGTCACTAACATGACGAAGAAGATATTAAATTATAGAGAATTTTCTCCAAAAATAGACGAATCAGTCTTCGTTGCTGATGGAGTAGTTATTGTGGGTAATGTGGTAATTGAAGAAAAATCTAGTGTATGGTTTAATTCAGTAATTAGAGCAGATGTAAATTATGTAAACATTGGAAAAAAGTGTAATATTCAAGATGGCACAGTAATTCATGTTTCTTCTTACGGATTCTCAGCAAAGGGTGAAAAAGGAAATCCAACAATAATTTCTGATAATGTAACGATTGGACACAACGCTACAATCCATGCATGTGAAATAGGCCAGAACTCTTTGATAGGAATGGGAGCAGTAATTTTAGATCAGGCAAAAATCGAGGATTTTTGTTTGATTGCTGCTGGTGCTCTTGTAACCCCAGGAACAATAGTTAAAAGCAGAGAGTTATGGGCTGGTAGTCCAGCGAAGTTTATTAGGAAAATATCTGATAAAGAAGAAAAGTTACTGACTAATACACCAGAAGTATATTTCAACTTAAGTAAAGAATTTTTAAAAAAATAGTTTGAGATTCAGAAATATTAACTATACTTCAGTATTGAGGGAAAATATAAAGTGATAAATAGAAAATCCTTAACAATTTCGACTTTACTGATATTTCTTTGCGTCAGCTGTATATCTGTTGACGGCCTAGTTGGGAATTCTGATACCGTTGAACGAAGATGCAGTTGACGAAATTGGGCAACTACTATCAGATATTCAACAAGAAGAGGATGAAATGTTTGAAAGTCCAGAGGATTCCCTTAACAATCTAAGTGATAGTGATGAAAAACTCCCTCCATCTCCGACAAAAGAATATGATAGTGTTCTTTTAGAAAATGAAAACGAAGTTGAGGAAATTGTTGCAGTACAAGAAGAAAGCTACAACTAAAGATGAAATTAACAACCAAGAAATTAATCAGAATAAATTTAGAGAATTTCAAAGTGAAATAGCAAAACTTAGTATTAATGATAAGTTGCAATATAGAGTCGCAACAATAAACTTTTACAGTGGTTCCAGTATAGTTGATAACATAGGACTAAAAAAAATAAAGAAAATATCCAAAATTGCTAAAGAGAGAAATGCAAAAATTAAGGTAGTTGGACATGCAAGTAAAAGAACTAGAGATATGCCATTAGCTAAACATAAGCTTGTTAATTTTAATATTTCAGATAAAAGGGCTCAGTCAGTCGCAAATGTTTTTATTAAGCAATATAATATTCCAAGTAGCTCCTTAATCACTGAAGCTGTTTCAGATACAAAGCCTCTTTTCAAAGAAAATATGCCTGCTGGAACTAAAGCAAATCAGAGAACTGAAATTTTCCTAATTTATTGATCTAAGTAAGTGAAAATCAAAGTTATTAAGATAGCAATTGCTGGGGTTGGAACAGTCGGAAGCGGTCTTCTAGATTTATTAAAGAAATTTAAAAAAACAAATTATAAAATCAAAATCACCCACATCGCAGCTAGAAGAAATTTTAATAAACTTAATAAATCTTTTCCAAATTCCAAGGTTTTTAAAGATGCTAAATCTCTCTTGGATGAATATGATTATGATGTTTTAGTTGAGCTTATTGGTGGTGAGGGTGGAATTGCAAAAAAAATTATATTTGATGCTTTAAAAAAAAAGAAACACGTTGTTACAGCAAATAAAGCTTTAGTATCAAAATATTGGCAGCAAATTGTAAAGTTAACGCAAACAAATGGTTGCACATTGAAATATGAAGCTGCGGTTGCCGGAGGAATCCCGATAATCAAAGTTATTGGGGAGTTTTTAATTTCTAATAAAATTAAGAAAATATATGGTATTCTAAATGGGACATCGAATTATATTCTTAGTAAAATGCTTTCATCGAATGGCGAGTTTAAAAATATATTAAAAGAGGCTCAAAGATTGGGTTACGCTGAATCTAACCCTAAATTTGATATCGATGGAACTGATACAGCTCAAAAATTGTCAATTTTGTCTTCTATAGCTTTTAACTCCAATAACAAAGTGCAAAAAATTCAAAATGAAGGTATTGAATCAATAAATTTGGTTGATCTAAAGATCGCAAATTCATTGGGATATAAAATAAAACTTTTGGGGCTAACGGAACAAAACAATAAAAAAATTAAAAATTATGTTTATCCATGTTTACTCTCAAAAGACTCATTTATAGCTAATATTGATGGTGTATATAATGGGGTGGTTGTAGAATCTAATTTTTGTAATAAAAGTTGTTTTGTAGGAGAGGGTGCCGGAGCTAACCCGACAGCCACATCTGTTCTTAGCGATATAATTTTTCTTATAGAAATGGACAATCAAATTACGATGCCCAAAACTTTAATAAATAACTATGAGTTTGTTGATTTGAAGTCTAGGTATGGAAGCTATTATCTTAGATTTACTACAGATGATAAATCGGGAGTAATCTCTGGAATCGCTAATGAATTTAAGAGATTTAATATTTCAATGAAATCCATGCTCCAAAAAGAAACTCATCAATCAAATTCTAAAGATGCAACGATTGTTATAACAACACATAATTGTTACGAAAAAAATATGATGGATGCTCTCTCAAAAATTAATACTCTTGGATTTATCAGAGAGAAAACAGTTTATATAAGAATAGAAAATTTAAATAATTGAAAGAGTGTCAGGGATTTTTTTTCCAATTAGTGGTTTGCAATAGCTTAGAAACCTCTTTGTTACAAAGAATTTTTTTCGATCATAAAATTCATCAGGCATAACTTTGGTTTTTCCAGCTATTGCCTCTAACTTGTTTATAATAAAACTTGTTCTATAAATACTGCCAAAACTCTTTCTTTCTTTAATTCCAATTGAAAAAGAAGTTTTTAATTTATTTGAATAATTTACAGCTTTAAGACCAATCTGCAGTGCTTCTTTCTGATCAACCTCTGAACTTGATCCAAGAAATGATCTCTGAGAATAACCCAGTGTATCTGCTCTCACTCTAGATATTTGTAATTTTTGTTTAACTGCATTAGCTAAGTAATCCCCCAACATGCCGCTTCCTGACAGTTGAATATTACCATGTGCATCATACTCATTTATTTTTTTGAGCTTTTCGGTAAACAATTTGTTTTTTTTATTTTTTATTCCCTCTGAAACTGCTATCACACATCTTCCATAGCTGTTGTAAACATTTTTTATGCTCTCTAAAAAATCATTTAAACTAACGGAATGTTCTGGGATAAAAATTAAATGTGGACCGTCATTTTGCTTTGATTTTAATAAAGCTGAAGATGCAGCAAGAAATCCTGCATGTCTTCCCATTACTACTCCGATATATACCCCAGGAAGAGATTTAACATCGTAATTGATTCCTGAAAAAAGTTGTGCGACATATTTTGCTGCCGAACCAAACCCTGGTGTATGATCATTTAAAACTAAATCATTGTCTATAGTTTTGGGGACATGAATACATTGAAGGTCATAGTTTTTATTATAAGCAAATTCTGAAATTATTCTTAAGCTATCAGATGAGTCATTGCCACCGATGTAATAAAATTTGTTGATCTTTTTTTCCTTTAACACGCTAAAAATTTCACGACAGTACTCTTTATCTGGTTTGTCTCTTGTGGAACCCAAAGCTGCCCCAGGAGTTGTTTTTAATAATTGCAGTTCAGAAGAGGAAAATTTGCTTAATGACATGAATTTATTATTAATTATTCCACTAACACCGTTAAATGCACCCAAAACTTTTGATTTTTTCTTTGTTTCATTAATTATGATGCCAACCAAAGATTGATTGATTACATTGGTTGGCCCACCACCCTGAGCGATTAATATATTATTACTAATGGACATTTTTTATGTTAAATTTTATTTATGAAACCAAATCATAATTTAATTCAAGTAGATCAAAAACACAATGATGAAATTCATAATTACTCGTTGAAAGGAGTGCTTTGGAAACAAAATAAACTTGATACAACAAAGTATAATGAAATTAAAGATAATTTAAATTTGGACTCTCATGTTGCACGATTAGCTGCTGTTAGGAGCATAAAAAGCACCGATTTTTTAAACTATATAAACCCTAAAATAAAAAACATTCTTCCAGATCCTTTTGTATTAGACGATATGGAGAAAGCTACTAATAAGATTGTTCATCATATAAAAAATAAAAAAAAAATTGGAATTCTTGGAGATTATGATGTCGATGGTGCAAGTGCTACAGCCCTTTTATGTAATTATCTTAGTGATATTGATGTTGATTTTGAATTTTACATTCCTGATAGGATTAGAGAAGGATATGGTCCAAATGTTAATGCTTTAATAAATTTAAAGAATAAAGGTTGTGAATTAATTTTAACTCTTGACTGTGGAACTTCTGCAGTAAATTGTATTAAGGAAATTAATAAAGAGAACGTAGATATAATTATTGTTGATCATCATCTTCAATCAGATGTGTTACCTGATGCATTTGCAATAATTAACCCCCAAAAAAAAAAGGATATTTCAAATTTAAATAACCTATGTGCTACTGGTGTGGTCTTTTTTTTAATAGTTTCAATAAATCGGGAGTTAAGAAAAGATGACTATTATAAGTTTAAATTACCTAATTTAGTAAAATACCTGGACTTAGTAGCTTTAGCAACTATCTGTGATTTAGTTAAACTAGACACAATTAATAGAGCTTTTGTAAAGCAAGGACTCAAGGTTTTAAATAAACTTAAAAACACTGGTATTGCAGCATTGGTTGAATGTTCTTCAGTTAACCAACTTTTAAACGAGTATCATTTAGGCTTTGTACTTGGACCAAGAATTAATGCTGGAGGGCGAGTAGGGGATTCAAAACTAGGGGTAAACTTGTTGACATCAAAAAATAAGACAATTTCATTAATTTTATCAAACAAACTTTGTAGTTTTAATGACACAAGAAGAGCTATAGAAACGAAAGTTCTATCAGAAGCCATGAATCAAATTAATGAAAATTCAGAAGATATAATATGTGTTCACGGTAAAGACTGGCACCCAGGAGTATTAGGTATAGTTGCAGCAAAAATTACAGAAAAATATCGTAGGCCATCCATTGTGATTTCAGAGGACTCTGATAATTGTTCTGCATCATGCAGGTCAGTAAAGAGTTTTGATATTGGAGCCTTTATAATTGATTCTGTAAATAGTGGCATTTTAATTTCAGGAGGTGGTCATAAAATGGCAGGAGGTTTTTGTATTAAAAAGTCAAAGATAAAACTTTTTAAAGACTCTATGAAAGAGAAGTTTAAAAAAAATAAATTAGATTTAATCAGATCATTTGAATTTGAAATACCCTTGTCGAGTGTAACAAATAAGTTTTATAATCAGCTTCAAGAATTTGCACCATTCGGAATGGGAAATCCAAAACCAAAATTTTTACTCAAGAATTGTCACATAAAATATCCAAAGATAGTTGGTGATAAGCATGTTTCTTTTTTCTTAGCAGACGACTATGGTAATAAAATTAAATGTATATATTTTAATTCAACTGGGACAGACATGGGAAGCTTTATTGAGTCTGAGCGTTCATTTTTTGGTATAGTTGTTTCTTTACTTTTAAATTTGTGGGGAGGCAATGAAAGTGTAGAAATTTTAGTCGAGGATATTATAGCTTAGTCAACAATTCTCATTTGCGTGTAATAAATCCTGCAATCATTTCCGTCTGTTGATATCAGACAATTTAGATATTCGGAAAGTCTAGCATTAGAGCATCCAGCTTCTTTGTATAGAGGAATACCCTGAAAGTTTTGTTCGAAATTCTTTTTAAATTGTTCTAAAGCGGAAGCCTTGAGATTTGGTGAACTTTGAAATTGATTTTTGATTTTTGAAACTGCTGCTTCGTACGGAAAGATTATTTCATATCCTCTTAGATTGCAAAGGTGATTTGGAGCTTCTTTACCTGTGACACTATCATACGAAAGTGATATTAAAAAAGACAAAATTAAAAACTTAAACATTACAAAAACAATTTACATATAATTTAAAAACATTATATATATATTCATATTTGTAATTTGCAAGCTATAATTGTCCCCTTCGTCTAGTGGTTCAGGACACCGCCCTTTCACGGCGGCAACACGGGTTCGAATCCCGTAGGGGACGCCAATTCATAAGCCAATATTTTTAAGAGTTTTCAGTCTTCTAGTACAAAATTAACAGGAATGTGGATAGAGTCTTTAATAAATTTTTTTCCGGATTTAGCTGGAGTGAATCTCCATTCTTTAAGTGTACTTAAACTTACATTATCCAGCACCTTGAATCCACTTGATTTCAGAACTTTAATATAAGTAACATTTCCAGTTTTATCTATATCTGCTTGAATTACAACTCTTCCTTCCCAGCCCCTCTTTCTTGCGATTAAAGGATATTTTGGATGTGGATTGTTGTGTGAACCGATTTTATATTCTGCTCTAGATTGAGTTATAAGATTTTTTTTTTTTTTAATTTGATAGTTAGGGCTAGATTTTTTTAAAACAACGTTCTCTTCTTTATTCGACATTTTCTTAGGAGTGATTAATTTATTTTTTACGTAATTTGATTTTTCACTATCTTTATATTTATGGATTTCAGACGAATTTTGAGTGCTTTTAATTAAATTAATATTATCTATTTTATTTAATTTTCTTACTTCCAATATATTTTGCAATTTTGTTTTTTTTTGCTTAAAGCTTAAACTTTCATTTAATTTATTTAGATTGATATCTTCAGAATATTTTTCAATTTTTACCTCTATAATAGAAGACTTTGAAGAAATAAAATTTTGTGAAAAATTTGTAATAAATGCCAATACCAAAGAGTGCAGTCCTAGAGAAAAAAAAATGCAAATATTAAAATTATTATTGTTCTTTAACATAAATTATCAAAACCTTTTTGATATCTTACCAAAGAGAGTGAATTCTGGCATTGGATAAACACTAGCAGAATTGTAGGTGCTAGCACTCCCAACTCCATATCTGTAATATTTTTTATTTGTTACATTGTACCCAACTAAGGAGTAATCAAAACCATATAAATTCCCCTTGATTCCAATATTAGTCAAAACAAATTCAGGGTTTTTTATTTGAAAGTTTTTTGTATCATTTATCAATCTTGATGATCCTCTATAATTAACATTAGCAAACAGCGTTAAACCATCTAATAAATCAAAGTCGATATTAAATTTATTGATCATGCTCGGGATTCCTGGAATTTCCTTGCCTTTGTAATTTGGGCCTTCTCTTAACTTTGCTTTTATAACATCAAAAGCGTTTGAAATAGTAATTTTATCAATTGGTTTGAAGGTCAACAATGATTCATATCCATATCTTTTTGTTGCTGGTAAATTTTTATTTAAGAAATCAACAGCATCAAAAATAATCTCTCCACGAATTCTCATATAATAAAAGTTATTTGAGATCGAAAAACTCCTGTAATTAATTTTATGTCCTATTTCAAAGTCATTTGAAACTTGTGAGTTCATTTTAAAATCATGAGGAACGGAAAAGCCCTGCGCTCCAACTCTTTCGTCTACATTTGGATATCTAAATGTTTTGGATACTCTTCCAAAGACGGTGCCGTATTCATTAAAGTTATTCTCAATACCTAAATGATAAGCATATAGAGGTTCAAATGTTAAAGAGTCTTCAAAATCTTTTCCAGCTCCACTCGCAGGACCAACTGAATCGGATGCTTTAAGCCAATTCCCTTGATATCGTGCGCCTGCACCAATTTTAAGAGTATTTGTAATTAGTAAATCTGTATTAAAGTAAAACCCAAGATTACTATCAGAGAATTTATATGTTTGTTTTGTTGGGAAACCATCTGATGCCATTCTATCAGAATTATAATATGTGTATTGTGAGTCAACTCCAGAAATAAATTTCAAAGATTTCCCATAAAATTTGTTTGATATTTTTATTTTGGGATTTAAAGATACCGAATAAAGTTTGGTATCTGTTACCCCCGAGGTAAAAAACCCTTCTGAATGATTAAATCTGTAGCTTCCATCAACAATTAACTGTGTATTAGGTTCCAATTCGTGTACAAGGCTGTAGAAGGCTTTGGCACCATCACTTGTTGCAAAATCCGCAAGTGTAGTCGATCTTCTTCTATCTATTTTGTAGTAATCGGTTGACGTATCAGGCCAACCATTTATTGCAACAACACCAGGCAACCCCATAAACTGTTTATCACCCGTGATATTTAAATGCAATAAAGTGTTAGTATTTATTTGTGAGTTCACCTCTAGATTAGCATTTTGTTGTCTTAGTTCATTATTTCTCCTATAACCATCTGCTTTTGAATAATTAGCGTTACCGGATACTGAAAAATTTTCAAAAACTTTAGAACCAGAGAAAGCTGCCTCAAATTGACCAAATGATCCAAATGCGGTTGAAACTTCATAAGAATCATCGTCTTTTATAAATTGGTCTGTAATTATGTTTACTGCACCTGAAGTTGCATTACTTCCATATAATACACCAGCACTACCTCCTTTTATTATTTCGATTCTTTTTATGCTACTTACTGGCATTGTTGTAAAGTCTACAAAACTAGCATCAATATTTGATAATCTTTGTCCGTTTAAAAGAATTAGAGTATTTGACTTTGCTGTATCAGCAAAACCTCGAATATCGATACTTTCTTTTGCTCCAAAACCTGTTCCATATAATGATTTAAACTCAATGCCTGGTAATCTGGAAATAATCTGAACAAGTGAATCGTTTGGATATTGTTTAATGTATTCTTCATTAAGCACATGAGTAACTGCTCCAGTTAATTGTTCATCTAAAAGTTTTGATGATGTTACAGTAATTTCTTTAAAATTTTCATCAGCATAACTGTTAAAAAAATAAAATAAGAATGTTATAGTGTAGATTAAACGAAAATTCATTTTCCCGCTCCTAATTGCTTCTCAAATACTTCTATGTGAGTATTAAGAAAAGTTAATGTATTAGTGGGGATTTAAAACCCACCGAGGTTAATCACGTCACCTCAATGGAAATTAACCATAATCAGAAGACCTACCCGCAGCCTGATTGAATGACGCTTACTTAGCAGGTTTCCTGACTCATCGCTTAGATGTTGAACCGCCTTCCCAATTTATAACCAGTGGCGTAATGGCCCAACGAACAATTTACAGTAGCGGGGGCTGTGCTAGACTTTAACTAGTTTCCCTTTTAACCCTTGCGGGCACTAAATAATATATTTATATTATTTTCAATACAAGAAATGTCAAATTATTACTAAATTAAAAATGGATATATTTAAGGTTGATTTAAACAAAGAGAAACCAGACGATTATTTAGATATTTTCCTGGGAATGGGTTGTTTTTGGGGTGCAGAAAGAAAATTCTGGAAGCTCAATGGTTTATATACAACCGCCGTAGGTTATGCTGGCGGAAAAATCAAAAACCCAAATTATGAAAGTGTATGCACAGGAGAAACAGGGCATGCAGAAGTTGTTCGAATTATTTATAATGCCAATAAAGCCAATTTAGACGATATTATGAAAATTTTTTGGGAATCACACGATCCAACTCAACTCAACAGACAAGGGAACGATATTGGTTCACAATATAGATCGATAATTCTTACTGCTAATGAATGTGAACTTGGAGAGTTAAAAACATCAAAGAAAAAATTTCAAGTTAAATTGGAGAAAGAAGATCTTGGAGTAATTAGAACAGAGATCAAATTATTAGATAAATTTTACCTTGCTGAGGATTACCACCAAAAGTATCTGCACAAAAATCCCAATGGTTATTGTGGCTTACAAGGAACAGGAGTAAATTATTGTTAGAAAAAGAACTGTCCTAAACCTAATGTAAAAATTATTAGACCACCTATCGAGTGAATAAAAACACAGGTCATGAAAGACTTTTCGTTATATGCGTATGAAAAAATGGGAGACACTAATGCTGTTATGAAGATAGCGTGAGGGTTGTGAAAGACAATATGTCCAAAAGAAAAAACAACCATATTTGAAATCATCATTGTTTTTTTACTGTTATTAAAAACAAATCTGTATCTGTGATAGAAAAAGACTCTGTAAATGAATTCTTGAGGAATTACTGATAAAAAAGGATAAAGAAAAATTACAATCAACCAAAGTTTGAAGTTTTTTTTAGGCAAATCAAATAACAAATTAGGTTCAAATGCTAGAGTGTAAATAAAACCTGAAACTAAGAAAAGTAATGATAAATAAAAACTGAATTTCCAATCTATATTTTTTTTTAGATTTGCAAATTTAAAGTTTTTGTCTTTTTTTAAAATGTAAATGGAAATGAGAAAAATGACATACAGGAAAAGAAAAACCAATTGTGAAGAAATTAGAAACGATAAGAAAATGGGTGTTAAAAAAAAAATTAAAAAAAATTCTGTTTTTAGGGAACTAGCCATTTACCCCTAACACTTAACTGAGGTTCACCTCTTTCAACATTAAATATAGCTCTACGATGACCTTGACTTGCAAGGTACAACCACTCTATCTCGTTAATAGATATTTGTATTACACAAAAGTTTTTTAATCCATCCTCTGATTGTTTACTTGATGGTGCTTCTAAAGTGAAATCATCTGGAAATCCAGATGTTGGTTTTTTTGAAATCACACCTGGTTTGTCTTTGGATAAATAACATCTTCTTGACCAATTGCCCAATTTATTCCATGAGTCTTTCAATGATTTTTGAATATTTGCTGTTCCCCTGACCCGAAGTTGTATTTTTTTTTGATCATCGTAGAATACCAAACATGCATTGGCATTTTTTTGCAGCTCAATAATTTTTTGTGCTCTTAAATCACTATGAATATTGATGATTAATTTTTCAATGTTAAAACCTCTTAGAACAACTGTTCGAGCATCAGGTTTGTTGTTAATAGTTACAGTGTTTAGTACGGTGTTATGAAAGTTAGATTTTCTTTTTTTTACACCTTGAATAAGAAGAGAAAATATCTCTTTTTTTGTTTCCTCCAGTGAATTATAAAATCTTGGTATTTCCTTCATTTTTTCAAAAAATTAAAAAGCACAATAGATACAGAGTTTGATACATTTAGACTGTCTATTAATTTATCCTTAATTGGCAAGTTTATTTTTGCTAAATAATCACATTTTTTTTTTATTAGTGATCTAATGCCCTTGTTCTCAGAGCCAAATATAATGACTTTTTTCATATCTTTTGGAATAGATTCTAAATCATTATTAGATTCTAAATCCAATCCCAAAATCCAAAAATTCATGTTTTTTAAAGTTTCTATTGTTCTACTAAGGTTTGTAACTTCAATTAATTTTACTTTTTCGTATGCTCCACTTGCTGATTTAACCAGAAAAGGGTTTATTTCAAAAGAATTATCTCTATTAAAAATAATACTCTTGATACCAAATAAATAAGCGGATCTAAGAATTGCCCCAACGTTTTGTGAATCGTTTAAGGAGTCAAGAATTAAGATGGTATCTTCAGTAGCGTCGATGGATTGTAATTTGAATTTCTCTAGTGGACTACACTTAAGTAAAACTCCTTGATGAAAATTATTTTTCGTTTCCATATCTATCAGTTTTCTTGAGATAATTTTGAGTTCTTTTATTTCTTTCAAATTTATATTCTTTTTATTTTTTTCATAAAATTCCTTTGTACATTTTAGTGAAAAAATAACTCTTTCTTTATTTGATAAAGCAGCAAGTGCTGCATGATGACCAATAATGGTTTGAACTTCATTCATAATAACAATTATAATTTAATTTTTTTTTCTTTACATTTAATAGATTTTAAAAGTATACAATCATCATATGGAGGGATGGTAGAGTGGTCAAATACATCAGACTGTAAATCTGACGACGTAAGTCTACGTAGGTTCGAATCCTACTCCCTCCACCACGTTAGTTTATATATACTCCAAAATCTTATTAGGCGGTCTACATATTATATATTCCTCTCTATTGTAAAAAATCGGTCTTTGTAATTCCTCTTGATTACAATGAAGAAGCCTGATTAATTCTTTAAAGCTATGATTATCAACTTTTTTTCTGAAAAGATCGACTTTATTCGAATTAAAATTAAAAAATAAATGTTTTATCTCTTCAAGTGAAAGAGGTTCTTTCATGTATTCTCTGATCTTAAAATCTATATTATTTTTTTCAAGTATTTGTAGACAAGCTCTGGATTTTGAACAATTATTATTATGATAGAGTGTAAATATCATTTGGGGTTGTATTTATTTAAAGTTTATCACATTATAAGCAAAAAAAAAAATTATTAAGCGGGTGTAGCTTAGTGGTAAAGCCCCAGCCTTCCAAGCTGGTTACGAGGGTTCGATTCCCTTCACCCGCTCCAAATTTTTAGGGGTGTAGCTCAGTTGGTAGAGCGACGGTCTCCAAAACCGTAGGTCGTGAGTTCGAGTCTCTCCGCCCCTGCCATCTTCTACTGAATGATACTCTCTACAAACTTTGGAAGAGTTATAGTTGCAGGACCTTTGTATACTTCAGTGAAAAGACAACTCTTGTGAGTGGTTTCCAAATTAAACTCATATAATTTTACATCTTTTAGAAGCTGAGTAATTAAGTCAATAAATCCAGCCGCAGGGTAAACATTATTGGATGTTCCTATGGAGATAAAAACTTCGACTTGTTCGATAAATTTATAAATACAATCCAAGAATTTTGGTTGTTCTCCAAACCAGACTACATCCACTCTAACCATCCCTGAATTATGACAATTTTTACACTTGTATTTTGTGCTTAGGTCAAAATCTAGCTTAGTACTATTTTTACAATACATACAGTATGCCTCATACAGTGACCCATGCATATGCCTTATTTGTTTTGACCCAGCCTCCTCATGAAGTTTGTCTACATTCTGTGTAACTAATAAGAATTTTTTTCTGCATTTTTGTTCAAGTTTTGCTAAAGCAAAGTGCGCTTCGTTTGGTTTAATATTTTTTTCCGTAATATCTCTTCTTCTTTGATTATAAAAACTATTTACTAAGTCTGGATTTCTTTGAAATGCTTCTACTGTGCAGACATCCTCTATTTTGTAATTCTCCCACAAACCATTTTTCTCCCTAAAAGTACTTATTCCACTTTCTTTTGAAATTCCTGCACCAGTTAGTACTAAAATATTTTTATCAAGAATGTTCATTGAAATTAATTACCTATTTGATTTTAATAGAGAGTATGTTAAATAATACCAAAAATATTTATTGAATTACAATGCAAAAAATAATCACATTATACAAAGAAGTAAAACAAGAAGCCTTGAAGATCACATGGCCTACTAAACCAGAAGTAATTACTACCACTATCATGGTTTTTATATTTGTAATGTTGGCTTCTATATTCTTTCTGATAATTGATAAGATTATTTCTTTCATTGTAGAATTTCTTTTATTTTAAATCATTATGCTGCATTGGTACATACTTCAAGTTTACTCTGGAAATGAGCAAAAGATTGAAAAAGAGCTTTTAGCACAAGTTGCCAAAAAAGGTCTGGCAAATAACATTAAAAAAATTCTTATTCCTTCGGAAGAGGTGATTGAGATGAAAAAAGGTAAAAAAGTCAGTTCAGAACGAAAGTTTTTCCCTGGATACATGCTTATTCAAATGGAAATGGATGACGAAATCTGGCACATTGTAAGAGGATTACCAAAAGTTTATGGTTTTTTAGGAGGAAAAAAAGGAGAGCCAATACCTGTTTCGCAAAACGAAATTGATTCAATTTTAAATCAAATGAAGGATGGGCTTGAAAAACCAAAACCATCTGTAAGTTTTGAAATTGGCGAACAAGTTAGGGTGTCTGATGGGCCATTCTCTTCTTTCAATGGAATGGTTGAAGAGGTTGATGAAGAAAAGGCAAGACTAAAAGTAAGTGTCTCTATTTTTGGAAGATCAACCCCAGTAAACCTTGAATATTCTCAGGTTGAAAAAATATAATTATTAGGAGTTTAAATGGCAAAAAAAATTGATGGATTTATAAAATTACAAATTCCCGCTGGACAAGCGAACCCCTCTCCCCCGGTTGGTCCAGCATTAGGCCAAAAAGGGGTTAATATTATGGAGTTTTGCAAAGCTTTTAATGCTTCAACTCAAAAGTTAGAACAAGGAATGCCAATTCCAGTTGTGATCACGGTATTTCAGGATAAGAGTTTTACTTTTGAAACAAAGTCTCCCCCAGTTTCGTTTTTTATAAAAAAAGCCTTAAAATTAAAAAAGGCTTCTCAGACACCTGGCAAAGAAGTTATTGCATCTATATCTAAAAGCGATATAAAGAAAATTGCAGAAGATAAAATGAGTGACTTAAACACTGATAATGCTGAATCTGCACAAAAAATGGTCGCAGGGACCGCCAGATCAATGGGGATTAAAGTCGAATGACAAAAAATACAAAGAAAAATAAAATAATTAATGAAGAATTAAAAAATAAAGAGATTTTCAAGCTGGATGATGCTATCAGCATTTCAAAAAAATTTACCTCCAAAAAGTTTGATGAATCCCTAGATATATCTATCATACTGGGCATTGACGCAAAAAAATCAGATCAACAAATACGTGGTGTCCTAAGTCTACCTAAGATGCCTGAAAAAAAAGTAAAAGTTGCTGTTTTTGCAGACGGAGATGATATAAAGAAATCTAAAGATGCTGGGGCTGAAATTGTAGGTAATGATGATCTGATTGAGTTGGTCAAGAAAGGTCAAATCAATTTTGATAAATGTATTTCAACCCCGAAAATGATGGTTAAAGTTAGTTCTTTAGGTCAGATTTTAGGCCCAAAAGGGCTTATGCCTAACCCTAAACTTGGAACAGTTACCAACGAAGTTGAAGATGCTATTAAAAAAATTAAATCTGGACAAATTGAGTTTAAAACAGATAAAGCTGGAATTATTCATGCATCCGTTGGTAAATTAAGTTTTTCAGAAACTGAACTAAAAAGAAATATTTTGTTTTTTTTAGAGGAAATTAAGAAGAAAAAACCAGAAACCTCGAAAGGAATTTTTGTAAAAAAATTTTTTATTAACTCAACTATGGGTCCGGGGTTGCAAGTTGATTCAACAAGTGTTATGTAAATATAAATTTTATTCTGTCTAAGACCTCAGGTTGTAAATTTTTAGCGTAAACTTTCCTGAGTAGATGGGTATAGTTAGCTTTACTCAGACAGATTGAAGAAGGGAAAAAGCTGGTGCAAAGAGCTGATAAAAAACAATTTGTTAAGGAATTCAACTTAGCCTTAAAAGATTCTGAATTTCTATTAGTTGCAAATTACAAGGGTCTAAATGTTTCTGAAATTTCATCTTTGAGGAATGACATAAAAAATTCTTCTAAATCAAATTTTAGGGTGGCTAAAAACACTCTTGCAAAAAAAGCACTAAAAGATACCAACTTTGATGTTGTTGAAAAACTTTTTGTAGGTCCTACATCAGTTGCTTATTCTGATGATCCTGTTTCTACATCTAAAATTGCAGTTAAATTTGCTGAAAATAATGTAAATTTTAAAATTTTAGGTGGAGTTATGGGTGATAAAGAATTATCAGTTGAAGAAATAAATGAGCTAGCTTCTTTACCTTCAATGGATGAAGTAAGAGCGAAGATAGTAGGGCTACTTGTTAGTGCCCAAAGAAACCTACTTTCAACCTTAACAGCCTCTCAATCTAGCATAGTTAGAATAATTGATACTAAATTTAATAGTCAACAATCATAATTAGGAGTAAAACATGGCCGACGTTCAAAAAATTGCTGAAGATCTCTCAACATTAACTGTACTTGAGGCTTCAGAGCTTACAAAGATTTTAGAAGAAAAATGGGGTGTATCCGCTGCTGCACCAGTTGCAGTTGCTGCACCAGCTGGAGGAGCTCCAGCAGAAGCTGCTGGCGAAGAAAAGACAGAATTTGAAATTCATTTAGCTACCTCTGGAGATAAAAAAATAAATGTTATCAAGGAGGTAAGGACCATAACTGGCTTGGGTCTCAAAGAAGCGAAGGATTTGGTCGAGGGTGCTCCAAGTAAACTTAAAGATGGTGTTAATAAGGAAGATGCTGAAAAGTTCAAGAAACAGCTTGAAGAAGCTGGTGCAACTGTAGAACTTAAGTAGCATCACTATGAAAAAATCTTTTACCGACAAACATAATATAAGAAAAAGCTTTGGAAAGATTCCCGATCTAGTCCAGATGCCAAATTTACTGGAAATTCAAAGAAATTCTTACGATCTTTTTCTCCAAAGAAATATAGAACCTAAAGATAGAGAGGATATCGGTTTACAAGCAGTATTTAATAAAGTTTTCCCAATAAGTGATTTCTCAGGTGTTGCTGAACTCAGATTTGTAAAATATGAACTAGAAGACCCAAAGTATGATGTTGAAGAATGTATTCAACGAGGAGGAACTTATGGATCATTACTAAAAGTGACTCTAAATTTAATTATAAGGGAAATAGATGAAGAAACTGGTATTTCATCAGTAAAAGATATTAAAGAACAAGATGTTTATTTAGGTGATATGCCATTAATGACATCACGTGGTACATTTGTATTTAACGGAACAACAAGGGTGGTTGTCTCTCAAATGCATAGGTCTCCTGGAGTATTTTTTGACCATGATAAAGGTAAAAGTCATTCAAGTGGAAAGTTTTTATTTGCTTCAAGACTTATACCCTACAATGGTTCATGGATAGACTTTGAATTTGATCCAAAAGATTTAATGTATGTAAGAATAGATAAAAGAAGAAAACTATTAGCGTCTTCACTTTTACTGGCGTTAGATAACGAAAATTCTATAAAATATAGGGATAGTTGTGAAAAAAAAGGCCTGGAACTTGATTATAACAAAATGAATGGAATGACTCATGAAGAACTCTTCTCTTACTTTTATAAATTTAAAAAAATTACTAAAAAGAAAGATGGGTGGGAAATTGTTTATAACAAATCTGACTATACCGGTACAAAGCTAGAATACGATATTGTAGATTCAGAAACTGGAAAGTTATACGCTAATTCCGGCGAGAAATTTAATATTGCAGTTCAAAAAAAAATAGATGAGAACTCTGTTAAAAAGATTTTTTTAACTAACGATAATATCAAACAAAAATTTCTTGCCAAAGATATATTTGACCCTAAAACAGGTATCATTTTCTTTGAGGCTGGAGAAGAGATTGACGATAATGTTTTAAACCACTTAGCTGATAAAAATATAAATGAGATTGAAATATTAGATTTAAACTCAAATCAACAAGGCGCTTACATTAGAAATACATTTTTTGCTGATAAAAATAAAAACAGAAATGATGCGATAACAGAAATTTATAAAATCTTAAGACCTGGAGAACCTCCAACTGTAGAAGCTGCTGACAAGTTATTTAGGAGTCTTTTTTTCGATAGAGAAAGATACGATCTATCTCCTGTTGGAAGGTTGAAAATAAATACTAGGCTAAATTTGGATACAGATTTAGATAAAAGAGTTCTAGAAAATAATGATATAATTCAAATTATTCGTTATTTGGCAGGATTAAAAGATGGAAATGGTCATATTGATGATATCGATCATCTTGGGAATAGAAGAGTTAGATCAGTCGGAGAGCTCCTAGAAAATCAGTATACGATTGGAGTTATAAGAATGGAAAGGGCAATTAAAGAGAGAATGACTAATGCGCCTGACATTGAAACTGTAATGCCAAATGACCTGGTAAATCCTAAGCCTGCATCCGCTTCCATAAGAGAATTTTTTGGACAAAGTCAATTATCTCAGTTTATGGATCAAACAAATCCATTATCCGAGATTACTCACAAAAGAAGACTATCTGCTTTAGGCCCTGGAGGTTTATCAAGAGAAAGAGCTGGATTTGAAGTTAGAGATGTACACCCATCTCATTATGGGAGGATATGTCCTATTGAAACTCCTGAGGGACCAAATATTGGCTTGATTAATTCCTTGGCCACATATTCTAAAGTCAATAGTTATGGTTTTATAGAAACTCCATATAGAAAAGTTGAAAATTCAAAAGTTACATCAGAAATTGTATATCTGTCGGCCATGGAGGAGGAAAAATATGCAATTGCACAAGCCAATGAACCATTAAAGAGTGGTGGTTCCTTTGAAAGATCACTTATCTCATGCAGAAAAAGTGGCGACTTTCTAATGTTAGACCCAAAAAATGTTGATTTCATTGATGTTTCCCCAAAACAATTAGTCTCAGTTGCGGCTGCACTTATTCCATTTTTGGAAAATGACGATGCTAACAGAGCACTAATGGGATCAAATATGATGCGTCAAGCTGTTCCGTTATTAAAAAGTCAGTCTCCATTTGTAGGAACAGGAATGGAGTCTGTGGTAGCCAGAGATTCGGGAGTAGTTGTTGCTGCAAAAAGATCTGGTTATGTAAATCAGGTTGATTCTTCTAGAATTGTGATTAGTGCAATTCAGAAAAGTGACAATGATACAGGAGTTGATATTTATAGATTAAGTAAGTTTCAAAGATCTAATCAAGACACTTGTATTAATCAAACACCTTTAGTTAGAGAAGGAGATTATGTTGAAAAAGGGGATATAATCGCCGATGGTCCTGCATCAAAGATTGGTGAATTAGCACTTGGAAAAAATGTTACAGTTGCCTTCATGCCTTGGAATGGTTACAACTACGAGGATTCTATTCTTATTTCAGAAAAACTTGTTGTTGATGATGTTTTTACATCTATTCACATCCAAGAATTTGAAGTGTTGGCTAGAGACACTAAGTTAGGTCAAGAGGATATCACAAGGGATATACCTAATATTGGAGAAGAGTCTTTAACCAACCTGGATGAGGCAGGAATTGTTCACATTGGTGCAAAAGTAAACCCCGGTGATATACTTGTTGGAAAAGTAACTCCAAAAGGTGAATCTCCAATGACACCCGAGGAAAAACTTTTAAGAGCTATATTTGGTGAGAAAGCTGCCGATGTAAAGGATACATCATTACGTCTACCGCCAGGTGTTTCCGGAACGGTTGTTGAAGTAAGGGTTTTTTCTAGAAGAGGTATAGATAAAGATGAACGTTCTTTATCTAATGAAAGAATGCAAATAGAACAACTTCATATTGATATGGAGGATGAAAAATTTATTTTAGAGTCAAGCTTTGAAAAAAATCTTAAATCTATTTTCTTAAACCAAGATCATGACAATGGATTAGATAAAAAGATTAAAAAGTTAACTAAAGAAATTTTAGATGAAACGAAACTGCTTAAATTGAAAAATATAACTGTTAAATCTGATGCAGTAATGAAAAAGGTTGAAGCCCTAAATGAAGCATTTGAAAATAGCTTAAATCTCCTAAACAAGACATTTCAGTCAAAAGTTGATAAAGTTCAAGCTGGTGACGAACTCATGCCTGGAGTCATGAAACTTGTCAAAGTTTTTGTTGCAGTCAAAAGACAACTTGCACCCGGTGATAAGATGGCAGGTCGACATGGAAATAAAGGAGTTATATCAAGAATTATTCCTGTCGAAGATATGCCTTATATGGAGGATGGGACACCTGTTGATATTGTTTTAAATCCATTGGGAGTTCCATCAAGAATGAATGTTGGTCAAATTTTAGAGACTCATTTGGGTGCTGCCTCTGTGGACTTAGGGAAAAAATTTTACAATCTTGCGATTGATGCACAAAATGATAAATCAAACATAGATAAGATCAAAAAGTTATTTAATAGCGTTTATGGATCTGAGATTTATGAGGCTAGAATTTCACAACTAAAAGATGATGAAATAGTTAAAAGGGCACTTCAACTTACTAACGGTGTACCATTTGCCACGCCTGTTTTTGATGGTGCAAAGGAATTAGATATTAATGATTATTTTACAATGGCATCAAGTAATACAAGTGGACAAAAGAAGCTTGTTGACGGAAGAACAGGTAATTACTTTGACAGAGAAATTACAGTTGGTCAAATTTATATGTTAAAACTTAATCACCTTGTTGATGATAAAATTCATGCGAGATCGATTGGACCCTACAGCCTTGTTACTCAACAACCTTTAGGAGGTAAAGCACAATTTGGTGGCCAAAGATTTGGTGAAATGGAAGTTTGGGCATTAGAAGCATATGGGGCTTCTTATACTCTTCAGGAAATGCTAACTGTCAAGTCAGATGATGTTTCAGGAAGAACAAAAGCCTATGAAACAATAGTTCGAGGTGATGACATCATTGAGTCTGGTATACCAGAATCTTTTAATGTACTGATCATGGAGTTAAAATCTTTAGGCCTTAACGTCGAACTTTTAGAAAGAAATGTTAGTTAGGAGAAATTATGAATGAATTAGTTAAACTTATTGAAAAACCAAGTTTAGTAAACTTTGATCAACTGAGAATTTCAATTGCTAGTCCTGACGAGATAGTTTCCTGGTCTCATGGGGAAATTAAGAAACCAGAAACAATCAATTACAGAACATTTAAGCCAGAAAGAAGTGGACTTTTTTGTGCAAGAATATTTGGACCGATAAAAGACTACGAATGTGTGTGCGGAAAATATAAAAGGATGAAATTTAAAGGTATAATTTGCGAAAAATGTGGAGTTGAGGTTACACTTACTAAAGTAAGAAGAGAGAGAATGGGTCACATTCCTCTGGCTGCACCTGTAGCTCATATTTGGTTTCTCAAGTCTTTGCCAAGTCGAATTGGTCTTCTTTTAGATCTGGCTCTTAAAGATTTAGAAAAAGTTCTTTATTTTGAGAGTTTTATTGTCACAGAGCCTGGAATGGTTAAATCTCTAAAGAAATTTCAAATTTTATCAGATGAAGAAAACACCAGTTTGAAAGAGGAATTCGGTGATAGTTTTCAAACGATGATAGGCGCTGAAGCTATTCAAAAGTTATTGTCTGAGATTAACCTTGAAGAAGAACAAAAAGTTGTTAGGGAAGAGTTAGCATCAACTTCTTCTGAAACGAAAAAAAAGAAGTTAGTTAAAAGACTAAAGTTGGTAGAGGCTTTTTTATCTTCAAAACTCAAGCCAGAATGGATGATTTTAAATGTGGTTCCTGTAATACCGCCAGAGTTGAGACCATTGGTTCCTCTAGATGGTGGAAGGTTTGCCACCTCAGATTTAAATGATCTTTATCGTCGAGTAATTAATAGAAATAATAGATTGCAAAGACTACTAACACTTAAAGCTCCTGATATAATTGTGAGAAATGAGAAAAGGATGTTACAAGAAGCTTGTGATGCATTGTTCGATAATGGTAGACGCGGGAGAGTAATCACAGGAACCAATAAAAGACCTCTGAAATCTCTATCTGATATGCTCAAAGGAAAACAGGGCAGATTTAGACAGAATTTGTTGGGTAAAAGAGTGGATTACTCAGGCAGATCGGTGATTGTTGTTGGACCTGAATTGAAACTCCATCAATGCGGAATTCCAAAAAAAATGGCCATTGAACTATTTAAACCATTTATTTACTCAAAATTAGAGAAATATAATCTTGCTACTACCGTAAAAGCTGCAAAAAAAATGGTTGAAAAAGAAAGACCGGAAGTTTGGGATATATTGGCAGAAGTAATAAGAGAGCACCCAGTTTTACTTAATAGGGCACCAACTTTACATAGATTAGGGATACAAGCTTTCGAACCTATACTTATTGAAGGCAAAGCTATTCAATTACATCCATTAGTTTGCACAGCATTTAATGCAGACTTTGATGGAGATCAAATGGCTGTTCATGTTCCATTATCCCTAGAGTCACAACTAGAGGCCAGAGTTTTGATGATGTCTACAAATAATATTTTATCTCCAGCTAACGGAAAACCAATCATTGTTCCCTCACAAGATATGATTCTCGGCCTATACTACTTGAGTTTAATAAGTCATGGTGAAATTGGAGAAGGTATGATTTTCTCATCCATTGAGGAGTTGCTTGCAGCAATAGATCAAAAAAATGTTTCCCTACATTCCAAAATTAAATGTAGATTTCAAACCGTTAATGAAAACTTTGAACCAATGACGCAAACTGTATCAACAACTCCGGGAAGAATGTTGATTAGCGAAATACTTCCAAGACATCCAAAAGTAAGTTTTAATATAATTAACAAGGTATTAACAAAAAAAGAGATAAGCAATGCCATCGATTTGGTTTACAGACATTGTGGTCAAAAGAAAACAGTAATATTTGCAGACAAATTAATGGAGATTGGTTTTAGAGAGGCTTGTAAAGCGGGTATATCATTTGGAAAAGATGACTTATTAATCCCATCAACAAAAACCAGCTTATTAGAGGAAACCGAAACTAAAGTTAAATCATACGAAAAACAATACTCCGAGGGGTTGATTACTAAAGGTGAAAAATACAATAAAGTTGTTGATGCTTGGGCAAAATGTTCTGACTCAGTTGCCGATGAGATGATGAAAATCCTTGTTCCAAAAGAAAAAGATAAAGTAGAAAATTATAATTCGGTTTACATGATGGCTGATTCTGGAGCAAGAGGTTCTGCGGCACAATTGAAACAACTTTCAGGCATGAGAGGGCTGATGGCCAAACCTTCTGGAGAAATAATTGAAACTCCTATTGTATCTAATTTTAAAGAGGGGCTTACTGTTCTGGAATATTTTAACTCTAGCCATGGTGCAAGAAAGGGGTTGGCTGATACAGCTCTAAAAACAGCTAACTCAGGCTACTTAACTCGAAGATTGGTTGATGTTGCGCAAGATTCAATCATTACAGTTCCTGATTGCTTTACTACAAAATATATAACTTTGAGTACGTTAGTCGAAGGTGGAGAGGTTATAGACCCTATATCAGAGAGGGTCTTAGGAAGAACTCTCGCTGAAGATTTAATCGATGGTGATAATAAAGTAATTGCGAAAACTGGTGACATGGTGTCTGAGGAACACTTAGGTTTAATTGATAAAATGGGTTTTGAGCAGATTAAAGTCAGATCTGTTCTTACTTGTGAAGCTGAATTCGGAGTTTGTGCTAAATGTTATGGTAGAGATCTTGCCAGGGGCACACCAGTAAATGTTGGTGAAGCCGTAGGAGTTATAGCTGCGCAATCCATTGGTGAGCCGGGAACTCAACTTACCATGAGAACTTTCCATATTGGTGGAGCTGCGCAAAAAGGTACAGAGGTATCTAACATTGAATCCAAATTTAATGGAACCACGAAATATCTTAATTTAAAATCTGCAATTGATAGCGCTGGTAATAATATTAACATGTCAAGAAATGCATCACTTCTAATATT
Source organism: Alphaproteobacteria bacterium (assembly GCA_045563055.1). Classification (GTDB taxonomy): domain Bacteria; phylum Pseudomonadota; class Alphaproteobacteria; order Methylaequorales; family Methylaequoraceae; genus Methylaequor. Next base: position 47,141 of record JBJKUR010000009.1, read on the forward strand.
AGATGATAAGAAAAAAGAAAAAGCCAAGCACAGACTGCCGTTTGGATGTAAAATTAATTTCAATGATGGAGTTAAAGTCCAATCTAATGACATTATTGCGGAGTGGGATCCTTTCACGCTTCCAATATTGGCTCAAATTAACGGGATAGTTAAATTTAAAGACTTAGAGGATGGGGTCACTACTCGAGAAATAGTTGATGAATCAACTGGTCTCTCAAGTAATATTGTTACTGACTGGAAACAGCAAACACAGAACCAGGAGCTTGTACCCAGAATTGAAATTCATGATAGAAAAGATGATGGGAAAGCATTGGTTTTGGAAAATGGTAGTGCCGCAAACTATGAGCTTACTGTTGATTCAATTATAAGTGTTAATAATGATGAACCTATAAAGCAGGGTGATGTTATAGCCAGAGTGCCAAAAGAATCAAGCAAAACAAAGGATATTACTGGAGGACTTCCGAGGGTTGCAGAATTATTTGAAGCAAGGAGACCAAAAGATCATGCAATTATTGCTGAGGTATCTGGAAAAATTCAGTTTGGTAAAGATTATAAAATGAAGAGAAAAATTTCTATTGTTCCTGATGATAAAAACCACGAATCGGTTGAATATGTTATTTCAAAATTAAAACATTTGACTGTTCAAGAAGGAGATTATGTTGAAATTGGTGATATTCTAGTTGATGGCAGCTCGGTTCCTCATGATATTTTGAGAGTAAAAGGAGTTGAGGCATTATCTACTTACCTAACAAAAGAAGTTCAAGATGTGTATAGGCTTCAAGGGGTAAAAATAAATGATAAGCATATTGAAGTAATTGTAAGACAGATGATGCAGAAAGTTGAAGTTACTAATCCTGGAGAAACAACAATGTTAGCTGGAGAACAAGTAAGTAGAAAAGAATTTATTGAACAAAACGCAAAAGCGGAACAAGATGGAAGAAAACCTGCTAAAGGTCATCAAATCTTGTTGGGCATTACAAAAGCTTCGCTTCAAACGGACAGTTTTGTATCTGCTGCATCGTTTCAAGAAACAACCAGAGTTTTAACAGAAGCTTCCGTATCGGGAAAAGTTGACAGTTTAATGGGCCTTAAAGAGAATGTGATTGTAGGAAGATTAGTACCATGTGGAACAGGGTCGTTTATGTCACAAGTCAAACTTGAGGCAAATAAAAAAGATAAACAGTTGCTGAGTAAAGCAACTGAAAGTCAAGAAAACTCTTCATAAAGTTTTTTTTATTTCTAATGTTGACACCTCATAGAGATGTGTTAGTTTTCAACCGATAATTGGTAGTGATTTAAACAATCAAACACAATTTCACAATTAGAATTAAGGAAAATTATGCCGACTATTAACCAGTTAATTAGATCACCTAGATCTAAACAATTAAAGAGAAATAAGGTTCCAGCGCTAGAAAGTTGTCCGCAGAAAAGGGGTGTTTGCACAAGAGTGTATACCACGACCCCCAAAAAGCCCAACTCAGCCTTAAGGAAAGTTGCTAGAGTCAAGCTAACTAATGGTTTTGAAGTCACAAGTTATATTCCTGGTGAAGGACACAATTTACAGGAGCACTCTGTGGTATTAATCAGAGGTGGAAGGGTTAAAGACTTGCCAGGTGTTCGTTATCATGTTTTAAGGGGTATCCTTGATACAGAAGGCGTAAAAAATAGAAAACAAAGAAGATCAAAATACGGTGCAAAGAGACCAAAGTAGGTAATTTAAATTATGTCAAGAAGAAGAAAAGCTCAAAAAAGAGATATAATTCCAGATACAAAGTTTAACGATAAGATCTTATCCAAGTTTATTAATATCGTCATGTATGACGGGAAAAAATCTAAATCAGAAAAAATTGTATATGATGCGCTAGATATTGCTGCGAAAAAGTTGAAAATTTCCAAACCCATAGATTTGTTTAGAAATGCGCTAAGCAATGTAAAACCTGGAATAGAAGTTAGGTCAAGAAGGGTGGGTGGTGCAACATATCAGGTTCCAGTAGAAGTCAGGAATGAAAGAGCACAAGCCCTTGCTATTAGATGGATAGTTGATGCATCTCGAAAGAGAAATGAGAAATCAATGGTTGATAGGTTAGCTCAGGAGCTAGCGGACGCTCATGAAAACAAAGGAACATCAATTAAGAAGAAAGAGGACACTCATAAAATGGCCGAAGCTAATAGAGCTTTTGCCCATTACAGGTGGTAAGTTAATGACTAGAAAAACTGATTTAAATGATTATAGGAATATTGGTATTATGGCCCACATTGATGCTGGAAAAACAACTACCACAGAGAGAATTCTTTATTACACCGGAGTTTCTCACAAAATCGGTGAGGTTCATGATGGTGCAGCAACAATGGACTGGATGGAGCAAGAACAAGAAAGAGGAATTACCATAACCTCTGCTGCTACAACTTGTTTTTGGAATGATAAAAGGATCAATATTATTGATACTCCTGGACACGTTGATTTCACAATTGAAGTCGAGAGGTCACTCAGAGTTTTAGATGGAAGTGTTTGTGTTTTTGACTCTGTTGCGGGAGTTGAACCTCAATCCGAAACAGTTTGGAGACAGGCTGATAAATACGGAGTACCTAGAATGTGTTTCGTTAATAAGATGGACAGAATAGGAGCAAATTTTTACAGGTGCCTAGACATGATTGTCGATAGACTTGGGGCTAACCCATTGGTTTTACAACTTCCACTGGGTTCAGAGGCTGACTTTAAAGGAGTTGTTGATCTGATAAGAATGGAAGCTATCGTTTGGCAAGAGGAAACACTTGGAGCTAAATTTACTTACGAAGAGATTCCTTCGCAAATGATCGAAGAAGCCAACAAATATAAAGAAAAACTTATTGAAACAATTGTTGAGTTAGATGACGATATAATGGAAAAATATTTAGACGGAACTGCTCCATCAATTGAACAAGTTAAATCGTTAATCAGAAAAGGAACCATAGAAAGTAAATTTGTTCCTGTTCTGTGCGGCAGTGCCTTTAAGAATAAGGGTGTCCAGCCTATGTTGGATGCTGTTATAGACTTTCTTCCCTCACCACTTGATGTTCCAGCTATTAAAGGTGTTAAATACCAAAATGAGGAAGAACAAGTTACAAGAAAAAGTTCAGATGAGGAGCCATTTTCAGCACTTGCTTTTAAAATAATGAATGACCCTTTTGTCGGATCTTTGACTTTCATGAGAGTATATTCTGGAAAAATTGAGGCAGGTAGCTCGGTTTTAAACTCTGTAAAAGATAAGAGGGAAAGATTTGGTAGAATGCTTCAAATGCACTCTAATTCTAGAGAAGATATTAAAACTGCTTATGCTGGGGATATCATTGCAGTTGCTGGTCTCAAAGATACAACAACCGGAGATACATTGTGTGAGCCTGATAACGCTGTGATTTTGGAGAGAATGGAATTCCCAGACCCAGTAATCGAGGTGGCAGTTGAACCTAAAACAAAGGCAGACCAGGAAAAAATGGGAGTAGCTCTTCAAAGGTTAGCTGCAGAAGATCCATCTTTTAAAGTTAGTGTAGATCATGAGTCCGGGCAAACTGTGATGAAGGGTATGGGTGAACTTCATCTGGAGATTTTAGTAGACAGAATGTTAAGAGAATTCAAAGTTGATGCAACGGTAGGAGCGCCGCAGGTTGCTTATAGAGAAACTATAACCCGACCTACTACCGTTGACTATACCCATAAAAAACAATCTGGTGGTGCAGGACAATTTGCAAAAGTAGTAATGGATTTTGAACCTTTAGAAAAAGGAGGCGGTTTTGTTTTTGAGAGTAAAATTGTAGGAGGAAGAGTTCCTAAAGAATATATCCCCGGGGTCGAAAAAGGGCTTAAGGCATCTACGGAAACTGGTTTTCTAGCTGGATTTCCAGTAATTGATTTTAAATGTACCCTTAAAGATGGTGCTTTTCATGACGTCGATTCCAGTGTAATGGCATTTGAAATCGCTGCAAGAGCAGCTTTTAGAGAGGCTATGCCAAAGGCAAAAGCTGTTTTACTTGAGCCTATGATGAAAGTTGAGGTGGTCACTCCAGAAGAATACATGGGGGATATCATCGGAGATCTAAATTCTAGAAGAGGCCAAGTTTCAGGCATGGAGCAAAGAGGAGTTAATCATGTGGTAAATGGGATGGTTCCGTTAGCGAATATGTTTGGATATGTTAATAATTTACGCTCTATGAGCCAGGGTAGAGCAAGTTATACAATGACTTTTGATCATTATGAAGAAGTACCTCATAATGTAGCAGAAGAAGTAAAAGAAAAAGTTTCTGGTTAATTTTTAATGAAGGAGTAAGTAAAATGGCTAAAGAAAAATTTGATAGAAGTAAACCACACTGTAATATAGGAACGATTGGTCACGTGGATCATGGTAAAACCACTCTAACTGCTGCAATTACAAAAGTATTGGCAGAAACTGGAGGTGCAACAGCCATGGATTATTCGCAGATTGACAAAGCACCTGAGGAAAAAGAGAGAGGAATAACGATCTCCACAGCCCATGTTGAGTATCAAACTGAAAAACGTCATTACGCCCATGTGGATTGTCCGGGTCACGCTGATTACGTTAAAAATATGATAACAGGAGCTGCTCAAATGGATGGTGCAATTTTAGTTGTTTCAGCTGCAGATGGACCAATGCCTCAAACAAAAGAACATATACTATTGGCAAGACAAGTTGGAGTTCCTTCCATTGTAGTTTTTATGAACAAGGTCGATCAAGTTGATGACCCTGAATTACTTGATCTTGTAGAAATGGAAGTAAGAGAATTACTTTCAAAATATGAATTTGATGGTGACAATATACCAATAGTAAAAGGTTCAGCTTTAGCAGCAATTGAAGATTCTAACGAGGATACAGGAAAAAAAGCAATACTTGAGTTGATGCAGAAAGTTGATGAGCATATCCCACAACCTGCTAGACCATTAGACCAAGATTTTCTAATGCCTATTGAAGATGTTTTTTCTATTTCCGGAAGAGGAACAGTTGTAACTGGTAGAGTTGAAAGAGGTGTTGTCAATGTTAATGACGAAATAGAAATCACAGGTATTAAAGATACACAAAAAACTGTATGCACCGGAGTGGAAATGTTTAGAAAATTGTTAGATAGAGGAGAAGCTGGAGATAATGTTGGTGTTTTACTTCGAGGCACTAAAAGAGAAGAAGTTGAAAGAGGACAAGTATTGGCAAAACCTGGGTCAATCAAACCACATAAAAAGTTTAAAGCCGAGGCATATGTTCTTAATAAAGACGAGGGAGGTAGGCACACACCTTTCTTCAAAAATTATAGGCCACAGTTTTATTTCAGAACTACCGATGTGACTGGCACGATAGAGCTACCCTCTGGCACTGAAATGGTCATGCCGGGTGATAATGTCTCTGTAACAGTCGAGTTGCTTACACCAATAGCAATGGATAAAGGTCTAAAGTTTGCAATCAGAGAAGGCGGGAGAACAGTCGGAGCTGGTGTTGTTGCGGAAATAATTGAGTAGATTTAAATAATAGGAAATTAGGAATGGCTAACCAAAATATTAGAATCAGGCTAAAAGCTTTCGATCATAGAGTTTTAGACCAAACAACCCTAGAGATTGTAAATACAGCTAAAAGAACTGGGGCAAATATTAAGGGCCCTATTCCTCTTCCAACGGTTATAGAAAAGTTTACTGTTCTTAAATCCCCTCATGTAGATAAGAAGGCAAGAGATCAGTTAGAGATGCGGACTCATAAAAGGATGATGGATATAACTGAATGGACACCGCAAACAGTGGATGCGCTTCAAAAGTTGGAGTTAGCAGCCGGCGTGGATATAGAAATAAAGTTATAGGTATTTTGTTATGAGAATCGGTTTACTTGCAGAAAAAATTGGAATGTCTAGATTTTTTGATAAAGAAAAAATAAATCATTCAGTAACAATCTTAAAGGTTAGGGATTGTAAAGTGGTTTCAGTCAATAAAATTGAAAAAAATGGTTATAACTCTATAACACTTTCACATGGGATAAATGATAAAAAGATAGGAAAACCTTTTAAAGGTTTTCTCAAGAAAAATAACCTTAAGGCCTTTTCCAATTCTCAAGAATTTAGAGTAACAGACTCTGAAAGCTTCAAGATTGGAGATAAGGTTGGTGTTAATAATTTTATGGTAGGTCAATTTGTAGATGTTTCATCAAACTCAATCGGAAAGGGTTTTGCCGGTGGTATGAAACGTCATAATTTTGCAGGAAATAGAGCAACTCATGGTGTTTCTATATCTCATAGGTCTCACGGTTCAACAGGGCAGTGCCAAGATCCTGGTAAAGTATTTAAGGGAAAAAAAATGGCAGGAAGACTTGGTAATAAAAAAGTAACAGTACAAAATCTAAAAATTCTTGAACTTGACATTGAGAATGAATTGCTAGTTATTAAAGGCGCTATCCCTGGTCATAAAGGGTCTGTTATCAGTATTGTTGATTCAGTTAAAAAAAATCAAGATATAAAACTTAATCAGGATTCAGAGTCTTCTCCAGTGGAAACCGTTTCTGAAAAAAATGATATTGCAGAAAAATCTCCAGTAGTTAAAGAAAAATCTGAACCAGTGGAATCTAAAACTGAACAAAAAACTCAACCAGCAGATGCTAAAACAGAAGAAAAACCTTCGGTAGATCAAGCTAATCCTCAAGAAAATTTAAAAGATAAAGAATAAGATGAAAGAAAAAATAAATAGTATGGATAATAAAGAACTCAAAGAAATAGATCTTGATAAGTCCGTTTTTGGTATTGATATTGATGAAAAAATCATTCATAGAATGATAAGGTATCAACTTGCTAAAAGAAGAAGTGGGAATCATAAAACTAAGGGTATATCTGAAATTTCTGGTACCACTAAAAAACCCTTTAAACAAAAAGGAACGGGTAGTGCGCGTCAAGGTAGTAAAAGGTCACCCCAAATGAGAGGTGGCGCAGTCATTTTTGGGCCTCAAGTAAGGTCTCATGAACATAAATTACCAAAAAAGATTAAAAAATTAGCTTTAAAAATGGCATTGTCGCAAAAGTTAAAAGAGGGAAAACTAAAAATACTTAATGAATTAAAAATTTCCAAACCAAAAACAAGCTTATTCAAAAATAAATTGAACAACCTAAAAATAGACTCCGCCCTCTTCATTGATGGCTCAAACCTTGATAAAAACTTTGTTTTGGCATCAAAGAATGTTCCTAAGGTCGATATCTTGCCTGTTGTTGGGATAAACGTTTATGACATATTTAAAAGAGATTTTTTGATATTTTCTGAAGATGCTATTTATTCTATACAAGAAAGGCTTGTTAAATGAAAAATATTTCATCAGAAAAAGCTTATGAAGTTATTAGAAATCCATTGGTATCCGAAAAAGGTACATTTGTTTCTCAATTTAATTTTTATGTATTTAGAGTAGCAAAAAGTTCAACCAAGTTGGAAATAAAACAAGCAGTAGAAAAACTTTTTAATGTTAAGGTTGTTTCAGTTAATACATTGAACCAAAAGGGGAAAGTAAAAAGGTTTAGAAACATAAAGGGTAAACGTTCAGATTTTAAAAAAGCCTTCGTCAAGTTGGAAGAAGGAAACACAATAGATACAACTGTTGAGGTGAAGTAAAAATGGGATTAAAACAATTCAAACCAAATACAGCTGGACAAAGGGGTCTTGTTTTAACTGACAAAAGTGACCTTTATAAAGGATCCCCTTTTAAAAAACTCACTAAGGGGTTGACAAAAAGTGGTGGTAGAAATAACTTTGGCCATCTGACCTCAAGACGACAAGGTGGAGGTCATAAAAAAAAATACAGAATAATAGATTTCAAAAGAAATATTTTAGACAAAACTGCTATTGTTGAAAGGATTGAATATGATCCGAACAGAACATCACATATCGCTCTAATTAAATACGATGATGACATTTATTCTTACATCATATGTCCTCAAAATTTAAAAGTTGGAGATAAGGTCATTTCATCAGATAAAGCTGAAATAAAAGTTGGAAATTGCATGCAACTTAAAAACATCCCAACAGACACATTAATCCATAATGTAGAAATGAAACCAGGAAAAGGTGCTCAATTAAATAGATCCGCAGGAACTTACAGCCAATTAATTGGCAAAGACGCCGAGTATGCTCAAATAAAACTATCGTCAGGTGAAATCAGGGTTGTAAGAATAGAGTGTAGGGCAACAATCGGAATGGTTTCAAATGCAGACAACAAAAATATTAAACTTGGCAAAGCTGGACGTAAAAGATGGATGGGTATTAGACCAGTTGTACGTGGAGTGGCAATGAATCCTGTGGATCATCCACATGGTGGAGGCGAAGGTAGAACATCTGGAGGGAGAAACCCAGTTTCTAGAAAGGGCTTTTCAGCTAAAGGAAAGAAAACAAGAAATAACAAACGAACAGATAAATACATTCTAAGAAGGGGTAAAAAATAATGTCTAGATCAGTTTGGAAAGGACCCTTCGTTGATATGTATTTAATTAAAAAGGCTGAGACCGTAAAAAACTCTGGAAGAAATGATGTTATTAAAACTTGGTCAAGGAGGTCAACAATACTTCCTGAATTTGTTGGGTTAACTTTTGGGGTACATAATGGAAAAAAACACATTCCTGTAACTGTAAGTGAAAATATGGTTGGTCATAAATTCGGAGAATTTTCTCCAACAAGAACCTACAAAGGTCATAACGCAGACAAGAAAACGTCATAAATAATAAAGGTAACAAAATGGCAGATAAAACAAATAACGAAGAAAATACTGTGGTGCAAGCAATTGGAAAGTCAATTAAATCAAGTCCAAGAAAAGCAAACGTGACGCTTAGTCTTATAAGAGGACTCAGGGTTGATAAGGCTATTAATAATTTGGTCTTTTGTAGAAAAAGAATTTCCAACGAAATCCTCAAAATTTTAAAGTCTGCAATCTCAAACGCTGAAAATAATCATCAGTTGGATATTGATAAGTTGATTGTGAAAGAGGCAAGTGTAGGGAAATCAATGGTTCTTAAAAGATTTAGACCTAGAGCAAGAGGGAGAGCTGGAAAAATTTTAAAACCTTTTTCTAGAATTAGGATCCTTGTTCAAGAGAAAAACGAAGACGATAAAAAAAAGTTAAATGAAAATAAAAAAATAAAGGTGGATGATGGGACAAAAAACTAACCCAATTGGTTTGCGATTAGGAATAATTAAGTCCTGGGAATCAAGATGGTTCTCAGAAAAAAGCTATTCGGAATTATTGCAGGAGGATATTAATCTAAGAAAATTTTTACAAAAAAAATTAAGTTCCGCTGGTATATCAAAAATTGTAATCGAAAGACCAGCCAAACTGGCAAATATAATATTATATACATCAAGACCAGGAGTAATAATTGGAAAGAAGGGCTCTGATATTGAAAAATTAAAAAAATCAGTATCAAAAATGGTGAGTGGTGATGTTAATATAAATATAGTGGAAATTAAAAAACCTGAATTGGACTCCCAGTTGGTAGCTGATAATATCGCTCAACAATTGGAGAAAAGAGTCGCATTCCGTAGGGCTATGAAAAGAGCGGTTCAATCAGCTATGCGGCTTGGAGCTGAGGGAATTAGAGTAAACTGTAGTGGAAGATTGGGTGGTGCGGAAATTGCCAGAACCGAGTGGTATAGAGAGGGAAGGGTCCCTTTGCATACATTAAGAGCAGATGTCGATTATGGTGTCTCAAGAGCAAATACAACTTACGGAATTTGTGGAGTTAAAGTCTGGATATTTAAAGGTGAAAAGTTTGATAGAGATGTTAACACTACTGAAAACGATAATAAGATTTCTAATGAAGAGATTAAGAAAGTAGAAAAATAAAATGTTACAACCCAAAAAACCAAAATTTAGAAAACAATTTAAAGGAAGAATGCACGGACTTTCGAAAGGTGGAAATTTTCTTAATTTTGGTTCTTTCGGATTAAAAGCTCTTACACCAGCTAGAATTACATCTAGACAGATCGAGTCTGCTAGACGTTGCATTTCTAGGCATCTAAAAAGATCAGGCAGGGTTTGGATAAGAATCTTTCCGGACGTTCCAATTTCTAAAAAGCCAGCTGAAGTTAGACAAGGTAAAGGAAAGGGTGCAGTGGAGTTTTGGGCTGCAAAAGTCAAACCAGGTAAGATCCTTTTTGAGATTGACGGTGTTTCAAAGAATCTTGCTGAAGAGGCTTTTGGACTAGCATCAGCTAAACTTCCTAATAAAACAAAATTTGTTACAAGGTTAGGTGCATAATGGAAAAGTTTTCAGATTTGGTAAAGTTAGATACTAAAACTTTAAAAGAAAAAGTCGGCTTGTTAAGAAAAGAGTCTCTTAACTTAAGGTTCCAAAAAAGTTCTGGTCAGTTAGAAAAAACCGCAAGAATAAATATTGTAAGGAAGCAAATTGCTAGATTAAAAACCGCATTGAATATTCTTAAAGAAAAGGAGAAATCGTAATTATGCCAAAACGAATTCTAAGAGGTGTTGTCGTATCCGATAAAGCTGATAAAACTATTACAGTAAAAGTTAACCGTAAAGTTAAGCATCCTGTTTATAAAAAGTATATTAACAGATCCAAAAAGTATTCTGTTCACGACGAGACAAATAAGTGTAAGCTCGGTGAAATCGTTTCAATACAAGAAAATAAACCTATTTCAAAGACAAAGAAATGGATAGTAATTAACTAGAGGTAATATGATACAAATGCAATCAAATCTGCTAGTTGCAGACAATTCTGGAGCCAAAAAAGTTCAGTGTATTAAGGTTTTGGGTGGATCAAAAAGAAGGTTTGCATCAGTTGGTGATGTCATTGTCATCACAGTAAAAGATGCTATCCCTAGAGGTAAGGTGAAAAAAGGTGAAATACACAAAGCAGTTATTGTAAGAACTGCTAAAGAAGTTTATAGATCAGATGGATCCTCAATAAGATTTGACAGAAACGCAGCTGTTCTTATTAATAATAATGGTGAACCTCTTGGAACTAGAATTTTCGGCCCTGTCACCAGAGAGTTAAGAGCAAAGAAGTATATGAAAATCATCTCTTTAGCTCCGGAGGTTCTTTAGCAATGGCATCTAAAATTAAAAAAGGAGATAATGTCTTCATTCTTACCGGGAAAGACAAAGGGAAAACAGGAAAGGTTCTTAAAGTCATTAAAAATTCAACTATTCAAGACAAAGTAATTGTAGAAGGTGTAAATATTGTAAAAAAACATACCAAACAATCAGCCTAGTCAAAAAGGGGGTATAGAGAGTGTAGAGATGCCTATTTACATAAGTAATTTATCGATAGTTGACCCCAAGACTTCTAAGCCATCAAGAATTGGATTTAAGATTTTAAAAGATGGGAAAAAAGTAAGATTTGCAAAGAAATCTGGAGAAACTCTGAGTTAACAAGATTATGGCAAGATTAGCAGAAAAATATAACACTCAAATTAAAGACCATTTAAAAAATAAGCTTGGTTTAAAAAATATTTTTGAAGTTCCAAAAATAGAAAAAATAACAGTCAATATTGGTGTCGGAGAAGCCGTTTCTGATTCTAAAATAATAAACAAGGCTATAGAAGACTTAACATTGATTACTGGTCAAAAACCAGTTGTAACTAAAGCTAAGAAATCTATAGCCGGATTTAAACTCAGACAAGGCCTTAGCATTGGATGTAAGGTAACGTTAAGAAAAAAAAGAATGTATGAATTTTTAGATAGGCTTGTTTTTATAGCTTTGCCAAGAGTCAGAGATTTTAAAGGTTTATCAAAAAAATCATTTGATGGTTCAGGAAATTATTCAATCGGGATTAAAGAGCAAATAATTTTTCCAGAAATTAATTATGATAAAATTGACAAAGTTAGAGGTATGGATATCACAATCGTAACATCTACTTCTAATGAGGAACATTCATACGAGTTGTTAAAAAGTTTTAATTTACCATTTAAAGATTAAGGAGAAATACATATGTCAAAGTTAAGTATCATTGAAAGAAATAAAAAAAGAATAAAGCTTTATAATAAATACAAAAATAAACATAAGAAGCTTTTAAAGCTAGCTAACAATAAAAAGGTTAGCCCGGATGAGCAATTTAAAGCTAGACTTCAATTATCTAAAATACCAAGAAATGCATCAAAAGTTAGAATTAGAAATAGGTGTGCGCTAACAGGAAGAGCAAGAGGTGTCTATAGGAAGTTTAAATTATCTAGAATTGCTTTTAGGGAATTGGCTTCAATTGGTCAAATTCCAGGAATAACGAAGTCAAGCTGGTAGAAATTAGAAAGGAATTAAGATATGAGTTTGTCAGACCCACTCGGTGATATGTTAACAAGGATCAGAAATGGTCAGCTTCGTAAGAAGGAGGTTGTATTAATGCCCGCATCCAGGTTTAGAGGTAATGTCCTTGATGTTTTACACAGAGAAGGCTATATAAGGGGATTCAAGCAAATTGAGCTGGATAATCAAAAAAACAACTTCCAAATAGAACTTAAATATGTTGATGGAGAACCTGTTATTAAGGAAATTTCCAGGGTATCTACACCAGGAAGACGTGTTTATTCAAAAATAGGAGACCTACAAAGAAACTTTGACGGTTTAGGAATATCAATATTATCCACCTCTAAGGGTGTTTTGTCTGATAGTGAAGCTAGAGACGAAAACGTTGGTGGTGAAATTTTATGTAAGGTATTTTAGGAGAAATTAAATGTCTAGAAGTGGAAGAGTCCCAATAAATATTCCAGAAAACACTGAAGTAAAAATTGAAAACAACATTATTACAGCTAAAGGAAAGTTGGGTGAGCTATCTTTTGATTTTAAATCAGATGCAAAAGTAGAAATTAAAGAAAATTCTATTCATATAACAAAGCTCGGAAGTTCAATTTTTAGTCAAAAAATGTGGGGTACAGTTCGCTCCAGAGTAAATAATATAGTAGATGGAGTTTCAAAGGGTTATTCTAAAGAACTTGAATTAAATGGTGTTGGTTATAAGGCAACACAAAAAGGAAAGGTTTTGGAATTACTACTTGGATACTCTCATCCAATAAATTTTGATATTCCAGATGATCTCCAAATTGAAGTTCCCAAACCAACTCAAATAAAAATATCTGGAATCGACAAACAAAGAGTAGGGCAAGTGGCTGCAAATATAAGATCTTTTAGAAAACCTGAGCCATATAAAGGGAAAGGTGTGAAATATAAAGAAGAAATTATCAGAAGGAAAGAGGGTAAGAAAAAATAATGTCTAAAACAAATCCTATTATTAAAAGAAGAAAACGTATAAGAGCAAAGATTAAGTCTAAATTAAATCTCAGACTATCAGCTTTTAGATCTTCAAAGCACATATATATACAAGTTATTGATGATAAAACTGGTAAAACTTTAATCGCAGCTTCTTCACATGACAAGGTTTTTAAAGATCAGAAATTCAAACCAAAAGAAATTGCTTTTAAAGTTGGAGAAAAACTTGGAGAAATGATAAAAGAAAAGAAATTTAAAGAAAGCTTCACATTTGATAGAAGTGGTTACCTATATCATGGAAGAGTAAAGGAGCTAGCAATGGGGATAAGATCAAAAGGTATAAAATTTTAGGAATTGAGATGGTAGACAAAATAGAAAAAAATAATAAAAAAACGAATGATACTGACCAATCTAATATTGAAAATAAGATTGCCAAAGAAAAATCAAATGAAATAAAGAAAGACACAGAAGTTAAGACCCCCCAGGTTGCTCAAACAATTTCTGATGAAAAAAAACAATCGGAAGAAAAATTAAAGCTTAATAAAGAAAATGGTCAAGCTTCTAATAACAGTCAGACAAAAACTTTAACTTCTAATAAAAGTAAACAAAAAAAAACTAACGATAATGAGAAAAAGACATCAGAAGTAAAAAGAAGTCAAAGTGAAACTGGTGATAAATTTAATGATCAAAATGAGTTTATTGAAAAATTGGTAAGTATAAATAGAGTTGCAAAAGTTGTTAAGGGTGGAAGAAGATTTAGTTTTGCTGCATTGGTTGTCGTAGGAGATGGAAATGGGATGGTAGGACATGGAAAAGGAAAAGCAAAGGAAGTTCCTGAAGCCATAAAAAAAGCCACTGAGGAAGCGAAGAATAAAATGATTAGAGTTCCGCTGAGGCAAGGTAGGACATTGCATCACGATATAAAAGGAAGATTTGATTCTGGTAAAGTCTATTTAAGAAGTGCTCCTTCAGGCACAGGAGTCATAGCTGGAGGACCAATGAGAGCTGTTTTTGAAGCTCTTGGTATTCAAGACATTGTGGCTAAATCCGTTGGAACTTCTAATCCTCACAATATGGTTAGAGCCACTTTTGAGGCGCTAAAAGTTGCATCTTCACCAAAAATTATTGCTATGAGAAGAGGTCTGAAAATTAATGACATAACAAAACGTAGAAAAAATTCTCAACAAGGTAACGATAATGTCAAAAATTAAAATTAAACAAACCAAAAGTCCAATTGGCAGAAATGCAAACCAGAGACAAATTTTAATTAGTCTCGGTCTTAATAAGATTAATAGGGAGAGGGTTTTAGTTGATAATCCTGCAGTTCAAGGAATGATTGATAAGGTAAAACATTTAATAATTGTAGAGCAGGTGAAATAGCATGAAGCTTAATGAAATTAAAAATGAAACTAAAAATAAGTCGAGAAAGCGTATTGCGAGGGGAATAGGCTCTGGGAAAGGAAAAACTGGAGGTAGAGGGATCAAAGGGCAGAAGTCTAGAACTGGTGTGTCAATAAATGGTTTTGAAGGTGGTCAAATGCCTTTGCATATGAGAATGCCAAAGCATGGGTTTAAATCTAGAAAGAGGCAAAAAAAAACTATTTTAAAAACAGACTTTTTAAATAATTTGATAGAAAAAAAAGTTATTAAAGAAAGTACTAAATTGACTATTGACGATTTGATTAACCACTCAAATTCAAAACAGAATGTTTTTATTAAACTTCTATTAGGCCAAAAGCTTACCAAAGTATTTAATATCGAATCCCATGCCGTATCGGAGTCAGCCAAGAAAGAAATTGAAAGAGCTGGTGGATCTGTAAGTATTGTGAAATTTAAGAAAAAAAACAAAGAATTAACAGATAAAAATGTTACGCAAGTCAAAAAAGAAACTACAAATGATTCTGAAATAAAAGAGAAAAAAACTAAGGCTAAAAAAAAAGTTGGAGACGAACAAAAGAAAGTCCCCAAGAAAAAAACAAATAAAGCACCAAGTAAAAAGGAAAGCTAATATCAATGGCATCTGTTTCAGAACAAATATCATCAAGAATTAATTTCGGATCTATAACCAAAGCCGATGATTTAAAAAAAAGAATTCTCTTTACTTTATTGGCATTGATTGTCTACAGAATTGGTTCATATATCCCAATTCCTGGGATTGATCCAGTTGCACTTGAAAAAGTTTTTGAAAGGAATGTTGGAGGAATACTTGGAATGTTTGACATGTTTGCAGGCGGAGCACTTGGAAGGATGACAATTTTCGCTCTTAATATAATGCCATATATTTCAGCAAGTATTATTATGCAACTTCTAACAGTAATATCTCCGCAGCTTGAACAGTTAAAAAAAGAAGGTGAATTGGGTAGAAAAAAAATCAATCAATACGCTAGGTATGGGACTGTATTTTTGGCAACAGTTCAAGGTTATGGGGTCGCAGTTGGTGTGGAAAATATGTCAAATAGTCAGGGCTTACAAGCAGTGATGGATCCTGGCATGTTTTTTAGATTCGTAACTGTAATTACTTTAGTTGCTGGAACTCTTTTTCTTGTATGGTTAGGAGAACAAATCACTCAGCGAGGGATTGGTAATGGTATTTCTCTAATAATTTTCACCGGTATTGTAGCTCAACTTCCTCTAGCATTAAGTTCCACCTTTGAGTTAGGAAGGACTGGAGCATTATCTACTTTATTTATTGTATTTCTTTTAGTTATGGCTGTGGCTGTTATTGCTTTCATGGTTTTTGTTGAAAGAGCTCAAAGAAGAATAACAATTCAATATCCAAAAAGACAACCTGGTGCTGGAAACAGAGTAGCTGAATCTTCTCATTTACCTTTAAAAATCAATACTGCAGGTGTAATTCCTCCTATATTTGCAAGTTCACTATTACTTTTACCAATAACTTTCGTAAGTTTTAACGCTGGTGCAGGTCCTGAGTGGCTAAATACAATAAGCCTTTTTCTCAGTAGGGGACACCCTGTATATTTAACTGTCTACATATCAATGATAATATTCTTTGCATTCTTCTATACAGCCATTGTTTTTAACCCTAAAGACACTGCCGACAACTTAAAGAAATATGGTGGGTTTGTTCCTGGAATTAGACCAGGAGAAAATACTGCAAATTACCTGGACTTTATTTTAACAAGATTAACTGTTTTAGGTGCTACTTACCTTGCATTAATATGCCTATTACCAGAACTACTTATTTCAAAATACAAAGTTCCGTTTTACTTTGGTGGAACAAGCTTGTTGATTGTTGTCAGTGTGACAATGGATACTGTCAATCAAATACAGTCATATTTGCTTGCTCATCAATATGAAGGGCTGATTAGGAAGTCAAATCTCAGAAGAAGATGAAACGAATAGTATTACTAGGTCCACCAGGTTGTGGTAAAGGAACTCAATCAAATCTTCTTGTAAAAAATAATGGTTTTATACAACTATCTACAGGTGATTTGTTGAGGGAAGAAACGTCTAATAAAAGCTCTGAATTGGGTCAAAAGATAAACAAATTAATGGAAATTGGAGAGCTTGTTCCTGATGAAATAGTTATTAGTATGGTAGTTGAGAAAGTTAAAAAACATCAAGATAAGAGCATAATTTTTGACGGCTTTCCTAGAAATTTAAATCAAGCTAAAGTCTTGGATGAATCGCTAAAAAGCATCTCTTCAGAACTTGATCATGTCATTCTTTTTGAGGTTGATTTTGACATTTTAAGAGAGAGGATAAAAAAAAGAATTGAAGAGTCAAATAATCAGTCAGTAAGAAAAGACGATAATTCAGAGACATTATTAAAAAGAATTGAAGTTTATAAAGTTTCTACTTTACCAATAGTTAATTACTATCATGAAAAAAATTTATTAAATAAAATAAACGGGATGGAAGATATTGAAAAAGTTAATTTTAAAATTTTAAAGATTATTAGTTAGCGTGTTGACTTAAAATCAAAAGAAAATATAATCCAGTTTTGTATTTATTGAGAGTATCTAAATGGCTAGAATAGCAGGTGTTAATGTCCCAGGTAATAAAAGGTTAGAGATATCTTTGACTTATATATATGGAATAGGTCCAAAGTTTGCTAAAGACATATGTGAATCCGTCAAAATAAGCTCTAGTAAAATAGTGAACGAACTTAATGAGGATGAAATAATCAAGATAAGAGAATTCATAGACAAAAATTTTTTAGTCGAGGGTGACTTGAGAAGGGAAATTTCAGTAAGAATTAAAAGGCTTACAGACCTAGGTTGTTACAGAGGTCTCAGACATAGAAAAAAACTTCCAGTTCGAGGTCAAAGAACTCATACAAATGCAAGAACTAGAAAAGGTAAAGCAGTTCCAATCGCTGGTAAGAAGAAGGCAGTTTAATTAAGATGGTAAACAAAAATTCAAAAACCAAAAAAAAAGTTAAAAAAAACATTGCCTCAGGAATAGCTCATATAAATTCAACATTTAATAACACTATTGTAACAATAACCGATAATACTGGTAATACAATTTCCTGGTCATCATCAGGAAATAAGGGATTTAAAGGATCTAGGAAATCAACACCTTTTGCGGCACAGTTAGCTGCAGAGGAAGCTGGAAAGAAAGCTATGGAGCACGGTATGAAACATGTAGAAGTTGTAATCAAAGGGCCTGGAAATGGAAGAGAATCTGCAATTAGAGCTTTGGGAGCTACGGGACTTAGCATTACTGTAATAAAAGATATTACGCCTATCCCTCATAACGGTTGTAGGCCGTCAAAAAGAAGAAGAGTATAGTGCAAATTTTTAACAGAAGGAAATATTAGTGATAAATAAAAACTGGAAAGAACTTATCAAACCGAAAAAAATAGAATTTACTAGGCATAAAGATAATTCAACATCTGCAGAATTAATTGCTGAACCGTTGGAAAGTGGTTATGGCCAAACCCTCGGAAATATGTTGAGGAGAGTAATGTTATCTTCAATTAGAGGAGCTGCAATAACTTCAATTCAAATAGAAGGCATTACCCATGAGTTTTCAGCTATCCCAGGAGTAATTGAGGATGTAACAGATATAATTCTTAATATTAAACAATTGGCACTTAAATTAAATGACGTGGAGTCTACTAAAATTTACATTAAGGCAGATGGCCCGAAAGAAATTAAAGCAGGTGATATTGAGTGTGGATCTCATGTTGAGGTTTTAAATAAAGAACTCCACCTTTTAACACTTGATTCAAAAGCAAAAATTAATATAACCCTTAACGTTGAAGAGGGTAAAGGGTATGTTCCAGCTTTAAAACAAAAGAACGAAGCTCCATTAGGAACTATCTTTATAGACTCTTTTTTTTCACCAGTTAGAAGAGTTTCGTTTAGGGTTGAAAATTCAAGAGTTGGCCAGGTTACAGACTATGATAAACTTATAATGAATATAGAAACCAATGGATCAGTAATACCTGAGGATTCGGTAGCCTATGCAGCTAGAATCATTGATGAACAACTAAAAATGTTTATAAACTTCGAAGAACCCGTCGAGGAAGTTGTAGCCCCAGCAACAGAAGAGCCTGCTTTAAACGTTAATCTTCTAAGAAAGGTCGAGGAACTTGAGCTATCTGTTAGATCAGCTAACTGTCTTAAAAACGATGAGATAATATATATAGGTGATCTTGTTCAAAAAACTGAATCTGAGATGCTAAGAACACCAAACTTTGGAAGAAAATCTCTAAATGAAATTAAAGAGATACTTTCTACAATGAATCTTGAGTTAGGAATGAAAATAGAGGGCTGGCCGCCTGAAAATATTGAAGAGATCAGACGCAAACTCGATGACCCATATTAATAAAAGAGAAAAAAATGAGACATAATTATTCAGGAAGAAAATTAAATAGAAAAACAAGCCATAGGATTGCTTTGTTAAAAAATTTAAGTAAGTCATTAATTCTTCACGAACAAATCGAAACAACTTTACCAAAAGCTAAGGATTTGAGACCTTTCGTTGAAAAAATTCTAACTATTGGTAAAAAAAATAATCTTGCCTCAAGAAGAAGAGTCTACTCATATTTAGGTGATAAAAAAATTGTTGATAAAGTTTTTGATGAGCTAGCCAAACGTTATCAAAAAAGAAGTGGTGGATACATAAGAATTCTTAAATCGGGTTTCAGATATGGTGATTCGGCTCCTAAAGCTGTAATCGAACTTGTTGAGAGAAATACTAATGCTAAAGGTGCTGAGGATAAATTGAGATTAAAAGATAGTGTATCTCAAGAATCAGATAAAAAGGAATCACAGGCTCAAATGGAAAATAAACCTTTAGAAACCAATAAACCATCTGCCTCTGCAAAAACAGATAAGTCGTCACAAAAGAAGGATTCTGAAACTAAAACGTAATAATCTAGATTGATCGTCAATTATCCTAATGTGTATCGAAGAAAATAAAAACGAGTGGATAGTCAAAGATGATTTCAACAAGGAAAGAATCGATTATTGGCTTAAAAAAAATATTCCAAATATTTCTTATCCAATATTGTGTAAATTTATTAGAAAAGGAATTGTCAGGATAAATGGAAAAAGAACAAAAAATTCTCACATATTAAATACTGGAGATATAGTAAAGTTTTCTAGACAAATTAATATTGATAGTCCAAAAATTATAAAGGGAAACTACGATAAAAAATTTTCAGGATTTATTCAAAGCCTTATTTTATATAAAAACGAAGAAATAATAGCACTTAACAAACCATCCGGTCTTGCTGTTCAAGGAGGAAGTAAGGTTAAGTTAAACTTAGACCTAATGCTGGATTCATTAAAATTTAAACTAAAAGAGAGGCCAAGGCTAGTTCATAGGTTGGATAAACAAACTTCGGGATTAATGATAATAGCAAGGACACTTAAAGCATCAAAATTTTATGCCGATCTATTTAAAAAAAGATTAATAGAGAAAAAATATTTGGCAATTGTTTCAGGAAAAATAAAAGAAAAAAATGGTAATATTACATCTCAAATATATATAAATGATAAAGCCTTTAATGCTTCAACTTTTTTTAAAGTTTTAGACATCAAACAAAACTTCACTTTTTTAATTTTAAAACCGATTACAGGTAGGAAACATCAGATAAGAAATCATTTAAATAGTATCGGCAACCCTATATACGGCGAGACTAAATTTAAAAATTTTAATAATTTTAAATTAAATAATAATTTTCACTTACATTCTTATTCTTTAAATTTTAAAGATTCATTAAATCAAAGTAAAAAAATTCTCTCTCCAATTCCCGATTATTTTTTAAATACTTTAAAGAAATATAATTTTGATAGCACTCTTAAAGATTACAATCTTGAGTTAAATGAAATGAATAATTCTGTAAGAAATTAACAAATGATTGAAGTAAAGGAAATTAAAGATAAATTTTATTTTTACAGAAAAGATAAAATAATTACTACACCTAATAACAGTATGTTAGTAGTTAAAAATAAAAATCATGCTAAAAGTATTTTAGATGCTTTAAAAAAACCAAAAAACAATAATAACTCAAGTTCAATTTTAAACCTTACTTTTTTTTCTTGTAACCTTGATGAAAAGGAAAAAATTTTGATAATAAACAAAATTTTAGAAATTTTGAGATGTGACTCCATTCTTTATAGATGTTTTAACGATAAGAAATTATTAGATTTGATGAATAAAAACCTAAATTTTCATATTAACAAATTCAGTAAAAAATTTAATACCAAAATCAAGTTTTTAGATACAATCTTATCAACATTTAATGAAGAAAATCATAATTTTAGGGAATTTTTAAAAAAAATTGATAAATTTCGTTTAACAGTCTTATATAAATCAGGTATGCATACAAAATCATCCATTCTTAGTTATTTTTTTATGAATGGTGAGATTGATTATAAAGCTTTGTATAAATTATCTAACCTAGAGTATATTTATCAACAAAGAGTATGGGGAAAAATAGACGAACATAAAATAATTGAGAAAGATAGTAAGATTGTATTAAAAAATCTTTCTTTTTTTTTAAACAATTTAGATTAATTAGTTTATAACTAAAATATAAAAAACTAAATATTATGCGTGAGATTTTAAAGAAACTTGATTTTAAAAGAAACCAAGCAGTGCTTGGTGGTGGAAAAAACAGACAGGAAAGTCAACATAAGAAAGGAAAGTTAACTTCAAGGGAGAGGATAGAAATACTTCTTGATGAAGGTACTTTTGAAGAATGGGATATGTTTGTTGAGCATAGGTGCTCAGAGTTTGATATGGATAAGCAAAAAATACCTGGAGATGGGGTTGTAACTGGATATGGAACAATAAATGGAAGGTTAACTTTTGTTTTTAGTCAAGATTTTACAGTTTTCGGAGGATCACTATCAGAATCTCATGCAGAAAAAATTTCAAAAATAATGGATAAAGCTTTACAAGTTGGTGCTCCAGTGATTGGTTTGAATGATTCTGGTGGAGCAAGAATACAAGAGGGTGTTGCATCACTAGCTGGTTATGCAGAAGTTTTTCAGAGGAATGTTTTATCATCCGGAGTTATCCCACAGATTTCAGTTATTATGGGCCCTTGTGCTGGTGGAGCTGTTTATAGCCCAGCAATGACTGATTTTATTTTCATGGTGAAAGATACATCTTATATGTTTGTAACAGGTCCTGACGTTTTAAAAACTGTAACTCATGAAGAAGTTAGTCATGAGGAGTTAGGTGGCGCTTCTACTCACACAAAAAAATCTGGTGTAGCAGACTTAGCATTTGAAAATGATGTGGAGGCCCTATTTCAACTAAGAAGATTTATGGGTTTTCTTCCTTCTTCAAATAAAGAGATGCCGCCAATGAGAAAATGTGAAGATCCTAGTGATAGACTTGAGTTATCATTGGATACATTGATTCCCGAAAATCCAAATAAACCTTATGATATGAAAGAGTTAATAACAAAAGTTGTTGATGATCGAGATTTTTTTGAAACGCAACCTGATTATGCAGCAAATATAATTACAGGTTTTGCAAGAATGTCTGGATCTCCAGTCGGAATTGTTGCCAATCAACCAATTGTATTGGCAGGATGTCTTGATAATAATTCTTCAAGAAAAGCAGCGCGATTCGTTAGATTTTGTGATTGTTTTAATATACCGATTGTAACATTTGTAGATGTACCAGGTTTCCTTCCTGGCACATCGCAAGAATATAATGGAATAATAAAGCATGGTGCAAAACTTCTATTTGCATTTGCAGAAGCCACAGTTCCTAAGATTACAATCATTACTCGCAAGGCTTATGGTGGAGCATACGATGTAATGAGTTCTAAGCACTTAAGAGGTGATGTTAATTACGCATGGCCACAAGCTGAAATTGCAGTAATGGGTCCCAAAGGTGCTGTTGAAATAATTTTTAGAGGAGAAATAGGCGATAAAGAAAAAATTGAAAAGAAAACGAATGAATATAGAGAAAGACTTGTAAACCCATTTATAGCAGGAAGTAGAGGATTTATAGATGATGTGATCATGCCAAATACAACTAGAAAGAGAATTTGTAGATCATTGGAGATGCTGAAAAATAAAAAACTCAATAACCCTTGGAAAAAACACGATAACATCCCACTTTAGATATGTTTAAAAAGATTTTAGTTGCGAATAGAGGAGAGATAGCCTGCAGGATAATTAAAACTGCAAGGAAGATGGGTATAAAGACTGTGTCAATATGTTCTGACCCAGATTTGAATTCTCCCCATGTGAACCAAGCAGACGAATATGTAAATATTGGAGGTAATACTTCAACAGAAAGTTATTTAGTAATTGATAAAATTATTTCTGCTATTAAAAAAACAAACGCAGACGCTGTTCATCCAGGATATGGTTTCCTCTCAGAAAATGTAAACTTCCGTGACGAAGTTCAAAAAGCTGGAAAGATATTTATTGGTCCACCAAGCGAAGCAATTTCATCGATGGGTGATAAGATAGAATCAAAAAAAATTGCTAAAGCTGCAGGAGTATCTGTAGTTCCAGGTGGTTTAGATATTGTTCCAAACCTTAAAGAGGCTTTGAATCAAGCAAAGATAATTGGTTACCCATTAATGGTTAAAGCTTCTGCTGGTGGAGGAGGAAAGGGAATGAGAATTGCCCGTAACGAAAATGAATTAAAAGATAACTTTAACTCAGCAATTAATGAGGCTAAATCTAGCTTTGGAGACGATAGAGTTTTCATTGAAAAGTTTATAGAGTTTCCCAGGCATATTGAAGTACAGATTCTTGGCGATCAATTTGGAAACTTTGTTCACTTAGGAGAAAGAGAATGTACCATTCAAAGAAGACATCAAAAAGTAATAGAGGAGGCTCCAAGTATTTTCGTTGATAAAAAACTTCGAGAAAATATGGTGACTCAATCTATTCAGTTATCTAAGGCTGTTGGTTATTACTCAGCTGGAACTATCGAGTTTGTCGTGGATAAAGACAAAAATTTTTACTTTCTTGAAATGAACACAAGATTACAAGTTGAACATCCAGTAACAGAATTAATAACAGGGATTGATTTAGTCGAACAGATGATAAAGGTGGCATCGGGAGAAAAATTATCTCTTTTACAAGATCAAATAAATTTCACTGGTTCTGCAATTGAGTGTAGAATTTATGCTGAAGATTCTTCAAAAAACTTTTTACCATCAATTGGAAGACTTACTAGATACATTGAGCCCGAAGGAAAAAATACCAGAGTTGACTCTGGAGTCGTTGAGGGATCCGAAATAAGTATGTTCTATGATCCTATGATTTCAAAGTTATGTACTTATTCAAAAAATAGAAAAGAAACTATTTTAGAAATGATTAATGCATTAGATAAATATTTTATTGAGGGTGTTAAAACAAATAAAGATTTTCTTTCGAATATTTTACAAAAGCTTCAATTTTCAAAAGGAGATTTCTCAACATCATTTATTTCCGATAACTATCCAAGTGGATACGATCCATTTCAAACTGAAACAAGCGAGAAAACAAAATTATATGCAGTCGCGGCTTTTGTTAATTATAAATATTTACTCAGAGCAGCCTCAATTTCCAATCAACTTAAAGGGTTTAATAAAACTGTTGA
This sequence comes from Alphaproteobacteria bacterium, assembly GCA_045563055.1. Classification (GTDB taxonomy): domain Bacteria; phylum Pseudomonadota; class Alphaproteobacteria; order Methylaequorales; family Methylaequoraceae; genus Methylaequor. The sequence continues at coordinate 71,396 of JBJKUR010000009.1, forward strand.
TAATAATTGGTGTGTAATTGATGGTGAACAAATGCATGAGGTTTCTATTTCATTTAACAATTTTAATAAAAGTTATGATATTTATTTAAATAAAAAGTATATAAGTTTAAAAAGTAATTGGAAAATCGGATACCCACTTTTTTCAGCAATTATAGATAACAAACTACTTTACTATAGTATTAAAAGAAATGGTCCAAAATTCATTATAAATCATAAAGGTGCATTACATGACATAATTGTTTTATCAAAAAGACATTCAGATCTTAATAAAATGATGATTCCCAGGAAAAAAGAGGATAAATCAAAGTTCCTCATGGCTCCAATGCCTGGATTATTAGTGTCAATTCTTGTAAAAGAAAATCAGATTATTGAAGAAAATCAACCTCTCGCAGTAATCGAAGCTATGAAAATGGAGAATATTATAAAGTCGGAAAAAAAGACCAAAATTAAAAAGATTAATTGTAGCGAGGGAGATAGTTTAGAGGTAGATCAAATAATCCTTGAATTTGAATAGAATAAGAGCGGTCGTGGCGGAACTGGTAGACGCGCAACGTTGAGGTCGTTGTAGGCCTAAAGCCTGTGGAAGTTCGAGTCTTCTCGACCGCACCAAAAATTTAATCCTATGAAATATATTTATAAGCATGGAAATCAATATTGGTACCAACGTGCTATTCCTCAAGAAATTTCCGATGTAATCGGGAAAAAATCAATAAAAATTTGTCTTAAGACAAATAAAATACCAATAGCAATAAAAAGAGCAAAGTTACAGGCACTTGAACATAAGAAAATGTTTAAAGACATTATAGATTCAAAGAAAAAAACTCTCTCAAAAATTTTTAAATTTAAAAAGATAAATATTAGTAAATATGACTTGGAGTTTTCAGATGATAATGAAGAGATATTGAACAAGCTATTATTTAATAAAAGTGAACTTTTGAAACATCTTAATAAGATATCTCCTCAACAAGACAAAAGTTTTATAGATAAGATTGCAGTAGATATTAGTGATTTACCCTTAACCCTGAGTGAATCCTTAAATGAATATTTAAAAATTAAGAAAATTATGAGTAAAAAAAGGATAACGTCGATTAGGCAATCAATTAAGATAATGATAAAGCTTTGTAAAGATAAGCAAATAATAAATTATAACAAGTTAGATGCAAAAATATTTAGAGACTATTTCATAAATTTAAATAAAATATCAACTGGAAAGAGAAATCAATCCAATATTCAAAATTTATTTTCTGAGATTTTTAATAAATATCAAATTGAAAAAGGCAATCCATTTTCTAATTTAGATTGGCCTAGATATTATTCTAATAAGAAAATAAAAAGCTTTTCAAAAAGCGAATTAATGCAAATTAAAAAATTCTGTCTAGAAAAAAATGAACTTTCCAACTTAATTTGCGGTTTAATATTTGATACTGGGTGTTCGTTTAATGAGATTATTGGACTAGAAAATGAAGATTTGATCTTAACCAAATATAACCCACATATTGTCATAAGAACAAATTCAATTAGAAAAATAAATAACATATACAAGAAACGGACGATACCTTTGGTTGGACTCTCACTTGAATGTTTTAAAAAACTAGAGAGATCCAAAGATAGGAAAGAGTTACTTGGAAGTTATTTTAATAAGGATTTACAAAATCCTAAATCCTTTGAAAATTATTTAAATAACATATTAAAAACAAAAACTAATGGCAAAACATTCATTTCATTTGGTATGTCAATTATTGAAAGGTTAAAAGAGGCAGGTTGTCCTGAAAATATTATTTCGGAAATTATTGGACAGTCTAAAAAACCATCGTTCTATGAAAGTGAGTTAAATCTAGATATAAAAACTAGTTGGATGAAACAAATTATCATATAAAGGATAAAATAATAATGAAATAAATATTATGATTTTAAAGAATCAGAAAAGTTGCAATATTTCAAATTAAATACCATTGTTATTATTAAATTTAACTTTTGGCTCCCTTTTGGTGTTTTCATACTAATTGTTTTAACAAGATTATGTTTTGATCCAGCCTATGCTTCCAGAAACTTTGCTAAAACGTTAACTGATATTTTGGGATACTTTATCTTTTTGACATTAGCATCAACTTACTTGATCTTAAAACTTAGTCTATCTCAGTAACTGTAATCTTGACTCTAGAACCGAAGAGTGTTTTATCAAATATTTGGATTGATGCAAACCTTTGATCATTTTGGTAATTTAAAAGGCTACTCTCTGAGCTAATTTCTGAGATTTTTTTCCACCCAAACTTCGGAAGTTCATTTCTAAAAAAATCAAAAACATCAATCTGATTTTCACTTGTATCAAAAACTAGTCGTCCAGACCATCCAATTTTCCTAGATATTATTATTGAATCTTCTCTGATTAATGATGATTTAATTGGAATGGGTATATCATCAAACTGTGAAAAATTGAGTTCAAGACTTGGGTCTCCTTCTGGTCCCTTAACTGGAACAAGATCATCGCCAGCACAGGATATTAAGAAGTAAAAAGGAACAATTAAGACTAATAAATTTTTAAAAGACATATTATATTTTATAAATATTACTTTATTTTTCAATATTTATTATTAAATTATTAATATGAGATTTATTATAACAATACTATTACTTATGTTTTCAAACTCTTATGCAAGCGACAAAAATTTTCATGACTTCAGCATTGAATCAATATCTGGAGAAACCATTAAATTTTCTGACTTTAAGTCTAATGTAGTTCTTTTAGTTAATACAGCTTCTAAATGTGGGTTTACTCCTCAGTATTCAGGCCTTCAGAAAATCTATGACCGTTATAAAGATGATGGATTGGTTGTTCTTGGTATTCCAACTAATGACTTTAATCAAGAACTCTCTAAAAATAAAGATGTAAAAGATTTCTGTGAAATTCGTTATGGAGTAAAATTTCCAATTTCCTCAATACAAAATATAAAAGGAGAAAGCGCTCATCCTGTTTATAAGTGGATTAGAGAAAATGTTTCTGTAATTGGTCAGCCAAGATGGAATTTTCATAAATATTTAATTGGAAAAGATGGCGATATAATAAATTGGTTTTCTTCGATGACTAGTCCTACTTCGGAAGGATTGGTTAATCAAATTGAGACTGCTTTATATGATTAAATGCTTCTAGATGCTTCAGATGTCAGTTTGCTTTTGATAGATGTTCAGGAAAAGCTTTTTAACAAAATTCACAATAATCAATCTATCCTTAAAAACATTCTTGTAATATTGGAATCATCTTCAAAGTTAGGGTTGCCAATTATTTACACAGAACAATATCCAAAAGGGCTTGGACATACAATATTTCAGTTGCAAAATAGTTTAGAGAGATCTCAAATGTATACAAAAAAATTTGAAAAAACATCATTTTCTTGTTTTCCTTCTAAAGAAAATAAAAACAAAAATAAATATATTAAAACTCAACAAGTGTTAGTTGCTGGTATAGAAACTCATATTTGTGTTTTACAAACTGCAATTGATTTGCAATCCTCAGGTTTCAAGGTTTTTATACTTGAAGATTGTGTTGGTTCTAGAGAAGAAAAGTCTAAGTGTCTTGCTTTAAAAAGGGCAAGATCTGCTGGCATCTCGATTGTAAATACAGAAATGGCTTTATTTGAACTCTTAAGAGATTCAAAACACAAATATTTTAAGAACTTATCAAGTTTAATAAAATAATATTTTATTAGTTAAACCTAAACTGAATAATACATTTTAAACTCTACTGGGTGAGGAGTGTGCTCGAGTTGAAGAACTTCGTCCATCTTCAAAGCTATATATGAATCTATCAGGTTGTCGGTAAAAACATTGCCAGCTTTTAGGAAATCTCTATCTTTGTCCAAAGCGTCGAGTGCTTCCCTTAGACTCCCACAAACTGTTGGAACTCCTTTAAGCTCATCCTCTGATAGAGCATATAAATCTTTATCCATGGCTTCACCAGGGTGGATTTTGTTTTTTATTCCATCTATTCCAGCCATGAGCATTGATGCAAATGTAAAATAAGGATTGCCTGAGGCATCACCAAATCTAACTTCGAACCTTGCTGCTTTAGGACTGCTGACATAAGGGACTCTGCATGCAGCCGACCTATTTCTAAATGAATAAGCTAATAGTACAGGTGCTTCAAAACCAGGAATAAGTCTTTTATAACTATTAGTTGTTGCATTAGAAAATGCATTTATTGCTTTTGCGTGTTTGATAATACCACCAATGTAGTATAAGCATTCATCTGATAAACCATTGTATCCACTTCCTGCAAATACTGATTTATTTCCCTTCCATACTGATTGGTGTACATGCATACCAGAACCATTGTCATTATAGAGTGGCTTTGGCATGAAAGTGGCTGTTTTTCCATAAGCTTGTGCAACCATGTGCACGCAATATTTATATTTCTGAAGATCATCAGCGCTCTTGATTAATGGACCAAATTTCATCCCGAGCTCATGTTGAGAGGGAGCAACTTCATGATGATGTTTTTCCATTTCCAATCCCATCTCTGACATTGTTGAAACCATTTCGGCTCTAATATCTGTAGCAGAATCAACAGGAGGTACAGGAAAATAACCACCTTTATCTTTAGGTCTATGTCCCATATTACCACCTTCCATATCAACACCAGTATTATAAGCACCCTCTTCAGAATCAATACTGTAAAATGTATACTCTTGATTAGTAGCCCATTTGACATCATCAAAGATGAAGAATTCTGCTTCAGGACCGAAAAAAGCTGTATCACCAATCCCAGATTCTTTTAAATATTCTTCTGCTTTTTTACCGGTGCTTCTTGGATCTAATTCGTATGGTTTTCCATCATCAGGTTCTATTACATCGCAAAATAAAACAAGTTGGGGTTGTGCAGTAAATGGATCCATAACAGCAGTTGATGGATCGGGTTTTAGAATCATATCAGCTTTATCGATACTTTTCCAACCAGCAATAGATGAACCATCAAACATTATTCCGTCTTTAAAGGTACTTTCATCTATGGTTTCCACTGTTTGCGCAGTGTGTTGCCATTTCCCTTTAGTATCAGTGAATCTTAAATCTACGAACTTAACTTCTTTATCTTTAATAAGTTTTAAAACTTTAGCTACGTCACTCATATTCCCTCCATTTCATGATTATATAGCATTTTTACCGGATTCTCCAGTTCTGATTCTGATTACTTCGTCTACTGAAGATATAAAAATTTTCCCATCTCCTATTCTACCTGTGTGAGCTTTAGCTTTTATAACTTCGATAACTTCGTCAACAATATCATCTGGAATTATTAACTCTATCTTGATTTTTGGAAGAAAATCAACAGCATATTCAGCACCTCTGTATAATTCGGTATGACCTTTCTGTCGACCGTAGCCTTTAACTTCTGAAACTGTAAGTCCTAGGACACCAATTTTATTGAGCTCATCTTTTACTTCGTCGACTTTGAAAGGCTTAATAATAGCTTCAATTTTCTTCATACTAACCTAGAAGCAAAAAACGTGCCAAAGCTAATTATTGTTGTAAATGCTGGCTTTATCATTATTGATCCCGATACATTTGATTAATTTTTAATCACCATTGTCTAATTTCTATTCATTCATTCATAAATATATTCAAATGATATACAAATTTTTTTAAATTATCAATTGTATTAGCATAAGATATTCTTAAAAATCCTTCACCTTTGTCTCCAAAAGATGAGCCTGGAACAGTCGCGATAAATTTATTTTCCAGTAAATATCTAGATATTTCAATCGATGAAAGATTTTCTTTAATAACCTTTGGAAAAACATAGAAAGCTCCACCTGGTTTTTTACATTCAACATTTTTAATATTATTTAACTCTTTAACCAAGAAATCTCGTCTAACTTTAAATTCCTCAATCATCTTATTTACAGAATCCTGTGAACCTGTTAGTGCCTCTATTCCAGCAAATTGAGCCGCAGAATTTACGCATGAATGACAATTAATTGCTAATTTTTCCGCAAAACTAAAAATTTTCTTTGGAAAGATACCATAACCTAAGCGCCAACCTGTCATGGAATAGGTTTTCGACCAACCATCAAGAACAATAACTCTATCCTTAATATTATTGTAACTCAAAAGCGAATGGTGTGAATGATTATCAAATAAAATTCTACTGTAGATCTCGTCGGAAAGGACATATACATTTGGAAATTTTTCAAGACCCACCGCTAGTTTTGTTAATTCCTCTTGTGGAACTACCCCACCAGTCGGGTTTGCGGGTGAGTTTAAAATTATGAGTTTAGTTTTGTCATTAATTAGCGATAAGAGTTCCTCTGCTTGAAATGAAAAGTTATTTTCCATCCTATGCGGCAAACAAACTGCTTTTGCTCCGGTGTAATCAATCATTGATTTATAGGCTATAAAACCGGGGTCCGGTGTAATGATTTCCGAGCCAACTTCTCCAAACATTAACATGGTGTAGAAAATAATTGATTTTCCACCGGGTGTTATTAAAATTTGATTAGGATCAACACTAATCTTATTTCTATTCAAAAAATCATCTGCTACAGCTTTTCTCAATTCATATATACCATTTGATGATGTGTACCCATGGTGTCCATCTTTAAGAGCTTTAATTGCTGCATTTACAACATTCGTTGGAGTTGGAAAGTCTGGCTGTCCAATACCTAGATTGATAACCTCTTTCCCCTGTCGAGCAAGCTCTTGACTTCTAGCTAGTATTGAAAATGCACTATCACTTCCAATGTCGTACATTGATTTATTTAGACCATCCATAAGCGAAATATATAGATGTTGTCTTTAGAATGCAAATTTCAATAATGAAATATTTGTGGGTTTTCTTATTTAATTAATTATTTGAATTACTTCGATAAATCTTTAATAATAACTATCAGAAGTATTTAATTAAAGAGGATATTTATGTCCAGTAGTACAATCCCTATTGGTGAGGATTCAACCATATCAATTGAAGATTTAGCAGACCTTGCTGGAGATGTTGCTATGGAAATATATAAGACTGAACTTAAAAAAGGATCCTCTCCAGTAAATTCCGTGAAACTTGCAATTGAAGGTGCAACCAATGTAATGTTGGATTATGGCTGTCCAACTGAAGTTTGTGACAGCTTGTCTAATGCAGCTATTAATGGCTTTAAAAATTATATGGCCAAAAATCGAAATTGCGACCCAATGGAAGCATTTGATGCTGCTGGTGACTGTGTTAATGAGGCCTTAGATGCAGTCTACGTTACTAAAAATTAATAAAGTAAGACAATAAATAATTTTATAAACTGAGGTAACACTACTAATTTTTAAATTTAAAATATTAATAAAAACTAGATTTAACTAAACTATAATTTAAAATTTTTAAAATATAAAAAGTTGTAAATAATTTTAATTATTATTAACTTATATTTCTTTAATATGGTGGTTGTAGCTCAGTTGGTTAGAGCGCTGGTTTGTGGTACCGGAGGCCGGGGGTTCAAATCCCCTCAGCCACCCCATTTAATTTCCTTTTATTTATAATTTTAAGCATTAAATATTAGAAATGCTAAGTATAAATGGTCTAAGTTCAGCGTTTCCTAAAAATAGAGTCTATCAAGAAGACATTAAAGATATAGGCAGAAAGTTATTTTCATCAAAAATAAATTTTAAAAAAATGGAAAAAGTTTATGATAACTCTGGAGTAAAAACAAGATATCTTACCGAACAACTTAATTGGTACCTAAATGAACATAATTGGTCTGAAAGAAACTATTTATTTAAAAAAAATGCCGTTTCTCTATTAAAAAAATCAATAGAAGAAACAATTCTAAAGACAAATACAACTCCAGAAAAAATAGGTGGTATAATTCTTGTTAATAGTACTGGTATTTCTACACCAAGTATTGATGCTGAAATTTTTAATTTGTTTAACTTTAATAATGAAATTGTTCGCCTACCAATCTTTGGATACGGATGTGCTGGTGGTGTTTTGGGATTAAACAGAGCTGTAGAGATTTTTAAAAGTGTAAGAAAATCTATTCTTGTTTGTAATGTTGAGCTGTGTAGCCTTACATTTAGACCTCAAATCTTTAGTAAAGAAAATATAGTTAGTACAGCTCTATTTGGTGATGGATGTGTATCTTATTTGGTAGAGGAGGGCGGAGATTGCAACTTATTAGAATCAAAAGAGTATACTTGGAAAAATTCTTTGTCTTTAATGGGGTGGGGTGTAGAAGACGATGGATTATCAGTAATTTTTGACAAAATCATTCCAGAATTTATAACAAAAAGATTACCATACGTTTTAAGTAATTTTCCGTTAAAAAATTTAAATGGTTACGTTCTTCATTCTGGAGGAATGAGAATTATTGAAGCTTATAAAAAAATTTTGAATAATAATAAGACTATTCAAGAGTCCGAGGAAATTCTTTCTAATTTTGGAAATGTTTCATCTGTTTCAGTTTTACTAGTATTAATGCAAATGATAAAAAAAAAATATAGTGGTACATTCTTAATGAGTGCACTTGGACCTGGTTTTACCGCAGGTTTATCAGGGGTTAAAATAGGTTCTAATGGTTGATACCTATTTAATGATTTATGTTGTTTTTAGTAGATTATTTGAACTTGTTTTGAGTAAAAAAAATACAAAAAGATTGCTTGAAGCTGGTGCTGAGGAATATTATCCGTTTCATTATAAATTTATTGTTTTGTTTCATGTTATTTTTGTTTCATTTTTTTTAGTCAAATCTTTTTTTAACGCAAATGTTAATATTCAATATCTATATTTTTTTTTTTTTCTTCAACTTTTTAGATATTTCATTATCTATCAGCTTGGAAAATTCTGGACTACAAGAATATTAGTGATAAATAAACCATTAGTAAAAACATGGATATTTAAATATTTGAGGCATCCAAACTATTTAGTTGTGTTTTCAGAAATAATATTAATTTGTTTATTTTTTAACGATTTTTATTCGTTAATTATTTTCTGTACCATCAATTCTATTTTAATTAGTATCAGAATACATTACGAAGAAAAAGCAAACAAATTTAGACAAGAATTATAATGTTAAGTTTGTGGTTCCGGATGTCGGGGGTTCAAATCCCCTCAGCCACCCCATTTCTATTATAATTTTTATTATTTTGAAATATTTTTTAAAACTCCAAGGTAACTTTTCACTAACTTTTTCCCTGTCTGGTTGGACTTTTTCCATATAGGTAATGTTTCTTTAAGTTTATTATAACCATTATTCGTTAATTTAAGAAGGTTTCCGTTGGCACTCCTTTTAACAATTCTGATTAATTTATTTTTTATTAAAATAGATGAATTTCTTCTTACAGTAGATTTTTCTAAATTTAATAATTCTGCTATCTTTGACGTTTCAATTTGATTGTAAATATTTAATAGTGCTAAAATAGGTATCTGCGTTGAATTCACACCATAAGACTTTAGTGATGTATTGTAACTATTAGTTAGTTCCCTTGCCATTTTTCTAAGATTAAAACAAGTGCATTGTTCTAGTTCTTTAACTTTAATAAGTTTCTTCATGGTATTTAATATATTACTTTACAAATTATTAAAAAAGAATAATTATTAAAGTGTATATACGCGGGTATATACATTACAAATACTTATATAATTATTTTTTGAAAGTGGTTAAATGAAAATTGAAAAATTTAATTTGGATGATGGAACTTATATTAGAATCAAAAAAATTGGAAAAGGAAAACCTATCTTATTACTTCATACATTTAGAAATAGATTAGAATACTCTGATAAGCTTGGTGAATTGTTAAAAAATAAATTCACTGTATATTCAATTGATCTTCCAGGGTTTGGCGATTCCCCAATCAATATAAAAACAAACTATAATCTTGATTTTTTTACTAAATCGATAGTTAGTTTTATACAAAAATCAAAAATTAAAAATTTGACTATAGCTGGAGAATCAATTGGAGCAAATCTAGCAGCAAGTGTATCTGATGCACTTCCAAGAATTGTCACAAAAATATTCATGTTTAATCCATACGATTATGATTCCTTCTTCGGTGAGGGTATTCAGAGAGGTAATTTTTTTGCAAAATTTATTTTATTTCATGTAAGTATCCCTTTCATTGGTAATTTATTTGCTAGTTTAGAGAATAAATTTATACTAAAAAATATTATGAATGGTGGGTTTTTCGATAAAACCAAACTACCTGATGAATATTTGGATTTATTGTGTTCTTCATTAAATAAAAAAGGATATGTTTATCATTTTAGAAAGGTACTATCACAATTTAATAAAAATAATGGAATTAGAGATCTATACAAAAGAGTAACAGTGCCAGTAAAACTTTTTTATGGAAGTTATGATTGGGCCACAGAATCTGATAAATTACAAACACAAAGTTTGTTAAAGTTAGACAAATTTGAAACGATAGATAAATCAGCCCATTTTTCATTTTTGGAAAACACAAAGGAGGTTGCGGATATTATTAAAACTTAAATAATAATTCATGTAAAATATAAAGCTTAATAAACAATAAGATACAATTTTAAAAAGGAGTAATCAGTATGAATAAAGTAGCATTTATTTCAGGAGCTAATAGAGGTATAGGGTTTGAAACCGCTAAAAAGTTATCTGAAACAGGAGTCAAAGTAATTTTAGGTTCTAGAGATTTAAATAAAGGTAAAGAAGCATTAAATAAATTATCTAACCTTGGAATAGAAGCCGATTTAGTCCAATACAACGCATTTGAACAAGATGCACCTGAGAAAGTTTACAATTATATTTCAGATAAATACAAAAAATTAGATATTCTTATAAATAATGCTGGCGTTCTTTTAACAGGGAATTTATTTGTTACGAATAGTTCCACAGTAAGTGAAAAGGACATTAAAGATACATTTCAAACAAATCTTTTTTCAGTTATTTCTCTAACTCAAAAATTACTTCCACTAATTAAAAAGTCAGATGCTGGAAGAATTGTTAATGTTTCCACAATTTTAAGTTCTTTAACGCTTCATTCAGCTAAAGACTCTCCAATTTCTCCAGCAAAAGAATTTGCATATAATGCATCCAAGACCGCATTAAATGCCTTTACAATTCACCTGGCGAATGAATTAAAAGATACAAAAATCAAGGTTAACTCTGGTCATCCAGGCTGGGTAAAAACAGATTTAGGCGGTCCTAATGCACCTATGGAGGTAAAAGACAGTTTTAAAACATCATTACGTTTAGCTACCTTGGACTCTGACGGGCCCAGTGGAGGACTTTTCCACGAAGACGATGTTATACCATGGTAGAAAAATATTTTTCTTAATTTATATAATTAGAGATAATTACGGGTGGTACTGAATGAATAAGTAAAAGGGGTTTATCACCCCTTTTAAAATTATTTATTTCTTTAGAATTGCAAGTGCTCTATCAAATATTTTTTCTGCATTATCAAGCTCACCAATTTGAAGTTTTTTTTCTCCTTTTGATCTCAATTCAGAAACTTTAGCAAATGTTTGAGTGTTAATACTTTTATTTGAGAAAAGTTTAGTATCAACTTCTGCCATTTTTTGATATGGACAAGCATTTACATCTAAGCTTAAGAACAATATGAAGCTGAATAGAAATGTAATTTTTTTCATAATATCTCCTGTAATTGTTTATTAGATAATTACTTTCATTCAAATGTCAATTTTTAGTTAATATTTTTTTCTATCTAATAATAATTTTAGAATTCTTTTGATATGAATATTTGTTGAAACTATGGATTTATGAAAAGATTTAATTACCCAAATAATCTTAGAAAAAAATTATCAAATAAATTTTTGCCATTTTTTTTTCTATCATTTATCATTAAAAAGATGAAATTATTAATTTTTTCAGATATTGATGGGACATTTCTCAATCACTCAAACTATTCCTATGGTAATCTTAAAAAATATTTGGATAGGATTAAAAATAATTCTTATATAATTTTCAACACCAGCAAAACTTTCAGCGAAGTATTTAATTTAAGTAAAAAGCTTGAACTAAAGTTCCCTTTTATTGTTGAAAATGGTGCTTGTATATTTTTTCCTAAAAATTGGTTGAAATTAAAAATACCTTCAGAAGGTTTTTTCAAATATAAAAGTTTTTACGGTTATAAACTTTCTAAATATAATTCTAAATATATAAAGTCAAAAATAACTAACTTAAAGAATAACTATAAGTTTTCATTTTACAGTGAACTAAATGAAGAAAAGATAAAAAATATTACAAACTTAAAGATTAAGGAAGTGAAAAGAAGCAAACAGAGAATGTTCACTGATCCAATTTTATGGGAAGATACAGATCAAAATATTATTAAATTTAAAGAGCAAGTACTCTCTTGGAATAATAGTTTAAAAGTTTTTAAAGGTGGAAGATTTCTGCATATTTCAGATTATTATGACAAAACATTGGCAATGCAGAAATTTATAAGTTTAACTTCTACTGCGCTAAAGAAAAAATACATATCTGTATCACTTGGAGACAGTGAAAATGACATTGGTATGCTTGAAAATTCTGATTATAGTTGTATTGTTAAAAATAAGAATTGTAGAATTTCTATAAAAAAAGAAAACAATGTCTATTTTAGTAAAAATGTTGCACCGGAGGGATGGAGTGAATCAATAGATTTTGTTTTAGAAATGGAGAAAAAAAATTTCTGACTTTTATCAAAATGGTATTGTGGCTACTCTTCATAATTTCTCCAATAGGCCATATCAAGATTTGGAAAACGAACTAATTAAATTTTCAAAGTTCCGACCAATAACATTGATTTTACCCTCATTATATTCAGAGTTAAAAGGTGATGCACTCCCAAACATTATAAATGAAATTTCTAAAGTGAAATTTCTCAAAAATATTGTTGTAGGTTTAGACAGAGCAAATAGAGAAGAATTTCAAAATGCTAAAAGGTTTTTTTCAAAATTACCACAAAGGCATGAAATTTTATGGAATGATGGACCTGGATTAAAAAAATTAGATAAAGAACTCTCTAAGCATAATTTAGCTCCTCAAGAAATGGGTAAAGGAAGGAATGTTTGGTATTGTATGGGTTATATTTTATCACTTGGTGATACCGAAGCAATCGCATTGCATGATTGTGATATAATTACATATAATAAAAATCTATTAGCAAGATTAGTTTATCCAGTTGCTAACCCTAGATTTAATTTTGACTTCTGTAAAGGGTATTATCCTAGAGTCTCTAAAAATAAAGTTAGAGGGAGAGTCGCTAGACTTTTAGTAACACCTTTATTAAGAGCTCTCGAAAAAACTATTGGTTCTAAAGAGTATATTTCATTCATTGACTCTTTTAGGTATCCTCTGGCTGGTGAATTTTCATTCAGAAGAAGAGTTCTAAAGGACATTAGAATCCCCTATGACTGGGGATTGGAAATAGGTGTTTTATCAGAGATGTACAGAAATTATGCATCAAATCGTCTTTGTCAAGTTGATATAGCGGAAAACTATGATCATAAACATCAAGATATTTCTTTGGATGATGTTTCTAAAGGACTATCTAAAATGTCAATTGATATTACAAAAGCAGTAATAAGGAAGCTAGCCTCTCAAGGAGAAACTTTTTCGATGTCAATATTCAGGTCACTTAAAGCAACTTACTATCGAGAAGCATTAGATTTTGTGCAAATTTATAAAAAAGATGCCTTGATGAACAAATATGAAATTGATGTGCATGAAGAAGAAACAGCAGTTGAGCTATTCGCCAAAAATATTATGATTGCGGGTCAAATATTCTTAGATTCGCCAATGGAATCTCCTAATATACCGACCTGGAGTAGAGTTGACACAGCTATCCCAGATTTTTTGGACAATCTTAAAAGATCAGTTGAAGAGGATAACAGAGACTAACTATATCATATGAAAGAAATTGATGAAAAAAATTTATATAACTATTTAAGTGTCATTTATTGTAACTATAAAAAAAAAGAAATTGAAAAATTAATAACAGAAATCAAAGAAATATTTCAGAGTAGTTCTTCAGTAGATACCAAAGATGAGCTTTGGAACGAAAAAGATTGTTTTTTAATAACTTATGCAGACTCAGTTAAAGACAAGAAACAAAATAATTTAAAAACTTTATATTCATTTCTATCAAATTATTGCAAAGAGTTTTCATTTATTCATATTCTTCCATTTTATCCATATTCTTCTGATGATGGGTTTGCTGTCATTGACTATCAGAAGATTAATAATGAACATGGGAATTGGAAAGATTTTCAAAGAATATCTTCAAAATTCAAAATCATGACAGATCTTGTTATAAATCACTGTTCTTCAAAAAATCAGCTTTTTAAAAATTTTTTAAAAAATGAAAATCCAGGGGGAGATTTTTTTATTAGCAGCAATAAAAACTTTGACAGCTTTAAAAAAGTGATTAGACCACGCTCAAGCAAATTATCAAAGAAAGTAAGTGTTTGTGGAAAAGATAAATTTGTTTGGTGCACTTTTAGTCACGACCAAGTAGATTTTAATTTTAAAAACCCTGATGTATTAATTTATTTTTTAAAGATAATTAAATTTTATATTGATAAAGGCTCTAAGGGCTTGAGGTTAGATGCTGTAGCATTTCTTTGGAAAGAAAATGAAACAAATTGTATTAATTTGACACAAACACATTTAATTATAAGACTGATTAGATTGGTCATAGATAACTATAAAGATGACTGTTTAATTATCACTGAAACAAATATTCCAAATAATGAAAATTTAAGTTACTTTGGAAATAACAATGAAGCTCATTGCATATATAATTTTTCTTTGGCTCCATTATTAATTCATGCGATTATTGCTGAGGATAGTTCATATTTAAAACAATGGTCAAGGAGTATGCCTCCTGCTCAATTTGGTAATTCTTATCTTAATTTTTTATCAACTCACGATGGAATAGGGATGCGTCCACTTGAGGGTATTCTACCAAGCTCTGAA
>JBJKUR010000010.1:0-33274 GCA_045563055.1 Alphaproteobacteria bacterium
CCATGCCCACCTTTTGACTTTATTTTAATATTCAAAAAGCTAACATCAAAATCGTCATGGATTATTATTAGATCACTTAAGTTGTCTGCTCCAAAGAATTTTCTTAATTTCATAATAGGATTTCCTGATAGATTCATAAACGACTGTGGTTTAAAAATTATTACATTATTTTGAAATAGATGTTTTCTTGAGTAAAGACCATCAAATTTCGACTTAAATTTAGGAAAGTGGAAATAATTGTGGACAGAATCTATAAACTCAAAACCTATGTTGTGCCGAGTGTTCTTATACTTTTCACCAGGGTTACCCAATCCTACCAATATTATCATCAGAGTAACATCAAATTATGATTCTAACTGTCCTTTTTTTCAGCATCAGAATTAGCTGAAGTTTCCTTACTATCTTCTTTATCTTTAGATGCTTCAGTTCCACTGTCTGAATCCGAAGTACTTTCTTCCTGTTCACTATCAGTTTTTTGTGCAGGGTCTTCTACCTTCATAACAGTTGGTGGTGCAACTGTTGCAATAGTAAAGTCTCTATCTTGAATTGTTGGTTTTACGTCTTTATCTAAATTTATAGAACTAATATGAATACTGTCTCCAATCTCAAGTCCACTGAGATTGGCCTCGAGAAATTCAGGGATCTTTGATACTAAGGTTTTAATTTCAACTTCATGTCTAACTATGTTTATAACTCCTCCTTGTTTGATCCCAGCACATTCGTTCTCGTTAATGAATTTTACAGGAACAAAAAGTGTGACAGTTGTATTTTCACCCACACGAAGAAAATCAATATGAAGAATACTTTCTTTAACTGGATGGAGTTGGATATCTTTTGGCAAAACTTTTAAGTTTTCATCACCAAGTTTAATTTCACATTGTCTTGAAAAAAATCCAGAGTCAGAAACTTGAATTTTGAGATTTTTTTCATCAAGAGTAATAGGGATGGGATCTTTTTTTTCACCATATATAACCCCTGGTATTCTTTTTTGAGATCTGAATTCTCTGGACATTCCAGTTCCGAGTTTCGACCTTTTTTCAGCCTGAATTTGGATTATTTCTTTCATTTTAATTCTCCCTTTTAAGCAAATAAACTAGATACGGACCTATTATCCGTAATTCTCCCTATAGCTTCACCTATGAGATGGGCTATAGAAAGTTGAACTATTTTTTTACACTTTTTTACATCATCTCTCGCAACAATACTATCTGTAATTACAATTTTATCTATAGGAGATTTTTCAACTCTTTCAATTGCTGGGTTTGAAAGAACTCCATGAGTAATATATGCATGAACAGATTTAGCCCCCTGTTTTTTTAGAGCAGAAGAAGCATTTGTTAGTGTTCCAGCTGTATCGCATATATCATCTATAAGGATGCAGTTTTTGTTTTTCACTTCACCAATAATATTCATAACTTCGGAGACACTAGCTTTTTCTCTTCTTTTATCAATTATTGCAAGATCACAGTCCAATCTTTTTGCAATTGCTCTAGCTCTAACTACTCCTCCAACATCTGGAGAGACAATGATTGTTTCGGTATTTATGAATTTATTTTTAATATCATCAATGAAAACCGGTGCTGCAAAAAGATTATCTGTTGGTATATCAAAGAACCCTTGAATTTGACCGGCATGAAGGTCCACCATTAAAGCCCTGTCTGCTCCCGCAGTACTTATGAGATTAGCGACTAACTTTGCTGAAATTGGAGTTCTTGGTCCAGATTTTCTATCTTGTCTTGCATAACCATAATAAGGCATAATTGCAGCAATTCTCTTGGCTGACCCTCTCTTTAAGGCATCTATACTAACTAAAAGCTCCATGAGATGATCATTGGCAGGAAATGAAGTGGATTGAATTACAAAAACATCTTCACCTCTAACATTTTCTTGTATTTCAACGAAAATTTCTTTATCAGGAAATTTTTTTATTGTAGCTTTTAATAATGGTATTCCAAGATAGTTAGATATCTCTTTTGCAAGAGGTAAGTTGCTATTTCCAGATACTAACTTCATTTAACTACTATATTATTTTAAATTACTTATACTATTTTTTTATACCAACAACACTAATTTGCCTACCACAATTTTTAATTTTATTTACTTTGCAATATCTGTGACTAAAGTATTTATCTGAATTAGAAAAAGTATCTTCATTTGAAATTCTATATTTTCGAATTTTTAGTTTAATAATTTCTGATTCAATCAGTTTTGAAAAATCAAAGAAAGTCCTTGAATTAAATTGGAAAATATATTTTTTAAAGTTTTCAACTTTTACCCTAAGATTGTCAATGAAATCCTCCTGTACTTCAAAAGAGTTTTTCGTTAAATGCGGTCCAACAATAACAGAAATATTTTCAATCTTTTCTCCAGTAGAAACCATGTATTTCAAAGTATTTTCAATAATACCATCTAATAAACCTCTCCAACCGGCATGTACTATTCCAAATTTTTGCTTTCCAAGAATTATTATTGGAGCACAGTCAGCTGTTAAAATCCCTAATAATATATCATCTCGCTCTGTAATTATAGAGTCAGCATCGAAAGATCTAACTTTATTCTGCATGATTTCTTTTACGATATTAGAATGTATTTGATTAGGCAGGATAATTTTTCTATTAGAAAATAAACTGGAAACAATTCTACGATTTTCTTTCACATAAGTTTTTTTGTCATCGTTATTAAAAGAACAATTTAATGAAGAAAAATAACTTGTACTTACTCCACCATTTCTTGAAAAAAAACAAAAAGAAAATTTACCGTAAGATTGTAATTTATTCATTAACTCAACTTTTGAAGAAATTTAGTTCTAGTTTAGTTTTACTTATAAAAAAACATTTTATTAAATCACCCATTTTTGATGATGATGTTAATATCTCAAATTGTTTTTCTAAACTATTAATTTTGTCTTTAGACTTCAACTTTGCTATCAGTGAAATTACTCTTTCATTTATCCCATTAAAATAAAGAAACTTTTTTTGGGTTATTGGACCATGAAAATATAAGCCGTATTTCATAGAGATTTTTTTTAGATTTTCAAAATCCACATGATATGTTATGTCTGATTCAAATGGAAAGTCTAATATCCCGCATTTTTTTGAATTACAGATTGCCTGAAGGGTGTTTATTCTTTTCTTTTTGAAAGGCCCATAATCAAAAACCAAAGCACCACCTCCAAATTTATAAATATGCTTACATAATTTTTTCATGTATAAATTCGTCAGAGGAGATGTTTCAAGTATATCTCCATTAGAAAAATCTGATGAAAACTTTTTATTGGTTTTCTGGTCGATTATTTTATAACCATTCTCAAAAATAACCTTTTTTTCGTACCAAAGACCATTTTTTTTTTCATATTGGTTTATTGGAAGTGCATCAAAAAATTCATTGCAAATAAAAAGAATCGGTTTACGACAGAGTTTAAGTTTATCAACGAATTCAATGTTAATATTATTAGATATTAATTCTGTAAGATTCTTTTCTTGAATAGACTTGAGGAGTATTGATTTATCATAAAGAAAAAAAGCTAGTTTCTTTCTAATAAATTTAGATATAGTTAAAATAATATCTCTCATTAATGAACCATTTCCTGGTCCAAGTTCACAAAAGTTTTCAACTTTTATTTTTTTCATTATAACTACAAAAAATAATGCAATGCATTCTCCAAAAAGCTGACTAACTTCTGGTGCAGTTAAAAAATGTTTTCCTATTTTATTATTTTGATAAAATCCATAATCTTTCATGTAAAGACAATGATTTATAAATCTACTCAACGATATTGAGTTATTTTCAAGATATTTATCAATTTGCTTCATTTTTTTTTTAAAAAGAATATTCCCGCAACAATCATTGGAAATGAGAGGATTTGTCCCATTGTGAAATTAAAAAATATAAATCCAAGTTGAGCATCTGGTTCCCGCAGGAATTCTAAAAAAAATCTAAAAAAACCGTACATTAAAAAAAATATTGCAAATATATTTATTTGTTTTTGATAGTTTTTATAAAATAAAAAATTAATGATTAAAAAAATTAGGAATCCCTCACAAATTGCCTCGTATATCTGGCTAGGATGCCTTAAGTATTCATATCGACTATACAACACCCCCCAATCCTGATTAGTTGGTCGCCCTATAAGTTCTCCGTTTATAAAGTTTGCAATTCTTCCTAAAAAAATACCAAATGGAGCACATGCTGATACTAGATTAGAGAGCTCGAGGAAGTCTTTATTTTTAATTTTGGTATATATGAAAATAGATAAGATTAATCCAGTTAACCCACCATGAAAAGACATGCCACCTTGCCAAATTTTAAGTACTTCTATAGGGTTGCTAGAATAAAAATTAAAATTATAAAATATGACATATCCTATTCTCCCCCCGAATATAACTGATAATATAGCCCAACCTAAGAAATCTTCGAAATAAGAAAATTTAAAATCTATAATTTGTCTTTTAATTAAGAACTTCGCATAAAAAAAACTAAAAATAAAACCAAAAAAATAAGATAAAGAGTACCAATATATTTTTAAATTGAATATTTCGAATGCTGTAGGATTAAAATTGTGAAAAAACATTTTAAGATTTATTTAAGTATTTTGTTATATAATCTTTAATTCCATCTTCGAGACTGGTAAATCCTGTTTTATATCCGACATTCTTAAGTTTTTTGATATCTGCTTTTGTGAAATATTGGTACTGATTCCTTATAGATAATGGAGTAGGGATGTAGTTTATCTTTTTCTTTTTATTACAATATCTGTAAACAAGTTTTGCTAGCGTATTAAAACTTTGTGGAATCGAACTGCCTAAATTAAACAAGCCACTGACTCTTGGATTTTTGATAAACCAGTAAACTACATCAACAACATCTTTTACGAATATAAAGTCTCTCAGTTGTTCTCCATCTTTATAATTTTTATTATGTGATTTAAAGAGATTTATTGTTTTTTCAGCTTGGATATTTTCATAAATTTTGAGAACGATACTTCTCATATCTTTTTTATGAAACTCGTTTGGTCCATATACATTAAAAAATTTAAGTCCTACACATTGAGAGATAGAATTTGTTTTTTTATTATTCCAAACATACTGATCAACTACATGTTTTGACCATCCATATAGATTGAGAGGTAAAAGTTTGGCAAGGTAGCCTTTATCATTT
Organism: Alphaproteobacteria bacterium; assembly: GCA_045563055.1. Classification (GTDB taxonomy): domain Bacteria; phylum Pseudomonadota; class Alphaproteobacteria; order Methylaequorales; family Methylaequoraceae; genus Methylaequor. The sequence goes on from JBJKUR010000010.1 coordinate 5,158, forward strand.
AAATCATTGAATCCGTTTTTTCCATCACCGTATGTTGCAGCTGAAGAGGCGTATATAAATCTTTTTTTATTTTTCAGACACCAATTCCATAGATAAAGAGATAGATTGACATTATTTTTTAATATTTTTTTTAAATCATTTTCGGTTGTAGATGTAATTGCTCCTAAATGTAAAATTATTGAGATTTTTTTTTTATTTTTATTCAAGAAATCTTCCAAAACATCTGGAGAAATTTTCTTGAAATTATTTCTAATAAAATATGAGTAATTTTCTTTTTTATGCCAATCAACGGAAATGACTTTCTCTTTATTAACTAGTAGATGATTGATTACGTTAGATCCAATAAACCCAGCTCCACCCGTCACAACAATCATCAGCTTAAAACCTCGAGAATTAAAAAACTAACCAAATATGTGAACATAACAAAACCTGTAACATTAATCGCATATAACTTACTTTTAATCTGAGGCTTTTTCTTTATAGATCTATAAAGAAAATAAATCCACAATGAGAATGAAGAAATATACAAAATAATTAAAAAAAGAATTATGGTATCTTTAATCATTAAATCAACATATTGTGTTTAAAATATTCATGAATACTAATTATAGTTGTTAAATGTCAATATATATACTATTATTATGTTGTGAGTTTTTACAGTCAAAAAAAAAATATCGATAAAAATAATCCTATAGATTTTATCGAAGAGCATGTTATTTGCGATGAAAAAGACAAACTTAGAGATTCTAGTGATCAAATCACGATATTAACAAGGGGTCTTTGGAACTCTTATAATATTTCATTTAAATGGAACAACCAAAAAAGAATTATTGAGGTCAATAGTTGTTTTGAAACATATAAGAAACACAAAGTGAAAAATTCAATATATTCTCTGATTTCCTCAGTCAATCAAAAGGTAGCAGTGGGCTTTTTCAATTTTTGCCCGAAGCTTAATACAATATTTTACAGTTACAATATCTCAATAAAAGGTCAAAGCTTTCTTTCTCTGGAACAAGTTCAAGACTTTTTAGATATTGTTACAACAGAATGTGACAAGTTTTTTCCAGTTTTTTTTGTTTATCTCTACAAAAAACAAGACCCTAAAAATGCTATTGAAATTGCATTAGTTGATACACACGGTGAGGCATGACGGTATTAATAATAGGTTGTGGAAATCTTGGGGAAATTATTCTAAATGGACTTTTAAAAAAAAAAAAAAAAGTAGTTGTTTTTGATAAAAGAAAAATAGCCATTAATAAAAATAAATTAAATTTTGAATTTGTTAACAATCTTAATGATGTTACTTGGAATGGAATAAGTATAATTATGATATGTGTAAAACCGATTGATTCAATGGATCTAATTAAAAAATTAAAAAACAATATTTTGAGTAAACATATAATCATGTCATTTGTAGCTGGTTTGAAAGTAAAAAAAATCTCTAAGATAATAGGTAATAAATGTACAATTGTTAGAGTTATGCCAAACATTTTCATGTCTAGTGGTAACAGTGCAACAGGTTTCTTTTCAGAACAAAATGATAAAACAATTAGAAATAAAATTAGCAAACTATTTGAATATTTCGGTTTAGTAATATGGTTGGATAATGAAAAAAAACTTGATTTTTTCACAGCAATGCTTGGAGGAGGGCCAGCATATTTTCTTTTTATTTTGTTTTGCTTTTCAAATTTATTCAAAATAAATGGATTTAAATCACGAGAGTCTCTCGAACTATTAGAAACTTTAATGAAAGGTGTATTGGTTCAAATCAAATCTAAAAATTTTAATTTCCAGAAAACCATTGAAAAAGTTGCTAGTAAAGGTGGTACAACAGAAGAAGCCTTAAAAGTTTTTGCAAAGAATGATCAACTCTTTAAGATTATAACGAACGGTATCAAAGCAGCATCATTAAAGTCACGTATAATTTCATCAAAAATTAGATGACCTAACTTACTTTTGGTATGATTGTTGAAAAACAAGAGCCCTTGTACTTTTTAGAGTTTTTTAATGTAATCTTCACTCCAATTTTTCTGGCCAAATCTTTAGCAATACTTAATCCAAGACCTGATCCACCTTTATTTAGATTTCGAGAATCATCAATTTTGTAAAAAGGCTTAAATACTTTTCGTCTAAATTCGTTTTTAATTCCTGGACCATTATCTTCAATGTCAATAATTACATTCCCATTTTTTTTTCTTGCAAATATTGCTACAGTTTCTCCATATTTACAAGCATTCTCAAACAGGTTAGAAATAATTCTGTATAAACATCCCTTATCATTATGAATATTTATAGTTCTAGCGCATTTGATAAAGATTTTTTTATCTTTAAATTTTGACAATCCAACTACTTCATTAATTAAATCTGAAATATTAATTTTGACAGATTTATTGACGTTGGTTTCTTTTGAATAGTCTAGATACTCTTTAAGAAAACCTTGCATAACTTCAATATCTTTTTTTATTTGTGATGTTTCCTTGTTATTATCCAATAACTCTAATCTTAATTTTATTCTAGTAATGATGGTTCCAAGGTCGTGAGAAATTCCTGCTAAGAAACTAGTTCTTTGATCAATATAATTATTAATTCTTCTTTTCATTTTAAGGAAAGCATTACCGGCAGATCTAATTTCCATGGCACCTTCAGGTTTGAAATTTAAAATCTCTTTACCGCGTCCAAAATCTTCAGCAGATTTTGATAATCTATATATTGCTCTAATTTGTATCCTCATGAATAAAAATGCAATTAATGATAAAACAAGTGAAGTAGAAACTATCCACAAAATATAGATGATTGGTGTTTCACTTAGCAAATATTTCCTAGGAAAATTTACTTGAAGAATTTCATCATCAAATTTCATATAAAATGCAACAAATTCTTCTCTAAAATTCACATCTATATTTTTATTAACTCTTGATTTAATAGTTTTGTATACTTTCTCTTCAAGGATGGATCTTTTTTGAAGAATTTTTGGTATTTCGTTATGAATAGACAGCCTTATATTAAGGTCGTTAGCAAAATCTTTGGTCCTTTCAATACCTTCTTTTTCGTAAGTATTTATAATTAAATTTATTTCGTTACTTGCTATATTAGAAAATCTATTAATGATTTTTTCCCAATGACGATCATAGAAAAAAAAAATTACTGAACATTGAATTATTATCAAAGGAATAAGAAAAATCATTAGCAACCTAGGTAATAATCTTTTGGGAAGGAAACTTTTTAGAAGCTTTCTATTCATATTCACTTACCAGCATATAGCCTTTTCCTCTAATTGTTCTCAGAAATGAGTTGTTTTTATCTGAAATAATTTTTTTTCTGAGTCTTGTTATAGTTACATCTACAGATCTTAGATTTATTGTATCTCCTAATAGGTTTGCTATTTTATTTCTAGAGATTTCTTTATTTAAATTTTTTGATAGAAACTCTATAATAATAAGCTCCGAATTAGTTAAATTTATATTCACATCATTTTTTTTGAGGAGTCTTGTTCCATAGTCAAACTCAAATTCTCCAAAATAACTTTTATTACCAGAAATATTTCGGTTAAATCTAGGGTTTAATAATTTATGAATCCTCATTACTAATTCTTTGGGCTCAAATGGTTTTACAAGATAATCATCACACCCACTTTGGAAGGATAATTCCTTTTTTTCAATTTGACTATCCGCTGTTAGCATTAAAACTGGGGTATCTAGATCGAATTTTCTAATATAATCTAAAAAATCTGTTCCACTTCTTAACGGCAACATTATATCTAAGATAATCAAATCAAATATGAAGAAGTTTGTAAGTTTTTCTGCTTCAATAGCATCCTTACAAATACTAACTCTAAAGTTATTATTGGTGAGATAAATTTTAAGTAATTCTCTTATCTTATTATCATCATCAACACATAAAAGGTGTGGTTTTTTTTTCATAAAATAAATAAAGATCAAACTGTTTATAAATTAATTTTCAATGCTATATTATTAAACTTTAACTTTTATAATTTAATTATGCAAATGATCACTTTTGACAAAATGGATGGATATATCTGGATGGACGGAGTTTATAAAAAATGGAAAGAATCAAATGTTCATGTTCTTAACCATGGTCTTCATTATGGAAGCTGCGTTTTCGAGGGAATAAGAATATATGATGGAAAGATTTTTAAGTTGGAAGAACATGTTGATAGATTGTTTAGATCTGCAGATCTTCTCGATTTAAAAATACCATATAATAACTTAGAGATAAACAATGTAATGTACGAGTTGGCAAAAAAACAAAACGTTTTGAATGGGTATATTAGGCCAGTGGTATGGAGAGGAAGCGAGAAAATGGCCATATCAGCCATTGATTCTAAAACCCATATAGCAATAGCTACCTGGGCATGGCCATCATATTTCTCTCCAGAGAAAATTTTAGAAGGCATCAATCTAACAATTTCTGATTGGGCTAGACCTTCTCCAAATTCTGCTCCAGTTGATAGTAAAGCCGCTGGGCTATACATGATTTGTTCACTTAGTAAACATGAAGCAGAGAGAAAAGGATTTGATGATGCATTGATGCTAGATTATAGAGGACTGATTGCTGAAGCCACAGGTGCAAATATTTTTTTTACAAAAAAAAGAAAACTGTACACACCTATACCAGATTGTTTTTTAAATGGAATCACAAGAAAAACTGTAATTGAAATTGCAAAGCTTCAAGGTTTGGAAGTTGAAGAAAATCATTTTAAACCAGAATTCCTCGAAGATTGTGAGGAGGTCTTCTTAACTGGGACCGCAGTTGAAATAACTCCAGTTTTGTCGATTGATAAATATAAATTTACAGTTGGTGAAATTACTAAATTATTAATTAATGAGTTTAATAAAGTTGTGAAAGACTAGTATTAAAATGCATATTTATTATCTTTTTCTTGATTCACCCATTCTGAATGATCACTAAAATTTTCTTTTTTCCAAAAGGTGACCCTAACTTTTAACCATTCAATTATATTTTCTAAAAACTTCAATCCTTCATTTCTATGGTTTGATGATACTATTATTAAGACAATATTTTCACCTGGACATAAATTACCATGCCTGTGAATCACCAGGCAATCAAGAATTGGGTATTTTTTTTTTAATTCTTTGATAACTTTTTTCATCTGAAACAAAGCCATTTTTTCATAAAATTCTATATCCAGGCTTTTAATATTTTTTTTATTAAACCTTGGCCTAACCTTTCCAATAAATGTAAGTATGGCACCAGCATCAGAATTAGATTTGGAAAATTCTTCTATTTTATTCTGGACGCAAAATTCTTCTTTTTGAAAAATTATCTTCATTATCCTCCAGTTACAGGTGGAAAAACAGCAAGTTCATCTTTATTACTCACAAAACTATCCTTATTGGCGTATTCACAATTAATAGCATATTGAAGATTTCTAATATCATTAAAAGCCACGCGATAAGTTTCATTTCTTTTAATTAACTCATCAATAACCTCATAGATCTTTATATTTTTTTTCAAATATAATATATCCTCACTTTTTCCCAGCATTTGCCGTAATTGTGCAAAATATAATATCTTCAATTTAACATATCCTCATACTTGTAAAACTTAAGTAAACTTCCCTTCTTCACATAATCATTTTCTTCGTCTAACTCGATTATTCCTTGACTTTGACTAAGTGAAGATATTATTCCAGAGCCGGTTGACTTAAATCTTTCAAGATAAAAACTATTATCCTTTTTAAACATATTCCCTCTAATCCACTCTGTTCTTCCTATTTTTTTTTCTACATTAAAATTGCAAGGAAGTATCCTTTCTACGAAGTCGACATTATTCTCTCCAGATAAATTTTTAATAAAATTTATTACAATCATAAAAAATGTAACAATCGCAGCCACCGGATTGCCTGGCAAACCAATAAAAGGTTTATTTCTAATTTCACCGAAAATAAATGGTCTTCCAGGTTTAATAGATAAACGCCAAAATAAAATTTTACCATTTTCATAAAAAAATTTTCCAATTTCATCCGTCTTACTTTTTGAAACACCACCACTAGTTACTAAGACATCAATTGAGCTTAACTTTTTGGAAATTTTATTTTTTGTATCGTCCTTATTATCTTTAATAATTCCTAAATCTATAATTTCACAGCCTATTCTCTTAAAAAGTGAACATAGAGCTAATTTATTTGAATCATAAATCTCATATTTTTTTTTATTATTTTTATTTGATGATAATTCACTTCCCGACGAAAAAATTCCAACTTTAAGTTTTTTATATACTTTAAGCTTTCTTATACCGATTGAAGATAATTGGGCAAGATCTAAGGGTCTAATTTTTCTTCCTTTTGAAAATATTTTAGAATTTTTTTTTATATCTTCAGCCTTTTTTCTTATATTACTTCCAGTTTTATAATTCCTATCAATAAGAACTTCCTTTTTAAATATTTTGCATTCTTCCTCCATACATACAGTGTCAATATTTGTATTTTCATTAATTATGTAGGCACCTGTAAAAACTTTAATTACTTGATTTTCATTAATTTTTTTTAGAAAGGGTTTTCCAGGTTTTGATTCTCCAACTAAATTTAGCTTTCTTTTTTTAACTTTTTTATTTATAAACCCGTAACCATCAACCGCTGAATTATCATATTCTGGAATGTTAATTGGAGCAAAAATATTCTCAGCTAAAACCCTGTTTTCTGAATTCTCCAATTTAATAATCTCAATTTCATTTTTGACCTTAAATTTAGACATAATTCTTTGTGCTTTTTTAAACGAAGTTAGCTTCTCTTTACATTTTGGCATTATCAAAGTATTCCATTATAAAATTACCAATCTTTTCTGTTTGATTAAACTCAATTATTGGCAAAGTTGTTTGACGTAGCTCTGAGGTTTTCTGATCTGCTACAATACATTTAATATTTTTGTCCTCAGGAAAAATAAGAGGTTTTCCAAGGGATGCTCTTATAACTTCAATCTTTGGAAAATCACTGTATTTAAGTCCTTCAATAATTACTATTTCTGTTTTTTTATCAAATTTTTTAATCATTGACTTTATGCCAACACTTTCTTTTTGAAGATTACTTATAAGTGACCATTTTTTTTCATTATATAAAATAACTTCATTGGCACCAGATTCTATATGTTTAAAGCTATCTTTACCCTTTTTATCAATCTCGAAGTTATGATGTGTATGTTTAATAGTTGAAATCAATATTTTTTTTTTAACAAATAGATTCACTATACGTGTCGTCAAGTCTGTCTTCCCGCTCCCACTCCAACCAACAATTCCAAAAACCTTTGTCATTTAAATAATCTCAGGTTTTTCTTAAAATATATATAACCTGTATGGATGGTCATTATGGAGGCGATAGTCAAGCCAAAAAATCCAACAAATAAAATTAGATTAGTATCAAAATTATCTGAAACAATTAGAAAACCTAACGAAAACATTTGTATAAGAGTTTTCCATTTTGAGAGGTTTGTTACTAAGAGTGTTTCTGTTGAATGAGCAAAGAAATCTCTTAGTCCAGAAACTAGTATTTCTCGTATAACAATTACCAGTGCGGGGTAAACAAAAACTCCATAAATAACCTTATTAGAAATGAGTATGAAAATAACAGAAACTACCAATATTTTATCAGCTATGGGATCTAGAAATCTTCCGAAACTTGACTCTATTTCAAATTTGCGAGCTAAATAACCATCTAAAAAGTCGGAGATACATGCAACTGTATATAAAATTAGTGCTACCCACCTGTAAAATTCATTATTCATTTCCAGAAATAGGATAATTATGGGTATAACAAGAATTCTCAGAAGAGTTAGAATATTTGGAATATTTTCTATTTTAAACATTTTTATTAAATTCTCTATAAATCTTTTTTGCTATTTTAGTGCCTATATTTGGAACTTTCTTTAAATCATCAATTCCTGCTGTCTTTATATTATCAATTGATCCAAAATGGGATAGTAAAATTAATCTCGTTTTTCGTCCTATTCCATTTATACCATCAAAAATCGAAGCTTTAAGTGATTTTTGATGTTTGCTTTTCGTTGTATTTATTGCAAATCTATGGGCTTCATCCCTCAGTCTTTGCAGAAAAAAAAGAACTTTATCGTTTTTGTCCAATTTAATCATTTTATTAGATATATAAACTTTTTCATTACCAGCATTTCTTTTTTCTCCCTTTGCCAATCCAATCACGTCAATGTTAAAAATTTTTTTCTCTTCTAAAATCTTTTTCACAACATTTAATTGTCCTTTACCTCCATCTAAAATTATAAGTTGAGGAAATTGTTCCTTCCACTTATCTGAAATTTTAAATCTTCTTGAAATGACTTGCGCCATCATAAAATAGTCATCTTTGGTATTATTCTCTTTACATTCAATGTTAAACTTTCTGTATGAGTTTTTAATAAACTTACCATTTTCATAGACAACCATTACACCTACGGGATTGGTCCCATGTAAATGACTGTTATCATAAATTTCAATCTTCTTTGGAAGATACTTAAGACCAAGTTTCTTTTGGACTGACAGTAAAAGACTATTCTTTTTTGAGTTTTCTGCTATTTTTTTCTCAAGTGAAGCATCAACATTCTCTTCCACCATTTTTAGAATTGATAGCTTCTTACCTTTAGAAGGTACTTTTAATACTATTTTATTGCCAAATTTATCTGAAATTATAGAAATTAATACTTTTTCATCAATTGGTTTTGTATTAACTATAATTTCTTTTGGAGGATTATTTTTAGTGTAAAAAAAATATAGAAATTGAGAGAAAATCATACTCATTTCATCAAAAAAACTATTCTCGAATAGAAAATCTTTGCTTCCAAGATTTTTTCCGGATCTGAAAAAAAAAATATGAATTGAGATTATATCTTCTCTTTTTTTTAAAAATACAACATCGAAGTTTTCTTTATTATTGAGATCGGAATATCTCTCATTAGAGATCTTTGATAATGCACTGATTCTATCTCTCAATCTGGCAGCATTTTCGTAATTCTGCATTTTACTCTCAGAGTTCATAGCACTTATTAACTTTTCTTTGGTTTGTGTGTCTTTCCCATTCAAAAAGGAGATAGTGTTAGAAACAAGTTTTTTGTAGTCATCTCTCGAAATCAAACCAACACAGGGTGCGCTACATCTTTTTATTTCATGAAGAATACAGGGCCTTTTTCTTGACTTAAATATATTATCTGAACAACTTCTTAATAAGAATGCTCTTTCGATCTGTTTTATTACATTTTCTACAGCACTTACATTAGAGAATGGACCAAATGAAACATCGTTTTTATTTGATCTCCCTCTTAGTTTCTTAATTCTAGGCCATTCAGCTGATATACTAATATTTATGTATGGGAAACTTTTATCATCAATGAGTCTTATATTAAATTTTGGTTTATTTTCTTTTATAAGATTGTTTTCTAAAATAAAAGAATCTACCTCTGTTAAAGTCTTTATGAATTTTATTTTTGTTGTTAAATTAATTAATAATTTGATTCTATTTGATTGATTGTGATTATTTAGGTAGCTTGCAATTCTCTTCTTCAAGTTCTTTGCTTTTCCTACGTATAGTATTGTGTTGTTATGGTCAAGAAACTGATAAATTCCTGAACCATCAGGAAAGTTTTTAGATGCTGTTTGTATGGCTTTTATTCCCCTACCATAGTCATACGTTGCATTGAATCTCATTTGTACTACTTTCTAAACTATTGCTTTTATTATAAAAAGTTGTACCAAAATTACTATCCACTATTATTGTGGATAAATCTGTTAATAAACTTAGGGTTTTCTATCTAATGATAACAAAACTGGCGTTCTTAACAAAATGATTAAAAATTAATCAAAATTGTATGTGACTGATTTTGCTTATAAAAATATTAATTTATGCAAAATTTATAATTCTATTTCATTCTTCTTTGATTATTATTTTTTTTATTTTAATTTTTTTTTATTGTTGACAACTTCTAAATGCCTAATCTGTTTTGAATATCTTTGATTTTGAATGAGCCCAACCTAAGCTTTGACCAGAATCTAATGTTAAAACCTCGCCCGTAATAGATTGGTTATCTAATAAATAACTTACACCTGCATTGATTTCAGAGAGCTTTACCTGAGTTTTTAAAGGTGTTCTGAGCACCTGTTTTCTAAACTGATTTTTATTTTGGTTCTTACTCATTAATGTTGGGCCGGGAGATATACCGTTTACCCTAATATTCGGAGCTAAAGAAATTGAAAGGCTTTTAGTTAAGGAATATAATGCAGTTTTACTAATTGTATATGAAGTAAAGTAAGGTGTTATATTTTTAACCCTTTGATCAAGGATATTTATTATAATTCCTCTTTTTTTTTTCAAACCACCAACGAATGACTTTGAGAGAAAGAAAGGAGCTTTCAAGTTTACATTAATATGTTTATCAAATTTTTTCTCATCAGAACTCATTAATGTATCGAACTCAAATGTTGAAGCATTATTGATAAGAATATCTATTTCTCCAAAGTCTTTCAGTATGTCTTTATAGAATAGATTAATATCTTTCTTTCCTTCGAAATCGAACTTATAGCTAGAAAATTTTACATCCAACGCTTTGAAATGTTTTGCTAATTCTTTAGCACTTTCATGAGATTTGTAATATTGAATTGCAATATTATAGCCTAATCCACCTAGATATTTGGCAATTGATTTCCCAATTCTTTGTGCGCCACCAGTTATAAGAACCGATTTAAACATTTTGCCTCAACCCAAGTAGTTTATCTTCCATTATTTTAATTTTATCCCTAATTTCTGCAGCTCTCTCAAAATCTAAATTTTCAGCATATTCTATCATTTTCTTTTTAAGTTCATCTAAAGACTCTAACTTTTTTATTTTACCAGATTTTGTTTGATTTTCTGAAGAATTGATACTTTCTTCGATTTTTCTAGATGTTGATGATGGAATAATGTTGTTGTTTTTATTATGATTCATTTGTTTAATTCTTCGTCTAGAGGTTTCCTCAATTGCCATTATAATAGATTTTGTTTGCTGATCAGCATACATGATAGCTCTTCCTTCAATATTCCTAGCAGCTCTTCCAATAGTTTGAATTAGTGATACTTGATTTCTCAAGAAACCTTCTTTATCTGCATCTAGGATTGCAACCAAACCACATTCGGGAATATCTAATCCTTCTCTCAATAAATTAATACCAACTAAAACCTCGAATTTACCAGTTCTTAGATCTTTAATTATTTCAATCCTTTCAAGTGCATCTATGTCAGAATGCATATAACGAGCTTTTACATTATTTTCATTTAGATATTCAGTAACCATCTCTGCATTTTTTTTTGTAAGAGTTGTGATAAGAACTCTTAATTTTCTTTTGGTAACTTTTTTGCACTCTTCAATAACGTCTTCTACCTGATTAATGGCTTTTCTAATTTCGCATATGGGGTCCACTAAACCTGTGGGACGAACTACTTGTTCAACAAATACGCCATTAGTTTTATTTAATTCATATTCTCCTGGTGTAGCTGAAACATAAATTGTTTGCCCTTTAAATTTTTCCCATTCCTCGAACATTAATGGCCTATTATCTTTACAAGATGGAAGTCTAAACCCAAAATCAGAAAGAGTGTTTTTTCTTGATCTATCTCCCTTGAACATACCTCTAATTTGAGGAATTGTAACATGGGATTCATCAATAAAAAGTATTACATCTTCAGGAAGATACTCAAACAAAGTTGGAGGTGGTTCACCTTCTTTTCTTCCTGTTAAATGTCTAGAGTAATTCTCTATTCCTGAGCAACTTCCAGTTGCAGAAATCATCTCTAGGTCAAATTTAGTTCTCTGTTCAATTCTTTGTGCCTCCAAAAATAGTTTTTTAGACTCAAAGAATTCAACGCGAGATTTTAATTCATCTCTGATTTTCTCTATTGCATTTTTGAGTGATGGTTTTGGTGTAACATAATGACTGTTTGCAAAAACATTAATTTCATCAAGTTCCTTTGAAACTACTCCTAAGAAAGGATCAAATTCACTTATAGACTCAACTGTATCTCCAAAAAGAGATATTCTCCATGAACAATCTTCAAGGTGTGAAGGAAATATTTCTAGAAGATCCCCCCGATTTCTGAAGGTACCCCTCAGATGAACTTGATCATTTCTTTTGTATTGTAGTTCTACTAATTTTTTTTTTATTTCTTCCAGGTTACATTTTTGATTTTTACTTATTTTAAGTGTCATTTCAGAGTATGATTGCACTGAACCTAGTCCATATATGCATGATACACTCGCAACTACTATAGTATCTCTTTTTTCTAATAATGATCTTGTTGCAGAGTGTCTCATTCTATCGATTTGCTCATTAATGGATGATTCTTTCTCAATATAAGTATCTGTCCTAGGAACATATGCTTCTGGAGTGTAATAATCATAATAGGAAACAAAGTATTCAACGCTATTTTGAGGAAAGAAGCTTTTCATCTCACTAAAGAGTTGTGCAGCTAAAATTTTATTAGGAGCAAAAATTAGTGATGGACGTTGTAGATTATTGATTACATTTGCCATAGTAAATGTTTTTCCTGATCCAGTAACCCCGAGAAGAACTTGATTTCCAACATTTTTTTGTAATTTTGCACATAATTTTTTGATAGCAGCCGGTTGATCTCCTGATGGTTTATATGGACTGGATAATTTAAAAATGGACTTTTTCATAAAATTTATAACAAAAAAAAAATCTAATATATTTTTATTCAAGTTTATATATAATCTTTATATAAAAGATTTACATTTTTTTTCTTAATTGATGACTCTAATTTCAGATCGACTATCAAGGTTCAAACCTTCTCTAACTGTGAAAATATCACAGACCGCCAGGGAAATGACCCTGTCTGGTGAACACGTTATAAGTTTAAGCTCTGGTGAGCCTGATTTTGATACGCCTATGCATATAAAAAAAAGTGCAATAGAAGCAATTGATAGTGGGTTCACAAAATACACACAAGTTGATGGAATACCTGAGTTAAAGGAGGCAATCTGTAATAAATTCATTAACGAAAATGGATTGAAATTTAGTCTAGATCAAATCACTGTTGGCGCAGGGGGGAAACATGTTATTTATAATTTATTCATGTCAACTCTCAACAGAGATGACGAAGTTATAATTCCGTCTCCATATTGGGTTTCCTATCCTGATATGGTTAATTTAGCAGGAGGTAAATCAGTAATTATTGAAACAAATATGGAAAATAACTTTAAGATTAATCCCAAACAACTCAATGAATGCATTAATGAAAGTACAAAATGGTTTATAATTAACTCTCCAGGAAATCCAACAGGTGCTGTTTATAATAAGAAAGAGCTATTAGAAATATCAAAGGTACTGATGAATTATCCTAAAATTCAAATTTTATCTGATGATATATATGAGCACATAATATACGGAGAAAAGTTTTTAAATATTTTGAACGTTGAGCCAAAACTTTACGATAGAACTTTTATAGTCAATGGAGTTTCTAAAGCTTTTTCAATGACTGGTTGGAGAATAGGTTATGGTGCAGGTAATAGAGAAATTGTAAAGTCAATCTCTAAGATTCAATCACAGAGCACAACAAACCCTTGTTCGATAAGTCAAGTTGCAGCCAAATTTGCTTTACAGAGTGATAAGAAATTCTTAGTTGATTGGATAGAAAAATTTAAAAAAAGAAAAGATTTTCTTAATAATTTTTTTAATTCAATAGATGGATTTAAACCATATGAACCCTCTGGTGCATTTTACTTATTTGTAAATTGTGGGGGATTTATTAATAAAAAAAATCCAAATGGGAACACTATAAAAAATGATTTAGATTTTGCAGAATTTATTCTTCAAGATGCTAAAGTAGCAGTGGTTCCTGGAGTCGCTTTTGGAAAATCTCCTTATTTTAGAATCTCTTATGCTACATCATTAAATGATTTAACTGAAGCTTGTAATAGGATTAAGAAGTCAATTAAAAGAATATCGTAGATGAAGATTCTAATTTATGGAGTTGGAGGAATAGGGGGGTATTTAGGATCAAAGTTGTTAGAAACCGACTTTGATGTAAGCTTTATCGCAAGGGGTGAAAGGCTTAAACATTTAAAAAAAAATGGGTTAGAAATTAGAAGCACCCAAGGATTCAAAATATTTAAACCTATAAAAGTTTTTGATTCAGTTCCAAAAAAAGTAAATTTTGATATTGTTTTGAGCACAGTTAAACTTTACGATTTTGAAGAATTTATAAAAAATATTAAAAAATCTTATATTCAAAACTCTATTTTGCTTCCATTTCAAAATGGAATTTTTGCTGAACAACGATTGATAGACGAGTTTGGTGAGGAAAGATGCTATGGAGCAGTCGCTCAGATTTCTTCATTTGTAGATAAAGATCAATCAATTAAACATTTAGGGAAACTTGCGACCTTCTTTGTAGGTAAGATAAACCAGAAAAATGATGCGAAATTACAAGGTTTCTGTAAAAAATGTAATGAGGTTGGACTGGATATAAGATATAAGGAAAATATTAAAGAAAAAATCTGGGAAAAATTTATTTTTTTATCTGCTTACAGCGGAATGACCACGCTCACTCAGAAAACAATCGGAGAAATATTTGAGGGTTATGAACTAAGAGAAAAGTTCATTCAAGCAATGCGGGAAACTTACTGCCTGTCTAAAGAATTCAAGGTAAAATTTAATAAAAATCCAATTGAATTTTGGTTGGAAAAAATAAATAAAATGCCTTACGAGATGACGTCATCAATGCATCTTGATTACAATAAAAATAAAAAACTAGAATTAAAATGGTTATCGGGTTTTGTTGTTAAGTATTTAGAAAAATTCCGAAAAGATTGTGTGGTTCACAAAGAGATTATTAATAATATTAAAATTAGATGATATTTTTACTTGTTAAAAAACTTTCAGCCTCCAACGCGCTCATGCACCCCATACCTGCGGCGGTGACTGCTTGTCTAAAGATTTTATCGGTAACATCACCGGCAGCGAAAACTCCATCCACATTGGTTTTTGTCGAGTCTGCACTTGTTAAAATATACCCTTCATCATCCATTTTTAACTTTTTTTCGAATATGTTTGTTGAAGGAGAGTGACCAATGGCAACAAAAAACCCGTCTAAATTAATAATTTTTTTTCTTTTTTTCTGGGAATCATAAACTTCAACCGAGTTTATTTCTTTCCTTTCTATGTCCCCAATAACTCTCTCAACCGTTGAGTTCCAGATAAATTCTAAATTCTTCTTTTCAAACAGTCTTTTTTGCAGAATTTTCTCAGCTCTCAGTTTGTCTCTTCTATGTATAACTATGACCTTCTTACAAATATTAGATAGGAACAATGCCTCTTCCACTGCAGTATTTCCACCTCCAACAACCGCAACGACTTTGTCTTTATAAAAAAATCCATCACAGGTCGCACAGGCTGAAACCCCATACCCTCTATAAGTATCTTCTCCTTCAATATTTAACCACCTCGCTTTTGCTCCTGTCGCTATTACAACTGTGTGAGACTGAAATGTTTCCTTTTCAGTTTTGACTTCATGTAAATTCCCTGAAAAATCTACACTTGTAACATAATCGTTTAAGATCCTTGTTCCGTAGGCTTCAGACTGTTTTTTCATTTGTTCCATTAACCAAGGGCCTTGAATTGGGTTTTCAAATCCGGGGAAATTTTCTACATCTGTTGTAATGGTTAGTTGCCCTCCTGGTTCCAGACCAGATATAAGCAAAGGGTTGAGACCAGCCCTTGCTGAATAAATTGCAGCAGTATATCCTGCTGGACCTGATCCAATAATTAATATATTTTCTTTTTTTTTGGAAGTCATGTAAACTTTATAGAGTTTATCTGATACTCTTTCAAACCTTTTGGGGTATTTACCTCAAAAATATCTTTGACTTTTTTATTTATCATTGCTTTACAAAGAGGTGCTGAAACGGAAATTAGATTTTTCTCAATATCTGCTTCATCAACCCCTACGATTTTATAAGAAGTTTTAGTTTCCGTCTCTAATTCGGTAATCTCAACGGTAGCTCCAAATGTTACCTTAGAATCATCTAGTTTTGAAGTGTCAATAACATGAGCTCTTGTAATTTTATTCTCCAGTTCAGCAATCCGTCCCTCTATAAAACTCTGTTTTTCCCTGGCGGCATGATACTCAGCATTCTCAGATAGGTCTCCATGTTCCCGAGCTTCTGCGATAGCCTTGATAACATTTGGTCGTTCAATATTTTTCAGGTTTTCAAGCTCTTCCCTCAGCATTTTTAAACCTTGAGCTGTCATTGGATATTTTTCATTCATAATATATTATTATAATGAATTATAGATTAAATTCTAGAGGTTATACAAATCCTGAATCGCTTTAACTTCTATTTGACTATTATTTATTATATTAAGGCCTGTTATAGCAATTTTTGCTGCAGAAATTGTGGTAAAATACGGAATTTTTTTACTTAAAGCTGTTCTTCTAATAGACAAGCTATCTGCTAAAGATTTAGACCCACTAGTGGTATTAATTATTAAATTTATTTTTCCTTTTTCAATTAGATCAACAATGTGGGGACTTCCCTCATTAACCTTGTTAATCACATTAATATTAATAGAAAATCTAGATAAAAAATTGGCAGTTCCTTTAGTACCAAAAATTTTGTACTTTAATTTTTCTAATACTTGACAAAGGAGTATTATATTCTCCTTGTCATTATCTTTCACTGAAATAAAAATAGAACCTTTTGTTGGCAACTTGTTTCCTGCAGCCATTTGTGATTTAAGAAAAGCCATTGGAAAACTTTTATCAATTCCCATGACTTCGCCTGTAGACTTCATCTCTGGACCCAAAATTATGTCTTCTCCAGGAAATCTGTCAAAAGGGAATACTGATTCCTTAACTGTTACATAATCTAGTTTTTTCTGATGTAAATCGAATTTTTTTAATTTTATACCTAACATTACCTTGGTTGCAATTTTTGCGAGAGGGATTCCAGTAGATTTACTTATGAAAGGAATGGTTCTACTAGCTCTGGGATTCACTTCTATAACATATAGCTTGTCATCCTTTATTGCATATTGGATATTTATAAAACCGATGATCTTTAGGTTAATTGAAATTTGTTGAGTTGTTTTTTTTATTTTTTCGATTATTTCAGACGACAAGGTTTGGGGTGGAAGAGAGCAGGCAGAGTCGCCAGAATGAACCCCAGCTTCTTCAATATGTTCGAGAATTCCAGAAATAAATACATCATGACCATCTGAAATAGCATCAACATCAATTTCTTTTGCACCAGTTAGGAATTCATCTATTAGAATAGATTTATTATTTAATATAAAGTCATTAGAAAAATATTTCTCAAGTTCATCTTTATTATTTATTATCCTCATTGCTCTTCCACCTAAAACATATGATGGTCTGATAACAATTGGAAAATTAATTTTTTTAGTTGCTCTCTTGGCTTCACTAAGGTTGTAAACGATATCACTCTCCGGCTGCTGAACGTTAAGTTTATTCATTAATTTTGAAAATCTATCTCTGTCTTCACATAAATCAATTGATTGAAATGATGTACCTAAGATTTTTATCCCTTCTTTTGATAAATCCTCACAAAGTTTCAAAGGTGTCTGTCCTCCTAACTGAACTATTACACCTAAAAGTTTATTTCTGCGGTTTTCTGCAATACAGATTTCTTTCACAGATTCAAAGTCGAGTGGTTCAAAATATAGCCTATCAGAAATATCAAAATCAGTTGATACTGTCTCAGGATTACAATTTATCATTATAGATTCAATTCCCATTTCTCTGACAGCAAAAGAAGAATGAACACAACAATAATCAAATTCAATTCCTTGGCCAATCCTATTGGGTCCACCACCTAGAATAATAACCTTCTTTTTATTTGTGATATCAGTTTCAGTTTCAAATCTGTCGTTTTGCTCAATACAATTCCAAGATGAATACATGTAAGGGGTTTTAGATTCAAATTCACCTGAGCATGTATCTATGTTCCTAAAACATGAATGCAATTTATATTTTCTTTTAAGCTTCATAAATTGAGTTTTAGAGATTTTTATAGACTCTATTATCTTCTCATCAGAGAAACCTTGTTCTTTAGAGTCTAAAAATAAATTTCTACAAAATTTTTCATTTTTCAATCGATATTCCATTTTTATTATCTCAGATATTTCCCTAACAAACCAAGGGTCATAATTGGAAATCTCACATATCTTTTTCAAATCAATTTTTCTTCTTATACATTCGGCTATGACTAGAAACTTATTTGGTCTATTCTCACCTAGTAGATGAATAAGTTGTTTTGAATTTCTCCCTTTCAGAAATTTATTTGAATCCAATCCAACCAGCCCAATTTCCAAACTTCTCACTGCTTTTTGAAATGATTCTTTAAAACTCCTTCCAATTGCCATGCACTCTCCAATTGATTTCATTGCAGTGCCAAGTTTCTCCTCAGTCATACTAAACTTTTCAAATGTAAATCTTGGTATTTTTGTTACAATATAATCAATTGTTGGTTCAAATGAGGCTGGTGTAGTCGTTGTTATATCGTTTCTTAATTCATCCAAAGAATAACCAACTGCCAGTTTTGCTGCAACTCTAGCAATTGGGAAACCAGTAGCTTTTGATGCTAATGCAGAAGACCTTGATACACGAGGATTCATCTCTATCACAACATTTCTCCCAGTTTTTGGGTTAATAGCGAATTGAACATTGGCTCCACCAGTATCCACACCTATTTCTCTTACAACTTTTATTGAATCATTTCTCATTTTTTGAAACTCTTTATCTGTAAGTGTGAGAGCCGGTGAAACTGTTACAGAGTCTCCAGTATGAATCCCCATTGGATCAATGTTTTCAATGGAGCAAACAATTATACAATTATCTTGATTGTCCCTAATAACTTCCATCTCATATTCTTTCCACCCTATCAGTGATTCTTCAACTAGAACTTCGTTTATAGGAGAAAGTTGTAATCCTTTACTAACAATTTTTAGTAAATCTTTTTTATTTTTTGCTGTTCCACCTCCAGATCCCCCAAGAGTAAATGAGGGGCGAATAATAATAGGATAGGATAATTCTTTTATGATTTTCGCACAGTCATTAATTTTATTTATTACGAAACCTCTTGGTGTTTCAAGACCAATTTTCATCATTGATTGTTTGAATAATTCTCTGTCCTCAGCTTTTTGAATTACTTTTTTTGATGCTCCAATAAGTTTAACATTATATTTACTTAGGATTTTTTTCTGTTCTAGTTCCATTGATAGATTTAAAGCTGTTTGCCCACCCATTGTTGATAAAAGAGCATCGGGTTTCTCCTTTAATATAATTTTCTCCAACATATTTATATTTAAGGGTTCAATATAAGTACTATCAGCAAGATTAGGGTCTGTCATTATTGTAGCTGGATTAGAGTTAACAAGAACCACTTTATAGCCCTCCTCTTTTAAAGCTTTACATGCTTGTGCTCCCGAATAGTCGAATTCGCAGGCCTGACCAATCACAATAGGTCCAGCTCCAATTATCAAAATTTTTTTTAAATCTTTTCTTTTAGGCATTTTTCATAAGTTGTATAAATTTATTGAACAAGTATCTACTATCTTGAGGACCAGGTGATGATTCAGGATGATATTGAACGGAAAAGAATGGTTTATCTTTCACTGCTAACCCTGCAACAGTGCCATCAAAAAGAGAAGAATGAGTTATTTCTAAATTTTTAGGAAGACATTTTTTAGATACGACAAAACCATGATTCTGTACAGTTATCTCAACTTTTTTTGTTTCCATATTTTTGATAGGGTGATTTGCTCCCCTGTGGCCGTGATGCATTTTTTCAGTTTTTGCTTTGTAGATAAGAGATAAAATTTGATGACCAAGACAAATTCCAAATACTGGTTTTTTAAATTCTTTTATATTATCAAGGCTTTCATGATGCTTTTCATAGGTAGCAAGTGGGTCACCAGGACCATTAGATAGAAAGATGCCTGACGGATTTAATGAGATAATATCTTGAATTGGATAATTTAATGGAAAGACAATGATCTCATATTTAAATGAATCTAGAATTTTTAAAATATTCTCTTTGACACCTAGATCTACGACAGCAATAAATTTCTTGGTTGATTTTTTGTCAAAGGGTAATCTTTCATTCTTTTTCCATTTATAAATCTGTGGTGTAGAAACCACTGATGCTAAATCTGCTTTATTCATATCTGGAAAATTAATTAATAGATCTTTTAAATTTCTCAGCTTTTCGAACTTGCCTTTTATAGGGAAATGAATTAAAGCTTTACAGGCTCCAGAGCTTCTAATTTTCTTTGTAAGTAGCCTTGTATCCACTCCTGTGATACATACTTTTTTTTGTTTGTATAGCCAATCGTCGAGATTCATTTCAGATCGATAATTTGAAGCAGGTGTAAGTGTATTATTAGCTATACAACCTGCAGCATAAATTTTCTTACTCTCATGATCAGTTTGATTTGTTCCAACAATACCGATATGAGGAAAGGTAAAATTAATAATTTGGTTAAAATAAGACGGATCCGTCAAAATTTCTTGATATCCAGTTATTGATGTATTAAAACAAATTTCACCAAAAAAATTTCCATTATATCCGGAACCAGTGCCATAAAAGTAAGAACCATCATCTAAAAGAAGCAAACAATTTTTTTCATTTGTTTTGACACGGTTTTTCATTTGATCAATAATATACAGCGATATGCTTAAATTCCAATACTAAGATAGTAAACTATAGTATTAAAAAGATATCGTATTTTTTTTTTTTTTAATATATAAGCAATGTTATGACATTATTAAGAGAAAAGTTAAAGTTGAGTCTTGATCTAAACTTAAAGAAAAGAGATGAGATAGCAACCTCAACAATTAGGTTGGTTCTTGCGGCCATAAAAGACCATGACATTCAATTTAGAACCAAGAAAAAAGGAGACTCTATTTCTGATGAGGATATTTTAAATCTTCTTCTTAATATGATTAAACAAAGAAAAGAAAGTGCCAAGGTTTATACTGAGGGTAAAAGAGAGGACTTAGCGAAAAGAGAAGAAAAAGAAATTGATATAATTAATTCATTCTTACCTCATCAAATTACTTCTGATGAACTAGATAAGATTTTAGTAGAAGTAATTAGTGAACTTGAATGTAGTTCAATCAAGGATCTAGGAAAGTTAATAAGTTTTCTGAAAAATAAATATCCTGGACAGTTAGACATGCAGGAAGTCGCAAATAAAGCTAAAAAAAATCTTCAATGACCGATTCAAAAAATTCGGTCAATGAATTCTTAAATCAAGTAAATAACAAAGTAAGACTTTCTGATTTTGTTGGCCAGTTTGTCAAATTATCTGAACGAGGCAATTCCTTTGTTGGTAAGTGTCCATTTCATAACGAAAACACACCATCTTTTAATGTTAGTAACGATAAATCTTTATTTTTTTGTTTTGGATGCAAAGCTGGTGGAAACATAATTAATTTTACTACAAAATATAAAAATTTATCCTTCAATGAGGCATTAAGCTATTTATCAAAATATTCTGGAGTTCCTTTTAAGATTTCGAAAAAAAATACTGTCATTAGTAATACAGAGAAATTAATTTATGAAATTAATAAAGAATGTAATGAATTCTTTCAGCATTCTCTTTACAAAAACAAAACTGCATATGAGTATCTTTTATCAAGAGGATTAAATGAGAATGTAATAAAAAAGTATAAATTAGGTTTCTGTTCAGAACATAAAGAACTTATTAATTTTCTCAATTCTAAGGGTTATGAATTAGATCAAATAAAACAAACTGATTTTTTAATACAAAATAAGAAAAATGAATTTTTTGGAAGATTTTCAAAAAGAATTACTTTTCCAATTTTTAACTTTTCTAATTTATTAGTTGGTTTTGGTGGGAGAGATTTCGGTAACTCAAAAATAAAATACATTAATTCTCAGGAAAATTTGATTTTTAAAAAAAGTCAGATTCTATTTGGTTTGAATGAAAACATTGAAACTATAAGAAATACAAATGAGATAATTTTAGTTGAGGGTTACATGGATGTCATTAAACTATATAATTCTGGCCTTCGAAACTCTGTATCTTCTATGGGAACTTCTCTTTCTGAAGTTCAGATAAACAAAATGTGGAATTACTCAGATGTTCCTGTAATATGCTTTGATGGCGACCAAGCTGGCTTTAATGCATCCAAGAAAATTGCTCTAAAACTCCTCAAATTTTTAACTCCTGGAAAATCTGTAAAGTTTATTAGACTTCCTAATGGTGAAGATCCAGATTCTTTTATAGAGAAATACTCAGTTCAGGATTTTATCAATCTCAAGAAAGAATCATCAGACCTATCTGAGTTTACGTGGGAAATCATTCTTAGTTCGATTACTAGTGATACCCCAGAATTTCTCGCGACATTTGATCAGAGAATAGGTGACATTATAAAAAAAATTGAAAACTCAAAGGTATCGTCTGAATACTTTAAGTTTTTAAAATCAAAGAAGGATAATTTTATTTGGCAAAAAAATAAAATCAAAGTTAGAAAATCAGAGAAAGAAAATTTATTTGCTACACAAGATAATATCAATGAGAAAATATTTTTAGCTATGATAATTTCAGATAAAAAATATTTAGATGAATTTGATGAAGAAATTTTTAAGGTTAAACTATTAGATAAACAGTTGGAAACCGAAAAGGAAAAAATACTCATAAATTACTCTGATGACGTTTCAAATGAAATTCAAAAGAATGGAACAATAAACCAATTGAATGAAAATATGATTCAAGAACTTAATGAAATCAGGAATACTCATATATATGGCCTGTCTAACGACGAGAAAATACAATTATTCAAACAAATTCTTAACAATCTTAAATTACCATTTTTAATAGATGAGAGGAAGTCGATACAAAAAGAGATAATGGATACTAAGGATGAAATTATATCTGAAAAGTTGTTAAAAAAATATCATGAAATATCAAAGGAAATTAAAGGTATACAGAATAAAGATATTCAATGATATTCATCGACAGTTCATATTTCAATTGTAAAAAAGTGATGTTCATGAATAAAACAGACTCCAAATTAAAAAAAGAAGAAATAGAAGAACCTTTGATAGATCATCAATCAAGTGAAGGGCTCAAAAAGCTTATCTTGAAGGGAAAAAAAAAAGGATTTTTAAATAGGAGTGAATGTGAAAAAGCACTTGAAAACGAGAAGTTTGAAGATAAAGATGAATTTTATTCTAAGGTAGAAAGTTTAAATATTCAGATATACGACGAAGAAAGTGAAGAAAATTCTTCTGAGGAAGCAAGTTCATCAAATATTGTTGCAGAAAAAGAAGAAGATACAGGTAGAACTGATGATCCAGTAAGGATGTATCTTAAAGAAATGGGGAATGTCGAACTCCTATCTAGAGTAGGTGAAATAGAAATTGCTAAAAGGATTGAGTCAGGGAAAAAAAAAACTGCAGATGCATTTTCAAAAAGTATTATCTCTATGATGTCGATTCAAAAGTATTTCGAGGAGTTTCTGGCCAATGAAAGACAGATTAGAGACTTCATAGACTTAGATTCAACATTCAGGTCAATTAATGGCGAGCCTGAGGATTTTGAAAATATTTCTATTAAAGATGATCAAATTTATGGTGAAAATTCTGTTGAAAGTCAACAATCAGATGATCAGGAAAAGAATAATGAAGAAGAGGACCAAGAGGATCAAGAAGATTTTGATACAGAAAATACTGAAGATGCTAACGAACTCTCTGACTTGTCAATTCTCGAGAAAGAGGAAAGTCTAAAACCACAAATTATTACTAATCTTGAAAAATTTAATAAGCAATTTAAAAAATTTAAAAAGGTAAAAGAAGAATATATCGATCTAAAGATTCTCAATAAAAAAATTGATTCAAAGTTAGACAAAAAAATTAAGTCCTCAGAGAAATCAGTTTCAGAACAATTAATGAAAATCTTTATCAATCAGAACAGAATAGATGACGTTATTGAAACTCATAAAATTTACAACTTACAAATACTAGCTGGAGAGAGAAAACTCAAAGAAATTTCAGAAAAATTAAGGATTCCTGAAGATGAATATGAAAAAGAATATAATAAAAATGGTCAATATAAAAATTGGTTGAGAAACCTCTCTAAGAAGAATAATAAGAAATGGGATTCATTCGCCAAGAAAGAGGTTGCTTCCGAGATTATTTTAAAGTTTAGAGAGATTATGCAATCCACTTTAATGACAATTCATGAAATCAAAGAAGTATCTGGTTCAGCTAACGATGGGGTTCTTCAATCAGGAAAAGCAAAAAAAGAAATGATTGAAGCCAATTTAAGATTGGTAATTTCAATAGCAAAAAAATATACAAATAGAGGTCTCCAATTTCTCGATCTTATTCAAGAGGGGAATATTGGGTTGATGAAGGCAGTAGATAAATTTGAATATAAAAGAGGGTATAAGTTTTCAACATATGCTACTTGGTGGATCAGACAGGCGATCACGAGGTCTATCGCTGACCAAGCCAGAACTATAAGAATTCCGGTCCACATGATTGAGACAATAAGTAAGTTGGTTAGAGTATCAAGACAAATCTTAAATGAAAATGGAGTGGAGCCACAACCCGAAGAATTAGCTTCAAGACTCGGTATGCCTTTGGAAAAAGTAAGAAAAGTTTTAAAGATAGCTAAGGAACCTATAAGTTTGGAGACACCTGTTGGTGATGAGGATGATAGCCATTTAGGTGATTTTATTGAGGATAAGAATATAAAACTTCCACTAGATGCAGCTATTCAAAATAACCTTAGAGAAGCAACGACCGGAGTTTTATCTACTTTGACACCTAGAGAAGAGCGTGTTCTGAGAATGAGGTTTGGCATAGGAATGAATACAGATCACACCTTAGAGGAAGTTGGACAACAATTTTCAGTTACACGGGAGAGAATAAGACAAATTGAAGCCAAAGGCTTAAGAAAACTCAAACATCCTAGTAGATCAAGAAAACTTAGAAGTTTTCTTGATAACTAATGCCTCTAATAATATCATTAGATAATAGTTTAAGTTTAAGAAATTGAAAATATTTAAGGCCCGTAGTTCAGTTGGTTAGAACGCACCGCTCATAACGGTGTTGTCGGGGGTTCAAGTCCCTCCGGGCCTACCATGTAATTTCAAGAATGCAGTCTGAGATAAGTAAAAATTTAACCTGAGGTTTTTCTTTGCATGGCTTCAATTAGACCAATGACCCCTTTCGGGTTGTTTTTTATTACTGACATGAATTCTGCTCTCTGGGTTACTAACATACTCACACCGTCAATATTCACATCAAGGATTTTAAAGTTTTCATTTTTATCTAGATAGATTTTCCACATCAACTTTAAAGTTGGACCATCTTTATTGAGGACATTCATTTTAACATTATAGTAATTATTCTCGATTAATGAATCTACGGCCTTAAATGTTCCCTCCCAACCTCTAAATTTAGGAGCATAAGTAGCTACGATATAATTATTAAAGCTTTCTACGAACTGTTTTCTCATGTTGCTATCTAATCTTTTCCAATATCTTCCAAGTACAAATCTGGAAATATAATAGTTATCGAAAGAACTCAGGTAAAGGTTTCTAAAATTTGAGTTTCTTTCATTTTCTGTTAGGTCCATATTAGAAACTTTTTCAACAACCTCTTTACCTAAGTTTTCAACAAAAAACTTGCTTTCTTCGATATTTTCATTTGATAGCAGATGAGATGGATATATTAATAAAATAAAATAGAGTGATTTTATAATATATTTTTTCATCTATTTTACTCAATTAAATTAACTCTAGACTCATTAAAAGCAGGGTAGTTAGATGAGGGAAGGACTCCGTTGTAGTACCTTGTAGATAATGTTGACTTTTGAACCTCTTCTTTAACTGCCGCAACTACAGTTGTTGAAACTTCTGATTTTAATTCTTCTGATTTTAATTCATCGTCTTCATAAATGTCTAGTGGTAGAAGGCTTAAAGTAAGATCTTTATTTTCAAGTTCCCCTGAGATATCTTTTCTTCTTTTTTGCCTGTAAAGGCTTCTCATTGTAGCATAAAAATCAAGAGAACCCTCTTTCATTTCATCGAGGTAATCCAGGTATTTTTCTCTAGTTGTCACTCCTCTGACCACTGGACCTGATAGCCTGGCCTCTAAACCGATACTATTCATTCTGTAAGCAAATGAAAGTGGGTTGGTGATAGTATCTACACCAAGTCCAACTGCATCTCTTATGCTAGAGGGACCAAAAATTGGCAGCATTACATATGGTCCGTCTGGAACTCCCCAAACAGCAAGAGTTTGACCAAAATCCTCCTCAACTTCGGGTATGTTCCCAAAGCTCTCAGTTCCAGCCACATCAAAAATACCACCTAAACCAAATGTCATATTAACAAGAAATCTGCCTATAATATTTCCGATACTTTCTTTATTTAGTTGGAGGATAGCATTAGCTAAACTGATTGGAGTTTTTGCAGTCGTTGCTAAGTTAGAAAGAGGTTTCCTCGGTATGTCTGGTATTTCTCTCCAGCCTTTAGCAACAGGTTTAAAAAAATAATCATCTAAGTGATTGTTGAACTTAAAAATGCTTCTATTAGCTTTTTCAAATGGATCATTTACATCTTCCGAAGCAAATGAATAATTTCCTGAAAATGCGAGGAGACAAAAGGTGCATAAAAAAAACAATATATTGTTATATTTTACTTTAAAAATTACCATATTTAGACCATCATATATTTAGTATTAATTTTATTATTTTATATTAAAAATTTAAACTTAAAACATAAAAATAAATTTTTTGGATTATTTTTGTAAAATATAGTAAGTTATGCCAGTTTTCATGACAAATCAGCAAATAAATGTTTCTTTTGAGTTTTTTCCACCTAAAAATGAAGAATCTATCAAATCCTTATGGTTAAATATTAAGCGACTCGAACCTTTAAAACCACAGTTTATTTCTGTGACATATGGTGCCGGTGGTTCTACAAGAGCAAATACCCATTCATTAGTAAAACAAATTAAAACACAAACATCTTTAGTT
The DNA here is from genome assembly GCA_045563055.1 of Alphaproteobacteria bacterium. GTDB lineage: Bacteria > Pseudomonadota > Alphaproteobacteria > Methylaequorales > Methylaequoraceae > Methylaequor. The sequence goes on from JBJKUR010000010.1 coordinate 32,221, forward strand.
CCTGCGGCTCATCTTACTTGTTTAGGAACATCCTTTCAAGAAATCGAGAAAATTGCATCAGATTACTGGGAGTCAGGGATTAGGCATATTGTTGCATTAAGAGGGGACCCAAGAGAGACAGGTGAAAACAACAATTCGGATTTTAAATTTGCAACAGATTTAATTGAATTTCTAATGCAAAAGTTTGATTTTGATATAATCGTTTCAGCATATCCTGAAATGCATCCGGATTCAGCATCAATGAATCAAGAATATGATGTTCTAAAAAAAAAGGTAGACTTGGGCGCTACTAAAGCCATAACACAGTTTTTTTTTGATGTGAATTGTTACTTTGATTATGTTGATGGTGCTATAAAGAGAGGAATAAAAATACCGATAATTCCAGGAATTCTTCCAGTTACTAATTGCAAAAGAACATTAGAGTTTGCAAATAAGATGAAATGTAAAATGCCAAAGTCTCTAATAGATATGTTTGGGGGATTAGATAAAGATCCAGAAACAAGAAAGTTGGTTGCAACCACAATTGTTTACGATCAATGCAGAAAACTTATCGAAGGAAACGTGAATGATTTTCACTTTTATACTCTTAACAGAGCTGATTTATCATTTGCCATCTGTCATATACTAGGAATACGAACATTAGGAAAGTGAGCAAAAATGAAAAAAGATAACCTAATAAAGACTTCGCTCAATGATAAAATCCTAATTATGGATGGAGCTATGGGTACCATGATTCAAGATGAAAAGTTAGAAGAAAAGGACTTTAGAGGAAAAAAATTTTCTGATTCGAAAATTAATCTATTTGGAAATAATGATATTCTTAATATCACCCAAGGAGATTTGATTTATGAAATTCACACAAAATATTTAGAGTCCGGTGCGGATATCATTGAGACTAATACATTTAATTCTACAAGCACATCTCAAAAAGACTATGGCTGTCAAGATTACTGTTTTGATTTAAATTACAAAGGTGCAATGATTGCTAAAAAGGCTGTTGAGGATTTTAAAAAAAAATTTCCAAAAGAACCAAAGTTCGTGGCTGGAGTGCTAG
>JBJKUR010000011.1:0-167681 GCA_045563055.1 Alphaproteobacteria bacterium
AAAAAACCAATTTCTCCTGCCTTGCTTAGACGAAAAACAAGTTTTCAAGTCGATTGGAAGATCCATAGATAAATCTATGAATTATAGAGAGTTTTCTTTTTTGTAATTTTTCAATTTATCCAAAATACATACCCTTAATATCAAATTTGATTCTGAATAAGAAAATGATTTAGAACCATCAAAATTAACTCCTGCTATCTTGGGAATATTTTTAATATTTTTAGCCCATTCTTGAAGGGGGTTAATAAAACCTTTTTTATGATCGAAAATAAGGTTTTCTGGAAGGAACCTTTTTAATATTGTTCTGGTTAAAAATTTCTGCCCTTTTGCTAGCAAAGTATGTTTGTCTATTTCACACATTTTTTCAAAAAGTTTTTTACTTAAAAATGGAGATCGTATTTCCATACTTGCTCTCATGCTTCCCCTATCAACTGACTCCAAGTGACTCCTTGGAAGTGTATTCATAATGTCAAACAACCAAACTTTTTCCAGGAAACTATGCTTGTCATTTTCTAAGAATTCCACATCAACATCATTAATTATATTTTCGAGATATTTGAATGAGTCATTATTCTTTAGTTTGATAATTTTTTCTAAATCTCTACCAGAAAAAAAATTTATAAAGTTTTTACTTTTAAACAATTTCAAACCAATTTTTGTTACTATTTCAGGTAAATAGTAAAAAAATTTATATTTTTGAATAAACCTATATTTATTATAACCCATTGCCACTTCATCTCCACCAATTCCGCTAAGTATAACTGAAACATAATTTTTAGCTAACTTGGACATTTCGAATATATTATAAGAGGCGGTATTATCGTTTGGAACTCCATATAAATCGCAAAGTGAATCTACTAGTTTTCTATTACCCTTTTTACTATCATATGGAATAACTGTATTTGAAATATTTAAGTAGTCAGCAATTCTTTTAGCATTTGGAGATTCGTCTTCTTTGCCATCAAATGAAATGGTAAATGAAGAAATATTTTTTTTTAGTTCTCTTGAACATATTGCTGCAATTAAACTTGAATCAATGCCTGATGAAAGAAATACACCAATCGGTACGTCTGATCTCATTCTAATTCTTATTGAGTCTATTAGAATATTCAGAAAATCATCAATAAAATTATTATTTAACTCACTCTTAGTATTAAAAGAATTAATTGACCAGTACTTTTTCTCCACCGAACTAGTCGGAGAATTAAATACAATTAACTTTGCCGGTTCAATCACTCTGAGAGAATTATAACCTGTACCTCCATTTGGTATAAACCCTAAACTTAAGAAAGATGCGATTTCTCTGGAAGTGGGATTAAACTTCAATTTGAGAAAATTAATTAGAGGACGAGCTTCAGAGCAAAAATATATTCCATCTTTATCCTCGAATACATAAAGAGGTTTTTCACCAAATGGGTCAGTGGCAATCTTTAGTTTTTGGTTGTCAAACAAAGCAAAACTAAACATACCGTCTAAATAATCAAAACATTTATCCTTAAAGCATAAGACACTTCGTAAAAGAACTTCTGTATCACTATTAGTTTGGAATGTTATTCCTTTCTTTGCTAAAATTTTCTTTATTTCAATGAAATTGTAAATTTCTCCATTATACACAATAACATTTTCATCGAATTTCATTGGTTGATTAGATCTGTTGTGAAGATCTAAGATTGATAATCTATTATGACCAAGAAATAAAGTTCTTTTGTTATTGATATAATGGTCAGAAAAATCTGGCCCTCGATATGAAAAGCTTTTCAATGAGTTTAGTGCTCTTTTCTTTTCATTCTCTGTAATTTGTCTATTAAGCCAAAACCCAAAAATACCACACATATTATTCAAGCTCCTTAAAAAATAAATGTAGACTCAATATAGAAATTAAGAATGTCGCGCCACCAGATGGTTTTTTGATCCATCTCTGTGAATCTATATCAATTAATTTCCAGTCGAGGAAGTTCAATTTATCTCTTATGAATTTTGAATTTAAACTTTCCAAAATTAGCGATTGAAACTTTTCATTATTTACTAAATACCTATCTCTGTCTGGCCAGGTCCTATCTTCAGCTATTGGCCCTCTAAATTTTTTATTAAAAGTAATGTGCCTTAGAATTTTTCTTAAAACCAATTTTGTCGTTTTAATAAATGGATTATCTGATGCAGAAAAACCATAATTTCCAGTCGGTATTGAAGATAATTTACTGTTCATAAGTATTTGAGCCTTTCTAATAACCTTGCCATTAATTTTATCTTCTAAATTAAGGCTTAAAAAGAAATCAAATATATCGTTATCAAAGCAGAGGGTTCTCTGTTCAATTATTGACATTTTTGAACCGATATTAGGCCAAGAATAGTGTCTGCCTAACGATTCTATTAAGATAGACTCCCAAATATCCAGACTATTTAAACAATTCTTTTTATTTATTTCTATAATTTCAGATATTGAGTTCTCCAGCATTTTATTTATATGTTTTTGATGATTTTTTTTTATATATTTCTCATGATTTATGAATTTTAATCTATATGGTAAATTTTTAATAAAAAATGATGGTATATTTTCAGAAATTTTTTTAATCTTCTTGAAAAAAGTTGGACTATCAAAAATTTTAATTGTTTCTGTTGGCAAGTACATCCCTTGAAAAAGGTAATCAAGAGCATGTCCATGTAACATTACATCGCAAAATTTAGTAAATTTAAACTGAAGGTTTATAAATAAAGAATTGAATATATTATACATTCCACCACAAATTCTAGCAGAGACTGTAGAAGTATTATAAAAATGATTTTGATCTAGTTTTATAAAAAAATGCTTAGATTTATTTGTTAGGGCTATCTCCCTGGCGATTTTAACTTCATAATTATCTGAAAAGCTTACAGTAAAACAAGGTATTTTTCTTTTAGTTAACATTAAAATTGTTCTACTATCATGCCCTCCGCTTAAAAATAACCCCATTTTTTTTTTGTCTGAAGTCAATCTTTTCATAGATTGTCTTAAAAGTTTCGATAGCTGTTCGGCCTTTTTATTTGGAGAAATTTGAAGTTTATTTTTAAAATCAACCAACCAATATTTTTTAATTATTGATTGTTTTTGAGAAATTTTTAGAAGGCTAGCTGATTCTAAGAATTTCGAAATATTATCGATAGTTTTAGAGCCAAATATTCTTTGAAACCTAATAAACTCATACATTACATCTCCTAAGAATTGAAATTCTTTTTGTTTGGAAATGATTTTAACTAAACTTAAATACGAAAAACTGAGTATAAAAAAATTACTTGTATTTGCGTAATATACAGGTATGGATGAAAATCTATCATTAAAAACTCTTAATTCTTTTTTTTTTTTATCAATTAAAATAAAGACAAATTGTCCATTAATTTTTTTTATATTTTCAATATCAACTAAAAAATCAAAATCAGATGGAAAGTCTATTTTATCTTTGAGTATTGGTATCCCAATTGTTATCAAAATGAAATTTTCTTTATTAATTATTCTTGGTTTAGGTTTAAAATTTCTAAAAAAAACTTTCACGCCATTTTTTTTAAAATTCGTATTCTTCTCAATATTAAATTCAAAACTTTTTTTATCCCAAAAAAAAATAAAATCGGGTGTTGAACTAGTCATTTTTTAATATTTTCATAAGATGGTTTGCAAAGAATTCTCCAGCATCTTTACCTGATGTATACCGAAGATACATTTTTTGTCCTTCATTTGCAATATCAAGACGTTGTTCGTCCCATTTAGTGTAAAAATTTATAAGATCATTTAAATCATCTAGGTCCCAATTGAACTCTACTATTGTTTCTTTGTTTAAAAAAAAGTGAGGCCATGTTTTGACATGATTCATTCTAGGTTTGAATAAAAGTCCGCCTGTGAGGAAAACCTCAAAATCTTTTAAATTTATTTCTCCCCATCCAAATGGAGATAAAACTATTTTTGAATTACATAACTCTAAAAAATATTTTTTACGATTTATAGGGTGGCTATCAATTTTATATTTTAATTCTTTTTTTATTAAATGTCGCTGTACACCTACTGTTTTTCTTTCATATGAGCTGTTAAATCTTGCTGAGATTAAGTTATCTCTATTTTCATAACAACTTTTAATCAAATTTGGATATTTAATAAGATGATTGTAAATTGGTATTCTCTTTGAAAAATCCAAAGCTTTTAGAATATATTTGCTATAATAATTATAAGTTGATAAGCCTATATTCCATGATATTTTAAACTTCTTTAAAAACTTCTTGGTTGTAATTGGTTGGGAGTACTCTGGATTTTCATCGATTATATTTAATTTCTTATTATAATAATCTGCAAATAATCTTCTCCCGTAAAACTTTTTTGTATAATTATTCAGGTCCTTGTAAATTTGGTTTTTTGCGTAAATATGAACTAACGGAAGTAGCGAAGAATCAATAGTGCCAGCAGAATCAGTAGTATCAAAATATACGACTTTTGTAGATTCTGATAGTTTTTGGAAAATATTTAAAACTTCATGTGTATTTTTATTCCACTCAAATTTAAAATATTTACTATCTATAAATAGGAAGTCACAATCAGAAATTCTTTTGCTAAGATTAAAAAAAATTTGAATATTAATCTTTAATTCTTTGCAATGATTTTTAAAGACTATTAAAGGAAAAAGAAAAGATGAGCTATTAGGTGTATTAAAGCCCGGAGAAAGAACGTTGATAATCATTTTTTACTAAACTTAAGTATTCTTTTAATTCTATCTTTAATTGAGGGAAATAACCTCTCATAAATATGAGTTTCTATTGATTTTTTGTTGTTGTTTAATCCAATTCTCTCAATCTCTAAAATATTTTTTTTAAAAGTGTGATTTATAGAACCATTTCCTTTGATTAAAACTCCTCCGTAGTATTCCATTATCAACTTCTCAGTATCATTATTAAATGATTTATCATCTCCAAAGGGAATGCAAAAAAGAGAAAAAGGGATTTTATTTTTAGTAAGGACATTCCGACATTTTTTTATCTCATTTCTTTGTTCTTTATAATTTAAATTAGAAAGGTGAAGATGACTATATGTATGGCTACCAAAATCAATATATTCTTTATCAAATGACAATAAATCTTTTGAATCTAAAAAAATTTTTTCATAATCTAAAAATTTCATTAATTTTAACAATTTTTTCCTAAACTGAGGGTTAGATTCTTTTCTCAGAAAATTTGATAAATTTGATTCATCAAGTTCGATCTCAAAATTAGTTTTAAAGAATAATTTTCCATATCTTTTGAAAAGGTTAAATAAAATTACATTATCTAGCCACAAGTTTTTATTACTTATTATTTCTGAGTTAAGGAAAAGAGTATGATGGATTTTATGTTTAATTAGGAAAGGATGCGCAAACTTTAAGACACTTAAATAACCGTCATCAAAACAAATAGAACAAGTTGGATAGGTTGCTACACGTTCTTTTTTTATTAAATTTATTTGTTTCTCAAGGCTAACAACCTCAAAGTTATTTAAAAAAAAAAGTATTTCTTTTTTAAACCTTTCAGGAGAGGTTCTCACATTATTTGGGATTAATTGATTGTCAGAAATATCATGATAGTAGAAAATAAAATATCCTGGTTTGATATTTGTGTTTTTATTTAAAATCACAAACAACAACGATATTTTGTGCAATAATATTAGATAAGATAGCTGGAACCAAAACTCTCAAGTATTTATCAAGTTGATAAGTGATCTTAGGAAAATTTCTTGATAAAGGAAAAAAGTTATGAGAGTAATATTTTACTTCATTTAAATTAAAATTAGACTTAGAAATTATATTTTTAATTTCTGGCACACTAAATCTATTATGATAAAAATCTTTATTTGGAGAGCTCTGGTATTTTTTCCCCTTCCAATAAAAACAGTCTTTATTAGGAACTTGAAAAATCAGTTTAGATTCTTTGTGCATCATTTTTCTAATTCTATTTAATACTATTATCGGTTCATCAAAATATTCTAGTAAACCAGATGCAACTATCACATCATATTTTTTCTTAATATTATCTGTCATAATATCGAAAACCCTGAAATTATAATTTTTATTTTTGTACTTATTTTTGGCTTCTTGAATCATCTTTTTCGAGAAATCTAGTCCTAGGTACTCTGATACAGAGTCAGGTAATATTTCCGTATAATTGCCGGTTCCACAACCTATGTCTGCAACAGTTTTAGGGGCTAATTTGACAATTAAATCTTTGAAGACTTCTCTTCGATTAATAAAACCATAATTAATATTTTGAGTATAGGATTGCCCCCATTTACCAGATAAAGCGTATTCTTCGAAATGAGAGAGAATTTTTTTCCTTATAACTTGATTTTTTTGATTAGGAATCATAATAACTTTTTATACACAAAAAAAAGATGTAAATAAATTGAAAATAAAAAATTTCATTGAGCTGCTATGTTATACTTACTTTTATGAATTCTAAGAGAGCACTAAATATTCTTTTCCCTTTTGTTGGAACTAATATGGGTGGCAGTCATATTTCTGCATTTTTTATGGCAAAAGAGCTTTTGAAAAGGCAGCACAAAGTTCACTTTGTAGGACAGAAAGAGCTAATGCAAAATCTTTTTTTTAATAATTCTTCATTCGAAAAACTTCAGACTTTTTACAGATATTCTTCTAATAAATTTTTAATAATTTCATTAATACTTATAAATTCCATTATGATCATATTCTTTTTAAGGAAAAAACAATATGATTTAATACATATCAATGACCATAGAACTGCATATTATTGGATTTTACCATCAGTAATTTATAACATCCCATTAGTTTATCATTACCGGACCAAATGGATAGAATCCAGACTAATGAGAATTCTTTTAAAAAAAACCAATAAGATAATTTGCATATCTAAATATGTTAAATCTACTTTACCCAAGGAGTTTCAAAAGAAATCGTATATATATTTGAATAATTTTGAGTGTCCACCCAAGATTAAAAAATTGAGAAAAAATAAAAAGAAAAAAGTTATTATGTATTTTGGTACAATCAATAAGCAAAAAAATATCATGACTTTTTGTAAGATGGCTAACGAAATGATTAAAATTAGAAAAAATTTTATATTTAAAATTGTTGGTAGAAAATCAGAACATTTTGATGAGATTAAGGATTATATAAATAAGAAAAGACAAATCAAATATTTCAGATTTTTTGAATTTAGTGATCGTATGTCAGAACACCTGTATGAATCTGACTTGGTAATCGCACCTGCTATAAATGATGGCTTTGGAAGAACATTAGTTGAATCAATGCTTCACAGAGTTCCAGTAATAGCAAGTAAATCCGGTGGTCATCGTGAAATTATAAAATCAGGAGATAACGGTATTCTGGTAGACTTGTTTGATCATGATGCCTATGCCAAAGAGGCAATTAAAATTTTATCGGATATCAATTTTAGAAAAGCAATAATTCGTAAAGCGTATATATTTGCAAAGAATAATTTTATTAATAAAAATGATCTAAAAATTAATTCACTTATAAAATGTTACAAAAATATAATATGATTACGGAGTCTTACTTTTTATAATCCTTATTATCTCATTAATATTTGTCATCAGAATAATTTCTTTTTGTGAAAATTTAACTGAAAAATCCTCCTCCAGTTCTAACATTAAAGCAAGATGAGACAATGAATCCCACATATCAACATAATCACTTGATAACTCCAGACTTTTATCTGTTATTCTAAATTTCTTTCTAATTATTTTTTCTACTTTTAATTTAATTCCCATAATTTTTAGTTAATTTTTTTCTATCAATTTTACCATTTATATTCCTTGGAAAGTCATCCTCAATCATCCTTATCGCTGAGGGTTGCATAATTCTTGGCAGACTCTTTTCTAAATAATTTGTAATTTGGTCTTTTAATAGATTATTTGATTTAATAAATGCTATAATAATTTCCTTCTTTTTTTTATCATTGAAATATTTAACAACTACATCATCAATTTGAGGTAAGTTATTTAGAGTATTTTCTATCTCTCCCAATTCAATTCTTACTCCATTAAATTTTATTTGAGAATCTCTTCTTCCTTTAAAGTAATACAGGCCGTTATTTTTCTTTTCCAAGATATCTCCGGTATTATATAGTTTAAAAAAATTATGCTTTATTTGGGGATGATCTATGAAATAAAGTTTATTCTGATAATCGTTATCCCAATATCCTCTTGATATTTGTGGGCCATACACATGACTTACACCTAATTTTTCATTTATTTTATTTTTTTCATCTATCAGCACTACCGAGACATTCTTTAGTTTTCTTCCAATTGGAATATCATTTCTAAAATTAAAATTTCTCGGTATTTCGTACAAGTGAGAAATAATTGCCGTCTCAGTCGTTCCGTAAAAATTTATAACTTTAGACTGTTCATTAGATTTATACCAATCCTTTACTAATTCTTTATTGATTTTTTCTCCAGTAAAAATCAGATATTTTATTTTTTTAAAGCATGATGATTCGAATTTTGAATCAATTAATTTAATTGTATTAAACAAGCTGGGAACACATAATATTATATTTATACTAAAACTCTGAAAAAATAGTAATGGATTTATTTTATATGAATTTTTGTTAAATGGTATTAAGGTCCCTCCAGACATCCAACAAACAAAAATATCAAAAATTGAAGGATCAAAAGTAAGCTCAGAAAAATGTGCAAAGTTCAATTTCTTTTTCAAAGTAAATTGATTTTTCATTTCATCAAGAAAGAAAAAGGAATTTTGATGTGAAACCGTAACAGCCTTAGGAACTCCAGTCGATCCAGATGTAAAGATAATGTATGCTAAATCTTCAGGATTAATATCAACTTTTATTCTTTTATTTGAAAATTTAGAAAGTTTTGTTTTAACGTCTTTTTTACATAAATTGATTATAGGACCTTTAAAAAATGATAATTTATTATCAAAATCTTTTTCTGTAATCACCAAGTGTGGATTAATTGTTGCAAATAAAACTTTTAACCTATCTTTTGGTTGATTTACTTGAATTGGAACCCAACAGTTTCCACTTTTTAAAGATGCAAGTAATGATATATATTGATTAAAATTTTTTTCCGTAAAAATTACAATTCTCATTTTTGATTGGGCTTTTAATTTGTTTATAAAATTTGCCAGCCTATTTGAGTAGGACTCCAAGCTCTTGTAGCTAATTTTTTCACCATGATCTTTAACCGCAATTAATTCAGGATATTTACTAGCTGTACTTTCAAAAAACTGATGAAGTAGGTTCATTATACTACTGGGTGTTGATTTCTATTAAAAGTTGGTGTTTTTTCTAAAAAATAGTAAATATTATCATTTAACAATTCAACTCCAATTTCAAATGTTGGTCGCATAGATAGAGTCCTGATATGGATGTCATTAATTTTTATTTCTTTTAATACATTTCTTTTTTTTAAGATTTTTTCAAAGTTTTCTAAATTGTATTTAAAATTTAAATATTTATATCTCAAATAACAAGTTGATTGATTTAAAATTTTTTTTCCACCAGAGTAAATTGGAGTTTTGCATAGTTTTGAATATAAATAAGGAACATCACACTTTGACTCTATGTATCTTATAAAAGTCATGCTGTCTAAATCGCAATTTATTAAAACTATTTTAGAGTTTAGTTTGAATAATCTATCCCAGCTTGAATCAGATCCAAAAGATGAAATTGATTTAGATGAAGAAATATATTTAGACTTAGCCCCAATTGTAGAAATATTATAGCCTGGGTTAAAAGATCTCACTCTTTTCTTTCTAGACAGGACTTCACCCGGCAAAGCTCCTAGTAATTTTGTATAATCATTTTTAAAAGTATCAAACTTTTCTTTCCTGTTAATGTAACTATAATTAAAAGTTGGAACACTAAGTGTTCCATTTTTGCCTAGAAGATTGAGAATGCAATCTACTATTATTTTTGGAATCTCATTGATTTCTTTATTTTTTATAAGGCCTAGTCCGATAATTGAACAATGCACGATGACTATATCATTTTCAACAATTCCAGATAGATTTAGTGATTGTTTAAGCTCCTCCTCACTAAAAAATTGCATTATTAGTCATCTCCATCAAGGTACCATGTTAACATTTCCCCATTTTCATTAACTTTAACACTTGATGGTTTTTTCCATGTTGGGTTCCATTTTATTCTGTTATTATAATTGAACCCAGATTTCAAAAGCAAATAATTTTTTTTTCTTTTAACAATACTGTCCTGATATATAACAATTTTACCAATGTCACTGAGAACGCTAAACTTTGGCTTAGATCTTCCAGAAAACTCACCAGAACTCGAAATATTATTAACTAATTGAAGTCCTTTCTTTAATGACGTTCTATGATGACTCATACCCCGCATTGGTATAGCATGAAAGAGATAGTGAGATTCAATATCTAAATCTCTCAGTATAGAATATAACTCTATGAGGGTGTCAATATTATCATTCACTCCTTTTAGAAGAGGATTTTGGTTGTAAATTCTAGCACCAACATTCTGTAACTTTTTTATTGATTCAATAGATTCTTCCCAGAATTCTATTGGATGACAAACGTTTATCCCTATTTCAAATTTTAACTGTTTATAACTTGAAAATAAGTCGAGCATTTTGTCATTGATTCTAAAAGGATCTTGAAAAGGGACTCTTGTTCCTATCCTTACTATCCTGATATTAGAAGAGTTTTTGATAATACTATCAAATGTATATTTGAGAAGTGGGAGTGTCATTAAAGGATCTCCACCAGTTATAAGCACTTCGTTAACATCATCACGAATATCTTCAGAACCTAGATATTCTGTAGCTAGATCGATATCTTCATACTTCATTGTCTTAATGGGGTATTGGCCCCTCAAACACCACCTGCAATGAGCTGCGCAGACTGTTGAAGGCTCCAAAAGGACTGTTTTCTTATAGAGTCTTTCGACACCTTTTAAAAATCTATTTTTAAATATGACGTTTAACTCTGATTGATAGTGCCTGCCTCTTTCTTCATCAACAATAACTTCTTCACTATTATCGTATAGATATTGACGGGCCACAGCATTGAATTGCTCACTACGCTCGCCAAATTCATTTCTAATTTTCTCTAACTTTCCTTTGAGAAAAGGAGAAACCAACTCTTTAAAATTTCCGTCTCTAGTTCCTGCCATTTGATAAATAAAATAAATTATTAAGTTTGTCCCAATCTAAAAGATTTTCAGCACCTTGTCTAGAATCTGTTCCAATCAATTCATTGGAAAAAGGGATTGAAGCAAATCCAAGTAGAATTTTTTCTTCAATACTTAGCTTGTTGAATATTTTCTTCTCTAGGGTTTTAGGTATATCAAATCTTTGTTTGACCCACCATCTTTGGAAAGTAGCGATAACAACCCAATTGGAACTATCAGATGGAAGTGCTCCATGCCATAGTCTGCTATCCCATATTAAAATATCACCCTTGTCAGCTTCAATTTTTTCAAATTCATTAGAGTCTCTTTTAGCAAACTTTCCAGATCTGTGACTTCTTGGAACAATAATAGTGCAGCCTTCGTTGACAGACCTTTTTTCAAGTACAAATGCAACTTGAAGCATCCAAGTATTTTCTCCATCGCTAGGCATCCATGAATCAATATGAAGAGATAGAGGGTCCCCGCTTTTTCTAGCAATTAACTCACCTAAAATAAAGTTTTTAGAAATATTATTCCTGTAGTTTTGATCATTCAGCAGTGACCCAAGAATGTCATTCAGGATAGTAATATTTAGGAACTTAACAAAATAAATATCTTTATTCTGCAAGTTAAATATTTGTTTATCCTTTTTTCTTATGTCACTAAAACCAGGGTAAAAATCATTTTTATGGGATTCGGATATCTTCTTTATTTTTAGAATTAGATTTTTCACAACATTGTCTTCAAGTGCATTTTTGATGACTGTAAAACCTTTTTCCTTTATACTTTCTAAATGAGTTTCACTTTCCATAATTAACTTTTAATCTTGTTCTCTTTATTTTACAATTGAAAACTAAATTTGTAGTGTAGTATATATTAAAAAAAACCCGAATACATTTATCAATGAAAAATCATAGTTCTTTTTTAGTTACAGGCGGAACAGGAACCTTTGGAAAGGAAATCACCAAAAAACTAATTAAATATCCAAAAATTAAACGAATTGTTATTTTCTCTCGTGATGAGCAAAAACAGTATGAAATGCGAGAAAATATAAGCGACCCAGAGGGAAAGTTAAGATTTTTTATTGGAGACGTAAGAGATAAAGAACGGTTAAGTATAGCCATGATGAATGTTGAAGTAGTAATACATGCTGCTGCAATGAAAATTGTTGAGACTTCAGAATATAATCCTTTTGAATGTGTAAAAACAAACATTCATGGTGCCGAAAATGTTGTTGTTTCATCATTAGAAAATAGTATTAAGAAAGTAATAGCTCTTTCAACAGACAAAGCATGTAACCCAATAAATCTTTATGGAGCTACCAAACTGGCTTCTGATAAAATTTTTGTGGCAGCTAACAATCTTTCTGGAAACAGGAATACAATTTTTTCAGTTGTTCGATATGGTAACGTTTTAGGTTCTCGAGGAAGTATAATTCCAATCATCAATAAAGCACTGGAAGCAAATAAAAAAAAATTCTATTTAACTGACCCACAAATGACAAGATTCGCTATAACAATAGATCAAGGTGTTGACTTTGTTTTAAAGATTATAGGGTTGATGAATGGTGGAGAAATTTTTGTTCCCAAAATACCTAGCTTCAAAGTCAAAGATCTGATGGAGGTCATGGTCAATAAAAAATATATACAAATTTCAGGAATAAGACCAGGTGAGAAAATTCATGAAATGTTGATATCTCTAGATGATGCACGAAATACATATGAAAATAAAGATTTTTTTGTAATCAAACCTCAGTTAATACTCTCAAGAAAAAAAGAAAGAAGATCTATATATAAAAAAGCAACCCCCAAAACTTTTATTTACAGTAGTAATAAAAATGAGAAATGGCTATTAAAAAAAGATCTAATGAAAATGTTAAAATCATTAAAAATTTAAATTAATGAGTTTTCCAATAAAATCCTGGATAAAAAAAATTTTTCCTTTCTGTAGATCTATAACTGGAGAGGGTTTAGAAAAAACTCTCGCTTTTATAAGTGAGAAGGTCCCTGATTTAAAAATTATAAAGTTTAAAACTGGTTTAAAAGTTTTTGATTGGAAGATCCCAAAAGTATGGAACATAAAAGATGCTTACATTGAAAACGAAAAAGGAGAGAAGTATGCAAAACTTTCAAAAAGTAACTTGCATGTTGTGAGTTACTCATCTCCTATAAATAAGTATATGTCAAGAGATCAACTTGAAAAAAAAATTTTTACTCATCCCAAGATTCCAGAGGCAATTCCATATATTACATCATATTATAAAGAGGATTGGGGATTTTGTATGAGTGAGCTTGAAAAGAATAAAATGAAAGGAAAAAAGTTCAAAGTATTTATTGATTCAGACTTTTCAAATGGATACTTGAAACTTGGAGAATGTGAGATTGTTGGAAGGAAAAAAAAAGAGATTTTTTTTTCAACCAATATCTGTCATCCATCTATGGCTAATAATGAGCTATCAGGACCCATGGTTCAATTAGCATTGATCTTATATTTAAAAAAAAATTATCCAAAACCTAATTACAGTTATAGATTTGTGTTTCTACCTGAGACCATTGGTTCAATTGCGTATTTATCAAAAAAAATAAATCATCTTAAAAAAAATGTAATTTCTGGTTTTACTTTATCATGTGTTGGTGATGATAGGAATTTTAGTATTATCGAATCTAGGAATGGAGATCAACTTTCTGATAAAGCTCTCAAATCGTCTCTAATAAATGAAAATCATAAGATATTCTCATACTTGGAAAGAGGGTCAGATGAGAGACAATATTGTTGGCCTGGAGTTGATTTGCCAGTTACTGGTTTTTGCAGAACAAAATATGGAGAATTTAAAGAATATCATACAAGTTTAGATAATTTATCACTTATAAATGAAAACGGACTTAATAAATCCTTCGAAAAACTAGCTACCATTATTGATGCTTTTGAATTGGGTATATATCCAAAAACAATCCATCTGTGTGAGCCGAACTTATCGAATTATGACTTATACCCAACTATGGGAAAAGTAAATAATAGATACAATAAGAATATAAAAAATCTTATTAATTTATTAGCTTATTGCGATGGAAAGTTAAGTGTTTTTGAGATTGCTAATAAAATAAATTATCCATTACAAAATTTGTTACAGGACTTAAAAAAATTAAGTAAAAAAAAAATCTTAAAACTTTCATAAGAATATAATTTTTTAAATAGAATTTCGTTCTGTTTAAAACTAAAAGAAAAAGTAGTAATTGAAATAGGAAACACTTAAAATCTTTATGCACGAATGTCTTTAATAACCAACTATAAAAATTTTTTTACTAATATTGTTCAGTTTAAACAATTTTCAGAATCACGTAATGTTGAGATAGCAAAAATTTTAATAATTTATACGGTTGCATTGATTGTAGACCTGCTAACTTTGATGGTTCTTACTCCATTATTAGAATTTTTTTTTAATGATTCATCAATCACCATGACACGAAAAATCGAAAATTTATTATCTATGAAGCTAACTCCAGAGATTTTATTAATTTCAATCATTATATTAAGTTTGTCTCGCGCTATTTTAAATGTCTTTGCCGGTTACAAAGTGGCAGAGTTTGTTGAAGACATAAAAATTAGGAAAAGAAATAAGGTTTTGAATTTACTAAAAACTCTCAAAATTGAGAATTATCAAAAAATAGCAAGTGGGACAATTCTGAACACTTTGATTCAAGAATTAAATCGTGTTGGGCAAATTTTTTCAGTTTTGTTTTCCTTTTTAAACGGTTGTATCACTTTTGTAAGTTTTTTATATATATCAATGATGGTTTCATACAAAGTTACTTTCCTTGCAGTTTTTGTTAGCATTTTAAAGTTTTCGATTATTTCAAAATTGACTAGTTCGACAACTGTATACGGAGAAATGTTTACTAAGGTAAGTGAGAAAATAAATTCTCAAATAGTCAGTTTGATTTCAAGTATGAAGACATTAAAAGTTCTTGGGAGATTTGAATATGCAAAAAAAAAAATATATGATTCTTTTGTTCAGAATAAAGATATTACTCAAAAATTTATTTTTTTTAAGGGTTTAGCAAGTCACCTGGACGAATTATTTAATGTGATAGTATTAGTTTCTCTACTAGTAATATCAAAATACTATTTTAATATCTCAATAGCAGAATTGGGGGTGGTTTTTTTCTGTTTTAATAGAATGCTTAGAAGTATTTCTATTTTTCAAAAAATAAATATTACTATCAGATCTGAAAAATTCTCTTTTATTAATATAAATAATTTTCTATTGCATTGGGGGGAGAATAAAGAAAAAAATGGAAGAATAAAACGATCATTTAAACAATTCATTGAATTTGAGAATGTTAGTTACAGTCTTGATAAGAGCAAGATAATAAAAAATATTAATTTAAAACTTAAAAAAAATAAATTTTACATGATTTATGGAAAGTCGGGAATTGGAAAAAGTATTTTTTTAGATTTACTTTTAGGAATAAGGTCTCCAGATAGTGGAAAAATTTTTTATGACAAAGCAGATTTAAATGATATCGATAAAAATTACCTGTATAGAAGGATAGGTTATGTTTCTACAGACAATCACTTGTTTGGAAATCATATTAAGGAGTCAATTGAATTGGGTGCTAAAATATCTAAAAGTAAATTTAATGATTTGATGGATAATTTTTTGATTAATGAGTTCTTAAAAAGTCCAGATCAAAGAATTTATGATCAAAAAAATAATTTTTCATCTGGACAAATTCAGCGGATTGCAATAGCACGGGGATTTATTAACGCTAAAGATATTTTGGTTCTTGATGAGGCTACTGCCAATTTGGATGGAAAATTTGAGGATAAAATATTTAAAAATATCAATTTATTAAAAAAACAACTAACTATAGTATTAGTAACCCATAATAAAAATCTTTCGAAATTTGCTGATAAATGTATAAACTTTGAAGAGATAAATAGATGACAGTAAAAATTATAGCAGAAATAGGATCGGTACATGATGGGTCTTTTGGTAATGCAATAAAATTAATTGATGAAAGTAAAAGGTCTGGAGCTGATTTTGTAAAATTTCAGTACCATATTGCGGAGCATGAATCATTAAAAAGTGCACCTTCACCCTCATATTTTTCTGAGGAAAGTAGATTCGATTACTTTAAAAGAACATCATTTAGTCTTAGTCAGTGGTATAAACTCAAGGAATATGCAAAAAAAATAAAAATTGGATTTATGGTTTCACCTTTCTGCATTCGTGCAATTCAAAATTTAGAAAGAATTAATTGTCAAAATTACAAAGTTGCTTCCGGTGAAATAACTAATCTTCCACTATTAAAGAAATTAGTTAAAACAAAGAAAAGGATATTTCTATCAACGGGTATGAGTAACTGGGAGGAAATAGATAGGGCTGTTAAAATATTAAAGAGTTCAAAAGATCTTATTATTTTTCAATGCTCTTCATTATATCCATGCCCACCAGAGTATGCAGGTTTAAATAATATTGAATTAATGAAATCGAAGTATAATTTAAAAGTTGGCTTTTCTGACCATACGCAAGGTCATGTTGCTGCTTTGTTATCAGTTATGTTTGGAGCAAAATTCATAGAAAAACATGTTACTTTTTCAAAATCAATGTATGGTAGTGATGCCAAAAATGCATCAACTTTCGACGAACTAAATTCATTAGTAAATGATATAAAATATTTGGGTAAACTTATAAATAACAATGTTAACAAAAATGACTTATCTTTATACAAAGAAATGCGTAAGATTTTTTTCAAAAGTATTGTCACTAAAAGAAGATTAAAAACAGGGGATATTATTAAACCTTCTGATTTGACCTTAAAAAAGCCAGGTAATGGACTTTCAGCTGAGAAAATTCAGAATATAGTTGGGAAAAAAGTAAAAGTTGATATTGAAAAAGACACTATTCTTAAAAGAGAACATTATGAGAAAAATTAAAAGAATTTGTGTGGTCATAGGTTCAAGAGCGAACTATAGTAGTATCAAATCACTTCTTGTAGAACTTAAGAAAGACGATTTTTTTCAGCTACAAATAGTAGTGGGATTTAGTGCTCTTATCGAAAACTACGGAAAGGTCAGTGACTTAATAGAAAGAGATGGCTTTAAAATTGATAGTTATATTTATGCACATCTCGATGGAGACCATAATACAATGATGGCCAAAACTACAGGTCTAGGTATTATTGAATTATCAAGTGCATTTGAAAAACTTAAACCAGATTTAGTTTTCACCATAGGCGATAGATTTGAAACTTTGGCAACAGCGATAAGTGCTGCCTACATGAATATTCCATTAGCTCATACCATGGGAGGTGAAGTTTCGGGTAATCTAGATGAGAGTGTTAGGCATGCAATAACTAAATTGGCACACATTCATTTTCCAGCAAGTAAAGAATCCTATGATAGAATTATAAGGCTTGGTGAAGATAGAAAGTATGTTTGTTTGTCTGGTTGTCCAAGAATTGATTTAATTAAATTAATTTCGGATAAAAACGAATTTAATCCTGGCAAAGAGAGTATCACAGCGGGAGTAGGTGATAATATTGATATTGACAAGGAATTTTCCATTGTTTTATACCACCCTGTAACCTCTGAAAATGATGAGACTTATAACCAAATGAATATAATACTAGAATGTTTAATAGAGTTTGATTTTCAGTCAATTATTTTATGGCCCAATGCAGATTTTGGAACCAATAAAATTGCCAAATCTATAAGAAAATTCAGAGAGAGAGAAAAGATGCGAGGTATTAGGTTTTTTAAAAATTTCAAATTTGAAGACTATATAAAGTTATTAAATATCACAAAGTGTCTGATTGGAAACTCTTCAAGTGGGATTCGAGATTGTGGATTCATTGGCACTCCAGTTGTTAACATTGGCTCCAGACAAAATTCTCGTGAAAGAAGTAAAAATGTATTTAACGTGAAATTTGAAAAAAAAGAAATAATAAATGCAATAATAAAACAATCTAAAAGAGAAAAATTTAAGCCTAGTAATATCTATGGAGATGGTAAAGCTGCCATAAAAATAATAAATTTTCTAAAAAACTTAAGCTCTATTCCAATTCAAAAAAAAATAGTCTTTTAGAATGAGTTTTGCAATCTTAATTCCTGCGAGATCTGGTTCAAAGCGAATAAAAAATAAAAATTTGAGATTATTTAATAAATCCCCCTTAATTTACTGGACAATAAAGGCGGCAAAGAAAAGCAGAATCAAAGATATTTACGTATCAACTGACTCAAAAAAAATAATGCAATATGGCATAAGCCAAGGAGTTGAAGTTCCTTTCTTAAGACCTGATGTTATATCAGATGATAGAGCAAAGATGATAGATGTAATAAAACATTTCTGCGATATTGTAGGAAAAAAAAAAAATTTTAAGAATATAATTCTACTACAACCGACTTCACCTTTAAGAAGTTATAAAGACATCAACGCAGCTATAGATATCTTCAAAACTTCTAATTCTGATTCATTGGTGAGTGCATATAAGTCAAATGAACTTAAAGAATTAAAAAAGATAATGAAAGTTAATAAGAATTATATTCAAGAGTTCTGCGATATTGATAAAAAAGATTTTATTGTGAGAAATGGTCCAAGTATACTTATAACAAAGCTAGCTAATATAATTTCCAATAATTTATATGGGAAAAAAATAGCACCCTTTATTATGAAAAAGAGTTTATCTATAGATATAGATACTTTAGAAGAGTTTTATATCGCTGAACACATTCATAAAAAATTAAAATTAGGAGATCAATAATTAAAAATATATGTTTTATAATTGAAAGCATGCAGGGCGGAGGTACTCAGAAAAACTTAGATTATTTAATTAAGAGTCTTGAAAAAAAGAATGATGTTAATATTTCACTCCTGACATTAAATGCTCAAGATAAAGATGCTTTTAATTTTAGTAAAGGCATTAGAAGATTTTCTTTGCCATTAAATAAACATTCAGAGTCATTATTTAACGCTATAATTAATAACTATCAAAGAATAAAAAGATTAAGAAATTTTTTTTTTAAAAACGAATTTGATACAATTGTGAGTTTCTTGACATCAACAAATGTTTTAACAGTAATATCAACGCTTGGTTTAGAAAGTAAAATTATTATTTGCGAAAGAAATGATCCATCAAGGCAAAAAATAAAAATGTATTGGAGAGTCTTAAGGTTTTTAATTTTTGGTTTATGCGATAAATTAATTTGTAATTCTAGTAAATCATCGAAATTCTATTCAAAAAGAGGACTTAAAAAAAAAGTTAGACTCATTCCTAATTTTATTTATCTAAACACAAAGAACTCAAAATGTAAAAAAAAGAACTTTTTCTTAGCAGTTGGAAGACTACATAAACAAAAAGGGTTTGATTTGTTAATAGATTCATTTTTCATTCTTCAAGAATCGACTTCAAAGTATGATTTGGTTATTCTAGGTGAGGGTCCTGAAAGGGATGTTCTTCAAAAACAAATAAATTCTTTAGGTTTAGAGAAGAAAGTTTTTTTGCCAGGGCATCTAAACCCACATCAGTTCTTTAAAAACTGTTCGTTGTATATTTCTTGTTCTCATTATGAAGGAGTTTCCAATGCAACACTAGAGGCCATGCACTATAAGATTCCTATTATCTTAACTCAGTCTCAAGACGGAATGCATGACTACCTTGAAGATAATTTCAGTGCAGTTTATTCTCCAAATAATTCGTCAATACTTGCAAAGAAAATAAAGTTATTGATTAATGATAATCAACTATCGAGAAAAATCAGTAATAATGCTTTCAGCTCCATTAAAAAAATCGATAATAAACAGATCAAAAACATGTGGTATACAGAGATTTTATAATTCTTTTGGGGATAAAAGAACGGTCCTAGCCCCACCAACTTCTGTTAATATTTTAATAGTATCATCCTTGTTTATTTTTTCAAAAATACCTCTTTTTTCACCATCACTATTTAAATTAATTGAAAAATTTTGTGATGTTAAATTTTTTATTCTTTTTGTACCTGAAAAAGAGTTTGAAGAAATTAAATTTGTATAATACCCGAGTTTGAATAATTTCGTTAGGATTCGTGGGAAGTTGTTATTTTTAGAATATGAGCTGATATGCGGTTCGAAACAAATATGTGGCCTTAAACTTTTTGATTTGATGTATGCTAACATACCTGAAATAATTTCGCACTCATGACCTTCAACGTCCATTCTAACTAGATCAGGTGAGAAATACATTTTTGATAGAGTGTAAATAGAATATGTTTTTACTTTTATAACTTCTCCACTAAGGAATTTTTTTGCAGATCCCTCAGGATTTAAAGTATGAAGATTTGTTTGATTAGCTATATATAATTTTTTAGTATCTTCCTTGTCAGATACAGCTCCATTTAAAAGGAAATTATTGTCATTATCCAGACTGTTAATCATCAAATTTCTTTTGCATAAATTTAGATTTTCTATCGATGGTTCTATTGCCAACAACTCTCCATTAGTTCTTTTCTTCATAAATATAGAGTAGTAACCTATATTACACCCAACATCAAAGACACGCATTCCTCTTTTTAATACCCTATTAAGGATATATTGTTTGTCATTCTCTCGAGTTCCAAACAATATCAAAGATCTAGATATTCCATTATCATTTGTAAATAATTCCATTTCATAATCATTTACTTTGCATCTCATGTATTTTCTTTTTAAGAGATCTCTGTATATTAGCAAATAAAAATAACTATAAATAGATTTTATTAGAACATTAAATCCTCTATTTATAAAAATGCTGAATAAATTTGATATTTTTTTATAAATCATGTAGAAACTTCCTGGGATTTAAACTTTTAGGAAAGATAAAATATTCATTATTCTTGAGTGTTTTGGGTTTTCTAAATTTGAAGTCAATAATTTCATAATTTAACTCATCTAATAAAGTAAGAATTTCATCTTTTCTATATCCAATCTCTTTAATATGTTCGGGGTGATAGCTTAAAAAAAAGACCGGTTTTAGTTGCTTCATGATTCTTCTTGAACCTTTCAATAGTTCGATTTCTGAACCTTCTATATCCACCTTAATTATTTCGGGTTTAATTTTATTCTTATCACAAAATTCATCCAAGGTTATTGATTCAACACTTGAACGAATTGTTATTTTTTTATCTTCAATAGGTATCAAGGAACTCATTCCCGTTGGTTGATCAGATTCATACAAAGAAGAGTGCTCATTTCTTGAGCTCACAGCCTTTTCAATAATTTGAACATTTTTAGTTTATTTTTTTTTACATGATATTTTAGATAAAATAAATTATTTTTCGAAGGTTCAAAAGAAAATATTTTTCCACTTCCTTCAATTATTTTTGCAACGGGTAAAGTTACGATCCCAATGTGTGCACCGACATCAAAGAAACATTTGGTTTTTTTAGCAATATTTAAATACGTATTGAAAAAATTATTATGTTTGTTTCCCCACTCTTTAAAATCACTGAATGCGTATCTTGCATGAAACTTAAATTCAAATTCATTTGTAATTTTTTGTTTGACTGAAAAGTCAAAAGGAATGATTTTAATTACTCCTCTATAAAAATTACCTAATAATTTCCAAAATACCGAATCAATAAAAAAATTATTGTGTCTAAGATCTCGTATTAAATTTATCATTAATGAATTAAAAATATCCTATTTTAATTTGAAACAGAATTAAATTACAAATTTAATTATTATTATTGACATTAATATGTTAATGAGTAGTTGACAAAAAGAATCAAAATAGTGTTAGAATATAAAAAGCAAAATTATAATTTTCTACATATAACTAATTTTTTTTTATTGTGGCTATTTTCATTTCTAATAATTGACTTGTCACCATCTTTTTTTGATAAAATTCAACCTGACAGTAGTGGTTATATGTCAGGAAACCAGTCGAGAACCATTACCTATTTTTTAATCTTAAAATTGCTAGATTTCTTAAACATTGATGTTATTTATTTTCAAGAATTATTTTTAAGCCTTAGTTTAGTCTCTCTTTGTTATTATCTTAAAAAAATAAAATTTCCAATTTATTCAATTATCTTTTTTTTTATACTGGTCAATCTTAATTACTATTATACTTCATTTAGTAAAACAATTTTACCTGAATCTATATTTTTTGGATTAATTAATTTTTCTATGGTTTTAATGTTTCGTTTGGAAAATTCTTTAAAAATCATCCTCTTTGGAATATTATTAGGATTAATAGCAATTATAAAACCTATTGGCATGCTATTGTCTTTAATAATATTCTTATTTTCTGTATTTAGTATTGCAGATTTAAAAAAAAAATCCTTATTAGTCATTACCATTTGCTCATTAATAATTATCGAAATATTTATTTTTAATATTAAAAATACAGAAAGAAATTCAATACTTAACTACTCAATTCAAGGAAAACTATTTTTCTTATCGGGAAAAGAAAACTTTAAAATTGAGGAGTATCCGCCAGAGTTGAAAGAATTACTTACAGCCTCAAAAAAGGAGTTCGAACCAGTTCATAATTTTCTGAATAAAATTGATAATAAATTATTAAGAGCTGAATTGACATCGGATTATGAAGTTGTTGCTCAATTTCAAACTTTCAACCTGGATGAGCTTAGGAATTTCAAACATAAACAAGCAGAAGTTTTTTCACAATCTATTGTTATTGCCTCTCAAATATTGAGAAATAATTATTTAGATTATTTTCTTTTATCTCTCAATCATTATATTGGTTTATGGTCTATTGGTTCAAAAGCGATAAACCTTAAGGTCATTGAAGTTCAACACCATATTCCACTATACGAAGAGCTTAAAAAGTCTTCAGGGCCAATGAATTTACCAAATAAAAGCCTCCTAGTAATATCTCAAGTTTTTTTTCAGATATTATTTTATTTATTATTAATACAAACTTTTATATTGCTATTAAATTTGATTAGATCACCCAAAAAAATAGATATTTTTGAAACATTTAATATAGTTATTATACAACTCTACATAATTGCTGTTTGCCTAACAAATGTTTCAACACCAAGATATTTGATGACTATTTATCCCATTTTGATTATCATAGGTATTCGCTTTTCTAATTTAATAATAAATTTCTGCAAAAGATCAAAGTAAATAAATGTGCGGTATTTCAGGGTTTTTATCATTTAATAATAATTTTAATAATAGTAGTAAGTTACTAAGAGAAATTACAAGTAAGATTGAGCATAGAGGTCCTGATGCAAATGGATATTGGACTTGTGTAAGAGATAATATTTACCTTGGTCATACTAGATTATCTATTTTAGATTTATCTGCAAATGGTAATCAACCAATGACTTCTTCATGCGGAAGATATGTGATTTCTTTCAATGGTGAAATATATAATTTTAGAGAAAAATCAATAAAGTTAACTAAGGAATACAATGTAAAATTTAGCAATAAAACGGATACAATAGTTTTATTAGAACTAATATCAAAATATGGAATTGAAGTTGCCCTCTCGCAGGTTGAAGGCATGTTTGCTTTTGCGGTATGGGACAGAAAAAAAAAAAAACTTTACCTGGCAAGAGATAGATTTGGAGAAAAGCCACTCTTTTACTACAGAGATAAAAAATCTATTATTTTTGGATCTGAACTTAAGGTTATAAAATCATTTAATCAAATTAATCTTCGAATATCAAAGAAAGCCTCTTTTTACTATTCAATTCTAGGTTATATTCCTGCTCCATACTCTATCTATGAAGACGTTTTTAAGGTTAAGCCAGGGGAAATTGTAGAAATAAATAAAGATAACTCCATATCTAAGAAAATATATTATTCTCTAAATCCTAAAACCGAAAGTCATAAAATTGATTATGCTGATTTTAAAAATAAAATAAAAAATTCTTTAAATGAATCTATAAAGAAAATGATGGTCGCAGATGTTGATGTGGGGTGTTTTTTATCTGGCGGTGTTGACTCAAGTTTAGTTGCATTTTTTATGCAAAAGAATTCAACAAAAAAAATTAAGACATTTACAGTTGGATTTGATGAAAAACAATATGATGAATCATTGTATGCTAATAAGATCTCAAGATCTTTGGGGACTAATCATCATGAGATAATAGTAAACTCCAATGATATGATAAAACATCTCGATTCTTTAGTAGACATTTTCGATGAACCATTCTCTGATTCATCATTTATACCAACTTATTTAATCAGTAAACTTGCAGCATCTCACGTTAAAGTGGTTTTATCTGGAGATGGAGGAGATGAGATTTTTCTGGGTTATAATAGGTATCTCTTTGCAAAAAAAATACTCAAATTTAGAAGTTATTGTCCAAATATTCTGAGGATCTTACTATCAAAAATCCTAAAATTAATTCCATCAAACTATTTTGATATACTCGGCCAGCCTTTTCAGAAAACATTCGGCATACATGCTCTGTCACATAAAATACAAAAACTGTCAAATATATTAAGTTTTACTAAAAATTCAGATTTTTATGCAAAACTTAATATTTTTGATAATGAAGTATTAACAAATCCTAAAACTTTTAGTTGTGGCTTATTTGATAATTATCAAGACATTCCATTAATTGAGTCTGTTCAAGCTAATGATATTGATTTATATCTACCTAATGATATTTTAGTTAAAGTAGATAGGTCAAGTATGGCAAATTCTTTAGAAGTTCGTTCACCATTCCTAGATCATATTTTAGTCGATAAAGCAATGGAAGCACCAGTTGCGTGCAAACTTAAAAATAATCAAACTAAGTTTGTTTTAAAAGATATTCTTCAAGATTTTACAAAGGATAATTTTCCATATAGACCAAAGATGGGATTTGCAATACCAATAGAGAAATGGATAAATGATAAAGTTTTTGAAAAAAAAATATCTGAAATATTTTATGAATCAAATTGGCCCGAACTTGGTTATAATAGTAGTAAATTAACAACGATGTGGGAGAATTTTAAAAAATATAAATCAGTTACTCCTCAATGTATTTGGTTATACGCAGTTGCAGGCATGTGGTTGGAAAATAAATAATAGAAAATGCAGTTTTGTCAGGGAATAGATTTAGTTAAGATTGAGAGAGTAAGGCGAATCTACAATAAATTTAATGATAGATTTTTGTTCAAAGTTTTTTCTCAAAGAGAAATTAATCAAATAAAAGAAAGTAAAGTTAATCAAATTACAAAAATGGCTGGAAAATTTTCTTGTAAAGAAGCTGCATCTAAGGCAATTGGGAGAGGAATTTCTAATGGTATAACATTTAAAAATTTTGAAATAATAAATGACAAGTATGGAAAGCCTGTTTTATATTTACATGGCAAAGCACATAAAAAATTAAAAGATATAATTTCATCAAATGTTTCTATCAGCCATGATGGTGAATACCTAGTTACGATAGTTACATTAATACTAAAAAACTGATGAAAAAAATATTTGTTCTGATTGGAAGTTTAGGTTTAGGTGGAACAGAGAAACAGTTATTTTTAAAAATTAAAAAATTAAAAGACAAATTTAATTTCAGTATCATTCTATTTTATAAGAAAGGTGAACTTCTTAATGATTTTGAAAAATTAAATGTAGAGATAATAGATATGACTGAGGAAAGTAAACTACCAATGATGAAATACTTTATATTTTTTTTTAAACTTTTAAGTTTAATTAAAGAAAAAAGGCCTAATATAATACATTTTTATCTTCCACATTCCTATTTAATTGCTGGATGGACTTCATTTTTTTTTCCTAATATAAATTTTTTAATGTCACGAAGATCATTAAATCTTTATCAAAAAAAAATTATATTTATCAATTTTATTGAAAAACATCTTTTACATAAAAAGATGAGATTAATCTTTGCAAATTCCTTGGCAATTAAAGATCAACTTGTAAATGAGGAGTTTGTTGAAAAATCAAAAGTTAAACTTGTATATAATTCAATTGAAATAAATAATGTGAAAAAAAAGAAATCTAAAAGTAATTGCATATCAGTTCTTTTTTTAGCAAACCTAATACCATATAAAAATCATAACTTGATAATAGATGCGGTAAGAATCCTTCCAAAGGATCTAAATTATAAAATAAAAGTTGTTGGTTCCGGTGATGAAAGTTACAGATCAAAATTACTTGAAAAAATTAGATTATATAATTTAATTGATAAGTTTGAATTCTACGGTGGTGTAAAAAACCCAGAGAAACTTTTAGCTCAATCACAAATTGGAATCTTATGCTCAAATGAAGAAGGTCTTTCAAATTCAATAATTGAATATATGAACTATAGATTGCCAGTGATCGCAACATCTGTAGGGGGTAATGCAGAACTAGTGAAGACGAATTTTAATGGTTTTTTAATTAAGAAAGGAGATGCAAAAGGTTTGGCATTAAAATTAGAACTATTAATTCGTAATTCTGACTTGAGATTTAGGTTAGGTGAAAATGGCTTTAGCATTCTAAAAGAAAAATTTTCAACTAAAAATATTTTATATTATCAAAGAGTGTATAGTAAACTTTAAAAATAACCTGAATTTTATAGTTTGAACTAATGAAAACTATAATTTTCTCAAATAATCTTTATATTAATATAATTATAATTTAAAATACTTGCTATTATGGATGACATATCACAGATAAAAGAACACAATATTTTATTTGAAAAGTTTATTTCTGTTCGAAATTATTCTCTTAAATTAATCGAATCTCTGTCTCCAGAAGACATGGTTGTACAAACTCAAGATTATGTTAGTCCTATAAAATGGCACTTAGGGCATACAACTTGGTTCTTTGAAAAATTTATTCTCATCCCATTTTCTAAAAATTATAAAAAAGTTAATAAAATTTATGACTACATTTTTAATTCATACTATTTAGAAGCCGGAAACTTTAATCATAAGTCTAAAAGAGGGTTTCTAAATAGACCTCTATTAAATGAAGTTATGAATTACAGAAATCACGTTGATGAAAATATTTATGAACTTCTATCAAATAAAAATGATAAGGAAATTAGATTCATTTTGGAACTTGGACTCAATCATGAACAGCAGCATCAAGAGTTAATTCTTATGGATATCAAAAATATTTTTTACAATAACCCTTTGAAACTCAAATTTACAGACATTGTGTTTAAGAAAAATAGAACTCAATACAAGAATGAATATCTATCAAATAAAGAAGAGATGTCAATATTCGGATATGACTCCAATGGTTTTAGTTATGACAATGAAAAACCAAGCTTTAATAAAAAGTTATCACCATTTAAAATTAAAGATTTTGTTACTAATAAGGAATGGAAGTCGTTCATAGATGCTGGAGGATATGAAGACTATAGATATTGGTTGTCTGATGGATGGGATTATATTAAAAATCACAACATCAAAAGACCTATGTACTGGGAAGATGATAAATATATTTTTACTTTAAAGGGGTTGGAAAAGATTGATGATGATATGCCTGTCTCACATATAAGTTTTTATGAAGCACAGGCCTACGCCAATTTTAAAAAATCCCGATTACCCACTGAATTTGAATTGGAATTAGTTTTACAAAATTCACAAGGAGAAGGAAATCTAGCTGAAAATGGTTTGTTTTCAGAAATTTCTTACAAGAACATTAAATATAAAGATTGTTTTTTTGGAAACCTATGGGTGTGGAGTTCAAGTAACTATAATGCATACAAAAATTATAAGCCTTTTGAGAATAAATTAGCAGAATATAACTCTAAGTTTATGTGCAATCAGTTTGTTCTGAAGGGAGGTGCATTCGCAACCCCAAGAAATCACATAAGAGCATCCTACAGAAATTTTTACTACCCATCTGATAGATGGCAATTTTGCGGCCTTAGATTGGCTGAAGACTTATGTTGAAAAAAACAAACTTCAGTTTTCATAATATCAAAAATGAGAAATTAAATGATTTTTCAGATCTTATGGATGGGCTTTGTGATAAAAACCAAAAAAAAATTAGTTCAAAGTACTTTTATGATGAAAATGGCTCGAATCTTTTTGATAGAATTACTAATCTTAAAGATTACTATCCAACTAAAAAGGAAATGGAGATACTTGATTCTCATGACAAAGAATTTTCAAACTTTTTACCATCAAATGCATGTGTTATTGAATTTGGAAGTGGATCTAATAAGAAAATTAAAAAACTCCTGGAGGCTTTGAATAAACCAAGTGAATACATACCAATTGATATAAGCAAAGAGTTTCTATATAGAAATGCTTTGGAATCAGCAAAAGAATTTCCAGAACTAAAGATTAGAGCTATATGCGCAGACTTTGATCAGATTGATGCTGTAAACCAAATTATTTCAAAAAGTAAAAGTAAAATAGGATTCTTTCCTGGATCTACAATTGGAAATTATTCTCCAGCCGATGCAAAGAATCTTTTAAAAAAGTTTTCAAAAATTCTTGGAAATGACAACTATTTAATCATTGGTGTGGATCTGAAGAAAGAAATATCGATCCTAGAGAAAGCTTATAATGATAATGAAGGTATCACAGAAATGTTTAATAAAAATATTCTTAATTCTATTAATAACAGCTATGGATCAGAGTTTGATATCGAAACTTTTAAACATAAAGCTTTTTTTAATGAAGAGTTAAGTAGGATCGAAATGCATCTAGTTAGTAAGAAAGAACAAACGATAAGGCTCTTTGATAAGAAAATATTTTTTGCAAAAGATGAAACAATTCACACTGAAAACTCTTATAAATATACAATAGATAGTTTTACTAACCTAGTACAAAAATTAAATTTTAAAACCGTGAAAGTTTTGACAGACAAAAAATCATTTTTTGGAGTTTTTTTTTTAAAGGTTGTTAATTCTTGAGATTCATTAATTTTAACAATGCTGGCTCAAGCAAACCATATCAAGAGGTCAACCAAGAAATTAGAAAATATTTAGTAGCTGAGCAATCACTTGGTGGTTATTATGCCGCTAAAAAGTTTGAAAAAAAATTAGATAAATTTTATATCAACCTTTCTAAATTAATTAATTGTAATAAAAATGAAATTTCTTTTTTACAAAGCTCAACTGTTGCATGGAACCTATTCTTAAATTCAATAAATATCCAAAGCAATAACAATATTGTAATTTTAGATAATGAATACGGAAGCAATCTAATATTTTATATAAATAAAGAGATAAAAACAAAAGTGGTTAAGATTAATGACTCTGGGGAAATAGATCTTAATGAATTAAAAAAAAAAATAGATAAAGATACCAAATGTGTTTGCATTTGTCATATAGCATCTCAATGTGGAAATATTCTTCCAGTTGAAAAAATAGGAAGAATAATTAAAAAAATTAATCCTGATATCTTTTACATTGTTGATGCTTGTCAATCTATAGGTCAAATAAATGTGGATGTTAAAAAAATAAAGTGTGATGTTCTTGTTGGGTCTGGAAGAAAATATTTAAGAGGACCTAGAGGTACAGGTTTTATTTTTTTAAATAATAAAATAAGAAAAAAAATCAATCCGTTGTTTTTAGATATGAACAATGCAAAATTTAATTCTGATAATCTCAGAGTCAGTAATAGAAGGATATTTGAAAACTTTGAGTATTCACCGGCTTTGAAAGTTGGACTCAGTAAAGCCGTTGAAAAATTAAATGCATTTGGAATTAACAAGTCTGAGAATATCGTTAAGAAAAAAAGTATCTACTTAAGGGATAAGCTTGAGGGTTTTCAGTCAATTAAGTTTTTCGAAAACTTAAATTATATTTCTGGAATTAATACTTTTCAAGTTGGAAATATAAAAGCAAATGAGGTTTACAAATTACTTCACTCTAATAAATTTTTATGCTCTATTTCTTCTTTCGAAACGAGTCCATTATATTTTAGAAAAAGAAAGATTAATTCTTTAGTAAGAATTTCACTCCATGAATATAATAAATTCACTGAAATTGATCGCTTAGTCAAATGTTTGATTGACTTAATCAAAAAATAAGCAATTATATACAAATGAGAGTAGAAAAAGTTATTAGATTTATTCAAGTTTGTTCTGTTTTATTAATCTTATGCGGAGCTATAGTAGGATTTATAAGTGAGATTTACCTAATGATTAATAAAATGAAAGTAGAGCTAGCCGATTTACTTCTTCTCTTTATTTACGTTGAGGTTATGGGAATGATCAGGGTTTATTTAGCAAATGCTGAAATAAGAATTACTTACCCACTTGTTATAGCTATAACGGCAATATCTCGGTTAATCATATTACAAAAGAAAGATTTAGATCCCGCAATTCTGATTTACGAGTCTCTGGCAATTTTAATAATTGCTATAGCCATCATTGTGCTGAGGCTAAGATATTTAAATTTCTTAAAACCAAAAAGAAACTTTAAATAAAAGCCCTAGATGAATATAAAGTTGATTAAAAATATATTTTTATATAATTCTTTTTTTTTTCTTTTCTTTTTCTTTCTTTTCATTCTTTTTCCTGAAATTGATATATATATTTCAGAGATTTTTTTTTTAAATGGAAAGTTTATTTCCGAAAAATATATTCTTATAAAAGACTTAAGACATCTGCTAAAGAATTTAATGATTTGTATCCCAATAATTGCAATTATTGCTCTACTTAAGAATAAAATACATAAAAATAAACAGAAAATAAAAGTAAGAAAAAAATATTCACTCATAGGTTTGTTGATAGGTCCAATTGTTGGATGCGGTTTAATAGCTAATTTATACTTTAAAGATACATGGGGGAGGGCAAGGCCTGTCCATATTCATGAATTTGGTGGAGATAAAAATTTTACCCGTCCTTTCGTTAAATCTGATCAATGTGAGAAAAATTGTTCTTGGATAAGTGGTGAAGCTTCTGGAGCATTTTCTTTTTTAGTTGGAACAATATTAATGAAGAATCAATTGTATTTATTAATGAATATGATTTTAGGTTTTCTTGTTTTTTTTTGTAGATTGACTATGGGGGGGCATTTTTTTAGTGATAATATTTTTGCAATGATTTTTATGATATATCTGGCCATAATTTACAAATATTTAATCATTTTCTGTTTAAAAAACAAAATTATTAAATGATAAAAATTCTAACAATATTAGATGATAAAAAGAGTAGTTTAAATCAATGTGAAGCCTTATTGGAGAATATAACAGAAGATTTTAATGTTAAAGTTACTAAAAAAATTATTAAAAAAAAATGGGTAAATTATTTGCCAAATACGATGATCTATTTTTATTTGCTTTTTATAAATTATTTTAGGCGTCCTGATAAAGTAAATTTCGATTTAATAATTTCTGTTGGAAGGGTATGTGCACCATACAATTTGATTGAAAAAAGAATTAATAAGTCCAAATCAATTCATATACTAGATCCTTATATTTTTAGAGAGATGTTTGATTTAATTATTATACCATCTCATGATTCACTTAAACTAAAAAAACTTAATAATGTTGTGTCGACCTTAGGCACCCTAGTTAAAAAACAAAGTTTGGTTAGAATTAAGGAAAAAAATCTTAAGGGAATCGAGAACAGCAATCTCCTCACTTGTCTTGTGGGTGGAAATGGTAAAAGCTCGTACATATCAAATTTTGAGATGAAAGGTTTAGTTAAACTTATCAATAAAATTGATAAAAAGATAAAGGTTGTATATTGTTTCTCCCGAAGAACTAGTGAAGAGGTAAAAAGGATCATAAATAAGGACAAACAATCAAATCATTTAGTTTTAGACTACAAAGAGCCAAATCCATATTGGTCTTTAATGCAGATGTCTTCTTATTTTATAGTAACATCAGACTCTGTAAGTATGATTTCAGATGCTATCTCAACTGGTAGACCAGTATATATATATGAAATAAAAAAAATAAAAAAAAAAATAAAGGAATTTTCAGAAATATTAATCAAAAAAAAAATAATTAGAATTTTCAAAGGTAAAATTGAAAAATGGGTATATTTGAGAGTTGATAATTTCTCTAAAATCATAAAAATTATTAAGAATTTTTTTTAATCATTCCATCTATTATGAAACCAAATCCATTGCTCGGGGTGGTTTTTTACCCAACATTCTATATAATTATTTAACTTATTAACTATTCTAGTTTCATTTCCTATTTTTTGAATTTCCTCTGGTGTTATTGGATTTAAATAAGAAATTTTAAAATTAATTGAATGGGTTCTAATACAAACAGCTGGAATAATTGGACATTTATATTTCAAAGATAATTTTGCTATTGCTGAGGGAGACATTACTTTTTCATTAAAAAAAAAAGTTTCTATCCCGTCGTTCATTTTTTGATCTATAAGCATGCCAATATGACCGCCTTTGGTTTTTAATACCTTCAAACAATCTTTTGCTCCTTCACTTCCTTTTCTTATTAAATTTACTCCATAGCTTTGTCTAATTTTTCTTAGTAGATTATCGACAAGTTGATTGTTTGGAGCTCTGTAAATAAAACTTATTTCATGACCGTTTTGTGTTAGCAAATGGGATGTTAACTCCCAATTTCCAATATGTGCTGAGAAAAACAAGCAATTTTGATATTTATTTAGGGGCTCTAGCAAGTTATTTTTATTTTCTATCTTAATATTCTTGTTATTTAATAACTTGATTTTGTTTAGATGAGGGTATTCACCAACAACCCTTCCAAAATGGAACCACATTTTGTTCTTTAATTTATTTGACTCTTCTATTTCCATATCTGGGAAAGCTCTTTTTAAATTTCTAAAGACGATCAAATTTCTTTTAGAAAACAAACCATAAAAATAAAAGATCATTCCTCCTAAGAATGATGAAATTCTTAGTCCAATAAGTTTAAATAAAAAATAAAAAAACTTTAAAAAAAAATACTCAATTAAATTTTTCAACTATAGACCTATATTAGTTTATAATGATAATTGATGGAGGAGTTACTTTGTTATTTAAAATAGTAGATTGTATTTCAGAAATATTTGAAAAATAAACTTTTTCTGTTGGTAAGGATGCATTGGAAACAATTATAACTTTTTTCTTTTTACTAATGCCTAAGTCACTTAAGTTTGAAATAATTTCTTTTATTTGACTTACACCCATATAGATTATTATTTTTCCACCATTGCTATATATATCATTAAAATTATTTGATACGGACTTCTTATTTATTTTTCTATGTCCAGTAATAAAGTTACAAATACCTTTTTTATTAAAAAAATTAATTCCAGAACTTTTGACTGCTAGCTGAGAAGATGTAATGCCAGTAAATATCTTATACTCAATGCCATGGCTCTTTAAGAATTTTATTTCTTGACTTCCTCTACTAAAAAAACTTGTATCACCGCCTTTCAGCCTCAAAACTTTTTTATTATTTTTGGCGTGGAATAATAACCATTGATTTATTTCATTTTGAGAGCAAGCCTTTTTGATTTTCGTCTTCCCACCAAATTGTAATTCTACTTTTTTTTTTGAAAATTTCAATAATTCTGTATTTACTAAAGCATCATATATTATGACATCTGCGTTTTGAATAGATTTATAAACTTTAAGAGTTGTTTGTTTGAGACTACCTGGACCTGCACCTGCTAGAATTACAGTACCTCTTTTAAAATCAAGAATAGATTCTTTATTATAAATTTGCATATGGTATCGTAGCATTATTAATAATGAAAAATACAATCGTTTTAAAAAAAGTATCTGTAAGTTTTAATAAAAAAAATATTATTAATGATATATCCTTTTCTGTAGTACCAGAAAACCCATTATGTATTATTGGAACAGGCTCTTCAGGTAAAAGCTCATTATTAAAAGCCATAATGGGTCTAATCAAATTAGAATCAGGAGAAATTTTGATCGACGATATATCCTTGGATGACAAAAGGATTAAACAAGTCCTGAACAAATTTGGTGTTGTTTTCCAGAAAGATGCATTATTTGATAGCCTAAAGGTGTGGGAAAACATTATGTTTAGAAGTCTTAATAAAAAACCCAAAGATGAATTAATTAGAACTACTTTTAAGATTCTAGATAAAGTAGGTTTAGAGAAAAATGATGCTTTCCTATCTCCATCTGAATTATCAGGAGGAATGAGAAAGAGAGTTGCAATTGCTAGAGCAATTTCTCACAAACCAAATTTCTTAATTCTTGATGAACCCACTGCAGGACTTGACCCCATAAAAACAAATGTGATTTTTGAAATAATAAAAAGATTTTCTCAAGACTTTAAGACAACTTTGATTGTAGTAACGTCAGACATGAAGGGAGCTATAAGATATTTTAAGCAGTTTCTGGTTTTAAAAGATTGTGGGTTGCACTGGATGGGTACTGTGTCGGAATTAAAAAGGAAACCAACAAAACATATTTCAGAATTATTGGGAAAAAATTGCTAAAAATTATTTTCTTTTCAAATCGGCACAACCTGCTGTAGCGTCTATTCCAGACTCAACGTAGCATGCACTAATACGATTTTTGTCTATAATTTTACCTAAATTATATCCTCTACTGTTAGACGCAACCCATGTGATAGTCTTATTATCGGGGTGGATGACTCCAAAAAAATTTTTAGTGCCATCGGTGTAAGAAAATGTTCCTTTAAAACGTCTGCCATTTTGCTCAATGATTTCAACTTTTTTTTCCCATGTTCGTAAACCTCTTTGTTCTGATATAGTTTTATTTTCACCTAACCAGGTGCCAACAATGTTCGGTATATGATCATTTGCAGAAACTAGATTCACTGTAGTAAAGATAAAAAACAAAAATAAATGGAACGTAAAAAATAATCGCATATTATCATTATTGTCATTTATTAAAAAAATTCAATGTTAATTATGAATAAAACTGGTCTTGAAATATATTTCTCAAAAAAAATTCTTATTATTTTTTGTATGGGAATTTCAAGCGGAATTCCCCTATATATGGTCCTATCTACTTTATTTATTTGGTTAACTCGAGAAAACATTGAGATTTCAACAGTTGGACTGTTCGCACTAACACAGTTACCTTGGAGTTTAAAGTTTATTTGGGCCCCAGTAGTTGATAAATACAAAATTCCTATTTTAAATAGAATTTTAGGGCAAAGAAAGTCTTGGCTTTTAATTACACAAATTTGCTTGATCGCTTCACTAATTCTTCTAGGTTACAGCAATCCTAATAATAATATTTATTTGACAGCATTCTTTGCCCTATTAACTGCATTTTTTTCTGCGAACCAGGATATAATAATTGATGCATACAGGATTGAGATACTCGAGGATGATATGCAAGGAGTTGGAGCTGCTGTCACTCAATTTGGATATAGAATTGGTGGTATATTTGCAGGTGCTGGGTCACTCTATCTTAAAAGCGTTTTCGATTGGTCTACAGTCTTTTTAATTATTTCCTCAATAATTTTTATTGTAATGCTTCTTACAATACTAGTTATTAAGATACAAACATCAACAATCAAAAAATCATCAGAGAGTTTATTTGCACCTTTTCAGGAATTTATATCCAGAAATAGTCTTCAGAGAATATTAATAATAATTTTATTTATTTTTTTTTTTAAATTTGGTGACGTTGTTGCGGGAATTATGGCGAATCCTTTTTACGTGCAGATTGGATTTTCTAATATTGAGATAGCTAATGCAAGTAAGTTGTTTGGCGTTATTATGACACTTGTTGGTGTATTTATAGGGGGATATATGGTTAAGAAAATAGGGTTATTAAATTCGTTGTTAATCTCTGGTTTTTTTCAAATTATATCTAATCTTCTTTATGTTGTGTTAAATTATGTCGGTCCTGAGTTTAATTTTCTTTTAATAACTGTAGCAGGAGAAAACTTCTCTGGTGGAATGGGGTCTGCATCTTTCGTTGCATATTTATCTGTTTTATGCAAAAAAGAATATTCCGGAACACAATATGCCCTTTTGTCTTCAATTATGGGGCTTGCAAGGACATTCTTATCTGCTCCCTCTGGTTTTGTCGTAGAATATATCGGTTGGGGTAATTTTTTCCTTATTTCAACAATTATTGGAATACCTGGACTTATAATTCTTTTATGGATGAGAAAAAAATTCCCTTTGAGCCAACAGATTTCTCCCTAAATTTATGACACAATTTTTTTATAGACTTTAAGTTTTGTAAAAGGTTCATAGTTGGAAATACCATCATAATATTTTTTCAATAAAGGAGTGTAATTTAAGAAAGATGAATCAATTTCATCAAGTTTACCAGACGTAAACCATAATATAATTCTCCATGCAGTTATATCTGCAATTCCAAATTTATCAGTAAAAAAATCTTTATTTTCTGAAGACCTTTTTAATAAATTTTCAAGATAATAAAACCATCTCTTTAGATCATTTTTAATAAATTCTTTTCTCAATTCTCTTGATTTTTCAAAGTTTTTCTCTCTCATTGCAGCTCTAATCGATGGAGCAATATGATTTGTTATTTCATTCGCCCAGTCTAGCACCTGATCAACAATTAACATTTTAAATTCATCTTGCTCATATAAAGATGCTTGATTTGCACAAAACTTTGCTAAGGAATGTGTATGAGAAAAAAATTGATTGTTAACCTGCATTACAGGCAATTGTCCAAATGGAAATTGGTTCTTTTTTTTTTTCCAATCTTGTCTTTTTATTCTTTGTAATTCATATGGTATACTTGAATATGATAGACATAGTCTTAAGATATCCACCCTCCAAAAATTGAAATCAAAATAAATTAACTTTATCATCATTTTTCAGCAAAAGCTTTTTCGATAACAAAACCACCCTGAACCTTAGTTGAACCCTCCTTAGACCCAAGATTTTCAAAAATTTCTTTCAGATCTGCTGTCATTGACTCTGAGCCGCAAATCATAACTCTATCCGTTGATGTATCAAATTTAGATAATCCTAATTGTCCCCATAGTTTATCCTCGTTAATCCAATCGGTAATTCTTCCGGGCCTGTCCCATTCTTCTCTAGTAACTGTATTAAAATAAATAAACTTACCATTAGTTACGTTTGAATATACCTCATCTTGATTTAAACTATTCAGTGTTTCTTTATAAGCTAGTTCACTTGCTGTTCTAACTGTATGAGTTAAAATAACTTTTTCAAATTTTTCATACGTTTCTGGATCTCTGACAATGCTCATAAACGGAGCCAATCCTGTGCCAGTTGAGAAAAGATAAAGATTTCGTCCTGGAAGAAGATAATCACAGACTAATGTTCCAGTTGGCTTGGAATTAACAATTATTTCATCATCAACTTTTATATGTTGCAGTTTACTTGTAAGAGGTCCATTAGGTACTTTTATACTTAAAAATTCTAGATGATCTTCATGGTTGGGACTAACAACAGAGTAAGCTCTCAGTAGTGGCTTGTTATCAACTTCTAATCCAATCATTGCGAACTCACCGTTTTTAAACCTAAACCCTCTATCCCTTGTTGTTTTGAAGCTAAAAGTTTTACTTGTCCAGTGGTGTATACTTGTGACTTTTTCTTTTAAAAGTGCCATTAGTTTTGAAATTATATGTTATATAAAAACATCATATTATTGCTTAATAATTATGATATAAACCTAATTATATAATTTTAACAATAATGACAAGTATAAATATAAGAAAATTATCTCATTCAGAGATGGATCTTTACAGAAAACCGTTGCTACCTGAAACTTGGAGTTGTTTCCCAGTAGATAGAGATATAGATACTCAACAACTAAGGAGAATACTTCAAAAAGATTTAGATAGGATTAGGTCTGGTGCAGAAAAAGATCCTTTTTCTAATTCAATTACAATGCTTGCACTCGATATATCAAGAAGATTAGAAAAAAATAAACTAAACTATTCTGCTCTTGAAGCATTAATTCAAAGATTGGCTGTTGGTTCTTTTGGTTTAAGGGCTGATAGGCTTAAGTCTTATATGGGAACTACCGATTTAAAAAAAAATATCAATGCTATTACAAGAATCATTAAATCTCAGGCATATAATGGTAATAAGTTAATTGAATTTAAAGAATTCACATCCAAGTTAGAAAAAGAAATTTTTGGAATTGTACTTACTGCCCATCCAACCTTTGGGATGACATATAACATGATGATTGAACTGGCAAAGTTAGCAACCTCTAAAGATAAAAATCGTTTTCTATCAGACAAGGATCTCAAGAAAATTGTTAAGGAGGTTTTTAAAACAGAACAAAGACCAGAAAAAAATATCACATTAGATTTTGAACATCAGTTATCTAAATCAGCATTAAAATTTTTACAGCAATCTTTGAGAACATTTTATAAGGTGATATTAAATGTATCAAAAGAATTATATCCTGATGAGTATCACAAGGTTTCTCCTAAAATTTTAAGATTACACACCTGGGTAGGATATGATGTTGATGGGAGAGGGGACATCTTTTGGAATGATAGTTTTTCAAAAAGATTAGAGGTAAAAATTGATCAACTAATTTTATATAATGAGACTATCGATAAGATTTATAAACTTGTAAGGAATAATGATTTAAAAAAAAAGTTATTAAAAATTAGAAAGATTTTTTCTGATTCAGTTTTTTATAACAAAAAGGCGTTAATTAAGTTTTCTCAGAAACAGATCAATGATGACATCGAGTTGATAAAAGAAGCGTCTAACTTTATGCATAAGCATAAGAATAAGTTACTTACAAAATCTGGAGACATTGTATTTCAAATCAATGATCTAATAAATTATTACAAAAAAAAAAAATCTATCAATCAAAAAATTATTGATGAACTTTTAATCTTTAGAATAGAAATTGAAAACTTTGGACTTGGACTTGGAAGAACTCATTTAAGACTTAATGCGAACCAGCTTAATAACGCTATTTCAAAAGAAATTGACCTTAAAGGAGACCCTAATGATCCATCAAATAAAAGGACTTATCTAAACATTGTTTCAAAGATGATTGACAAAGTGAGAACTGTAAAAATTAATTTTGGTAGTATTTATGAAGAGAATATGAATGCCCGAAGATATTTCATGTTAACAAAACAAATTTTAAAATATATCGATGAAGAACAACCAATAAGATTTCTCATAGCCGAATGCGATTACTCTTTGACTGTAATGACAGCCCTATATTTTTCAAAACTTTTTGGAGTGGAAGAGAAAATTGACATATCACCTCTCTTTGAAACGGAGAAGGGAATCGCAAGCGGACACGATCTCATAAGAACTCTTCTAAAAAATCATAATTTTAAAAAATATATTTTAAAAAGAGGTAAATTAACAGTTCAAACTGGTTTTTCAGATGCTGGTAGATATTTAGGACAGTCCGCAGCTGTGCTCTCAATTGAAAACCTTCAAAGAAAAATTGCTAAATCTCTTTTTGATGAAAATATGAACAATGTAAAGCTTCTTATATTTAATACTCATGGAGAGTCTATTGGTAGAGGAGGACATCCCGTATCACTAAAAGATCGTTTAAAGTACGTTAATTGTGATTTTACAAGGAAAAGGATGATTGACTGGAAAATAGGGTTAATTCAGGAAATGAGTTTTCAGGGAGGAGATGGTTACCAATATTTCATGAATCATGACCTTGCCTTGGCATCAATTTCTAGGATAGTAGAATTCTGTTTTAGTGATGATAAGCTTATTGATAATGATCCACTTTATGATTCTACAGACTTTGGTATTGAGTTTGTAAATACAATAAAAAATTTTAATACAGAAATAATGGATGATCCTAATTATGCAACATTATTAAATGTATTCGGTTCAAATCTAACACATTCTACTGGTTCAAGGTCTGTTAAAAGACATGTTGATTCATCAATAAAGACCCTTGCTTATCATCCAAGCCAAACTAGGGCAATACCTCAAAACTCAATTTTACAACAACTGGGAATGCTTGCTAATTCATTAGGGGGTATAGGAAGATATATTAGAAAAGATTCTAAAAAATTTATAAAATATTATGGTAAATCTGAAAGATTTAGAAGAATAATGGATATTGTGCAACATGCTTTTGCATTTAGTGATATTGAAGTTTTAAAAGCCTATATAGATTGTTTTGATCCAGGTATGTGGCTTTCATGGTCAACTCGAACAGCTGATTCAGAGCGAAGCGAGAATATGAAGGAAGTTGCCAACCTCTTGGAGAAGTTTGACGTACATTGGAGACTTCATAAAGTATACAGAAATCTTCATCAGGAATACATGGAGATACGAAATTGGATATTAGGAAGAAAGCTAAGAGGTAGGATAGCAGTAGGTCATGGAAGAGTTATAGAAAAAGAAATAAGAGACGAGTTGTTACTAATGCATGGTATTAGAGTTGCAATATTTCATGAAATTTTTCTTTTGTCAGTCAGAATTCCAAAGTTTAGTGATCAAGCAGGAACTTCTAGAGACGAAATAATAGCAAAATTAATAAGATTTGATATAACGGATGCTGTAGGAATCTTAAGAAAAATCTTTCCTGTTGGAAAAATAAAGACCTCTAATTCCGGTTTTTCAGATAAATCAAATTATGTAAGCGAAATTAATATTAATTATACAAAAGAAGAAAAAAATATCTTTAAACAACTTGAAGCATTGTATGAATGTGCAAGAAGAGTAAGTAGCGGTATTACACATTTCATTGGAGCCGTGGGCTAGCCGTCTCGCTTGTCTTTTTTATAATAATCCTCAATTGCTCCAATATCTTTATCAGATAAATTGAGCCTGTCCGATAATTCTTTTAGCTCCTTCCTCTCTTTTTGATCTATAACATCATCTTGCAACATAAATTTTAATTTATCTTCATACTCTTTTTGGTTTCTTCTTGCAAATTCTGTAAATGCGGATGCCATTATACCTGCGGGTAGAGCAACGGTTCCAATTCCAAGAATTATACTTATAGAACCAAACATTTTACCTAATGGTGTAATTGGGTAGACATCACCATACCCAACTGTTGTAAGAGTAACTAATGCCCACCACATGGATTGAGGAATGCTTCCAAATTTTTCTGGTTGAACATCTTTTTCAACTAAATACATTCCGCTAGAAACTATAATTAATGCAATGAAAAGTAAAAAGAAGGCTGCACCAAAAGATCTTCTTTGATCCCAAAGAACTGCAATTAGGCTGTTTATCGAGCCAGAATATCTTGAGAATTTAAGTAATCTTATTATTCTAAGCGCCCTAATAAATCTTAAGTCTATGGAAGGGTAGAATAAAGCAATTAAGCTAGGAAGAATAGCTATAGCATCAATTATAGCTCCAAAACTGAAAATATACTTTAGTCTTTGATCTGTATTAGTCTGATTTTTTTCTTTAGAACTTACACAAGACCAAAATCTTAAAAAGTATTCGATAGAAAAAATAAAAACAGAAAAATATTCAAAATATTTGAAAATAAGTTCAAACTCTGCATACACAGAATCGATTGTTTCAAGAATAACAGATAAAACATTTAGAGTTATTAATGTTAGCAAAAAAAGATCAACAATTTTACTAGAGAGATCGCTTTGTGCACCTGGTTCAAGTAATTCCCAACATCTTTTTCTAATTCCAAAGTAATTAATGTTTAACTCCAGACTTTTATTTTTTTGGACATGTTATTTCTTTCTGACATGTATTTCCCGGGGAACCAAGATAAATTTCCTTATTTTTATCACCTCTTTTTTGAGACTGGTATGTACATATTACATCATCTGGGACTTTTTTTTCGCTAATTAATCTACATTTAGGTTGAATTACAATCCGTTTTCTTCTGTCGAATGTGCCTTCTTCAGGTGCATAGGTCCTACCTTTAGATTTTGGTAGAGATTCTAATCCTGTGGGGAATATAAATGCAATAATTATTAATAACTTAAGATTTTTCTCCATTCGAATCTTCTTTTTTCTTTGAATCATTACCATTTTTTTTTAAATCATCTTCACCTGGTTTATATGCCGTCCCTTGAATTGACTTAGCCACGAACTTGTTCATAAGAGTTTTCGAGTTTTTAACATATTCCTCTAAACTTTCCTGCAAGATTTTTTCTGCATGCTCTTTGCTATCAGCTTCAATCTCTGCAATTCCGTCGACTATCCAGTGAACTTTAAAAATCATTCTTGGTCCTTGTTTGTGTTGAAATATTTATTTTTGGTGAATATAGCGTTTGCCTCTTGTTGTATTCCAGTGATATTTTTTTTTTCTATACGTTCTCCAACTCTATCTCTCATTTTCATTGCTTTATATATTCCTGAACTCACAGATACAGAATACCACAAATATGATTTTTCAAAATCAATTTCTGGGGAAATTTTTTCATACCAATAACCAAGTTTAAATGCAGATATAGAATTATTTTTGTTTATAAAATCATCTTCAAGAATTTTTGGAATATTTCTTGAAATTTCCAAGAACTCATCTTGATCCAATTTTTGCTCTAAAGACTTAATTTTTTTTAAACATCTTTTATTTCCATTTAGGGAACAAAGCCATGAATATTTTAAAGACAACCCGAAGTTTTGTACTGTTCCAATACCTTCATAAAACATATTGGACAAATTATATACCGAGTCTTTATCCCCTTTCTCTGAAAGATTAAAAAAAACAACAAATGATTTTTTAAACTCACCATTTTCGTAAAAATTTATTCCTTTTTTATAATACTGATCGTCATTGATATAGTTTTCATCATTTAAAACTTTATCTTCGGATGCTATGGCTAAATTTAAAAAACTTGTCATCAGGATTGTAAATATTAATTTCATCTTCCTGCCATCATTATAAGTTGTAAATAAAGAACTCTCAATCTGAACTTCGAATTTGGTCTTTGTTCATAAACCACAATTCTAGGTCTATCTGAATTTGGTTTTTGAAATTCTATGTGCATATCTTCTGGTAAAAAAACACCATTAAACTCTAATGTTTTCTGCGGGTCTTGTTCAAATTCTTCCTTAAAATTAGAGTCAATCCATATTCTTGCTAGAACTCTTCCAAGGATGTCGGGTAAGTATTTTCGTACATCAGATCTATTTTTTAGATGATGGAGTTTATGTGTTATATCAAGTGAGGTTGTTTTCTCTTGATTTACAGTAATAATCTCGTTTTTTTTAACCGTAGCTGGAAGATTTGGTTGTTTTTTTTTCATATCCATTCTAATTTTATATCTAAATAAAAAGTGAAAATAAATAATTTATTAAAGTATTTATTAATTTGTCGTTATGTTGTTTATGCAAAATGCTGATAACATTATAAAATTTCCAAACTTAATTGATAAAAAAAAGAAAAGATTCAGAAATATTAGAGATGATATAGAGAGAATACTAAGTTTATATGCATTAGAGAAAAATGATCTTTGGGCGGTATCATTGGCTGCTGGTAGGTTTTCTTCAATAAACCTTGAAAAATTAGAAGGTGAGGAAAGTACGATTA
Organism: Alphaproteobacteria bacterium; assembly: GCA_045563055.1. Classification (GTDB taxonomy): domain Bacteria; phylum Pseudomonadota; class Alphaproteobacteria; order Methylaequorales; family Methylaequoraceae; genus Methylaequor. Next base: position 43,405 of record JBJKUR010000011.1, read on the forward strand.
AATTCTTTAAAAGTTGCATAAACACTCAAAAAAAATATGAATCAAGTAGAAATTCTACCAACATTACCTGATATTTGAGCCCCTGTATCTACTGATAGTGAATTTGTTTTTAGTTTTCCGTCAATTACACCGCTATTTGAAACCTCTAATAGATCTGCTGTTATATCACCATCAACTTTACCTTCAACCTTTAAATGTTCAGCATTAATATTCCCATTAAATAGAGCTGACTGTTCAACAATTACTGACCTTGCAACAACATTTCCTTTAAAATGACCTGCTATTACAACTTGACCATCCTTTGACTCTAGAGAACCTTCCATTAGCAAATCTTTATTTATGTATGTTATATCGCTCATAATTTCACCTTAGACTATTCTTCTTCAGAGGTTTCTGAAGATTCAATATTTTTCTTTTTTAGTTTTTTCTCGTCCCAATTATGGATTATCTTACAGTTTAAAGCGGCCCCTCTGTCCATTTGAAGAGATTTATAATTAATTTCACCCGTAATTACACAGGAGTCTGTCAGCCAAACGGAGTCAGCTTTAATCTTTCCTTGATAATTTCCAGAAATAACTACTAACTCAGAAATGATAGAGCCTTCAAGTGATGCAGCTTTTCCGAGCGTTACTTTCTCAGATTTTATGTCGGCTTCAACTCTGCCATTGATTTCAATTGTGGATGCGTTGGAAATTTTCCCTTTAAAAATAGCACCTCTTCCAATTATAGATTGATTATCTGCCATACTTTACGCTCCCTTACTTTTTTTTGAGTTTACCTGATTCTTTACTTTTTCTTTCTCAAGACCTCTGAACAGCTGAACCTCTAACTTTGCTCCAGGTTGAGCTCTTAAATTGTTATAATGCATGTTGCCTTTGATACTTGCTGCTGATTCTATTGCTAATGAATCTGCAAAAACATCTCCTTCAAAATTACCACCAATAATGCATTCGAAAGCTCTTATGTTTCCTTTGAGATTTCCCTCGGAAGATATGCTCATATTCTCACATTCTATATTTCCTTTGACTTTTCCTTTTAGAATTAAGTTGCCATTACATTTTATATTACCATTTATCTGCATTTCCGTTCCTATTACACTAGAGGAGTTGGAAGTTTTAGTTGGTTTATCGGAATCTCGCGAGAACATGTGAGCTTATTGCAATAACTTTGCCAAAATTAAATTTTTATGATTAGATATGATTATCACAAAAAAAATTAAAAAAAAAGTTTTTATTATTAAATTTTGGCTTACATAATGCATAAATTTACATTATTTAAATTTTAATGTATCTTATTTAATCATTATGACAGAACAAGTAATAGACATACGTGACAGAATCGAAAAAATGAGAAACCAGATTACTGTACCTGGAACTAAAACCTCAACTAATGTAAAACAGCAGATATCAGAAAGTGGTAATTCATTAGGAAAAAAAGGTCTAGTTGCAGAAAAAAAACAGACTCCACAAATGAGTAAGTTAGATAAAAATCAAAAGCTTGCTCCAGCCAATGAATCTTCAAATCTTGTTGAAAAAAAAGATTCGGTTAAAGGTAAAGAGTTTTATAGTAGAACTAATGTTGTAGAGAAACCTAGTGAAAAATTTTCAGAGGAGAATAAAAATTATAAATTCAACCAAGATTACAAAACTTACAGCGATTATCAAAATGACAGGGTGACTGACGAAAAAAAACAATCGGTAAACTTAGATGAAAAACAGCCTTTTCCACAATTTAGTCTAAACGTTAGCAACCCTATTTCTTGGAAACTTATGCTACTTATTATGCTAATGCAATTATTAACAAACATGATGTTAGTAGTTGTCCTTTATCTCAAGTAATTTTATGGATAACTTACTAAAAAGGTTTTCTCTTTCCAACCTTAAGTCAGCTATTTTTAGGAACCTTAAGTCAAGTACAAGGTTTGGAGAAACCAGCACTTTTTCAAAAAATCTTAATGCTTTTTCTAATAATTTGAGATTACTTTTAAAGGAGAGAAGGTTTTTATATTTTACCAAAAGAGGGCCTATAGAAGTTGTTTTCAATCTAAAACATTATTTATCAGCTTTTTTAATTTTCATCCTTTTTCTTTTTAAGATGTTGCAGTTTATTTTTTTTGGAGTGTCATCATTTTTCTCATATTTAGTTTACAAAAATACAGAAATTAATAGTCAGAGTTTTACTGAAAGTGAGATTCAAGCATTAAAGAATATTGCTAAACAGAAAGCAACAACAGAGCAGAATTATAATTCAGAAAAGGTGGAAATAATTATTAAGAAGGAGGACGAATTTAACCAAGTAAAAAATAATCATGATAATCTTGAAAATAAACTAAGAGAAAAGCTATCAAATTTAAGAAGACTATTTGCTAGTATAAAAATTAACTTTCCGGATGACATAAACTATTCTGATGAAGTGAAATTCGAACAATTTTCTAAATTAGCTAACCCTGAGATGATTGCAATTGAACACACAGTTGAAAATAAGAATCATATATCAACTAAACGCAAAGAAAAGAATAAATCTTTTGCTTATAAAAAATTACCTGTAATACCATTTGTGGCTCCAAGAACAAAAAAACTCAAAATAATAAATTTTACTAAAAAAATTGACTCAGAGATTCAACAACTTTTAAGTGTATTTGAAAAATTAAAACTGTCACCTGAAAGTATAGATATACACCGAATTGATAATTTATTAAAAGAAAACATTAATGTAGGTGATAATGATGAACTACTGGATTATACCTCTATAAGATTCCAGATTCTTGAAGACTTAAAAAACGCGATCATATATGTTCCTCTTAAACCACCAATGCAATATTATTATGTTTCGAGTCCATATGGATATAGAATTCATCCAAAATCTAAAAGAAAACAAATGCACCACGGAATTGATATGGCCGGCACTTGGCAAGAGGAGGTGAGGGCACCTGCAGATGGATTTGTTTCATTTTCAGGAAGAAATGGTTCTTTTGGAAAAACAATTAAAATTATCCATAAGCATGGAGTGTCGACGCTATATGGACATTTACATAAACTAAGTGTTAAAAAAGGTGCACAAGTTACGGAGGGACAGGTTATAGGTAAAATGGGCTCTACTGGTCGTGCGGTTGGTGCTCATTTACATTACGAAATAAAAATAAATGGAAAATCTACAAATCCCTATGACTTTATTTCTTTTGGAAGAGAACTTCTAAGCAGTTCAATTTTAAAGAGATAAAAAAGTTTTGGCATTATAATTGCTCAAAATAGTTATGAAGAATATCATAACATTATTTATTTATATATATATATTGTATGGCTCTTATTTGCATTCACAAGATTTAGAACAATGCAATTATTTTACAAAGAAATATGAAAAAATTTATAATTTACCAAATAATTTATTAACATCAATTGCCTTAGTTGAATCAGGCATTAAAAAAAAGAAAAATCAATATACCTCATGGCCCTGGACACTTAATGTTTCAGGAAAATCATTTTACTTTGATCACAGAAATGAATTATTAGATTTTTTAAACCAAAATTTCACCCCTCAAAAAAGCATTGATGTTGGATGTATGCAAATCAACACCAGATACCATCTAAAAAATTTTAATAATTTAGATGAATTAGTAGACCCTGAGAAAAATGTAAGATATGCAGCAATTTTTCTTTCCAAATTGTATAAAAAATATAAATCCTGGAATGAAGCTATTTCAAGGTATCATTCTTCAATTCCTAAAAACAAAAAACGATATTTAAACAAAGTGCAAACATTTTGGAATAATATTAGACAAAAAAAAATTATATTGAAATCAGATTATATAAGTAGTTCTGAAAAGGAACAAATTAATCAATTTCGAAAAATCTTGAAAAGTGAAAGATTATGACAGTTTGTGAAACTATATGGCAGAAAAATTGCAAGTAATTATTAAAGGAGAAATAAATGAAAGAAGAATTTAAAAAAGAAATCAACTTGGAAACACCTAGTTCTCGACCAATAATAAAAATATCCCATTATGATGAAGACAAACACGTAAAAACTGATATTTTCCCAATTTCACATTTCTTAGATAGAGAATCTAAAAATATGAAAGTTTTAAGGTATTCTTAATAACTTTCTAAACATTGATTTTGATAAAACTTATCTGAGATAGAGAGTTTAAAAATTTTATATATTCATATTCTGAATTTTCATGATTTTTCTTCTTGCAGATGATGCTGGTATATTCAGCAACTCTCTATATTTTGCAACTGTTCGTCTTGCCAGGTCAATTCCTTCACCTTGAAGTTTTTCTACAAGCATTTCATCACTAAGCGGATTGTTAATAGGCTCATTACTAATAAGTTTTCTAAGGGACTCTCTAACTGACTCAGCCGAATGAGTTTCACCTTTTTTTGTACTACTAATGGATGCACTGAAAAATAGTTTCATCTCAAAAACGCCTCTCGGTGTAAGCATTAATTTATCAGATGTGACTCTACTTACAGTGCTTTCATGCATATTAATCTTTTTTGCTACATCCTTAAGTACCATTGGTTTAAGATATTTTTTTCCTTTTTCAAAAAATAGTTTTTGTTGATTTACTATCTCAGAACTAATCTTCAGTGTGGTTATATTTCTTTGTTGAATAGCTTTCATTAGCCATCTAGCTGAGTTTAAAGATTCGTTGATAAACTTTTTATCAGATTCACCACAATTTAACTTTTCAATTTCTTTAACATAATCTTCATTGATTGTTATTTTGGGAAGGGTTCCTTTGTTTAATTCTACAGACCATTCAGTTTTATTTTTAGTAACAATTACATCTGGGTGAAAGATATTTTCAGGATCTTCACTGTATTTCAAACCTGGCTTAGGATTTAAAGACCTAATGATCTTAATTTCTTCTTTTAATTCATTTTCATTTAAACCTGTAAGTTTTTGAAGTGGCTTGATATTTCCACTCCCCAAAAGTTCAAGGTTGTCAATTATTATTTCCTTATTAATTTGAAGGTTGTTGATATTTTTCAATTGAATTTTTAAACATTCCTTTAAATTCTTTGCAAAAACGCCACTGGGTTCAAATTCTTGCATTATTTTTAATACTTTATTTATTTCTATATCACTAAAACCACTAAAATCAGAAATTTCCTTTATGTCTTGAGTAATCCATCCATTTTCGTCAATGTAATCAATTAAAATATGAGCAATTTTTTTATTTGTTTCACTTTCAAACTCTAGATCTGCTTGACTTTGTAATATACCCTTTAGAGTTACAGAATCACTCAATGTTTGCTCAATCACACTGCTAACATCAACGCTTTCTTTGGCAGACCCTCTGTCACTAAATTCATATGATGTATCGGTATCCCATCTATTTTCATAATCATTACACTGTGCCTCATCTGTATTTGACTCACCTGTCTCATAAGATTCTGTTAAATCAGTTGTAACATCATCTGCATCATTATTATTTTCTTCTAGTTCAATACTTTCATTTTCTAAAAATGGGTTTTCCTCTAATTCTTTATTTACTAAATTGGTTAGCTCAAGGTTATTGAGCTGAAGCAGTTTTATTGCTTGTTGAAGTTGAGGAGTCATTACTAATGACTGACTTTGTTTAAGTTTTAGATTCTGTGATATTTGCATAATCATTTCCTTTCATTGTTATTTCACATTTTTTTTTGAATAAATGCAAAACTTTAATTTGACACACTTACAAAGTCAGAAAATTGACTAATCTAGCATAAAGAATTTTACTAAATAAAAACATATAATACTTTATATTCTGGAATATATTGAAGATTTATTTTAATATTAAATCAATGATAAAAATATTTCCAATTATAATACTTCCATCAATTTTTATTATTATTTTTTTGAACGTAAAAAATTTGACACAATTTGAGCAGAAAAATATCGAAATTGTTAATTCCAAAGTAAATGAAAACGAAAACGTTGTTACAAATGTTAAAAGTCCATTAAATAATAAAGAAAATATTTCTAAACAAACAGAATTGAATGATATTAATGCGGTTTCAAATGATCGAGTAGTAAAAGATTATGACAAAGATATTGTGATCAAAAAAAATATTGAAGTTTCCGATACTAATATAGATAAAAAGAAAGAAAGGAATATCCCTATAATAGTAAAAGAAGATAATTCTGAAAAAAAAGAACTTGCAAACCAAAAAATATCTAAAGGTTCTAATCAAATAAAATCTATACAAATTCAGTTTGGTGCTTTTTCTAAACTGAAAAATGCTGAGAAACATAAGAAATTTTTATCTGAAAAAATATCTAATAAATTTTCTGATTTTGATCAAAAATTGAAAATTGCAGAGGATAACAAACTTTATAAGATAATATATAAATCGGATTCTTTGAAAACTGCTAAAAAAGTTTGTAAATTTTCAAAATCGCTAAAAATAGGCTGTTTAATTTTAAAAAAATGAGTAACTGCAGAATTTGTTTATATATAAGGTACTTTATAGGATTTATATTACTAATTATAATCACTGCATTAATGTTTAAAGATAAGTTGAGCTATTTATCTTTTGTAACACCATGGAATGCTGTAAAGGTGATTTTATTGCTAGGCTCGGTATTATTTGTAAGCAAGTTGATTGAATATTTGAAAAAAAAAAATTAGCGGTCTTTGACAAATCTGACGAAGAGTTCTTTTTCTGGGACAAAACGTCCATAAGAATGGCCGGTAAAGAAATTAACAGACCAAAAAAACTTTGGTGACCACCAATTTCTTTGCGATGTCCAAAATGGTTCTGCTGGTGTGTTAGGAAAAATTGTTTTATCGATTTTTGCGCCTTCACAAACTTTACATACTATACTCTCTAATTCTTTACGTGTCGGCAATCTCCAGTTCCCGTCTATTTGTTGATTAAGAAGATTGTTAGCCTCTTCAATTTTGAAGTAATCTAACTTGACTGCTACACCTAGGCATGATTTCTTTTCGTCGCTCCATCTTTGCCCAGCTGAGCATTTTAACCATTCAATTTTATTTTTTAAATCAATTACATAGTATCCTTTATCAATATACGAACCACTATGTGCTTTGAACACAAACAGAAATAAAAATGATAATAAAAGATAGATTTTTAACATATTCATATATTACAATAAAAAAACAATTTTATACAAAATTTTAGTGTTTTGGTATTAAAGTTGCAGAATCCATACCAAAATACTATTTTATAATAAGAATTGTTAATGGAATAATAATGGATTTAGCTACTATAATTGGATTTCTCGGAACCATAGGAATGATTGCAGGTGCAATGATCTCCGCAGGAGGTTTGGGATCCTACATCGATGTCCCTTCAATACTAATAGTCTTTGGCGGTTCTTTTTTCGCCGTAATGTATACTGCCCCTTTACCTGTATATCTTGGTTCTTTTGGAGCTTTTGGAAAAGCTTTCAAGCCTCCGGTTAAAAAAATGGATGAGCTGATAGAGAGGATTGTTGAGTTAGCTGGAATTGCGCGTAAAGATGGGATGATGGCACTTGAGGGTCAGGAAACTCCAGATCCTTTCTTTGATAATGGATTGCAAATGTTAGTTGATGGAGCTGATGAATCAAAATTAACAGTTCAACTAAAAAAAGAACTTAAAGCCATGCAAGGCAGACATGAAAAAAATATTGGATGCGCCCAATCCTGGGTGGATATAGCTCCAGCAATGGGAATGATTGGAACACTTGTTGGTCTTGTAGCGATGTTAGGAAACATGGCCGACCCTAAAGCTATCGGTCCAGCAATGGCTGTAGCATTGTTAACAACACTTTATGGGGCAATGATCGCAAATACTATATTTATGCCAATTGTTATCAAACTAAAAGGTTATTCAGCATATGAAACTACATATAGAGAAATGATAATTACTGGTCTACAATTTATTTCTAGAGGGGAGAGTCCAAGGAATATTCAAGATCAATTAGTGGCTAATCTCCCACCTAAAGAGAAGCAGAAATTGTTAGAAGCCGCAGCAGGAGCTTAATAGAGGCTAGAAATTATGGCTGAAGACAAAACTGAAAATGAACAAGCCTCGGAAGAGGAAGAAGAACAAGAATGCCCCGAATGCCCAGCAAAAGGTGCTCCAGCTTGGATGGCTACTTTTGCAGACATGGCAACACTTCTAATGGCCTTTTTCGTATTAATTTTATCCTTTGCTGAGTTTAATGTTCCTAAGTTTAAACAAATAAGTGGAAGTATGAAAAATGCTTTTGGAATTCAAAGAGTTGTTCCGGTAGTGGAGCCGCCAAAAGGGACTACTATTTTATCATTAAACTTCAGTCCTAACCCGACTCCAGCAGTCCAAGATAACTTAAAACAGCAAACTACAGAAACCGATCAACCTAAAGTTGAACTTAAAACTAAAACTCAAGATAACACTAAAGACGACGGTGAAAATGAAGATGCTAAAGAGTTAGCTAAAAATATACAAGAAGCCGTAGCAAGGGGAGATATAAAAATTGAAGCTTTAGGGGATAAGGTGGTAGTGAACTTTACTCCTACCGAAGCAGATGAAAAAGAACTACCTCAACTTCTACAAGAAACTCTTAATGCTATTGAGTCCGTAAAATCAGCATCTGGGAAGTCTGAATCAGAAGTTCTTATTGGAGGTCTTGAAAAACAATTAGCAAAACTTGCAACTGCCTCATCACAAAAGGGAAAGAGTGAAGCTGAGGGTACAGATGGTGAAAAAAATGGACAATCTGAACAAGATTCATCAGCTAAAGAAGAAGCTAAAAAAGCAGAATTAGCAGAAGATAAGCTTAAAGTGGCTTTGAAGGAGGAAATAGGTGAGGGGCTTGTAAATGTAGATAGAGAAGATGATAAGGTTGTAATTACTGTTGGATCAGCAGGTGCGTTTAAGTCAGGGTCCGCTGAATTAACGAAAAAAGCTAGGCAAATTATGTTAAAAATTGCTGAACAAAATCAGAAAGGAAGAAGTGAAATTCTTGTGATGGGCCATACGGATAACGTACCGTTAACATTTGGTTCTAATTACAGAGACAATTGGGATCTTGCTGCAGCTAGGTCAGCTTCAGTTGTTCAACAACTTTCAAAAAACGATTCGTTAGATCCTAAAAGAATGAAAGCTATTAGCTTTGGTGAAACTAGACCAGTTGAGTCCAACGATACATCTCAAGGCAGGGCAAAAAATAGAAGGATTGAAATAGAAATAAATTACTAAAATGATAGAAAATAGTCCATTTCATATTTCAAATAAACGTTTAAATACCAAAAATGTATCTAAACCCAGTGATGAAGTTAAAAGTTTATCAAACAGTAATGATAAGTCTTTGAAAAATTCTGAACCAACTTTTTGGGATTGGTTTAGAGGTTTAGTTAACCCTCTGCAAAACCTTCCAATTATAAGTGGAATATATTCAAGTATTAATTCAGATAATAGTGAGTCAGATAGAGACCTTGTTCAAAATAGTCTCGGGGGATTCATGTATGGTGGTCCAATTGGTGCTATTGCTGGTTTTGGCAATTGGATATTTAATAAATTATTTGATAAAACTCCCACTGAAATGGCATTTGATTTTACTGGCATTAGCAACCTATGGAAAGATGATGAAAAAAATAAAGAAACACAAATATCTAAAAATGATAGTCATAACCCTGACAATTCAAGAAAAAATAAAACTAATTTATCTGGAGAATGGTGGAATAAAAATAGATTACAGTTTGCAAGTCATTCTAAATCAGCTGACAAGATTATTAAATACAATCAGACTAAATCTAATATTAGTAATATCACCGCAATTAAAGACCTTGATTTAGCCCAAATATCAACAAAGTATGATGGCAAAGATCTGCAAAAAAAACAAAAGTTAGTCAATGTCAGTAATAATAACGATTCAAAAATATTTAATAAAGAGGTCTTAGTTAGATCAAATTTAATTTTAGGTGAGAAGACACAAATTAAAAAAATTCCTAACTTAAAAACGCCTAATGAGAAGTATCGTGAACTTAATTTTGACTATCCAGAATGGAAACCTAACGATCTTGAGATAAGCAAGAAAAGCTCTGATAAATCTAAATACTTAATTTTTCAAGAAAAGATTCTTGATGAAGATTCTAAAAAATTAGGAAAGAATCTCAATATCAAATTGTAATTTTCATTTAATCAAGATCTAATTCTTCGGATTTATATTTTTCATAAAACTCTTCACCTAGAATTTCTTTGATCTTATCTGAGGTAAGTTCGTTAACTCTCCCAGAATATTCTTCATGCATTTCCGAGCATTTTCTAGAAACCGCGTTGGCCACACCTTGAGTAATAAAATCATTTTCAAGGGCTGTTCTAGCTCTAGTGGTTGCCTCTGATTTAGCTTTTGTAAGTCTTGCAAGTCCAGAGTTTTTTTTTCTATTAAGATCATCTACAACTTCCATTAGCTGTTTATAAGTTGGATCGGGTAAGTCAATATTAATAAACTGACCATCCACTTCATAATTGAACTCAACTTCATCAATCTTTTCAGTTAATAGTGGAATATGATCTGTATTGAAAACCAAGATTTGAATAAGATCTTCATTCTCTGTCTTTTTTATGTCTCCAACATCTACTAACCTTCTAGGCTTACCTTGCACATTAATTCTTAATCCCCTTAGAGTTGAAAGATTGGCGTCAGCTGATTTGACTTCTTTGAGGATTTCCTCATAATCTTCAATCCCAGCTTTCATTAGTGTTTCTGCTTGAATTGTATATTTATCTGCTACCATAATATGATATTATACTACTACAGTTTGATTTTCATCAACTATGTTTTCTTTATTTTTACTTTTATCTTCTTTATCTTTATCTTTTTCTACTTCTTCAACCAGTGGTTGAGGTAACTTTGAAAATTTAAATTTTGATTTTGGATCTAATTTCCTGACAATTTTTTGAGCGTCATCAATTGATCTCGCAACTAATTTAATACAAAATACTTTCCCTTCAAGCATTGAAAAGCTAAGTAATAAATTTAATTGAGCTTTGTAGCAATATATAGAGGTAAGGAGCCAACTCAGAAAAAAAATAAAGATATCAACTGAAATTGTGACAGACATAATTGCCAGAAATAAAAAAAGAATCCACCACTTTTGGTTATAGGCTAGCCAAATTGGAGGGAAAATTCCTGCTGACAAAGAGTTGGAATTTTCAATTAACTCGTAATTTCTGTAAACATCTCTCATCCCAATGTATTCATACAATTCATCAGATTCGTAGAATTCTCTTTTTAAAAATTCAGTTTTAATTTTTGATGTTTCTTCTTTGGTAGTTGTTACAAATTTGCACCCAAGACTATTTCCGATTTTTAGATCGAAAAAAGTTTCTTCTCTTAGGATTGTTATGATAGTTTTTTGCTGATTTTTTTTTAACTCTTTTAAATCCTGATTCAACTGTTTTTCACCAAATGTATATAGTTGGTTGTCTAAAGCTATAATAATATCGTCAGGCTTTAAAAAGTTCGAAGCAGCATGACTGCCCGGATTCACCTTGCTTATCTTAATTAAAAAATTACCTTCATTTTTTTCTGCCATTTTTTTAAGGAAAGGTTATATTTTCTTTTTGATCTTTGATTTCTTTGACTAATAGTTTGTTTTGACTGGAAATAGCCTCTAAAGCAGCATTAAGTGAAGAAGTGCTGTTAGATAATTCTTTTAACAATTTAACATTTTGATTTTTCTTATTGTCTTTAAGAAGTTTCCCTATTTCTTTATTAACACTTGCTGAAGTCATAACGCCTGACTCTTGAATGGATTTCCCAATTTTATCTGTTTCACTCTTTAATGATTTAGATAGCCCATTAGATAGATTTGAAATTTCTTTTGATAGATTTACCATAAGTTTTTTATCGTTAGAGTTGATTGCATCAGATAATTCTTCAATTTTTAATTTCATTTCCTCACTTGCATTTAATAAATCAGTATGTCTTGCGAGACTTGAATTCATATTATCAACGGCTTTATTAACATTTTCAACGTTTTCTGCAAATACAACTAGTGCCTCTCTACTAGTGCTTGTCATATCTTCTAATTCTGAGAGAGATTTAAAATACAATAACCCAGTTAAAATTATTGCAACGACAGCAGTTGCTATTGAACTTGAAAAAATGATTGTTGTATATTTGTGAATTTCTTTCATTTTTTGCTCCGTTTTTAAATATTCATTTTTTATTCTTTTATATTCAGATGTAACATCGGTTGCAGCATCAGCAGCATCTAAAGCAATTTTAATACTCTCTTGCATTGCATTAAGTTGTTGTGTCATGCAATTCTTCCTTTTTTAATAGTTTTAACATTTTTTTTCTTTTTTGAAAACATTGCACAATTTGTGCCAGATATTTTTTTTATTTCTAAATAAGGAACTTTAGCTGAAATAATTCCAAAAGCTTTACAACCATTGGGAAATTTAGGTTTGTAAGTAATATAGAAATGAATACAGTTATGACAATTATTTTGATGCATCCTTCATTAAATCCCTAAGTTTGTATACAATTTTTGCAATTTGGTATCTTAAAGCTCCACAAAATGACGTCAAAGCACAAAACCACAAGAAAATAGACATTAAAAGTTCTTTATTATTAAATAATTCTAATGCTTTGAAATGACACACTATAGAGCTATAAAAAAATGCTAAGGTAACAATTAGTTGAGAAATATTTCTATTTATCATTTTTCTTTCCATATTCGTCAAAAATCATATCTTCAGGAACTTCAATTTCTGGTTTTTCAATTTCCTCCCCATTATTTACTTTATAAATATAAGCTAAAGCAATTGCAACGGCGTTGTAGAGTTGACTCATTATTTCTTCTCCAATATCACAAGTATAATATAATGCTCTAGCTAATTTTGGACTCTGCATTGTTCCAATATCAAGTTTTTTTCCTTTTTCGATAATTTTTTCAGCGATCCTTCCTCTACCTTTAGAAATTATAACTGGAGCTTTTGATTCACCAACTTCGTATTTGAGTGCAATTGCAAAATGGGTTGGGTTTGTGATAATAGCTGTAGCTTCACTTAGATCATCTAGCGAAGCGTTTTCCTTCCTACCTTGCATTGCAGCTTGAGCTTGAAGTTTTCTTATTTTTTGCTTAACTTCTGGATGACCGTCTGTTTCCTTGTATTCATCTTTTAAATCTTGATGAGACATTTTTAGTTGCTTGATAAAATCATATTTTTGATAAATTAGGTCTAATATGGCAATAAAAGCTAGAGCTAATAATAATGCAGTTGCTAATTCAGGAAAAAAAGATGACAACCTGTTCACTGCAGAAAAAATATTTGCAGTAGTCAAATTCGTAAGATCTGGAAGATACTTTTCAATAAACAAATAAGAAATAAATCCAAGAAGAGAAACTTTTAAAATGGCCTTTACTAATTCTACTAGACCTTTAATCGAGAAAATTCTTTTTATACCCTTAATTGGATTAATTTTCTCAAATTTCCAATGAATTGATTTTAAAGAAAAGTTTATTCCTCCAACAGCAAATTGAGTTAAGATACTAACAATTAATAAAGGAACTGAAAAAATTACAAAAACCTGTAAAAAAAAACGTATAACTTTTCCCATTGATTCTAATGGAGACTTTCCAGAGGCTATTTCCGGTCCAAATGAAAATAGAGATTTACATATTTTTAGAAATTCATCCAAAAGATATGGGGAAAAATATAGTAATAAAACACCCATGAACATTGAGCTAAAAACAAAAACTTCTTTAGAGGATAAAACTTTACCATCCTCCCTCGCTTTTTCCAGTCTTCTGGCTGTTGGTTCTTGCGATTTTTCTTGACTTTCGTCTCTATCTTCTGCCATTAGATATCCATTTAGTTAGCAAGTATATTTTCTATTGATTCTAAAGAGCTTTTCGTTAATTCCGCAAAAGCATTTCCAATAGATTGTGACGAAACGTACATAATAAAGAATGCCAAGATCATTGTTACTGGGAATGCAAAAGAAAACATATTTAGTTGCGGTGCAGCTCTAGTAATAATACCAACTGCTACATTAGTCATTAGTAGAGCACCAACCACCGGCAACATTATTAAACCGCCAGTATAAAACATTGCTCCTGCAGCTTCGATACCAAGACCTACCAACCCTATCGGCGGCAGACCATTATTTATGTTAAAGATTTCAAAACTTTTAAATAGGAATTCAATGGCAATTAGATGTCCATTTAAGGACAAAAATACTGTAATTAGAAATAAATCAAGTGTAAGACTAATAACTGGAGTCTGACCACCAGTATCAGGGTCAACCATTTGTGAAAACCCTAAACCTGTTGTCGAAGCTATTTTTTCACCTGCAAGACTTGCAGCTGCAAACCAGATACTTAAAGTCATACCGAAAGATAGGCCTATCAAACCCTCAATAATTACAATTGTCAAAAGATTTTCTAGAACGGCCTCTGAAATTTCGATTTCAGATAGATAACCAAAATAAAAAAATGAAATTATTAAAGAGAAAAGTATTTTTATATTTAAAGGAATAACCCTCGACCCAAAGAAAGGGCTGGATATAAAAAAAGCAGAAAGTCTTATCGAGCATAAAAAAAATTTAAATAAATAATCTAGTAGTGAATTAAGCTCAAGCCCTGGCAATGCATCCATAGGGTTATAAAAAGGTAAGGGAATAAACATCATTTTATCCCTGATATAGTATCAAAAATAAATCCAAAATAGTCGGTCAAACTTACTAAAAGAAAGTTTGCTAGAAATCCCATTGCAAAAATTACTAAAACTATTTTTGGGACAAAACTTAGCGTCATTTCTTGAATAGATGTTGCTGCTTGAATAATTCCAATAATCAGTCCTATTGCTAATGCTGCACCTAAAAATGGTCCGCTAGACATAAGGACTTGATAGAAAGCCAACCTTACCATTTCTACATTTTCATCAAAACCCATTTTTATTCCTTTAATTTCATTACGAGAATGTTCCTACTAGTGACCCGACAGTCATTGACCATCCGTCTACCAACACAAATAATAGTAATTTGAATGGAAGAGCAATTAGCATAGGAGATAACATCATCATGCCTAATGACATAAGGATGGATGCCACAACCATATCAATTACAAGAAAGGGCAAAAATAGAAGAAAACCAATTTGAAATGCAGTTTTTAGCTCACTTGTTATATAAGCAGGTAAAACAATATAAAAGGGTATATCTCTAGAATCTTGAAATTTACCTTCATTTGCCATTTGTGAAAACATTAGAAGATCATTCTTTCTAGTATTTTTAATCATAAATTTTTTAAGTTCTCCACCTCCGCTTTCAACGGCCTCACTTAAATTCATTTCACCATTATTATATGGTTCTGAGACATCAGAATAAATTTTATTAAATGTAGGGGCCATAACAAAGAAAGTTAGAAACAGCGAAATTGCAACTAAAATTTGATTCGGTGGCGTTTGTTGTGTTCCTAACGCTTGCCTAAGAATCGACATAACAATTATGATTCTCGTAAATGCAGTCATTCCCAAAACTAGTGAAGGAAGAACTGTCAAAGCCGTCATTAAAGCTAAAATTTTCAAGGAGAGCGAGTAAGTTTTTGTACCATTTGCTGACTCAGTAATTGTCAAAGCTTCAAATCCGCCGGGTGCAATTTGAGAAAAGCATATAACAGGGATAAAAAGAAATAATAAAAAAATAAACTTATGTTTTATCATTCATGAGCCTTTTTTCGAAAACTTTTTCAAGCTTATTTGGTTTTAAGGTATTGTTTTTAATCTCAGTAAGTAAAGAACCTGAGTTTTTTCCAGATATAAAAAGATAGTCTTTATCATCTAGATTTAGTATTAAAGCTCTATCTCCCTGACCAAGAATAGTTACTTCAGAGACTTTCATCCTTTTTTTTGAGTTAATAGTCCTGGAAATTAGATGTTTATTTTTTTTTATATAGTAGAAACCTATAAAAAGTACGGCTAAAAAACCTAAAACCAATAAGTAATTAGCTAGACTAGGTCCTGTATATTCTGGCATTTTTCCCTCTCGTAATTGTTTAAAAAGGTAAATGCAAGAAACTTGCCGAATTCAAATAATATGGTCTAAGTAATTGAATTTATTGAATAAAAAAAATATATAAAAAGTATTGTCAATTAGTTGACAATTATAAATTTTGCATTAACTCTTCTGGTGTGGCTACCTCTGTAAATCTAATTCCAAATTTTTCACCCACCATGACGACTTCACCTTTTGCTATTTTTGTTCCATTGGCCAGAATATCTAAAGCGTCTCCAGCTAGCCTATCTAACTCTATAACAGAACCTTCATTTAATCTCAAAAGATCTTTAATTTTAATTTCAGTATTGCCAACCTCAACAGTAAGTCTTACTTCAATATTTTCCAAAAGTCTTAAATTGCTAACGGCTGCTGAATTAGTCTCTACTTTTTTATCAACTTTTTCCTCATCAACAGTTTTATTACTTTGAACTTCATTCTCGTCAGTCTTGACCTCATTTTTTACTTCTGAGGTTTCTTTATTTTCTTGTTCTGCCATTTCTGCATTCATGATTTTCTCCTTAGTTTGTTCTTTGTGCTAGTTTTACCGAAGCATTCCCTTTTAGTTCACCCATTTCTGCCTTAAAGTATTTTTGATTTTCAACATAAAAGTCAACTGTATCTTCAAGATTAACATTTAATGTATCACCCTCTTTCATCCTTAATAACTTTGACATTGAAACTCTTGGCTCCGTTAAATTGCTTTTTACCATTAATGAAACCTCTAAAACAGCTTTTTCTAACTTATCTCTCCATGACATATTAGACTCAACTACATCAGACTGGACTCTAGATCTTAATAATGATGAAACTGGCTTGAGAGTTTGAAGTGGGTAGACTACGTCAAAGGACATTGAGTCTATATTAGGAAGTTGCATTACAAATGAACACACAATAACGAGATCTGTAGATTCTACAAATGCTGCGAATTGAGGATTCTGTTCTCTACTTTGAAATTTGATTGTTATTGGTGTTAAGTCTTTCCAACATTGTTCTAAAACATCAGATATTCCATGATTTATTACTTCAATGATTTTTTCTTCAGTTGCGGTAAACTCAGTTCTAGTAGCATCATTTACTTCAAGTTTGCCACCATACCTACTGCTAGTACATAAGCTTACAAAAGTTGGAGGTAAAACTGTTAGCATTGATCCTCTCAATTCGTCAATTCGATTGTTTGTGAGGCTCATAAATGCATCGAGACCTGAACTATATTCTTCAAAAGATTTTACTTCTGGTGGAAACGAACTTATCCTTGGCTGAACTCTAAGAAGTGGAAGAAAAACACCGCGAACTGTTCTTGCAAATCTTTCATTAATTAATCTAAGAGCGTAATAATCTCCTAAAAGAGATAGATCGTCGGAACCAAAATTAAATTTTTTATATTCAATTTCTGAACCGTCTTTAACAGACGTAGATGCACTTAAATCACCAGATTTAAGTCCATCCATTAGTGCATTTACTTCTTCGCTTGATAGTTTCCTTGATGGTTCGCTCATATTAGATATTCCTATTGTATGACAAATGAAGTGAAATGTACATTTTCAATTCCTCCAAATCCCTCTACTTTCATAAGGACTTCATTAATTCCATCTCTTAGCGCTTCTGCTAATGTATATTTACCGTCTTTTCCAGCAATATCCTCTGAAGAAAACTCAGACATAATAGTGAGAATTTCAGATCTTAAAGCTAGTTGATGACTTTCTACATTTGCCATAACTTGTTCGTCATACTGAGTAGATACCCCAACGGATAATTGTAGGAATTTTTTTGATCCTTTAAGATTTGCTGTAAAATTTCCAGGAAATTCATAATATGTAGTTGTAAATATCTCTTCTTCAGGTGTAATTTTAGGAATTTTTTTTGGACCTGCAGGGCAATTACCTTCCTCGTCTTTTTCTTCTTCGGCACATTCTTCTGCTAGTTCTTCCTGTGTTTCCTCATCTGATTTTTCTTCTGCTTCAGGATTCTCTTTCTTTTCTATAATTTTTGAAATCTCAGCTGATGGGTCTGTATCATCGCCACCACCAACTAGTATTCCAACTCCAATTCCTGCTCCAAGCAATACAATTCCTCCCACGATCATTAATATTAATTTAAGTGGTGATTTTTTTTCATTTTCTTGATTATTTTCTTCGGCCATAAATCTCTCCTTATACTTTAAATTAATTAAGCATTTACATCAATATTATGATTACTTAATTTATCCAAATGCCTTTCAATTTTGTTTGATTTCTTGGGTAGTAACTTATCAGAATAATTTTTTTCTTTATTTTCTCTATTTCCTGAAAAATTATCTTGATTATTCTGGTTATTCATAAAACTAGAAAATGATTTAGCCTCTTTTTCTACTATATCATTAATCTTTGCCAAGTTTTCGTTTAAAATATTTACAACATCTTGGTTTTCAGAGCTAATATTTATATGAGTATTATTGTTTTTTAGAGTTACTTCTAAATTTAACTTACCAAGGTTCTTTGGTTTTAACTGTAATTCGAGTGATTTGATTCCGTTATTAACAGCATTTTTGATTATTTTTGAGAATTTCTCTCCCCAACTACTTTCCATTAAGTCAAGATACTCTTGATTGTTTGTATTTAAAACTGGTTTCTTGGAAATGTCAGAATTTTGTTGCAATTTTTTATTTTCAGATTTCTTTTGTATAAAACTATTTTCAACGTTTTTCTTTGGAGCATTCTTTACATTAGAAATGGTTTTATCTATTTCTCTCATGTTGTTTAGGTTTTTTGTGTTTTCATCAACTATATCTTTTTTTTGATATTGTTGAATTTGCTTAGTTTTCTTTTTTTCCTTTTTATCAATAAGCTTCGAGGTGTTGTCAGTTCTAACCTGCTTTAAGTGTGAGTCATCATTAACAGATAAAACTTTTTCTGATTTTTCAGCTTTGGATGTTTTTCCATATGACTCACCAATTAAATTTAATTTTAGCCTTTCAGTCTTTTCTGAAGTTTTTTCAATTTTTACAATTTTGATCGATAAATCAGGTTTTGTATCTAAAATTATATTCTCCTCTGTACTACTGGAATTTAAATTACCTTTTCCTGTAACCACTTCATTTAGTTTTAAAGTTGGAAGATTCATATTTTTTGATGATATTGATGGTTTAGGAATTGAATTCCCTTCTGCAATTTTTTGATTAGAAATATCTATACCAAAATCTTTATAAAAAACTTGTATAAGATCTTTTGCTAAATCAATTTCAGATTTGTTTGCTTTAAGGTCTATAGTACCATCCTTCTTTTCAATATTTTTAGAATTTAAACTCAGGTTTTCCAAGGGAGTTGCCATATCATTTTTTATCACCTTTGAGATATTACTGTCCATTTCCTTGGAAAAGTCAGAATTTAAAATAGCAAAAAGTTCAGCAAATATTTCATCTGATTGACCAGGATTGGATTTTTTATCAAATATTTTTGTTATATCAGTTAAATTATTATTTACAGCAACCATAATACCTCAATTTTTTTTTTAAATTCTGCAATAATAGTGCCACAGTCAAAATGCAGAGTGATTTTTATAGTTAAAATTATTTTCTTTTTTTAATTCTTCAAAATTTTCTTTTTTAATATTCTCTTTAATTTTTTTTTCTTTAATTTTTTTCTTCTGTTGTTCAATTTTACTTATCTCAAGAATATTATTATTAATTTCATCGGATAAATAGTTCTCTCTATTATTAGAGATTTGAATTTTATTCATTAAACTTTGTCTTAGCTGGGATTTTCTTTTAAGATCCGAACCTGTTAACTGTTCAAAATCAGATTTTTCATTGGTTATAATTAATTCTTTGAGAGTTTCTTGAATAAAGTTTAATTTTTCCTTTTCATTATTTAGAGTTGAAAGATTATTTAAGAGTTTATTTCTCTTTAATTTTTTTAAAGTTAAAAATAAATCATATTTATTTTTTTTCATGCTAATTAATTTTCATTAAATTTTTAATACTGTCTTCAAAGTTTGATTTGATTTTATAGTTTTGTTTTATTAAGTCGCAAATTTTGGGCCAATTGTTTAAAGCACTGTCAATCTCTGAGTTTTGTCCTTGATTATATCCACCCATAAGCACTAAATCTTTATTTTCCAAGTATACGGAATATAGCTTTTTAACTAATTCGGATTGATTTTGTTGTTCATCTGATACAAGTGAGTTCATAACCCGGCTTAATGACTGATTAAGATCGATGGCTGGGAAAATACCCAGTTGTGCTAGATCTCTTGAGAGAACTATATGTCCATCCAAGATTGCTCGTGCAGTATCTACTACGGGATCATTAGTATCATCAGAATCAGCTAAAATTGTATAAAAACTTGTTATACTTCCCTCATTTTTTGATCCTGCACCTGTCCTTTCAATCAGATTGGGAATCATCGAAATTACCGATGGTGGATATCCTTTTGAAGTAGGTTGCTCTCCAAGAGCAAGTCCAACTTCCCTTTTTGCATGAGCAATTCTGGTTAGTGAATCCATTATCAATAATACATTTTTTCCTTTGGATCTAAAATACTCGGCGATCGATGTTGCCCTTTCGGCACCTTTGATTCTTAGAAGCGGAGATTTATCTGCAGGAACAGCCACCGTAACGGTTCTTTTTTTTGAATCATCGTTGAGTATTTCTGAAACAAAATTACCCAACTCCCTACCTCTTTCACCGATTAGGGCAACAACGACTACGTCAGCATTAGTATATTTTGTCATCATACCAAGTAGCATCGATTTTCCTACTCCAGATCCTGCAATGATCCCCAATCTTTGACCTCTACCAACCGTAAAAAGAGAGTTGATAGCTCTTATTCCAACGTCGAGGATCTCATTTATCGGTTTTCTAGTCATTGGATTAACAGCTTTACCGTTTATTGGCCATGTTTCTGTTAGTGAATCTAGGGTAGCAGCGCCATCGATAGGGTTTCCAAAAGCATCAATAACTCTTCCTAAAAGATTTGAACCAACACCCACATCATTTGAAGAGTTTAAGACTTTTATTGAAGAACCTAAAACAATGCTAGCGTTTTGTTGATGTACAGCAATTATATTTTTATTTTCTTTAAAACCAATAATTTCACCAGTTACTTTTGAATTATCACTACAATCAATTTGACAGACAGTACCAATAGGCGATGGGAATGCATCACATTCAATAACCTTTCCATCAAACTTTGAAGTTTTACTTTTATAAACTGTATTACTTGATACATAGTGTCTATCAATTACATTTAATATTTTTTGAGCTAAAACCATCTAAAAACTATAAATTTTAAGTTTTATTATTATTTGATTCTTTTAGTTTTTCTAAATCAGAGTCAATAGAATCTGGACTGGAGAACTTTATTTTGTTTGTTACGAGATCATTAATTTCAATGGCATTGGATTTAATTTTCAAATCACCACGTTGTAATTTTTCGTCAGAAAAAATTTTGAATGATAAATCAATCTTATTTTTTTTATTATATTCTGCGATTGCATTAAAATCTTTTGGATTTAAATAAACTTCAGCATTTTTTATGGAACCCTCTATAGTTTGTATAAGTTTGGTTATCTTCTCTTGAAATAAAATATTATTTGTATCAATTTCATTACCTATAACTTCTTTACACAATTTATAAATAAGTTTGGTTACTGAATTATTTAGTTCATTCAGAAAGTTTGGTGCTACTTTAAAGATACCATCTGTAGCTCTTTTAAAAGTTACGGCCAACGCTTTATCTCCCTTTTGTAGTTCTTCAGTTGTTTTTTTAACTCCTAATGCATACCCATTGTTATAATATTTTTTGGCATAGTCATTTGCTAACTTTCTTGCTTGTTCCTCGGTATAAACTTTCTCTGGTTCTTTTTTCTCTTCTGATGATTCTTCAGATTTTTCTAAATTATGTTCATTTGCTGTTTTAGTTTTTTCTTCAGTTTGTTGATTATCACTTTTTTGCAAATCTTTCTTTTTCTCTGCTAGAATTGCTGGTGTTACTTTCTTAAATAAATTTTTAATATTTGGTGATATTTCAGACTCCTTTATGAAATCTTTATTACTTTTACTTAATAAACTTACAATTTCCTCAGTACTAAGCGCACTGGAAACTTTATCTTTTTTTTCAATTTCAGACGAATCAGTTTTTTTTTCTAGAGGCATCATACAAAATCATCTCCTCCTCTTCCTGCGAGAACTATCGTTCCCTCATCAGACATAGTTCTTGCAACATTAATTATAGCCTTTTGCGCTTCTTGAACTTCCGTTAATCTTAATGGTCCTAAAACTTCCATTTCGTCTCTAATATTTGCGGATGCTCTTTGCGACATACTCGAGAAGATTTTATCCTTTAATTCGTCTTCAGTTCCTTTGAGTGCAATGATGAGAATTTCTTGGTCAACATTTCTTAAAAGGGTTTGCATACTTCTGTCATCCATCAAAATCAATGTATCAAAGGTAAACATACTTTCTTGAATCTCTTTAGCTAAATTTCTATCTTTCTCTCCAAGAGTCTTCATTATTCTTTGTTCCATATTTTGTTTTGTAAAATTCATAATTGAAGCTGCATCTTTTATACCCCCAACAGATGAGGCACGAAGTGAGGTGTTAGTCTTAAATTTTAACTGCATTACTCTTTCTAACTCTGCAAGTGCATCAGGTTGTACGGTTTCTAATGTTGCTATTCTATGAATTATGTCTGATTGTGTTTCTTCAGGTAGAAGCGTCAAAACGTCTGCCGCAACTCCAGCTTCTAAGTATGAAATTATCAGTGCCATTATTTGTGGGTGTTCATCTGATATTAGCTCCGCTACGGATCTTGCATCCATCCAATCAAGAATTTCAATTGGTTTATCGCTTTCTGTTGGCGTGATTCTTCCAAGAACTGATTGGGCTTTATTCTCTCCTAAGGCCTTTGTCATTACATTTCTTATGTAATTTGTTGAGCCCATCCCTAAATCTGTTTGCGTTTTAATAATTGCTAAAAATTCATCTAGCACTCTGTTAACGGTATCTTGGTCAAGGCCTTGGACATTATACATCTCTTTACCTAACTGTTGAACTTCTTTAGGACCTAAGTTTTTTAATATTTCTGATGCTTCTTCTTCCCCAAGTAACATCATCAAGATTGCACATTTTTGAGTGCTAGTTAGTTGCTCGTATTGCGATTTCTCTTCTTCTTCGTTATTTTCTTCTTTAGCCTTTTCAGCCATGTTTTTCTCCTAAATAATTTAATTATACATCTTTTTTCATTAATTGTCTGAATACATTCGAAACTTTTCCTGCTTCGTCTCCTACGATCATTCTTATCACTGCAACCTTGTCATCATAAGTATTCGCAGTATCTAGCATGTCAGCTGAGATGGTAGATTTTTTTGGTTTAAGTTTGGCTTTTATATCTTCAAGTGATTCGCCTTCTTGAACTTGGACTTCGTCATCTGCCTCTTCAGCCTCTAAGTCAGCTTCAGAAGCACCGCCTGGTCCAGCGGCAGTACCTGCAGATGGAACTAAAATTCTATTTAGAAGAGGCTTTAAGGCACCAAATGTTACGATTGCAAGTATAAGAACAGTTGATAATTGACCAATCATATTTTGGAACCATGATTCCTCATACCATTTAGTAGTTATAACATCCATTTCTTGAATAAAATCTCCACTAGTGACTACAATTGTATCTTCACGATCTTCATTAAAACCAACAGCTTCTTTAACTAATGATGTAATTTTCTCTCTTTCTTCATCACTAATTGGTTCTGAAGTTGTAACACCATCTGGTGTTTCAACTATTTTATTTTTAACTAATACTGCAGTTTTTACTTTCTTTATTTTTCCAATTTGAGCAACTGTTGTGCTAAGCTTTTTGCTAACCTCATAGTTTTTTACATTGCTAGAAGACCTTTGTTTGAACTCTGCTGGCTCGCCAGTCTCAGGTGCTGCAATCTGAAGGTCGGCAGCAAGTGGGGCTTGATTGGCAACTGCTCCAGGCACTCCTCTAGCAGGCCTATCAGAGGATTCGTCTTGGCTATTTTGTTCACTTCGAGTAGAGATGCTTTCTGGGTCAAATATTTCTTCTGTAGTTTGATTCGTAGTAAAGTCCATTTCAACATTTACTTGTGCAGTGAGATTGCCTGCACCTACTATTGGTGAAACTAATGACAATATTCTTTGTCTATATATTGATTCAATTTTAACTCGATGTGCAAGTTGTTTTTCTGACATTGCTAAATTAGGGTCATCTTCAGGTTTTGATAACAACGAGCCATATTGATCAACAACTGTTACGTTATCTGATGTCATGTTAGGGATCGATGATGATACAATATGAACTATTGAGCGGATTTGCTCCAATCCAAGTGCTCTTCCATCTGCAAGTTTTACAAATACAGATGCTGTTGGAGGTGCTGTATCTCTTACAAAAACCGACTTTTCGGGTATTGCCAGATGAACCCTGGCTCCAATTATATTTGCTATTTCATTAATTGACCTAGCCAATTCAATCTCTTGAGTTTGCTTCATTTTCATGAATTCAACTGATCTACTTGTTCCCATTGGTATTTTTTCCAATATGTCATATCCTTGTGGTACAGAGCTCGGCAAACCCTCTGCTGCTAATTTCATCTTTGCTTCATAATATTCTGGAGAAGGGACTAAAATTTCACCAGTTGTCCTATCAATAGAGACGTCGATTCCATTAGCTCTTAAGACTTCTATAACTCGTGATTTTTCATGTTCAGGTAGTGAAGAAAAAAGTGTTGTTCTTGACGGCTCTCTGAAAGAAATGAAGAAGACTAACCCCAAGAAAATGACAAACAATGTAATCATAACTGGGATAGATCTTTGAACTGCTGGTTCGTTAGAGAATTTCTTTATTTTTTCTAGAGAATTGCTTATATTAGATAACATTCCCTGGTTATTAATTTGTGTTTTTGCTAGTTCTGTAGTTTGAATTTCTTCGGCCATTGTAATTTCCTTCTAATTAAACGGGCATATTTATAATATCTTTGTATGCACTCAAGACTTTATTTCTTACATTTAGTGTCATTTGAAAACCTAGACTCGATAATTGTTGTTGTATCATTACTTTTGTCAAATCATTTTCAATGCCGAGTTCAAAGTTTTTTGTTAACTCCGCACTTTTTTTCTGTGTATCACTTACATCCCCGATGGCTGTTTTAATACTTTCTAAAAATCCACCATCTTGAGGTTCAAGTATTTGAGGTGAAAGGTTGGCGATTTCTTCTTGAACTTTCTTAATTTGAGTTTGATTATTGGGTGTATTAAGAGATGGTTTTAAGTTTGTTAAATTTGGTTTCATTTTTACTCCTTAATTTATGCCTGCATTATTTTTTTTTCAGATAGGTTTTCCTGAACACTGTTATAAAAATTACTCTGATTGGAAACATCAATCATTATGTCTTTTTCGTCTATTATGTTTTTCTCACATAGAACAATTGATCTTTGAAGGACATTTTCAAGCTCCCTTACATTTCCAGGCCATGAATAATCTCGAAGAATCTTTTGGGCCTTTTTACTTATATAAGGTAATGAATTATTGTTTATGTGTCTTTTTAATAGCGCAACACTTATTGGTAAAATATCATCAGGTCTCTCTGATAGATTGTGAGTCTCAATTGGAAATACATTTAATCTGTAATATAAATCTTCCCTAAATTTTTTTTCCTTTACTTCGTTTATCATATCTCTATTAGTGGTAGCTATAACTCTTACGTCAACATCTATGTCTCGTTGACCTCCAATTGGTGTAACTTTCTTTTCCTGAAGAACACGAAGTAACTTGGCTTGAAGTGATAGAGGCATTTCAGAAATTTCGTCTAGTAATAAAGTTCCAGTATCAGCAGCTCGAAAAATTCCTTTGTTTGCTGAGGAAGCACCAGTGAAAGCCCCTTTTTCATGACCAAACAACATAGCCTCTAGCATATTCTCAGGAATAGCTGCGCAATTAATTGCTACAAACGGTTTTTCTATTCTTGAAGATTTTTTATGAATTAAATTTGAGATAACCTCTTTTCCAGTTCCAGTTGGACCATGGATAAAAACAGTCACATCGGTTTTTGCTACTTTTTCAACCATGTTAATTAAACATAGAGTTTTTTTATCTGAAAAACTGTATTTTTCTGAGGATATTAGTTGGAATACAGTTTCCTTAATAACTTCATCAAGTGAATCGTAATTAATTGTTAAATACGCTCCACCCATTTCTTCTTCAATTGAAAAATCATTTGACTCCGACTTAAGAACTATGACTTTAACGCTTCCAATATTTCTTGCAATTTTGAGGAGATTTGACTTATCACCTAGTTTCGTTACTAATTTGTCGTGGATGATAAGTGTCGATTTAGATGAATTAATATTTTCTAAATCTTGGTAATCAACAAGTTTAATTGTTATATTTTTACTAGAAAAAAAATCATTTAAATTAGAAAAGTCTTCAAAATAATCTTTAATAATAAATATTTCCTTCATTCTTTTTTCCTTCAGTTGTTTGAAATACAGAAGCAAAAACATTGCCAAAAGCTCTGATAAGAAAAAAATTATTTATTTTTATCAATTATATCAATTACTTATATACGATTATTTTTTTTTTCTTTTTTTAAAATTTGATTATTGTCATTTTTCTGACATTATCAATTAACTAGATTATGATATATGACAGAGATTATTAAGGGTAAATCAGAGGCAACACAAGAACTTAAAAAACTTGTTCAAATGGTTTCGCAATCAAATTCAACTGTTCTTCTCAGGGGTGAAACCGGTTGTGGTAAAGATGTTGTTGCAAGAGCAATCCATCAATTTTCAAAACGGTCTGGAGATTTAATAAATGTTAATTGCGCTGCTATTCCATCAGAGCTACTAGAATCGGAGCTTTTTGGTCATGAGAAGGGAGCATTTACTGGTGCAGACGCAAAAAGACAGGGAAGATTTGAAGCTTCAGATAATGGCACTCTTTTTTTGGATGAGATTGGAGATATGCCTCTCCCCCTACAAGCTAAGCTTTTGAGAGCAATTGAAACTAGAAGTATTCAAAGAGTAGGAGGTAAAAATGAAATAAAACTTAATTTGAGATTAGTTTGTGCAACTCATCAGAACATCGAAAAAAAAATTGACGAAGGACACTTCAGAGCTGACCTTTTTTATAGAATTAATGTTTTTCCGATTGAGATACCCTCGTTATCAGAAAGAAGAGAGGATATACCTATACTTGTAAATCATATTTTAAACGAATTAAAGGAAGGTGGATCAAAAATACCTTCAGTAGATTCCTCAGGACTTAAAGCACTTCAAGAGTACATTTGGCCAGGAAATGTAAGAGAACTAAGAAATGTAATTGAGAGGGCAACAATCATATTTCCCGGAGAAACTATAAATGCAAAGAATATTAAGGATAATCTTCTTAAAGTGAATCTGCCAGACAATAAGAGTGAAAAAGAGATTTTATGGAATATGACATCAGATTTAGCTGAAATAAGTATAGAGAAAAGTGATGAATCCTCTTTTATGCCTCACCCTAAGCATTACAAGAAATGGTTTGAAATTGTTGATAAAATTGATTTGAGAAGACACTTAAGTGAAGTCGAATTAATCTTAATTGAGGGAGCATTAAAAAAAAGCAATGGTTCAGTTACAGAGGCATCAAAAAGTTTAAAAATAAATAGAACAACCCTAATAGAAAAAATGAAAAAATATTCTATCCCAAAAATTGGTGGTGATTAGCTTCCAAGATGTTTAATTTTTTTCTTTTTTGCAATTAAAATCTGTTTTTGTCTCTCATTATATCTCTCTTTTTGTTCAAGTGACTTTTCATTGATACATTTTGGACAAGAAACCCCTGGTTGATAATCGTTTGATTTAACCTCTTCCTCTGAAATAGGCGATCTGCAGGCATAACATTGGAAATATGTTCCTTTTTTTAGCGAACTATCGACTGTAACTCTATTATCAAAAACAAAACATTCTCCTTCCCAAAGTTGACTTGAGTTTTTTGTTCTTTTTAGATATTCTAAAATCCCACCTTTTAGTTGAAATACATTTTTAAAGCCCATATTAATAAGATAGCTACTTGCTTTTTCACATCTTATTCCTCCAGTACAGAACATTCCAATCTTTTTATTCTTAAGTTTTTTTTTATTCTTACTAATCCATTCGGGAAACTCTCTAAAATTTTTTGTAGAGGTTTTTATGGATGATTTAAATGAACCTACATCAGATTCATAATGATTTCTCGTATCAATTATTATAGAGTCTTTAGTTTGTAGTAAAGTATCCCAATCAGTTGAATCAAGATAAGAAGCAGAGTTTTTGCGTGGGTTTATATTTTTTTCTCCCAGAGTTACAATTTCTTCCTTTAGTTTTATTTTTAACCTCAAGAAAGGGTGAAAGTCAACTTTCTGCGATTTATATTCTAGTTTGAATGGAATTGAATCTTGTATAATTTTATAAGTTTTGTTTAATTGCTTTTCGTCGACAGAAAATGATCCATTGATTCCTTCATTGCCAATGATAATGGTTCCCTTTACACTCATTTTCCTAAGAGTTTTTAAAAGCATAATTTTTATTTTCAGAGGATAAGACAAATGGACAAATTTATAAAAGCTAGATATTATAATTTTTTTTGATTTATGCATGATTTATTTCTTCAGAATTTTTTAAAAACTTTAGTTGCTATTGATCCGATTTCACTAATACCTATTCTTACAGTTATAACACAAGGGTTTGGACTCCAGAGATCAGTTAAATTAGCCATATCAGTATTTATAATAACATCTATTATTTTAACATTTTTTTCAATTTATGGTAACAGCTTCTTAAATTTTATGGGGATTTCTATTGGTTCATTTCAAATTGTAGGAGGGTTATTCTTGCTGATAATTTCCTATGAAATGGTTTTTGAAAAACGAGTTGAGCGAAAAAAATCACTTGCTTCAAAGTTGATTAATAAAACTGAAATTGAAAATTTGGCAGTTTTTCCAATTTCAATTCCTTTAATAGCTGGACCCTCTGCAATTACACTTTCTGTATTAATTTCTAAAGATTTTGATTATTCCATTCAGAGTTTTCACACTCAAATTTCCCCAATAATCTTGACATTATTTTTAACTTCATTAATCATCGTTTTTTCGAACTTTTTTATAAACTTTTTCAACAAAAATGTTATGAATGTTTTTCAAAAAGTGTTTGGTTTAATTTTAGGTGCACTTGCTATTGAATATATAATTACAGGATTTAAAATATCACTATGAATGTAAAATCACCATGTGTTGATAAATGTAAACTTAATCATAATAAAAATATTTGTGATGGATGTTACAGAACAGCAGATGAAATTAGTAATTGGAAAAATTATTCTGATAACGAAAAAAAAGTTGTTTTGAGAAATCTCAAAATTAGAAAACTAGGTTTAAGTTGTATAATTTTTATAATGTTATTTTTCAATGCCTATGCAACTGATAATTGGATAGGCAGATGGATAGCGTCGGATCAATGGCAATCAGAATTTCTTATTGAAATTAAAGAAAATGGTGATGCAATCACTTCATATGGAGCAGGTGATAAGGGTCAATGGGAAATTATTGATGGAAATATTGAGATTGTTTGGGAATCTGGGAAGAAAGACTATCTTTTCCAGGGAGTAATGGGTTTCCAAAGAATATCTAAAGATAAAGATCAGAGTTATACCTCAGGACTAAGAAAATCACTTGATTAATTTAAGATATGGTTTTTTTAGATAACTTATTACTTTTTGTAAACTTGTAGACTTGGCAATTACATTGTTTTGGGAAGAAAGTGTAAAACAACTTTTATCACTATAATCCTTTGTTATTTGCAATGTAGGACCTAATTTATATGATTTATGAATTGAGAATACAGCATAACTTCTTCTAAAACTTATTGAGTAATCTTTCCATTCACCAATTGAAATTTTTCTAGAATATATTTCCATTATTTGGTGAATTTCTTCTTTTTTAAACCTAATAATATTGGCTTTTCTGATATTATTCATAAATTTAAAAATTGATATTTTAATTTGATGGAATATAAATACATTAATTATATGATATTAAAGAATTTTAGAAAATAAATAAAAAAATGAGTGAAGAGTTTATAAGAGAAGTTGACGAGGACGTCAAAGAGGAGAAAAGGTTAAAACTTTGGAAAAAGTTACTTCCATATGTAATAAGCCTTTCCCTGGGAATAATTCTTAGTACCTTGGGGTTTGTTTTATGGGATGATTATACTAAAAAAACAAAGCAAAAGTTGGGAGATGACTTTACAGCTGCAGTTGAATTAGCAAAAGACGAAGATATTGATGCTGCAATGATAGCACTAGATAGAATTGTCGATAAGGGTTCTGATGGCTATGTAACAATGGCGAAAATGAAAAAGGCTTCATTATTAATTGAACAAGGTGAACTTGAGGACGGTCTAGAAATTTATTTAGATCTTGAAAAGAACGCTATAGATCAATCTTTTAGAGATATTGGCACAATTTTATATGTAATCAACTCGATTGGTAAATCGGATGTAAATAGCTTGTTATTAAAAATAGAACCCTTAGAAAATAGCTTAATTTGGAAATCATCAGCATTAGAATTAAAAGGATATATTTATTTGGAAAATGGTGAAAAAGAAAAGGCATTAGAAATCTTTAAATCAATCGATCTAATGCCTAATAAGCCATCTTCTCTAGGATTAAGAGCTAAAAACATGATTGACTTTCTTGGGAAAAATTAAATTGTTTTACTCTAAAATAATAACATTACTAATTATGTTTATTATTTCTTCTTGTTCTTACTTTGATGAACCAGAAAAAATTTTACCAGGAAAGAGAGAGAATGTCTTTCAATTTGACGATGATATAATTGTAAAATCAAATCAAAAAATTATTATAGACGAAAGTATTCCTGTAAGTAAATGGTCACAACAGTATCAAAATGAAAGAAACCATCTTTTTCACTTTAAAAGTAATTCTTCGCTAAAATTAAAAAAAAAAATACGTCTAAAGAATTTAGCATTTGATAGGATTGATCATGTTACCATCCCCGTTTTTAGTGAGAAGAATATTTTTTATGCTGACAATGAATATAATATTTATTCACTAGATTTTGAAACAAACAGAATTAATTGGCGTCAACGATTAGAAAAAGAGAAAAAAGAAGGACTTCCATTTATAGGCGGGTTCTCTTTGTCGGATGAATTTTTATTTATTACAACAGGTCTAGGGTTTGTACATGCAATTAATACTAGAAATGGAAATATAATTTGGTCTAAAAACTTTTTGGCTCAGTTTTCTAGACCTCCACTTTCTGTTGGAAATTTTATATATGCTGTTTCAGATGATAATCAGACATTTGCATTAGATAGAAAAGGCAATTTGGTATGGTCGCATGCAGGCAATTTAGAAGAAGTATCAATCATTGGAGGTTCTAAACCAATCATACATGAAAATATATTGGTAGTATCTTACTCATCTGGAGAAATTTATGCACTTAATTCAGTAGATGGCTCACTCATATGGTTTGATAATATTACTTCAGGTAATTTTTTTAATAAATCTGCTGTTAACGATATTCAGTCACCTTTAACTATTGTGCGAGATAAAATATACGTGCCATCCTTTTCTGATAAATTTATTGTTTATGAATTATTTAATGGAAGTGAGATATGGAATTTAAGACTATCCTCTTTAAATCCTATTGTAGTATCTGGTAGATCTATATATCTTATTGATACAACTGGAAGGCTTTTATGTTTAGATAAAGAAAATGGCAAACTCCTTTGGGCTGTTCAACTAAAAGTTTCTGATAACGGTGATGAGATTACATGGTATGGTCCTTTACTTACTTCTAATAAAATTATTCTGACAAATTCAAACGGATCGGTAATTTCAATTTCACCGTTTACAGGCAAACTAATGAGCAAAATAAATTTTTCGGAGGAGTTGGTCGCAAACCCGATTCAATATGGAAACCAGTTAATTCTAATTTCGAAAAAAGGAACATTATTCATTTTAGGTTAAAAATGCCAAATAAAGTGATCATTCTTGGTAAACCTAATGTAGGAAAATCCTCATTATTTAATGCCATTTTAAAAAAAAATATTGCTATCGTTGATAACTTTTCGGGCTTAACAAGAGATTTGAGGAAAAAAGAAATTAAACTATGGGACAAAACATGCGAGATTATCGATTCTCCTGGATTAATTTGGAAAGTAGGCACCCAGGAAAAAAATACTTTTAAAAGCACAATAAAATATGCCCAAACATCCAACTTAATTATTTTAGTTTTCGATGGTAGAGATCAATTAACATCATTAGATTATGAAGTCATTCAAAATGTTAGAAAATTAGATAAACCTATTATTATAGTCATTAATAAAACCGAAGGAAATTTTGATTTAACAATTGAAGAAACATTGAATTCTCACGGTTTTAAAAATCCAATTCTTTTGTCGGCTTCACATAACCAAAATATTGATCAACTAAAATGGAAGATATATGAAAGTATTCAAAGTGATAAGGATACTGAAGAAGAAAAACAAGAAGATAAAATAACAGTTGCAATTGTTGGCAAGACAAATACAGGAAAATCAACAATATTTAATCTAATCAATAAATCTGAATTATCCTCAACGGGACCCTTACCGAATCTTACTAGAGATTCCGTAGAGGCGGAAGTTGTTTATGAAAAATTAAAATTTAAAATTTTTGATACAGCTGGTTTCTCAAAAAAAAACCCTAGCAAGATAGATAAATTGTCTATTAATCAGACAAAAAAAAAAATAAGATTGTGCAAGTTCATATTGTTAGTATTAGATATCAATGATTACTTTGAAAAAATCAACTCTAAGATCTTGAGTTCTATTTTTCTGGAAAATAGATGCTATCTAATTCTTATTAATAAAATTGATACATTAAAAGATTTCTCCAAAGTGCAAATTGTTGAACATCTTTTCCAATTAAATCCGCAAATTAAAGGTATCCCAATTTTTTTTGTTTCAGCTAAGAAAAATATAGGATTTAAACAACTGGAACAAACTATTCATAAACAAACATTAGCATGGAATAAAAGAGTTCGAACTAGTGAATTGAATAAATGGCTAAATAAGATTTCCTCAGAAAATCCACCTCCACTTTTTAGAGGTAATACTGTAAAATTAAAATATATATCGCAAGTTAACACCTCTCCGCCAAAGTTTACTGTCTTTTGCAACCACCCAAATTCTATTAATAATCAATACAAGAGGTACGTTTCTAATAAATTAAAAAAAAATTTTCAATTAGATGGTTTGCCAATAAAAATTATATTTAAGAATTCAGAAAATCCCTATGATAAAAATTAAAATATTCATAATTCTGTTAAGTTTTAAAGTCTTAAATGCCGGTGAAATAAATATAAATATTATAGTTGAAAATTGTAAAGCCTGTCATAATTTGAATAATAGAACTAATTATAAAATCCCTTCCTTATTAACTTTGAAAAAGGAAGACTTCATATCTATTATGGAAGACTATAAATATTCAGAGGAAAATAATGTTATGACTAGAATATCAAAAGTATTGACCACTCAAGACATTGAAAAAATCGCAGAAAAAATTTATGATAAAAAATAGAAAAAGCAGAAGACAATTTTTTTCACTCGGGTTTAGTGCACTTAGTCTGACATTGTTATCAAAAATATTTTCTCTTAAAAGGTTAAACGCTAAGACTAAGCCAAAAGTTGTAATTATAGGTATGGGTGTAGGAGGGGGAACATGTTTAAATTATCTTTATAAACTAAATGAATTAATAGAGATTATTGTTATTGATAAAAGAAGGTTAATTAGAACAGGTGCATTTTCTAATCTAGTCATTGGAAATATTTTAGATGAAACTGAGATTACTTTCAGTATGAATCATAATAAATACAAAAATGTAAAATTTATTTACGAGGGGGTAAAACATGTAGATTATGAGAGAAAATTTATAGAAATTTCAAATGATTTAAAAGTAAGTTTTGATTACCTTATAATGTCACCTGGAATAAATTATAAAGAAAATGTTATAGAGGGGTATAACCCATTTAAACAAAAATTTCTTCCTCATTGTTGGGATGGAGAAAGCAACATTAATAAGTTTAAAAGAAAAATTAGTGAACTTCAGAGAAACCCAACAATAATCATTTCTGCTCCAGACTATCCCTACAGATGTCCTCCAGCACCTTATGAAAGAGCTTCACTATTGGCTAATTATTTTAAAAAAAAAGGACAGAGTCCGAAAGTTATAATTCTTGATTCTAAAGACTCATTTACGAAGAAAGATAATTTTCTACATGAATGGAAATTAAACTATAAAGACTCAATCGAATGGATACCAAGAGGCTCTGGAGGACAAGTTGTATTTTATGATCATCATAATTCTATGGTAAGAAATAACGAAGGTGAGTCTTTTAAAGGTGATCTAATTCATATCATTCCTGATCAGATGGCAGCAAAAGTTATTTCAGATTCAAATCTTATAGATAATGGAAAAGACTGGTGTGAGGTAAATCCATTGTCATTTGAAATCGTAGGAAAAAAAGATATATATGCACTGGGTGATTCCATTGACGCTGGAGATATGCCCAAATCTGCATTTTCGGCAAATAGTCAAGCAAAAGTTCTCTCAATTAATTTAATAAACAAGATTTTAGAAAGAGACTATATAGAACCTGTTTTTTTAAATACTTGCTATAGCTTCTCAAGGGAGGATCGGGCTTTCTCAATCTCTGCATGGTACCGAGTAAATTTATTGAAAGACAGGATTGTATCTTTAGGAAGTAAAGAAAGTGATGTTTTATCAACTAAAGATTTTAGAAAAACAGAGGCTGATCAAGCCTTTGGATGGTATGAAAAATTGATGAAAGATTTGTATAATTAAAATATTTAAACTATCTATTACAAATCTTTTCAATAATTTCTTGTACCGATTTCTCTATAAATCTCTGACCTGATTCGCTTTCTCCTGCTAGGGCTGATGTCAGACCAAGATTTAGTTGAGGTACTTCAATCATATGTGTTTTAATATTGAATTTCTCATTTTCTTTTTCAAAAACTTTCATTAAAGAGTATTTGGCATAATTAAAAATACTTAAAGTGTGATGATATGCTTTACCCTCGGATATTATTTTGTTATTCATAAAAATTATTTGTGACATTTTTGATTTTCTTATCAATGGTTCAAGTTCTTTAATCACTCTCCAATAAGATACGAGGTTGACTTTATACTGAGTATCCCATTCTTTATAAGATAGGTGAGTTAACGGTTTTAATCCTGAAAATTTACCAATTAAATTGACCAAGAAATCTATTTTTTCAAATCTTGAAGAAACAGTCTTATAAAGGTTTTCATAGAAGTCATCTTTAGTTATATCTGCGGGCATTAATATTGTTTTTTTTTTAATTTTTTTAAATTTATCATCAAGATTCTTGAGTTTTTTTAAAGAATTTCCATGGAGTATTAAATTTGCATCGAGTTCTCCAAGTTTTATTGCTAAGTTTGAACCAATTAAACCAGTCGAACCAAAAATGATTCCATTTGTATTATTTAGCCTTGTCATAATCTTTATTTTGTAGGCTCAATTAAAAGTGATAGTTGAGAGGGTGGAACGCCAGCTTCTTGATCTATAAGTTTTACTGGATAGTCGCCACTAAAGTAATGATCAGTAAACACAGGGTTATTGTTATCTCTTCCTTTGGAAAAACCTAGTGCTTTATAAACACCATCCAGAGATATAAACTCAAGGCTATCAACTCCAATATAATCACATATTTGTGTTAGGGTAAATTTTGATGCTAACAATTCTTCTTTTGTAGGTGTATCAATTCCGTAAAAACAAGGATATCGAACTGGAGGACTTGCAATTCTCATATGAATTTTTTTTGCTCCACAATTTCTTAGCATTTCAACAATCTTGATAGACGTAGTGCCTCTTACTATTGAATCATCAATGAGTGCTATATTTTTATTTTTAAATGAAGATATATTTGGATTATGCTTGAGTTTTACCGACAAATTTCTAACAGAATTTGAATCTTCAATAAAAGTTCTTCCAGTATAATGATTTCTTATTATACCTAGCTCAAAAGGTTTTTTTATTTTTTCAGAATAACCTAATGCAGAAGCATTTCCTGAATCAGGTATTGGAATTACTATATCTATAAGATTTGCATCATTTGGATTTTCTTTACCTAGCTGTCTGCCAATATTTTTTCTAACTTCATACACATTTTTTCCTTGAAAGATGCTATCAGGCCTTGAAAAATAAATATACTCAAACAAGCATGGTTTAAGAAAAGTTTTTTTGAAGGGATTAATTGAAGTAATGTTATTATTTTTAATTATCACAATTTCTCCAGGGTCAATATCTCTTAGTAACTCTGCTCCTATGATATCTAATCCACAGCTTTCTGAACTCAAGATATAAGAATCTTTGAGTTTGCCAAGTACCAATGGTCTAATTCCAAAGGGATCTCTGACTCCTATCATTGAATCGGATGTTAAGAGAACTAAAGAAAAGGCTCCGCGTATTGACTGTAATGCATAAACAAGCCTATCAATAAGATTACCTTTTGAAGTTGAAATTAGATGAAGAATAACCTCTGTGTCAGAAGTGGATTGGAAAATCGCCCCATCTTTAATTAACTTGTCTTTTAAATGGTTTGTATTAGTTAAGTTTCCATTATGTGCAATAGCTATACCTCCAATGTTTATCTCAGAAAACAATGGTTGGACATTTTTTAAAGCAGATTCACCGGTGGTGCCATATCTGTTGTGTCCAATAGAGATATTTCCAACGAGTTTAGATAATATTTCTTTATTTGAGAAAACATCTGAGACTTGTCCCATTCCTCTATGAGCAAAAAATTTGGAATTATTTGAGCTTACTATTCCAGCAGAATCTTGTCCCCTGTGTTGTAAGGCATGAAGCCCCAGCGCTGTGAGATGAGATGCCTGACCATGATTAAAGACTCCAAAAACACCACATTCATCTCTAGGTTTGGATTTAAGAAAATAGATACTCACGTTATTCTAAATTATTTTCTATTATAGTTTCGATATTTTTTCTACCTAAATTATTATACTTATTCTTATCTGTGTTGTTATTTTGTTTTAACCTAAGTTTAGAGTCTATACTTTTTTCAAAAAGAGAATCTGATTTTTTTTTAATCTCATCACTTAATTTTTTTGAATATTTGGTATCAATTTTCATCAGTCTTAAAATTGAATTATTTGTAATTTTTATTACTGGGATAATTTTTGATTTTTCAATGAAATCAATTCTTTTCCCTTGATAAAAATAATCAAACGCAAAAAAACTTAAGCCAACTAGTACATAGCCCCTTAACAGTCCAAAAATAAACCCTAAACTTTTATCAAGTATTCCCAAATAACTTTTTTTAATAAAAAATGAAAATTTGCGAGTAAGGAATGTAAAGATAGAAAAAATGATAACGAAAATGACAACGTACGATAAGGTGGTTGAAATTAAGATATTGTTGATATATTTGTTTGCAATATTTATAAGATTGTTTCCATACAAATATGAGCCAAGAAATGAAATTACCCACCCAGTGATTGATAACAACTCCAGACTAAAACCTCTAAAAAAAGCAAAGAAGCCTGAAACTAAAATTATTACAAGAATAATTAAATCGAACATTATCTACGATCCTCCACAATTCCTTTAATAAAGTTATTCAGAGATTTCTTGCCGGATTTATTAATTACTTTCGCGTTTCCATACCAATTTATTTTTCCTTCGCTTATAAAAGCTGCAAAATCTGCAAACTCATAAACACTTTCCATATCGTGGGTAACTGTGATTGTCGTAATTTTTTTCTGTTTTACAAGATTTTTGATCAGAATGTTAATTTGTCTTGCAATTATTGGGTCAAGACCTGTAGTTGGTTCATCAAGTATAAGAACTTCTGGTTTTTTGAGAATTGCTCGTGCCAGACCAACTCTTTTTTGCATGCCAACTGATAACTCAGATGGATATTTTTTAAGTATTGAAAATGGCAGACCAACTTCGTTTAAAATTTTTTTAAAAGATATATTTTTATTTGAAAACCTCAAGTTGTCTTCAATAGTTAAACTATCCAAAAGAGCTGAGTTTTGAAACAAGATACCAAACTTTGACATGTATTGCATTTTTTGCCTATGATTTAACAGACTTATATTTTTAAATTCATCAAATTCGATCATTCCATTATCATAGTTGATAAGACCTACAATACATCTGGTTAGAATGGATTTTCCAGAACCAGATTCTCCTATTATAGATAATGATTCTGATTCAAATATGTTTAAATTTAATTTGTCTAATACAATTTTTTTATCAAAGTTTTTTGAGAGATTTTTTACTCTAATTTTTATTTTTCTCATATTTTAAAAAAAATTGAAGTTATTATGTAGTTCATGAGTAAAATTAGAATTGATGAAGATACAACTGAATAAGTAGTAGACTGCCCAACACCCTGTGCCCCTCCGCTAGCGTTAAAACCATGATAACATCCCATAAAAGTAATTATGAAACCAAAAACACTAGCTTTTACAAGACCTGAAAAAACATCAATAAATTGGACAAAGTTAAACGTATTTTGCAAATAAACTGTTGGGTTAAAGTTTAATACATTTGTGCATATCAAGTAACCTCCCATTACTCCAATAATATCTCCAATGAATACAAGTATTGGTAAAGAGATAACTCCCGCTATTATTCTAGGAACTATCAAATAATTGAATGGATTAGTTGAAAGAGTTTTCAATGCATCAATTTGTTCTGTTACTTTCATAGTTCCAATCTCTGCCGCTATTGCAGCTCCAGATCTTCCAGCAACCATCAAACCAGCCAGAACAGGTGCTAACTCTCTTGTTATTGAGAGCACAACAACATTAGGTATTGCACTTTCAGCTGAAAAACGAGAGAATCCGGTATATGATTGCAAGGCTAAAACCATTCCAGTAAAAATTGAAGTTAAACCAACCACAGGAAGTGAGTTAAACCCAATTTTTATAAATTGCTTGCAGAAAATATCAAAATAAAACTTATCTGTTATCGAATATTTAAAACATTCAAGAAGGAAATCTATAATTTTTCCTATTGAGTAAAAAAAATTAAAGGTAATTAAGAATAATTTTTTTGTTAAATTTGAAAGATAGTTAAGAAAGCTTTGCATATATTTGTCAATATATTGTTTTTTTTTAGAGAAACCAATATATTAAATTTCGTTTTTAATTTATGGCGTAGAGTTTAAAAAATTACGTTGAGAAATTAGTATCCGCTAAATCAGAAAATTTTGTCCAACTTGGGTTGAAATGTAGTTTAACTCTTGAGATAGGGCCATGTCTGTGTTTTGCAATTATTGCTTCAGCTACATTATGGATCTTTTCCATCTTATCAGTCCACATCTCGTGTTTTTCGGTTCCTTCTGGTGGTTCTGTCCTAGCTAAATAGTATTCCTCTCTGTACAAAAAAACGACCAGATCAGCATCCTGCTCTATGGCTCCCGATTCCCTTAAATCTGCTAACTGAGGTCTTTTTTCTTCTCTATCTTCAACTTTCCTTGATAGTTGAGATAAAGCAATAACAGGAATATCAAATTCTTTTGCGATGGCCTTCAAACCTCTGGTTATATCAGAAATTTCCTGAACCCTGTTGTCATTTGATTTTGATTCTCCACTAACAAGTTGAAGGTAATCTAAAATTATTAAGTCCAAGCCAAACTTTCTCTTAAGACGTCTTGCTCTCGTTCTTATAGATGAAATACTCAATGCAGGTGAGTCGTCAATGAAAAGGTTTAGTTTCTTTAAGCTTTCACTAGATTGCATTAGTTTTCCAAAATCAGATTTTGAAAGGTTTCCAGTTCTTATATTTTCTGAAGATAACTCTGCTAACTCTCCTAGAAGCCTAGTTGCAAGTTGTTCTGATGACATTTCAAGTGAAAAGAATAGTACGTTTTTCTTTTTCTCTGTGTTCTTAGAAATATTTGAGGCAATATTAGTGGCAAAAGCTGTTTTCCCCATTGATGGCCTTCCAGCAATGATAATTAAATCTGACTTGTGCAAACCACCGATTTTTTTATCAAAATCTCTGAGGCCAGTTTTGAGTCCAATTACTTCATCACTTTTTTTGAATGCTTTTTCAGCATAAGCAAGTGTACTTTGCATTATATCTTCAAAATTTTGAGGGCCTTTACTAATGTCATTATTTTGAATTAGGTTAAACAAACTTTGTTCAGTTTTTTCAATTAGTTTTGAGGATTTGTTTTCTTCATTCGTGATGTAGGAATCATTTATTAAGTTGGTACCTACATCTATTAACTTCCTTCTAAGGAAGAGATCATGAATTAACTCACCATACTGCTTTGAGTTGATTATACTTATTGTATTTTCACACAGTTTAAGAAGATAAGTTATACCACCATTATTAATAAAATCCTCATCTCCTCCTAAATCAACTTTCACGGTATTAAGGTCGGCTACTTGGTCATTTGTAATTAATTTCTTAATAGATTTAAAAACCACTTGATGAATCTTGCTTGAAAAAAAATTTGCTTCTAAGAACTCCTCAATTTTTTCAAAATGCTTGATTATTTGATAAAATTGCTCCAAGGAGAGCCTGTTCAACGCTGATATTCATTGGAACCTCTCTCATCAAACTTAGGTTTTTATTAGAAACTATTTTTGGGAGAGCTTTGTTTTTATCAGAATTAGTCATAATCTTTGATCATATCAGACAACATTATATAGTCATCTATTTTCTGCCTGTTAATTAAGTGGATAACGGTGAAAACTTTTAAAAATTAGCCAAGAATAAGTAATATAAATAAAATAAATATGTCAGGAAGCAGATAATACCGAGTGGTTTCCCAATTTTCACTTTGTTAAATATTAAAGTAGAGAAAAACACCACAGATAGAAAAAGGATAATAACATCTTTTGATAATAGCTCCCTATTGTATGAAAAATTCTCAAAAAGAGATGTAAAACCAAGAATTAAAAGAAGATTATAGATATTTGATCCAATTATATTTCCAATAATCATATCTGATTTACCTCTTTTAGATGCAGTAATTGAGGTTGCAATTTCTGGCAATGAAGTCCCAAGAGCAATGATAGTTAAACCAACAAATGAGTCAGATATATCAAGGATCTGTGAAATTTTTATTGCTGAGTCAACTGTAAGATCTGCTCCAAAAAGGGTGATTGTGATTGAGAAAGCTATAACTGGAACCCCTACATTTAAGTGGACTTTTATATGAAACACTTGAGAAAAAGTCCTTTTCTAATTTAATTTCTTCCAAGTTTTCAGAGCTTGAATTTTGAAAACTTGTAAACAAGTAATAGATAAAAAATGAAATAAAGATTAAACCAAAATTTCTATCTAAAGTTGTCAATAAAAAAACTGCGAGGAAAATTAGATGAGAGCCTAGATGAAACAGAAGGTCAAAGGTCGATACCTTCACGGGTTTTAATACAGATGTTGCAGAAGCTGCAAATGTAACGAGTAATATATTAGCGATATTTGAACCAATTACATTGCCAACTGATATGTCGGGAGACCCCTTTATAACAGCATCGATTGAAACAACTAGTTCACATAGAGAAGTTCCAAACCCAACAATAATTAGTCCTATAAAAAATTCAGAAATATTAAATTTTTTCCCTATAGCTACAGCAGAGGATATAAGGATGTCTGCACCTTTCACAAGGAATAAAAGTCCTGTAACAATGAGCAATATGCTAACAAGCATTTTTCAATTTCATTTTACTCAATAACTTTAAATTTTGAGCGGAATAGTTTAAACAAATAATAACTGTTATAGATTATAAAAGTTTAAGTAAATCTTTTCCATATCTACTTATCTTTTTTAGAGACTTCACTGACTTCTTTGGTCTCGTCATCATTACTTTTGGGAGATTGTTGGTTGCTTAAACTTTTTGGATTTTCTGAAGAAACTTTATTCTCTTTAGGATTAATATCTGTTTCTTTTGAATCGGACTCACTTAAGATCTTTTCATTTTCATCTTTAATATTTTTATTTTTTTCAGACTCTTCTCTTTGTTTAATTGCATTTTGTTCTGAAGTAGCAACATTTATTTTGAGATTACACCCTACTTCAGCATGTAATTTAACGTTTAGCTCATAGATACCGATTTTTTTAATAGAGGTATGAAGATTAATGTTAGATGGTTTTATGTCAATTTTTTTATCAGCAAAATAGCTTGATATGTCCTTAGGAGAGACTGATCCGTAGAGTTGACCATTATCACTTGCATTTCTTATAAAAAGGATTTCTTCTTTTTCTATCTTTTCTAGGACTTTTTTAGACTCCTCAATTACTGTATCGTTCTTTTTTATTAAGTCGTTTTTAATATTCAGAAATTTTTCTTTATTCTCTTTATTTGCTCTCAAGGCTTTATTTTTGGGAAAAAGAAAGTTCCTGGCAAATCCGTTCTTTACCTTAACGACATCTCCAATCTTCCCTAATTTGTCAAATGACTCTAGTAAAATAACTTCCATAACTAACTATTTCTTTCTAAATTATTTCTTATGTTTCTATAAATACCTAACATGATTATTATAAGTAACAGAACATACCCTAAAAAAAGAAAAAGTAAAAATATAATTAAAAATTTTATAATAGAGTGGGTCTTTATTTTTTTAAGTAAAGTGCCTGATAAAATATAACCTTCTATTAAATATGAAAAAGACATGCAAATTAATGAATTAAGAGCCAATTTGTGAAAAATTGAAGATTCATTAAAAACAAAAGCAGCCATAAAAAATA
Source organism: Alphaproteobacteria bacterium (assembly GCA_045563055.1). Classification (GTDB taxonomy): domain Bacteria; phylum Pseudomonadota; class Alphaproteobacteria; order Methylaequorales; family Methylaequoraceae; genus Methylaequor. The sequence continues at coordinate 86,185 of JBJKUR010000011.1, forward strand.
TTAAATACAATAATGAGAACCAAATTGGTGTGTAAAATTCACTTAAATCAATTTTATTTGTCTCAATCAAATCTAGTCTTCTCACAATTAGATTTGCAATAGCATAATTCAAACTGAATGTTACCATGAACAAAAGTATGTTCATTGAGGGTAAAATCATAACCAAAGTACTAACTATTTCATCAACATCTTGGTTTTGATTTAAGTTGTATGACTCAAAAATATCTGTAATTAGTTTATAAAGATACTCCTTGACCGCTGATTCTTCTGACCCTCCAAAAAAAAGGAAGTAAAAAATAGAAAGTACAATCACAAAAAAAATATTTATTATTGAAATAAACCGAGATATAGAAATTTTTTTTTTAATTTGGTTTGATAGATAAAAAAATAATATTGATATAATAGAAATTGATAAATTAAATACAATAAACTGTGGTGGTATAAATTTCCCAGGAAAGAAAACATTCAATATAAAATTAATAAATAAACACAGAGAAATTGTTATTGAAAAATTGATAAACGAAACTAACAACCCTATGAATAAAAATGGGAGAGGAACAAAAATAGCATACAACTGGTATGAAATTCTAGAAAGGAAAATCTCACAAATTAATATCAAAAGACTTGAGTATGCTATTAAAGATAATGAAGATATTCTTTCAGTCTTATTTCCCATTAATTGGAAACATAGGGAAGTAAAGCCAAAAATCTTGCTCTCTTAATAGATGTAGACAGTTCCTTCTGTTTTTTTGTGGAAACTTGTGTAACTCTACTTGGAAGTATTTTACCTTTTTCAGTGGTATATTTTCTTAATAAATTAATATTTTTATAATCAACATGAGGCGCATCTTTCCCAGAAAGCGGACATGTCTTGGTGAAGGTAAGTCTAGACGAAGTGTTATCAAAAACTTTATTTCTCATAATTAGATCCTTTATTTTGTGTTTCTGTCAATAGTGAAGACTCTTTGGAGACTTCTTTGATTTTTATATTAAGGAATCTAAGAAAGCTAGCATCTTGTTTTACTTTCACATCAAAATCTTTGAAAACATCTGCACTACATTCAGTATTTATCATGTAGTAATATCCCTTTGAATTTTTTTTTATTTTGTAGGCTAGATCTCTAAGCCCCCAAGATTCTTTTTTAAGAATTTTCCCTCCAGATTTTTTGATAAAATCTAGAGATTCATTTAATTTATCCTCTGCGGCTTTTTGGGACAATTGACCACTAAATATAAATACATTTTCGTATATCATTTAAACTCCTTATGGTTAAACAATTAAGTTTAGCTATACAATATAAAAATTCATAGCAAGGTTTAATTATTGAGTATATAACATTATTATTAGATTTTTAAAAGATACAAATTAAAATATGTCTCAAAAATTTATTATCACTTATCCAGGTCAGGGTTCTCAAAAGATTGGAATGGGAAGAGATTTTTTTAAATCACACAGGGTTGCCAAAGAAGTTTTTGAGGAAGTTGACGATTCTCTTGGAGAACGTTTATCCAAAATAATTTTTGAGGGGCCGCAAGAGAAACTTACACTTACATCTAACACACAACCAGCCCTCATGGCGGTGAGCATTGCAATTTCAAGAGTTCTAGAATATGAGACAAAAAAAAATATTTATGATATCGGTGAGGTTATAATAGGGCATTCTTTAGGAGAATACACAGCTTTATGTAGCCTTGGAGTAATAAATCTAAAACAAACGTCTCAATTGCTTAAGATTAGGGGTAAATCAATGCAAAACTCTGTTAAAGAATTAAAAACAAAAATGGTCGCTTCCATAGGTTTAGAGATCCATCGCGTTGAGAAAGTTATTGACGAAACTCCACTCCCTGTAAACGAAGTTTGTGAAATAGCTAACGATAATTGTACTGGACAGGTTATTTTATCTGGTACGAAGGATGGTGTTGATATTATCTCAAACATTTTAAAAAAGGATGGTGCTAGAAGTATTATTGAACTTGAAGTAAGTGCACCATTTCATTGTAGTCTGATGAGACAGCCTTCAATCGTTATGAAAGAAAATTTAGATAAGATAGAATTTAAGAAATTGAAAAGCAAATTTGTAAGTAATGTAACAGGAAGTTTTGAGTATGATCTAAAAAATATCAAAGATTTACTCATTCAACAAACTTGTTCCAAAGTTAAGTGGAGACAAAGCATAATTAATTGTATTAAATTATCTAAAAATGTTCTGGAAATTGGATCCGGAAAAGTGTTATCAGGAATGAATAAAAGAATAAATAAAGATATAAACACCCAAAATATTTCAACTTTAGAGGATCTTGATTTATTCCTTAATTTAAATAAGGAGAATATATGAGGAAAGTAATGATAACAGGAGCCACAGGTGGAATTGGAAAAGCAATTTGTAAGTGCTTAAACAGTGAATATGAAATATTCATTGTTGGAAGAGATATTGATAAAATTTCGGCGCTGCAAGATGAATTTAGTAATATTACTGGTTCATTTAAATGTGATTTGAGTAATTCTATAGAAATTGAAAATATGATTAAAGAAATTACAAACAAAAGGATTAGTATTGATATACTTATAAATAATGCTGGAGTAACGGATGACAGCCTATTTATTAGAATGGATAAAAAAAAGTGGAAAAATGTTATTGAAACCAATCTTAACTCAAATTTCCATCTAACAAGTTCACTTTCCAAGCAAATGATAAAAAATAAATGGGGTAGAATTATAAATATTACATCTGTAATTGGACACACTGGAAATTTTGGTCAAAGTAATTACAGCGCATCAAAAGCAGGAATAATTGCAATGTCAAAATCTGTTGCCTTAGAATTAGCAAAGAGAAACATAACTGTTAATTGTATATCTCCAGGTTTTATTGAAACCTCCATGACATCAGTTTTGTCAGAGGAGCAAAAGAAAACTATTATTGAAAAGATTCCTATTGGTGATATTGGTTCTCCAATGGATGTTGCATATTGTGTACAGTTCTTAGCCTCCGATAAATCAAAATATATAACTGGCCAAACACTTCATGTTAACGGGGGATTGGCTATGTTATAATATAATTGATTTAAAATAAAAAACATTTATTAATATATTGAATAAACATTTTTAAATAAGGAACTTACATGAGTGATATAGCAGACAAAGTGAAAAAAATAGTAGTTGAACATCTTGGCGTAGAAAAAGATAAAGTTATTGAGTCAGCAAGCTTTGTTGATGACCTTGGTGCTGATAGTCTTGATACCGTGGAATTGGTTATGGCTTTTGAAGAAGAATTTAATGTAGAAATTCCAGATGATGTCGCTGAAAAAATAACCACTATCAAAGAAGCGATTCAGCACATTGAGAACTCCCAAAATTAAATGAGAAGAGTGGTTGTTACAGGTATCGGAATGTGTACCCCACTCGGATTTGGTCACGAGCATTGCTGGAAAAGTCTTGTATCATCTAAATCTGGTATAAGAAGACTCTCTGGATTTGAAACAGAAGATCTGAAATCTAAAATTGGTGGCCAGTTACCATTAGAGGGCAACTCTAGTTTATTCCCTGATAACGTAATTGAGTTAAAAGATAGAAAAAAAATTGAACCTTTCATAGAATATGCACTCATTGCAGCAAAAGAAGCTATAGACGATTCTGGATGGATTGCTAACGATAACAATAAATCTTGTAGGACTGGTGTAATGGTTGGCTCAGGGATAGGAGGTTTAGATGGTATTAGAAAAAGTGCTGAAAATCTAAAAAAAAGTCCAAGAAAAATCTCTCCGTTTTTTATACCGTCATGTCTGATAAATCTAGCAAGTGGACACATTTCAATTAAATATAATTTTAAAGGACCAAACCATTCGGTTGTTACAGCATGCGCCTCCGGCGCACACGCAATTGGTGACTCTTACAGGATGATAGTTAATGGAGATGCGGATGTGATGGTTTCAGGTGGCACAGAATCAGCCTGCACTCGGTTTGGCATAGCAGGGTTTTGTGCGATGAGAGCTCTTTCAACTAATTATAATGAAAGCCCTGAACAAGCATCAAGACCATGGGACAAAGATAGGGATGGATTTGTGTTATCTGAAGGGTCTGGAATTGTTGTACTAGAAGAATATGAACATGCAATAAAACGCTCAGCCAACATTTACGCAGAATTAGTTGGTTATGGATTATCCGGTGACGCGTATCATCCCACAGCTCCAGCTTCAGACGGTGATGGTGGTTATCGAGCAATGAATATGGCCTTGAATAATGCGAATATTTCCAGTGATGATATTGAATATATAAACGCTCACGGAACATCAACACCACTTGGAGATGAGATTGAATTTAATGCAGTAAAAAGGCTTTTTGAGAAAAACACCAAACAACTTTTAATGTCTTCTACAAAATCATCAACTGGTCATCTCTTAGGTGCATCTGGGTCAATTGAAGCTATCTTCTCAATTCTATCAATAAAAGATGGTATAATACCCCCAACATTAAATCTCGAAAACGTATCAGAAAATTGTACTGGTATTAATTTAGTTCCAAAACAAAGTATAGAGAAGAAAATAAATTTTGCTTTATCAAATTCCTTTGGTTTTGGTGGAACCAATGTTTCCTTGATTTTTAAAAGAATTTAAAGGTGATTAGACATATTGTTTTTTTTTTTATTATCATAATTAACATTATATTCTTAAACTTTTTTCATCAAAAAAAAATACTTAACGAAACAAAGGTCATAATTTTACCTGGCATGAAATTAGACCAAATTTCAAATACATTGATAGAAAATTCGCTTATAGAAAGTAATTTTTTATTTTCATTATGGGTAAAAATTAACTTTGCAGAAAAGAACCTTAAGTTTGGAGAATATAAATTTGAGGATAAAGTATCAGTATTTGAAATTTTAAAAAAGTTAAGAAAAGGCGAAACCATAAGTAGAAAAATAACAATTATAGAAGGTTCTTCCAAAAATGACCTTTTAAATTTATTAAATGAAATTGACCCAGAAAATATACTTAGTATAGAAGATATCCCAGATAAAATTGTGGCTAATACGTACTTTTATAGTGTGACAGATAAGAATGACAGAATTTTAAAACATATTGTTAAGAAAAGTAATAATATAATTGAAAAAATATGGAATAACAGAGACATTAATTCGCCTCTAAACACCCCAAATGAGCTTAGTATATTGGCTTCTATTGTTGAGAAAGAAACATCATTGAAAGATGAAAAGCCTTTAATCGCTGGCGTTTTTTATAATAGATTTAAAAACAATATGAGACTTCAATCAGATCCAACAGTAGTCTATGCTATCACTCAAGGAAAAAGAAAATTAAATAGAAAACTATTAAGGAAAGATCTAAAAATTAAATCAAAATACAATACTTACTCGGTTAAAGGACTCCCCCCATCACCTATTTGTTTTCCAGGAATAGAATCCCTAGAGGGTTCAGCAAATCCAATTAAAAGTGATTTTCTTTATTTTGTTTCTAATTATACTGATGGTGGGCATATATTCGCAAAGAGTTATAAGGAACATTTAAAAAATATAAAGAGGGTGAAGAATCTAAGGAAAGAATATGAATGAGAAACATAGGAAGGGATTAATGTTGGTCTTATCATCACCTTCTGGAGCTGGAAAGACTTCTATATGTAAAAAAATTTTAAGTTTAGACAATGAAATTCAAATGTCTATTTCTTACACAACTAGAGTAAAAAGAAAAAGTGAAAAACATTCAGAGGATTATTTTTTTATTTCCAAAGAAAAATTTGAAAAATTAAAAAATCAAAATTTTTTTGTTGAGCATGCAAATGTTTTCGATAATTGGTATGGTACTCCTAAAAAATTCATTGAAGATAACCTTAACAAAGGTTTGGATGTAATGTTTGATATTGATTGGCAAGGCGCTCAGAAGTTATCAGAGTTTTCAAAAAATGACGTAGTTTCAATATTTATTTTACCACCCAGTAATAGAATTCTTTTAGATAGATTAAGAAAAAGAGCAGAAGATAGTAATGAGACGGTAAATAGAAGAATGAGTAAAGCAAAATCTGAGATTAGTCATTGGATTGAATATGATTATGTTATTATTAATGAAGATTTAGATAAATGTTCTTCTGAGGTCCTAAATATTTTAAAAGCTGAGAGGAAAAAAAGAAATAGACAAAAATTTATCTTTGACTTTATAGAAAAATTATTGAATTAGGTATTTTGAGAGTCTCAAATATTCCTCTGGCTTAATATCTTGGGGTCGCAAGTTAGGGTCAATTCCACAATTAATAATTTTCTCCTCGGAATTTTCTGTAAAATCTTTCAAATTGTTTTTGAGAGTCTTTCTTTTATGTTTAAAAGAGTTTTTAAGAAGTATGTCTAATTTTTTATATTCAAATTTATAATCCGTTTTTGGTTTGATTCTAATTACCGTGGAAAATACCTTGGGTTTTGGAAAAAATTTTTCAGGTGAAACGTCGAAAATTCTTTTTACTTCGCTTTGTAATTGAATTAATACTGACAACCTTCCATAAGCTTTTGTCGATACATTAGCAACGAACCTATCTGCGACCTCTTTTTGAACCATAAATACCATATATTCAAATATATTGTTAAGTTTAACCAAATTTATAATTAATGAACTTGCAATATTATATGGGAGATTACCAAAAATTAATATTTTCTTTTCACAGAGTTTCGTAAAATCAAAATAAAGCACATCATCAATTAAAAATTCAAAATTATAAGGATGAGATTGTTTGATTTTGATTAAATTATATTCAAGACTTTTATCCTTCTCAATCACAATTAATTTTTTGGGTTTTTCTCTTAGTATTAGTTTCGTCAAAGCACCAGCGCCAGGACCAACTTCTATCACGAATTTATCCCTAATGTTTTCAATCGAAATTATTTTGTTTAGAGTAGTAGAATCTTTTAAAAAGTTTTGTCCAAATTTCTTTTTGAAAAAAAATATCACTACTTTATTACTTCTTTTAAGAAATTAAATGATGAAAATAAGCTATCCAATTTTGCATTATTTTTATTTGCAATATCAAAGGCTGGTCCGTGGTCTGGTGAAACTCTTATAAATGGCAGACCACCTGTTACATTTATTGAATTATCAAAATCAAGTGTTTTAATTGGGATTAACCCTTGATCATGATAAAGACATAATATTCCATCAAATTGATATCTACTTGATTTGTGGAAGCATGAATCACTACTTAAAGGACCGAGAATTTTTATGTTGTTTTTACTAAATTTTGTCAATACTGGTTTTATTACTCTAATCTCTTCGTTTCCTATAAGTCCCCCTTCACCAGCATGTGGGTTCATACCTGAGATTGCAATTCTTGGATTTTTTATGTTCCAAAACTTTTGAAGTGATGAACGAAATGAAATCAATTTTTGTTCAATCAATTTTTTTGTCAATTCTTTTTTAACTTCAAGAAGTGGAATATGAGTTGTAACGAGTCCTACAATGAGGTTGGACCCTTTGTCTACAGGTTTTGTGGTTGAGAGAATCATGATTTCGGTATTCTTCTCACCAGTTTTTTTTTTTGCTAAATATGAAAGATATTCTGTTTGTCCATGAAATCTAAATTCTGCTTTTTTTAAAGTTTTTTTACATACGGGTAGAGTTAAAATTGCACTCGCTTGTTTTGAATAGACCAACTCAAATGCCTTATTTATAGACTTAATAACATACTTACTATTTCTTGAATCTGGTTTTCCTAAACTTAGTTTAATGTTTGCTCTGATATCTATTACTGGTAGTGAATGTTGAAATATTTTTAATGGATCCTCGTTATTTTTTATGGAATGAAAATGAGCATCTAAGTCAAATAAATTATTTACTTGATGTAATTTTTGAATATCATCAACTAAGATAAAGGGAGGTAATTTTTTTTCTTTTCTTTTTTTCCAAGCCTTGATTATAATCTCAGAAGAAATTCCAGATGGTTCCCCCATTGTTACTGCGATTGGTTTCTGGCTCATTTGTTAAAAAATTTAATGTTCGTACTTTTTCTTATATTGGATAAAAAGGTATTTGATAACTGATTAAATTTCTTTGAAAATGCTCTTCTCTCCACATTTTCTCTAGAAATTGAAGGAATTACATTATCAGATTTATTACAAACAAAAATCAAATTATATTCTCCATCAATCTCAAATACTTCAGAAAAATTATTTATCAAGGTTTCTTCTAAATATTTTGAATATTCAGCAGATATATCTTTAGCCATGACATCTTTTACATTTAATTCCTTTACTGAATCGTTATTGGATATATTTTCTGAGCTATTACAATCAATATCTGATTTCAATACATTTTCAATATTGTTTCTTTCAACACTGGAAAATTTAACAAATGACAATTTTATTTGTTGTTTGCCAAATTTTCTTTTTTTATTAAGCTTTAGAATTTTGTATCCATTATTTGTTTTAATATCTCCTTTAATTTCTCCTATTTTCATATTATTTAGAGTTTCTTTTGTGATGTTATCTAAACTGTCTGCTAAGACCCATCCAGCTCTTTTTTTTGTATCACTAAATTTTTCGGCAATTAAATCAAAGGATGTACCATCATTTATTAAAGTAATTACATTATTCATTTTTTTTTTGGATGACTTCCAGTCATTAAATTTATCATTTATAAAATTAATCTCTGAATAATCATACTCTAATTTACCAACCTTATTTTTATAATTATTAATTATGGCATCAATATCAACGGAATTTATAGTAATTTTAGATGAGAACAATTGTTGTGATAGCTTTTTCCATAACAATTCATTTCTCAACTGTTCTTCTACAATCTCAAAATCTATACCTTGTTCTTCTAAAAATAATCTAAAATCTTCAAAATCTTCTAAAGGGAAATTATAAACAATGGATGCAAACTCTCTTACTTCTTGAGTATTAGCTATAACTTGAGCTTTGCTTGCTTCGATTTTTTTTATTTTTTCTATAATTAATAACTCTAGAACTCTATCTCTAACAGAGTCTCTATTCTTTATATTGTCATCAAGCTTTAGTGACTTCAAAACCAACTTAATTCTTTGTGATAAGTCATATGTGGTAATGGCTTCAGAGTCTACGGATGCAACAAGACCTTCGAATTTATCCTCTGATTTAGAAGGGGCTATAGAACAGATTAATAAAAGTAAAGTTAAAAGTTTAAGTTTAGATATCATTTTCCATGATTTCTTTAAGAGAGAATAAAAACATGAAACTGTTTGAAGTTGGATCCTCTGGGTTGTGTGTATATTTTCTCTTCCAATTGAACGATACTCCAAGACATTCATCTTCATATTTAATTTTTGCCTCTATATTATGAAATTTAATAGAATCCTTTTTATCAAATGTAGATGTTGTAGTAAAGCTCCAGAATTCTGTAAATTTTTGATCAAAAGATAAATTAAATTGGTTTTTTCCTTCAACTATTGTTTTACCGTTCATATCTACTACTGCTGGGGCATGGATATTATTAATACTAAGAAATGTATTTTTAACTCCAAACATTAAATTTGAATAGGCATTTCTTATAGCAAAATTATCTTTATTAAGTGAAAAAAATGAATTGAATGTAATTGATTTACTTGGTGAAAGCTCGATATTTGCAAGAAGATCAGAAAATTTATCATTTATTCCTGAGTTCTTAGGAAGATACTTATGATCTTCAAATTGGTAGCTTTGTGCAATTCCAATTTTACTAATGATTGGAGAATTTTTTGATTCCTTTAAAAATGATAATCCGTAATCAAAACGAGTTATATTATCGGACCTATCATTTCCAGAAAGTCGATTTTTGTTAAAAAGATCAAAATAGTCTAAATCAAAATTATTAACATTACTCTCATCAGGTATTTCTCTGTTAAAGGCTTCTGATGTTGATTTGAGAAAAAGAATTTGAGGTTTTAATATGGTGTTATAATTCTTTGTACTTTTGATGTATGGTTTTGTTAATTCAACTGTTACCTGTGGGTAGAAAGAAGACCTAAAGTCATTATATTCAAACTTCCCAGTTTTTTTATTTTCAAACTTCTCTATGTGATAAATACCTCCGTGTAAATGTGCTCCAATATTTATTAATGTCCCATCACTCAGAATTGTTGGGAATGACAAATTCTGATTTAAAAAAAGCTTCTTTGTTTCATTTCCCGTTGATCTTGTAAGGTTGGAAATTTCTAGTTTTGTATCAAAATTAATTGAATTTAAATACTTCTTTGAGTTCAAGTCTATTACTAACCTTGGAAGTATTTTTGGGATCTCCTTTTGATTAATATTTTTTCTTAAATCTTGAAAAAGATAGGATTCAAAACTGTAATAATTTAAATCTCTATGATTTCTAAGTTTAACAAACGAGTCTAGAGTGTCGGTATATCCATACTTATAAGTATTAAGATAATTCCTATCTGTAGTACGATTAACTTTAAAATTAAAATATGAATTTTCGTTGATATCAAACATTCCTATAGATTTGATATGTCCACGTTTCTGATCTTTTTTAATTTGATTTACTTTCTGATTCCCTACTGTTCCACTAAATTCACTGAAAATTTCACCATTTTTAAAGTTTTTTCGATGTTCTATGAAGAGAGCTGGGTTTTTTTTTTGAGAAAATTTGGGAATCACAGTCATATCTTGGTAATCACTTATTGGTATATAATAGGGAATATCAGAGGCAAAACCAAAATAGTGATTTTGAAGAAAAGTGGGTGATATGAATCCAGCTTTCCTTTTGACCATTGGTGAAGCATGAGAAAAATAAGGCAAATAAAAAATACTCTTCCCCTTGAAATCAACAAAAGTGTCATAGTATTTAACACTTAATGCTTTTTTATCATGAATTATTTTTTTTGCCCTTAATTGTATAAGTGGGGGGTCATATTTGTTTGTTTGTTTATTCAAACATATTTCACAGGCAGTAAAAACTCCGTTTTCTAATTTTTCCCAAGATTCTCCTCTTCTTTCCACCCTTTTGGCAGCCAGGCGCAGATAATTTTTATTAATTGTAAAAGTTTGTGAAGGAATATACAAAAAATTATCTTCGATAATTGCATTTTTAAGCTCTTGGTCAGCAACAATTTTTTGTGCTTTGAGAATAGAACCATCAGAATTAAAAATTGTTACATTGTCTCGTGCAGACAAAACATTGGTTGAATTGTTCAAGAAAACCTTTTGAGCATTAAGCTTAAATTGATCATCGACAATCTTAACATCCCCGGTTGCATATATTCTTGTGTTATCTTTGTCGTAGGTAAATTGATCGGCAGTTATCTCAAGTTCTTCATTGGCGTGAATATTATTTTTTATAAATAAACAAAAAATTAAAATTAAAAATTTAACCATCTTCTATATGAATCAATGTGCTAACAAGAAATAAATTAAAAATGATAGGTGGAGCCCAAACCGAAAAGAAAACATTCAGATTTCCAGCATGTCCTAATGTTTTAATGAGGTCAGAAAAGAAGTGAAATATTACTCCAACAATTATACCGAGTACTATCTTTAAAATATTTTTTTTTATTCTATCTTTTTTTAGCGATAGTGAGCATCCGAGTAAAACCATTGAAATTAAAATAAGCGGATATGAATATAAATAATTTCTGTAAATTATATGTTTTTGAACTGAAAATCCAGATTGTTCTAAATTTTTAATATATTTATTGAGCTCCCAAAAACTTATTGTTTCTGGAGGCCTAAAGTTATTCTCAATTTTTTCAGTATCTAGATTTATATTTAATTCCAGGACATTGAATTCCATTGGACTTTTATTAAGTTCGAGCCTGTAACCGTTAATTAACTTCCATAGTTTGTTGTTTACCATTTCAACATTTTCGACGTCAATTCGTTCAAGAAATTTATTATTTAAGTCAAATTTAAATATTTTAACAAGCCTAAGTTTTTTCTCCTCCGATGAATAATGCTTAGCATTTATTACATATTCAAAATCTTCATTTTTTTCTCTTAACCATAAACCTGTTTGAGAAATTGAATAAAGCCCAGCATTACCTTTAAAATAAATACTCTCAAAATTTTTAAATTTTACACTCATGTGAGCAAAAATAGGATTAAAAATAAATATGAAAATTGAGCTTATTAATAAAACATTTACTATGGCAGGAAATATTAAAGACCAAATAGAAAACCCTGAAGCTCTTAAAACATTTAACTCATTGTTTTTATTAAGCTTCATATATGTATTCATTGAACTTAAAAGAAAAACAGTTGGTAAGATTATGGGAAATAAAGATGGAATGTGAAAGATAGACATTTTCATTAGAATATAAAACTCTATAGATTTGCTTGAACTTCTTCTTATTAATTCAATAAGGTCAATTGAAATGAAGAGAAAACACGCAAAGCTTAAAATTATTAAAAAAGAGGTTAAATTTTCTTTCAATAAATATCTTAGAATAATTTTATTTTTTAACATCAAATTCTCCTTGATTTATTGACAAAGAAAATAAGAGATAACAAACAAAATAAAACAGGGAAAAAGTTGATGAATTCCATGTTTTCAAATTTTATTGAGAAATTTGATGATATTATAGAAATAATCTGAAGAAATATTATCGTCGTAAAAACAACTATGGTCCTTATTATGTTTTCTTTTCTTTGAAAATTAAAAGATAGCATAACAAAGAGAATCAAAATACTAAATCCTAAGATATTCAAAGGCATGCTATATCTAATGGTTATTTCTGCCTTAAATGCCTGAAGATTAGCTAAATCATCTCCAGAATCAAGGTTAGGGTTCTTTAATTCATGAAGAGTTCTCTCTGCAGGTGATTTCCAACGATTTAAAATACTACTTTTATCATTTTGATTTATATCAAGAAGATATTCATCAAAATACAGAACTGATAGTTTTTTCTCTTTTGATTGAAATTGTTGAGATCCATTTTCTAAAAGAATTTTTGTTGAATCATTTGTTAAAATAAGTTTACCTTTTTTTGCAATTAATGTTGATGTTCTTTCTTCATCTCTAGTATCATGAATAAAAACATTATGTAGCCCGTCTTTCTTCCTTTCCTTAACAAAAATAGTAAAATCTTTTCCAAATGTATTGAAAGTTCCCTCCTGAAGCAACGTGGATGAATAATCATTTTTTAAAGTATACAATAAAACCTTAAAATTTTCATTAGATTTTGGTGCCTGATATAATGTAAAAAAAAAACTTATTAAACTTATCATCATGGAAAAAATTAGAATAGGTTTTAACAGATTAAAAACTGAAAAACTTGAAGATTGAAGGATTATAAGCTCTTTGTCAGTTTGCATCCTTGAAAAAACAAAAAAAACGGATAGACCGGCAATCACAGGAAGAAGGACGGGAATAATTTGTGGTAATGAGAGATAAATTAACTTGATGAATATAAAAAAAGGAAGACCTCTACCTACAAGCAATTCAATTAGCTGAACACTTTTTGCCAAACAAAAAAGAGAAACAATAAGTATTAAAATTAACACTGTATTATTGAGTAGTTGCTTGAAAATATATTTATCAACTAAATTCATTGAATAATTGAGAAAAAAACAATATACATTATTTATTACAAATTTTAATTAATATTTATACACCTTATGAAAATAACATTTGAAGATAAAATTAACACTAAAGATCATATTTTAATAGTTTATCACGACAGTGTAAATGAACAAAATATAAGCTTCCTCGATAAGGAGTCAAAAAATGTAATCAAAAATGCTGTTAGCAGCTTTGACAGGTCCGAGGAAAAAATTAAAACATTTAATTACAGCCTAAAAAATAAGATTAAGTCCATATCAGTAGCAAAGTTTATAAATCCAAAAAATGTTTCAGATTCTTGGAAACTAGAAGCATTTGGAGGAAAGTTATTAAATCAATTGGAGAAAATTAATGTGGACTCTGTTGCATTGATAATTAATGAGAATGATAAAAAAAATTTTTCAAAAATCATTGATGTTTTAAATGGAATAGATCTCAAATCCTACAGTTTTGAAAAATACAAAACCATATCCAAAAAAAAACATGTTAAATTAATTAAAGTAATAGATTTAAAAAAATTAATTCCTCCAGTACTTAAAAAACAAATTACAAATAAACAAAATACTAAAGGAATTTTTCTTACTAGAGATTTGGTTTCTGAACCAGCTAATATTTTATACCCAACAAAATTTGTTGAGTTTTGTAATGTTCTAAAAAAAGTTGGAGTGACTATCGAGGTTTTAGATGAAAAAAAAATGAAATCTTTAGGAATGAACGCACTGCTAGGTGTATCTCAAGGATCAGTTAGACCTGCAAGGGTTATGATTATGAGGTGGAACGGCATTAAAAATAAAAAAACTCAACCATTAGCCTTTATTGGTAAAGGTGTCACATTTGATACAGGTGGTATTTCGATTAAACCGTCTGGTGGTATGGAAGATATGAAATGGGATATGGGGGGAGCTGGAGTTGTAGCGGGTCTTATGTACTCAGTTGCTCTGAGGAAGTCAAAATGTAATATTATAGGGGCTGTGGGTTTAGTAGAAAATATGCCCGATGGAAATGCACAGAGGCCTGGAGATGTTGTAAAATCAATGTCAGGGCAAACTATAGAGGTTCTTAATACTGATGCAGAAGGAAGGCTAGTACTTGCAGATGTCCTATGGTATGTCAAAGAGCGTTATAAACCTAAATTAATGATCGACCTAGCAACATTAACTGGCGCGATAATTGTTGCATTAGGAGATAGATATGCGGGAATGTTCTCTAATGACGACAAGCTTGTAGATCAACTCTACAAATCCTCTAAAGAGACTAATGAACTTGTCTGGAGACTACCAATGGATAATGAATTTGATAAACTATTGAATTGTCCGATTGCTGACATGAAGAATATAACGGGAACCCGTGGAGCAGGAAGTATAACTGCAGCCCAGTTTCTAAAAAGATTTGTAGGAGATATTCCATGGGTTCATTTAGATATTGCAGGTGTAACATGGTCAAAAAAAGGAACTGACTTTTCAAGGCCAGGAGGAACAGGTTTTGGTGTAAGGTTACTAGACAACTTCATTGAGAATAATTATGAGTAGTCGGATTTCCTTAAACTTCTATACCATCAAGTCAGACTTTAATGATATTCTTATAAGATTGTGTGATAAAATTCTAAGTTCATCAGAAAAAACATATATAAATTTTGAAAATGAAGATTTAAAAAAAGAAGGAGATAGAATGTTATGGATAAAACAAAAGAATAACTTTGTTCCTCATAAAGTTTTAGGAGAAAAAATATCTATTCGTGATAAGATAATACTTTTTAGTGGGATCTACAGCAAACTACCCATTTTAGAAACATTTAAATCAATAATAATTTCGCCTCAAGTTAAGGTAAGCAGATTTCATTTATTCAGAAAGTTTTTGGTCTTCTCATACCTAGATGATGATAAATTTAACTCTGTAATAAAAAAAAATCTCATTTCAAAAGGTTTTGATATAAAATGGTATGATGAATGTAGTCCTCTAAAATGGAAGCTAAGATAAGATTGGGGTATAAATGGAATTAACATTATCTATAATTAAACCGGACGCTGTAGCTAGAAATTTAACTGGTCAAATAAACTCTCTAATTGAAAAAAACAATATTAAAATTGTAGCGCAAAAAATGATCAGATTATCTATCGATGATGCTAAAAGCTTTTATGGGGTTCATAAAGAAAGAGCATTTTTTGATGATCTATGTAATTATATGATTTCAGGTCCAATTGTTGTACAAGTTTTGAAGGGTAAAGGTGTTGTATCTAAGTACAGAGATTTAATGGGAGCAACAAACCCGGAGAATGCCGAAGATGACACGATAAGAAAGCTTTACGGTGTTTCTGTTGAGGAAAATTCGGTACATGGATCCGATAGTAATGAAAATTCAAAAATTGAAATTGATTTCTTCTTTTCAAAAAGGGAAATTTTTAATCTTTAATAGATTAGAAAGAACCATAGAATTGCCAATATTATTATAACTAGAACAGAAGTTATAATGGTAATCTTCATAAATTTTGAAAAAAACTCTTCATGATCTTTTCCGTCAAAATTTGCCATTTATTTTCTCCATCTTTTTTATAACTTTTATATACAATTTGTGTTCTTTCATCAATATTTTTTTTCTAAGTGAATGTTCATCATCTTTGTTACCGATTTTCACGATATCTTGATCAATTATCTCACCAGCATCTAAATTTTCATTAACAAAATGAACTGTACATCCAGAGTACTTTACTTTCATCTGAATGGCTTTTTCATGAGTATTAAGCCCTTTAAACGATGGGAGGAGGGAAGGGTGTATGTTGATAATTCTTTTATTCCAGGTTTTTAAAAAGTCTTTGCTTAAAATTTTCATGAACCCTGCAAGGCAGATCAAATTAATTTTTTTTTTTTTTAGATATTCTAATAGATTTTTTTCAAAATTTTTTCTTCTCAACTTATTATAGTTGATTACTTTGGAATCTACTCCGAGGTCTTTTGCTTTTTTAATTCCTTCTGCCTGTTGGTCATCAGATATTACAGTTACTACTTTAGATTTTATCTCTCTTTTTTGGGAAGCCTTAACAATGTTTGTCATATTACTTCCTCTTCCTGAAATTAAAATCGCTATATTAAATTCCATTTATCAAATTTCTTAAATAATATTTTTTTATCACCGGGATTCTCTCTTTTTATCTCTCCAATTATTGAGTAATTCACTTTACTTTTATTTAAAAAACCACAAACCTCCTTTTCATTTTTATTTTTAATAATAATTATCATACCAATTCCACAGTTAAATGTATTTAACATTTCTTTAATTGATATATTCGCTAATTCTTTGAGCCAAAGAAATAATTTTGGAATCTTAAAGTCTTTAGCATCAATTATTGCTGTTAAATTAGTTGGGATAGCTCGTGAGAGATTTTCAGAAATTCCACCACCAGTTACATGAGCAATTGAGTTTATTAATTTATTTTGTATAAGTGGTAAAAGTTCTTTAACATAAATCTTTGTTGGAATTATTAATTCGTCACCAACTTTCCCGTTTTTCTTATATGGAATATTACTTTCAAGATTTATCTTTTTTTTATTTATCACATTTCTAATTAAGGAATACCCATTAGAATGAAATCCTGAAGATTTTAACCCAATGATTATATCTCCATTTCTGACATTGTTTTTGTTTATAAGGTTCTCTCTTTCTACAACTCCCACTGAAAAACCAGCTAAATCAAAATCATTTTTAGCATAAATACCTGGCATCTCAGCAGTTTCGCCTCCAATTAGTGAGCATCCTGCTTGAATACAACCAGTATTGATACTTTTCATAATTTTCAAAAAATTTGAATTATTAAGTTTAGATGATGAAAAATAATCTAAAAAAAACAATGGTTCTCCTCCATTAGCTAGAATATCATTTACACACATAGCAACAAGATCTATACCTAGGTAATTCAGTTTATCGAACTCTAGAGCAACCTTAAGTTTAGTTCCAACACCGTCTGTGCTACTTAAAAGAATAGGGTCTCTGTAACGAAGTTTTTTTAAATCAAAGAGAGAACAAAACCCCCCTGGATTTTGGATAATTTCTGGCCTAAAATTCTTTTTGGTAATTTTTTCAAGTTTATTAACAAGCTTTGATGCATTTTTTGTATTAACACCAGATGATTTATATGTAATTTTTATGATTGACTCCTAAAAAAACATTAATTATTTAGTAAAAAAAAATTAATGCTATAAAATTCTTTAATAAAGGTAAATTAAATATATTATTTTGAAAAAGTTAATAACAAAAATATTCATATTATTTTTTTTCTGCTCTGTAAGTTTAAAAGCAGAAAATTCTATATATACCGTCAAAGATAATCAAATTTTTTTGCAAAATGATAATAATGTTTTGGAGCTTAGAGATATTGCAAAAAAAATGGCATTTCAAAACGCATTTAATATTCTTACAAAAAAAATTCTTGGACCAAAGGAACTTATAAAATTAGATCGTATAAATGAAATTGATATTTCAAGTTTAATTAAAGATTTCAAAATTATTGAAGAAAAAATTAATGATATAAATTACAGTGCTAATATTGCAGTAAATTTTAACTCTGAGAGTCTTTTAAACTTTTTAGAACAAAATCAAATTAAAAGTAAAGTCATGGTTTCAGAGGAGTATCTGTTATTTCCCATTTACGATAAATTCAATACATTTTATTTGTGGGAAAAAGACAATGAATGGTACAATTCTCTTCAAAGTGAATATGATGAACTTGGTTTGTTAAAACTTTATTTTCCAAAAAGAAATCATGTAAATAAATTAAGAATGCCGGCTAAAAGATTGTTGGATAAGGATATTGAGTTAATATCTGATTTTTTAGATCTAAATAATAAAAAAAAGGCAATTATAATTATGCTGGCAGAAAATTATGATTTAAATTCCAAATCAATTAAATCATCGGTTTCTGCAAAATTATTTTCAAATGGAGAATTTACAGAAATCAATTTATTAAAAAGAAGTGACTTCGAGGAAAACTCTAATGAGTCAAATGCAAAGCTTATTTCAAAAGTTGTAATAAACGAATTACAGGAATGGTGGAAAAAACAAATTGACTCGATGAGTTTTCAGTCTGATATTGAGAAAGCTTTTTTTTTGAAACTAGATACATTTGACTTGAAACAAAATATTTTTTTAGAAAATAAAATTAAAAAAATTGTTGGAAAAGATAAATTTTTCTTTCATGAATTTAACAACAGAAATGTAATATACAAAATTATGACTAGTTATGATATCAACCAATTGAATCTTGCTTTAGAAATTGAAAACTTAAAGTTGATAAAATCGGACTCAGGTAGTGAGTACCTTTTACTTCAATCATATTGATGAAACAAGAAGTACTCAAATTTAGCTTTAAATTTATATCTAATGAATTTTATGTGACTGAAAAAAATACTTTTGCATATAAAATCATAAAAGACTGGCCAAACTGGAGTAATCAAATTGTGTTTATTTATGGACCAAAAAAATGCGGCAAAACAATGATTTCTAAAATATGGCAGGAAATGTCATCAGCAAAATATCTTAGTCATAAAAATTTTGACAACTTGGTACCTGATAGTTTTGACTTAAATTTTGTAAAAAAAAATAACTGGATAATTGATGATGTAGATAAACTATTATCGAAACACAAAGGTAAGAATAAAGAAAAAGTTTTAAATTTGATAAACATCATTAAAACTAATCCAAATTCATATCTATTAATGACAAGTCTCACCCCTCCAAATATGATAAATTGTGGTCTTCAAGATTTAACTTCAAGAATACTCGCTTCAATAGTTGTTGAGGTAGGGTATCCTGATCAGGAACTGTTATCAAAAATCATAAGAAAATATTTGGCAGATAGAAACGTAGAATTATCTGAAAAGTGTATTTTATTTATATCCAATAGAATTGAACGTTCTTACGAGTCAGCATTTAAAATTGCAAAAAAGATTGATACACAGTCATTAGAGAATAAATCAAGCATATCAGTTCATTTTTTAAAAACTTTATTTAGTTAATAGTTTTTTTGATTTTAAACTTAATTTATTTAATATTTTAGCTTTTAATTTTTCATTGACACTATCTCTACAGAGAGCTTTGAGTTCAGAATCAGTTATAACTCTTTTAACAGGGATATTCTTTTCCATAGCCACTATTTCTCTTATCTCGCTATATTTTTTAAGATTCTTTAGTTCCTGATTATTATTAGGTTTAAATCTAATTTTTTTCCAAGCTCTTTCTGCTCTTTCTGAATATATTTTATAATCAGTAATTCTAGAATAATATTTTTTAAACAATAATAATTTTTTTGTGCTTAACTTTTTCTCAATTTTTTTAAAAAGAGGAATTAAATATTTTACATCATTAATTGCATAAGTTTTTTGATTTTTACTAAGGGGTCTTTTTCTCCAATCAATAAATTGATTTTGTTTATCTATTTTAACGTTTAAAATACTATTACATGCTTTTGCGTAACTTGTTGAGTTTGAATAGTCAAGAGCTAGGAGGCAAATTTGAATATCAATAATTGGACAAGGTATTTTATTAAAAATGTGATAAAAAATTTCAACATCCTGTCTAGCAGCATAAAAAATCTTTTTTATTCTTGTGTTGAACAATAATTTTTTTATCAAATCCAAATTAAAAGATGCTTCTTTAGGGTCAAGAATTATCGATTGTTGGTTATTGGATAGCTGGATTAGGCATAACTCTGGGTAATAGGTATCTACTCTGTAAAACTCTGTATCAACTCCAATTAATTTATCTTTTTGACATTTTTCATAGAATTGTTTTAATTGATCATTATTAATTTCCAACACTAATAGATTATTATCATTTATAAGTTTTATCTTCAAATTAAATGAACAAATTTAGAACTCATAACTGCGGTGAATTATCCCAAACTGATGAAAACCAAGAGGTTATTTTATCTGGCTGGGTCAATAAAAAAAGAGACCACGGCGGATTACTTTTTATCGATTTGAGAGATCATTATGGAGTTACCCAATGTGTATTTGATTTAAATATTAAAAATTTCGATAAAATAGAATCTTTAAAACTTGAAAGTGTATTAAAAATTTCTGGAAAAGTTGTTAAGAGAAGTAAGGATACCGTTAATAAAGGTCTATCAACTGGTTTAATAGAAATTGTTGTTGATAATTTTACAATTTTGAATGAATCAGAACAAATCCCATTTCAAATTGCTATTAATGATGATGCTCCAGAGGAACAAAGATTAAAATTTCGATATTTAGACTTAAGAAGAGAGAAAATACACCAAAATATTATTTTAAGATCAAAGGTTATTAATAGCATAAGAGAAAAAATGATATCAAGAGGCTTTTTAGAGATCCAGACTCCAATTCTAACAGCATCATCTCCAGAGGGTGCAAGAGACTTTTTAGTTCCTAGTAGATTAAATCAAGGAAAGTTTTACGCACTTCCGCAAGCACCTCAAATTTTCAAACAATTGTTGATGGTATCATCCTTTGATAAATATTTCCAAATTGCTCCATGTTTTCGAGATGAAGACGCTAG
Source organism: Alphaproteobacteria bacterium (assembly GCA_045563055.1). Classification (GTDB taxonomy): domain Bacteria; phylum Pseudomonadota; class Alphaproteobacteria; order Methylaequorales; family Methylaequoraceae; genus Methylaequor. Next base: position 107,216 of record JBJKUR010000011.1, read on the forward strand.
AGCTGACAGATCACCTGGCGAATTTTATCAACTCGATTTTGAAATGTCCTTTGTTGAACAAGAGGATGTACTAAATGAAATAGAACCAGTATTATATGAGATTTTCACTAAATATTCTGAAAAACAAGTTTCAAAACCTCCTTTTAAAAGAATAAAATATAAAGATTCAATTGAGAAATATGGAACTGACAAACCGGATTTAAGAAACCCTTTACTTATTTCAGATTTGACAGAATGCTTTGTAGATTCAGGGTTCAAGATTTTTGAAAATAATATCAAAAATGGACAAGTTGTTAAGGGAATTAGAGCTCCACAATCTAGTGAGAAGTCGAGAGCTTGGTTTGATAAACTTAATAATTGGGCTAGAGATCAAGGTCAAAAAGGGCTGGGTTACATTATTTTTAGTGGAGGAGAATTCAAAGGACCAATTGCAAATAATCTAAAGAAAGAGAAACTTGAACAAATAAAAGTTAATTCAAGTCTTAAAGATGGAGATTCTATTTTCTTTATTTCTGACTCAGAGATTGAAGCTACAAGATTCTGCTCTATCGTAAGAAAGGAGTTATGTGATCAACTTAATCTTCTTAAAAAAGATGTATATGAATTTTGTTGGATTGTTGATTTTCCTATGTTTGAGATAGATTCTAATAAAAATAAGTTAGACTTTAGTCACAATCCATTTTCCATGCCTCAGGGTGGAATGGATTCCTTGCTTAATAAAAATCCATTAGAAATCTTAGCTTGGCAATTTGATATTGTTTGCAATGGTATTGAACTATCCTCAGGTGCAATAAGAAACCATAAACCTGAGATAATGATAAAAGCATTTGAGATTGCTGGTTATAGTATTGAGGATTTGAAAGAAAAATTTGGTTTTTTATTCAATGCTTTTAAGTTTGGAGCGCCTCCTCATGGTGGATCAGCTCCTGGAATTGATAGAATAATTATGCTGCTTTCCAATGAAGAGAACCTTAGAGAAGTTGTAGCATTTCCTATGAATCAACAAGCAGAGGACTTGATGCTGGGTTCTCCAACCAGTATTGGTGATAAACATTTGAAAGAATTGGGTGTAAATATTATTAAAAAAAGAGAAACTACTTAATCTTTTGTTCTTTAAATACAACATGTTTTCTTACTTTTGGATCATACTTTTTTAACTCTAATTTTTCTGTCATAGATTTAGGGTTTTTATTTGTGACATAAAAATAGCCTGTATTAGCTGTACTAACCATCTTAATTTGTATTGTATTTGATTTTGCCATTATTCATTTATATTAATATTAAAATTTGTGTCAAGGTTTACCTGACTTATCACCTAAAAAAATTTGAATGCCAATAAAAGCTCCTTTAACCCTTGGTAACAACCAAAGCGTAAAGATAATAGTCATAATTGGCCAGGTTATCATTTGCAAAGTAATCGACGGGCTAAGATGTTTTTCAGTTAACAATATAAGTGGAATTATTAAATGTCCTACTAAAAAAATAGTAATGTAGGCTGGTGCATCATCGGATTTATAATCAGACAATTTAATTCCACAATTAGAGCATTTTTTATGTGTTTTAATGTATTTAATAAATATTGGAGACTTACCACAATGAGGACATTTTTTATTAAAACCTCTTTTCAAAAAAGTTATTTTTTTCACTTATTATCAACCATTCCTCTTACTTTTTCTGCTAAAATCTTGCCTGACCTTATATCATTTTTTTTAATTCTAAAAGAAACTTTCTGTCCAATTCTAAATTCTGACTTTATATTGAATTTCTTATTGTAACTCTGATTCCTCGGTTTAACTCTCGCAAGACATGAGAAAGGTAATTCTAATGCTTTTATAAAAATACCAAATGACTCTATGCCGTCTATAATACCAGTGAAAAATTTCCTTTTGGATTTATTAATGTAAAGACTACAAGCCCTTTCAATTATTTTTCTTTCCATAAAATCTGATTTTTTTTCTTGAGACGTAAGATGTTCAGAGAGTGAAGCTTCTAGTTTGTTTCTTTTTTTATTAAAGAAGAAGTTAACTAAATCTCTGTGTACTTGTAAATCTGAATATCTTCTAATTGGTGATGTGAAATGAGTATAATAACTTAGTGATAAACCAAAATGTCCTTCATTTTTCTCGAAATAATAAGCCTTAGTTTGAGATCGGAGGAGAGCATCATTCAAAAAATTTTTTTTTTTATTTAACTTATCGATGATTTTATTAAAGTCTATTTGATTATTAAATTTCTCTTTATTGTAAATATCATTATCTTTAAGTATCTTTTTTAAATTAATAATCTTTTCTTTACTTGGTTTTTCATGATTTCTGAAAATCGAGTTTAGCTTGTTATTTTTTAAAAATCTTGCAACATTCTCGTTAGCCAGAATCATAAACTCTTCTATCAACTTGTACGACTCCAATCTTGGCTTTTTTTTAAAAGTAAATTGGTTATCAAGCTTATTAATAATCTGGAACTCATCTGTTTCAAATTTGATTTTATTTCTTTGCTTTGAGTTAAAATTCAATATTTTGTAGCTCTCGAATAAATTCTCTATAAGCTTAAAATATTTATTATTCGAATCATTTGAGTAGTGTATATTGTCCACTTGTTCATATGTTAGTCTTGCCACTGACATTATTTTTGCTCTGTGTATATCAAATTTGGATACTATATTTTTGGTGAGTTCAATTTCTACAACAATGCATAATCTTTCTTTGTTAGGAACTAATGAACATATATCATTTGAAATTTCAGTGGGTAACATTGGAACAACTCGATCAGGAAAGTAAAATGAATTACCCCGTTTTTTAGCTTCTAAATCTAATAAATCATTTTTTTGCACGTAAAAACTAACATCAGCTATTGCTACCATTATTTTCGTTTTATTTTTTTTATTTTCTGACCAAACAGCATCATCAAAATCTCGACTGTCTTCCCCATCTATAGTAACAAAAGGAATCTTTGTAAAATTCTTATGAGCAGTAGGTTTTTTTTTTCTAATTTTTTCAATATCAACTGAAATAGACTTTGGGAACCCTTGTCTGAGCGAATTTTCTCGTATCTCAGATTCAATTATGTGCTTAAGGTCAATATTATTTTTATTTTTCTTTATGATTCTCATATGCATGTTCTAGATAGTAAATGACTTAATTGCTTATATATTATGATATATTAACTTTTCTTTCCCCTCCCACCTTTTTCAATAATTTCTAAAGCAATTTCTAGAGAAACCTTCTTATCTGAAAAATCTTTGGGGATGGAATAATTCTTTTTTTTATACGAGAGGTAGTCAGGTCTTCCTTTGATCCCTTTTTTTTGTAGTATTTCTTTTTTTGATTCTGGGTGTGTTCCAATTACAATTTCTCTGTTTAGATCAATGTTTTTTTGGATCAGTTCGATTGCCCTATTAATTCCAATTTCTGTTACATCATCATCTTTCAATGAGACAAATTTATTATTATGTTTTAGATATGGTCCATATGGTCCAATTGAACCTGTAATTTCTTTTTTAGTTTCAGGGAATATGCCAATAGTTCTTGGTAGTTTTATTAATTTTAAAGATTTTTGGATATTGATTTCATCATTCTGAATGTTTTTGGGTATGCTTACTCTTTTGGGTTTTGAATCATCAGTTAACATTTCTAAATACCTACCATACTTACCAATTTTGAGAAATATATCTGCACCAGATTCAGGGTTAGTTCCAATTTTTTTCCCTTCCCCAGTTAATTCAGTATTATCAGTATCATCACCAATTGCAGAACTGTATTTACAACCTGAATCTTTATTATAATTAGTACAACCTAAAAATGGACCAGCAGATGCAAACTTGATAGTTAAATTTCCAGCATCACATTTTGGACAGTTCTTTTGTTTTATTATTTCTGGACTTAAATCATTTACTTTATTTATTACCTCAGTAATACTTTTTCCCTCAACTTCTTTAACTGTAAGATTTAACAAGGTTAAGAATTCTTTTAGTGTTTGTTTCCAGGAAGACTTAGATTCTGTTATGAGGTCTAGTTGTTCTTCTAAATTAGCTGTAAATTCATAATCAACGAACTTAAAGAAAAAACCATCAAGAAATTTTGATAAGATTTTTCCTCTTGAAGTTGGTGTAAGAGATTTATTTTTGATAGTTATATACGAGTTGCTCTCTAGCCTGGAAAAAATTGATACATACGTTGATGGTCTTCCAATTCCAAGTTCCTCTAACTTCTTAATTAGTCCTGCTTCAGAGTATCTATTAGGAGGTTTAGTGAAATTCTGCTTTATATTAACTTTGTCTATTTGAATCTTGTCACCTTTCATAAGGTTTGGAAGTGATTGTTCAGTCTCTGCTTTATCTGAATAGTTATAAATTTTTTTAAATCCATCAAAAATTGGGACAGAGCCAGAGGATTTCAAAATAATTGATTCTCCTTTAATAAAATATGTCGTTTCAAGGTTCTTACTTTGGTTCATTTGTGATGCCACTGTTCTCTTCCATATAAGATCATATAATTTAAATTGATCTTGATTTAGAATATTCTTTACACTCTCAGGTTTAACATTTAACTGAGTGGGTGTGACAGCTTCATGACCCTGTTGAACAAATTTTGATTTTTCATTATAGTGAATTGATTTTTCAGGTAAATATTCTTTACCAATTTCCGTTCCAATTAAATCTCTCAACTTATCTATCTCATCTTTTTTCATGCGATTTGAGTCAGATCTGTGATATGTTATTAAGGCTCCATGACCAGAGATACCATCTTTTAATTGTTGTGCTAGAGAGTTGGTATATTTTGGACTAAAACCAAGTTTTGATGAGGCATCCTGTAATAATAATGAATTAGAGAATGGTGAATATGGACTTCTGTTTTTATTTTTCTTAACTACATCACTAACATTAAAACTTTCTGAATATATTTTACTTTGGAGCTGTTTAGCAAGTTTCTCGTCTTTAATTGAAAGTTTTTGAAACTTATTCTCGTTTTCTTGATAAAGAAAACAATTTATTTTTTTTCCACTTTGATCTAAAACTTCAATTTCTATTTCCCAATATTCTTCTGGAGTAAAAAGATCAATTTTTTTTTCTCTTTCGCATAAAATTTTTAGAGTAGGTGACTGAACTCTTCCCGCTGACTTACCAAAAATTGTTCTCCTGGTTGTAATTGGAGAAATCTTATAACCAAAGAACTTATCTAAAAATCTTCTAGTTATAGCTGCATTCACAAGATCTTGATTTATTTCCCTAGGATTTTGGATCGCTTCAATAATATCTTTTTTTCTAACTGCCGAAAATTCAATTCTTTTAAACTCTTTTTTATCTACTAGTTTTTTTTCTTTACACATTTCTACAACATGCCAAGCTATTAGCTCACCCTCTCTATCTGGATCAAGAGCCAGGAATATTTCATTTGCTTTTTTAATATTTTCTATAATTGGGTCTGCTTTGCTTTTATCAATCACCCATTGTTTTACAGTAAAATCATCATCTTCTTCAATTCCAATTCCTTTTTCTGGAAGATCTCTAAAGTGACCTATGCTGGAGACAACCTCGAAGCTATTATCTAAGTATCCTTTTATAGTTTTGGCTTTGGCAGGGGATTCAACAATTAGAAGTTTCATAATAATGACGTTTTCTATATTTTTAAAAGTAAAAAGTCAAAAAATATTTTTATTTTTTTAAAACTATTTTTGTTTCTTTTCCATTAACGAGTCTTTTAATATTAGAAAAATGTTTAAAAAAAATCATACAAACAATTATTAACATAACAGGCAAGAATTGTTCGTTTCTAAGATATATCAATGCCAGACTTGCAAGTGAGGCTGTTAAGGCTGATAGAGAGGAATACTTAGTTGTCACAGCTACAACCAACCAAACAGTAACAAATAATAATCCAAAAGCAACTTCATAAGCCAATAAACAACCAATTATCACAGCAATTCCTTTTCCACCTTTAAATCTAATCCAAATTGGAAAAAGATGCCCTAGAAAAATACAAAGAATCATTAGGTCAATATTAACTAATTGGTTCTTAAAAAAAAAAATTGGGAGGAATCCTTTGAATATATCACATAATAGAGTGAGCAATCCAACTTTCCATCCACTAATCCTTGTTATATTTGTTGCTCCTATATTTTTAGAACCAACTAACCTTGGATCGTTTTTAGTCAATGACAACGAAAATAACAATCCAAAGGGTATAGACCCTACCAGATAACATGTCAGTAATAAAATTAAAGTCTCAGAACTTATATACAAGTCTACCTCTCACAAATGTCATAATATTTCTACCTTCAACGAGGAGAGAGTCAAACGGCGAATTCTTTGATTTACTATGAAAGGAATTTGGTTCTACTTTCCATGGTTTTTCAAGATCAAATATTATTAAATCTGCTTCCGACTTCTCGCTAATTTTACCAGCATCAAGATTCAAAATTTCAGCTGGATTTCTGGTTACCAATGAAATTGCTTCTATTAGACCCAAACCATAGTTCTTCACCAAACTCAGAATCATTGGCAAAAGAGTTTCCAAACCTACTCCACCAAATTCAGCTTGATTAAATGGGAGTCTTTTTGCATCTTGGTCTTGAGGGGTGTGATCGGATACAATTGCATCAATTGTTCCGTCCAAAATACCATTTATTATAGAAATTCTATCCTCCTCCGTTCTTAAAGGAGGCGATAATTTTGAGAAAGTTCTGTAATTTTCTAAAGACAATTCATTTAATGAGAAGTATGGTGGTGAAGTATCACATGTAATTGGTATTTTTTGTTTTTTAGCATTTCTTATTATCTCAACTGTTTCTTTTGTAGATATATGACTAACATGGTATCTACATCTAGTATCCTTTACTAGCCAGATGTCCCTTTCAACAATCATTGGTTCACAGTAGCTAGGAATTCCAGTCAGTCCCATTCTTGTTGAAACCTCACCTTCATTCATAACTCCACCTTTACTTAATTCTGGTTCCTCAGCGTGTTGGATTAGCAATCCATTAAACGATTTTATATAGCTTAAGGCGCGTCTCATTACCCTTGCATTTGATACACTTCTATTGCCATCTGTAAAACCAACTGCTCCATACTCATTCATAAGTTGTAATTCTGATATTTCTTTTCCCTCTGCACCTCTAGTTATACATCCTGTACAAAACACTTTACTAAGAGCAACTTCCCTAGCCTTCCTTTGAATACTTTGAATAATTGCTGGTTGGTCGATTACTGGCATTGTATTTGGCATAGAAATCATAGATGTAACTCCACCACTCGCTGCGGCCATACATGCACTTTTTATTGTTTCTTTATGTTCAAAACCTGGTTCACCAAGGTTAACTCTCATATCAACAAGTCCTGGACAAATGTATAAGTTTTCACAGTTTATGACATGTACATCTTTTTTACTTATAGATATATCGTCTTTAATAGACTCTATAACTTTATTTTTTATGAAAATATCTTTTTTCTCTATTTTTTTTTTACAGGGATCAATTAAAAGTCCATCTTTAAGTAGGTAGCTAGCTAGTTTTTTATTATTATCAAAAGGGCTGTTTATATTCATTTTAAATTAACCTTTACTAGGGCACTTAGGCATGCCATTCTTACTGCGACTCCCATTCTAACTTGTTCAAAAATTGCTGAGCGGTCAAGGTCATCAGCTAGCTCTGAATCTATTTCCACTCCTCTATTCATTGGTCCAGGATGAAGAATAAGAGCATCAGGCCTTGCATATTTTAATTTATCTCTATCAAGACCATAGAATCTAAAATATTCTCTTATTGAAGGTACAAATGAACCCGACATCCTTTCTAATTGTAAACGAAGCATTATGATGATATCAACGTTTTTTAGTCCCTCCTTCATTTTATAAAAAACTTTTACTCCTAAAGATTCTATATTTTTTGGAATAAGCGTTGCAGGAGCAATAACTCTTACTTCTGCTCCAAGTGTATTTAATAAATGAATATTTGATCGAGCAACTCTACTGTGCATAATATCTCCACAGATAGCAATTTTAAGGCCTGATATTGTTTTTTTTCTTCCTAGGATTGTTAATGCGTCTAAAAGAGCTTGAGTAGGGTGTTCATGTGGACCATCACCAGCATTTATCACTCCACAATTTACTTTTTCTGAAAGCAGTTTTACAGCACCAGCATCATTGTGTCTTACGACAATTAAATCAGGTTGCATAGCGTTTAATGTCATTGCGGTATCAATAAGAGTTTCGCCTTTTTTTATAGAGCTAGTTCCAACTGAAATGTTTAATGTATCCGCACTAAGTTTTTTACCAGCTAACTCGAAAGAAGTCCTTGTTCTGGTTGAGTTTTCAAAAAATAGATTAATACAAATTTTATTTTTTAAAGTATCTAGCTTTTCATTGTTGTTGTTAAGAAACTTGGCATACTCGTTTGATAGATTTAATAGAAATTCTATTTCATTGGGAAGGAGTCCCTCAATACCAAGTAAATGTTTGTGAGGATAACTCTCAAGTTTATTTTCCTCTGTCATCAAAATTGAATATTATAGCTATTAAAAAATTGTTCAACAATCAATTTAAATTATCTTTTTATTTTTCAAAATTTTTAATTCTTTATCATTAAGTTTTAGGAATGTTTTTAGAATTTTTTCAGTGTCTTCTCCAAGTAGAGGAGGGGATTTTTTATATTTTATCTTGGATTTTGAAAAATTCATTGGGCTTCCAATTACTTTGATTCTTTTTTTTGATCTGGGATGTTTCATTGATATTAGCATATTTCTATTTTTTACTTGTAGGTCATCAAAAACTTGTTTTATGTTGTTAATTGGACCACATGGAACATTTACTTTTGTCAATCCATTAACCCACTGATTAATTGATTTGTCTTTCATAATTTTCGAAATTATTTTGTTAAGCGGACCTCTATTATTAACTCTCGATGAGTTAGTTTTGAATTTTGGATCTCTTGGTAAGCCGGGTATTTTTGCAAATTCACAAAAGTTTTGAAATTGCCTGTCATTAGCTATGGCTAATACCATTAGACCATCTTTGGCTTCAACTGTTTGATAGGGTACAATTGAGGGATGATCATTTCCAATCCTCTTTGGTACTTTATTAGATACCAAATAGCTTTGTGCGACATAACTCAGCCATGATACCTGGGAATCCATTAAAGAAATATCGAGATGTTGCCCTTCATTTGTTTCTTCTTTAAATCTTAAAGCCGAAAGAATAGAAATACAGGAATAAAGACCAGTTATTATATCTGAGACACCTACACCAATTTTAGTAGGGTTCCCTTTTTCTTCTCCAGTTATACTCATTATACCTCCCATAGCTTGAACCAAATAATCGTATCCTCCCCTCTTAGCATAAGGGCCATTTTGTCCGAAACCTGTAATTGAACAGTAAATTATTTTGGGATTAATTTTTGTGGCACTTTTATAATCAAGACCATATTGTTTTAAATTTCCAGCTCTAAAGTTTTCAACTAATATGTCGGACTTTTTGATGAGCTTTTTTGCTAGTTCTCGTCCTTCCTTTTTAGTTAAATCGATTTCAACTGAATTCTTATTTCTATTTACACTGAGAAAATATGCACTTTCTTTTGGTTCTTTAAGTTTATCATCTAGATAAGGAGGGCCAAGACTTCTTGAGTCATCTCCTGTTCTAGGTCTTTCAACTTTTATAATGTCTGCTCCTAAATCTCCTAGTATTTGAGTAGCGGTTGGACCAGCTAATACTCTTGTAAGATCAAGAACTGTGATACCTTCTAATGGTTGTTTAATTTTTTTTTTCATAAATTAATCGATAAAACTTAGAAAATCATCCAAAATAACTTTTGCAGCGAACATATCTAACTTTTTTTTTTGAATTTTTTTATTTTTAAATAACTTTATACTCATATCCTCAGCCTCAACACTACTATAACTTTCATCCCAAAAAAATATTGGTATTTTGATGCTATTGTTTTCTAAAAATAAATCTATACCTTTTGTCATATCTTGAATAGATTGACACATTTTATTATGTTTTTTTTCTTTTAAAATCGGTAGACCAACAAGTATTCCGCCAACATTGAGATCTAAAATAATTTTGAGAAGAGTTTCTTTGTAATTAGTATTTTTTTCTATTGTTTGCATTGGCATGCTGACTTTGTGTTGTTCATCAGATACAGCTACTCCAATTTTTTTTTTTTCCACAATCAAGACAAATAATTTTTTTTTTATTAGTTTGTATTTTAAACTCTTTTATATTGCGAACTAGCATGGTGGATGTTATTTATAAAATAATCTAGTTTTTTATTTATGTCTATTGATAATTCAACAGTAAAAAAAGTTGCCATGTTGGCAAGAATTCAACTTGAAGAGGAAGAAGAAGTCTCTTTAATTGATGAGTTAAATAATATTCTTGGTTGGGTTGACGAACTGCAGAAAGTTAATACCAAAAATATTGAGCCAATGTTATCTGTTTTTAATGAATCAATGCATATGAGAAAAGATATTCCTAATGTAAACTATTCTAATGAGCAAATAATTGAAAACGCTCCTGATAGTAGTTCTGGGTTCTTTGTTGTGCCTAAGGTTGTAGAGTGAAAGAATTCTGTAAACTAAATATCAAATCAGCTTTAATTGGTTTGATGAACAAAGATTTTTCGTCAGCTGAGCTTACAAATTTTTTTATTGATAAAATCAAGAAAAATGAAAACTTAAATTGCTTCATCACTACTACATTCGATAAAGCACGGGAAATGGCTAAAATTTCGGATAAAAGAATACATAATGATGAAGCTAGACCATTAGAGGGAGTGCCCATAGGAATGAAGGATTTATTTTGTACTAATGGAGTAACCACAACAGCAGGGTCAAAAATTTTAGAAAATTTTGTACCCTTTTATGAGTCAACTGTCTCAAAAAATCTTTGGGAAGCTGGAGCAGTAATGTTGGGTAAAACAAATATGGATGAATTTGCAATGGGTTCTGCTAATACAACAAGCTTTTATGGAAACGTAATTAATCCATTGAAATCAAACTCGTCTGATGAAAAAAAATTAGTTCCCGGGGGATCATCTGGAGGTTCTGCATCTGCAGTCGCTTCTGGGTTATGTTTGGGTGCAACTGGTTCAGATACAGGGGGATCTATTCGTCAACCAGCATCTTTTTGTGGTTTGGTTGGCTTAAAACCTACTTATGGAAGATGCTCAAGATTCGGAATGATTGCTTTTGCTTCATCTTTAGATCAAGCTGGACCAATTACTAAAACAGTTGAGGATGCTGCATTAATGCTCCAGTTTATGACAAGTTATGATGAAAAAGATTCAACAAGTTCAAGGAAAAATATTCCAAATTATTTGGATTTTAGGAATGTAAGTTTAAAAGGGAAAAGAGTGGGAATTCCAGAAGAATATTCCATGGAGGAATTAAATCCGGAGATTAAAGATATCTGGGACAAAGGAAAAAACTGGCTCAAGTCAGCCGGTTGTGAAATTATTGATATATCTCTTCCTCATACAAAATCAGCCCTACCAACCTATTATATTATTGCTCCAGCAGAGGCATCTGCCAACTTAGCAAGATACGATGGTATCAGATATGGTTTTAGAAAGAATGAAAAAGACTTAACAGACCTTTACAAGCAAACCAGAGGAATTGGTTTTGGAAAAGAAGTAAAAAGAAGACTAATGATTGGTACGTATGTACTTTCTGCTGGATACTATGATGCATATTATTTAAAAGCACTGAAAGTTAGAAAATTGATATCAAATGACTTTCATGAAGCTTTTAATATTTGCGATATAATTTTAACACCAACCACACCAAATGTGGCATTTCCAATTGGAGAAAAACAAACAAACCCAATTGAAATGTATTTGAATGATGTTCTTACCGTACCTGCAAGTCTTGCAGGTCTTCCAGCAATATCCGTTTCTTCGGGTTTCAATAATGAGAAACTTCCAGTTGGCTTGCAGGTAATTGGCAGACCATTTGACGAAATCACAGTTTTAAGTGCTGGAAAAGTAATAGAGGAATCAAGGGGGTTTTAGTGGATTACTATATCCAAGGAAAGAAGTTTAAATGGGAGGTTGTTTTGGGTTTGGAAGTTCATGCTCAGATCAGCTCAAAGTCCAAACTTTTTTCTGGAGCATCAACAGAGTGGGGTGGTGATCCTAATTCTCAAGTAGACTTAGTTGATTGCGGAATGCCTGGAGCACTTCCTGTAATAAATGAATACTGTGTTGATCAAGCTATAATTACAGGTTTGAGTCTTAATGCAAAAATAAACGAGCTATCGATTTTTGATAGAAAAAATTATTTTTACCCTGATCTTCCTCAAGGTTACCAAATTTCTCAATTTGAATTTCCAATTGTTGGTAAGGGGTTCATAAATATAGAGTTGAATGGAAAAAAAAAAAAAATTGAAATCACTAGGCTTCACTTAGAGCAAGATGCAGGAAAAAGTATTCATGACCAGGATGTAGAAAATTCATTTATAGATTTAAATAGATCTGGATGTGCCTTAATGGAAATCGTCTCAGAACCAGATATGAGAAGTCCTGATGAAGCAGCTGAATATGTAAAAAGACTCAGAAATATTCTTCGATATGTAGGAAGTTGTGACGGTAACATGGAAAAAGGGAATTTAAGAGCCGATGTAAATGTTTCAGTGAGAAGAGATGGAGAAGAACTAGGAACAAGATGTGAAATAAAAAACGTTAACTCAATAAGATTTATTCAGCAAGCGATTAAGTATGAAGCAGAAAGGCAAGTTGAAATTTTAGAGAATGGTGAAAAAATTAAACAAGAGACTAGACTTTTTGATCACAATAAAGGAGAAACCAGATCAATGCGTGGGAAAGAGGAATCTCATGACTATAGATATTTTCCAGACCCAGATCTTCCACCATTAATCATTAAAAAAGAAAAAATAGATGATTTAAAAAATAATTTACCAGAATTACCTGACGCTAAAAAATTAAGATTTATAGATACTTATAAAATAAGTGAATATGATGCTGAATTATTAGTAAATGATAGAGATATTTCAATTTTCTTTGAAGAGGTTGTAAAAGGAAGAGAATCAAAAATAGTGACAAGTTGGATTACAGGTGAGATTTTTTCTTATTTAAAGAAAGAGGAGATATCTATAAAGGAGACTGATATATCGCCAAAAAAAATTGGTGATTTAATTGACTTAATTACTGACGGAACAATTTCTAATAGACAGGCAAAGGAGGTGTTTGACGACTATTTAAATTCAGATCAGGACGCGAAGAGTTTTATAAAAAAAAGAGGACTAGTTCAGCTATCTGATATTAGTGAGATAAATTTACTAGTAGAGAACGTTATCAACGATCATTCTGAAAAGGTTGGCCAGTATAGGAATGGCAAAGATAGATTGTTTGGTTTTTTTGTGGGGCAGGTTATGAAGATTTCCAAAGGTAAGGCTAATCCCAAAGTTGTTAATGAAATATTACAAAAAAAGTTAAATGAATAGGAGAGGTGGCCGAGTGGCTGAAGGCGACGGTTTGCTAAACCGTTATAGGTGGTAACACCTATCGTGGGTTCGAATCCCATCCTCTCCGCCAATAACACGGGAAGTTGGCAGTATTTATCCGCAAACATATTGATAATACAGAGAAAATTTAAAGTAATTGTGGTAGTTATGTGGTATTTATAGAAGCTTGTATTGAAAAATAAATTAAGCGTACAATATAAAATATTATCCCCATAATTCCCAAAAACATTGAATAAAGAGTAAATTTTATACCTTTTCTTCTGTTGTCAAGATTTTCATTTAAATCACTAATTGACCTTGCATGAATAAACCTTCCGATCGCAAGAATCAGCATCATTGGTACGCAAATAAATAAAAGATTATTAAAATATAAAATAAAGCTCATGAGACAAATAAATGGAACTGTTTCACAAAAATTGGAATGGGCTCTTATAGCTCTCTCAAGTTCTTTGTTTTTAAATCCAACGGATGTTTTGGTTTTCCTTCTTAATCTCACAACATTTAGAAATAACCTATAATAAAGTGTACTTAAATAGATTATTGTTGAAAGATATGTTATTTCTAAAATTGGTCTTATCATTGAAAACTCGTAAATTAATTTTAAATATAATCAATAACAGTTAAATTAAAATTTTCAAAATGAAATTAAAAGACAATCAATTTTCAATTCATTGGTTTAGAAAAGACCTTAGACTTAATGACAACCCTTCTTTGAATTATTTATCTAAAAAAAAAAAAAATATAGTAGGGATATTTATATATGATGACGTTAATTGTTCACGAGAGCTTGGCTCTGCGAGTAAAGTATGGCTATACAACTCTTTAAAGAATCTTAATTTAAAGTTGGAAAATAGGCTTATACTTTTTAAAGGTGATCCATTAGCAATATTCGATAATATCTTAAATAAATATAACATTGATGAGATTTGCTGGAATAGATGCTATGAGCCATGGGTTATAACTAGAGATACTAAGATTAAAGCTAAATTAAAAAACAAAACAAAAATCAACTCTTTTAATTCATCACTTTTGTGGGAGCCCTGGGAAATTTTAAAACAGGATGGGACACCATATAAAATTTTTACACCTTTTTACAAAAGGGGATGCTTAAATTACAAACCACCGAGAAAACCAGAGTCATCGAAGGTTAATTTCTGTGAACATAATATTAAATCTATGGATTTAAAAGACCTTATTTTTACAGAGAAAAAAGATTGGGAGAAGAATATTCTTCTTAATTGGAAAACCTCGGAGTTTGAAGCAACAAGAATTAAAGATCAGTTCTTTTTAAAAGGAATAAAAGATTATTCTGAAGGAAGAAATTTTCCTAATAGGGAAAATGTTTCTCGATTATCTCCTTACCTGCACTGGGGACAGATTTCACCAAATGTTTTATGGTATGAGATAGAAGAAAAGGTAGAAGAAGTTAGTAAAGATAATATAGAAATATTTAAAAGTGAACTAGGTTGGAGAGAGTTTTTTTATAATTTAATGTATCACTACCCTAGTATTAGAGAAGAGAATCTCCAACCAAAATTTAACATATTTCCATGGGAATATAACGACTTTTTTCTAAAATCTTGGCAACAAGGAATGACAGGATATCCTATCATTGATGCTGGTATGAGGGAGTTATGGCACACCGGTTATATGCATAACAGAGTGAGAATGATAACTGGATCATTTTTAGTCAAAAATTTATTATTACATTGGCATCATGGTGAAAAGTGGTTCTGGGACTGCCTTTTCGATGCAGATTATGCAAGTAATTCCGCAAGCTGGCAGTGGGTAGCGGGTACTGGAACAGATTCAGCACCGTACTTTAGAATTTTCAATCCCATTACTCAATCTAAAAAATTTGACCCTGAAGGTGAATACATCAAGAAATTTGTTCCAGAGCTTAAAACTATGCCACTTAAATACCTATTTGAGCCATGGAATTGTCCAGAAACTATATTAAAAGATTCAGGGATCATAATGGGTCAAACTTATCCCAATCCAATAGTCGATGTGAAACAGTCAAGAGAAAAAGCATTGTCAGCATTCGCCAAACTTAAGAGAGTAAATGTTAGATGAAAAAAAAGTTTTTTTTGATCTTAGGTAACCAATTATTTCACCCAAATATTATGGAAAAATATAAAAAGGATCACTTTTTTTATATGTGTGAGGATCATGGGCTTTGTACATATGAAAAACATCACAAACAAAAAATACTTTTTTTTTTATCATCAATGAGATCTTATGCTGATGAGTTAGAAAATTTAAAGTTTGATCTTATTTATAGGAAAATTGATGAAAAGGATTTTACTAACAGTTATTTTGAAAAACTCTTAAAAGAAATCGACGCCAAAGGGATAACTGAAGTATCCATGCATGAGATAGAAGATAAAAAATTTGAAGATGGTATATTTTCTAGTCTTGGTGAAAGAGTTAAAATTAATTATTTGGAGTCTCCAATGTTCCTATGCTCAAGGGAAGAATTTAGAAAATACTTAGATAAAGTTAAAAAACCCTTTATGGCTAATTTCTATAAAAATCAAAGATTAAAGAATAATATACTCATTGAATCTGATGGCACGCCAGTAGGTGGAAAGTGGAGTTTTGACGAAGATAATAGAAAAAAAGTTCCTAAGGAAATTGATCTCCTCAGAATCCCTTCATTTGAAGAAACAAAACATACAAGAGATTTAAAGAAAACAATAAATCAAAAGTTTTCTGATCATCCTGGCAGAACAGATGGATTTTGGGCATGTACCAACAGAGAAAATGCTAAAAAATTACTTTTATTTTTTATAAAAAAAAAAATAGAAAACTTTGGTGATTATGAAGATGCTGTTGATCATAGAGATAATATTTTATTTCATTCTGCACTTAGCCCTTATATTAATATTGGCTTGTTGACTCCTAAAGAAATAATAAAAGAATTAGAAAAAAATCCTCCTAAAAAACTTAATTCATACGAAGGCTATATAAGACAAATAACCGGATGGAGGGAATTTGTAAGAGGAATATACCAAAATTTTGATAAACAACTCGAAAACGGAAATTTCTTTAACCACAAAAGATTAATGAAATCTTCATGGTATGACGGTACAACTGGTCTTGACCCTCTTGACTTTTCAATTAAAAATGCTCTTAATTATGGATGGACTCACCACATCGAGAGATTGATGATCTTATGTAATATAATGAATATGTGTGAACTTAACCCAAAAATTGTATATAAATGGTTTATGGAAATGTTCATTGACTCTTCAGAATGGGTGATGTCCCCAAACGTTTATGGTATGGGTTTGTTCAGTGACGGAGGAATATTTGCTACCAAACCATACATATGCGGTTCATCTTACTTTTTAAAAATGATGGATTTTAAAAAGGGTGAATGGTGTAATATAATGGATGGTTTATACTGGAGGTTTATAAAAAAAAATAAAAGTTTTTTTTTAAAGAATCCAAGACTCTCCATGATGGTGAGAGTCCTGGATAAAATGAAAGAAGAAAGAAAAAAGATAATCTTCCTAGCAGCAGAAACCTTCATAAATAAAAACACTTATGAGCATTAAAGTATTCTACAATAAATCATGTAACATTTGTAAAACAGAAATCAATCATTACAAAAAACATTGTAACAACAAGATCTCCTGGATAAATGTGGTAAACAACAAACAAGCCCTAGAATCTACATCTAAAACATACCCAGAGTTACTCAGGAGATTGCATGTATCAAAAAATGGAAAAATAATTTCTGGAACAGGAGCGTTTCTAGAGATATGGAGAAATATACCCAGATACAGAATTTTTTATTTAATTTTTAAATTTAAAATTTTCTTTATGATACTTAATTTTTTTTACGAAATTGCGGCCTATCTGCTTTATATAAAAAATAGACATTTATTAAAAAGAAATGAAAAAGAAAAATCTTCCAACTAAAATATGCGTTGTATGTAATAGAGTATTCACGTGGAGAAAGAAATGGGAGAAAGTATGGCACGAAGTTAAATATTGTTCCAAAAAGTGCTCTAGGTCGTCTAACTGATTTTTGTATATCGTAGGTAAGGATTAACTTTTCTAAATTCTCCAAAAAGTTCTTTTGCTTCTTCGTCTGTTACAGCCGGCACAATAATTACGTCGTCATCCTTATTCCAGTTTGCTGGTGTGGCGATCTTTTTTTGACTACTTAATTGTATTGAGTCAAGAACTCTTATTATTTCATTAAAATTTCTCCCTGTCGTCATGGGATAAGTTAACATCATTCTAATTTTTTTTTCAGGATCTATTAAAAAAATTGACCTAACTGTTGCATTGGTAAGTGCTGTTCTTTCTCCGTCATTACTTTCCTCTGCTGGTAACATATTGTAAAGTTTGGCTATTGTTAAATCTTGATCAGCAATTAGTGGGTAGTTTACTTTTGCATTTTGAGTCTCTTCGATATCTTTTTTCCAATTAATATGATCCTCGATAGAATCAACGCTTAGACCAATCAGCTTGCAATTCCTTGACTTAAATTCCTTCTCAATTTTTGCCATATAACCAAGTTCAGTCGTGCATACAGGTGTAAAGTCTTTGGGATGAGAAAAAAGAATACCCCAGGATTTATCCAAATAATTATGGAAGTTTACATCTCCTTCTGTTGTTTTAGCTTCGAAATTAGGTGCGATATCATTGATTCTTAACATTTCTACATTGTATTTAAAATTTTCAAAAAAGAAATAGAATTTGCATTATTTTTAATAATTTTGTTGTCAATCAAGTATAAGTAATTAATTATTCAAACATGACCGCTTATCCTAGAATTAATACAAAAGTAAAAACAAACTCTCCTTTTTATATTTTTTACCCGGAGATGTTAAAAAAAAAAATAGATTTATTCCAAAGAAACTTTAATGGAAAAATACTCTATGCCGTTAAAGCAAACCCATCAAACTTTATTATTGATCGGATTTTAAAATCGGGAGTAAATGCTTTTGATGTAGCCTCTATAAGTGAAGTGAAATTAATTAGAGCTAATACTCTCAAGTCCGAAATATATTTTATGAATCCAGTTAAAGCTAGATGCTCAATTAATGAAGCATATACTAATTATAAGGTTAAAAACTTTTGTATAGACAGTTTTGAAGAACTTAAGAAAATTGATGAAGAAACTAACAATGCTACTGATATAAGTTGTCAAATAAGGGTAGAGGTTCCAAATAATTGGTCAGCAATTAATTTATCCAAAAAATTTGGGATAAATAAAAATGAAGCTCCAAAATTATTAAGAAAATTAGAAAATAAGTGTCAAAAAATTGGTTTGTCATTTCATGTTGGATCTCAATGCATGAATCCCTCAGCTTATGAAAAAGGTTTGGAAATTTTAAAAAATGTAATTCTCCAAAGTGAAGTTAGAGTTGATAGTTTAAATATTGGTGGAGGTTTTCCTTCAAATTACGAAAATTACAACTCGCCATCATTAATTAAATATTTTTCCAAAATTAACAATTACATTTCAAGGTTTCAGAAAGATATCGGGTTTGCTTGTGATCTATTAGCAGAGCCAGGGAGGTCTTTGGTATCTGAATGCATGTCACTTATAGTGCAAGTTATTTTGAGAAAAAAAAATCATTTATTCATTAACGATGGCGTGCATGGATCTCTTAATAATGCTGGTTATCACAACTTTAATTACCCAGTAAGACTCTTAAATAATAAAAAAACTAAATCAGACTTGATTCCATTTAGTCTATACGGGCCTACATGTGATTCTAATGATTTTATGAAAGGGCCATTTTATCTTCCTAGAGATGTGAGTGAGGGAGATTATATCGAAATCCGTAATATGGGTGCTTACAGTATTTCTATGATGAATAATTTTAATGGATTTAGCCAAAAACCAAAAATTTTCAAATTAAAAGAGCCGTCCAAAAAATTTCATACTGAACAATTAAAATGGAATAAACTTGAGCAAATAACTTAACTAATTTTAAAGAATATAAGTTACACCAATGTAAAGCAAACAAACACCAATAACTTTTTGTATACTAATTACTTCTTTGAAGAAAATTCTTCCAAATAAAACCGCACTAAATTGTCCGGTTGCTCTTTTAATTGATTCCATAACTGCAACGAAATTAAATAAAATTGCGAAAAACTGAAGAACTGTGGCAATTGTGCCAATAACTATTGTTATAAGTATAATACTGTATTTTATTTTTTGATTTTTAAAATCAATTAACTCCTTTATTGAAAAAAATGACAATATTATAAAAATAAAAAGAGCCTGAATCAAACCATGAAAGTTTATGGAACTATATTTCAGACAAATTTTATCCAATATTGGTGTTAGACTCCAACAGAAAGCAACCAAAATCATTAGTCTAGCACCTTGATTATTTTTAATGATGTGAAAGCTTTTAAAAAAAAACAAAAAATTCAACCTTTTTGAATACAAAATAAGTGTTCCAAAAATTATCATGAGAATTCCAAAATATTGTGTCTCATTTAGTTCCTCATCAAGAAAAAGAAACGAGAAAATTGAACTAAATAATGGGGTGAAAGAGAGTAATGGTATAGTTAAACTTAATTCTGAATCTTTAATTGATCTTAAGAAGAACAAAGAAGAAAAAATACCAAGTATTATTAAGAGCGTTCCTGGAATTGAATAGGGAACAATTTGAAAAAAAAAACCTTCCTTTATACACCATAAAAAAAAAAATATTATTTGAATAAGTGAAAATAAAATTAATAACACTTTTGGGTCAATGTATCTTAGGCTTAGCTTTCTAGTTAGATCAAAAAGTGCCCAAAAAATACCAGCTATTACACATATCAAAATTGAAGTTGACAGAGTTTAACTCGATTTCTTTGATTTCAGTTTTATTAAGCTCATGTTCTCATAATGATTAAAAATTAATTAAAATAGAAAAGTGGATAATAAATATAGATATACTAATAATAATATAAATAATAATACAATTGAAAAATATGAAATTTTAAAGTTATAATTTTTAAAGTATGTTTATTCCTCAATAAATTTTTTGAAATTTCAAAATTGGAAAAAAGAGAAACATTCTAATCCTGTTCAGGCAATTAAAAAATTTCTTAATTTTGAGGTATCAATGATATTTATAATACATTGGATAATATTATCCTGGGCAAGAATTATAAAGATTTTTCATCAGAATATTTACGAGAAATTTTGAATAAAAACTAGATTTAAGAGTTTTTTCTAAAGTTTAGAAAAATTTATGATCTATTTTTCTTAATAAGATTACATTCCTGGGATTCTCATAAGGCTAGCTCCGACCGAATCTAGTTCCTCTGCCATTTGTATGAATTTCACATGCATCTCAAATTTTCTTTGCTGGTCAATTGTATTAACCATTTCTTCAACTGCATTCACATTACTTTTTTCTAGATATCCAATGACTATTTTTGCTTGTTGATTAGGTTCTATTCCAATGGTTTCGGTAATACCATTTTCATTTGGTTCTGATTCAATTCTAATGTGACCATCCAGGGTTTTTTTCAAATTATCGTTATCTCCAGGTTTATACGTTCCAATCACCCCAATATTTTGAGGAAGTGCATCAGGCTCTCCACCCAATGGTTGAATAAAAATTTCACCTTGTGGTGAAATATTAATTTCTCTGAAAGCTGGCACCACTAATGGTTGCATACCCGCATCAAGCACCTTATTTCCAGCACCATCTAATAACTCACCATCTTCGCTAGTTTGAAAGTCACCTCTTCTAGATAATGATGGTTCCCCACCATTTCGTGGTTCTATAATAAAATATCCTTGCCCATCAATAGCGGTATCTAAAGGATTTTTTGTAAAATCCATGGCTCCTTGTTCAATTGAAAATCCACCAACATTTCTAGAAGATACAATTCTTGGTTCAACACCATTTTGTCTGTTAAGGTATATTGAACCAAAATCTGTTACAACATCTTGTCTGAATCCAGGAGTGCTCAAGTTTGAAAGATTGTGAGAAGTAGCAGTTTGGTTTTCCATCAACATTTTTAAACTGTTAAGGGCAGTTTGTGCCATTCTATCCATTATTTTTCTCCTATACTCATTCCTACATTCTGATATTCACAATAGATTGTGTTGTTGCTGCAGTAGTTTCAATAGATTTTGCATTTGCCTGAAAGTTTCTTTGGGCTGTAATTAAGTTAACTAATTCTTCCGTTATATCAACATTAGATCTCTCCAATGAACCCGATAATACAGTACCAAAACCTTCTGCACCAGCTTCACCAACAGTTGCTGTACCAGAAACAGCGGTTTCAACATAAGTTGCGTTTCCAATCTGTTTCAAACCATTTTGGTTGTTAAAGTTAGCTAAAACAATTTTACCAAGTGGGTTGTTCTGTCCATTTGTATAGTTTGCTCTAACAGTTCCTGAAGCATCTACTTCTAGACCATCTAATCTGCCAGATGTAAAACCATCCTGATTAACTGTTGAAACGAAGAACGGTTGTGCAAGCTGTGTAGATTTTGTAAAATCGATATCCAGATCAATACTAAAACCTGCTTCTTGCTTTTCGTAATGTACCCCTTGTTTTGGACTTACGATTCGACCAGATTTGTCAAATGTTAATTCTCCCTCATCAATGTATAAAGGAAAATATCCATCAACTACGTTTGCAGGAGGTGTGGTTACTTTGTTACCAGCTGCGTCAACAAACAGTGCTAAACCGTCAGCATTTGTTGCTTGTTTTAAGTTATAAATTTGAGGAACGGAACCTACACCAAGATCAACATTGTCTAGTCCAAATTTTGTTGCCCCTCTAACTTTAATTGTTGAGTCTTTTCCTGTTGTACCATTTGTAAATGTAAATTTGTTTGTTGCGGAATCGTACTTCACAGCAATACCACCACCTACAGTTCCTGAAGAATCTTCAATCTGATTAATTCTTTGTTGAAGCGCTTCAGCTAATGTGGTTCCAACATAAAACCCCTGTGGAATTTCAATGATACCAGCAACACCATTAACAGAAACGTTAAATATATTTTCATTATTTTGGTTTGACAATCTAAAGACCTGTGTAAGATCTTCGGTAGCAGTTGCTCCGATTGCTTGAGCAGGTTGAGCCGCCAAACCTTTTGCTTCAGTTTTGAGTGCATTTGTTTTTGTTTTACCTATACCTAAGAGGTTATTATCTCCAGAAAAGAAGTCTGTTGAATCTGTAATTGAACCATCAGTTGTAGATAATGCATATCTACCTACTACTATATCAGATGCTGTTTGATCCACTGTAACGCCAAGTGCTCCATTAGCTGCAATTGTTTCACCTGTAGAACCACTGCTGAATTCAAAAGCTTTTAATTCACTATTGTAACCAACTTTGATTCCAAATCGCTTATCATTTAACTGAATTTCAGCACCATCTGCTACGAAAGTTGCAGCAGAGAATTTTTCACCACCTCTAATAAGTGTAGTGGAAGTATCATCTGCAGTAGGTATACCCAGATTATTTGTTGATGTTGCAGTGGATGAACCAAAAATCTTAAAACTATTGAAGTTACTATTAGTTCCTGTTCCAATTAAGTTTCTATCAACTTCAAACTGTAATCTTTGGTTAAGAACATCATAAGTAACCTCGATTGGTGGGTTTTTTTCATCAACCCATTGCATTTGAGCCGGTACTTTATCTGTTGCTGAGCCATCACCATTTAAGTGATTATCCCTTGTTGCAGCACTTGCGTTATCACCAATACCAATAAGATCGAATGTATCAAGGGTTGTACCACTAGTTGTTTTATCACTTTTAAGGGTGAACTGTTCAGTGAAACCATCAAGGATATTTTTACCACTATTACCAGCAACCATTTGTCTATTTGTGTATGCATGTTTATTTGCAGTTCCAATTTCTCTAAGAACAAGTTTTTTGTTACTAAAATTAACATCTGCACCTTTGAAAACTGCCGTAGGGTCAGAACCCTCAAAAAATGCCTCAGTAGAAGTTGATACCGTACTATAAATATTTGCATCATTACCTGTTGTAAAGTCGATACTAAAATCAGAATCTGGAAGATTCATTCCGGCTGTACTGCATTCAATAAAATATTGAGCAGCACCACCAACTGTTTCTGAACCAACACTTGTAACTGTAAATTCTCTACCATTTATAAAGTCACCATTAGTAGTATCAGTTGTATTAGCATAAAACTGCCCGATTAGGCGTACTTTTGAATTTGCGGCTATATTATCTGAAGCAGGATTAGTAGTACCAAAGTGAAATCTAATAGTATTTTCAGATTGATCATAGAAAACCGCTTTACCAGCATTTACTGTTGCTCCAGTTGGGTTGATGGCCATCTCTGTTTTTTTGTCATAAACATGAGTTTGTGGACTTTTTCCAAAATAAGAATAAGTCAAATATTGCTTAGCTACAGAGAAACCAGATGCTGCAGTATCAGAACTAGATGAATTTCTATCAAATTCAAAAGCCTGGCTTTGCTCTAGCATTGTTGTCATTTCTTTACCTGCTGCTCTATAAAATAATTGACTAGAAATACCAAGTGCGGATGCTTTAGCTGTATCAACTATACCACCAGCAGTAGCACCAGTTTGGGCTGATACGGCATACGTATTTAATGAATCATTCAATCTAGCCTGAGTGTGTGCTAAGAACTGATCACGTGTAAAATCTGGAGACGCGCCAGTTAATACAATACCTTCTTTAGCAGAAACATAGGAATCGGATAACAAATCTACACTTATTGGTGTAGTTAAACCTGTGGATGTTCCATCAGCATTTAATTTTTGAAGATCTATTGTCAAAGTGTCGTCCACGTTTTGAACAATCTGAATTTTTTTATCGTCTCCATACGCAGCATTTACAGATCTCTGTATTTCAGTAGATAATTGAGCTGCATTGTACGAACCTGGTCTTATATCTATATTAACTGGTTGGTCACTACCATCTACATTAATAGTCATAAAGTTTGTACCCCAGTAAATTTGAGAACTGGTATCACCACTTTCTCTTGTTGAATTAAACTGAAGAGGATCAGTTACTATTGTGACTGTTTTATCGCCTTCTTCACCAAAGTCAAAAGCACTTGATTCTCCTGTAATTTTTGCTGGAGTTGAATCAATTAGAGTTTTTAAATCATCAAGTTTATAAAGAGCTGAACCTTTTCCTTCTAAGAAGTAGTTATCATCAGGAACCTTAGTTGTTTGTTGTCCGAATCTATCAATAAAAATTGGTTGTTTGGTATCATTTACAGCTTTAACTAAATCTGGATCAATGACTGTGTCATTAATAACTAATCTTGTGTCATACTTATTGGTTGGATCAGTTGCAGATGCAGCTTGAGTTCTTATGAAAAAAATTGTTGCAATGGTTGGGTTACCCAAATCATCGAAAATTGTTATTGAGGTTGAATTATTATACGTTGTTGGATCGTTTGGATTAAAAACGTAACCACTTGCAAATTGTGCATTATCAGTAATCACATCACTAGTTGCAGAAACGTTAACGCCTAATTCAATAGCAGTAGTCGCTTTTGGTGTTCCTGAAGTTACTGGCAACTGGAGTGGAATTGCACTCGTCAAGTCTTTAGCAGTCACTGAACCATCCGCATTAACTGGGAAGGTAAGAAGAAATTGACCTGAGGAATCTGTAACATATCTGTCGTTATTCACGTTGAATGAACCATTACGTGTATAAACTGTTTGTCCAGAAGTTAAAGATGGTTTTAAGGAGAAGAACCCTTGCCCTGATATCGCCATGTCAAGAACGTTCAGAGATGAGGTAATGTTACCCTGAGTAAACTGTTGCTTTACACTTTTTAAGATTGTACCAGAACCAATTGATGAAGAAGCATTTTGTAATGGTGAGGTTGCAAAAATATCACCAAATTCCGCTCTTGACCTTTTAAAACCAGTTGTGTTAACGTTTGCAATATTGTTTGAAGTAGCCGAGATATCTGACTGTGCTCCGTTTAATCCTGTAAGTGCTGTATAAAATGACATGTTTTTTCTCCTCTATTGTTATTAATTATTAGATTTAAATTTAATTGCTTCGGAAGCAGAGATTTCGCCATAATCTTTTGTTTCTAAAATAACATCCTCACTGTTTTTTGGTGCTGATGCTGCAATAACTTTGTTATAAACTGCTGTACTAAGCCCATCTGATCCTTCTGCATTTCCGGAATAAGCTTGAATAGAGAGTTTTGTTTTATTTTTCTTTATTTCATCTGGAATATCGGTCCAACTAAAACCGACTAATCCTTTTTCTTGAGAACCAAGATTCATCGTATGAATAATCTCACCACTTGAATTAGTGAATGTTAAACCAACATCATTTGAAGAAACCGGAAGGTCTACAACTCCATGAATTTCACCTTTCTCATCAGGACTTGCAATTTGACCTGGCACTAATACCGAATGGCCAAGGAACTGAGCAGCAGTAGCAACTCTGTTAGGTTCTAACTTAGAGCCTAGACTAGTTAAATTATTATTAATTTCAGTAATTCCAGTAACCGTCGAAAATTGTGCCATCTGCGCAATAAAGTCTCCATTATCCATAGGTGCAAAAGGGTCTTGATTTTGCAATTGAGTGGTCATAAGTTTAAGAAAGTCTTCTTGTCCTAAAGAGGTTTTTTTTCCTTCCTTAGCTGCCTGATCTTGTGTTTTAACGCCAAGCTTATTTAAAATATTATTTAAAGATTGCTCCGAAGATTTTGAAATATCAGTCATTTTAACTCCTTATTATTATTATTTACCCATACTTGCTGTTTTAAGCATCAATGCTCGCACGGTTGAAATCATTTCAACATTATTTTGATATTGTCTAGATGCCTCAAGCATATCAACGTACTCTTCTTCAATGTTTACAGGTGCTCTATAAATAAATCCATTTTGGTCTGCCATTGGATGGCCAGGTTTAAATTCTTTAATTGGTTCAATATCCATTTTTTTTACTGTTACTGCATCAACAGTTGATATTCCTCTTTTATTAATGATATCGAAATATTTAGTTTCAAAAATTGGCTTTATTGGCTTGTAAGCATCTTGTGGACTTGATGCAATATTATCAGCATTTGCTAAATTACTTGCTGTTGCATTTAATCTAACTAATTGGGCACCCATTGCTCTTTGAGCAATATTATATATATTTTTAATATCCATTATTCACCCTTGATTGCCCCCATTAATCCTCTTATTTTAGAATTAATAAAATCTAAAGAAGTTTGATATCTAATTGCATTTTCAGCAAATTCCATTTGTTCAACTGCTAATTCAACTGTATTTCCATCTACAGACGGATTAATTGATTGACGATATTGAACTTTTCCAGGAAGATTTTTTGAGGCTAATGCAATATGCTGATTATTTGAAGTTTTTAGTGGACCTTCATTTAGTGATCTAGCTAACTCTACTTCAAATTCGACATCTCTTGCTTTATAATTTGGAGTGGCTGCATTAGCTATATTAGATGCAAGGATTTCTTGTTTTTTATTCCTTACTCTTAAAGCATTGCTCAAAACGTTTAATTGTTGTTTAATATTATCTACCATTTTAACTTTATTTATTAACTTTGGTTTAGAATTTGCAAATTAAGTGCCAAAAAGAAAGGTTAAAAAGTTATGGACGAAAAAAACTCTTTAAATTCAGATTTAGACCCAGAAGTTATTAAAGTAAGGGATAAGATAATAAGTAAGATAGGTGACAAATCTCTTGATGAAGTAAATTCTATTATAAAAAAATTATTAAATGAAACAATGGATGATGTCACAAGGTTAGGGGCTTTAGCTGCAAGACTAAAAATTATTAGATCCAAAATTGAATTACTATATGAAAGTAAGGTCGAAATTCAACCGAAGAAACCAATAAAAACAATTAAAAAAGAAGAAAAAAAAGAAGACGAGAGTCCAAAAAAAATAACTGAAGAAAAATGGGTCAGGATGAAAATGCTAGAGGCAGCAGAGGTTAATGGCAAGCAAATTGACAAAGGAGTTATTTTAGATGTTAAGGAGGAAGATAGTAAGAAGTTAATAGAAAATAAAAAAGCAGAAATATTGGAAGAGGAAACAGACGGAGCATCTCCAGTTCAAAAAAGTGAAAAAATTCCTGAGCGTGAGGAAAATAAAGAAAATCAACAAAAAAATGAAGAAAAAGAAGTGGAGTCTGAAAATCCAAAAAATAAAAATGCGGAAAATAAAGTTCCTGAAAATAAGTCTGAGAATAAGGAACAGGACTCAGAGCCTAAAAACAAAAATCTTTTGGAAAAACATGAAGAAACAGTTTCAGACGACGACGATGATATAGAGTCAAAAGACAAAGATCTCAAGGTGAATGAGGCTGAAAAAAAATCTGAAGTTTCAAAGCAGCAATCAATTGAGACTCCAGTTGAAAATAAAGAAGCTAAATCAGATGACGTTGAGACATCTCCTGATGACAAACCCAAAATTTCAGAAAAACCTGAGGAACGCAAGGATGATATCAAAAATGTAGAAAAAGAAAAAAATGAGCCTACTATAGATAAAAATATGGAAATTGAAACTCAGAAAAAAGACGAAAACCCCCAAGATAATCAAGAAAATAATAAAAATGAGGATTTAAATAGTCAGATGGATGAAAAATAATTTTTTTATTGTCTCTGCATTAAAAACTTAGAAACTTTAAAAAAAAAGGTTAAGGTATTTTGTGTCTTCTAAATCAAGGGTAATTCTTCCGTTATTTTTTCTTTTTTTGTTATTGTCATGCGATAATCTTTTTCTAAGATTTAAATATGAAACATATGAGTGTAAGCCCAATAGAGTTGATCTTAAAAAGGTTTTTATAAAAGATTATAAAGAAGGCGATGTAGCTGATGTAGAAGTTGGCGAGTATTTATACAAATTCAAAATAAGTTTTATCAATAAACAAAAGATGTATTTAGTGGGGGATGCCGGTGACTTTGTAATAAAAATCTACAGAAAAACCGGGAAGGTTGAGGCAAGACTGAATAATCTTATCCTTAACGTAGAGTGTAACAAAAGTACTTTTAAGATGTAAATTTAAATTTTACCGTGATATTTTAAAATAGGTTCTATTTCTTCAGCGCTCAAACCTGTTGAACCTGATATTTCTTCCATGCTTCTTCCTTGATTAGCCATCTGAATGGCTTCAGTTATTTTAGAATCTCCTTTATTTGAATCTGCAAGTCTTGAAATTTCAAGATCAAGTTTTTCCAGGATGTACTTATAATCTTGTAAAATTTTTTTTTGCTCAGAAAGATTAAGCTCTAATGACCTAAATTCTTCAATCAAATCTTTGATTGCTCTTTCAAGAACGTTGATTTTTTTTGAGTTTTTATAACTTTTTTGGTAATCAATATAGTAAGCAGTGCAAACGACGATACAGAAAGTAATTGTGATTATCACAATTAACAATGACGTATTTCCGAGTGGGTCTTTTTCCAAAAAATTATTTAAAAAGTCCATAATTGATAATATTATCAAAAGTTATGTATAACAACTTTATTTAAATTTTCTATTTTTTATAAAGTCTTGGAATTCAATGAATATTTTGTTATTCGCTGTTTTACTTTTTTCTAAAGAGTTTAATAATTCTCCTAACAAATTAACCTTTTCTTCTAATTCTTTATGATTTTCAACCTCTGTAGATTCTGATATTTCCTTTTTGATATCTACAGATATATTTTGGATTTTTTCTTCTAACTTTAATATTTGATGTGGATCATTCTTATTTGAGAGTTGCTTAAGCAACTCTAAGACTAAATTAATTTTTTCCTTCATCAAAGGAAGTTTATTTCATTTCCTTTATTGCGTCAAATAATGCATCAGCAATTTTAGTCATATCAATTGGATAGGTTCCATTTTGAATAGCTTCTTTAATTCTAGTTGTACTTACTCTATCGATAGGTGGTTCCTTAGACATACTCTTAACTTTCTCCTTAGAAATAAACTGCGAAACCTTTCCATCGTGGGCATCTACTTGTGATTTTGAGGGATTTTGAACCTTCTGAACAGACGACTTAGCTGTATTCTGTTCATTTTGAGCTATTTTCCTGGTGTTATCTGCACCTGAACTTAAACTTTTATTTTTAATCTGGTCAATCATTTTTTTATCCTTAATTATGTAAACGACTTTTATTTAATTTTGTTTAGTGTTTAGGATTACTTTTTTTTTATTTTTTGCATAACCTACTATTATTTTACCACTTTTTAAATTTTTTACCTTAATTTTTTCCATAAAATTACCATCATTCAAAGCAATCCCTTCTTCTTTAATTGTAATGAAACTTTTATTATTTTCAATTATTACAATTGAGTTTTTTTCTATAAGCCAATCATCTTTTAAATTTGAGAATGTTATAGCTTTATTAGATCTTGTGTCTTTTTTTAGCTTTTTACCAATGATATCGGTTTTTTCGGAAATATACCTGGTATTTACGCCTTTTTTCTTGATTGTAATAACATCATCTTCGGTGATGACAGAACCTTTGTTTTTAAATTTTTTTAAGGCTATTACAATATTTTCACTCTTTTTGGTGCTGGGTTGAAATTCTTTCTTTACAAACTTATTCCTAACAATAAATTGCCAGGGATTCTGATCTATACATCTTACTTTTATGAGCTTATTTTTTCCAGAAATATCATTAATTATGATCTTGGAATCATCACAGCCAGGATATTTTAGTTCATCTAAAATTGAAATTTGAGCATGAACTCCTTTGTTTGATAACCAATCTTCAATTTTAACCTTTAACTCAGCTCCACCAATTGTGTTTGCCTCTACATTGCAGTAAATAAAAATTACAAAAAATATGGCTACGTTTCTTAAAGTTTTAATTACCATAGAAATAAATATGCCCATTTCTTGAAGAACTAACACTTGATGATGTATTTTTGACATTTTTTACCAGATTCATGATTTCATTAATAGATGGTATTTTAATACTCTTTCCTGCAAATAAAAAATGTCGATTTCCTCTCACAAATGCATGTTTGTTCATTTCAATTATTGAAATTTCTATAATTTTCATATTTAAACCACTGTTCCCGTAATATTTCTTTAAGATCCCGCTCAAGGACTCTCCAGATTTAACTTTATGAGATACTGAGTGGTTTTGGTTTTTAATGAATAAATTATCTTTATTTAGCTTTTTATTATTTGTCAAATCTGATTTATACTCTAACACTACAAAAGGTTCGTTTGCACTTAAATCAAATGTTAAAACAGCGAAGAATATGATTAAAAAAATTTTTTTCATTTTACACCTAGTTAATAAATTTGATAGTTTTTCCCTGAATTTGGTTGTTCTTATTTTGTGGATTAAGTGGCTCCAAAGTAGATGTGTTTTCGTTTGTATCCCTTACAGTTAAAACTATCCATTCACTCATAATAACATCTCTTGAAGATGAAATAAAACCCACAGTACCTTTTTTCAAACCTTGGTTCGATCCTAATGGAACGGTAAGTTCGTTGTTAACTAAAATCACCTCTGCTTGAAGTGGTTGACATTTTAACTGATCTAATACCCTGTACTGAATTTTAGAGATACTTTTTTTTACTAAATCAGTTAACTTGTCTTGAGAAATCTTTACAAAAGCATCAACGTGCTGATATCCAGTTTGATTTCCTGACCAAAGAGAGAATTTGTAGCTAAGTGAGTCTAAAACATTGAAATTTGGACCTTCGTAAATATTAAGTGTTATGTCTACGACTATTTCTTTTGAAACCTTTGTGAACCTTCCTTTTGCATGACTAAACTTCAATACTGGATGAATTGCGAACTCTCCATTTTTTAAGTCGTTTCTTTGTCCCTCAACTAAGTTGTTGTAGTCTAATGAAACTGACTTTTTAAGGACTTTATTTGGATTGAATGGAAACTTAGAGGAGTCTTTTAAGTTAATGTACTCAATGTTTAATAGATTTTTGAATACTTCCTTTGATACCTCATTTGGCAGTTTAGTTGTCCATGCGGGTAATCTGCTTGATATTGTATAATGTGGAGATAAATAGGTTAAGTTAACAAAGTCTCTATCAGAACAATTCAGCATGTTGCTCACACTTACTAAATATGCTCTTACAGTTACATTGTAATGGGTATCATCAGACGATTCCTGGGTGATGACAAAATCTTTAATTGTAGCAGATGGTCTAACTAACACGCTTTCGTTAAGATTAGTATTTGTATCAACACTTGAGTATCCATCGACCTTAGCACCACCTTGTATAGTAGCTAGATAAAGTGCATCTTCTAGTGCTCTTTTTTTTGCTAAGTTAGTATCACCATTAATTATAACTGCCCTGCCACTTGAAAAGACTTCTTTGTAGCCAATCTCGTTTGCAATTAAATATGTTGATGCCAAAAGAAAGGATAAAAGTGTTGTAAAGAAATATACCAGCTTTCTTAAAATAACATCAAAAGAGTTGTATTCAATTTTTCTCAACTTAAATCCTTTACATTACTTGAGCTTGCCTAAAAAGGTAAGCCACCATATCTTGATCAATTTCTAATACAGTTTCATAAGTATCGCTACCAGTAGGATTGATTCTAACTGTCCTTGCTCCTCTAATTACACCAGAAACAATACCCCTGAATGTATCATTTTGTACCATTAGATCGATAACGGTTGTGTTACTGTCAACTTTTAAACCATGAATTTGTTCAGCTAATTCTCTCATTGCAGCCATCCTTGCGGCTCTTATTGCCATCAATCTTTTTTGTTCGACATTTTGTCCTGGTTGAGTAGATACAACAGCATAACCAGTTGCAGTGAGTGTTGGAAAATTAATTGATGCTCCGTCTAATAATTCTCTTGTTTTATTAAGTTGATTAGTTGGGGTGGAATAATCATCAATTTTTTCATTAGATGCATTAGAAAATTGAGAATTATTAAATCCACTCATTAAATTTCCATTACATGATTGAAGAAAAATTGTTAAAACAATAAATAGTAATTTTTTCATATGTTAGTCCTCTATAAAAGTTTAGCTAACACTTGCATAAATTATGCCATATAGTTTTTTTAAACATCCATCGCTCCTTTCATTATATGGCATATGTCTTGCATCTATTTCTGTATGATTATAAAACTCAAAAATTCTAATGTTTCTGCGCTTTTTTCAAGTCAAAATTCTGACAGAGGTATTTTATAAATGGACTTAGTGCTAAAAACATTCCAAAAAGAAAACTTTCTAAGTTTTGCAAGAGCATTCAGCATTCCAATAGGAATAATGATTCTTATTGCAATGATGGTCATACCATTACAACCATGGATGTTAGATATTCTATTTACATCAAATTTATTAGTTTCTTTGTTAGTACTTATGGTTGCTTTGCAAACTTTTAGACCACTTGACTTTTCGAGTTTTCCAACGGTTTTATTGTTTGCAACTGTTTTAAGATTGGGACTAAATGTAGCATCCACTAGGGTTATATTGAAAGATGGACATAATGGTACAGCTTCAGCAGGATCAATCATTGAAGCTTTTGGCGATTTTGTAATGGCAGGAAGCTATGCGGTAGGTTTATTTGTATTTGCAATATTAGTTATCATAAATCTTATTGTAATAACTAAGGGTGCAGGAAGAGTCTCTGAAGTTGCAGCAAGATTCACATTAGATGCAATGCCTGGAAAACAAATGGCTATAGATGCAGACTTAAATGCTGGGATTATTACTAGCGATGAGGCAAAAATTAGAAGAAATGATATAGCCAAAGAAGGTGAGTTCTACGGTGCAATGGATGGTGCTGCAAAATTTGTAAAAGGCGATGCAGTTGCAGGAATTCTGATATTAGTAATAAATATAATAGGCGGATTAATTATAGGTTCGGTTATGCATGACTTAACAATCAATGAATCTGCAGAGACATATATCCTACTAACGGTTGGTGATGGGCTCGTTGCTCAAATTCCTTCCCTTCTACTTGCAATGGCAACGGCAACAATCGTAACAAGAATATCTTCAGATAACAATGACCTAGCTGGTCAAATATCAAAACAAATGGGACTTTCAAAAGCTTGGGCTCCAGTTTCTGGAGTTTTGCTTTTATTTGGTTTGGTACCTGGAATGCCTAATACATTGTTTTTGTTTGGATCTTTGATTTCTGGATTAGTTGCCTGGTTGACCTCTAAAAGTTCAACTCAAGAAGAATTTGATGAAAAAACAGAAACAACTGATGATGAGGAAAATATTGGTAAAATTGATATTGATGAGGTTTCTGATAATTCTTCCATTTCACTCGATTTGGGTTATGGTTTAATTTCTCTTGTTGACTCAAATGATAAGAAAACCGCAGGACCACTTATTTCGAAAATCACCAGTATAAGAAAACAAGTTTCTAAAGATTTAGGGTTCATTATTCCTAATGTAAGAGTAAAGGATGACCTTTCTCTAGATGCTAATTCATACAAGATAAGAGTTGGTCATACAATTGTTGCTGAGGATAAAATCTATGTAGATAGAAAACTCGCAATGCCAGGGGACGAAACCCAACTAAAAGTTCAGGGTATACAAGTTCAAGATCCATCTTTTGGGTTGGATGCATATTGGATTGAGCAGCACTTAGTGGCAAAGGCTGAAGCTAATCACTACATGATAATTGAACCAGAAGCAGTTATAGCAACACATTTGAATCAAATTTTATTAAGATATGCTGGAGAATTGATTAGTCAAGACGATGTTCAGTCTTTACTTGATAACTTGTCTAAAGCAAATCCACAGTTAGTTCAATCAATAGTTCCAAAGTTAGTACCTTTGCATTATCTTACAATCATTTTAAGGAATCTACTTGTTGAGAGAGTTCCTATTAATGACCTCAAAAAGATTTTAGAAGCTTTATCTAATTTATCTGAAAAGAAATTGAGCCCAGATGAGTTGTCCGAGGCTGTAAGACCAGCCATTTCATCACTTTTAATTCAGAAAATATCAAATGTGAATGAAGCTTTAGATGTTATTACTTTTAACCCAGAGTTTGAGCAAATGTTAATATCAATTTCTAAAAAAAGTGGATCAGATGGATTGTTAATGGATCCATCACTTGCAAAACAAATGATAAAATCAATAATTGAAGTTGGAGAGAAATCTTCTCATGAAGGAAAATCCCTCGTAGTAGTTACCTCCCCAATTATAAGAAAGGATTTGTCAATACTTCTTCGTCAGCATGTAGAGGATATTGTTATTTTATCATTTACGGAACTTCCGGAGAATAAAAAAGTAAAAGTAATTGCCACTATAGGCGAACAAATATCAACCAACAATAATAAGGAGACTCAAAATGAAAACACAACTATTTAAGGCAAGAGATATGAAAACTGCCATGAACCTTGTCAATGATGAATTTGGCGAAAAGGCAATAATATTATCAACTAAAAAAAATAATGGTGTAGTTGAAGTTGAGGCCTCAGATAACGATGTTGTTATTGAGAGTCATAAAAAACAATTGGAAGAAAAAAGAAGTTTTTCAAATGTTTTTATGAAAGAAATTGAAGACAAGAACGATAAAATTAAAACAAATCGCATAAATAACATTTCATATCTTGGAAAAAATGATATTAAGAATCAGAAGAAAGATGATGGAAATTTAAAATTACTTCAAAATATTCAGAGGCAGCTGGACTCTTTAAGAAAAGAGATGAACAATATGATTGTGACTGATGAATCCGGAATTTCTGATGAGCTCTCATACCAAACTCCCATAAAATTAAGACATGAAAAATTTCATCCAGAGATTGTGAATAAGCTTAGTCATTCTTTTATCGGGAAAAATTTGGAAGAGGGAAGGGTATGTTTTTTTCGACAACTTGCTAAAAAATTAGCTTCAAATGATTTTTCAAGGTTTCTAAATTCTAAAAATATTTTTGTTTTTGGAAACTCTGGGTCTGGAAAGTCAACATTATCAGCTAAAATTGCGTCCTACTTATCAGATAAGAAAAGTTCAAAAAATATAAACTTTATAGATGTAACTAATTCGAGTACTGGGAATTCAGATATTTTAAGATCATTCAGTAGAGTTCTTGGATTTCCAATAAAGGATTATAACTTTATAAACTTCACTAAAACGAGTGAAGATAATGCAATAAATATTTTTGATTTCTCTGGGGATCTAAATTTTGGAATTCAAAAAATCAAAGAGATAAAAAATTCATTTCCGTCGTTTGATTTTTGTTCTATATTAGCTTTACCTAGTGGATCAAACTCCGAAATGATTGATGGATTGACTAAAAGAGTTTCAGAAATCAGACCGATGTTTGCCATTACCAAGCTTGACGAATGTTGGGTTGGAGCAGAAGAGTTTTCATCACTTGCATTAAATAATGCAAGGATAGGTATTGTTACAGGAACCAAAGTGTTAATAGATTCAATAATAGAGGCTAACGAAAATTCATTGGCAAAATATATGAAGGAAAATTTAAAGAGTGTCTGATTCAATTGCAATTACAAGTGGTAAAGGGGGAGTGGGGAAGACTACATTTGCTGTAAACCTCTCCATAGCTCAAAAAAAGCTAACTGACAAAGTATTTCTTTTGGATACAGATATGGGTATGGCGAACTCACATGTACTTTTAGGAGTAAATCCAGAATTCACTATCGCCGATGTTATTTCAGGAAAGAAAAATATATCTGAAGTAATTGTTAGAAATAAAAATGGTATAAACTTGATCTCTGGAGGAACAGCATCAGACAATCTTTTGAATATGGAAAACTCTAAGAGATACTCGATGTTAAATGAAATAGATAATTATATGAAAGAAAATGGAAACGTTCGATTGTTAGTCGATATTGCAGCGGGTGCAGAGGATAATGCATTGGTATTTTCTATGGCATGTGATCGAATTGTAGTTGTAATAATTGGAGAACCAACAAGTTTTGTTGATTCATATGCTTTGATAAAAGCTATATTTGCAAAGTCATCATTCAAAAATTACTGTATCGCTGTAAACCAAGTAGATAACGATGAGCATGGAAAAGAATTATTTGACAAGTTCCAATCAATTACCACTCAGTTTTTAGATGTAAATCTTCATTATGTCGGGTGTGTGAAAAACTCTGGAAAGATTAGAAAATCAATAGTGGAAAGAACACCAATAATGTCTAGTGAACCTAAGTCAGAAATTTCTCAATCTTTTCTAAAAATCGCAAAAAAAATTAATGAAGCACCAACAAATGAATGGGGGGGATTAACTTTTCTTTCAAAAGTTAAAAAAAGAGCGTAATCTAGTTAACATGAATAATTATTACTTGGATAAATCTCAAACTTCAATTAATGATTTAATTCATAGACATTTAGATTTGGTTAAAAAAATTGCATGGCAACTCCATGGAAGAGTTCAAAACATGGTTGAAGTTGAGGATCTTATTCAACAGGGTATGGAGGGTTTAGTTCATGCTGCCCAAAAATATACACCTAAAGAAGGTGTAAATTTTTCACAATATGCTCAATTAAGAATCAGAGGTTCAATAATTGACTTCTTGAGAAAGAATTCGAATTTGTGCAGAACTACAATAAAAAAAAAACAAGAATTTGAAAAGTTTAGGAGCTCTCTTGAAAAAAAATTGAATAGACAGCCCACGGAAAAGGAACTCATTAATTTTATTGGTATAACTGAGGATGAATATTACTATTGGAAACAAGCATTTGAAGCTAATGTGGTTCAAAGTCTTGATACTGCTTACAATGAATATTCTATACTTTTTGCCTCTCAAGGAGAAAATCCAGAAACTAGTTTGCAAAGTAAGGAGCTTAAAAATCAAATTAAAGATGCTTTAAAAGTTTTGAATCCCAAAGAAGCATTAGTTGCACAGTTATACTATGTAGAGGAATTAAATATTTACGAGATTGCAGATGTCTTGGAGATAAGTTCAGGTCGAGTGTCACAAATTAAAAAATCAATAGTAGAGAAACTTAGAAATGAAATTGATCCATAATAAAAAAAATACTTGGAAACAAATTAATAAAATTGTTTTAAGGGTCGATAATATAGATTTGGTTAGGGATGACAGATTAAGCGTTGTTTTTGATTGTGGTTTTGAAAATATATCCAAAGGAAGGTGTAAATTTGTTATACATCAGAAAACCAAAAAAGTATCAAAAGAACTTTTTGTTCACTCAGACAAAGCTCTCATGGAAGTGAAAATTAATTATGATAGCCAAGAGCTAGAGAAAGTTTTGAATTACTTGTCATTTAAGAAAAGCTCCACAAAAAAAGTTAATATTACTCTTATTATTTCTGATAGTTTGATGATCAATGATAAAGGAGATCTTTATGTCCAAGATAAAAAGAAGATCAATATTGAATCTGTATGTTGGAATATTCCAATATTATAATCTATCGTTGTGAAAGCTTTTTAGTTACATCAATTTCTGATTGAAGAAGTTTTGAGCATCCATTGAAAGCTCTTTGCGTTCTCATCATAAGGACTATTTCATCAGTAATATCTGTATTTGATTTTTCTAAGAACCCAGCTTGAATTTTTCCTATAGTTCTTTCTTTTGGTAACCCAAATGTAGGAACACCACTTTCCTGAGTTTCCTGAAACCTAGCATTTCCAATGTTTTTAAGTCCATGTTCATTAACAAAGTCCGCAAGCTCTATTTGACCTACAACTTCAACATTATCAAGTCCATATGTGGCTAAAATTTCCCCTTCGCTATTAACAGAGATTTCTGATAAAAGAGTTTCTCCACCTTCTAATGCCTTGAGAAAAGGAATATTTATAGCGTTTCGACCAATACCTAGTAAAGGCAATCCATCTGTATTTACAAGATTTCCTTCTCTATCCAGCTGAAAAGAACCGTCTCTTGTAAAAGATGGTCTATCGGTTGCTGTTGCTAATCTTCCCAACGGTTGCCCCAAAGTAAAAAAACCTTCACCCATGATTGCAAGATCTAAACTACCATTTGTTGCTTGTAGTGATCCTTGTGAAAAACTTTGTCTAGGCTTAATTGTTTTTACACCCATGCCTCTAGCAGTTTCGGTGGAATTATTATGTTGCGAATGGTATAAGTCTTCAAATTGAGCCTCACTCTTTTTAAACCCATTTGTTCCTGCATTAGCAATATTATTTGAAATAACTGCTAAATCTCTATTCGCAGCATCTAGTCCTGTTCTAATTATTGAAAACATGAATAATTCACAGCAAATACTATGCCATTTTTCTTGTCCCTTTCACTTTTTAATTGTATATTCGACATTTCGGGCGGATAGCTCAGCTGGGAGAGCAATTGCTCGACACGCAATAGGTCGCAGGTTCGATCCCTGTTCCGCCCACCAAATAGGTATTATGAATAGAAGAAAATTTTTTAAAAAGACAATCCAAAATTCACTCCTTGGTAGTGCTATGGTATCAAGTCTTGCCTTTCCAAATATAGTTTCATCCAAGAAAAAATATACCTGGGTTGCGGTATCAGCTTTCGATAAAGCCGGAATTCTAGGACGAGCTTTTACAAAACTGTGTGAAGACATAACAAGGATTTCTGATGGTGAATTAAATATAAAGCTTTTTCATGCTAATGAGCTGGTCGGAGCTTTTGAGTCATTTGATGTGGTTCAAAGTGGTACATGTCAAATGGGTTTTGGTTCACCGTATTATTGGGCAGGTAAATCTCCTGCAATTTCATTCCTTTCAGGCATTCCTTTTGGTTTCAACCAACAAGAGATGGCAGCTTGGTTTTATAATGGTGACGGAATGAGCCTGGCCAATGAAGTATATAATAGTATGAATCTTCAATTTTTTCCTGCTGGAAATACTGGTAATCAAATGGGTGGATGGTTTAACAAATCAATTCAAAATGTTAATGATTTTAAAGGGTTGAAATTTAGAATGCCTGGTTTAGGTGGAGAAGTGCTTAAGAGTTATGGAACTAATGTAGTTTTACTCCCAGGACCTGATGTTGTTCCTGCAATTACATCAGGAACAATTGATGGAACGGAGTGGATAGGTCCGGCAGCTGATCTGGGAAAAGGTCTTCATAAAGTTTGTGACTTTTATTATTATCCTGGTTGGCATGAACCTGGAACTTGTTTGGAAGCGTTTATTAATTTGAAAGAGTGGAATAAGCTCAGTAAAAGTTTGCAAAGACTTGTTGAAGCATGTTGTGTAAAGTCAAATTCCATGATTTCT
This sequence comes from Alphaproteobacteria bacterium, assembly GCA_045563055.1. Classification (GTDB taxonomy): domain Bacteria; phylum Pseudomonadota; class Alphaproteobacteria; order Methylaequorales; family Methylaequoraceae; genus Methylaequor. Next base: position 146,760 of record JBJKUR010000011.1, read on the forward strand.
TCTGAATTTTTTGCGCGAAACTGTTTTGCAGTCAAAAAGTTAAAAGATGAGTATAATGTATCTTTTATGAGATATAATGACATGGTTTTAAAGCTTCTTAAAAGAAGATCTGACGAAGTAGTTTCAGAAATTGCATCTAAAGACAGTTTGTCAAAAAAAATATTAGATAACATTTTATCTTTCAGAGAACTTGCAATTTTTTGGTCACATTACTCAGAAGCTGATTACTTGAATGCTAGAATTTTGGATGATTAGAGTTTTTGAGGCAACCAAGTTATAATCCAAGGGAAGAAGTATAATATTAAAAGTAGAAAAATCTGAATAATTATAAAAGGTATGACTCCATAGTAAATTTCACTTGTTTTAATATTATTTGGGCATACTCCTCGTAAATAGAATAATGCAAATCCGAATGGAGGTGTCAGAAAACTTGTTTGCAAATTAATTGCAAACATCAAAGCCAACCAGATTGGATCATATCCCATTGAAATAAGAGAGGGACCAACGATTGGAACGATCACAAAAACGATTTGAAAAAAGTCTAAGAAAAAACCTAATAGAAATATTACTATCATTACAAATATAAAAGACGCTACTGCTCCTCCTGGAATAGAGTTAATCAAGTCTTCAACAATTAAATCACCACCAAACCCCCTAAAGACTAGCGAGAAAAGTGATGCACCTATCAAAATAAAAAAGACCATTGCAGAAATTTTTGAAGTTTCATCACAGGCATCTAATATTTTTTGGAAATTTATATTTCTCTTTCTCAAAGCAATAAATATTGATCCTAATGCACCTAAAGAAGCAGATTCAGTTGGTGTTGCAATGCCGAAAAGAATAGATCCTAAAACTATTATAATTAAAAAAAGCGGGGGTGAAATTACCTTTAATGCTTGAATAAAATTAGTCGGAGTGTCTAAATTGATATTCTGTTTGGGAAAAACATTAGGATTTATTTTGGCACATAAAATAACCCAAAGAAAATACAATAATACTAAAAGTAAACCTGGAATAATTGCGCCAGCAAATAAATCTATACTACTTACAGGATCAGGAGCTAACTCTCCTGAAATAGCTGATGCCTCTTCATTTGCCCCTTGGAAAACGTCAGCCAAAAGTACAAGAACAATTGAAGGAGGTATTATTTGCCCTAGTGTGCCGCTAGCACATATCACTCCGGTAGAAAGTTTTTTATTGTAATTCCATTTTATCATCAATGGCAAGGATAGTATCCCCATCGTGACAACTGTAGCCCCAACAATACCTGTAGAGGCGGCCATTAAAACTCCAACTATAAGTACAGAGTAAACAAGTCCTCCTCTTTTATTCCCCCAGAGTTTGCTCATATTCTCGAGTAATTCATTTGCAATTCCAGATTTTTCAAGCATCACACCCATAAAGATAAACAGAGGAACAGCTATGAGTGTTTCATTTGTAAGAATACCAAAAATTCTATTTGGAAGTACATTTATTAATACTAAAGGGAAAAGGTCTAAAGTGTAACCTATAAACCCAACTATTATTCCAGTGCCTGCTAAAGTTAAAGCTACTGGATATCCAGCTAATAAGAATATTGCTAGTACAAGAAAAAGTAAGAAAGCAAAAAACTCATGATTAAGTAAATCAATCATCACTTTTAAAAAAAATAAAAATTTTATTTATAATTTCCAAAAATATTAAAACTCCCATAAAGAATATAAAAAACTTTAAAATAAATAGGTTTGGGAGGCCGCCTGACTCTTTAGATCCCTCATTAATAAGAAAAGATCTAAGAAAATATTCATACCCATGAACTATTATAATATAACAAACTGGTAATCCAAAAATTAGAGAGCCAAAAAAATCAACTTTTCTTTTTGAATTTTTACTAAGTTTTCTGTAAATAATATCAATCCGTACATGAGAATCTCTTTTTAAAGTATATGCAATAGCTAGTGAAATTGCACATGCATGAACCCAAATATAAAGATCCTGTAACCATGTAAAACCAATAGAAAATAAATATCTCAATGTAACCGAGATGCTCACTAAAAGGATTAGCATAAGAACAAGAAAGCTTGCTACCCTTCCAGAATAAATGCTCATTTTATTAAAAAACTCTAATTTAGGAAATTTACTCACTAAATTATAATAATACATTTTCTTATATTGACAAATTCTTAGAATTTATTATTTTCATGTTTATGAAAGTTTTACGTTCAATAAAGTCGGCTAAATTAAGACATCGAGATTGCAGAGTCGTCAAGAGAAAAGGCAGACTTTATGTTATAAATAAAACTGATGCCAGGTTTAAAGCTAGACAAGGTTAATTGATCCTAGCAATTCTTAAATTATTTGTAGATCCAGATACTCCAATTGGTGCACCAGCAGTTATTACAACGTAATCTCCTCTTTTTACTATTCCTTCTTTTTTAGCTAAATCGCAAGCATTTTCAATCATACCTGAAAAACTTTTGGGTTCTAAAGCGTGAATATTATGAACACCCCAAATCAATGAAAGCTGTCTTGCTGTTAATCTTTCTGGCGATAAACCAATTATAGGAACTGTGGGACGTTCTCGGGCTGCTCGTTTTGCAGTTCCTCCAGACCTGGTATATGTGAAAATCGCTTTTGCTAATACTGTTTTAACAACTTGGGATGCTGCCGAACTGATTGCATCAGATGTAGTTTCTTCAAGTTTAATTTTTTTGCTGTTAAGCATCTGTCTATAAGAGAAATCATTTTCAACTCCTCTAATAATCCTATCCATAATTTGAACTGATTCTACTGGAAATTTTCCAGAAGCAGTTTCAGCTGAAAGCATTACGCAATCAACCGCATCAAAAACGGCTGTCGCAACATCTGAAGCTTCAGCTCTAGTCGGAGATGGAGAAGCAACCATTGAATCAAGCATTTGGGTTGCAACAACTAACGGTTTGCCCTGATTTCTGCATTCATCTACTAATCTTTTTTGTATAATTGGGACTTCCTCCGGTGGCATTTCAACTCCTAAATCGCCTCTTGCAACCATTGCGGCGTCGCAATGGTATAAAATTTCTTCCATTCTTTTTATTGCTAATGGTTTCTCAAATTTTGCCATTACAGCTGTTTGCTCACCAGTATATTTTTTTAAATCTAAGAGATCTTTTGTCTTCTGAACAAAAGAAAGCGCAACATAATCCAAGCTTAGATTTAGGCAAAGTTCTAGATCTTTGATATCCTTTTTTGTTAATGAAGACATTTTAATCAGTGTTTCTGGTATATTAACACCTTTTTTATTTGATATTTTCCCCCCATTAATAACTTCCGTTGTGATCTTGTCAGAACTTACAGAGTTGACGTTGAGGATGATTTTGCCATCGTCGACAAGAATTTTATTATTTTTTTTTACAGATTTAAAAATTTCTGGATGTGGAAGGAAAACTCTTTTTTTATTTCCAGGTTTAGGATTTAAGTCGAGATAAAACTTTTGATTATCTTTTAAAATTTCTGTGGAGTTTTGAAAGGTTCCAATTCTTATTTTTGGTCCTTGTAAATCTCCTAATATTGCAATTGGTCTGCCTAATCTTTTCTCATATTGTCTGATATGATAAACTCTTCGTCTATGATCTTCATGTGTTCCATGACTAAAGTTTAAACGGAAAATATCAGCGCCTGCCTGAAAAAGAGAATGTATTTTTATGGGAGAGGATGATGACGGTCCAAGCGTGGCTATAATTTTAGTATTTCTATTTCTTAACATTTGATTAGATATTTATACTACACTAAAAACCAGTTTTATATATAAATAATTTTATGCCACATGTATGTTTTTCAAAAGATTTTTCAAAGTCACAAAAGTTTTCCGCAGACATTATTTTTATTTGTGACCATGCGAGCAACTTCATTCCTGAAAGTTATAATGATTTAGGTCTATCTAAAAAAAATTTAAATACTCACATTGCTTATGATATCGGGGCTAAAAAATTAACAGTTCACTTAGCAAAAACTCTTAATCAAAATTATTTTATATCAAATTTTTCAAGACTTTTAATTGATCCTAATAGAGATTTAAAAGACAGCAGTCTAATTTTGTCAAATTCTTTTAACATCAATATACCAGGAAATGAAAAAATAGGTATCGAAGAGAGAAAAGTAAGAATAAAACAATTTTATATTCCATATCACAAAAAACTTTTCAAATTTGTACAAAAAAAAATAGAAAAATCAAAAAGTGTTATTCTTATATCCATTCATACTTTTAATAAGGTAACCCCTAAATCTAATAGATCGGTAGAGGTTGGGCTACTTTGGAATAAGAATATGGAGCTCTTACTTCCTATTCAAAAGAAACTTTTAAATATGAAAATCCATGTTGGAAGGAATTATCCTTATTCAGGATTTCATTATAATCATACGTTGGACAAGCTAATAGAGAACTTTAACCTTGATACCATTTCAATAGAAATAAGAAACGATTTGATTTGTTCTCAAAAAGGAATTAAAAAATATGTACATATATTTGAAAACATCTTTAAAGGGCTTTTAAATGTTAAATAACGAAGAAAGAGAAAAAATTGAAGCAGCTACTTTTCGTAGACTTGTTAGTCATCTTCAGAAAAACACTAGTTTACAAAATATAGATTTGATGAATTTAGCAGGTTTCTGCAGAAATTGTCTGTCTAAGTGGATGGTTGAGGAAGCAAGCAAAAAAAGCGTAAACTTAGACTATGAAATGGTCAGAAACGAAATTTATGGTATGGATTACGCGCAGTGGAAAAAAAAATATCAAAAACCAATTGAAGAATGAAAATCTTGATTACCGGTGCAGCTGGTTTTATTGGCTTTCATTCATCTTTAGCTATATTAAAAAATAAAAATCAAGTTTTTGGTTTGGATAATCTAAACGATTACTATGATGTTAATTTAAAAAAAGATAGATTAAAGATACTTAGATCAAAAAAAAATTTTACGTTTATTAAAGGTGATATTGAAGATAAAAAGATTTTTGGAAAGTTAAAGAATTATAAAATCGATATTATTCTAAATCTTGCAGCACAAGCAGGAGTTAGATATTCTCTTAAAAATCCATATTCATACGTTCAATCTAATATTTTGGGACAACTAAATTTATTGGAATACGCTAAAAAAAACAATGTTAAGAAATTTATTTATGCCAGCTCTTCATCTGTGTATGGCGGAAATAAAGTCTTACCATTTTCTGTAAAAGATAGAGTTGACAATCCAGTATCTTTATATGCAGCTTCAAAAAAATCAGCTGAATTACTTGCAGAATGTTATTCCCACTTATTTCAAATTAATTGTATAGGTTTAAGATTTTTTACAGTTTACGGTCCTTGGGGTAGGCCAGACATGGCGACATTTATCTTTACAAAAAAATATTAGAGAAAAAAAGTATAAATATTTTTAATTATGGGGAAATGCAAAGAGATTTTACTTATATAGATGACATTGTTCAGGGTATCATGGGTGCAATAAAAATATCTGGGAAAAGTAAACATAAGATTTATAATTTAGGAAATAGCAACCCTGAAATCTTGTTAAATTTTATTCAAGTAATAGAGAAAAATCTTGGAATTAAAGCAAAAAAAAAATTCCTACCTTTGCAACCTGGAGATGTTGAAAAGACTTTTGCTGATATTTCTGACAGTAAAAATGATTTGGGATTTTCTCCACAAACACAAATAAAAGATGGGGTTCCCAATTTTATAAAATGGTATAAAGAATATTTTAAAATTCAATAAAGTTTATTAATTTCGTCTGAGAACCCCTTAAATACTTCATCTCTTTTAATTTTTTGGGTCTGGGTCAAATATCCGTCCTCATAAGTTAAAGGTTTATCAACAATTATGAATTTTCTAATTTTTTCTATTGAATTTAGACTTTTATTCAAATTATTTATTATTTTTTTAACTTGCTGAGATGAAATTCTATCATTAACTACTACTAAACCAACTAAGTATGGTTTATTATCTCCAAAGATAACTGCCTGAGTAATTTCTATGTTCTCAGTCAGCTTAGTTTCTATTTTTTGGACTGAAATATTGTCGCCTCCAGAAGTTACTAATAGGTCCTTTTTTCTTCCGTTGATTATTAATCTTCCAATTTTATCAAAATATCCCAAGTCACCAGTATATAACCAGCCATCTATTAAAGTCTCTTTAGTGAGTTTTGAATTTTTCCAGTAGCCTAACATCACATTATCTCCTTTTACTAGAATCTCATTATCCTCAGAAATTTTAACCTCTACATTTTTCACTGGAAAACCAACTGAGCTTGGTTCATTTTGGTTGCGTAAGTTGCAACTTATTAAAGGTGCTGCTTCTGTTTGACCGTACCCTTGTAATAATTCTAACCCCATCTTGTTAAAGAAAAATCCAATTTTGGGGCTTAATGCTGCCCCTCCTGAAATCAGTGCTTTTACTTTGCCGCCAAAAACATTTTTAATTTGCTTTTTTAAAAACAAATCAATCAATATTTTTACTATTAAATAGTTCAAATAACCTCTATTTTTATCTATTCCATTGAATATTATTGAAATAATAAAAGATTTAAATTTATCAGTAGATTTCATCTGACCTCTGATTTTCTTATATATATTTTCATATAACCTTGGCACTGCCGAGAATATTGTTGGCTTGACCTCTTTAATTTCTGATAATAATTTTTCAAGTGATGTGCAAAAATAAATTTCTCCTCCAATAAGCATTGGAAAGTAAAGACCAGCCATTCTCTCATAAGAGTGAGATAATGGAAGGAATGATAAAAATCTTTCATGGGTAATTTTAAAGTCAGATAAAATATCTAACGAAGCCCTCAAGTTGTGCAAGAGTGCTTTATGACTTAATACTACACCTTTTGGGTTTCCACTTGTTCCTGAGGTATAGATTATAGTTGAAATATCTTCACTTTTTAATTTTGGAAGATGATTTGTTTTTTCTTTTTTTGAAATGATAAATTTATATGAAATAAGATTATCGGATTTGTTTATACTGACTATTCTTTTTTGATTAAAATTTTTTAGGAAAACATAATTTTGCTTATAAATTTTTTCATCTTCGAGAATTATAATTTTGGGCTTGGAGTTTTTTACAATGAACTGATTGTCACTAACATTATTTGTAACAAAAGATGGCACAGATACTCCTCCGGCTAGCATTATAGCAATATCGAATTCAACCCACTCTTTTCTATTCGATGATAATAAAAAGACTCTTTCTCCCTTTTTCAATCCAACACTTTGAAAAAAAGAAACTAACTTATTAATAATAAAGTTTGTTTTCTGGAAAGACTGACCAAGCCATTCTTTTTCAATTTTTGAAAATAAAAATTCTTTTTCAGGATGATTATTCCGGTAAAATTTAAAAATATCAGTTAAATTAGTTGCATTATTTAAAATACTTGTAATATTAAATTTTGTATTCATTTTATGATATAACTACTAAATATTTTTTATGTCAAATTTACCATCCTGGAATCTCGCGGATTTTTATCCAAGTTTTAAATCCAAACTAATAATCGATGATTTAAATCTTCTTAAAAAAGATACACACTCATTTCAGAAGAAATTTAAAAATAAACTTAAAAATCTCTCAAAAAATCAACTGCTCAATTCCTTAAAACAATACGAAAAACTTGAGGAGAAGATATATTTTATAAAAAGTTTTTCCTTTCTTACACATTGCACAGACCAGCTTAATAAAGAAAAAAATAAGTTTTATCAAAGCACAAGTGAAACACTTTCTAATATAGAAAAAAATTTGGTTTTCTTTTGTCTAGAACTCAACAACCTCGGTAAGGAAAAAATAAGACAATTTGACAAGACCAGATATGAAAGTTGGATAAAAAATTTATCAAAATTTAAAAAGTATCAGCAGTCAGAAAATATTGAAAAGCTTCTAATGGAAAAGTCTTTAACAAGCTCTTCCGCATGGATTAAATTCTTTGATCAAACAATGACTAGATTAAAGTTTAAATTTAGAAATAAGAATTTATCAGAAACAGAAATACTAAATCTCTTTTCGTCTCCTCAACAAAGCATAAGAAAGGATGCCGCATTGAGCTTCGGTAAAACCTTAAAAGATAATATATTTAACTTTACTTTTATAATGAATAATATCTCAAAAGACCTTGATATTGATAAAAACCTTCGAGGTTTTGACTATTCAGAGTCTTCTCGCCATCTATCAAATCAAATTGAAAAGAAAGATGTCGATTCTCTTGTTAAAACTGTCAAGTCTAATTACTCGCTAATATGTCATAGATATTATAACTATAAGGCCAAATATTTTGGAAAAAAAAAGTTGGATTTCTGGGATAGAAACGCTCCTTATCCTAGAGCAAAGATTCAAAATATCTCTTGGAATGAAGCTCAGTCTATAGTTTTTGAGTCTTATAATAGTTTTGACAAAAGGGCAGGTGAAGTCGTCAAAATGTTTTTCGATAATTCCTGGATTCATGCTTCTCCTATGAACGGAAAAACCTCTGGAGCTTTTTCTCACCCAACTGTACCATCATGTCATCCCTATATTTTATTAAATTATCAGGGTAGAACAAGGGACGTAATGACATTAGCCCATGAACTAGGCCATGGAATACATCAGTATCTAGCAAATAAGCAAGGTCTATTGTTAGCGGACACACCCTTAACTTTAGCTGAAACCGCAAGTGTTTTTGGAGAGATGTTAACGTTCAAATCCCTAATTAAAAATGCCAAAAATCAGAAAGAAAAAATTTACTTATTGAGAAGCAAAATCGAAGACATGATAAATACAGTATTCAGACAAATATCCTTTTTTATATTTGAGAGAAATATTCATACTATGAGAATAAAAACGGAATTGTCTGAAGATGATATATCCGATATATGGATGGAAACGCAAAAAGAAAGTCTTGGTCCTTCTGTTAATCTAACAAGAGATTATCAATACTTCTGGTCATATATACCTCATTTTATTCACTCACCATTTTATGTTTATGCATATGCTTTTGGTGATTGTTTAGTTAACTCCTTATATTCAAGTTATGAAAAATCATCCAATGGGTTCAATGATAAATATCTTGATATGCTCAAAGCAGGAGGATCGCAGGATTATCATAAACTTCTAAATCGATTTGAATTAAATCCAAAGAGTAGTAACTTTTGGCAATTAGGAATGAATCTAATTAAAAATCTGATAGATGATTTGGAAAAAATAAGTTAATTTAATCAAATGAAATTAGTCGTCCCATCAGAAATTTTTGAAGGAGAGCAAAGGGTAAGCATTACTCCAGATTGTGTGCCATCTTTATTGAAGATGGGGTTTAAAGTTTATATTGAAAAAGGTGCTGGTTTGCAATCCTCATACACTGACGAAGACTACAAGAAGAGTGGAGCTAAAATTTCCTCTAAACTTACTGAATTGTATAGCAAAGCTAATCTCGTTATAAAAATTCAAAGACCAACAAAAAAAGGCAAAACAAACGAACCAAACTACTTAAAAAATTGTAGTATTTTAACTCTGCTGTATGAAAGTAAATTTAAAAATGATTTTGATATTTTAAAAAGAAAGAAAATTAACGTTTTTGCTTTAGAAAAAATGCCTAGAATCTCCAGAGCTCAAAGTATGGACGTATTGTCTTCGCAAAGTAATCTTTCAGGGTATAAGGCGGTGATAGATGCAGCCTCAGAGTTTAATAAAGCTTTTCCACTCATGATGACCTCAGCAGGCACTGTGGCTCCTGCAAAAATTTTAGTTATAGGCGCAGGTGTTGCTGGTCTTCAAGCAATAGCAACTGCTAAAAGATTAGGTGCTGTGGTGTTCTCTTTTGACGTAAGAACTTCTACAAAAGAACAAGTTCAAAGTCTTGGTGCTAAGTTCATTGAAGTTGAAAACGAAGACTCAGGAGAAACATCAGCTGGATATGCAAAAGAAATGACTAAATCCTATAAAAAAAAACAGAACGCACTTTTGGCAGAAACTTTAAGGAAGATAGATATTGTAATTACAACCGCACTTATACCTGGAAAACCAGCTCCTAAGTTAATAACAAAGAAGATGCTTGATAATATGAAAGTAGGCAGCATTATAGTTGATTTAGCATCTGAATTTGGAGGTAACTGCGAAGTTACAAAACATGGGGAAATTATTCATTACAAATCAAAAAAAGTCATAGGACCTAGAAATTTAGCAGCTTCAGTTGCACAAGACTCCTCAAGACTTTTTTCTAAGAATGTTGTAAACTTCCTCATGAATTCTTGTGAATCTGGAAAATTTAAAAACTTTAATTGGGACGACGAAGTTGTTAAAGAGACTTGTGTTATTAAAAACATTTAGATTAAGGAACTTATAAAATGGAAAATATTGACCCAATCATTAATCTAATAATGATTTTTATACTAGCCTGTATAATAGGTTATTATGTTATCTGGGGAGTTACTTCAGCACTTCACTCTCCTCTTATGGCAGTAACAAATGCTATTTCAAGTGTAATAATTGTTGGCGCTTTGATAGCTGCTGGTCCGGAGCAGATTAACTTTTCGTCAATTATGGGATTTCTTGCCATAGTTTTAGCCTCAGTAAATATATTTGGAGGGTTCGTTGTTTCACACAGAATGTTATCAATGTTTAAGAAAAAAGAAAAAAAGAAGGATAAATGACAGAAAATTTAACTGCTATTTGCTATTTAATCTCTGCTATTTTTTTTATTTTAGCACTCAAAGGTTTATCTCACCCAGAGTCAGCCAGAAACGGCAACATTATGGGAATAGTAGGGATGTTTATTGCAATCCTTACCACATTATTTAATCCAAATGTTTTATCATACGAATTAATTATTCTTGGTATAGTTATTGGTGGCGCAATTGGAACGTACATAGCTATCAAGATTGAGATGACGGCTCTTCCCCAACTTGTAGCCGCTTTTCATTCCTTAGTAGGGCTGGCAGCTGTACTTGTTGCAACTAGCGCTTTTTACTCTCCTTCCACTTATGGGATAGTTGATATAAACGGAGAAATTCTTACTGCAAGTCTAGTTGAAATGTCAATTGGTGTTGCTATTGGAGCAATAACTTTTACAGGTTCAATCATTGCCTTCCTTAAATTACAAGGCTTGGTAAGTGGTGCCCCAACAACTTTTTTCGGCCAACATTTTTTAAATCTATTAATATTTTTATCTTTGATTGTATTAACTGTTATGTTTTCAATAGAATCATCAAAAGATACCTTCTGGATTATTATCGGTTTATCATTAGCATTAGGAATATTACTTATAATTCCTATAGGTGGGGCCGATATGCCTGTTGTAGTTTCTATGCTAAACTCTTACTCTGGTTGGGCGGCAGCCGGGATTGGATTTACTTTATCTAACCATTTGCTAATAATCGTTGGGTCTCTTGTTGGTGCTTCCGGTGCAATATTAAGCTATATAATGTGTAAAGGAATGAATAGGTCTTTCGTCAGTGTAATTTTGGGAGGATTCGGTGTTGAAGAGGGAACTGCTGTTGATAAAAATCAGGGAAAAACTGTCAAAACAGGAAGTCCTGAAGACGCAGCATTTGTTATGTCAAATGCAAGTAGTGTTATCATAGTTCCAGGTTATGGTATGGCAGTTGCGCAGGCTCAACATGCACTTAGAGAAATGTGCGATATTTTAAAAAAAAATGGAGTGACAATAAAATACGCAATACACCCCGTAGCTGGAAGAATGCCCGGTCATATGAATGTATTACTTGCGGAAGCAAATGTTCCTTATGATGAAGTATTTGAACTTGAGGAAATAAATAGTGAATTTAGTAATACGGATGCTGCTTTCGTTATTGGTGCGAACGATATAACTAATCCTGCAGCTAAAACTGACAAATCCAGTCCAATTTATGGAATGCCCATCCTTGATGTTGAAAACGCGGGAACCGTACTATTTGTGAAAAGATCTATGGCGTCAGGGTATGCTGGGGTGGACAATGAGTTGTTTTTTAGAGATAATACAATGATGTTATTTTCTGATGCAAAGAAAATGGTTGAAAATATTGTTAAAAGCCTGGACTGATGTCTAATACCCTTGTATCTCCATTTTTTTTCTCAACATTTTCTTGTATCTTCTAGTGCACTCGTTTAAGAGTCTAGCCTTTTTCTCAGAGGGTTTCTCGTAGGCTCGGCGTTGTTTCATTTCCTTGAAAACACCTTCTCTTTGAAGCTTTTTTTTCATTGCTCTCATAGCTTTCTCAAGGTTATTGTCTCTTACGCTAACTCTAATAATTTTGCATCTCCTTTAATTGTGAATTCATTTATATAAATATTTATGATAAAGTAAATAACTTTTTAAAAAATGATGAGTAAAAAAATAGACAAATATAAAATTTTTAGTGCAGTTCTTAAAAACTTAAGGTTTGAAAAAGACTTCAACTCTTGTTTTTCCCAAACTATCAATGATCTCAAGTTATCTAAAACAACAAAAGAAATAATATTTAATGAGATTGCCAAGGATGGAATTAATAGTTTTGTCTTAAATATTAATAAATTTCTTGACGATAAATTAAAAAAAAAAATACCAAAAAGTTTTTATAATTTTAAAGTAAATGAAAAAATTCGATTTCTAATTATAACAAGATTAAAGTTAATCGATGAACTTTTTAATAAATCAGACTTATTTAAGCTAGCCTTGAGACAAAAATCATTTATAAGATTAAACAAAATGATTTTTAACATATCGGATGAAATGTGGTTCCTTAGTGGTGATACTTCAACAGATTTCAATTATTACAGTAAGAGAGGCATTTTAATGAATATATATTCCTTGTCTTACATTTATAATCTGAGTCAAAAAGATTTTTCTAAAACAGAGAAATTTGTTAACAAGCAAATTGACTTCACCTTAAGTTTTGGAAAAATGAAATCTAAGTTTAAGCAAGTTTTTCAATCAAAAGCGATATAATGACCCATTTTTCTCAATGGTCTTACTTCTGGCTTTGAGTAATCATAAACCTTATGATTTTGTCTAATATTTTTAATATCAAGATATTCATCACCAATTATATTTATCATTTCACAACTTTTGAAAGGCTCTGGGTTGGTGGAGTTGCCATTAGTAATTATTGAAACTAGATTTTCAAATTGACTACAACCAGAGGCGTCCATTGTCCAATGCCCTGAATTGTGTGGCCTGGGTGCGATTTCGTTGATTAATATTTTTTCATTTAAAATAAACATTTCTATTGCTAAAACCCCATGAAAATCTAGTTCTTTTGCTATTATTTCTGCTTTTTTGAGAGACTTTATTTTAGTTTCTTTATTAATTCTCGCTGGAAAAATTGTTCTTCTTAAAATTGAATTTTTGTGAACATTTTCTACAGGAGGGTAAGAAAAAAAATTGCTGCTACTTCGGGCTATAATAACCGAGATTTCAAGATCAAAATTAATTTTTTCCTCAAGGATGTACTTTGTTAAATCCTCATTCTTAAAATTATCTAAATTGTTTTTTTTTATTTCAAATTGGCCTTTACCGTCATAACCAAACTCTTGTGTTTTTAGAATGCATTTGTAGTTAAGATTGCTTGCGTATTTACTTAATTGATCAAAATCATTTATTTCAAAAAACTTTACAGTTTCAATGTCATCTAAACTATTTAAGAATTTTTTTTCTTTTAGCCTATTCTGAGCTATTTCGATAATTCTACTTGATGGAAATACCTTTTTTTTCATCTCGATAGTTTTAAGAAAGTCTATGGGTATATTTTCTGATTCAACAGTAAAAAAGTCAGCATTGCAGACGAATTCATTGATTTTTTCTTTATCATCATAACTTGCTACAATAAAATCATCACAAACTCTTTTTGCACTAAAATCATGAGTATCTGAATAAATTATTGTTTTTATTTTTTTTTTTTTGGCAGCTTCACATATGAACATTCCTAATTGTCCACCGCCAATTATACCAATCTTTTTATTTATCATTATTGGGAGTTTTTTTTATTGAATTTGTTTGCTTAATTCTGAAAGCAACTAACTTTTTTTTTATTGATGGATATTTATTTCCTAAAACAGATAAACATACCAGGGATGCATTTATAGCTCCAGGTTTTCCAATTGCAAGCGTTGGAACTGGTATTCCAGCAGGCATTTGTACTATGGATAATAAACTATCCAACCCTTTTAAAGATTTAGACTCAATCGGCACACCAAATACAGGTATTGAAGATAGTGCAGCAATCATACCAGGTAGGTGAGCTGCACCACCCGCTCCCGCAATTACCGCTTCTATTCCTCGCTGCTCTATAGATCGCGCATAATCATAAAGCCTGTCTGGAGTTCTATGTGCCGAGATTATTTTTTTTTCATAGGATATTTTAAATTTTTTTATTATTTCCTCAGAGTGAGAGAGAATTTTCCAGTCAGATTGACTACCCATAACAATTGATATTAACTTTTTCTTTTCCATTTAAAAAATTTAATAGATTTTAACTATAAAACATATTAACATTAAATTATGAAAAGGTTTTTTACTAAAGAAAAAAAAATTAAATCTTTAAAACTTAAACATAATTTCTTCGATACATTGATTGAAAAAAAAACTAAGAACCTAAGCATTGATGACCTAGAGATTGTTGATTTAAAGAAAAAGAAGTTGAAAATTAAGGATCAGATAGAAAAATTAGCAAGCGTTTAGCATTTAGGATTTTTCTTTATACTTATCAATTATTTTTTCTATATCTTCTTTACTACACAATCCTAGTTCAAAAGGGTTTTGCGCCCTTATATTTTGCATATTCCAGTAAGATCGGTCTCTTAGAGATTGGACGGTCTTTTTAGTTGTACCGATGAGCTTGCAAATCTTTGAGTCTGGTATTTCTGGGATGTTTTTAATAAACCAATATATTCCATTAGGTTTATCAGCTCTTTTTGATAAAGGTGTATATTTGGCACCCTTGGTTTTTGAGTTTGGAATTGGAATATCCGATTGTTTTATATTTAAACTTAACTGTGAGTTCGTTTCGCACCTAGATATTTCTTCTTGAGTAAGTTCTCCATTTTCCAAAGGATTTCTCGGGAGAATTCCGCTTGAAACCTCCCCGTCAGCAAGAGCTTGAATTTCAAGTATGTGTACTCCAACAAATTCTGATATTTGTTTGAAGGATAAAGAAGTGTTTTCTATTAGCCAACTAGCAGTGGCTTTTGGCATCAATGGTTTTCTCATTTTTTTCCTAAACTTTAATAATAATTTTACCTATGTGGTTGCTACTTTCCATTCTTTTATGAGCTTCAGCTGCATCCTCTAAATTATATACTGAGTCAATATAACATTTTATCCTTTCATTCTCGAAACTCGGAAAAACGTGTTTCTTAAGTTCTCTAAGTATTTGACCTTTAAAAATTGAACTTCTAATTCTTAGAGTTGATCCAGTAATTATAAGCCTTTTTAACATAACTTTCATTAAATTCAAATTAACTATTGAACCTTTTTGAAAACCTATATTTACTAATCTTCCATCCTGGCAAAGTAAATTTATATTTTTACTAACATATTCACCACCAATAAAGTCTAAGATTAAATTAATACCGCTTGGTTTGACTTTTTTAATTTCGTCAAAGAAATTTTGTTCAATATAATTATAAGTATTTTTGACTCCTAAATTTTGACAAAATTTCTTTTTTTCATCATTTCCAACTGTTGTGAAAATTTCAGACTTAAATAACCTAAGTATCTGAATTGCCGCTATCCCAATTCCACTTGTACCACCATGAATTAAAACACTTTCATTTTCAGTAATTTTTCCTCGCATTACAATGTTTGACCAAACAGTAAAATAACATTCTGGAATTGAAGCAGCATGAAGCATGGAGAGATGTTTTGGTATTTTAAAAACAGTTTCTTCATCTACTGCACAAAACTCAGCATATCCTCCTCCATTAACCAATGCTGCAACTTCATCACCTTTTTTAAATTTTTTTACATTTTTTCCAATTTCTACAACTAAACCAGAAACTTCTAGACCTAAAATTTGTGAATGATCTTTGGGAGCAGGATAATTGCCTTCTCTTTGAATCAAATCTGGTCTATTAACACCAGCAAATTTGACATTGATAAGCACTTGGTTACTATTTAATTTTGGTGTTTTACATTCGACCACCTTTAGAACATCAGGTGGTCCTGGTTGATCAAATTGAATGGCTTTCATGAAATGTGAAAATTTATTTTTTGAAATTCAGATTTTGAAATCTTTTTTTGAATTTCGCGACTTGACCATCAGAGTCAAGCATTTTAGAACCTTCGCCGGTCCAGGCTGGATGCGAAACTGGATCGATATCCAATTTAAGAACCTCACCTTCCTTACCATAGGTTGATCTAGTTTCGAACGTACTTCCATCAGTAAGCTGTACAGTAATTGTGTGGTAATCTGGGTGTATATCTTTTTTCATTATTCTTGACTGATTTTATATAACTATTAGATTAAATTTGCAATAATAAACTATTAAACATGTCAGAATTCAAAAAAAAAGCTCAATCTACTCTTGATGAAATCTTCAATATAGTTGAATCCGAATATCCCAATGTAGAAGTTGATTACGAAGATGAGAATCTGAAGATTGAGTGTGTAGATAATAATTTTATATTTATTGTTAGTATACATACTCCAACCTCTCAAATTTGGCTTTCATCACCAATTAGTGGTGCTCATCATTTTGTCTCTTGTGACACTGATAACTACGAGTGGATCAGTACAAGAAATAAAGAGATCAAATTGTTCGATTTGATTAAAGCAGAACTTTCTAATTGAATGATAAATAAATTACTTAAAATCTTTAGAGTCCAAAGTACTTTTCAATTATTTATAATTTTTGTAGTTTTTGGAATCACCGGTTCGTTGTCTGTTATTCTTGGGGATCCCATTCTCACTAAATTTGCGGGAGAAAGTATTACTAATAGTAATTATTATTGGATATTAAGAATTATTCTTATTTTCCCTTTATATCAAGTTTTATTAATCGTTGTCGGAACTTTATTTGGACAATTCAGGTATTTCTGGGAAATTGAAAAAAAAATTCTTGGTAGATTTGGATTTTTTAAATCACCTCGTAGTTAATTTAATTTCAATTCTTCTGTTTTTTATTAGAGATTCTTCACTATCACCCTCTTGAATTGGATAGTTTTCTCCAAAACCCGCCGCCACAAGTCTATGCGGTGGTATCCCTTCAAGAATGAAAAATTTTACAATATTAATAGCTCTTGAGCTAGATAGATGCCAATTTGATTGAAATTTATTATTGTTTATAGGAATTTTATCCGTGTGACCGTCTACTCTTAAAATCCAGTCAATCTTACTAGGAATTTGCTGTGATATTTCCTTTAAACTAATTGATACCTCCTTCAATTTCTTCAAACCATCACTTTGAATTATATCTGACCCAGAGGAGAAAAAAATTTCGGAAGGAAAGATAAACCTATCACCAGAAACTACAACATCTTCTCTATCACCTAATGCCTCTCTAATATTTTTGAAAAAAACCGACTGATATTTACTTAACTCTGCAACTTTACTTGCCAATGCTTGATTCAACCTTTTTCCTAGGTTTTTAATTTGGACTTTATTTTTTTCATCCTCGGCCTCGGCCTCTATAAGTAGTTTAGATAGTTCTGATAGTTTTTTTGTTAACCTCTCCACATCTCTTTTTAGCTCAAATACTTCAAGAGAATATTTCTCATTTGAAATATTTAAATCTTTGATTTGTGAACTCCTTGACTTTAAGTTCTCTAATAACTTACCTTTTTCAGAGATAATTTCTTGTAGTTCTTCGCTTTTAATTTTTAATAAGTAATCAGATTTAATTCTAAGATCTTCAATTTGTCTTTTTTCATTAGATAATTTCTTTAATGATGCTGATGATTGTTTAAGAGATTTTGAAAGTTGAGAATTTTTGATGTTAAGTTTATCCTTTTCTTTTTTAATTCCCTCTAATTGAGATAGTAAAAGATTTATTTCGTCGTCGAGTGTTGATATCTCGCCTCTTTTAATTTCTAATTGGTCATTAAAATAAATCTGCGTAATTGTCGAGATAAGTACTGTGAAAATAGTAACTATTAATAATGTCCCAAGTATGTCAACAAACCCTGGCCAAAAATTTATCTCATGAATATTTTTGCGATTTAATCTCACTATCTCTTACTAATATTTGCAATTGTTTTTGATAGAACTTTAATTTCCTCTTTTATATCATTATTTAAACTTGTATTTTCAGTTATTATCCTATTTATCTCGTGTATTGACTTTGAAATAGACTCTTGGTGTGAATTTTGTTTTTCAATAACAGCCGTAGATTTTTTCAAATTTTCCGTTGTTACCTCAATTAATGATTCAATATAAGCTGGTGCAAGATTCTTTTTATCATTTTCGTCCATATTCATAAGTGAAAACTTTGTTTTTTCTGATAACTTTTCCTCAACTTCGTTATAAAATCTATTTTGAGCTTGATTAGACTGTAAATCTAAAAAGCCAAGAATTAAAGACCCACCTAACCCAAATAATGAAGAACTAAAAGCAGTTCCCATTCCACTTAATGGTTCTTCCAAACCTTGTTTTAAAACTTTAAAGAGTTTTTGTGTATTTTCTGAAAAATCCAAACTTTTCACTGTAATACCAACAGAATTGATAGTTTCAAGCAATCCCCAAAAAGTTCCCAATAAACCTAAAAAAATAGACAAACCGATCATGTATCTAGTAATTTCTCTTGTCTCAATTAACCTGCCTTCCAGGCTTTCCATCACTGTTTTCATAGATGTTTGAGAAAAAATAAATTTTCCGGAATGCTCCTTAAGGTAGTTATCAAGATATTTCAAGAGCATTGGAGACTTGGCACTTAATTTCGAACCAGAAGAAGATGATTTGGATGCATTATTTAACCATATAAGTTCATTTTTAATATTAAAAAGTTGTTTTAAAATATAAACAATTCCAATAAGTATTATGAAAATGATTAAGGCATTAAGTGTTTGGTTTGTTAAATAAAAGTTTGTGAGATTTTCTAATTGATAGAATAGTAGAGTTGAGATTATGGAAAGAAAAAAAATTATTCTAAGTAAATATTTTCCAACAATTTTCATTTATACTCCAATAAAATTTAATATTACCTCATTCTTCCAATTTTTTGTTATTTTTTCTTCATTTGTTTCAATTTTAATTCTATTATGTGAAATTCCTTGATTTATTAAAAATGCTCTAATGTAAAGTGACCTTGATTTTGAAATTCTCTTATACTTATTATAGTTTTTTTCGTTTCGAGATAAAAAAGTCTTAATAATTATTTTTACTGGCTTATCTTTAATAATTACTGCGAATTCTTTTAATATTTTCTTTTGTTTTATTCCTAATTCTTCTTTATTTTCTTCAAAACTCAAAACCTCCCTTTTAGAACTAATAACTTGCTCTTTTAATTCAACAATTGAACTAGGCTTATTCATTACTGCTAACAAATCATTATCTTTCCTATTATTAGATTTTATATCCTTAGTAGAGTTTTGAGATTTTTTTTCTAGCTTTTTTTTATTTTCATTTTTAAAAGGTTTTTCTTCAATTTTTTTTCCAAAGGTTTTTTTTACTGTTCTTTCATCAAAAAAGTATTTTGTCTTATCTATTTCTTTTCTTTTTTCAACCATGTCTTTATTGAAATAAGAAAATTTCCTTTTCTTAATTTCTTCCTCTCTTTTTCTCACAAGTTCCTTTTTTAGAAATTTATTCTCAATATTATCTAAAATTATTTCCTGTTCCTTTTCGTTTTTTTGTTTATCATTCTTAATAATGTCAGATTTATTTAATACAGTAACTTGTGTATAGTTGTTAGGGTCTTCTAGCATGCTCAATTCCTTTTTCTTTTCTTGAATAATTTTATTTTTCTTACTTTCGCTCGGGTGCAATTTTTTTTGAACTTTCTCGATCTTTAATTCTTCATTCTTTTCTTTATCAATCATTAATCTTTTTGATTTATCTACCTTAGCTAACTCAACGTTCCGTTTATTTTGTTTCAGTTGTTCTTTTGTTGTTTTATAAAAATTTCTCTTTGTTTTTTTTGATTTGCTAAATCCTTCTTTGCCTCAAGTCTTTGTTTTTCTGCTAACAGTTGTTCAGTTTTTTTCTTTCTCTCAAGGTCTTCTTTTAATTGCTTTCTTTCTGCTAATTTTTTAAGTTTTTGTAACTTATCAAACTCTCTTTTTCTTTCCTTTTGCTGTTCTCTTAATTTTCTCTCTTCTGCTAATCTAATCTTTTCTTTAAGTCTTCTTTCAAGCTCTAATTTTTTTTCTAATTCCTTTCTTGCATTTCTTTCAGCCTTGAGTCTTTCTTGCTCTGCCAACCTAATTTTTTCGAGTTCTCTTTGTCTTTTCTTTTGTTCTTCTTTTATTCTTAATTCGTTGGCAAGCTCTTGCTTTCTTTTTAATTGTTTTTCTTCCTGAAGCGTAAGTTTTCTCTCAATCTCTTTTTTCTTTTTAATTTCTAATTGTTTTCTGGCTTCTTCAATTTCTTGCCGCTGTCTTTTTTTTTCAAGATCTCTGGAAGCTTTTAAATCTTTTTGCTTTTTATCTTCTTTTTTTCTAGCCTCCGCCTCTAGCTTTTTCAACCTTTTCTCTTCAGCTTTTTTAAGCTTATAAAGTTCCTTTTTTTTCTTTTCTTCTAATCGAATCGCTCTTTCTAATTCTTTCCTTTTATTTTTCTCTTCAGCTTTTTTAATCTTTTCGATTTCTTTAAGTTTCCTTTTCTCCTCTGCTATTCTTTTTTGTTCATCTTTTTTTTTTACTTCTTGTTCTTTTCGAATTTCTTCTTCTTCAGCTTTTTTTATAGCTTCTTGTTCTTTTCGAATCTTTTTTTCTTCAGCTTTTTTTATAGCTTCTTGCTGTTTACGTTTATCTTCTTCAGCCTTTTTAATAGCCTCTTGCTGTTTACGTTTATCTTCTTCAGCCTTTTTAATAGCCTCTTGC
>JBJKUR010000012.1:0-176871 GCA_045563055.1 Alphaproteobacteria bacterium
ATGGAAAAGTTTTTAAACTTAATTTCTGTTGAACCAGACATTGCAAAAGTTCCCTTTATGATTGATTCATCCAAATGGTCTGTAATTGAATCAGGCCTCAAGTGTATACAAGGAAAGGCGATTGTTAACTCAATAAGTTTAAAGGAAGGCGAAAAGATTTTTCTCGAACAAGCATCTAAAATACAAGCATATGGAGCGGCGGTTGTAGTGATGGCTTTCGATGAAAAAGGGCAAGCAGATAATATTGATAGAAAATATCAAATTTGTAAAAGAGCCTATGAACTATTAACTAAGAAAATAAATTTTTTAAAACAAGACATAATTTTTGACCCTAATATATTCGCTGTTGCAACTGGCATCGAAGAACATAATAATTATGCATTAGATTTCTTTGAGGCTACAAGATTAATAAAAAAAAATCTTCCTATGGCAAGAGTATCCGGGGGGTTGTCAAATGTTTCTTTTAGTTTTAGAGGTAATAATCAAGTAAGGGAAGCAATGCATTCTTGTTTCCTTTATCATGCTATCAAAGCCGGACTTGATATGGCTATTGTCAACGCAGGACAAATCACCATATATGAGCAAATCCCCAAAGAT
Source organism: Alphaproteobacteria bacterium (assembly GCA_045563055.1). Taxonomy (GTDB): domain Bacteria; phylum Pseudomonadota; class Alphaproteobacteria; order Methylaequorales; family Methylaequoraceae; genus Methylaequor. Next base: position 598 of record JBJKUR010000012.1, read on the forward strand.
TTGAAAAATTGTGTAGAGGATGTTTTTTTTAATCGCCACCAGCAGGCTACCGAAAATTTGATAGAAATCTCAAAAAAATATTCTGGCAATAAAGAAAAAAAGAAAATTGATAAAAAATGGAGGCAAAAAAAATTAGCAAAAAAAGTTGAATATGCTTTAGTTAATGGAATTAATGAATTTATAGAACAAGATACTGAGGAACTCAGGAAAAAATTTAAAAGTCCACTAGAAATCATAGAGGGTCCTCTTATGGATGGAATGAATGTTGTTGGAGACCTCTTTGGTTCCGGAAAAATGTTTCTACCACAGGTGGTTAAATCGGCTAGGGTTATGAAACAATCTGTAGCATACCTTCTACCCTTCATGGAAAATACAGAACAAAAGAAATCATTTAAGGGAAAGATTCTTTTGGCTACAGTAAAGGGTGATGTTCATGACATTGGTAAAAATATAGTGGGTGTAGTTTTACAATGTAATAACTTTGAAATTATAGATTTAGGAGTTATGGTCTCTGCTAACGAAATTATAGAAACAGCAATTAAAGAGAATGTTGATTTAATAGGACTATCAGGCCTTATAACCCCGAGTTTAGATGAGATGTGTTTTGTTGCAAGTGAACTACAGAGAAATAAAGTGAATAAACCTTTATTAATCGGTGGTGCAACAACGAGTAAAATGCATACTGCTATAAAAATAGATCCTTTATATAATTTTGGAGTTTGTCATGTCAACGATGCCTCAAAAGCAGTTTCAGTAGCCTCTACTATGATATCAAAAAGTAAATGCATGGCTTTCGTGGAATCCTTAAAAAATGAATATTCTAATATGAGACAAAACTATTTTAAAAAGGATAAAGTTAATGAAAATAACATTGATAGTTGTAGGAAAAATAAATTTATTTTTGACTGGAAAAACTATAAACCAAAAATCCCTAAAATTACTTCCAAAGAAATAATAAAAGAATTCTCAATTGAGGAAGTTCTTGAATATGTAGATTGGAAACCATTTTTTCAGGCATGGGAGCTTCATGGTGATTACCCAGAAATACTTAAAGATAATTTGGTTGGAAAAGCTGCCAGAGATCTTTGGAATGATGCACAACAAATGCTTGAGAAGATAATTAAAGAAAAACTGATAAAACTTTCTGCAGTTTTTGGGTTTTGGCCTGCTAACTCTGATGGAGACGATGTTTACATTTTTAAAGATGAAAATAGAGATAAGCCATTTAAAAAATTTCATTTTCTTAGGCAACAAATTAGTAGAAAAAACTCTGTTCGACCAAATTTCTGCCTCGCAGATTTTGTGGCACCAATAGGGATAAGTCAGGACTATCTTGGAGCATTTTTAGTTTCGGCAGGACCTGGAATAGAGTCGTTATCATTAGAATTTGAGAAAAAGAATGATGATTATAACTCTATTTTGGTTAAATCTCTGGGAGATAGAATGGCAGAGGGTTTGGCTGAAATGCTTCATCAACAAGTCAGAAAAAATTTTTGGGGTTACTCAACTGATGAAAAATTAAGTAACAAGGATTTAATATCAGAGAAATTTTTAGGGATAAGGCCGGCCCCGGGATATCCAGCATGCCCAGATCATACAGAAAAGAAAACACTGTTTGAACTGTTGAAAGTAAAAAACAACCTTAAAGTAAAGCTAACAGAGAGTTTTGCAATGACACCTGCTAGTTCAGTTTCAGGGTTATACTTTGCGCATCCGGAGTCCAGTTATTTTGGAGTTGGAAAAATTTATGAAGATCAGGTTAAAGATTATGCTAAAAGGAAAAACATTGACAAAGTTGTTGCTGAGAAGTGGCTTGGTTCAAATCTGGGTTATTCTCCTAATGGAGTAAATTAGTGCTTTCTAATGATAAAATAAACCTTCCAGAACCGGAATTTTTAATCAATTTAAACAAACAACAAAAAAGTGCCGTTCTAAATACAGAGGGTCCTTTACTTGTACTCTCTGGAGCAGGAACTGGAAAGACAAGAGTTCTTACATCAAGGTTGGCGAGTATAATTTATAAAAGAAAAGCAAAGATCTCAGAGGTATTTTGTGTAACCTTCACAAACAAAGCTGCAATTGAGATGAAAAATAGAGTTGAAAGTATACTTAAACATCCAGTCGAGGGTATGTTCATTGGCACATTTCACTCCATAGGTTTAAGGATTCTAAGAAAGCATGCTGAGTTAGTTGGGCTGAAGAGTGACTTTACTATTTTGGATAAAGATGATCAACTAAGGTTGGTAAAGCAAGTGATTTCATTTAAAGAATTAGATCCAAAAATTCATCCACCTAAAAATTATCTATATATGATTGATCATGTAAAAAATGCAGGGCTTGAAATAAATAAAGTTTCAAATCATAGATTTGAAACTGAGACAAAAGGAAAATTTGGAGAGATTTATCAAACTTACCAAGACAGGTTATTAAATTATAACTCTGTGGATTTTGGAGATTTAATATTGCTACCAATAAAATTATTTTCTGAAAATAGCGAAGTCCTAGATTTTTATCAAAAAAAATTTAAATATACTTTAGTTGATGAGTATCAAGATACTAATGCTGCTCAATATATACTGTTAAGATTTTTAACTGAAAATAATCAAAATATATGTTGTGTGGGAGATGAAGATCAATCCATCTATGGATGGAGAGGGGCTCAATTAAAAAACATTCTCAATTTTGAAAAAGATTTTAAAAATTCCAAAATTATCAGGCTTGAACAAAATTACAGATCAACAGGAAACATTCTCAAAGCTGCGTCATCGATCATTTCTGAAAATAAAGAAAGAATTGGGAAAAACCTATGGACTTCTGATGTTGAAGGTGCCCCTGTAGTAATTAATAACCTTGAGGACGATGAGTATGAGGCAATGTTTTTGGCAGAAAAAATACAAGAATTTAAAAAAAAAAAAATTAGACTTTCAAACATTGCAATACTTACCAGAGCAAGTTTTCAGTTTAAAGATATTGAGGATAGATTTCTTAAAGAAAATATTAAATATAAAGTTGTTGGTGGTTTAAGGTTCTATGAGAGAGCGGAAATAAAAGATGCTCTGTCATATTTTAGATTGCTCATAAATAAATCAGATAACTTATCTTTAGAAAGAATAATAAATATTCCAAAAAGAGGATTAGGAAAAGCTTTCTTAAAATCTATTTACGAAATTTCTAATAATAGGGAAATTTCATTATTTGATGCTCTAAAAGTTTGTATTGAATCAGAACTAATAAATTTATCTAAAATAGAGAAACTTAATTCCTTTATAAATATTGTAGATAGACACACTTCTATGCTTAAAAATAAAAGCCACTTTGAGGTTGCCGGTTCTTTACTAGATGATGTTGGTTATACCGAAATGTTACAAAATGAGAAGACTCCCGAATCTGAAGGTCGATTAGAAAATCTTAAAAAATTAATAACAGATATTAAGAATAGAAGGTCAATAGATGAATTTTTAGAGGAGGTTAGTTTATTAATTGATAACTCAAGTCAAGACAACAAATCAGAAAGAGTTTCTTTGATGACATTACATAGTGCAAAAGGTCTAGAGTTTGATTATGTTTTTCTTCCAGGGTGGGAAGAAGGAATATTTCCAAATCAAAGAAACATGGATGAATATGGAAACAAGGGTCTTGAAGAAGAAAGAAGGCTTGCATACGTTGGGATAACAAGAGCAAGAAAAAAACTTTCAATATCTTACGTAAATTTTAGAAAACAATATAATTATAGTATTTACAGATCAATACCATCAAGATTTTTATCCGAGCTCCCTAAAAAAAACTGCAAAGTAATCCAAGTTACTAAAAATCTGGAAAAGGTAAAAAACAAAATGGTGGAATATTCAAGTCTAAAATTTCAAGTTGGTGATAAGATTTCCCATAATGAATTTGGGTATGGAACAATATTAGGAATTTCAGAGGATAAATTACAGATTAGATTTGAAAACTCTAATGAGGTGATCAAAATTTTCTCAAATTATGTTACAAAATTGAAAAGTTGAAGAAAATTATAGTAAATATAAATCTTAGTCAAAAACCAAAAGCAATAAAACTATTAGAGGAACATGAAAATTTGTCAATTTTTGAAAGAGATGATTCATTAGAAGTTGAATTTTTTTTTTGGGATTCATTTATTCCTCCAAATATTTTGAAAAAGATAGAAGATCAGTTTGGGAGAATAAAATTAAAAAAGATTAGAACTAAAAATTGGTTATTAGAAAATAAAAAAGATGATGTTGGGATTGAAAGTGAATTCTTCTTTATTTCACAAGGCTTTTTAAAAAAAAAAAAAAAAAAGTTTTACTTGCAGATTCCAGCTAGCAATGCCTTTGGGACGGGTTCTCATGAATCCACGTTTCTAGCTCTAAGAAGTTTAGAATATCTTTTCAAGAAAAACGATTTTAATACCATATTAGATATGGGAACTGGAACTGGTATTTTATCATTTGCAGCTAGATTGATGACTAGTTCCGAGGTATTTGCTATTGATGTAGATAAGAATGCTGAGAAATGTTTTTTAAAAAATATTAAATTAAATAAGCTGAACAATATCTTTTTTTCTAGAAACAATGGTTTTAAAAGTAAAATATTAAAGGATAAAAAATTTGATTTAATTGTTTCCAATATGTTATTAAGAAATCACGAGGGCTTAATTAAAAAATATGCGATAAACTTAAAAAAAAATGGTTTCGTCGTTATATCGGGCATTTTAGATGACCAATGCAATCAATTATTGCAAAGTTTGTATAAGTTTAATTTTTTTATCTCTAAAAAGTTCACATTAAATAATTGGGTGTCCTTAATATTAAAAAAAAGTGGTAACTTATGAATAAAAGAATTTCTAAGGTTTTTAAAAAATTATCTAAAGAAAAAGTTGATTATTACCTTATTTCATCAAAAGATGAATATTTAAATGAGTATGCACCATCTCATAAAAGAAGGCTTGAATGGTTGATCAACTTTAAGGGTTCAAACGGTATTGCGCTGATTTCAAAGAAAAAACAATTTTTTTTCACTGACGGAAGGTATTTGGTACAGGCAGAGAAAGAAATCGATAAAAATTTTCACATCATAAACTCAAATTTACAAGATATATTCTCAGTAATTGCAAATAATGTTAATGGTAAGAAAATTTTAGTTGATTTTAAAATATTTAGTATAGGATTTATAGAGAAATTAATACTAACAGCTAAATTAAATTCAAATGAAGTTATTCATGATAAAGAGAATTTAATTGATCAACTATGGATTAATCGCCCAAAAGAACACAAGAGAAAATTCTTTTTTTTGAAAAAAAGTCTTTATGGATTGAGTGTAAAAAATAAAATAAAAAAAGTATTCGATAATTATAATTACGATTATTTTATATTATCATCCTCTGATTCAATTTGTTGGCTCTTAAACATTAGAGGTTATGATCTTCCCGAAACACCCGTAATTTTCTCGAAGCTAATTTTATCCAAAACGCATACCAAGTTATTTCTTGATTTAGAGAAAGTTCCAAAGCTTAAAAATAAAGGTAATATTTCGTATCACGATATTAATAAATTCTCAGATCATATTATTGATATTCCAAAAAAATCCTCGATTTTATTAGATAATATGACTCCCTATTATTATTACGACTTAATGAATGAAAGAGGCTTGCTACCAACTGTTTCTGAGGATCCATGTAAATTAATTAAAAGCAAAAAAAATTCAACTGAGATTGAAAATACATTTAAAGCTCATAAATTTGATGGGATTGCTCTTACAAAATTCTTCTTTTGGCTTGATAAAGCTAAATTTATTCCCTCTTTAACAGAACTACTTGTATCAAAAAAATTAAGGGAAATAAGGAGTCAGTGTAAAAGTTTCTTTTCCCAAAGTTTTGAAACAATTTCTGCAGTAGGATCTAATGGTTCAATTATTCATTATAACCCAAATTCTAATAATCAAAAATTAAAGTCTGGAAAACTATATTTATGTGACTCTGGGGCGCAATATTTTGAAGGAACTACAGATGTTACTCGAACCATTCATTTAGGCAATGAACAGCCAAAAAAAGAATTTATTGAGAATTATACTAGAGTATTGATGGGACATATTGATTTAGCAAAAATGAAGTTTCCACTAGGAACAACAGGAAGCCAGTTGGATAGCATTGCAAGATATTATTTGTGGAAATATGGCATGGATTATGACCATGGTACTGGTCACGGGGTTGGAAGCTTTCTGAGTGTTCATGAAGGTCCACAATCAATATCTAAAAATTACAGTAAAGTCAAGTTAGAGGAAGGAATGATATTGTCAAACGAACCTGGATTTTATAAAAAAAATAAATACGGAATTAGAATTGAGAGCTTGGTGCTTGTTACAAAATCCAGTTACAAAGATTTTTTAGAGTTTAAAACCCTTACACTCTTTCCTTATGAGAGAGACTTAATTAAAGTTAACCTTTTAAATAATGAGCAAAGAACCTGGATTAATAATTATCATAGTTATGTGTATAAAAAACTTTCTCGATCGCTACTAAATGATCATAGAAAGTGGTTATTTAGAAAAACAAGAACTATTTAAGTTTTCAGATTTAAACTCTATGATGCACCTTCCATTAATTTAACAGCTGCATTTATAGCTTCACTAGTTATTTCTTTTCCAGAAAGCATTCTAGCAATCTCTGTGATTTTTTCTTCTTTACCAAGTTTTATGACATTAATTTTAGCCCCGTCTTTATTTGTTTTTTTGTTGACTAAAAAATGATTTACTCCTAAAGATGCCACTTGAGGTGAGTGAGTGACGACAAGTATTTGCCTTTTATTACCAAGTTTTCTCAATCTTTCACCAACGGCTGTTGATACAGCGCCACCGATGCCACTATCAACTTCATCAAAAATAATTGTTGAATTATTTTGAGTTTCAGCAGTTACTTTTATCGCTAATGCAATTCTACATAATTCTCCACCTGAGGAAATTTTTTTTATCTCATCCATTTTTGATTTTGGATTGGTTTGAATATTAAATATTACTTGATCCTTCCCTAATTCGTTTCTTTCACATTCATTAATTATTGTTTTAAATTTGGCATTCTCAAGTTTGAGGTCAGGAAATTCAAGGTTAATTTTTTCATCTAAAATTTGAGATTTTCTTTTTCTCATTTCTGAGACTCTTTGACATTTCATTAAATATTTATTTTCGATCTCTTCAAGGCTTATGGATAATTTTTTAAGATGACCTTCTTTATTATCAGTCAATTCAATTTTTCTCTCAAATTCTTCTAACTTTAGATATAAATTGTTTTCATCAGTATTATGTTTTTGCGAAAGTTTTCTAAAAGTTGCAACTCTTTCATCAATTGACTCTAAAGAATTTTTTTCATGTTGATTATTAATAATTAATTCAAACATTTTAGTTATTTCACAAATCTCTAGAAGTATCGAGTCTAACTTTTCAATGCCTTTATTTGTTTCATCATCAAGAAGTTCTTTAACTTGCGATAATAAATTTATATTTTTAGATATTAGTTTTTCAATACCAGGGGGGTCTTCTCTAGTAAAATTTTCAATACTCGAAGAAAGTATGTCATAAATTTTTCTAGAGTTTTGTAAAATTTTTCTTTTTTGATCTAATTCTGAGAATTCATTCGCCTCTGGGTTTAATAGCTTGAGTTCTTTTAAAAAAAACTCATGCTCTGAGCGTTGGTTGTTGGTCTCATTAAAGGAAGATAGTTGCATGTTGTAATTTTCTTTTATTTTTTTGAAATCATCCCATAAACTTGATAACTCTGCTAACTCTTCCTGGTATTCTCCAAAATCATCCAAGGTATTGATATGCGTTGAGTTATCTAAAAGACCCTGTTCTGAAAATTGACTATGAATTTCTATTATGTGTTTAGAAATATCTTTTAGTGTACTTAAGCTTACAACATTCTCATTTATCAGAGCTTTACTTTTACCATCAATTTCAATAATTCGCTTTAAAACAACTCCACCTTCATAATCTATTCCTAAATCCTTTAAATATTCTTGGACTTTATTAAAATCAGAAATGTCTATTAATGCTGAAATAATTGTTTTTTTTTGATTATCTGGTTTTAAATTTGACTTCATTCTAGCGCCAGATAATAGATCTAAAGACTCGAGAATCATTGACTTTCCAGCTCCTGTTTCTCCAGTTAAAACACAGAGCCCTGAACTAAATTCTAATTCTATGTTATCTATAAGCATTAAATTTGTTATTGTTAAATGTCTAATCATATTTAGATAAGATCGAAATCAGCTGATTTAAGTTTATCTAAATCAAGTTGTTTTTTTTTATATTTTTTAAGATTTTTATTTAAGTTATATTTTTTAACTAAGCTCAAGCCTTCCCTTTTCCAAGCTGAATTTGGAAAATTGAACTCTAAGATTTTGTACAAGTAGTATGATTGTTTTACTAACCCCAGAGATAAATAGGATTCTATCAACCTATAGATTGATTCTGGGATTAACGTTGACTTTTGATATTCAATTAAGACTACCTTATATCTTTTTATTGCAGCTAAATATTTTCCTTGTGATTGATAAAATTTACCAATTTTAATTTCTTTCGCAGCCAGATGATTTTTAAGTTTCTTAATATGTTTAGCAGACTTTTTTGCATATTTAGAATTTGGATACCTATTAATCAATTCAGAAAATTCATCAAATGCTCTTGAGGAAAACTTTTGGTCTAAATTAATATCCGGTATTCTCTCAAAATAAGAATATGCTTTTAAATATATTGCATAAGGTATCATTGAATGATTTGGGTTAAGTTCAATGAACTTGCTCAAACTTAATATGGCCTCATCATATTCATTAGCAGTATAATGAACAAATCCAGTTAAAAGTTGTCCCCGAGAAGCCCATGGTGAATACGGGTATTGAATTTCAAGTTCGGAAAAAATTTCAATCGCTTCATCAAATTCTTTTTTTTTTAATTGAGACATTGCTTTGTTGTATAACTTGACATCGTCTAGAGAAGAATAGTTGCTTTCAACTTTATCATTGGTAGAGCATGAAACAAGTATACACAAAATAAGAAAATTCAACAAATGTCTAAACATGTTGAACATTTTTAAATAAAATAATAATTTTTTAAAGAAGAATTTTTTTTAATTGGAACAAATCAATTCCCAGCTATCTGGGGAATCAAAAATTTTCTTTATCAATTGATAGTTGAGACTATGTCCAGTGTGCGATGAATAAAAGGAACCAAGTATTCTATAACCCGATAAAGAAATATCTCCTATAAAATCAAGAAGTTTATGACGAACAAATTCGTCACTGAATCTTATTCCATCTTCATTAAGAACTTTATCTTCGTCAAGAACAACGGCGTTATCTAAACTTCCACCAAGCGCAAGACCATTTTTTCTTAATTCTTCAACATCTTTTAAAAATCCAAATGTCCTTGCTGGAGATACCTGCGTTTCATAGATATTTGGTTCTAATATTAATGATATAGATTGTTTTCCAATGGCTGGATGATCATAGCAAACTTCAGTTGTAATCAATGTGTTGTCGAACGGAGAAACACGTGCAATTTTATTGCCTTCTCTAACCTCAATATTTTTCTTAATTCTAATAAACTTCTTGTAGGAATCCTGGTCGTCAAATCCGGTTTCTTTAAGAGCATTCACAAAGAACCTGGAGGAACCGTCATAGACAGGAATTTCATTCGAGTTTATGTCAATGTATACATTATCTACTTCATAAGCATATAATGCGGAAAGAATATGCTCTACAGTTGATACGCTATTGTTCTTAGAGTCAGATAATAAAGTGCAAAGGTTAGTTGATTTAACATTCTTGTAACTTGCCTCTATAAGAGATAAGCCATTATGAATTTTTTTTCTAAATACAACGCCAGTTTCAGCTGGAGCTGGAGATAACTTCATTTCAACATTATTCCCAGTATGAAGTCCAATGCCTTGGAATTCTATGGAATTTTTTAATGTTTTTTGCTTTTTGGCACTTAAAAACTTAGGTAAGCCATCATTTACAAATGGATGAGCGAGCTGATTATTTTTTATATTTAATAACACAAATTTATGTTACAAAATTTAGAAATTTACACCAATCACAAAAAGTTACACATTGTTTCATTCAAGCATAACTTTCCTCAATCCAGTTTTCTAGTTTGTCAAAAGTATTAAAGAGATTATTCTTTGCTAGCTCATTTGTATATTTATATGACTTTTCGTCCTGTGATAACCTCATTAAACCAATAAGTGTACTAAACTCTGGTTTATTATAAAAAAAACTTTTTTTATCACTTATATTCCCTATTCTGATCTTTCTATTAAATATTCTTTCTGATAAATTTGAAATTCCAAAGACTTTACTTGCACCCCCTGTGATTACAATTGATTTGATACTCACTCTTGCGTATATATCGTCAAAAATATAATCTCTTATTATTTCAAGAATTTCTTCGTATCTAGGTCTCATGATTCCATAAAGTAGATTTTTACTAATTACTTTTCTTTTTATTTGGTTCGAGTTGATTGTAAATTTTTCATCAAAGGGTGGAGCAAGTGTGCCATGAACTAATTTCGTGTGTTCTGCAAATTCTAAAGAAACATCAAGCCCTTTTGCTATATCATTGGTCACATGGAAACCACCAATTGGAAGGACGTTACAATAAACAATATTATCATTAATAAAGACTGTAAGTTTTGAAGTTGAATGACCAATATCAATGCAAGCCACTCCATTTTTTTTCTCAATTTTTGATATATTGGCTACAGAAGACGCTATACCTGTGTCAAAGAAGCTTTTTATATTGATTCTATGCCCTTTAAAGCATCTGTCTAATTGATTTAGATATTTTTGATTTACCATAATATTAAAAGATGACATTCCAAACTTTTTACACTTTTCCCCTACTGGATCAGAAACGACTCTATTTTCATCTATTCTGAAGTTTAAGGGATACGAATGAATTAATTGTTTACCCTTTACCTTGGAATCAAGAATTGATTTTTTAAAAATTCTCCTAATATCTTTCTTTGTCAAACTGAACTTATTTGAATCTAGAGAGCAATAATTTTTTTTTGTTATTAACTTGGTGTCGGTTATATTACAAAAAAAATTTATATTTTTAATATTTAGTTTCCTTGGAATTGTGTTTCGCAGAGCTTTGGAGATTGTCTCTGATAATTTTGCATCATCTTTCACACTATTATTGTTGACACCTGTACTTTTTTGATAATCCATTCCTGCAATGATAGACTTTTTATTTTCCACTTGAAAGAGAAGACAAGCAATCTTGTCCATCCCAATGTCAAATACACAATAGTTTTTGTTTTTTGAAAGCAAATTTAACATTTATTCTTACTCATATATACTCTACCTAAAATTCTAAAGTCAAAAATATTATATTTTTGAAAAAGATCTGACACAATTATATTCTCAAATATATCCATCATTTTATCAAGTTTTTTTATGGGAAGATAAAAACATTTTGATTTTGAAATATGTAATTTCCAACCCAGGTCCTGATTAAATGTTATTTTTTGAATTTTTAATTTTTTTAAGATATTTACATCTAAATAATCTTTTAACGCAAATATGTATTTATCAGCATTTTCACCGTAAAGATCAACAAGTTCCTTATCATCACGGTGATAATCATAATTTAACGTATTCCCTTCATCATCAACAAAAATATCCTTGTTACCTTTATGCCAAAGCATAAAAGGTTTTTTTTCATATATAATTATGGAAAGTTCTCCGTTAAGGTTAATCTCAAACTTATAACTCTTAATTTCCTGAATCTTGTCTAATTCTTTTTTTAGAGTATATGGATTAAATTTGTAGAAACTCTCACCTTCAAAAATAGACAATTTTGATATAAAGTATTTGTCACTAAAATATCTATTATTTAAAATTAAAATTTTATTTATTTTCTTTTGTTCTAACAAATTTAACGAATAGAAAGAATCGCTATAGAAATGAAACAATGAAATAGTAGAAATAAGAATCAAGACAAATATTAAACCATTTCGCATTTTGACTTAGCCAATATAATTTCACATAATTCCAAAAAATTTATTCCTTTATCATTTGCCATCTCAGGTAAAAGAGAGTTTTTTGTCAATCCAGGTTGAGTGTTAATTTCCAAGAGAAATACTTCCTCATGTTGCTGTGAATATCTAAAGTCTAACCTTGATATACAGTTGCAGTTTATACTTTTATGCGCCAAGACCGAAATTTCTTTAATTCTTTTTTCTATTATTTCTGGCAGTTGTGGATTGATGATGTGCGAGGCAATTTTTACATATTTATTTTTATAATCGTAAATCTCTGTATCTGATATTATTTCCATAACACCACAAATTTGATCATCTAAAATTCCAACCGTAATTTCTCTTCCTTCAATATATTCTTCAATCATGAGATTTCCAAATTTATTATTGCTTTGTAATTTTGTTAATTGACTTTTATTTTCAATTTTTAAAATTCCATTGCTTGAGCCTCCACATACTGGTTTGGCAATTAAAGGAAATTTTATGTTTTCGTTTAATTTTAAATTTTTCGGACATTTAATCCCTAAAGATTCATAAAATTTCTTAGAAATTAATTTATTCATTGCAAGTGATGAAGGTAAAACACCTGAATGAGTATAAGGTATTGAAAGATAATTAAGAATTGACTGAATCTGACCATCTTCTCCAAAAAACCCATGTAAGCAATTGAACACTTTATCGGGTTTATAATTTATTATTTCAGTTATAAACTTTTTGCAATCCGATTCTACATCTATAATTGTCGTGTTATATTTTTTCTTTAATGTTTCAAAAACTTGATTTGCAGTTAGGATGGAAATATCTTTTTCATCAGAAATGCCACCTCTAAGGATTAAAACTTTATCAGACTTTTTTAAATTCACCAATTCTTATAAGCTCCCATTTTAGATTTATATTAAATTTAATTTTAATATTTTTTCTTATTTCCTCGCCAAGTAATTCTATATCCATAGAAGAAGCAGAATCATTATTTATTAAAAAGTTTGAGTGGACTTTTGATACTTCAGCACCACCAATTCTTTTTCCTCTATAATTTATTGCATCTATAAGTTTCCAAGCTTTTTTATTTGGTGGATTTATAAAAGTACTTCCACCTGTCCGTGATGAAACTGGTTGAGTTTCTTTTCTTTTGCTAGAGATCTCATCAATTTTCTTTTTAATCTTTATTTTTTTTGATTTTTTATATGAAAACTTAGCATTTAGTATTATTTGATTGTTATTAAATGAACTCTGTCTGTAATTAAATTTAATTGCCTCTTTGCTTAAAGTAACAATGTTTAGGTCGTCATCTAATACTTTGCATTCAATCAAGTTATCCGAAATTTTACTTCCATAACAACCTGCATTCATTTTTAAATTCCCTCCAATAGTTCCAGGTATTCCAGACAAAAATTCAAAACCACAAATTTCCTCTTGTAAACAAAATTTTGAAAACTCTGAATCTTTGACTCCTGATCCAACACTAACAGTAAAGTTTTGCTTATCTAATTCAATTTTTCTAAAATCCTTACCTAATTTGATTCCAATTCCTTTAAACCCCCCATCTCTGACCAAAATATTTGATCCACTTCCAATTACAAGTATTGGGATAAGTCTTTTTGTAATTCTAAGGATCATTTTTAGATGATTTATAGAATCAGCAAGAAAAAATAAAGTGCAGTTACCTCCAGTTCCAAACCACGTTTTTTTACCTAGATTATAGTTAAATTTAATCGATTTTATTTTTTTTATGTTTCCAATCATTTTGCAAAATATTTTGAAAATTCTGAAGCAATTTTTGAACTCTGCCCAGCTCCTAAAAAAATAATATTATCTTCATATTCAATCATTTCAGTTAACATTTCAAAAAAAGAGATATTATTTTTAACTGGATAAATGACTTTATTTTTATATTTCTTTTTTAAGAGACAAGAAAAGAATTTGTAATCATATTTTAAATCAATTTTTTCTCCTGCTGTATAAATAGGTAGAATAAAAATCACATCTGCTTTAGCAAAACATTTAATAAATTCTTTCTCTAGTCCTTTTAATCTACTTATACGATGTGGTTCAAAAATTGTAATTAGTTTTCTTCTTGTAATTGACTTAAGTGAATTTAATGTTACATCAATTTCATTTGGGTGATGTGCATAATCATCAATGATCATATTTTTCTGATCATTAAATATTATAGAAAATCTTCTTTTAACTCCCTTAAAAACTTTTAGTGCAGAAAGTATTTTAGTATTTGAAATACTAAGCCCTCGAGCTATGGCGTAAGCACACAATGTATTGAGAATGTTATGAGATCCAATGAGAGGTATCAAAACATTTTTAAGTGTCTTCTTTTTTTCAAAGTTACTAACAATTTCAAATTTTGAATAAAAACTTTTGGATTTCTTTATAATTGTTAAATTTTGAGCATAATAATTTGACTTTTTAGAAAATCCATAAGTATAAATTTGTTTTTTCTTTATCTTAGCTTTTATATCTCTGACATTTTTATCATCAATATTTATGACTAAAAATCCGTAGAATGGGATCTTATTCGCATATTCAATAAATGATCTTTTAATCTCATTTATATCGCTGTAGAAATCTAGATGCTCTAGGTCAATATTATTAATAGCACCAATTGTTGATGGTAACTTCATAAATGTTCCATCTGATTCATCAGCTTCAGCAACAATCCATTTGCCTTTTCCTAATTTAGCATTTGCATTTAGGCTATTAATAATACCACCGTTAATTATTGTTGGATCAAATCCTGCTGATTCCAGAATTGTTGAAACTAAAGAAGTAGTTGTTGTTTTACCGTGAGAACCAGCAACGGTAATCGAAGACTTTAGTCTCATAACTTCAGCCAACATCATGGCCCTTGAGTATAGACGAATTTTTTTTTTACGAGCTGAGACTATTTCAACATTAGATTTGTCAATTGCTGAAGAAAACACAACAATATTTGCTTCATTTATATTTTTGGCTTTATGACCTTTAAAAATTTTTATGCCTTTTTTCTCAAGCTGTTTTGTTATTTGGTTTTGATTGATGTCACTTCCTGATATTTGGAAACCTTGTTTATTTAGAATATCTGCTATCGCACTCATTCCAATACCACCAATACCAATAAAATGAATGTTCTGCTTCTTAATCATTCTTCAATGAATTCCCAATAAGATCATAAAAACTAAGATCATATTTTTTTTCTATCATTTTGTTAGACTTTTTAGTATTTGAAATTTTTTTCTCTATTATTTTTGAAATATTTATTATATTTAGATTATTCTCATCAGCAATTATGCATTGATTGTTTTTCCTAAATTCCAACGCATTTAAATATTGGTGATTGTCCATTGCACTTGGAAGCGGAAAAAGTACAGAGAATATCCTAAAAATTTCAATTTCTGCCAAAGTAGAGGAGCCACATCTAGATATGATGATATCAGATTTGTTATATTCATTATAAATGTCATTAAAAAAATATTTGACTTCAAATCTAATGTTCATTTTTTTATATGTATTTTCAATATTTCTTTTTTCATTTTTTCTTACCTGCTGAATAATATAAAGATTTTTTTTTAGTTTATCATTTAATCCTCTAATAATTTTTGGAATTATGGTCGAAAAAACTTTTGCTCCTTGGCTCCCTCCAACAATTAAAATTGTCTTATATTTTTTTCTTATTTTTTTTTTTTCATTTCTTCGTATTGGAATTCCTGTGTACACAGAATTACTAGTTTTAAATTTTGTATTTTTATATGTAAGCGCAACTCTTTTAGCAAATTTAGACAAGAATCTATTAGCTTTACCCATTATGGCGTTTTGTTCGTGTAAGACAATTTTAATATTCAAGATTTTAGCAATGAGAAGTGTGGGAACTGTTGTATATCCTCCAAAACCAACTACTAAACTAGGTTTATGTTTAACCAAAATAATAAATGACTGAATACAGGCAAAAATTATTTTTAGGATACTGATAGGAAGATAAAGGGTTAAATTTAAATTAGATGAAACAATCCTATTATATTTTAAATTATTTTTTAGAGCTAAAGTTTCTGTCCTAAAATCAAGTATAAAGTGATAATCAAAGTTTTTATTATATTTAGACAAAGCTATAGCAGGAAATAAATGCCCTCCAGTACCTCCAGCCACCAAAAATATTTTTTTTTTATTCATTATGTTTATTTCTTATTAGTAGTAAAAGAAATCCAATCATTAAAGAACTCGAAATTAATGATGAACCTCCGTATGATATAAATGGCAGTGTCATTCCTTTCGTAGGAATAATATTTAGGGTTGAGGATAGATTTATGATTACTTGAAAAATCAATAGGTTTGCAATGCCTGTAATTGATATTATCACGAAGAGATTATTTGATTTTTGTGAAACTATGTGTGCTCTGGTATACAGTATTAGATACATAGATATTATTAGCAAAGCAAAAATTCCTCCAAGTTCCTCTCCGATTAATGCAAAAATAAAGTCAGATTGGACGTCGGGAAGATTTCTTGAAATAGATGCTTCTCCAATTCCTTTGCCAAATAATCCTCCACTCTCAAATGACTTAAGAGATTTTGTTATCTGGTAATTATCACCAATATCTGAATAGATAAAGTTCATAATTCTAAATCTCACATGTTCAAGACTAAAAAAGCAAATGGTGAAGACGACAACAAAAGAGCCAAGAATTGGTATGATAATATTTTTTTTTATGTTCGATGTTAAAATTTGCACAAGCCAAGCACCAAATATTAATAAAAACATACCAAAGTCTGGCTGTAAAATTAATAGTAAGGAAACGATTAAAAGGCAGACAATATTTATAAAAATAGAGTTATCATGTTTTATTTTATATCTTCCAAGAAATACAGCGCTAACTATAACAAATGATGGTTTTAATAACTCGGATGGTTGAAAGGAAAAGTTTAGGACTTTAATCCATCTATTAGCACCTTTTGTTTCCGGGAAAAAAAAAATTGCAATAAAAGACAAAATAACTGCTCCAAAAAAGATGATAAAAGAAATAATAACTAGATTTTTTATGGAAAGATTTGATGTCAGAAAGATTATAAAAAGTCCAAAAAGGCAAAATATTAAATGCTTCTTTAAAATCATATCAGATGGCAAATAAATCTTATTGGCAACATGTTGCGAAATACTAGAAATTGCAATTATTCCAAAGAGAAAAAGAAAAATAGTTGGAAGAAGAATGAATTTATCTGTCTTTTGCCACCAAGTTATCTTTAAGCCCTGTTTTTTTGTATCCATAATCCTAAATTTTTTCTTTGACTAAATCTTTAAATTTTTCACCCCTTGCTTCAAAGTTCTTGAATTGATCAAATGATGAACAAGCTGGCGATAAGAGAATATTTACGTCTTTATTGTAAATTTCGGCATCTTTGAAACATTTTTCAAATGCTTCATCTAAAGATTCAAAGTTAAAACATTTTATTTTCTTCTCTAAAACCCTTTTGATTTCTTTACCTGATTCACCAAAACTATAGGCTCTTATTACATTTTTTAAGTTTTTCTCTATTCCTGAAATCCCGCCTATCTTATTTCTACCACCTAAAATCCAAAAAATATTTTTCAAAGTTTCAATTGCTACAATTGCAGAGTTGAGATTTGTTGATTTACTATCATTATAAAATTGTATTTTATTTTTCTTCCCAATAAACTCCATCCTATGGTCTAAATTAGATAGATTCATCAAAGACTCTAAAAAAACAGATTTTTCTTGATTGAGAATATAGCCGACAGTGTAAGCTGCTAGAAGATTTTGATAATTATGTACTGCTAGCGTAAATTTAAGTTTATCTTTTGGTATTATAATAATGTCATTGGATAATTTATTCTCAATCTTCAATTCATTTAAATCATTATATAAATTTATATCTGCATTTTTATTTCCCGACGTACTTATTAATATTAGTTTTGAATTATAATTTCGCTTAAAATCTGAGGCTACTTTTTCAGTATATTTATCATCAATACAAATAATTGCGTGACACATCTTGTCTTGATTGGTAAATATTCTGAGTTTTGAGTTAACATAATTTTTCATACTTCCATGCCAATCTATGTGGTCATTCGATATATTCAATAGTACAGAAATGTTAAATTTAAGTTTATCAATTTTAGCTAATTGAAAGGACGAAGCTTCAACTACAAGAGTTGTTTTTTTATTGATTTTTAAATCTGTGAAAGGCACACCAATATTTCCACATACTTTAGAAGAAATTACTTCTTTAAATGAAATAATGTTATTTATAAAAGAGACCGTTGTCGTTTTCCCGTTTGTTCCTGTGACACCTATTATGATGTTATTTAAGTCAAAAATTTTTATAAATTCGATATCGGTGACTATTTTAATACCCAATCTCTTTGCAATTTTTATTACCTTATGAGGACTAATACTTTGATGATTTATACCTGGGCTTACTACTAAATGAGAAGCATTGGTAAGTTCATTTAATGTGATCTCTTTAACGTTTAATTTATATTTTTTGGCTTTTCTTCTTTTTTCAAAATCATCATCCCAGCATTCAAATGGTATTTTTTTTTTTTTAAGATAAATAGCTAATGACATCCCAGAAAGACCTAAACCAAGTATATATATCTTCTCTTTGTCTATCATCTAAGCTTAAGACTTGCCAATCCAATTAAAGCTAAAATTATTGATATTATCCAAAACCGTATTACAATTGTTGATTCTGACCAACCTTTTTGTTCAAAGTGATGATGAATTGGGGCCATTCTAAAGATTCTTTTACCCGTAAACTTGAAAGAAATTACTTGAGCAAAAACTGATAATGCTTCTAATACAAATATGCCACCAATTATTGCAAGTATAATTTCATGCTTTGTTGCTACTGCTATTGCACCTATTGTACTACCCATAGATAATGATCCAGTATCACCCATAAAAACCATGGCTGGAGGAGCATTAAACCACAAAAAACCTAAGCCTGCACCAATCAGGGAAGCACAAATAATTACAAGCTCTCCGGAATCACTCACATAGGGGATTTTAAGGTAATCTGAATAGATAAGATTACCAGTAAAGTATGCAATAAATGCAAATGAAAGGGTAGTAATCATAATTGGTCCAATGGCTAAACCGTCGAGTCCATCTGTGAGGTTTACTGAATTAGCAGAGCCAACAATAACTATAGACGCAAATATATAATAAAAGTTTCCTAAATCCAAAAACAAGCCCTTGGTAAATGGAATGAACACTATATTTGTGAGGTCGTTGTTGATCATCTTATTAAAAATAAAGATAAACAAAAAGCATATTAAAAATTCAATAATTAATCTGTAAGATCCTTTAATACCCTCAGAATTATTATTTTTTAACTTTTTATAATCATCAATTGCTCCTATCAGACCAAATGAAATAGTTATGCTGAAAATTAGCCACATAATTTGACTACTTAAATCTGCCCACAAGACTATAGAAATAAATAGGGATATTAAAATTAGCATTCCACCCATGGTAGGGGTGCCAACCTTATTTATCAAATGGCTTTTTGGACCGTCTTCCCTTATAGGTTGTCCATTTTTTTGAAAACTTTTTAGTTTTTTAATAAATCTTGGACCTAAAAGAAGAGATACAAAAAAGGCTGTAAAAAGCGCTCCACCTGCTCTGAAAGTAATGTAATTAAAAAGGTTTAAAAAATTAAAAGATTCTACGTAGGGTATTAGAAAATAATAAAACATATCAACTTACATTAATTAAATTATTTGAAATTATATGTAAGTTTGTTGAATTTGAACCTTTAAGCATTATTACATCTTTATCTTTTATGATCTTTGTTAATTTATTCCATACTTGATGATAAACATCATAATGAAATTTTTCGAAATTATTAGGTAAATTATCAAAAATTAGTTTTGCCAATTTCCCTAAGGTAATTATGATGTCAGGTTTATTTTTCACTATTATTTCTGAAATTGCAATATGCATTTTTTTTGATGATTTTCCTAATTCCAGCATATCTCCAATCACACATATTTTTCTTGAATGTGGTAAATAGTAATTCTTTAAATTTTTTATAGCATGTGATAGAGACTCTGGGTTTGAATTATATGAATCATCTATAATCACAATTTTTTTTCCTTGAAATACTTTTTTTATTATTTTTCCTCGACCATTTATTGGGGATAATAATTGAGTATTCCTGATACAAGAATCCATATTAAATTTCAATATTTTTGCTAACCCTAAAATAATACCTGCATGCTGTGCCCAACTTTCAAAATAGATTTTATTTTTTACTCTAATTTCTTCTCCAAATATTTTTATTATCCAATTATTTTTTTTTCTTGTTTTGGATATTTGTATGTCACATTCATCAGATTTGCCAAATGAATAAACTTTTTCTGTTTTTTTAGAAGCTTTCTTTAATAAATATTGGAAGTATTCTGATTCCCTTGGAATAATTGCAATTGATTTTTTATCAAGATAACTTAGTATCTGTGATTTTTCTTCAGCAATATCTTTAAATTTCAAAAAATTTCCTGAATGAGCTGTTCCAATATTGGTGATTACAGATATTGATGGTTTTGCTATCTCTGATAGGTTTTTTATTTCACCCTTAGAATTCATCCCTAACTCTAAAATACATAATTCAGTTTGTTTTGGCATATTAATTAATGTTAATGGCAATCCAATTTCGTTATTATAATTTCCAAATGTACAGTAAGATTTTTTAAATTCTTTGAATATTTGGTAACTCCATTCTTTCAAAGTGGTTTTGCCGCAACTTCCAGTGATTCCAACCATAATTAACTTTTTATTTCTCATCCTTGAATATGTCGCAAGTTTTTTTAATGTTTGATTTGAATTCTTTACCTCAATAAGTTTTTTTTCTTTTAAAAATCTTTTTTTTTCTTTCTTCTCAATTATTGATGCGTAAGCACCTTTTTCTAAAGCTTGCTCAATAAAGTCATGTCCGTTAAATTTTAAACCTTTTATTGGGATAAACAAATCGCCTTTTTTCACTGTTCGAGAATCAATTGAAATTCTTTGAAATGTAAGGTTTTCATCAATTGAATTTTTTATTTCCAGAGCTGCACAGATTTCTTCTATTTTCCAAAGACTCATTTTTTTAAAAACCTCTTTGCTGTGCTCTCATCACTAAATTTTTTTCTCTCACCATTTATTATTTGATAATTTTCATGACCCTTTCCTGCTATTAACAAGATATCTTGTTTAGAAAGTAATTTTATTGCACTTGAAATTGCTTTTGATCTATTTCCAATGATTCTTATTTTTTCTAACTCTAACTCTTTTAAACCTATTATCATATCGTTTCTAATCTTTTCAGGGCTTTCAAACCTTGGGTTGTCATCTGTAATGAAAATTAAGTCAGAAAATTTTAGGGCCACATTTGTCATAATTTTTCTTTTTTCTTGATCCCTATCTCCTCCGCATCCAAAAACTAGAATTAGTTTTCTCTTAGTTATTTTCCTAAGAGAAGAAAGTACTTGTGATAAAGCATCTGGAGTATGTGCATAATCAATATACACTCTTTTTTGTTCTTTATCATAAATTTTTTCAATTCTGCCTTTTGGATTATGTAAATCATTAAGTATTCTAAAATTTTTCGATTTTAGATCTTTATTAAAAACCATGACGAGCGAACATAATCTGTTATAAATTTCAAATTCACTAATACAATTTAGGTTAGTTGAAATAATTTCTCCCTTAAATATTACCTGTAAAATCAATTTCTCTTTAATTCTTTTAATACTTTTAATCTTGAGAAAATTAGCTTTTTTTCCATAATCAAGAACTCTTAGATTATGACTATTACAAATATTTATAAAATATTTTGAATATTTTGTGTCAGTATTAATTACTGCCAAACTGTTTTTGTGAGTGTGATTTAAAAATAATAAAGATTTTGAAAATTTATAATTTCTTATAGACTTGTGATAGTCTAAGTGATCATTTGAGAGGTTCGTGAAGGCAACAACATTGAATTTCTCTGGACTTAATCTCTTTTGATCAAGTCCAATGCTTGAGGCCTCAAAAATAACATTTCTGCATCCACTTTTGTCGAGTTTATTTAATACTTTATGAAAATTTACTACGTCTGGAGTAGTTAAGTTAAGATCTGGATTTATTGATATTTTCTTCTTATACTTGACTCCTAATGTTCCAATTAATGCAGAATTAATTCTTAAATATTCCCAGATTTGCAAAACATATTCTGCAACACTACTTTTTCCATTAGTACCTGTGACTGCAAATTTTTTCTCTATATTATTTGGAAATATTATTGAACAAATCTTACTAATAAAAAACCTCACATCATTAACTTTAATAAAAATTATATTTCCACTCTTTTTGAAATTCCTATCTACGAATGAATTTTTTGATATTACGACCACTAGATTCTTAATGTGCTGTAAATCAGCTACAAAGTCCTCACCATTTTGTTTATTACCTTTTATTGCTCCAAAAATATAATTGTCTTTTACAGACTTTGAGTGAATAGAAAGACCTTTGATATTAAAATCTAAATTTTCTGAAACTTCCATTTTAAAGTCACAGGCTTTTAGAATCTTATTTAATTTCATTTTTAACGCTTTTTATATATTTATTATGATAAATAATTGGGGAAATTTTTTTTACAATTCTGGAGAATGTTGGAGCTGCCGTATTTCCTCCAGTGTTGTCAAATTTTCCATAAATATTTCTTTTGGGTTCATCAAATAAGACAAATGTTAGATAATTTGGTTGTTCGGCTGGAAATACTCCTATAAATGATGTTATGACTTTATTTTCTGAATAATTTCCAAGTTCAACTTTTTTTGAAGTCCCGGTTTTCCCCCCAACTGATATTCCGTCAACTAATGCTAGCTTTCCAGTTCCTTTATTGACAATTTTTGTGATTAGCTTATTTATTTTTATTGAGGTGTCTGAAGACAATATTTTATCTGTTTTTTCAATTATATTTGATGAAATTATTTTAGGTTTGATTTTATATCCACCATTAACCAAAGTTGAAAATGCAGTTACCAAACTGATAGGAGAAACAGAAATACCATAACCATAACTAATAAATTTTGAGTGAGCTTCCCAATTTTCAGGCAATTTATTAGAAACAACATTTAAACCTTCAATTTCAAGTTTCTGAGTTAACCCAATCTTATTAAAAAATAATTCTTGTGATTCAAAACCTATGGATTCTAAAATCTTTACACTGCCAACATTTGAAGATTTAGTAAATATTTCATCAAAATTAAGACTTTCTTTTTTAATGTGTTTGTCAGATATATTTTTAATATTGTTAATTTGATATCCATTAGAAATATCAAACGACTCATTTAAAATATTTAAATTCAATTCGTATGCCATTGCAGCATTAAATATTTTTAAAGTTGAACCCATTTCGTATCTTGCTTCCGTTGCTAGATTATTCTCACTATTAGGTAGAATCTCATTAGGATAGTTAGGGTTAAAATCAGGGAGAGAAACAATAGAGTGTATTTCTCCACTATGAACATCCATAACAATAGCTAATGCAGACTTTGCCTCGTAAAATTCTATGCTTTTTGATAATTCGTCTCTAACAATATTTTGAATTCTAAGGTCAAGTGTTAATTTAATATCATGCCCTTTTTTTAAATATTCATCAAAATTTTTTTCCAACTTACTACTCAAATTTTCAGTTTTTAGACCTGTTAAATGAGAAAAAATATTATGCTGTGGATAAACTCTTTTATTAGATTTATGAAGTTTTATTGCTGGATCTCCCAGCATTTTAATTTTATTAAGATTTGATAATGAAATATCTCTAACAACTAAATGATATTGATTTTTATTAAATATTCTTTCAAAAAAGTATGGGTCTTTTTCAATAAATATTTGTTTTAAATCTTTTTTTAGTTTTTTTCGGTCTAACGAACTTTTAGGATCTAAATAAAAATCTTTAGTCTCCAACGAAGTGGCTACTATTTCATTGTGCTTATCTAAAATCTTACCTCTTTTCTTCCTAATCTCAGAAAGATTTGAGTTTTGTTTGCCGTCGTTATTAAATGATGTGTTTATTAAATTAAAAGAAATAAATAATATAAATGAAGTTGTTATTAAAAACACCAACAGATTAAATGTTTTAGCAAACTTTACATTTTTTTCTTTATTAGCATTAATTAAAATATCATTTTTATCATTAAATTGTAATTTGCGAGACCCGGTAAACTGCTTGTTAGGTTTTACATTATCGTATGTGATATTTTCACTTTCAGGCATTTACTCTATTCTCTTTATTATGTCTGATTGCAGAATAGGTGACAATTGAAAATTTTCTTCATTAATTTTTTTTAATTGCTGTGGCCTTGTCGAATACGAGATATCTGCTTGTTTCTTTTCTATTTTCTCATGCACCTCATTTATTTGAGATTTTATTATCTTCAATTTTCCTTCTTGATTGGCTACAATCAATTTTATGGATATTGTCAAGAGAATCGCTCCAAATATTATTAAAAAACTTAAAAACTTCATATCTTTTCAGCAACCCTTAATTTAGCTGACCTAGAGCTTGGGTTTTCTTTGATTTCTTGAGAAGACGGAGTCACGGGCTTTTTGGTAATCAATTTTAACCCATACTTTTGAGAGTTATCTTTCTTTTGATTAGTCCTAAAAAAATTTTTAATTATCTTATCTTCAAGAGAATGAAATGCTAAAATTACAATTCTAGAGTTAGAGTTTAATATTCTCATGCTTAATTCTAGAATTTTTTCCAGTTCATCCAGCTCATCATTAACAAATATTCGCAACGCTTGGAAAACACGAGTGCTTGGATTTTTAAATTTACTTTTATTAATTTTTGAAATAATTTCTGAAAGTATTTTTGTAGTATTTATTCTTTTTCTTTCTCTAAACTTTATAATTGATCTTGCAATTCTTCTGGAGTTTCTTTCTTCTCCATAGTAGAAAAAAATATTGGCTAATTCCTTTTCACTGTATTCGTTTATAACTATTTCAGCGGTAAGGTTGGTTTTATGTTGATCCATTCTCATGTCAAGAGGACCGTCGTTTGAAAAAGAAAAACCACGCATTGGATTTTTTAATTGAGTATTTGATATTCCTAGGTCAATTACTATACCGTCAAAAAAACTTACACCTTTCTTGGATAAAACGCTTTCCAAGGTACTAAACTTTTCGTTTTCAAAGTTAAATCTAGATCCATATTTCTTTTTCAAAACATCTGCAAATCCTATCGATTCCTTGTCTCTATCCAATGCAAAAACATTGCAGTTTGATTCCTCTAATATTTTTTTTGAGTAACCACCTTGACCAAATGTACAATCTAAAAGATTTTTTTTTTTTTTTAAATTAAGAAAAGAAACAACCTCGTTTACCATTACAGGTACATGCGATAAATCGCTATTCATATTAGTTAGCTTGTCTTCTTAAGAAGGCAGGTATTTGAAGTAGATCTTCATTAACTTCACTTGTTTGATCACTAGTTTCATCATCTATTGAGTTAGACAGATGAGTTTCTTGAGCAGCTCTAAAACTCTCATCTTCTATAACAATCTTATCTTCTTTATTGTTATTTATATCTGATATTTCCTGAATTTCGTTAAGAAATATTTTTTTACTTTCTACTTCCTGTTCAGTAGTATTAGATTGATTATCTTTATTTCCATAGCTTTTTTCTTTGTCTTTTAGTCCAAAAATCCTTCCGAAAAGAGATTTTTTTACAGTTTTATTATTTTCTGGATGTTGATCTTTGAGTATTTTGTCTTCTTCTAAAAGATTGGCCTCAGAACTAGTTTTTAATGGTTGACGTAAATCTACAAGGAAACTTGGTTGATCCTCGTTTGTCTTTAACTCATTCTGAGTTGAAGATAAATTTTGATTGCCTTCATCGGGTTGAATGACGGTTGATATTCTCTCATTATTTATAATATTCTGATGGTAATTTTCAGAATCTATCCCTGTCGAAATGACAGAAATTTTAAACTTCCCATTATAACTATCATCTTTTTGCAGGCCCCAAATAATATTTGCATTTTCATCTGCTTCTTCTCTAATTTTATTATTTGCTAAGTCAATATCTTGTAATGTAGTGTCATTACCGCAAGTAATATTTATTAGTACTCCCTTAGCTCCAGACATTGAATTATTTTCAAGTAGAGGGTTGGAAATAGCTTTTTCAGTTGCTTCATTAACCCTATCTTCTCCTTCAGATATTCCTGTGCCAAGGTGTACTTTTCCAGTTTCACTCATCACACTTTTAACATCAGCAAAGTCATGGTTCATTATTCCAGGTTTGACCATTAAATCTATTATGCTGCTAACACCGTCTATTAAAACATCATTTGCTAATTGCAATGAATCAGTTACTGGGGTGTCAGGTTTTGCAACGGCAAATATATTCTGGTTTGGTATCACTATTAGATTGTCAACAAATTTTTGTAGTTCTGTTACACCTTTCTCTGCTTTTTCAATTTTCCTTTTTCCTTCCATTTGGAATGGTTTTGTAACAACACCCACTGTTAAAATATTTTTTTCTTTAGCAATCTTAGCTATAACTGGTGTGGCACCTGTACCTGTTCCTCCTCCCATGCCAGCAGTCAGGAAAACCATATTTGCATTTTCAATGTATTCTTCAATTTCTTCTAAGACTTCTTCTGCCGCCTTTTTGCCCATATCTGGGTCTCCACCAGCACCTAAACCTTGAGTACAAGAGGGACCTAATTGTAGAGTTTTTTCAACTTTGGAATGTTTTAATTGCTGACTGTCGGTATTAACGTTTAAGAAGTCTACACCTTCGATTCCTGAGTTAATCATACTGTTAATAATATTACCGCCTGTTCCGCCTATCCCTATTACTAAGATTCTAGGCGAGAGATTATTACTTTGAGAGGGCATTTTTAGATGAAGGGTCATATTGTCTCCTTTTAATATCCTTTAGGAATTGGTTTAAGTCTTGGGTTGAGGTTGTTTTTATTGGCTATTTTAATTGTCTCCTGTTTTTTCTTGTCATAGCATTTCGGATTCCACATTTGAAAAGTTGGCCCTAATCCCACAAACAAAACTTCATTTTTAATTTCAGCATGTTTTATTAAATTTTTTGGTAAAATAATCCTGCCTTCCTTATCAAATGCAAGTTTTTCTGCTTCTCCAAAATATAATGAAATAAGGTCAAACTCATCTTGAGTATAATTTTCACTTCTATCTAAACTTTCTGATATGTTTTCCATTCTATCAATACCACAGGCATCAATTGATTTATTATTATAAGAGGGAAAGGCTATAAGACCATTAAATGTTTGCTTGCTGAGATTGCTTCTAAAAGAAGATGGAACAGAAACTCTGCATTTAGCATCCATTTTATTTATAGTTGTAGACAAAAACATAAATCAAATTACCCCTATATGGGATATTATGGGATTTTATGGAATTTACAACCACTTTTCAACAAAAAAATTATACAATTATACTAGATGGTCTGTAAGCCGGATTCTGTACCTAAAAAGGTTGTGACTATTAATCTTGAATTGCTGTTACCAACAATCTCTAGCGTCCCACCAAACCATTGTGCAGAGCCACACTTATTAGGCTATCTTGGACTTGCTCCCAAAGGGGTTTACAATGCCATTTTTGTTGCCAAAAACGCGGTGAGCTCTTACCCCACCATTTCAACCTTACCTTAAAAGGCGGTATATTTTCTGTTGCACTTTCCCTGAGGTTGCCCTCGCCGGGAATTACCCGGCTTTGGTGCTCTGATGAGTCCGGACTTTCCTCCTTAAAAGGCAGTCACACAACCATCTAGTAATTCAATTAAATATCCAAATGATAATAATTCAAGTTTTTTTTATTTTAAGAAGATCTATTGATTTTTGTAGACTTGAAATTTGTGGAAATTTTCCAATTAATTTTGGAAAAAAATGTCTGTGAAAAGCATCAATAATAATTTGGTTTTCTTTTTTTTGTTTAAAATCAATGATGTCTGGATAACCAATTTTTTTTAAATTGTCTAAAAGTTTTTCATACTGTTCTGAGTTCAAATCTTTACTTAAAAATTTGTCTTTGTTATTGACCCATAGGCCAATATTATTTTTATCTAAAGTCTCCCAAGGAAAATATTTTCCAGGATCCTGTTTTCTAAGAGGAGCAATATCACTATGACCTAAAACCTTGTCTTTTCGAATTTTGTATTTCAACATAAGGATGTGAATGAGTTGCATTAAGGATGAAATTTGTATCTTTGGAAATTGTTTTTTACTTTCCCCTTCATAAACAATCTCAATGCCAACTGACCTACTGTTAATATCTTCCAAACCATCCCATCCTGATATCCCAGCATGCCATGCTCTCTAGGCGTCTGGAACTATATTGTAAATATCTCCATTTTTATCTACAACGTAGTGACAACTAACTTTTCTATACCTATCTGTCAGCAACCTTACAGCATCTATAAGTGTTTTCGTTTCTGTATAATGTAAGATTATAAATGTTATACTTTCACTTCTATTGTCAAAGTTTTCAGATTTGAAATTGTATAATATATTTAGTTGACTCATTATTAAATGTCTTTATAAAAATTATTATGAAAAATTTTTTATTTGTAATCATCCCATTATTTCTTTATCCGTTCAACATATTAAAAAGTGAAGAGAAACTTTATGCTGTAAAAACGGTTTCTAACTTTCACATGAACTCCTCTTTAGATTCTCCAGTTATTTATCCGATTGATCAAGGAAAAGAAATGATTCTTTTAACAAAAGAAAATGATTGGTTAAATCTTCTTGATAATAAAACCGGTCTAATGGGTTGGTCGCTTAATGAAAACTTTTCCAAGGTTAGGCCCGAAAATATTCTTACAAAAGATTATAGTAATGCATTTAAAGTTTTTGAAGAGAGAGTTTTAGAAATGAGCAAGTCAATAAAAGAGGCAATTTCCATAGAAACATTTCTTGAAGTAAAACATCTTGGGGGTGCTGCTGCAACTATTATTGCTGATGATGAATGGTTTAAAGGAAGAAGACATGCTAATCAGGCTTTCCAAGTTTATGAACTTTGGAAAAATCAAAATCAATCGCCGTCTTTCCTGTCATTTAAAGATACTTCTGGCAATGAAAAATTTATAATTTTATCTGGTCCACACAGACCAAGATATTTAAAGTCATCAGATAAGTGATAAAAAAAATTCTGAAGTTTACTTTTTTTCTAACGGCTTCACTTATTTTAGTCTTAACACTTTCCCCTTTAATTCTTTTTGATAAGAAAGATGTAGTTAAGATAATAAATCAAAAGGTTAATGAGGAATTTAATTTAAATCTAAAATTTAATGAAGATATAAAAATTAATGTCTTTCCATTTCCTAAAATAAAAATTTTAGATGTAAATTTCATAGATAAATCACTTGGTATTGAAGTTAAGTCAGAAAGTGTAAAGTTATCATCTAATTGGAGGACTCTTCTTAAACTAAAGCCTGAAATAGAAACTATTCAAATAAATAAACCTGAAATCTTTCTTACAAAAAAAAAATCTATATCTAAGCTAACATTAGTTAAAAATGAAACTAGAAAGATAAAGATAGAAATATTTCAAAACCTTCTAGAAAAGTTTAAAAATATTAAAATCACAAATGGGAAAGTATTTTTTTTTATCTCTGGTGATAAAAATGAGCTTGATAATTTAAATTTTTCTGTTTCAAGTGAGGATGAAATTAAGGCTGAGCTAGAGTTCAACCATGTAAAATATAATTCCCTGATCAAAATTGATGCTAGTTCTAGAGAATTAAAAAAAATCGAATACAATATAAATCAACTTTTTAGTAATAGTAATGAAATATTTGGGTCAGGAATTTTAAATGTTAAAAACGATCAATTCTTTGTAAATGGAAACTTTAATAGCCAAAAGATTGATGTAAAACAGATTTTCGAGTTAGTTTCTCAACTGAATTTTTATGATAAAAAAAAAACTCAATTAGTGAGCACTAAAATTCCATCTCTGAACTTCGACTTTAATGTGGAGTTAGCTAATGTATCGTACAATAAATTAAAATTTAAAGATGTATCATCCAATATTTTAAAAAAAAGTAATGCGATATTTATCAAGGATTTAAGACTTAAATACCTAAAGTCGATGATGAAACTTGATGGAATATATTCTTACAGCAACAAGAATTTCAATGGTGATTTAGCAATATATGATTTTTTTTATGAATCTCCAAAAATGGAATCTGATAAAATTTACCTTACCGATGCTTACTTTGACTGTGATGTTAAATTTAGTTTTACTAATTTAGCAAATCTTCAAAATATTTTGATCAACACTAAAGCCAAAGGCGAGTGTATAAACCAAAAATCCAGATTAATAGGTGTGGATATTTCTGATTTAGTGAAGAGGGCAGATAATATTGAAACTTTCCAAGATTTCTTCAGTTTATTTAATAAAAATAAAATCAAAGGTTCATCTGACATAGATTCGATCTCTTTAAATTTTAGATTAAATAAAGGAATTTTTACTCTCGATAATCTTCAAGCCGAGCAGAAAAATATGAGAATAAAATCAAAAGGTAACTACTCACTTTATAATGAAAAATTTAAAATTGACAATTCAGTTTATATCAGAACGAAAAAATTTAAAAACCTTCCTGAGTTTAATATTATAATGAACGGCAATCCTGAGGATTATAATATTTCTTACGACTTTGAAAAAGTTAAAGACGCTTTACTCTCAGATGGTATAAATTCAATCTTAAAAAAAAAGAAAAAATTGACTTTGGATCCAAGTTCTTTGCAGAAAATAATAAAAAAAAAATCGAAGGAAATTGTGCCTGAAGATATTCTTGATCTATTTTTAGATTAACTATTTGATCATTTTCCTGGGATCAATAATTTCGTCAAATTCGCTTGATTTCAAATATTTAAGTTTTATTGCAGCCTGCTTAAGTGAAATACCTTCAGCGTGAGCTTTCTTTGCGATTTTCGCTGCTTTATCATATCCGATTTTTGGATTTAAGGCAGTTACAAGCATCAGTGAGTTATTAAGATTA
The DNA here is from genome assembly GCA_045563055.1 of Alphaproteobacteria bacterium. Taxonomy (GTDB): domain Bacteria; phylum Pseudomonadota; class Alphaproteobacteria; order Methylaequorales; family Methylaequoraceae; genus Methylaequor. Next base: position 31,643 of record JBJKUR010000012.1, read on the forward strand.
TCTCTAATTCTTTTTCTATTTAAATCCAAACCTTCAAGACATCTTTCAACAAATGAATTTATAGAATCACTTATTAAAGTCATAGATCTAATAACAGAGAAAATAATGACAGTTTTATTAGCATTAAGTTGGAATTGTCCTTGACTACATGCAATGCCTAATGAGTAATTTAAACCCATGAGATGAATACAAACCTGACAAAGAGCTTCACATTGTGTAGGGTTAACTTTACCAGGCATTATTGAAGAACCAGGCTCATTTTCTGGAAGAATGATTTCTCCAATCCCAGATCTTGGACCTGATGCTAAAAGTCTTATATCATTGGATATTTTATAGCAGGCAACTACAAGAGTATTTAAAGCGTTGGAAAAGTTTAGTAAAGATTCATGAGAGGATAACAGTTCAAATTTATTTGAAGCTTCTTTAAATGGGTATCCAGTAATGATCTTTATAGCTTCAATAAAACCTGAGGTGAATTTTTTAGAAGAATTAATTCCAGTACCTACTGCAGTGCCCCCTTGAGCAAGACTATAAATCTCATCCAATGAAACGGTTATTCTTTTTAAGGCATTAGATATTTGTGAGGAAAATCCAGAAAACTCTTGACCAAATGAAAGAGGAGTAGCGTCTTGTAAATGAGTTCTACCAATTTTTATAACATCTTGAAATTTTTTTTTTTTTTTTTCTAAAACGTTTACAAGCTTTTCTATTGATGGAATCAAAACTTTATTCGTTTTTAATACCACTGCAATATGCATTGCCGTTGGAAATGAATCATTAGAGGATTGACTTAAATTACAATGATCGTTTGGATGGATAGGAGTATATGACCCAAGAGTTCCGCCCAACATTTGGTTAGCTTTGTTTGCGATAACTTCATTAAGGTTCATATTAGTTTGTGTTCCAGAACCGGTCTGCCATATTGATAGAGGGAAATTATCATCTAGTTTTCCATTTATTATTTCGTCACAGACATCAATTATTTTTTCACCAAGATTTGGCTTAAGTTTACCAATGGCAATATTACTGATTGCCGAGGCTTTTTTTTGAATAGCAAAAGATTTAATGAGCTCTATTGGAACTTTATCATTTCCAATTGAAAAATTTTGAAGACTTCTTTGAGTTTGAGCTCCCCAAAACTTATCAGATGGGACATTTATTTCTCCTATACTATCTTTTTCAGTTCTGTAATCAGTCATCTTTTTTCCTAAAGTCTGCTAAAGAAACAATTTTCTGTTTAATATTTTTTTTCTTTTTTTTTATAACTTTTTTTACTTGTTTTTTGTCGTCTTTTAAATCTAACTGAATACTAAACTTAACAAAAGGGTCATAAAACTTTGTTATGGAATTAAATGGTATTTTTAAATTTTCTTTTTTTTTGTTAAATAATAAAGAGACAGAAAAATCATTTTTTCTTATTTTTAAATCCCAAAATTGATTTTGCAAAACAATTGTAATTTCATTGGGATAGTCTTTTCTCAAATAGCTAGGAAATACAACCCCATTAGATTTTGTTTTAAAAGTTATGTAGAAACAATGATTAGAAGAAATTTTAGACCTTGATAGATCCTTTAAAATTTCTTTTATAACATCTAAAATTGCTTGATTAATTCTTGTTCCATAATCGATAAAAATCTTGTCCATGATCTAATGGAAATTATTTTAGCAGAATTATAAAATTTTTTAAATACAAACATTTACTATATAAAAACTATCAAAGTTACTAGTAAAACAATAGATATCAAAACTATTGTGAAGAGTCTTAAAAATTCATACATAGTCCAGTATGTCTTAGATTATTAAAAATTACTTGTGATATATCTATGAACAAAGAAACCTAAAACTAAAAGAACTATTCCTAATAAATAAATATAAAAAAAATTCATAGATAAGTTTTTAGAGAAAAAGAAAGGTATAAAAAACATCAAAGAAACTGGTATGCCCACTAAAATACTTTTTGCAAAAAGAACTGTTTTTTCAATATTCCTATGCTCGAAATATGAAAGTGCAATCGAGATGATACTAACAATCGGAATAGATATGACAAAACCCGCCAGGGATGGTTTTTTTAAAGATAGCCAACTAGCAAATGACAAAATTATTGCTGAAATAAAAACTTTAAAGATAAAAAACACAGTTAGACTTATCCAAAAAAGTTTTTTATCTTCGAAATAGGACTTCTTAGGGGCTCGTATACTCTGTCAATAAACTCAATATGGCTGGAGAGTTTTTTTTCCAACCTGGTTACGGACTTTTGGAGTTTGTCAATTTTCTCTTCAAGTGTCTTTAAATCTTCTGAATTAAATTCTCTATTCATAATTATAATTTAGATTGTGAGTTAGAAATAGCAAACGATTTTTAAATTAAAATCTAGAAATATTAACTTTTTTTTTGGGCCTCAAGGTGTACATTTTGCTGAACTTTTCTGTGTAGTCAGTTGGCTCATTTTTTTTTGAGAAAATTAAATACAAACATATGCCAAAGATAAATATTGAATTTAAAAGCATAAAAAACTTTAACAAATCAGCGTACATAAAGTTCTAAACGACTTTATTAAAGTTTTGTTAAGACTATTCCCATTCAAGTTCGGTATAAACCTTTGTAATATTGGAATAGTGATACTCTGTAAATAAAACCCAATCTTCCTTATTTACTGTTCTGGGGTTGATTATTTCGTTTTGTAGGATTGAGTTAATTGACTCTTGTAATGATTTATTTTTGTTTTGAAAATTTCTAATTTGATATATTAATCTTTGAAAATATTTTAGCAAAGGCTTGATTGCAGCTTCTTTTCCCTTTGCTAAGCCATGGCCAGGTACAACTAGATTGATATCCATTTCCATTATTTCTTCTAAATTTTTCTTCCAACCCTTAATACTTGCCCTAATTGAGGGTATTCGTTTTATAAAAACATTTTCAGACCAGAAAGTTTTGGTTTTTTTATCATAAACCGAAAGGTCATTGTCAGTATGACCGCTATTCCAAGATTTTATTTCTATTATCCTATGCCCAAGATCAATCTCTAAAATTTGATCGATTTTAACCAGTTCATCAGCCGTCACTAATTTGCTATCCTTAATTCTTTTATCTCCAATATTATTAAATTGAAGATCTCTATAGAAATTAAAATTATTTATGAGAGACCTATTCAATCTTTCATGCCCAATTATTTTAGGATTTTCAGCCAAAAAAGCCTCTGTCCCAAAAAAGTGATCAGGGTGTGAGTGTGTAATAGCTATATGAGAAATAGGGAGCTGTGAAATTTCTCTAATTTTTTTTAATAAACTTTCACCTATTGATTTCGTTCCACCAGTGTCAATTACTAGAATTGATTTTGAACCAACTATAAAACCAATATTTGAAATATCTCCTTTGTTTTTTATGTTTGCATCTTCATGTATTCCATAGTGAACAAATACACCTTTAGAAACCTCCTCTATATCAAATGATTTTGATTTTAAAGAGTAGAGAAGAAAAAAAAAAAACGTAATCAATAATTTTTTTCTAATTTTAGTTATTCTAATGAACATATCCTTAAACTATCAAAAAAAACTCTTAATAAGGATAAAATATACTTTTTTAAAGATAATGATAATTATTATCAAAAAAAAGATTGACAATCTTATTGAGATTCATTATCAATATAAATTGATAATAATTATCATTATTACATCCTTCCTTTGATAATGATTATTATACTCTTTATAAATTTAGCAAATCATGGAGGTAAAGTGGTAATTAAAAAATCAAGGTTGGTACTAAATATACCCATTGGATGTCAAGGTTAACATTCATTGCCGGCGCTTTAATAGCTGGGAATTCTTTTGCACAGGATAACACTTATGTTGCTCCTGATGTAAATATCTTTGAATCACCAGAACAGGTTTTTGAATTACCGGGTTCTGGTGATTACATAGGTCCAGAGGAAATAAGAAAATATAACTTTAATAATATTAATGAGATCCTGAGAAATACGACAGGCGTTTACTCAAGAGAAGAAGATGGTTTAGGGATATTCCCTAATATAAGTTTAAGGGGTGTTAATACGCTAAGATCTGCTCAGGTAAATATTATGGAAGACGAGATCAATATCATGCCAGCCCCATATTCAGCGCCAGATGCTTATTACTTTCCTATTCCAGGTAAAATGAACTCTATAGAAGTTTTAAAAGGAACAAGCCAATATAGATATGGACCTCACTCAACTGGTGGTGCAATGAATTTTGTTACAACACCTATTGATTTTGGTCAGCGATATCATGGAAGTGTGTCTTATGGTTCAGGTAATGACATTATTACCCAAGATTATTTCAATTATGGTATTTCAGGAAGATACGGTGCTTTAGCAATTTTAGGTGAAATGTATTATCGTAATAGTGGGGGTAATCAGAAAGAATTCAACCTCGAGCCTCCTGCAAGTTCACAACACAGAAAAGGTTATGATAGTGATGAGCTTGGTGGGATAAATCAAATTGCTCCAATGGTTAAGTTATTATGGCAACTTCCAACAACAAAAAATATTACCCTAGAACTTAAAGGTTCATACAATGATATGAATTATAATGAGGGTTACGCTGGATTAACCACAGCAGATTTTAATGTTAATCCTGACCAAACGTACGTTGCACACCAACTCGACGAAATGAACTCTGAACAACAAACCTATTATGCAAAATTAAGAGCTGAATTAAATTCAAATATAACTAACAACTTAACTGTATTTGCTAATCGTTTTACAAGAGATTGGTTCAAGCTAGCAGATGCTAATGGTGATTCTCTCACATCTATTATGTCTAAAGCTGGAAGTGCTGCTTCATTAAATATTGTAAAGGGACTAGCAGCAGGTACTGTTAGATACGTAAACAATGATAGGCAATACACTTCATACGGTCTTAATAATGAAACAGAATTTAACTTTAATACAGATTATTTTGGAAAAAATATAAAGCATAATTTAAAAGTTGGATATGGTTACCATTATGATTACATAAATAGAGATCAACAACGTCATGCTTTTACTCAAGCAGTAGGGGGAGCTTTGACAGCAACTGGTGTGACTTACAAAGATGATAGACATGAAAAAGCAAAAGGTCATTCTGGTTACATAGAAGAATCAGCAACTATCAATAATTTTGTTGTTTCGTTAGGTGGTAGGTTTGAATATGTTGACTACCACTATAGAGATAAAGCCGGTGCTCAAAACTCAACCAGTAACATGCATGAAGATATGTTTGCTTTTGCTCCAGGTGGTGGTTTAGTTTATAATCATGACGATAATTGGCAATGGTTTGGTGGGGTATATAAAGGATTTAACCTTCCAGGGCCTGGTTCAGCTAGAGATAATGGTAACCCCGTGGAAAAAGAAACAAGTATAGCTAAAGAAATCGGTGTAAGATACGCCTCTCCGACATTATTTTTATCTTGGACTGGTTTCCATACAGACTTTAAAGATCTAATAGTTCTTGATAACAGTAATGCTGATAGCGAACCTGATAATGCAGGTAATGTTGTTTCAAAGGGTTTTGAACTTTCCTCAACATACGCTCCAGAGGATTTTCTTCCCTTTAAAGGAGATATTTCATTCTTTGCGAATTATACATTTACAAATGCTAACTTAGATGGTGCAGCTAGTTCAACTGATTCTGAAACAGCTTTCGCTGGCGGTAGAGACGGGTCTAATGTACCTTATATTCCTGACCATCGTCTGTCATTTGGTGCTGATTATGAGTATAATGACTTTGATTTTGGAGTAAATATGACATATCACTCAGAATCACATGGCACGGCAGATGAAAGTGAAACAGAAGAATTTAATGGTTCTGCGGACGCTAGAAACGGAAAAATTGATGATGCTTTTCTACTTAATTTTTATGCAGGCTATGACTTCATGAATAATTATAGAATCTCAGCAGGCGTAAACAATGCTACAGATTTGGAATACATTGCTTCAAGGCATCCAAATGGGGCTAGAAGAGGTGCACCACTTACTGCATATATTAAGGCGGCAGCTAATTTTTAACCAAGAATATGGGTGGAAGGAATCATTATTCTCCACAATAATTAATCATACTCTGATTTCTTCCATCTCATATACGTACTCTCCAAATGAAAAAAGTAACTAACACCCACTCAGTAACTAATAATTTAATTAACGAGGATGATTTTCAACACATACTCATCAAGATAATCGATGAAGTAATAGTAAAAAGGAAAGAAATACATCAAAAATATCACAAATTAATTCAAAGAGTCTCATGCTGTGAAAAATCACTAAATAAAAGAACACAAATATCTAAGTATCTTATGGCAAGAGTCATTAGAGAATCTGATAAAGCATTTGATGATGCCCAAAATCTCGCAAAACATCTATGTCCAACATGTAAAAAAAGATTTGAAAGTTATAATTCATACTCCGATAAACTTCACTAATATCGTTACATCATATATGTACTTAAGAAAATATACGTTTAAATAATCATACTTTTGAATTAGAAAACATATTGATTAACTTAAGAAAATTTATATTTTAAATTAGAATGAAATATATAATTTTTCTCCTATTAATATTATTAAATAATTTTTCTTATCCAAAAGAATTTATTATTTTACAGTCAACCACATCTACAAGAGATTCAGGTTTCTATGAGCATTTACTTCCAAAATTTGAAGAGAAATACGGTTTTGACGTAAGAGTTATTGCAGTCGGTACAGGTCAAGCTATTGCCAATGCAAAAAAATGTGATGCAGATGTTTTGATAACTCATCACAAAGATTCTGAGGAACAATTTGTAAAAGAAGGTTATGGTATATTCAGAAAAGAATTTATGTTTAATGATTACGTTATAATAGGACCTAAGAAAGATCCAGCGAGAATTAAAGAAGCAAATTCTATTAATGACGCTTTAAAAAGAATTGTAGACTCTAATTCTGTATTTGTATCCAGAGGAGACGACAGTGGAACATATAAAAAGGAGCGTGATCTGTGGCTTTTAACAGATAAACTACCTAATCCAAAAGAAAATAATTGGTACTTGTCAGTTGGACAAGGAATGGGAGGTACTTTAAATATTGCTATCAATAAAGATGCATATACCCTATCAGACAGAGCAACATGGGAAAGTTTTAGCAATAAAGCTGAACATAGGGTTTTAGTTTCAAACAAATCAATTTTATTAAATTATTATGGTGTGATCCCAATTAGCAAGCAAAAATGCCCGAATGCTAAATTAGGTCTAGCAAAGGTTTTTATAGAATGGTTGGTATCAAATAAAACCAAATTAATAATTAATAATTTTAGGATAAATAATAAACAGCTTTTTTTCTCTTTAGACGAAAGTAATTAATTTTCTTAATTTCAAAAAAAAAAAATAGGAGGAGTCTTTTTTTAACTAGGAAATATAATTAAAACTTTTTGAGGAAACTTTATTCCAGTAGACATTTAATCTTGGATCGGCAACATTGATCTTTCCTTTCTTCATCAATGCTCCTTTCTCAACTTTAGGATATATTTGATCTGCCAACCTTATTTCACTCTCTGACAACCGCCTAACTACATGTCTTCTATTGAGTTGAGATGGATGATTTACTCCAACGGATTCTAAAAGTTCCTTAAATACAAAAAGAGTGTTTTTATGAAAGTTATATGCTCTTAAAGATCTGTCGTCTATATCAATTGCTCTGTATCTCATAGGGTCCATTGTTGCAATACCACTTGGGCACTCTCCGGTATGACATGATCTACATTGAATACATCCTATTGCGAACATAAAGGGTCGCGCCATATTTATCCAATCTGCTCCTAAGGAACACATATGTGCTATATCGAATGCTGAAACTATTTTTCCAGAAACACCTATTTTAACTCTTTCTCTTAAATTTGAACCAATAAGTGCATTATCTACAAAAATAATAGCATCCTTAAGGGGTGAACCTAAATGGTCTGTAAATTCCGCTGGTGCAGCTCCGGTTCCTCCTTCTGCTCCATCAATTGTAATAAAATCTATATATTTTTTTGTATTAACCATTGTCTTTACAATTGCTATCAGTTCCCATGGGTGACCAATACACATCTTAATCCCTACAGGCTTATTTCCAGAAAGTTTTCTAAGTTTTTCAACAAAGTTAAGAAGTTGGATGGGATTTGAAAACTCCTTGTGTTTTGCAGGAGAAATACAATCTTTTCCAGATTCGATTCCTCTTGTATCAGCAATTTCTTCTGTAACTTTTGGTGCTAGAAGCATTCCGCCATGCCCGGGTTTTGCTCCTTGACTAATTTTTATTTCTATCATTTTAATCTGTTTTTTCTTTGCTTTTTTTGAAAAAGTATCACTACAAAAGTCACCACTTTTTTTTCTACATCCAAAATATCCCGATGAAATTTGCCAGATTGTATCTCCTTCTCCTCTTTCATGATATTTAGAAACTGAACCCTCTCCAGTATTGTGAGCAAATTTGCCAAGTTTTGCAGCTTTATTTAAAGATGTTATTGCTGGCGGTGAGATTGCTCCAAATGATGTTCCAGAAATATTTAGGACTGACATTTTATATGAGTTTTTGCCAATTCCCACCGATGTTCTAAAATCACTATCCTTTATTGAAGAAGGAGTGATTGAATGGTTTAACCAAACAAAATCATCATCGTACATTTTTTCTAGTGAACCAAAAGGTCGAACGCCTCCAATATTTTTTGAGCGTTGATAGACCATATCTCTCTGATTCCTTGAATAAGGTACTTCATCATCATCATTTTCCCAGTAATATTGCCTAAGTTCCGGTCTAATACTCTCTAAGAAAAATCTAAATCTTCCTAAAAGAGGGAAGTTTGATAAGATTGATCTTTTTTTTTGTGTAAAATCTTTCAAAGCGATTAAGAATAAAAAAAAGAATACCGAACATAATATTAAGGCAATTTGGTTAATAAAGGAAAAGATGAAAGCGACTATTGAAGCAATCGCTGTATAAAAAAGTAAAGAGTATCTTCCCCAAATAATGTCAATCATACAGTTTTAAAGGTTAACAAATTTTAAAAGAAAGAAAACTTTTTTTTAAACTTAGTTGTAATCAAATAAATTTTATTTTTACAAAGGTAATTTTTGTTTATACTTAATTATATTACTTATAAAATATTAATACGTAATTTTTATATTTTACTACTTTAGAAATACATAATGCCGTACTTACAATTTGATGTTAATAAAAAATTAGATGGGAAAATAAAAGAAAAATTCATCAATTTTATTCAAATCAAATTTTCTGAAATTATGGAAACAGGAACTAGTCATATTGCAGTTTGCATAAAAGAGTTCCCTAAAAACGGACTTGCATTAGGCCTTAAAAAGAAGACCCATTTTGTATGTTTTATGAATTTAGATGTGAGAGGTGGTAGATCCAACAAAAAAAAAAGAGATCTTGTAAAATGTTATATGAAGGCAATAACAAAATATTTCGGAATAAGTCAAGAAAATCAATACCTTACGTTTACATCACATCCAGGAAATGACTTTAATACTTATGAAAAACCTCTAGGAAAGTGGGTAAAAAATGATTCTCCGCTAGATTAAAAAAATGATTATAGAAGTTGATAAAATAAATAAAGATAGATTTAAAGTAACACTGAATTGTAAAACAAAAACCGAACACCATGTTTTATTAACTGATTTTTTACACGTAAAACTTACAAAAAAAAAAGTTAGTAAAAAAGAATTAATTGTTTTTAGTTTTGAGTTCCTTTTAAAAATGGAGTCAAATACATCAATTTTATCTGAATTTGACTTAAGTGAGATATCTAAATATTTTCCAATCTTTTACAAAGATATTGAGTGTTGGTGTTCGAATATGGAATCATAGGTGAAAATCTATAACTTGCTTTAGCCAATCATCATAAATATATATATATTAATATTAATTTTTATAAAGGAGGTGATCTGATGTCTAGTATTACAGATTTTATACAACTAAAGTTATCTAGTATTTTATCAGAGCAACCTTTGGTAAAATCTTCATAATTACCTTAGTTGGATAAACTTTAATGCGAAAGGGGAGGCAACTCCCCTTTAATTTGTTATAATTAATAATGTATATTAAATTAATTACAGTTTTATTTTTCTTTCTTGTTCTAGAGTCAAGTGCTGATGAAATTAATTCATGGGGCGAACTTTTAAAAAAAGGAAATACTTACTTTAAAAAATCGGATAATCAACCATTTACAGGAGTGCTTAAAAATTTTTTTCCCACGGGTGAAATCTCTGTGATAGACCATTTCAAAGATGGAAAACAGCATGGTGAATTTGTAAGTTTTCACAAAAATGGTGAAATAAGTATGAAAGGTAATTTTTTTGAAGGAAAACAAAATGGTGATTGGTATGAATATTATGAAAATGGTGCACTGTATTGGAAATTAAATTATAAAAATGGTGTGAAGAAGGATGGTTTATTTGAAATGTTCCATCAGAATGGTAAATTAAAGTCAAAGGTATTTTATAAAAATAATAATCCCTCCACAAATTGGTTGTATTTCGACAAAAATGGAAAAAAAATAAGAGAGGATATTTATAAAGATGGTAAATTCTTCTACGAAAAATATTTTGATTAAAACAAAATTTCCAATTGTAAATTAATATTATTCATTACTTTCATTATATATATTTTAAAAAGTTTCAAATGCATCTTCTCTTCATGTTAATAGTTATCTTTTTCTCGTATTCTAATTCAAGAGAATTAGTTCTTACATGTTTTATAAATAAGGAACTCGAAAACAATATCAAAGCGAATATGAAAATTTATGAAGATGACCGATTAAATATTTTTTTTGATAAAGAGAATAAATGGATAAATGACTTTAGTTTTAATGATTGGAAAAAACAAAAGGATAATTATTTTGATATAAAATTCATCAATTCATCTGATGCCTTTTTATTCAAATTAAAAAGATTTCACAATAAAGAAAAAAAAAATTTAGAATCTGTTTCGAAAATTTCAATTAACAAAAAGACTAAATATCTAGAATTCAAAAAATATTATTATAATTTTAATCAGGAAATATTTTTTACCTCTGAAGTAAGAGGGAATTGCAAGTAGACTCTTTATCTTTTGTTTGAGATTGTAATGTCAATGATTTCATTTTTAGAACCTATTCTAATTTTTGGTCCCCAGCAACCAACTCCTGAAGAAACATATAGATTCGAGTCGTCTTTCTTATATAATCCATAAATATTAGGAAACTTTATTTTCACTAAAAGGTTAAAGGGGAAAATTTGACCATTGTGTGTGTGACCCGATAGCATCAAATCAATATGGTTCGAATAATATTTCCACAATAAAGGTTTGTGAACAATAATCAGATTGAAAGCATTGCTAATTAAATCATGATTTTTAATATTATTTTTTTGACTTTCCAACATCCCATCACCTACCCCAATAAGATTGATCTCATGAAATTTAACAGATTGTCCATCAATTAATTTGATGTTAAAGTCGTTTAACTTATTTTTGATTTTTTTCCAGTTTTTTAGGTAAAGTTCGTGATTTCCTGTCACAAAAAAAATAGGCTTATTTAGTGTTTTAAATTCAGCTAAATCATTAAAGTTAAACTTATCAGAATCCAATAAATCGCCACCAATAATTACAACATCAGATCTAAGACTTTGGATTATATCAATAACCTTAATGAGATGATTTTTTGAATTTGAACCCAAATGTAGATCGCTTAGAAAAATAATTTTCACCCTTTTCTTTACTTTTCTAGAGAAGAAATTTAATCGTTTTAATCGAATTGAATTAGCGTTGATTAATCCATATAACACAAGAATAGAAATCAATGCCAAGGCTGTCATACCTATAATTTCTTGATTAATTTTAGTTACAGTTTTTACTACTAACATCAAAGTTATCACACATAAACTTATAAAACCAATACCCATTCCCTCAAAAATAATTACTTTGAAGAATGTATTTGAAACTTTATTTTTAAAATATAAAATTATAATTAGATAAAATAGAAACGACGAAATTATTGAGAAAATTTGGAGAATTGGTTTGTTGAATATAAAATAAAAAAGAACATCAAATGGAAAAAAGTAAATTAAATATGTAAAAAATGTTCCAAGTAAATAATTAAAAAACTTTCTAGTTATCAAAAACATATCAATCTTATAGAAGTTTTACTGCTAGAATGTAACCTTTTCAAAAATAATTTTTGTGGTGAAGTCGAAAAAAAAATGAAATTAAGAAGAATAGAAAAAATAATCGAAAATATGATGTTTGCCTCTCGATGGTTATTGGCACCGTTTTATTTTGGTTTGATAATATCATTAATTTTCTTGCTTATAGTTTTTATCAAAGAAATTGTGCATTTCACTCTACATTTTAATGCAAACGAAACAGAATTAATTCTGTTTGTTTTGACTTTGATTGACTTATCATTTGCTGGTAATTTATTAATAATAGTTATTTTTTCTGGTTACGAAAATTTTGTATCTAAAATAAATGTTGCAAATCATGAGGATAAACCTGAATGGATGGGAACCGTTGATTTTGGTGGATTAAAATTAAAACTTATTTCATCTATTGTTGCTATTTCTGGAATTCATTTATTAAAAGTATTTTTTGGTTTACAAAATTATACTGAAAATGAAATAATTTTATTTATTGCCGTACATTTTACATTTGTAATAAGTGGAGTTCTACTTGCATATATGGATTATTTAGTAACTAAGGTAAAAAAAATAAATAAAGTTTGATATGTTAAGTGGAATTTAAAAAGTATTGCTTGCAAGTATTTGTAGATAAACAATTTATTGAGTAAATGTCATTTAAATTAATTAATATAGAATTAAGTATTGGAAATTATAAGATTCTCAAGAGAAAGAGCATGGATCTGCTCGAAGGTCAACATGTTTTAATCTATGGACCATCAGGGAGTGGAAAAACCACTCTTATTAATCTAATGGCTGGTTTGCTAAAACCGACGAAAGGAAAAATCTATTTTAAGGACATTGACTACTCGTCTTTAGATGAGTTAGAAATAGATAATTTAAGAAAGGAAAAATTTGGCTTTATCTTTCAAAAACTTCATCTAATGGAACATTTGAATGTTGAACAAAATATTTCCTTAGGTCAAAATACTACAAATCCCCATCACGTGAGTAAGCTTATAGATTTACTTGGATTATCTGAAAGGAAAAAATCTTTAGCAAGAAACCTAAGCCTTGGAGAGGCTCAAAGAGTAGCAATTGCTAGGGGAGTAGTAAAAAAACCTGAAGTGATATTCGCTGATGAACCTACTTCAGCACTTGATGATAATAACGCCAAAAAATTTATTAAGTTAATTCTCTCAGAAGCAGAGCAAAACAATGCAAATGTTATTATTTCATCGCATGATAGTAGAATAAAAGCATATTTTTCAAAAGTTTTGGTGGTTTCGAAATGAGTGATCTTAGTTTTGTTTTCTTATCCATAAAGTCACGATTTTTAAACTGCCTTTTGTCAATTCTTTTAACTGCTTTTGGAGTATCAATTGCGCTAATAATTTTACAATTTAGTAATCATCTAGATGAAAGACTCAAAAAAGATAACGGGGGAGTGGATATTGTAGTTGGAGCTAAAGGTAGTCCTCTTCAACTGGTACTTTCTTCTATCTATCACATTGATTATCCAAACGGAAATATTCCATTTGAAGGGGTAGAAAAAAAATTATGAATAACCCTCAAGTCGACAAAGCCATTCCAATTGCGTTGGGAGATAATTGGAAAAGATATAGAATTGTAGGAACGCAGTATGATTTTCTAGATCTATACAATGCCAAAATTGATAGAGGTCAGATCTGGAAAAATAAGTATGAGATTGTAGTTGGATCTGATGTAGATTTAAATCTTTTAGATGAAATTCATGGGTCTCACGGACTTTATGAAAGTGATAATATTCACGAAAATGAGAAATATATTGTTGTTGGTAAGTTAAATAGTACCGGCACAGTGATAGATAGATTGATAATCACCTCTATAAATTCAGTTCTTGATATTCATGGTTTTAGTAATATTGAAACCCATCATGACCATGAAGAACACGAAGATGATAAACATAAACATGAAGAACACAAAGATGGTTTTACGGAGATACATGAAGAGGATCACGCAGAACATCAACATGATACGCAAGATCGAGAGTATGATGAAAATGAAGACAAAAAAACATTTTCAGCTGAAATAACAGCCTTATTGATAAAAACCAAGTCACCTGTTTCAAATATCAACTTACCTCGACAAATCAATCGTGAAAATTCATTTCTAGCAGCTGTTCCAGCTAATGAAATAACTCGTTTTGTATCCATGTTAGGTTTTGGTTCAAAAAGTTTTAAACTACTTTCAATTATATTAATAATAGTTGCAGCATTAAGTATTTTTTCAGGATTAGCCGCTAATCTTCAAAATAGAATGACAGACCTTGCAATATTGAGAGCTTTGGGTTATTCCAAGAATAGGATATTTAAAATGATATGTATTGAGGGAATCACGATAGTTACAATGGGTCTTATAGTTGGAATTTTATTTGGTCTTATTTTGTTAAGTTTTTTTATTGGGATAATTTCCCCGTTAAATCAATCAAATATGGGTTTTATTTTTGCATATGATTTATTATTTCTGATAATAGTTGTATTGTTTTCTGGGTTGCTGGCTGCATTGTTTCCAGCATATAAAGCATCGAAAGTTAGTGTTGCAGATCAACTCTCAAGAAATGTATAAACGAAATATTTTTATATTCTAGGTAAATTCATGTTAAAATATCATTTATTAATTTGTTTTCTAACATTAATTTATTTATTTAAAACTCCTAACCTAAAAGCACTAGATAAGAACTCCTTTGCTATTCAAAATGACGAGGAACTCGTAGAAACAAACTCCGAAGAAGATTTCGATATATCACAAGAAGAACTTATTTCTAACATAGACGATTTTGTTAGCTTGCCTAAAGGGGGAACACATTGGAAAATTTTCGGAGAAACTATAATGGATGAATATAAATTTATAGATAAACAGGGTTTTGAATGGGTGGGGGTCCGCCCAATATTCTCAGATGAAATTAAAAGTCTTGAATCTACAAAAATTTTAATTCAGGGCTATATGTTTCCTTTGGATCAAGATGATAAACAAAAAACTTTTCTTCTTGTTCCATTTCCTGCAACCTGTCCATATCACCCTCATGTTTCATCGAATTTAATTATTGAAGTCCACGCCAAATCATCCATTAAATATTCCTACGAACCAGTAAATATCAGGGGTATTTTAGAACTAGTTCCAAAGGACGATATATTTAATGTCTTTTTTCGTTTAAATAAAGCAGTGTTAGTTTCGAATTGAATTATTAAAATTAAGAGCATTCATTGCAAGTACCGTTTATTTCAAGATTCCATTTTTCTGGTGTAAACATTTTACTTTTTGTAGTTTTTACGAAAATTTTTGGAAGCTCACAAAAATGAGATTCAATTACTTTGCCACAATCGTTGCAGATCATGAATTGAAAACCTTTATGTACATGATCAGCTTCACAAACCGAGTAGGCATTTAAACTTTCAATTCTATGTATGAAGTTATGTTTATGCCAAAATGAAATTGCTCTATAGGCAGTAGGTGGTTTTGGGTTGCTAACAAATTCACCTAATTTTTCTAAAATGTCGTAAGCTTTAATAGGTCTATTACTTAAAGTAATTATTTGTAGAACTTTTTGTCTTGGACCAGTAAACCTATGATTGTTTTCTAGGCAAAATCGGGCAGCTTTTTTTAATATATTTTCCATTATAAATACAGTTAATTATTATAACATAACATACAAACTATAAATAATTTTTAAAAAATGAAAATAAAAAAAATCTAAGAAAAATTTTAACTTTACAGATAGTTAATGAAATAAATTTTATTCTAGTAAGAGGTAAAACAAACAAAAAAAGTGTGTCTTTTTAATCCAATTTCATAAACTACTACTGTACGAACTACTTTATTATCATGGTAATCTGAGAATAATTTATTGTGGTCATTTCTTAAAAAAAACGAAGTGGAAATGAAGTTGATTGAAATGGATAAGGAAACATGAACTAATTTCTCTTTACTACAAAAATGTCAGAGAATAGGCTTGTGTCTATGAACAGCAGTTTTCTGAATCGCTACAACATCCGTCTTTGCAACAACCACTGCTGCACTTTCCTGTTTCGCAACCATCACTACAACAGCCATCTGCACAACAAGTGAACTTGCAACAAGTCTCTTCGATATTATTCATTTTAGTCACTATAAACTCCTTTATTTTATTCAATTTAATTTTACTATAAATTCAATAAGTATCAATTAAAAATACATTTTTTATCATTTATGAGTCTCTCTAAAACAAACAAGGGCGAACAATTGCCCGCCCTTGCCGATGAGACTTCTGTGTCTCGGTGTATGGTCTAAGACCCTCTGTTTCTGGGGAGTTCTCAAAAAGTGTCTGTAAAAGTGTCTGTAAATTGAGGTCATTTTTTGCACGACTTCTGCACGGACTACTTTTTATCATAATAATCTGGGAACAGTTTAGTTCAATAAACAACCAAGTATTCATTTTCTGATTTACAGGCAATAATTGAAGATAATTTTTAGTTCCAGATTATTCCTTATTATCTTCTAAATAGACTCTATTTCCTCTAAGTGCAAAAAATAGTCCTCCACAATAAAGCATTACGTGAAAATTATCATATAACAATACATCCAAAAAACTTTCTGGTTCTTGCATCAAAATAATACCTGTCATAATGCCACATATAACAATACCGCAGAACCTTGTTATTAATCCACCATAACTATTAAGTTTTTTTGTTACTAACAATCCACCAATTAGCAACCCAATCCCTGAAAGAAGTTCTCCCCATGTAACAAAAAACCAGACGGTCATTGGCAAACCAAAAGATTCTGCATCAGAAATATTAAGAGGTAACTTTGATAATCCTTGCAAAATAAATACAACTGCAAGCGGGACTCTTATAAGAAAATTTGCACCTTTGAAGTCTGGAATTTTTTTTAAAACACTTTTTATTGACATATGTTATTTTGTTATATTAATGATGAAACAAACATTTGACTAGTTTTTCATTGTTTTTTAAAACTTACATCTGTTTAAAACTCTAGTTTTATACTGTACAATTTTGCAACATAAAATCATATAGACCAAATTACAATGACTACTAATAATTTTTCAGTAAAGGTGATTTTGATTAGTTTAGATAAATCCATAATAATAAGTGATAATTGGTATAGACATAAAAAATATATCCAGAGATTAATTTATTACTATATAAATAATGGCGTCTATACCAATTCCTTCCTTTTGCGAGTGGTTTAGGCGCTTTATTCTTTTATTTTCGCAATTTTAAAATAACAAACGAAGAATGTCTGTGTTTATTATCTGAGTATGTTCATTATTGAAAATTATAACAAATATACAGAAGATAAATTTCCAAAAAAATTAAAGATTTATTAAAATATAACTTTAACCTTTATTGGAGATACACATGAAAAATTTCTACTTTTTATTCTTCGCCTTAGCAATTTTAATTTCTTCTGAATCCATAAGAGCGGACGGACACGGAGAAAAAAAAGAAGTTGTAGAAGAAAAAACTGAAGATACTTCTGAAGAAAAAGAAGAAGAGTCAACAGAAGAAAAAAAAGAATAAAATAAATTATAATTGGTTCAAGCAAAATATCGTAATTTTTAATGCTTGAACCAATGTTTTAAGATTAAAATAAATCTTTAAGAAAATAAGAACAAACAAAAGTGTGTTGCACTGAAATTGTCTTGTTTTCCCTATTTTTTTTAAGAGTGCATCCTCTGAAATCTCTTGAGAGTCTTCCTAAAACAAACAAGGGCGAACAATTGCCCGCCCTTGCCGATGAGACTTCTGTTGCCCGGTGTCATCATGACCGCGCTTTCTTAATTAATTAAGCAGCGAGTGCCATTTCATTATCGTTGGCAATTATAAAGTTTGGTCCGATAACGTTGGTACCATTCCGAGCAAAGTTTTGACCCATCCCACGCACGTCGATCCTATTTCGCCCCCATTGGTGGAGGCGCCGGGTACCGCCCCCGGGTCCGTATCGGTTCAAAATCAAACATTTATCGCCATAGCTGCAAAGCAGCATTTCAATCATAAATTATCTATAAAAAAATAAAACCAATAAATTGTTTTAATTAAAAAATCAGTTATCCTCTATAATAAATTAAATGAATAAGCGATCACAAAATCAAACTGAAATTGAAAGATTAAGGAAGAATAGTTTTTCAACAAAAAGAGTTACAGTTAGAGGCTTGGAAAAGGAATTGTATAAGTCTTTTAATGTTTTAGATCACGGGTTCGTTAGAGTTGTTGATTACATGGGCGATGACTCATCAATTGTTCAAGCAGCGAGAGTTTCTTACGGTAAGGGAACTAAAAAATTAAATCAGGACAAAAATTTAATAAATTACTTAATTAGCCATAGGCACTCAACACCCTTTGAAATGAATGAAATAAAATTTCATGTCAAACTACCAATTTTTGTGGCGAGGCAGTGGATTCGCCACAGAACAGCAAATGTTAATGAATATTCTGCAAGATATTCAATTTTGGAAAATGAATTTTATATCCCCAAAAATAAAGACTTAAAACCTCAATCTATAATAAACAATCAAGGAAGATCAGGAAAATTACAACCAAGGGAAATTAAAGAATACTCTAAAATTATTAAAGATAATTCACAGCTGAGTTTTGATAATTATGCACAACTTCTTAATGAAGATGAAACTGGAAAAAAATTAAAAGAGGATAAAAATGGATTGGCAAGAGAACTTGCAAGAATGACTTTGCCTTTGAATGCATACACACAATGGTATTGGAAAATCGATCTTCATAACTTTATGCATTTTTTATCTTTAAGATTTGATGAGCATGCCCAATTTGAAATCAGAGTTTATGCAGAAGTAATGATGAATATCATGAAAAAGTGGGTTCCATTGACATATGAAGCATTCTTAAATAATAGGTTAAGGGGATTAACTATTTCCGAGAATGGAGTTTCTTATTTGAAGTCTCTTATTCACGGAAAAAAACCAAATTCAGGTAAAATTTCAAAAAGAGAATTAGAGAAGATAAAAAATATTTTTAATTGTTAATTTTAACATCACTTAGGGACTTGTCTTGAATAGAATTTATGAGGTTGTTACAAATTTCTTCAAATATATTTAAAATTTTAGAATTTTTATCAAATGTTATTGGTTTTCCATTATCTCCAGAAACTGGTATCTCAGGAAAAATTGGAATTTCACCTAAAAACCTTAGTTTTTGTTTTTTAGATTCATTGATAACTCCGTTCTTACCAAAAATGTAATTTTTCTTGTCGTTAATAAGAAGATAACTCATGTTTTGTACCATTCCTAAGATTGGAACATTAACTTTTTTGAACATATTAATTGCCTTCCTAACATCAATTAAAGAAACCTCTTGAGGAGTAGAGACAATAACAGCTCCATTTATTTTAATGTTTTGGCATAGCGAAAGTTGAATATCTCCAGTACCTGGAGGAAGATCTATTATTAAAATGTCTAGTTCACCCCATTCAACATCACCAAGAAGTTGTCTGATAGCTCCTGAAGCCATTGCACCTCTCCAAATAATGGCTTTATCATCTGGGACCATATTGCCAATTGACATAGATTTTATATTAAATTTTGAATATGGTAATATTTTTTTTTTTTCTGATGAGGATGGTTTTTCTGAAATTCCAAGCATTTTTGGGATTGAAGGACCGTAAACATCTGCATCCAATAACCCAATTTTAAGGTTTTTGGTGTTGGCTAGGCTAACAGCTAAATTTACAGATAAGGTGGATTTTCCCACACCTCCTTTGCCTGAGGCTACAGCAATAATTTTTTTAATCATATTTATTAAGTTTAAATAAAAAAAAATAAAATTAAATTAGAAAATTATTCTTTGCATGCTCAAACTAATTCTTATATATAAGTTATCGAAAGTAAAAAATATGTCTTGGTCATCAAACGATAATAATAGTCCTTGGGGTAAAAAACCCAGTGGAAAAAATAAAAACTCCAATAATTCTGGTGGGGGTTACAATGATGATTATATAAATGGGTTGCAAGACAAATTAAAAGACATGTTCCCCAAAAACAACCCTGCTAGTTTTGGTCTTATAGTATTAATAGCTTTATCTATCTGGACTTTGAGTGGATTTTACCGTGTCGGAACCGATGAACAAGGTGTTGTAACTAGATTTGGTGAATACGTTCGAACAACAGAGCCAGGACTGCATTATCATCTTCCTTACCCTATTGAGTCTGCTTTTAAACCAAAGGTTACTAAAGTTAATAGGATCGAAGTTGGGTTTAGAACTTCTCAATCACAATTTTCTCAAACCCCTCAGACCAGACAAACTCCTGAGGAAGCATTAATGTTAACTGGTGATGAAAATATAGTTGATTTAAACTTTACTATTTTTTGGATTATTAATGATGCTAAAGATTTCCTATTCAACGTTAGGAACCCTGAAATTACCATTAAAAGTATAGGAGAAAGTGTGATGAGGGAAAAAATAGGCCAGACGCCAATTGATCCGATTTTATCTGAAGGAAAATCAATTGTCGAAGAAGATGTGAAAAATGATGTCCAGAATGTTTTGAATTATTATCAAGCAGGTGTTTTAGTAACTCAAGTCCAATTGCAAAAAGCCGATCCTCCTGAACTTGTAATTGAATCCTTTAGAGACGTTCAAAGGGCTAAAACAGATGAACAAAGATTGAGAAATGAAGCCGAGGCATACAGAAATGATATAATTCCTAGAGCAAGAGGTGAAGCTGAAAAAAAAATACAAGAAGCTGAAGCATACAAGCAAGGAGTAGTTGCGAAAGCTGAAGGTGAAGCTCAGAGGTTTCTGTCTGTGTATGATTCTTACAAAAACTCTAAAGATGTAACTAGGGAGAGAATTTACCTAGAAACTTTAGAAAAAACTCTTGGAAAAATTGACAAAGTTATTGTTGATAATAAAGCTGGAGGTGGGGTCGTTCCCTACTTGCCACTTCCTGAGTTAAAAAAAAAATTAAAAAATAATAATCAGAACCCAAATCAAGACAATGAGTAAAACTAGCATCTACTTAACACTAATAATTATAACTATATTTATTTTACTTAATTCATTATTTACTATGAATGAAAGAGAACAAGGATTAGTTCTTCAATTTGGAGAACCAAAAAGAGTTGTTAAATCTTCAGGATTACACTTTAAGCTTCCATTAATTCAGAATGTTATTAGATACGATAGAAGAATACTTGAATATGACTTGCCAGTAGAGGAAGTTATAGCTGTTGATAAAAAAAGAATGTTGATAGATTCCTTCACTAGATTCAAGATAACAGATCCACTCGAATTTTATAAAACTGTAGGTAATGAGATCAACGTCCGTAACAGATTAAATTCTAATGTCATTTCTTCTCTAAGGAGGGTTGTTGGTAGAGTTACTCTTGACGAATTGTTATCACAGGAAAGAAGCAATATCATGGAAAATATAAAAGTAGAAGTTAACAATGAGGCCTTTAGATTTGGAATTGAAATTGTGGATGTTAGAATTAGAAGAGCTGACTTACCTGAAGCTAATAGTCAGGCAATATATGAAAGAATGATTAGTGAAAGGGTAAGAGAAGCAAAAGAATTTAGAGCCAAAGGATCTGAAATTGCTCAGAAAATCACTGCTGAAGCTGACAAAGAAAGAACGGTAATTTTGGCTGAGGCTGATAGAAAATCTGAAATTCTTAGAGGTGAGGGCGAGTCAATAGCTATTGATGTTTACGCCGATGCATTCGAGCAGGATGCAGATTTTTACTCATTTTATAGATCAATGCAAGCATACGGAAATGTTTTAGGAGAGGATGGAACAACAATGATCCTTTCTCCGGATAGTGAATTCCTTGAATTTTTTAATAATTCCAAGGGAAGACAAAGATGAAGAGTTTGAAAAACACATTATCGTTTCTTTTAATAATTTTTATTCTAAACTTTAAGTATATCAATGCACATCCTTTGTCAGATGATTTTGCTGATTTGGTAGCTAAAAAATCACCGAGCGTTGTTAACGTATTTACTGTTCAAAAACCAAAGCAGCCAACAAACAACCAAGATCCACTTGATGGAATCCCTCCACAATTTAGAGATTTTTTTAAAAATTTTCCTCCAGGATTCCCTTTTGGTCCCCCACAACAATCCCCTAACCAACAAGAAAGTGAGAGACCTCAAGCTCTTGGCTCAGGGTTTGTCATAGACCCCACGGGTTA
Source organism: Alphaproteobacteria bacterium (assembly GCA_045563055.1). GTDB lineage: Bacteria > Pseudomonadota > Alphaproteobacteria > Methylaequorales > Methylaequoraceae > Methylaequor. The sequence goes on from JBJKUR010000012.1 coordinate 53,976, forward strand.
TATAGTCACTAATAATCATGTTATTGAGCAAGCCAATGAGATAAAAGTTAAATTTCAAGATGACACTGAACTTGAAGCAAAACTTGTTGGAACTGATAAATTAACTGATATTGCCTTGCTTAAAGTGGAATCAAAAAAACCTTTACCATATTTGAAGTTTGCTGACTCTGATAAAGCAAGAGTTGGACACTCAGTTTTTGCAATCGGTAATCCTTTTGGACTTGGTGGAACAGTAACATCAGGGATCATATCAGCTTTTAATAGAGATATAAATGCAGGTCCTTATGATAGTTTTATACAAACGGATGCATCAATTAACAGAGGAAATTCAGGAGGTCCTCTCTTTAATCTAGATGGTGAGGTATTAGGAATTAATACTGCGATATTCTCCCCCACAGGTGGGAGTGTCGGTATTGGATTTTCAATTCCTTCAAACTTGGCTAAGCCGATAATTGAACAACTCAGGAAATTTGGTAAAACACAAAGAGGCTGGCTTGGAGTAAGAATTCAGGAATTGACTCCAGAAATAGCAAAAAGTTTAGGCCTTAATAATGAAGAAGGAGTTTTGATATCAATGGTAAACCCTGGTGAACCAGCGGAAAAAGGTGGCCTTAAATCCGGAGATGTAATCATAGAATTTAATGGAAAAAAAATAAAAGATGTGAAATCGCTACAAAGAACCGTTGCTGAATCAGCTGTTGAAAGTAAAGCTAAAGTTAAGGTTTGGAGAGATAAAAAAGCACAGTCATTTACGGTTCAGTTGGGAGAGCTGGAAAAATTTAATACAACAAAAGATGACTCGGCTGAAACCAATAAGGACGTAGTTAGTGATGAAGTTGAGATCGATAAAATAGGGTTGCGTTTGCTTGGACTTAACAAAGAAACAAGAGCCAAGTATGATATTGCAAAAAGTGTAAATGGAGTTGTTATCACTGCAGTTAAAAGAGATTCTTTTGCTGCAAAAGCAGGGTTGAATGTTGGAAATGTAATATCTCAAATTGCTCAGAAAGACATTAAAATGCCAGAACAAGCAAAAGAGATTTTTGAAGAGTTTTTAAAAAAGAAATCGGACTCGGCTTTACTTCAGGTTTTTGAGGGTGAATTTTCAAGGTTCTTAATTCTTAAACTTAAGTAAAAGTTTTGTTACCTTTTGCAATTTTGATCGGTGGTGCAACAGCAACTGGAAAAACCAGGTTAGCATTTGAAATACAAGAAAAAATTCCCAGCATTATATTAAATGCAGATAGTATGCAAGTCTACGAAGATTTGCAAACTTTAACAAACATGCCAGATAAGAAAGACATTATTAAACATTCTTGTAATTTATTTGGCTACATTCAATACCCTGATAAATGTAGCGTAGGAAATTGGCATAAAAATGTAAAAAGTATACTAGAAGTTAAAAAAAATAAGATTCCAATCTTTGTTGGTGGTACAGGGTTATACTTAGATAGTTTAAACGGAAATATGTCAAATATTCCAGAAATAAATCTAAGAGTTCAAAGAAATGTAGAAGAAATTCACGCTAAATTTGGTAATAATTATTTTTATGAAAAATTAAAAAAAATTGATAAATCTTACTCTAAAATTATCTCTAAAAATGATTCTCAAAGACTAATTAGAGCCATTAGTGTTAAACTATCAACAGGTAGGAATTTATCATATTGGCATTTGAAAAAAACAAAAAAACTCTTTAAAAAAATTGTTTACGTTTCGGTTGTAAAGGATAGAAAAGAATTATATGAAATAATAAACTTAAGGTGCAAAAAAATCCTCAATTCAGATGTAAAAAATGAAATAATCAGTTTTATGAAAAAAAAAAAAAATATCAATCATCCTCTTCATAAATCAATTGGATTAGCTATCCTATTTGATTTTTTTTCTGGTAAAATTGGATTTGATCAGGCCTTAGAAATTTTTAGTCAAGAAACAAGACAATATGCAAAAAGGCAATTTACATGGTTTAAAAATAGATCTATAGATTCAAAAAAATTAGAGTATCAGGAAGCAAAAAAATTTGTGTTGAAAAATATTTGATAATTTTTGTATTTTTTTGATGTGTAAAAAATGATTTTAGTTTACTTTAAAGTATTATGAAAAAAATAACAGGAGCAAGAATTGTCATTGAGTCTTTAATTCAGGAAAATGTCAAAGTTATATTTGGTTATCCTGGAGGTGCAGTTCTTCCTATTTATGATGAACTATTTAAACAAAATCAGATTCGTCATATCTTAGTAAGACACGAACAAGCTGCGGTCCATGCTGCAGAGGGATATGCAAGGTCGACAGGAAAAGTTGGTGCAGTTCTTGTTACTTCTGGGCCAGGTGCAACTAATACGGTAACTGGACTTACTGATGCAATGATGGACTCTGTTCCTCTGGTTTGTATTTCCGGTCAAGTTCCAACACACATGATTGGTAACGATGCATTCCAAGAGGCTGATATCGTTGGAATAACAAGACCATGTACGAAACACAATTATTTAGTAAAAGATATAAATAAGCTTGCAAGTAGTATCCATTCCGCTTTTTTTATAGCTAAGAATGGAAGGCCAGGTCCAGTGCTTGTTGATATACCAAAAGATATTCAAACTTTCAAAGCTCCATACTATGGAAAAAATAAAACAAAAAGTTATACATTCTATAAACCAAAAGTTAAACCTGATCTAGAAAAGGTAAAAGAGTTTGTTAATTTACTGAGTCTTGCAAAGAAACCTATTTTTTATGTTGGGGGAGGTATCATAAATTCTGGGACAAAAGCTTCATCATCGTTGAAAGCATTACTTGATATTACAGGCTTTCCATGCACTCAAACACTAATGGGATTGGGGGCAACACCAACTTCAGACAAACAATTCATAGGTATGTTGGGGATGCACGGAACATATGAAGCTAATCTAGCAATGAACCAATCAGACTTAATGGTTTGTGTTGGCGCTAGATTTGATGATCGAATAACTGGCAAAGTATCTGGTTTTTCCCCGAGATCAAAGAAAGTTCACATGGATATTGATGCCTCGTCATTCAACAAAAGTGTTAATGCAAATTTATTAATTCAAGGTGATTTATCAAGAATACTAGATTTAACATTAAAAGTTATAAATGAGAAAAAATTAAAATTTGAAAGAAAAAAAATAAAAAAATGGTGGGAACAAATTAATAAGTGGAGATCTAGGGACTGCCTTAAATATAAAAATTCAAATGAAATAATAAAACCCCAATACGCCCTGCAAAGGCTTGATTGCCTGACAAAGAAATTAAATCCATACATAACTACTGAAGTGGGTCAGCATCAAATGTGGGCCGCACAATTTCTTACATTCAATAAGCCTAGACATTGGATGACCTCTGGAGGGCTAGGAACAATGGGTTATGGTTTACCAGCTGCAATGGGTGTGCAAATTGCTTATCCAAGAGATCTTGTTATTGACGTGGCTGGCGAAGCTTCTATTCTTATGAATATACAAGAAATGTCCACAATTAAACAGTATAGGCTTCCAGTAAAGATTTTCATACTAAATAATCATTACATGGGTATGGTAAGGCAATGGCAAGAATTATTACATGGAAATAGATTGTCAGAATCATACATGGATTCATTACCTGATTTTGTGAAGCTAGCAGAATCATTTGGAGCGACAGGCTTAAGGGTCACCAAACCTGGTGATGTTGATGATTTGATAAATGAAATGATTAAAATTAAAGGGCCGGTTATATGTGATGTTATTGTAGATCCTAAAGAAAACTGTTTTCCAATGATTCCATCTGGTGCAACACATGATCAAATGCTCCTTGGACCAAATGATAAATTAGAAGGGGAAATTTCTGAAGAAGGCATGGTTCTTGTTTAATACCATTCAAGATGACAGAATCTAATTCCAAACATATTCTCTCAATAATGGTGGATAATGAACCTGGAGTGCTAGCAAGAGTTGTTGGGTTGTTTTCAGGTCGAGGCTACAATATTGAAAGCTTGTCAGTTTCAGAGGTTGATTCAGACAAATTTTTATCAAGAGTAACAATAGTTACCTCTGGAACTAAAATAATAGTTGATCAGATTAAAGCTCAATTAAAAAAACTTATCCCAGTGCATAATTTGATTGATATATCTGAATTAGAAACCTTTATAGGAAAAGAGTTGATTTTCATTAAATTGAATGTAAAAAGTAAAGAAGTTTCAAAAGTTAAAGAGCTAGTTAAAAAATTTGGAGCAAAAGTTTTACTTATTAAGAAATTTGAGTTTATCATTGAGTTCGCTGGCACACCATCTGAGATCACTTTGATTATAAAGAAACTTGGAAGCTTCAAAATAATTGAACTTACTAGATCTGGCTTAGTTTCGATGGCTTTAGGAACTGAATATATAAAAAAATAAGGATTAAATAATGAAAGTATATTACGACAGCGATGCGGATTTAAATCTAATTAGAAATAAGAAAGTATGTGTTATAGGTTATGGAAGTCAAGGTCATGCTCATGCACTTAATTTAAGAGATAGTGGTGTTAAGGATATTGTTGTTGCATTAAGAGATGGCTCAAATTCAGTTGAAAAAGCAAAAAAAGACGGTTTCAAGGTTTTAAATGTTGAGATGGCATCAAAATGGGCTGATGTCTGTATGGTTTTAGTTCCCGATGAGTTACAGGCTGATTTATATTCTGATTATTTAGAAAAAAATCTAAAAAAAGGTGCATGTTTATTATTCGCCCATGGGTTATCAATTCACTTTCAATTAATAAAAGCTCGCACAGATTTGGATGTTTTTATGATTGCTCCTAAAGGTCCAGGTCATACGGTTAGAGGTCAATATCAGTCTGGAGCAGGAGTTCCGTGTTTACTAGCAATACATCAAGACGCGTCTAAAAATGCACTTGAGTTAGGTCTTTCTTATGCATCCGCAATTGGTGGCGGACGATCTGGAATTATTCAAACAACTTTTAAAGAGGAATGTGAAACAGATCTATTTGGAGAACAAACTGTTCTTTGCGGAGGGTTAACTGCTCTGATTCAAGCTGGTTTTGAAACTCTAGTTGAAGCTGGATATTCACCGGAAATGGCTTATTTTGAATGCCTTCACGAGGTAAAACTTATTGTTGATTTAATTTATGAGGGTGGAATTGCAAATATGAGGTATTCGATTTCAAATACAGCAGAGTATGGCGATTTAACAAGAGGACCTAGAATAATTAATAGTAACGTAAAAAATGAAATGAAAAAGGTCTTAGAAGAGATTCAATCGGGAAAGTTTGTAAGAGATTGGATTTTAGAATGTAAATCTGGACAGTTGAACTTTAAAGCAGAAAAAAGAATTCAGAATGCAAAACAAATTGAAATGGTTGGAGATAAATTAAGGAAAATGATGCCTTGGATTACTTCTAATAAATTAGTAAATAAAAATAAAAACTAGTTTTTGAAATTTATGAATAAAGACAAAGTTATAATATTTGATACAACTTTGAGAGACGGTGAGCAATCTGCAGGTGCTTCCATGTCTGTTGAAGATAAAGTGGAGATAGCTATAAGGCTCAATGAGATGAAAGTTGATGTTATCGAAGCAGGCTTTCCTTTTGCTTCAAAAGGTGATTTTCAAGCAGTAAAGAAAATTGCTGAGATTTCTAAATATTCAATAATTTGTGGATTAGCTAGAGCACAGTTTAATGATATTGACACAGCTGGAGAAGCGATTCAAAAAGCAAAACAAAAAAGGATCCATACTTTTATCTCAACGAGTGATTTACATATGAAGTATAAGCTCAAAATGAGCAAGGAGGAGGTTATTGATTCAATAAAGAAAAGTATTAATAGAGCCGCTAAATATACCAATGATATAGAGTGGTCACCAGAAGACGCTTCAAGAACTAACCTTGATTTCCTCTACAAAAGCATAGAAGTAGCTATATCATCAGGAGCTCGGACAATTAATATTCCTGACACAGTGGGTTACGCTATACCAAGTGAATTTGGAAGTTTAATAAAAAAGATTAAAAATAATGTAAAAAACATAGACAAAGCAATTATATCTGTCCATTGTCATAATGACCTTGGCCTTGCAGTTTCAAACTCATTATCAGCTGTAATTGAGGGAGCTAGACAAGTTGAGTGTACAATAAATGGTATTGGTGAAAGGGCTGGTAATGCAGCTCTTGAGGAAGTAGTTATGTGCTTGAAAACTAGGTCTGATAAATTACCTTTTTATACCAATGTCGATTCTAAGAAAATAACGAACATATCTCATTTGGTGTCAACCATCACTGGTTTTTCGGTTCAACCGAATAAAGCAATTGTAGGAAAAAACGCATTTGCTCATGAATCGGGTATTCATCAAGATGGTATGTTGAAAAATGCAAATACCTATGAGATAATTACACCAGAATCGGTGGGACTATCTTCTTCAGAATTAGTTTTAGGAAAGCATTCAGGTAGGCATGCCTTTAAAGTTAAATTGGAAGAACTTGGCTATAAGTTTAGTGAGAAAAATATTAATTTGTTCTTCAAGAAATTCAAAGATCTAGCAGACAGAAAAAAACAGATTTTTGAGGAAGATTTATATGCGCTTGTTGATAGTGAAAAAAACTTTCAGAAGAAAAGTTTTATCGAGTTGATTGACCTACAAGTTAATTGCGGATCCTCCAAGGTATCAGAAGCCAAGTTAAAACTAAATATCTTTGGTGAGAAAAAAACTATTACAAAATCTGGTAATGGGCCAATTGATGCAATTTTTAATGCTTTAAAGGCACTTCTTCCGAATAAATCAAATCTAATTGTTTACCAAGTTAATGCGATTACAAAAGGTACGGACGCTCAAGCTGAAGTTAATGTAAGATTGGAAGAGGACAATATTAGTGTTCAAGGACAAGGGAATGATGTTGATACCATGGTTTCATCAGCAAAAGCTTATATAAATGCCATGAATAAACTAATCATGAAAAGGAAGAAAGTAGAAGATTCAAAATCTTTACTTCAAACATCTGATACAAAAATTGATAAACATGTGATTTAAATCATTGATTTTTATTGAAGATATAGGTAGAAGATAAAGCATATGAAAAAATTTTTCTCTTTTTTATCTCAAGACCTTGCAATTGATTTAGGAACAGCCAACACACTCATTTATGTTAAGGGCAAAGGAATAGTTTTAAATGAACCTTCAGTTGTTGCTCTTTCCAATGATAAGAAAGAATCCAAACCTAAGGTCCTAGCAGTCGGACATGAAGCTAAAACCATGCTTGGAAGAACACCTGGTAATATTGTAGCCATTCGCCCTATGAGAGATGGAGTGATTGCTGACTTTGACGTTGCAGAGGAAATGATTAAACATTTTATCAGAAAAGCGCATAATCATAATAGCTTTTTTAGTCCTATAATTGTAGTTTGTGTTCCATCGGGAGCCACATCAGTTGAAAGAAGAGCAATAGAGGGATCTGCTGCCGCTGCGGGTGCTAGAAAAGTTTATTTAGTTGATGAACCTATGGCAGCTGCTTTGGGTGCGGGATTAGCCGTGACTGAACCCTCAGGGTCGATGGTCGTCGATATAGGTGGTGGTACTACTGAGGTTGCGCTGTTAGCATTAGGAGGAATAGTACATGCTCATTCTGTTCGCGTTGGAGGAGACGCAATGGACACTGCTATCATCAATTATATAAGAAGATCTCATAACTTACTTGTTGGGGAGAGTAGTGCAGAAAGAATTAAGAAAGCTATTGGTGTCGCCGCTCCTCCGTCAGCGGGTGATGGTAAAGTTTTGCATATCAAGGGTAGAGACTTACTAAAAGGCGTCCCAAAGGAGGTTGTCATTAATCAGAGACAAATTGCCGAAGCATTACAGGAGCCTGTCCAAGCAATTATAGAAGCAGTTACAAATACTTTGGAAAATTCAGACCCTGAGTTAGCCGCAGATATAGTTGATAAGGGTATCGTATTAACTGGAGGGGGCTCATTACTTGGAGAGTTAGATCAAGTTATTAGAGATTCGACTGGACTACCTGTAAGTATTGCAGACGATCCTTTGAGTTGTGTGGTTCAAGGAACTGGAAAGTGTGCTGAGAACCTTAAAGATCTTCGTTCAATTTTAAGTAGCAGTTACTAATCTATGATATATAAGTCGTCTTTTGGAAGAGGATTTAATTCAAGTATACTTAATAGCTATATTTTGGGTTTATTAACTTATATTTTTATCTCTTTTATTTTAATTATACTTTCTTTTATTGAGAGTTCTTTCTTAACTTCTCTACGTTATAAAACGATTTCAATTAGCAAACCCTTTTTTATAATGGTCAGCAAACCTTTTAGCATGCTTAATGATTCTTTTTTATACACTCGCAATCTTAAAGATATTAAATCTATAAATAATGAACTAATAAGAGAGAATAAAACTCTAAAGAAACAATTAAACGAATCTAATTTTTTATTACTAGAAAACCATCGACTAAAAAAACTTTTGGAAATTAAAGACATAACTTATGTGAAAAAATTGACAGCAAGAATTTTAATTGATGCCTACAAGGATAGCAATTCTGAAATCTATATCGACCTTGGAAAGAATGATGGTTTAAAGATTAATGATATTGTTTTCAATGAAAATGGTTTCATTGGAAGAATTGCTGAGCTTGGCAGTAAGTCTGCTAAAGTGTTAACTTTGTTAAATGAAAACTCTGTTATTCCTGTGACATCAATCAACACAAAAAAATCATTTTTTGTCAAAGGAAATGGTAATAAATTAACTCTCAAGCACGTTGATAATAAGTTTAGCCTTAAACATGGAGAATTAGTTGTATCAACTAGTGCAGCTGGTTATTTTAAAGAAGGTATAAACATTGGTAGAATTTACAAAACTTTAAATGATGTTTACGTAATCCCGTTTGCAAAGAAAACGGATTCAATCTATGTTAATGTTTTGATTTATAATTTTATTAATGAATTTAATGATTAGTTTTTTGTTATATGCTTGGTAATCTTTTTTTTAGAGCTGTTCCATATCTATTTATATCTTTTTTCATTTTTTTTGAGTTCACTCCTAATTACTTATTTGATGCAAAGCTTGTCAAACCGTATATGTTTTTCATAGTTTTTTATTGCTGGTTAATAAGTGATTCAAAAAGGTTTTCTTCTTTATCTATATTTATTTTTTCTATTTTTTACGATCTTATTCAAGGTGGTGTTGTTGGGATAACATCATTATTCTTTCTACTCATGCAATATTCTCTTAGAAAAAAATATAATGAATTAATTTCAAATGATTTAAAGGAAATTTGGGTTAAATTTATATTAAGTTTTACTCTGTACTTGTCAATAATGTTGGTTCTTAATATATTTTTGAAAAACAACGAGATAGCCTTTAAGAATGTGGCAATAAGTTTTATAATAACGATTGCTTTGTTTCCACTCTTTTTTTCAATCGTGGATAAATTAAGTTATAAATTTAAAAAATATCATGAGTAAAGATCTAAATATAGAGAAAAAGCTAAGAAGAAGATCCCTTTTACTTGGAATTTCAAAATCTTTTTTCACTTTTTTAGTTTTTGGAAAGTTGTACTACCTTCAAATTCTTCAAAAATCAAAGTATGGAAAACTTTCTGATTTAAACAGAACTAAAATTAAAATTTTATATCCTGAAAGAGGAATAATCTTTGATCTACATGACAAGCCAATTGCATCAAATAAAGTTGATTACCAACTGAGTATTTTTAAGGAAAAAAAAAAATTAATCGGTAAATATATAAATAACCTGGATGGACACATAAATTTTAATGCTAAGGACCTATCTGAAATAAAAAAAAATCTCAAGCAACAAGATCTGTCAGACTTTGTAACCATAAAAACAGGTCTAACTTGGAATGAATTAGAGTTTTTTGAATTTATGAGAAATAAATTTCCTTTTTTGATAATAACTAAAGAGAAAGTAAGAAATTATAATGAAAATTTAGTTTTCTCTCACGTTCTGGGTTATGTCGGGTTCAAAAAAGAAGTTAGTAAAAAACAGCTTACTAATTTAAAGTTTGGCATTTCAGGTATTGAGAAAAAACTTGATTCAAGGCTACTTGGAAAAGATGGTTGGATAAAGTTTGAGACCGATTCGCGAGGAGTTATTAAAAAAGAATTAAATAAGAAGAACTCTTTACCAGGTAAAGATATCAAAACATTCTTAATAAGTGAAATCCAAAAGAAAGCTTTCTCTGAGATGGAAGGTATTAATGGAGCTGTAGTGATGATAAATTGTCGTGATGGGGGGGTTAATTGTTTGGTTTCCTCACCTTCTTTTGATAATAATGAATTTAGTGATGGAGTTAGTCAAAGTAAATGGAGGAAACTTTTAGAAGATCAATTCAACCCTCTTTTAAACAGATCTATTGCGGGACTATATTCCCCAGGATCAACATATAAATTAATTAGCGCATTACATGTATTAGAAAATACTAACTTTGATAGAAAAAAAATTTTTTTTTGCAGTGGACACGTAAAATTTGGAAATAGAAAGTTTCATTGTTGGAAAAAAGAAGGACATGGTAACGTAGATCTTCATGATGCAATAAAGAAATCATGTGATTGTTATTTTTATAATTTAGCAAAAACACTAAATATCGATAGTTTAGCAAAATTTTCTAATTTATTTTCCTATGGTAAGAATACTGGTATTGACATGCTAAATGAACAAATAGGTATAATGCCTAATACAAATTGGAAAATTAATAATCGAGGCGAGATATGGCAAAAAGGAGAAACATTAAATACCGTTATCGGGCAAGGTTTTATGTTATCAACTCCACTTCAAATAGCAGTGATGACAGCTCGCTTAGCATCTGGCTTGAAAATAATACCAAGTATTATTTATAAGAAATCAAAATTCGAAAAGTTATACGTAGACTCTAGTAATATTGAGTTTATAAAAAGAGCTATGTTTTCCGTTGTCAATGACAATACTGGAACTGCCTTTAGTTCAAGAATTTTTGGTTCAAAAAAAATGGCTGGAAAAACTGGAACATCCCAAGTAAGAAAAATAAGTTTAGAGGAAAGGGAGAGAAAGGATGGAGTTATGAAGAATGAAGATTTATTATATAAGTTACGTGACCATTCAATCTTCACTTGCTTTGCCCCTTTTGATAATCCAAAGTTTGCATTATCAGTTATTGCAGAACACATGGGTAGTGGATCAAAGGTAGCCGCCCCTATTGCTAAAAGAATAATGAAACTAGCACTTGAAAAATATTATTGAAGTACGGTATGGACTTTTATTTAAAATTAAAAAATATCAATTGGTTTTTTGTATCACTTATTTGTTTTCTATCTTTCATAGGCTTGGTAATGATTTATAGTGCAACTATTGGCGATGAGTCTAGAATTTTTTTGTCTCACATTTATAAAATTGTCTTTGGCTTAATGTTAATGTTTTTAATAAGTCTTTTAGATATAGAGTTTTGGAAAAGAAACGCATATTTATTTTATTTTTTGGGACTCATTCTTTTAATTTGGGTGTCGTTTTATGGATATTTAGGAAAAGGTGCAAGAAGATGGATAAATGTTTTTGGATTTAATTTTCAACCATCAGAAATAATGAAAATATTTATAATAATATCTCTCGCAAAATTTTTTGATGAGAAAAAAATTCAAGAACCACGAGATTATTTATTTTTAATACTTCCAATAATTTTAGTTCTAATCCCATTTTCTTTAATTCTTTCTCAGCCAGATCTAGGAACAGCTATGTTAATATTATTTGTAAGTATAATAATTTTTTTCATTTCAGGAATAAATTGGAAGTTTTTTGCTTTTTTCGGAATATTAGGTTTGATGGTCGCACCGTATTTGTGGGGAGCGCTTAAAGAATATCAAAAACAAAGAATATTAACGCTTTTTAACCCTGAAAATGATCCTTTAGGATCTGGATATCATATTATTCAGTCTCAGATCGCTGTTGGTTCAGGTGGTTTTTTTGGCAAAGGTTGGTTAAAAGGAACACAGTCTCATCTTGATTTTCTTCCAGAAAAACATACAGATTTCATATTTTCTATGTTAGGAGAAGAATTTGGTTTTTTTGGAACATTGTCAGTAATTGGTCTGATTTGCTTGATAACATATTTGGCATATAACATTACTGGAAGATTTATTCATGATAATTTTAATAGAACTTTAGGATATGGCATTATTTCGAATTTCTTTTTTGCATCTCTAATTAATATGTCAATGGTAATTGGCATTCTTCCAATAGTTGGCTTGCCTTTGCCGCTAGTTTCATATGGAGGGTCCTCAATGATTACCTATTTTATTGGATTTGGTATAATTTTATCTTTAGATAGATCAAGACAGTGAAATGTTTTAAACCTTTTCAGATAAAAAGATAGCAACTTTTTTTAAAGATCTTATATTTCTCATAATTATAAGTAATACTACCAGAAAAGGAACACTTAGGAACATTCCTGCTACTCCCCAGATTTTACCCATAAGAGCTAAAAAGATTATCATTATTAGAGGGCTAATGTTTAATGTTTTTCCCATTAATTTTGGTTCCAAGAAGTTTCCTATAAATATTTGAATTAAAACTAGAACAATAAAAGTTGTTATTGGTTCGTAAAAATCAACGAATTGTATAATAGAAAATAGTGAAGGCAAAACAACTGAAATAAGAGAGCCAAGAAAAGGAATAAAATTTAATAGAAAAGATAAGATTGCAAAAGAAGGAGCTAACTCATTTCCTATTATCTCTAAAGAAAGGAATGTTAGCAAGGCGGTAAAGAAGCTAGTTAAAGATTTAAGTTGAAAATAATTAAAAATATCATTGTTAATCTTTTGGATAATGCCCATGTTCCGTTTTTCAATAATTAACTCAATTTTTTTTAGAAAATTTTTTTTTTCTGCAACAATAAATATAAAAAAAATCAAAATAAATGTAAAATTACCTGCAAAATTTGTAAAACCGTTTAATAGTTTTGATAAAAAATTTACAAAATTAAGAGAATTTATAAATTTTTCTATAGGAACTAATTCACTGATGTGTTGTATTGAAGAAAACTCAAATATTTTTTCCAAATTTTTTTGATAAGATGAAGAGTTATCAATTACATGCAGAATGTTAAATTTAAATATGACCGAAATTAAGTAAGAAAGAACGATAATTATAAAGAACATCAAAAGAATTGAAATTAACTCTCCTAGCTGGAATTTTAAGTATTTTTTTGTATAATATAATAATTTTGCAGATAGTGATTTAACTATTATAAAAACAAATAATGCGAGCGATAAAGGCAATAATATAAACTGTCCAAAATACATTACAAAAATGAATAAAATTAAAAGAAGTAATATTTTACCTAAATTCATTCTAGTTAAATTGATAGTTTTCAAGAAGTTGGGTCATTTTAGTTGTTCCGAAAAGATCAGAATCTGTTTTCTCTGTTCTAATAGTTTTAACAAGTCCTATTCCCTTGGCATACCATTCATCCGATGTAATATTTATTTCAATTGAGCCTATTTCACTATCTCCAATAAATTTAGTTTTTCCTACTCCTTTTACTAAAAGGCAATCTTTAAACTTCCCCATTGGTGTGTTCACAACCTCTGTTTTAGATACAATTTCATATTCTATATCAAAGTTTGTTGTTGCCCTGTAATCATAGTAAGGGTATCTTTTTAATATCAAAAAAGTTTTGCTTTCAACTGCCCACTTTCTTCCAATTTCAAGTGGAATCGGAAGAACCAATCTTTTTGCTTTTTCTGAACTAATTCTTTTATCTTTTGAGAAGGCAGAACCATTCCTATAGATTCCACTCTTATCAATATTATAGAGGTAAATAGAGCCATCTTCTCTTAAAAATGGATAGAAAAATGTTTTATTTCCATCTATCTCTAATTTTCTTTTTCCTAGAGCAATATTTATTTTTTTATATGTAGTTTTTTTTTCGATTTCAGGTTGTATTTCAACTTGATAGGACCAGGACTTAACTTTTTCCAATGGAAAGTATGGATTGTTCTGATTTGAACAACCGATTATGAATAAAATAAAAAACAAGAATTTCATTATTTTTCAGGTAGTAGTTGATTCGGCATATCAAAGAAATTTAATTTAGAGCTTACAGTTGAAGCTTTTTCTTTTTTTAAAACAGATGAAATTATGTTTTTTTTATTCTCATCAATATTTTCCCCCATTTGAGGTATTCCATTCTTCAAGCTAACCAAGGCCTTTGAAATTTTTTCGTGGGCTTCTTTATTATAATTTAAGCTATAAGATCTAGGTGTACTTAAACCAGCTAAATCATTCATGTCTGTTATCCACAAGTAAATATTTCCTTCAGAGTTTATCAATGCATTTGGTTCGTATATCTGAGCTGCCACCAACCTAAACCTATCAGGGAGGTCGTCATTAGATGGCCACCCTACAAGATTTTTAAATGAGTCGTATGTTAGCACACAAAATATGGTTGTTATGATTATCATCGATGATTTTATAATCCAGTGAAATGTGGTTCTAAGATTAAATAACACCAATAAGAATGCTAAGATCGCATAGCATATAATAATAAAAAAAATTACTGAATTCATATTTTACCTTTCTTTAATTTTCCGGAACTAGTTTTTTAAATAAGTTACCAGAAACACTTACAATACCGTTCTGAGTTATATTAAATCTTGTGGCAGTTTTTTCTACACCTTTTTTTTCCAATTTAATAGTTCCGTAATAAATTACTTCGAGTTTTGGATTAACTTTTTCAACTTTTACGTTAACATCAATTGGTTGTTCAGTTTTAGTGGCATAGTAATGTACATTTACAATGTATTCTCCTGGGACAACAGCACGAATAGTTACTACCTCTTGGTTAAGAGGATTTTGAATTTTTTCACCACCAACTTCAATAGTATCATTTAATAGTCCACGATCATCTCTATCTAAATGAACGAAACCAGCTTCTTTTCCTCTAAACCATACCAGATCACCGGTTGGGCTTTGGACATACGTATCAATATCATCAGGATTATTATCTTTCCAGCTGACTGTTATTATGTACTCTGCCTTAGGATTAATCACTCCTGTCTTAGGTATAGGATTCATGAAAATAATTGCTAAAAACATGAGAAGTGTAAATGATAAGAGAATATTGAAAAGTAAATCAGTGAAAGGATCTGCCCTTAGTCTTCTACCTGAATATGACATTATAAACTATTATCGATACTAACTTCTGAAATTTGATTTAAAACTGAAAATAGTTCCTCACATCCACTTTCAAGATTATAATATTGAATTGCAACCATAACACCAGCAACAAGTGCTGATAGGGTTGTATAAAGAGCAACCCCCATTCCACTTCCCATGGTTGTTAAAACGCCTTGCAATAAGGTGACATCAAAAGTTGTTATGTCTGAAAGAGAACCTAACATTATTATAAAACCAATTACTGTGCCGATTAATCCTAACTTAAGCATTATGTCGGAACAAAACCAACCAAATTCATAGAAACCAACTGTCTTTTTTACGTAGCTATCAAGTATCTGAACATGAGAAGTCGCACCATTTTTCTTCAAACCAATTAAATCTTTAAAATATTCACTGACAATCCCATCTGAAATTTCTCCCTTTGAAGTTAAAATTAGTGACCCTTCGATTATTCTGAGTTTAATATTTTCGTCAAGAAGACTTTTTTTAATAACATGAGCTTTATTCAATTCACCTGAAATCAAGAAGGTATGATAAAAACAATGCATGCTAATTACTATGAAAGAAACTAGAATTAAACTAGTTATGTAGCTTTTATCTGAGCTTACTATTTTATAAATCAGGCCTTGATCGAAAATAAAAAAAATAAAAAAGGTAATTATACTAAATTGTAATAACCACTTTAAAAATAATTTGTGTACTCTAGTCATTCAGTTTATAAATCCTTTAATACTGTATTAGAGTTTCAATGGGTATTACAATGTTTTTTCTTCCACTTAAAAAATCTAATTCGATAAGTGATATGAAACATACTGGGTCTCCGCCGGATTTTTCAATTAGTTTAATTGCAGCTTTAGCTGTCCCGCCAGTAGCTAATAGATCATCAACTAATAATATTTTTTTATTTTGTAAATTTACATTGACCTCTAGGGTGTCTTTCCCATACTCAAGTTCATATTCAATGTGAACTTTATTATTTCCTGGTAATTTATTTTTTTTTCTAATCATTACCATGCCCTTATTTAAATCTAAAGCTAATGCTGAGGCAAAAATAAAGCCTCTAGCATCTATTCCCGCAATCAAGTCACAATCATATTTGGATGCTAAACCTGATAACTGAATGATAGATGCCTTGAATGCTAGGCTGTCAGATATCAATGTAGATACATCATAAAATAGTATACCTTTTTTTGGGAAATCTGGTACTTTGCTTATACAACGCTCGATATCTTTAATATGCATTTCTAACTTACTATTCTACAATTTAAAAAAATGATTTTGAATGATCAGAAAAACTGTATTGACCTTGATTAAAATTTATATACAACGCTAATAGAATATATATAAATACATGTTTTACAACTAAATATATGAAATCAGTAGATAAAAAATTTAACCTAATCGATTGCTCATTCAAGCTCATTGAAGCTCAGGGATGGAAAGCATTTTCATTGGAGAAACTATCACGCAAGGAAGGAATTCCATTAGAGGAAATAGTAAAAAGTTTAGGTTCAAAGGGTAATTTGTTAGGTGAGTTTTCCAAAATGATTGATATCAAGGTGGAAGGATCATTTTGTTTTGAAGATGCAGCAAATACTTCACCAAAAGATAATTTATTTGAACTAATTATGTTGAGACTAGAACATATGGAAATTTATAAGAAGGCACTTAAAAAGATTATCGCAGATTTAGATCAAAACCCATTGCCTTTAAAAAAGGTTTTAATTACTGTTACCAATTCACTTGATTTTTATTTGGAATTAGCAGGAGCTTATGACAACTCATTTTTTGATATTTTTAAAAAGAAAGTAATTTTATTTTTATATGGTTTAATTTTCAAAACATGGCTTAAGGACGACTCTCAAGATCTATCATCCACAATGGCAGAATTGGACAAGTTTTTAACATACTCAGAGAAGTTAGCTCAAAAATTTAAAGATTACACTCCATTTTAACCTTCTTAAGAGCCAGGATTTGTTTTTTCTTTAAATTTTTAACATCAAAATTTTCGATAAGTTTATGAAATAGTCTATACCAGTTAACTTCAGCATCGAGGTGTAAAAAAACGGAGCCAAGACCAATTGCCGCTCTATCCATAAAAACAAATTCACGTGGTGGTTTAACACCACCAATTTTTTTTAATTCCTTATGAACTTTTGCCGCAGCCTCAGCACCATATGTTGATGAATTAGTTTCTTGCATTTTTCTAAGTTTATCTTCCATGAGCGGTGAATAAAGAAATTTTGCCCATATATTTAGAATATTTATTAAATCTTTTGATATGTTTTCAAACCCCCAACTTTCGTATGCGTGAACAGCTAATTCTTCATTTTTATCTTTTATGGCAAAGTATAGGTCTATCACACCTTTAACAAATGATGGTTTGAAGATTCTAATACATCCGAAATCTAAAAGATTAATATTCGTTTTATCATCTGATGTATAATTCCCTAGGTGCGGGTCTCCATGAATAACTCCATATTTGTAAAATGGGAGATACCAGGCCTTAAACATATTCGTTGCGATCTTTTTCCTTACATTATGTGGACTATTTTTGAATGCTAATAATTTCTTTCCTTTTAAGAAATTCATGCTTAACAACCTCTTTGTTGAAATACCTTCATAAACTTTTGGAACATTAACTTCCTTTGTTTCAGCAAAAATTAGTTGAAATAATTTAATGTGTTTATGTTCTTTGTTATAATCAAGCTCCTCTTTAATTCTTGTGCTGATTTCCTTTTGAATTTCAGTAGTATCAATGCTTTTGTCTATCCTTTTATAAATTGCAAAAATTAACTTTAACTGGTTTATATCTGCTTGGACTATAGAGCTCATATCTGGATATTGGAGTTTGCATACTACTTCATCACCCTTGTGAACGGCTCTATGAACTTGTCCCAAGGAAGCTGCTGCAAATGGTTCTTTATCAAAAGAATCAAAATTATCTAGCCAGTTAAAATTCAGTTCATTTTTCATTCTTCTTTTCACAAAGTTCCATCCCATAGGTGGGGCATTAGACTGAAGTTTTGCAAGCTCTTTCATGTACTCTTCAGGTAAAAGATCTGGAACGGTTGAAAGAAGTTGTGCTATCTTCATTATAGGTCCCTTGAGACCACCCAAAATATTTTTCAGATCCTGAGCATTTTTTTCATGCTCCTTCTTTAAAAATTTAGTTCCGATAATTTTAACTGCTATATTTCCTGCAGATGTGCCTAAGTTGGCATATCTTTGAACTCTTTTAGAAAATTTATTAATCTCATCCATTACTGATAAGTTAATAGAAAAAAAAAAAAATTAAATGAAAAACATCAAAACGATAGAAATAACGGAAATTAGAATATAATTTTTCGAGACAAATTCTAGGGTTTTAGCCTTTAAATAGTTTGTGGGGGTAAAATTATTCATCTCATTCATAATGGAAGATTGCAAATTTTGTTCCAAAATTTAAGAAGTTCTTTGAACAAGATGGTCAAGGAGATTAATTAGTCTTTCCTTTTCAGTAGATTTGGAAAAAGAACCTAAACTATCTTTTGCCATTGTCGAAAAATGGTAAGCTTTTTTAACACAATCCATTTTAACATTATACTTATTCATCAGATCTACAACCTTCTCGAAATCATTATTTTCACATTGGTCTTTTGAAATTACATATTCTATTATTTTTTTCTCTACTTTGTTACATCTCTTGTAACAAAGTATAAGTGGTAATGACATTTTCCCCTCTTTAAGATCATTTCCAGTATTTTTTCCGAATTCGTTAAAATTTGAGAAATAATCCAATGTATCATCTATAATTTGGTATGCTATACCAAGAAATATTCCAAACTCTTCCAGGCTTTTCTTTTTTTCAGAATCGATCTCACTGATTTCACCACCTATTTGGCATGCAGCGGAGAAAAGTTCAGCAGTTTTATGGGTTATTATATCTAAATACTCACTTTCACTTGTATGCAGGTTTTTGATGGAAACTAGTTGTTTAACCTCACCATGTGAAATTTTAATTGACGCTTGAGAAATTATATCCAGACATTTTAGAGATCCATCATTTATAAGCATTCTAAAAGCTTTACTTAGAAGGTAATCACCAACTAAGATGCTAGATTTATTATCCCAAATAAAATTTGCTGTAGATTTACCTCTTCTTTTTTTGCTGTTATCAACTACATCATCATGAAGAAGTGTCGCGGTATGAATAAACTCAACTGCTGACGCCAGTGGGATGTGCCTATTCCCTGTGTATTTACATAGTTTGGAGCATGCAATAGTTAATAGGGGGCGTATCCTTTTACCTCCAGAATTAATGATGTGACTTGATAGATCTGTAATTAAAGAAGCACTTCCTACAAGGTTGTCTAAGATTGTCTGATTGATCTTTAAGATATCTGGCTCTAGCCAGTGCATAAAAACCTCTAAGGAGTTAGGAGATAGATTTTTATTTAGATTAATAGTATTCATTAATGTTATTTATTTGATTTTTTTCTTTTGATAACTGTGTTTATGAATATAGTATCCTTAAATTGAATTTTAAATTAATATTTTATAATAATTTATAATGTTAAGTTTTCAGCAGATCATTAATAACCTTCAAAATTATTGGGAAAAAAAAGGTTGCTTAATAACCCAACCATATGACTTAGAAATGGGAGCTGCAACGTTTCACCCAGCTACTACACTAAGAGCGCTAGGACAAAAACCTTGGAAGTCAGTTTTTATTCAACCCTGTAGAAGACCATCAGATGGAAGATATGGAAAAAACCCAAATAGATTACAACAGTATTATCAACTTCAAGTAATAATCAAACCGAGTCCAGAAAATTGTCAGGAATTATATTTAGATAGTCTAAAATCAATAAATATTAATAAAGAAGACAATGATATAAAATTTATAGAAGACGATTGGGAGAGCCCAACCTTAGGAGCAACAGGGTTAGGCTGGGAGGTTCAATGTAACGGTATGGAGATAAGTCAATTCACTTATTTCCAACAAATTGGTGGAATAGATTGCAAGCCAGTGAGTTTAGAACTAACTTATGGTCTTGAAAGGATTGCTTGCTTTGTTCAAAATGCCGATAGTGTTTTTGATATAATAATGAACGACTCGGGTATAAGATATAAAGAGATTTTCTATGAAAATGAAAAACAAATGTCAGCATACAATTTTGAACACGCCCCTGAAGAATACCTATTTGGATCTTTTAGTCATTTTGAGAAAAATTCATCCAATCTGATTTCAAAGAATCTGCCAATACCTGCATACGAACAATGCATAAAAGCAAGTCATTCTTTTAATTTATTGGATTCAAGGGGCTTGGTTTCAGCTACAGAAAGGCAGGCCTATATTTTAAGAATAAGGTCTCTGGTACAAAAATGTTGTAAAATGATTTTAGAAAATGATTGAATTTTTACTTGAAATTTATGGGGAGGAGATACCTTATTCATCTCAAATACTTATTGAAAAACAGCTTAAATTATTGTTTGAGAACCTACTAGATAAAATTGGGATAAAATATAAAGGAATACAAACTTTTTCTACTTCAAGAAGAGCAACAATAATAATTAATAATCTCCAAGAATACACAAATGTAAAGTTTAAGGAGTTTAGAGGCCCAAAAGTTGGTGCAGATGATAAAGCACTTCAGGGTTTTCTGAGGTCAAAAAATTTAAAAAATATTAATTCATTAGATACAAAAATAATTAATAAGAACACATATTATATTTATAAAGAAAAATTAAATAGAGAAAATGTTGCTAAAATTCTGGAAATAAATATTCCAATAATCCTTGATTCTATAAAATGGAAAAAATCAATGAGATGGGGTGTTAATAAAGAGAGATGGATTAGACCAATTAAAAATATTATGGCCATCTTTGGAAACAAAGTTATAAAATTTGAGTTTGCGGGAATTAAATCAAATAATATTACTTATGGTAATTACCAGTTTACTTCTGAAAAGTTTAAGTGTTCGAATTTCAAAGAATATAAAAAAATAATGTTAAAAAATAAAGTTATTTTAGAGAAAGAAAAAAGAGAAGAAAAAATATTAAAGGAGATCAATAAATTTTGTATTAAAGAAAACCTTTTATTCCAAGAAAATAATGACCTTTTAAATAGAGTTGCCGGCTCAGTTGAGTTTCCCAATGTTTTTTTTGGAACATTTGATAAAGAGTATTTTAAATTACCAGATTTTTTATTAGAAAATATACTCTCGCATATTCAGAACTACTTTTCGTTCAAACAAAAGGATAATAGGCTCTCAAATACGTTTTGCTTTGTTTCCAATTTACCAAAAGAAAAAAAAAATAATTTAGTTAAGGGTAATCAAAACGTACTTAAGGCAAGATTTAATGATGCTGATTTTTTTATTAATGAGGATTTGAAGAAAAGATTAGATGAAAGAATGTTGTATTTAGAGAGAATAGTTTTTTATAAAAACGTAGGAACACTATTTCAAAGAGCCAAAAGAATTCAACTATTGGTTGGAAAAATATTAGAAAAAAATAATAAAAACCACAAGGATGTAAATCACTTGAATCTATCGAATGCAGATCTTACAACTGATTTAGTTAAAGAGTTTCCAAATTTACAAGGAAAAGTTGGCGGCTATTATGCTAAAAAGGAGAATCTTCCTCCAGAGCTTTGTTTAGCAATCTCTGACCAATATGAATATGAATTTGGCAGTTCATACTCAAACTATTTAACATATATTTTATCTATATCTCAAAAATTTGACTCTTTATTTGGTTATTTTGTTTCATATCATAAATTGTCTGGAGCTGGAGATCCATTTGGAATCAGACGTTCAGCTTTATCAATTATAAAAATATGTATAGACAAAGAAATTGATATTAACTTCTCTGAACTTTTTATTTTTATTAGGAGTTTATACGAAGAGCAAAATATTAAAGTTAATATTGAATTCAAATTAATTGAGGAATTCTTTAAAAAAAGAATTGAAGTTCTGTTTTCTGAATTAAAATTTAGTAGCAATATAATATCAGCATCATTAAAAAAGTCCTCAATGAATCCCTATCTGATTTCGAAAAAAATAAAGAGTTTGTCAATATTTATTAGTTCAAAAATAGGTCGGGATTTTCTTATGGCATTTAAAAGACTTGACTCGATGATTGAAACTTATTTAGATGAAAATATTGATGTAAAATTACTAACTATGAACGAGGAAAAAGCTCTACATAGACTAATCATTGAATTTGATAGAAACGAATTGCCAAGAAGAAATATAATTAGCAACGCAGACCTTATTATTAAAATAACAGTTTCATTAAATAAATTTTTTGATTCGGTGATAGTAAATGATAAAGACTTTAAGATTAAGAATAATAGAAAAGTTTTAATTTCTAACTTTCATAAAGAACTTAATAAAGAGTTCCATTTTTCACTTTTGGTAAAATAATGATAAATTCATTAAAAAAGAAGATAGAACTATCTAATTTACTTGGAAGAATTGAGACAGATTTTAATTCAAAAGAAATAGTCAGTGATCTTGACAAATGTCATGGACTTCCAAAAGCACATGTCATTGGAATTACAGGGGCTCCTGGGGCTGGTAAATCGTCAATGATTGATAAATTAATTAAATATATGAGAAAAAAAAAAAAATCAGTTGGAGTGATCGCTATTGACCCGTCTTCAGAAAAATCTGGAGGCGCATTATTAGGAGATAGAACTAGACTTTTATTGGACCCTATGGATGAAAACATTTTTGTAAGATCTATGGCATCAAAAAATATGTTGGGGGGTATTTCAGAATTAACATTTCCAACTATGGTTGTAATGAGGTCGATTTTTGATTTTATAATTATTGAGACGGTTGGCGTTGGGCAATCTGAAATTTTTATAAGAGATATCGCTGATACAGTAATCCTTGGAGTTCAACCAGGAAGCGGCGATACTATCCAATTTATGAAGTCTGGTATATTTGAGATACCAGATATAATTGTTGTCACAAAAAGCGATATTACTAAATTAGCAGACATTACTTATGCAGATTTGTCAGGGAGCAAAGGGTATTTTCAGAATCAGGATGCCTGGAATATCAATATTATTATGATATCATCTTTTAAAGACATTGGTTTTGATAGTTTATATAATGAGCTAACCTTGAGATGGAAGTGGCTGGGAGAAAAAAATAATCTTTACAAAATGCGTTTAAATCAAGATTTAAAGTGGATCAAAAATAAAATTTCTAAAAGTTATGGAGAGAAGGGTCTTCAAAAAGTGGAAAATGATATTGATTATCAAGGTTTGCCTTTTTCGACTCTTAAGAAAATTTCCGAAAAGTTGGATTTATGATTATGATTTGCTCCACCAGACTTCTGTTGGAGTTATAATGGAGTCTCCACTAATTAATTTTTTATTAAAATAAGAATTTATGTTTTTTAGATTAAAATATGCCAAACCAAAATCCGTATTATAACTTGTTATATAACCCACAACTTCCTGGTCGTTGTAAATTTCTTTTTTAATTTCACGTTTAAACCCTATTTCTATTTTAAATATTTTTCTTTTCATGAGATTTCTATACTTCATTCTCGCTGTAATTTCTTGTCCCATGTAACAACCTTTATCCCAAGAAATACCATTTAATTCGTCAAATCTCATTTCCATAAGAAGAGATTTATTTTGAGTGGCATCAACATTAAAATCTGGAACAGAGTGTTGTAACCTTAAATCATCGTAAGTTTTCTGCGAAATACTCTTTATATTGATTTTTACAAGATTCTCATGATTAAAAACATACAGTCTATTGAAAAATTTTTTAAACCTTGGGTCTTCGAAAATTAAATATTTAAGATTAGATACGGTAATATTTTTAATACTATTATTAGAGGTTAAGTAAACACTCACATTTTTTAAAGGTAATAATTCTACTTCACAACGAAGTCTATACATTTTGAGTTTTTGTAATATGAGTTCTTCATCTTTTGATTCAATTTCCATTAAAAAAGAATCTTGGTGATTTGTTAAAAAAAAGTCGGCAATGAATCTTCCTTGAGGAGTCAAAATAGAGGAATAAATTGATGAATTATTTTCTAAATGATAAATGTCATTTGATATTATACCTTGAAAAAAACCAAACCTATCTTTTCCTGAAATCTTAATTAAAGTTCTTTTCTTCAGGTTATAAAATTGTTTATTATCAAACATAATTTAAATTACACTAAATTATATATTTTAAAATTATTATTTAAATGAAAAAAATTCTCATAATTACATCGAATAGACTTGGCGATTGTATTCTTTCATCCGGATTAAATAAATACTTCAAACAAAAGTATAGCAACTGTCATTTGACATTCGTTTGTGGAACATTGCCTTCGGAACTATTCAAATACTGTAACTTCATAGATAAACTTATTGTTTTAAATAAAAAGAAATATTCGTTACATTGGATCTATTTATGGTACAAAGTTTTTTTCACAAAGTGGTTTTATGTGATAGACTTGAGAGGGACAGGTTTAAGTTTTTTTTTACTTTCAAAAAAAAGAACTATTTATAGAAAATCACTCAACAGTGAGGAACACAAAGTATCCGAATTAACAAGGAAAGTAACAGGGAAAATTTTAAGTCCATCATTTAAAATTGTCGATAAAATAAACTCTAGAACTGAATATTTAAATGAAATTTTAAAAGCAAAAAAAAATAAAAAGATAATTATTGTTGCCCCAACGGCAAACTGGATAGGGAAAATATGGCCTATTGAAAGATATCTGGAATTAACGAATAGCCTTAGAAAGAAAAAGATATTTTGTAACAGTATATTTATATTTGTAGGCCCATCGGAGGAAAAGTTAGGGTCTGAAATTCTCTTAAAAAAAAAGAGAAAATATATTTATGATTTATTTGGAAAGCCATCTGTGATCGAAATATTCAAGATAATGGAAATAGCAGACTTTTTTATTGGAAATGATTCCGGACTAATGCACATGGCAGCTTTGGCTAAAACAAAAACAATTGGGCTATTTGGTCCGAGTAATAGTAAAAAGTATGGTCCATGGGGTAAAGGAAACTTGGTGGTTTCAAGTCCCAAAACTCCGGACCAACTTATGGGTTTCAAAGGCTTTAATCCCAAAAAATGTGGGTCATTAATGCTTGATTTAAAAACTGACGAAGTTTTAAAAAAAATATTAAATTATAGTAGAAATAATGAGTGATTTATCCGTATTAATTATTATCAAAGATGAAGAAAAGCAGATTGAGAGATGTCTACAGTCAGTAAGTTTCGCTGATGAAATAGTAGTAATTCTAGACAAATGTAAAGATGGTTCAAAAAAAATTGTCAAAAAATTTACTAAAAACCATTTTTCTGGTAATTGGAAGCTTGAAGGAGAAAGAAGAAATTATGGCATTAAGAAATGTACTAAGAAGTGGATTCTTGAAGTTGATGCAGATGAGAGAGTGCCAGATGAGCTTAAGACGGAAATTATTAATATAATTAATTCAAGTAAAAGTGATTGGCATAAAATAAGGGTAAATAATTTTCTTGGAAAGGATATAATTAACTTTGGGTGGGGAGCATATTTTGGTAAATCTGCTTATGCAGGCCTATTTAAAAAGGGTATGAAAATTTGGGGGAATGAAAGAGTTCACCCTAAGATAGTATTATTAGGGTCAGAAGGAAATACTCTGCGAAATAGATTGAATCATTTTTACTGTAAAAATATAGAAGATTTATTTATAAAATTAGATAGTTATTCATCAGCAAGAGCTTTGGATCTTTATAACTCTGATCATAAAGAGACTTTAGTTAAAAACGTTAAGAGGATATTTTCTAGATTTTGGAAGTGTTTTTTTTTAAGAAAAGGATATAGAGAAAAAGATGTCGGATTTGTAATAGCGCTTGTTGCTTCAATATATCCACTTATTTCATACCTTAAATATGTTAGCTTGAAAAATGACTAAAATACTATTCATTGATGACGGCGTTGAATTTGACTCTAAAATATTTCGGGAAAAACCCTTGGGTGGTGCTGAAGTTGCTTTTGTAAATTTGGTAGAAAGTTTAGCAAAAACTGGATTTGAAGTTGTTGTTTATAATAATTGTATCAATCAAGGAAAAATCAATTCTGTTTTTTGGAAAAAAATTGATAAAAATTTGTTTAAAGAAACTTTTGATACATTAGTGATAAATAGAGGGGATAAATATTTGGATTTTAAAAAGGAATGTAAAAATAGAATTTTTTGGATTCATAATCCTGCCAAATATTTATTAAAATTTAGATATTTATCAAAACTTTTTTTTAATAACACAAAGATAGTCTTTTCGAGCAAATATCATTTAAAAACATATCCGTGGTGGGCACCAGCAGAAGAAAAAATAGTGATACCTTATGGTATAGATAATAATCTTTTAAAAAAAAAAAAAACAAATTATTTAAAAAATAAACATGCAATATTTACTTCTAATCCAATGAGAGGGCTAGACTGGGTTTTAGACAATTGGGAAAAAGAAATTCATCCAGCATGTAAAAATTCTAAACTATTTATATATGCAGGGTTTCAGACTTACGGAAAGTTTGGAAAGAAACACTCTAAGAATATTAAGAAAATTCTTAAAAAAGCGAACTCACTAAAAGATAAAGGAGTTGTATTGAACCAACCTGTAAAAAGAAAAGAGCTTTTTAATAGAATAAAAAAATCTAGAGTATTTATTTATAAAGGAAGTGAGGA
This sequence comes from Alphaproteobacteria bacterium, assembly GCA_045563055.1. Classification (GTDB taxonomy): domain Bacteria; phylum Pseudomonadota; class Alphaproteobacteria; order Methylaequorales; family Methylaequoraceae; genus Methylaequor. The sequence continues at coordinate 80,802 of JBJKUR010000012.1, forward strand.
CGAAACCTTTTGTATGGCAGTTGCAGAATCTCTTGTTTCTGGAGTTCCGGCTGTGGTAGGAGATTACGGTTGTCTTAATGAGCGGGTAATAAATAATAAAACTGGATTTGTATGTAAAAATGATGTGGAGTTTTATTCAAATACTATTAATCTTCTTAAAGACGATGATTTATGGAAAAGAATGAGTAAAGAGTGCCAAGAAAAAAAGAATTATTATTCTTGGAATGAAGTCGCAGAAAAATGGAAAAAAATTTTAATTTAAAAGTTCTAAATATTATTGCAGGTTCAAAATATGGAGGTGCAGAAATTTTTTTTGAAAGATTAGCTAAATCCTTTGAAAAAAATAGAAATATTAAACAGAAAATTATTCTGAGGTCTGCTAATGATAGGTTTGCTAATTTAAAAAAAATAATTCCAGACGTTGAGCAAATAAAACTATTTAACAACATTAATTTATTCTGTCATTTCAAAATAGAGAGTATAATTAAGAAATTTGGACCTGATATAATTCTCACATGGATGAATCGTGCTTCTAAACTTTTACCCTATAAGAAGTTTAAAAATGAAGTGAGGGTTGGAAGATTAGGAGGGTATTACAAAATTAAAAATTATCTAAAATGTGACTACCTGGTAACCAATACTTTAGATATTAGAAAATATGTTATTTCGCAAGGTTGGGATAATAAAAAGGTTGAATTCATTCCAAATTTTGTTCCAGAAAATAAGAGCATTGTAAATAAAAGTACAAATAAAAATAAAATTAAACTTCTTTGTATGGGAAGGTTCCATGAAAACAAGGCATTTGAAACTTTAATAAGAGGGATGTCTTTTTTACCATCATATGAACTTAGTATAGTTGGAAGTGGACAACTTAAAGGTTTATATGAACTTTTAATTAAAAAGTATAAATTAAGTAACAGAGTTAAAATATATAATTGGAGTAACGATATTTCTGAGTTTTTAAATAAAAGTTCCATTTTAGTTTGTCCTTCTAGACATGAACCATTTGGAAATATTATTATTGATGGCTGGGCACATAAAATACCTGTAGTTGCATCTAATACAGGAGGACCAGCTAAAATGATAAAGCATAAATATAATGGTATGAAATTTGAAAAAGATAATGTCTTTGATTTGACAACCAAAATCAAAGAAATAGTATCAAATCCTATCCTAAAAAACAAAATAATTAAAAATGGATATAACTCATTCAAAATAAATTATTCAGAGGATGTTATTGTGCAAAAATATATTAGTTTTTTTAATAAGATAAGTAGAATATGTGCGGAATAGCAGGGTTTTCTTTTCAGAAATCAAATCCTAAAAAGTCTAAGGAGTTCCTTAGTATAAAAAAATATCTTGATCATAGAGGGCCAGATAACTCTGATTTTTACAGAGATAATTTTATATCTTTGGTTCATACAAGGTTATCAATTGTTGATTTAGATGGAGGAAATCAACCAATTATAAACAAAAAAAAAGTTTTAGTTGCTAATGGTGAAATCTATAATGATCAAAAAATCAGAAAAGAATATTCAGATTTTAATTTCAATACTAACTCAGATTGTGAGTCTATCCTGGCACTTTATGAATCTCACGGTATTGATGGATTTAGTAAATTAAGCGGAATGTATTCTTTTGCAATTTTTGATAGAGAAAGAGAAGAAATAATTCTTTGTAGAGATATTTTTGGTATTAAGCCACTCTATTATTCCGTAAGTGAAGAAGGTATAATGTTTTGTTCGGAAATTAAACCATTTATATTAATGAAGAAGAATAAAGGTGAAATTAATAATTTTAAATTTAATGAGTTTATGCAGTTACAATATTGTTCGGGCTCTAAAACAATCTTCGAAGGTATAAATAGAGTTTTACCCGGACAAATTATTATTATAAAGAAGGGAAAAATAATTAGGAGTTTTTCAAACAAATTACCAAAAAAAATAAAGCATCATAATAAATTAGAGCATGAATATATCGATAAATGTTTATCAGAAAGTGTATCTAATCATCTTAGAAGTGATGTGCCATATTGTATATTTTTTTCAGGTGGTATCGACTCAATGTTACTTGCACATTATGTGAAAAAACTAAACAAAAAAAATATAACAGCCTTTTCAATTAAATTCACTCAAGATGATTACATATCGGATTCGGAGAAAATAATTAAAAAATTTGATTTTGATCTTGTTAAAGAAGAATTCAAGGAGGAAGACTTTTGGAATTGGATTCTCTTTGCTGCATACCATATTGATGAACCAATAGCAGACTATGCAGTGCTTCCGACGTTTAAGTTGGCATCAGTTGCATCAAAAAAATTTAAGGTGGCTTTGACAGGTGAAGGTGGCGATGAATTGTTTGGAGGTTATGGTAGGTATAAAAAAAATCAAAGATTTCTTTTTAAAAGAAAAAACCTAATACCAAGAGGTGCATTTCATAAATTATTTAAATATAAATTTAGCAACTGGGATTTTTATTTGAAAAATAATTATAATTCACATTATGTTAAAAACTCTAAACTAACAGATTTTCAAATCTTTGATTATAAGAATTGGTTGCCTAATGACTTGTTAGTAAAACTTGATAGATGCTTAATGACATATGGAATGGAAGGAAGAACTCCTTTTATAGATAAAACACTTTTTCAAAAACTATTCTATACAAATAATAAGAATAAAATAAATAAAGGATTTGCGAAATATTATATAAGAGAATTTTTATCTAAGGAGATCCCTGAATATGAATCATTTAAAAAAAAAAGGGGGTTTACAGTTCCTATTTATGATTGGATTCCAAATAAAATCGATCAATTAGAGCGTCTTCTTTTAAAAGTAAATTTTTTGAAGCAATATTTTTCAACTAAAGAGATTCAATTTATTTGTGATAATGTTAGGATAAACAAAAAGTTTGCAAAACCTTTATGGCATATAATCTTTTTCACTTCATGGTATTTTGTAAATATAAAAAAAATAGATAAAAAGGGTAATTTTTTTGATGTTATTTCTCGATATATTTAAATTAAATAAATAAAATGGGTAGTACGTTTGATATAATTCTTGCTGGAGGTGATGTTGTCCTTCCTTCGATGAAAATAGAGAAGTTAGATGTAGGGATAACGAGCTCAAAAGTCAGTGAATTGGGTGATCTTTCCCGCGCAAATTGTAAAGAAAGAATTAATTTAAAAGGTTTATTAATTATTCCAGGAGCTATTGATACGCAAGTTCATTTTAGAGAACCTGGTCTAACTCATAAGGAAGATATATTCCATGGAACTAAGGGAGCCATACTTGGCGGAGTTACAACAATCTTCGAGATGCCTAATACAAATCCACCAACAACTAACTCGATTGAGTTAAAAAAGAAGGTGCAAATAGCTGAAAAAAATGCATTCTGTAATTTTAGTTTTTTTATTGGAGCAAGCAAAGAAAATATAGAAAACATAAATAAACTGGAGAATGAGCCTGGTTGCTGTGGTGTTAAAATATTTATGGGTTCTTCTACTGGAGATCTTTTAGTTGAGGACGATGAGCATATCCTTAGAATTCTTAAAGTAGCAAAAAGAATGGTTGCTGTACATAGTGAGGATGAATTCAGACTTAGAGAGAGGAAAAATCTTTTTTCTAATAACGATATTTCTGTTTTAGATCATCCTAAGATTAGAGATGTATTATCAGCTGTAACGAGCACAAAAAGACTTATAAATTCAGCTAAAAGAGCAAATAAAAAAATTCATATATTGCATATTTCAACCAAAGAGGAAATTCCAATATTAAGAGAAAATAAAGAAATATCATCGTGTGAAGTAACACCTCAACATTTATTTTTTAGTTCACCTGAATGTTATGAGACTCTTGGTAGTCTGACTCAAATGAACCCTCCAATAAGAGATAAATCACACAAAGAAAGCCTATGGAGGGCTCTTGCTGATGGTGTTATAGATGTGATTGGCTCTGATCACGCTCCTCATACTTTAGATGAAAAAAAAAGAAAATACCCAAGTTCACCATCTGGTATGACTGGAGTTCAAACTTTACTTCCTATAATGTTAAACTTTGTAAATCAAGGTAAGCTATCGATCTTTGATCTTGTGAGGATGGTTGCTGTCAAACCAAGTGAAATTTATAATATTAAAAATAAAGGTAAAATAAAAGTTGGGTTTGATGCAGATCTAGCAATCATTGACATGAAACAGGAATTCAGGGTTTCGAATGAATGGATAGCGAGTAAATCCAAGTGGACACCTTATGACAATGTTAAAATTAAAGGCATACCAGTTTTCACTATTGTGAACGGAAAAATAGTGATGCGTGATCATGATGTTGTTCAGAATTCAGCTGGTCAAAAAGTTCAGTTTAAAGCTTAATTTCTTTTATTTTTGTAACAAAGATGGATCTTCCATCAAAGTTGTATTGAGTCTCAGCTTTTCTAATAGCAATCTTCTTAGCAATTTCTAGGTCTGAAGCTTGAACTGTTTCAAATGTTTTTCCATAAATTGGAATTTCTAATTCAACATCGTACCATTTCATTTTTCACCCTTGTTAACGACAATTGATACCATTGCATCTCCAGAAATATTTACGGAGGTTCTTAACATATCTAAAAATCTGTCAACTCCCATCACTATGGCAATACCTTCTAGTGGTAAACCAACCTGATTTAAAACCATTCCCAACATAATAATGCCTACTCCAGGAACTCCTGCAGTTCCAATTGAAGCAAGAGTTGCGGTGATAATTATTGATATATAATCTAAAAATAAAAGCTCTATACCATAAATGTTAGCAATGAAAACGGTTGCAATACCCTGCATAATGGCTGTTCCATCCATATTGATTGTTGCACCTAATGGGACTGTAAAAGCTGCAACATTTTCCTTAATAGAAAAGTTTTTTTTTAAACAATTTAAAGTGACTGGTATCGTAGCAGTACTGCTTGAAGTTGAAAAAGAAAATAATAAAGCATCCTTAATTCCTAAAAAGAAATTCTTATAGGTAACTTTTCCATAGAACTTTATTACTGGTAAATAAATTAAAAAAACATGAAGGAATAAAACAAAAGCTACTAAAAGAAAATATTTGAGTAACTCCAAAATCGAATTTAATCCTTGAGTTGCAAAAGTCTTTGATATTAAACAAAAAATACCAAAAGGGGCTATAGTCATTACAAATGATAAAATTTGCATTACTACCTGGTTAAATTCGTTGAAAAATTTTTTGATTACCATTGTATTCTTTAAAACTGATATTGAACTTCCAATTAAAATTGAAAACAGAATTACTTGAAGCATTTCTCCTTCTACAAGTGATGCAAAAGGATTGTTCGGAATAATATTTAGTAAAATATCAAAGAAAGAGGGTGGGTTTGTTATTTCAATATCTGTTGCAACAGAGTTTCTTCCAAAACCCTGCCCTGGTTGTATGATATTAGCCAAAAACAAAGACATTGTTATAGCAATGCAGGTAGTTAAGAGGTAGATCAAAATTGATTTAGACCCAATTCTACCAAGTGATGCAATATTCCTAAGATTTGCAACACCATTTACTAACGAGAAAAAAACAATTGGAACTACAAGCATTTTAATTGTTTTTAAAAAAACATCTCCACCGAAAGAGAGAAAAACTAATAAATTATTATGTATATGAACTGGTAAATTTGAAACATTCAAGATAACTCCAAAAAAAACTCCTAGCATGAAGCCAATGAAAATATTTTGTGTAAGATTGTTTTTCATATTGGTGCCCTCTACTGGTTACGCTCCAGTGGCTGAGTCTTACCAAGACCCTGTTTTACTATTAAACTAAGAGGGCAAATGAGTTTGCCCATTCTAACTTTTTTAAACCTTACAAACATTAAACATTTAAGCAAACAATTTTATTTGATTTAATTATTCCACCGTTAATAAAAATATCACATAAAAGTTACTTTTATTATTGTTGATAACAAGTTTTATTTAAATATTTAACTAAAATTTTAATATTTAATGATATTGTATTGGCAAAATTATTATGAAAAATAATAGAGAAATAAATTTAAAAGTAATTTTAAAAAAGGTCAAAGTTTATATTTGTGGTGAAGAAACTGGTTTAATTGATGATGCTAAAACTATATAATAAATTTGAATAAAATTTATTGTGTGATTAGAAAAATACAAATGAATGAATTAAAAATTCAAAAAAAACTTAGAGAGTTTGCCAAACATAGAGATTGGGAACAATTTCATAGCCTAAAAAATTTAGCAATTTCGATAAGTATTGAAGCATCAGAATTAATGGAAATATTTCAATGGGAGGAAAAAAAATCTAATTTCTGGCTTGAAAAAAAATCTGCAAAGTTGATAGAAGAAGAAGTCGCTGATGTAATGCTTTATTTATTGAGATTTGCGGATATTGCAAAAATAGACATTGAAAAAGTATGCATAAATAAAATTAAAGTCAATGCCAAAAAATACCCCGTCCGCAAATCAAAAGGACGTTCAACAAAATACAACAAACTTTAGATGTTATAAGATTAAAGATATAAAATGAAGAACTCTCAAAAGAAATTTGATAGATTGTCTAGAGCATTGAGAAAAAATTTACTTAAAAGAAAGGAAAAAAATAATGGGAATAATGCCTGATTCTTGGATACGTAAGATGGCTATAGATAATAAAATGATTGAGCCATTTACTGATAAGTTGCAAAAAAAAAATGTTCTTTCTTATGGTCTGTCTTCATATGGTTACGACGCAAGAGTGTCTAGGAATTTTAAAATTTTTACAAATGTTAATTCAGCTACAGTAGATCCAAAAAAATTTTCTGAATCAAGCTTTGTTGATAGAGAAGTTGATTATTGTATTATCCCACCGAATAGTTTCGCATTGGCAAGAACGGTAGAGTATTTTAAAATTCCTAAAGAAACGCTTGTGATTTGTGTGGGTAAATCAACCTATGCTAGGTGCGGAATAATCGTTAACGTTACCCCCTTAGAGCCTGAGTGGGAAGGTCATGTTACTTTAGAGTTTTCCAATACTACTCCGCTTCCAGCTAAAATATATGCAAATGAAGGAGCTGCGCAATTTCTTTTTTTTAAAGGAGATGATTTGTGTGAATTGTCCTATTCTGATAGAAAAGGTAAATATATGTTCCAAAAAGGCGTAACTCTACCCAAACTGTAAAATGGATAAAATAGAAATAATAGGCGGCTTGCCTCTGAAAGGAAGAATTAAAATTAGTGGAGCTAAAAATTCAGCTCTTCCAATAATGGCTGCATGTCTCTTAACTGAAAAAAAAATATCCATTTCAAATGTTCCAGAGCTTTCAGATATTAACTCAATGATTAAGCTTTTAGAGTCCTTGAATGTAAAAATAAAAAAAAAAGAAAAAAAATTAGAATTAAACTCATTTAAACCTAGTTCACTAGTAGCATCGTATGAATTAGTTAGAAAGATGAGGGCATCCTTTTTAATTCTTGGTCCTTTAATAGCCAGATATGGTTCGGCTTCGGTTTCAATGCCTGGAGGTTGTGCAATTGGAACACGACCAGTAGATTTACATCTGGAAGGGTTAAAAAAAATGGGAGTAAGATTTAAAATTGACTCTGGATATGTTACAGGAAAAATTGATGGAAGATTAAGAGGAGCAACTATTAATCTTGATCAAATTTCTGTTGGAGCAACAGAAAATATAATTATGGCGGCTACACTTGCTGAAGGTAAAACTGTAATCAACAATGCAGCTAGAGAACCAGAGGTTATAGATTTATCTCTAATGTTAATAAAGATGGGGGCAGATATAAAAGGTTATGGAACAAAAAAAATTTCTATTATTGGTCAAAAATCATTAGCTGGATGTAATCATGAGATAATGCCTGATAGAATAGAATCAGGAACTTTTGCTCTATGTGTTTTTGGTTGTTCTGGAAAGATTCAGTTAGATAATCTTAATAAAGATGTCTGCAACCATCTCAAAAAAATATTTAAAAAATTGAAATCATTAAATTTTGAAACTATTAACAATGGAAATAGTTTAATAGTAAGCAAAAATAAAAATATCGAAATATCTCTAACCGTTAGAACTGCAGAGTATCCTGGATTTCCAACTGATTTGCAGGCGCAATTAACATCTTCCCTTCTAAAAACAAGAGGTAAAAATGAAATTGTTGAGAATATTTTTGAAAATAGGTTTATGCATATAAGTGAATTAATTAGAATGGGTGCTAAGTTAAAACTAAATGGATCAAAAGTGATAGTAAGTGGTACAGAAAAATTAGTTGGAGCTGAGGTTATGGCTACAGATTTGAGAGCCTCGTCCTCATTAATTATCGCAGGCTTAATGGCTAAAGGAAAGACAACCATTAACAGGGTTTATCATTTAGATAGAGGATATGAGAATATCGAAGAAAAACTAAAATTGTGTGGTGCTCAAATTGAAAGACTAAAAGAATGAAAAAAATAATTATGGCTGTGCCTAAAGGTAGAATTCTAGAGGAATTAATTCCTTTATTTACTAAAACTGAAATTAAACCCGAGAAAGAATTTTTTAAAAATGATTCAAGAAAACTAATGTTTAATACAAATTTATCTAATTTTTATATTATAAGGGTAAGATCATTTGATGTTGCTACATTTGTTGCTCTTGGAGCTGCTCAAATTGGAATTGCAGGTGATGATGTTCTAAATGAATTTGATTACAAAGAGATTTATAAGGTATTAGACCTTAAAATAGGGAAATGTAGATTAGCAATTGCAAAGAAGAAAAATTGTTCTGATACAAATTATTTAAATAATGGTCATGTAACTGTAGCAACAAAATACAAAAATACCGTCACAAACTTTTTTGCTACAAAAGGTATTAGGGCAGAATGTGTCAAACTCAATGGAGCTATTGAGCTGGCTCCTAAGCTTGGGATTTGTTCGACAATAGTTGATTTAGTTTCAACAGGAAAAACTTTAAAAGAGAATAACTTGGTTGAATCAGAAGTTTTATTAAAAATTACATCAAAGTTAATTGTAAATAAAATTTCATACAAGATATTAAATAATGATATATCAAAAATAATTAATAAATTTGAGAAAGTTATAAATGGTCAGAATACTAGAAACTAAACAACGTAATTTCAACGAAGCATTTGAAAAGCTTCTCAAGAAACGTGATAAAGATGATAGAAAGATAGATTCTATTGTTTCAGGTATTATTAATAAAGTAAAAAAAAAATCGGATTCGGCATTGGTAGAACTAACAAATAAGTTTGATAATTTTCCGGCCAATTCTATTAATGATCTAGTTGTAAACAGAAGAGAGCTTGATGATTCATATAACTTTGTTAAAAAACCCATTAGGAATTCATTAAAAAATGCAATTTCTAGAATAACCTCCTACCATAAAAAACAAAAACCATCTAATTTGATTTATAAAGACAAACATGGAATCAAATTAGGTGGAATTTGGAATCCCATAGAATCTGTAGGGCTTTATGTTCCAGGAGGGACAGCTGCTTATCCATCTTCACTAATAATGAATGCAGTGCCGGCAGTAGTTGCTGGTGTTGATAGAATTGTTGTTACAGTGCCAGCAACTGATGGGGAAATCAATCCATTGGTTCTAGCATGTTGTAAAATGATAGGTATAACTGAAATTTATAAGATTGGAGGGGCTCAAGCAATTGCTGCACTAGCTATTGGTACAAAAAACAATCAAATCAGTTGACAAAATATTTGGTCCGGGAAATGCTTTTGTAGCTTCTGCTAAAAAACAATTTTTTGGAACGGTAGGCATTGATATGATTGCTGGTCCTTCAGAGATATTAGTAATGGCTGATTCCAAAAATGATCCAGACCACATTGCAATTGATTTATTATCACAAGCCGAGCATGATAAATTTGCTCAATCAATTTTAGTTACAGACAATAAAATATTTTCTGAGAAAGTTATTAAAAGTATAAATAAGTATTTAAAAATTATCAAAAGAAAGGATATAGCGCAATCTAGTTGGAGGAATTTTGGAGCAGTAATAATTTGTAATGATTTACAAAAGTCAGCTAGCCTTGTAAACAGAATTGCACCAGAGCACCTAGAGATAGCTGTAGATAAGCCCAGTGAAATTTTAAAAGATATTAGGAATGCAGGTGCAATCTTCCTTGGAAGATATACCCCTGAGGCAATTGGTGATTATATAGCTGGTCCAAATCATGTTTTACCAACTGATAGAACTGCAAGATTTTCATCAGGACTAAATTTATTAGATTATTATAAACGTTCATCTATTGTTGAATGCAATAAAGATAACATTAAAAAAATTGGTCAGGACGCCATTAATCTTGCCTACGAAGAGGGTTTACAAGCACATGCTTTATCAATAGAATGCAGACTAAATAAATAAAAACATATGGCAAAAGATGAATTAATGGAATTTATGGGAACAGTCAAAGAACTGTTACCCAATGCAATGTTTAGAGTTTTGCTTGATAATAATCATGAAATCATCGCTCATACTGCTGGAAAAAATGCGCAAATTCAGAATCAGAGTTCTAGCTGGTGACAGGGTAACCGTAGAAATGACTCCTTATGACCTCACTAAGGGTAGAATTACATTTAGACATAAATAATTTTTGGAATTAAAGAAAAAAATAATACTAGCATCTCAATCTCCTAGAAGAAAAGAACTACTTCGTCAAATTGGAATAAATGATTTTAAAATTTTAAAACATTCAGTAGATGAAAACTCTTATCAACTTTCTAATCCAATATCAAAGTCAATAATGAATTTAGCGGAGATGAAAGCTAAATCTATAAAAAAGAGTTTGATAAAAACTCACATAGTCATTTCAGCAGATACAATAGTTATGAGAGCTGGAAAAGTTTTTCCTAAACCTTATTCTAAAGAAATTGTTAAAAGTTATTTAAAAACTCTTTCAAATAAAAAACACCATGTCTTTGGAGGTATTTGTGTGCTTTATAACAACATAGTATTTAGAAGGTTTATTAAAACAGAGGTATACTTCCACAAAATTTCTGAATTAGATTTATCGGATGAAATTCTTGATGATGGTATTGGTAAGGCAGGAGGATACGCTATTCAAAATCACGGTGCAAAATTTGTTAGAAAAATTAGAGGTTGCTATACAAATATTGTTGGTATATCTATTCCAGAGTTATATAAAATATTAAAAAGCCTTGAGTTTTAATTTGTAATTCAAAAATCGTGATATAATGTAAATATTTAATAATATTCATTTTAAGCCCAGGTAGCTCAGTTGGTAGAGCAAGCGACTGAAAATCGCTGTGTCGGTGGTTCAATTCCTCCCCTGGGCACCACTTCTATGAAAAAAAGATTATTTCTTACAACCCTGATTTTGTTTATATTATCATGTGAAATGAATAAGCATGAATATTTTCCAGTTGTTGAGGGGATGCAATGGGTATATTCAGTAAAAATCAATTCCTCATATACTGGAAAAAGTTATAACAAGAGAGTAATGATAACTAATTATGGTGTAAAAAAAAATAAAAACTCTTTAGAAATTTCAAAATTATATTCTGATGGAAGTTTTTATACCTATGAAATTGTAAAAAATCAGTTAAGGAGAACCTCGGTAATTATTTCTTTCTCTGATGGAATAGTAGAACCAGTAAAAAAAATTATCTATCCTGATTTATTTTTCAATCAAGTAAAATGGGTGGTGAAAGAACAACTATTTTTGGTAAAAGGTTTTCAACCGCCTCTTTTGAATGTAAAGCCTAGATCACAATTTAATATGATATACACAGTAAAAAAAAAATATAAGACATTTGTTGAGAATGGACAATCATTTAAAAATTGCATAGAAATAGTTGGCAATGGTTCAACCAACTTTATTGGAGACACAAGGTCTGGACCAATAAAAGTTGATATTAAGAATCTTGAAGTTCTCTGCGATGGAGTTGGATTAGTAAAACAAGTGCGATCAGAAAATACAGAGGCCTCAGCTTTCGGAAATATGACTCTAACCAAGAGTTTATTGAACTTAAACTAAAATGACTTCCGTTTCATTCGTAATTCCAGTTTATAACAAATCTTTATATTTAAAATACGTTGTTAGATCGCTTGAAGGGCAAAAAGGGGAATTTGAAAAAGAATTTATTTTTATAGATGATGGATCATCTGATGATTCTTATAAAAAACTACTATCACTGACAAAGAATCTTAATAACAGCGTTGTTATCAAACAAGAAAACAAAGGTTCTGCACATGCTACAAACGTTGGTATAAATCTAGCAAAAATGAAATATATTAAATTTCTAGATGCAGATGATGTAATTTTAAGTAATGCAACTAGTTGTCTTCTAAAATTACTTGAAAAAGATGATAATTTAATTCTTGCATACGGTCTTCAAAGAAAAGTTGCTAGATTAGAGGAAGTTGATCTAGAAGAAAATTTCAATTTTCAAAATTGTACTAAATTATTAAATCCTATAAAAATGGCTATGAGAAATTCAATGTTTAATCCATCACAATGTTTAGTTAGAGCAGAGAGTTGTAAAAAGGTTGGTGGATGCGATGAAAGAATAAAATTCAGTCAAGAGTATTCACTAACTCTAAAACTGTCTAGACTGGGAAGCTTTATCAGATTAAATCATCCTATTGCCATCCTACCCTTTAAGGCTCCTGGACAGATTTCAGAAAAAAAAGTAAACCAACTATATAGAGTTTCAAAATCTCTTGAATTATTTATTGAGGACTATCCTGATTTAGATATAGGTTTAAAAACTTTTGCACAAAGGAGACTGACTGCTAGGTCCTGGAGATTTGCAAGACGCTTCCAAAAAGCCAGTATATTTTCTCAATGGTTTAAATTATATTTAAAAGGACTCTTTAGACTTAAAAATGATATTTTGGAGAATTGTAAGAAAGCTAATAAAATATATGAAGACTATTTTGATTAAATTACCTTTCCTGGGTTAAGAATGTTTTTGGGGTCAAACAATTTCTTAATTTTTTTCATGAGTTTTATTTCGTCATGACTTTTGTGAAGTATAAGTTCATTCTTTCTAAGCTGACCTATTCCATGTTCAGCGCTAATTGCTCCTCCAAACTTGTTAACATTATCAAAAACAATACGGTTTATTGAATTTCTTATTAACTTCTTTTTAGATAACTCATAACTATTTATTAAGACATTAAAATGTAAATTATTATCACCGAGATGGCCAAAATTTATTATTTTACTAGCTCTATTAAACTTTTTAATCTCTTTAGATGTATTATGAATAAACGATTGAATATTAGATAATGGCACGGAAATATCATGGGCGATTATAAACTCTTCCTTTCTCTCAGCTAGTGGAATACTCTCTCTGAAACTCCAAAATCTATTATTTTCCGACTCTGATTTTGATATTATAAATTCATCAATATTTAGGTTTTGAAGACTGATATTAGATGCAATAAAATTACTAAAGTTTTCAATATTATTAAAATTTGATATTTCAATAAGAGAATAACACTCATTTCTTTTTAAATTATCTAATTTCAATTCATGTTTTTCTAGTATTTCAATTGACCCTTTATTCATGAATTCGAAACTGGTTATTAAGTCTTTAAATTTATTTAGTAAAAAAATATATAATTTTAGTACTTCTTTAAATTCCTTAAAGGAAGCCCAGATAACAATTTTTTCCTTAGGTAACGGATAAATTTGAATCATTGCAGAAGTTATGATTCCAAGGATACCTTCTGACCCGATCAGTAATTGTTTTAGATCTAATCCAGTATTGTTTTTTTTTATATTTTTCAGACTGCTATAAACCTCACCATTTGGGAGAACTGCTTCTATACCGAGTATATTTTGTCTTATAGTGCCATATTTTATAACATTTAAACCTCCAGCATTAGTCGCAATATTACCGCCTATTTGACAATTACCTTTGGATCCCATAGATAAAGGGAATTCTCGATCAACCTTATATAATTCTTTTTTAACATCTTCCAAGACACAACCTGCTTCGACTGTCACAGAGTTTCCTAATAGATCAATCTCTCTTATTTTATTTATTTTTGATAAATTTAAAATAATTTCATTCTTCTTTGATCTAGGGACTCCACCGCCTACGAGCCCTGTATTTCCACCTTGTGGCACAATTAATATTCGTTCTTTTTCACAGATTTTTATTATTTCAGATATTTTTTGTAATGAATCTGGGAAAATAACTAAATCTGTATCACCAACATATTCTCCTCTCCAGTCGGTGGCGTAATTTTTAATAATAGTCTGATCAGTTGAGTATTGGTTTTTACCAAGAACTTTTAAAATACTATTGTAATTATTCATAAATAGAAGCCCTTCTTAGTCTTTCATTGATTGTCTTTCCTATTCCAATATTAGGAATTGGGGCAACAACAATTCGTTTTTTTTTTAGTTTGTCTAATTTCCTTAGAAAGTGAAAAAGGTTATATGCAGCCTCGTTCAGGTTTGATGATTTAGATAAGTTTAATGAGGGTTTATGATTTATAATTATTTTATTTCCAAAATTTAAGAAAGCATCACCCGATTTGGGATTAACTATATTAATTCTTAATGGAGTCGAAGGTGAATAGTGTTTAAGAAGTTGGCCGGGAGAATTTGGCTTTTCTAAATTAATACATTCTTTTTCATTAGAATTAATATTTTTACCTAACACTTCAATAATTGTTAAGTGATCTATAACACCCATCCTTCTAATTTTATATTGTGAGGTTGTCATATCTAAAATTGTTGACTCTAAACCAAAATCAGATCTTCCAGAATCTATAACTAAGTCTATATCTTCACCAAATGAATCAATTACATGCCCTGCATCTGTAGCTGATACTCCTCCACTAATATTGGCACTTGGAGCGGCTAGTGGTCGTTTTAACTTTTTTAAAATTTTATTCATTATTTTTGAAATTGGGTAACGTACTGCAATTGTATCTAAATTCGAGAGTGCGTCTTTGTGGATCAGAAAAGATTTTCTTTTTGGTAAAATTAATGTCAAAGGACCGGGCCAGAATTTTTCCATAACTAATTTAGCATCTCTACTTATCATACAAATTTTTTCTGCTAGATTTATAGAATTAACATGGATAATTAATGGGTTATTTTTCGGCCTTTTTTTTAATTTATAGAGTTTTTTTATTGCCGAGGGACTTCCTGGGTCACATGAAATTCCATATACAGTCTCAGTTTTTAAAGCCACTAATTTTTCATCTATTAAATAAGAAGTGGCAATTTTTGCTGCATCATCAGATTCTATAAGAATATTCTTTTTCATGAATGTAATATATGAAAAATTATAAAAACTTTAAAGTTAAGATTGATTTACATAAAGTTTTAATTAGAAAATTTTTTCAATTAATGATTTAATATAATTTTAAGAGAAACGATGGATCCAAGATTCCATAAATATTTATATATTATAGCCATTTGTGCACTAATAATTGCCGTAATGACTATTTATAAAGGTCTTAACGAGATAAATATCTTTTTTAATGAAAGAATCAAGATTTAATACCAGGAATTTTTAAAATTTCTTCGAATGAACTTACTTCATGATTTGGTTTTATTGAGTTATCTAATTTCCCATAACCATAATTTACAAAAATGGTTTGCATTCCAATTTTATGTGCGGGAATAATATCGTTCATGCTGTCACCAACCATGATTGTTTGTTCGGGTTTAACTTTGAGTATTTTTAAGCAATATTCTAACATTTCTGTATCAGGTTTGAGTTTGTGTTTATCGCTAGAACCTAGAACACAATCAAAAGAATATATAAGATTAAATTCTCGAATAATTTTTTCAGTAATCTCTTGTTTTTTATTTGAACATAAAGCTATTTTGAATTTTGATTTTAAAGATTTAATTGTAACCTCTACATTGGGGTAAAGATGCGAGCTCTTGGAACAATTTTTGATATAGAAATCCAAAAAACAATCTATTAAAATATCCATTTTATTCGAAGGGACTTTTTCATGTAAGAAATTGTATGCCCTTTCTATCATTGCTTTTGCTCCTCCTCCAACTAAAGAACCTATAACGTTTTTATCAATGGTTTTAAGATTCTGTTTTTCTAATACATGGTTTAAAGCATGGAGGAGGTCTGGACCACTATTCAGTATTGTTCCGTCAAGGTCTAGTAAAATACACTTAATAACTTTATTCATAAAAAAAGATTTCTCTATGTAAAAAATGTTATACTATTATTTTAATTTTTATGCCAAGTTAAACTTAAATGTCTCTATCTATAATCGTATTAGCCGCTGGAAAAGGCACAAGAATGTTATCAACTAAACCAAAGGTTTTTCATGAGGTTGGAAATTACCCGATGCTATTCCATGTTTTAGATGTTGCCAGTTCATTTAAGGGAAGTGAAATCAACTTAGTTATTTCAGACGAAATATTGGCATTTAAAGAATCAATAAAAAAAAAAATATAAAAGTCTATTATTCTCGACTCAAAACACACAAAGAGGTACAGCCGATGCTGTAAGTTCAGCATTTAAAAACAAAGCGATGAAACAATCAAATATCACAATGGTTCTATATGGCGACACTCCCTTAATATCGAGAAGAATACTTAAAAATGCGTTTGATAATTTTCAAAAAAAAAAATTAGACTTGTGTGTCATCTCTATGAAGCCAGAAAGTGAGCAGAACAATTATGGCAAGCTAAAATTTATCAAGAATAAACTTGTTGGTATAATTGAACAAAGTGAGATAAATAACAAAGATGAATGTTCTGAAATATGTAATTCTGGAATGATGATTTTTAAAACCAATCACTTAAAAAATTTTTTAAAAAGTGTCTCACGTAAAAACAAAAAAAAAGAATTTTATTTAACAGATATCGTAAAAATATTTAATGATAAAAAATTAATCGTGGATCACTACTCTTGCTCTTGCGAAGATTCGCTCGGAGTAAATAGTATGGAAGAGTTAGCAACAGTGAACCAGAAGTTTCAGAGTAGGAAAAGAAAACAATTCTTAAAGAATGGAGTTTGTATAGAATCACCAGATACAGTTTTTTTTAGTTATGATACAAAGATTGGGAATGAGGTTGTCATTCAACCAAACGTATATTTTGGTCCAGCAGTCACTATTAAAAACAAGGTGACAATAAGAAGTTTTAGTTATTTGGATCATGTGAAAATTAATGATCATGTAACGATCGGACCATTTGCAAGAATAAGAGACGATGTAGAAATTGAACAAAATACGAAAATTGGGAATTTTGTTGAGATTAAAAAGTCAAAAGTTAAAAAGGATGTAAAAATCTCTCACCTTTCATACATTGGAGACGCTATAATTAATAAAGATACAAATATTGGCGCAGGTGCAATAACTTGTAACTACGATGGTAAAAAAAAGAATAGAACCATCATTGGAGAAAATTGTTTTATAGGGTCTAATTCATCTCTAGTGGCACCACTTAATATTAAGAAAGGATCAATAGTAGGAGCAGGCACAGTGGTGAATACGGACATTCCAAATGAAACCGTTGTGTATAGAAAATCAGAATTAATTAAAAAAGAAAAAAAAAAATAATGTGCGGAATATTTGGTATATTTTCTAACAAACCTGTTGCCAATTCAATTTTGAAAGGTCTATCCAAATTAGAGTATAGGGGGTATGACTCTTCAGGTTTGTCGATCCTTGAGTCTAAAAATAAAATCATCACAATCAGAGCAAAGGGAAAGCTTGAAAATCTAAGTAATAAAACCAAACATCATGATTTACTGGGTACCGTTGGTATTGGTCATACAAGATGGGCAACGCATGGTATTCCCTCGACAGATAACGCCCACCCACATTCTTCTGAGGATGTCTCCATAGTCCATAATGGCATTATTGAAAACTATTCAACGTTAAAAAAAATGTTAAAAAAAGAAGGTTTTTCATTTAAATCTCAAACAGATAGCGAGGTTATAGCTCACCTACTTAGCCTGCACTTAAGAAAATATGAACCAAAAGAGGCGATCAAAATAACACTTAAATTTTTAGAAGGTGCTTTTGCCATAGCAATAGTTTTTAAAAACTTTAATATTTTAGCAGGAGCACGTAGGGGAAGTCCACTTGCTTTGGGTTTATCTGAAAAATCAACATTCATTGGTTCAGATTCATTGGCTCTTGCTCCTTTCACACAAAAAATAATTTTTTTAGATGAAGGTGATAGCGTTATAATTGATAAAAACAAATATGAAATTTTTGATAAAAATTTCAAAAAAATAATTAGAAATATCTCAATTTCCTCATTCACTGGTTCCAATTTCGATAAAGGAAATTTTAACCACTTCATGCAAAAAGAGATATTTGAACAACCATTGATTATAGGTGATTCGCTTTCAAGATTTATTGATCCTATAAAAAAAAGATTAAGTATTTCAGATTTGGATATTTCTTGGAACGATATTACGAAAATTGATTTTGTAGCATGCGGAACCTCTTATTATGCTTGTTTAACAGCTACTTACTGGTTTGAAAAATATTTAAATATACAATCTGACGCTTATCTTGCATCTGAGTTCAGGTATAAATCTTATGTAAAATCAAAGGGAAAATTATCAATATTTATATCGCAATCTGGGGAAACTGCCGATACACTTGCCGCGCTTAAGTATGCCAAAAATTATAAAAGTAAAATATTTAGTATCGTTAATAATTCAGAGAGTAGTATAGCAAGAGAATCAGACTCTTTTCTTACAATAGCAGCAGGTCCAGAGATCGGTGTTGCGTCAACTAAAGCATTCACTGCGCAGTTAAGCATTTTGGCTTGTTTATGTTTGGTCGCTGGAAGAGAAAGAAAAACGATAGGCTCATCTTTAGAAAAGAAATTAACAGATAGCTTAATTGAAATGCCATCAAATATGTCTGCGGTTTTTGATGTTGTAGATGAAATTAAAAAAATTAGTAAATTTGTAGTAAATGCGAAGAGTGTATTATATTTAGGAAGGGGCTCACTTTTCCCGATTGCTTTAGAGGGAGCTCTAAAATTAAAAGAAATTTCTTACATACATGCTGAAGGCTATGCCTCAGGAGAGATGAAACATGGACCAATTGCACTCGTAGATGAAAAAGTGCCCGTAGTTATTATTGCACCAAGAGATTCTTTATTTAAAAAAAATATATCTAACATGCAAGAAATTCTAGCTAGGGGTGGAAAAGTAATATTAATTACAGATCAAAAAGGAGACAATGAGATAGATGAAAAGAATTTCAAAAAAATTGTAATTAACAATGTTTCCGAGTTTGTTCAACCGATTATCTTCTCTTTACCTGCTCAGCTCTTAGCTTATTTTGTTGCGGTTTTAAAAGGTACTGATGTTGATCAACCAAGGAATTTAGCAAAATCTGTAACTGTGGAGTAGTTTGGAGTAGTGAATTAATGGATTTACAAAGAGCGTTAGAAATTGCAATTGAAGCACATAAAGGTTCCAAAGATAAAGGTGGAAACAATTATATTTTGCACCCTTTAAGAGTTATGTTGTCAATGAATACATATGATGAAATGATTGTTGCCGTTCTTCATGATGTTATTGAAGATACAAGATGGTCATTTGAAGATTTAGAAAAAGAGGGATTTTCTAATAAAATAATTCTTGGTTTAAAAAGTGTTACAAAAAAGTCAGATAAAGAAAAATATGAAAATTTTATTCAAAGAGCAAAAAGAAATGATTTAGGAAGAAAAGTAAAAATTTCAGATATAAGAGATAATTTGGATGTATCTAGATTAAAATTAATTACCGAAAAAGATAAAAACCGTCTAAAAAAATATGAGGGTGCTCTTAAAATATTAAACAATGAAAATTTATAAATTCACTTTCCCAAAATATTCTGTCACTGAGAAATAACTAATTGTGAAGATGTTTTAACTAATAATTTAAAGATTTTTATTTATATCATACAAGGATGTACTTTTCTGGGCGCAGTTTTTTCATCAATAATTTTATCAAGACAACGTGTATCAAAGTTTTTATTTTTTTCTTTTGGTATTGCTAATATATTTTCAGAACAAATATTTGGGAAATGATTAATTTTCGTATTCAGGTAATTTTCAGGATTAAATAGAAAAGACAATGCCCAGTAGAGGTTATAATTAGATTCTAAAAGTAATTTATTTAATTTATTTGGAAAAACTCTATGATTTTCAATCCACATAATCGGCCTAAATTTATTTAAAAATAATTTTCCTCCGTTAATAACATCTGGTTCCATTCCTTCAACATCTATTTTGATAAAATTACATTTTTTTAAATGTAAAAATTGATCCAGACACATAATTGATATTTTTTGTTTGAGATCACTTTTATTAGGAAAAAATGGATTACTTTTATCTTGAACAAGACTTATGCCTCCAAAATTATCTACCGCATTATAGTTTATAAAAGTTAAATCTACTGTAGTTTTATCTAAACCAAGACCAGCTTGAAATAATTCAATATTATGTTTTTTATTATTTTTAATATTCATTTTTAATATTTCGAAAATTTCCTTTTGTGGTTCAAATGAAAAAACTTTACCTGATCTTCCTATCTTTTTTAAAAATGGGATGGTAAATGCACCAATGTTTGCTCCAATATCAAAAACGTAGTCACCTTCCGTGATGAATTTCATGATAATTGATAACTCAATTTCTGAATATTCTCCATACAGTTTCATGCTATTTCCAATATAGAGATCTGAACTAAGTGAATGAAAAATCCCGTGTTTGGTCTTTAAAAAATCTAGATTATAACTAATCAATTTTATTTCTTTTATTTAAGGAATGTTGGTATTCGTATTACTTTTATAAAACCTAGCAATTTTGATACCATTTGACTCTTTAGATCGAAAAATTTATGGCTTGATTTATATCCAAAAAAAGTTCACAAATCGATTTCTATTAAATCGTTACTTTTTAATACTCTTGGAATTGAGAAAATTATAAGAATTATAATATAATTTTGATTTGAAATTTGAGTAAATCCCATATGAAATTACAATAAAAAGAAATATAAAGAAAACTAATTTTTTCATTTATTTCTAATATACTATTCTTTTCTACACGGAAGAGGAAATGTGATTGTTCCACTTTTATACTCTTTATTTTTATCAAAACAAGAAACGGAATTAGGTCCATTTGCCCAATATTTGTGAGGGTTGAGAGAGCGGTAAAAGTCTTTAATAAAATATTTGCATCCCCAATTATTTTTTTCTTCTTTTTCGCAATATTCTTGACCAATTTGTAGGTGTAAATGTCTAACTCTAGCCATACATCTATATTTAATTTTTTCAGGAAGTTTTGCAATAAGTTGTCCTCTTTTAACTAAATCATTCTCTTTAACCATGAACTCCCCTACATGACCATATATTGCAACAAGATTCTCACCATCTGTAGACTTGCCATGATCAATAATCATGGTCGCACCCCAGCAATCTTCAACTGTTGTTTCAAGAACTTTACCATCCGCAATCGCTATTATGGGTTGATTAGCTGGACCAATAATATCAATTCCTTGATGAATATTATCTCTAGGCCTGGTATTTACCCCATTTATACTTCCAAAGTCTGATAAAATAGGGTTTACATTAAATCCTTCTGGGCTAACATCTATCGAATACTTTATACAATATTCTAAAACCCGATTAAACTCTCCTTTGTAGCCAGGATGGTCATCGTACCACCCTAATGCTTCTCTGCATTGAAAGGAAGCATCATTTAATTTATATAATTCTGAACTGGAAGAGTCTTTGGAAAATACGTTTGCGGATATTCCAAAATTAAATATGAAACTTAAAAGGATAATTAATAAGCTTGATTTATGTATCTTTAATATCATTATTTATATATGTTATTTTTTTTTTTTTTAAAAAGTAAAAAATAACTATTATGTTTATGAATTAATAGAGAGGTTACTAATGCTAAATGTTTATTTGTCAGGTGAGATTCATACAAATTGGAGAGATGAAATAATTAATCTTTGTAAAAAAGAAAAATTACAAATAAGTTTTACCTCACCAATAACTGACCATGAAGCGTCAGATAATTGTGGTGTAGAAATTCTTGGGGGTGAAGATAAAAACTTTTGGAAAGATAATAAAGGAGCAAGTTTGAATTCAATTAAGACTAAAAAATCCATACTTGATAGTGACTTGGTAATTGTGAAGTTTGGAGATAAATATAAACAATGGAACGCGGCATTTGATGCAGGTTATGCAGCAGCTTTAAATAAGTCAATTATTGTAATTCATGATGATGAGAATCAACATGCACTTAAAGAGGTGGATGCGGCAGCATCTGCAGTGGCAAAAGACCATGCCCAGGTCGTGAGAATATTAAAGTATGTCGTTGAAGGTTCTTTAAAATAAGGGTTTTAGGATTTATAGTTTTTTAAATAATTTAAATATAATCTAATCCAATTTTTTTCAGTCAAACCATGTAATTTAATATTCCCGTCAGTCTCATTTGACTCCCAATCCTCAAGTATATAATCAGTGAAATCCATATTTATTTTTGTTAAAATCTCACAGAATTTATCAAGTCCAATTTTTTTCATAATAATTTATTTAAACACTTTATATCATAATTAGAAGTTTTTAACCAAACTATTCTAAAATACAGATAGCTTTTATCATCTCACCACCAGCGCTTCCTGGAGGAAAATATTGCCATTTTGGTTTTTCAATTTTTCCAGATCCACGGCTTTTTTCTCCTGCACCTAGATTGAGCTTATAAAAATCCTTCCTCCAATCTCTGTACATCAATTCATCACATTTAAATTCACGTTTGATGATTGAGGAATAATCTCCGTGAGTATTTGGTTCTAGATTGTCAATTAATAATCTTATACTTCTCGTTTTTTTTTTTATTTCAAGGCTATCTAAATCAATGAAAAAGGTTATTCCATTTCCAGAAAAAAGTTTAGACCACTTATCTTCTAATGAGTGTGCTTCAATAGAAAACAATGTAACAATTATAAACAAATATCTAGTCATAATTTCATACTATATAAAATTAATTGAAACTTAAATTCCTTTCTAAATTTGAACAATAAACATTTACACATTCTTTTTTTTTGGTGGATATCTCCACCATAAAAATATCGTCCAGAGAAAACATAAAATATACGTAGTCAAAAAATAAGTTCCAGGAAGCTCCCAGAATATTATTTCTTTTAAAATTTTACTTATAAATGATGTGTGAAAAAAAATACCTCTTAATTTGTTTTCAAGAATTGTAAGTGGACAATGGACTCCAATGAGAGTTTCAATCGTGACTAAAGTTATCAAAGATATATGAACGACTCTAATCGTTTTATTTTTTAAATATTCCCAATTTAATTTGTAACTAATAGGTATTAACAAAAATAAAGAGATTACAAAAAAAATTATTAAGAAATGTATGATTAAGATAATATCAGCAATAATTTGGTTTGTCATATTGCACTAAGTTCCATAGAGTCTTATAAGTTCATGATAGATCTAGTCAAAGCCTAATCATAGACTCTGTCGCATAATAACTTGTTCATTAACTGAGCACTTGTACCTTCTTTATATTTTTTCCATTTTTTCGAGGGCTTTCCTTTATAAAAGTTTTCACCTATACCCATTTGTTGCTTAAATAATTTGTAATTTACGTCTCTTACTTTCAACGAATTACAGTCTACTTCTGACTTTGTAATGAAAGATCTACTCCCATTTTTTTGGATAATTCTGTAGTTTACTAGTTGATCATAAAAAATCCTATTTTTATCTCTTTTTATAGAATTACTTTCTATAAATAAATCTCCTTTACTGATTGTAAAGATTTTAATCCAGTCTGCATTACAATTCCATGGAAGCAAAAAAATAAAAAAAAAATAAATGTAATATTTATTAATCATAATATTTTCATATTATTGATTGATTATAAAATTTCAAACAAAATTATGTATGCTTGACAGAAGTTCAAAAGAGTGACTATAAAAATATATGAGGATATTAATTTTGTTTCTTTTGTTTCTAACATTTAGTTATTCTGAAGCTAAAGACCCACATGATGATGATCTTGGAGAAAAAAGCCTGATATGTTTTAATAAGTCGTTAAATATTGATGATTGGGGTGTAAAGTTTTTATCAAATAAAAATGTAAAATTATTTTCATTGAATAAATCTTTATATGAAATTTATCAATATAAAAGGAAATATAGAACTGATATCAGAAATATCTATATTTTAAAAAATGAAGATATTGAACATATAATTAATAGAAACCGTCTAGTATTTGGAAATAAAAAATGTAAAATTGTTTCTGGTGATCCTTTGATCTTGCTACAACAAAGAATCAATGAATTAAAAACTAAAAAGCGTAAAGGTAATAAAATATAATTATAAAAGGCATGATTCTCTTTGTTATTTTTTGTTTTTTCTCATTTTCAATTTTTTCAGAAGAAATTTTTAATTGTTCAACTGAAAAACATATAGGACTTAATTTTATTGGAAGAGATTATAACGAAATTTTATCTTATTTAGGACTTAAAGACTTTGAAATTAAATTATCTAGAAAAAGACAAGATATTTTTATTCAAGAAAAAAAAAATCTAGAATTAAAAGTTCTCCCCAAAACATCGCATTTTATTGAAATTGTAATTTTAAAATCATCTGGACATGCAATTCCACTGCATTGCTCATGGTTTTTCGATATCAGAAAGGACAATCTAAAAGAAAAAGATTTTAATTGTGTAGGTTATCCTGAAAATAACAGAATATTCAGCCTAGATTTTCACGGCAATTTTATGTACTCTTCAAAGTTTGAATCAATTATAAAAAAGGATAATAAAACTCTCCACTCTTTAATTGGTAAATGTAGTAAAACTAGTGAGTGATAATATGAAAAATAAATTTGAATACAAAATTGTAGATTATGTTAATTTTGAACATCATAATTACAATGATGTTGAGTCTTTTTTAAATAAACTTGGGCAAGATGGTTTTGAACTTTTAGAAGTAATTGATATGGGAGACAATAATTCAAATAAAGATGGTAAAAGTTCTAGGTATAGATACATTTTTAAAAGATGGATAAGCAATTAATAATTTTAGATATTAATAGAAATAAATATCGTGTTAAAGATGCTAAGAAGTTCTCAGATCATATTTTTAACTTCCACTCAACAGGAGTTTCTATTCATGAGGAAGACGGTTTCTTTTTTGAGATAAATGATAATTTTAGAAATAAAATTCTGCTATATATGAAAAACTTAAATTTATGAAAATCTCTATACTTGACACCCTGTCTGGAAAAAAACGAGAGTTTGTTCCAATAGATCCTAATAATGTTAGGGTTTATGCTTGTGGTCCAACAGTTTATGACTTTCCTCATGTTGGTAATGCAAGGATGGCTGTTGCAACAGATTTGTTAATTCGAGTTCTAAAAAAAAATTTTGATAAGGTTCTTTTTGTTTCTAATGTTACTGATGTTGATGATAAAATTATCAAATCGGCTAAAGAAAAGCATATTCCAATTGAAGCTCTAACTAATAAATTTTTAGAAATTTATAATCAGAATATGAATCATCTAAATGTAAAGAAACCTGATTTACAACCAAAAGCTACAGAATGTATACAAGATATGATAAATATGATTCAAAAGTTATTAAATAATAAGTGTGCATATAAAGCCAACAAACATATCCTTTTTGCAGTTGAGACCTATAAATATTATGGTAAGTTGTCAGGAAGAAGCATTGATGAACAGGTTGCAGGAGCAAGGGTTGAGATTGCTGACTTTAAAAAAAATCCAAGAGATTTCGTTTTATGGAAACCAAGCAATGATGATGAGCCTGGTTGGGCTTCTCCTTGGGGAAGAGGGAGGCCTGGATGGCACATAGAGTGTAGTGCTATGTCACATAAATGTCTCGACACACCATTTGATATTCACTGTGGTGGTGTTGACCTAACGTTTCCTCATCATGAAAATGAAATTGCACAAAGTTGTTCAACATTGGAAATAGATTCAGACCCTGAAAATTTTTGTAGATATTGGTTTCACAATGGTTTTGTTACCTACAAGGGTGAAAAAATGTCTAAATCCATTGGAAATATCCAGCTCGTTGATGATATTTTAAAGAAATATGATGGTACAGTTATCAGATTAAGTTTAATGAGTGCACATTACAGGCAACCTTTAAATTGGACCGAGGAAATTCTGATTCAATCTGAGAAAAATTTGATAAGGATTTATAAAAATATCAATAAGATTAAACCTAAAAGAACAAAAAATGAGTTTGATAATCATGACCTATTTAAAGAGTTTCAAGAAAGTCTTTTTGATGATTTAAATACCCCGAAGGCTCTTGGAGTTCTAAACAAAATCCTTAATCAATTTAATAAATCAATTAATGATGAAAAAGAAAATTTATATTATGATATGATCGAGGCTCTTGATTTATTAGGTCTTAACCAAGAAATAAAAGAATTGAAAAAAATTGATGAAGATGTAATTAAAAAGTTAATTGTGGATAGAGATAAAGCCAGAAAAGAAAAGGATTTTAAAAGAGCTGACGAGATTCGTGAAAAATTGAATAAACTTAATGTAGAGATTGAAGATACCGCTGAAGGGACGAAATGGGTAAAGCAAAAATAAAAAATCCCATAATACTTTTTTTATTAGTTCAAATACGTTTTTACCAATTATTTATTTCACCTTTAATAGGCTCAAATTGTAGATTTTATCCTAGTTGTTCACAATACTGTTTGGAATCGCTAAAAAAGTTTGGACTGTTTAAAGGAATCTACTACTCCTTTTTAAGAATAAAAGAATGCCATCCGTTTGGTAAGAGTGGTTTTGATCCTGTTAAAAATAAAATTGTTTTAAAAAAAGTATCTTTAAAAGATATAAAACCTCACAGAAAAAAAAATTTGTACAATATGTATTCATCTAAATTATCAAATTACAAAGAAGATAAAATTAAAAGTACAGTTCATTATGCACTTTTTAGTGATAAAAAATTAGTATCTGGGGCAACATTGATTGAAAAGTCAGACGATAATAATACAAAAATTATTCAGATCCGAGGCATGTTTACAGTTAAAGATGAGATTAATAAAGGATATGGATCCAATTTCATTTCAATGTTAATAAAAGAAATGAAAAAGAATAAAATAAAATTTGTGTGGTGTAATTCCCGAATAGTGGCAGTAAACTTTTATAAAAAAAATCAATTTGATGAAATTGGAAACTATTTTAATATTTTACATATAGGAAAACACAAAAAGTTGATTAGGTATTTATAATTGAAGAAAAAAAATCAGATAAACGTCTTGGGTGGTGAATTAATTTTATGCTCATCAAACCCAATCACTGGTTTCACAAGAAATGGATGTTGTGAATCTCATGAAAGTGATAATGGAAAACATTTGTTATGTGCGCGAGTGGATGATAAGTTCTTAGAATTCCAATTTTTGAAAGGTAATGATTTGATCACACCGAAACCAGAGTTCAATTTTACAGGATTGGTGAGCGGTGATAGATGGTGTGTCTGTGCTAATCGTTGGCTTGAGGCATATCAATTTTCTTCTGCTCCACCAATTATCTTGCAATCATCTAATATTGATGTCTTAGAAGTAATAGATCTTGAAATTCTAAAAAGGTTTGCAATAGATTTAAACTAAATTATTATCTTTGACATGACAAAATTGCTTATTATTTCTTCAACTAAAAATACCAATTTAGAATTATCGTCTGAAATAAAAAAATACATTGAAAATCAATCTCAAATTAAAATTGATATTATTTCTTTGGAAGATTTTAATTTGCCATTGTACACACCAACTTTAGAGAAAAAATTTAAAAATGAAAACATATTTCCATCAGAAATTAGTAAACTTAAAAATTTAATATGTTCCTCATCAGCTCTTATATGGTGTAGTCCTGAATATAATGGGGGAATATCACCTATTGTTACAAATGCAATAGCTTGGATAAGTAGAGCAACTGAAAATTGGAAAGACGGTTTCAAAGATAAACATTCTTTGATATGCTCCTCGTCCGGTGGAAATGGTAATAATTTTGTAAAGGGTTTTAGTATTCAATTAGATTATTTAGGGTCAATTGTTTTCGATCGTCATATTATCAAAACCAACGCAAAAGATATAGATAAAGAACAGTTTTCTACAATCATTGATAGTTTTTGCTCCAAGCTAAAATAAAATTAAATATTTTTTTAATGAGTCGTTAGTATGTTTGCAAGCTTGCTTTCCATTAACTGCAAAAAAGGGGTGGTAACACCCCTTTTTTTTATGCATATCACATATTGATGTTAAGGTAATTTATTCAAAATACTTTAAGTAATTATGATATAAATTAATTATGATGAAATTTGATTTATTTGTTGTTGGTGGCGGATCTGGTGGTGTAAGAGCTGCGAGAGTAGCGTCATCACTAGGATTAAAAACTGGGTTGGCCGAGAGATGGTCTTTGGGTGGTACTTGTGTAAATAGAGGATGCATTCCAAAAAAACTTTATTCTTATGCTTCTGTTTTCTCTGAAGAAGTTGAAATAATGAAGGCATTTGGATGGACTTCCGAAAAAAATAAGTTTAATTGGAATAAACTTAGAGGAAGTAAGGTTAAAGAGTTAAAGAGATTAAATGAGGTATATTTTAATCTTCTGAAAAAATCAAATGTAAAAATTTTTCCTTTTAATGCTGAATTTATTGATAACAAAACACTTAAAATCAATAAAAATATTGTCCAGGCTAAAAACATCTTGATTTCAGTAGGAACAAAACCCCGAAACTTAAATTTATGTAAGGAAAAAAAACTCATTTCTTCTGATGAAGCATTTGATTTAAAAAAATTACCCCGTAAGATTCTGATATTAGGAGGAGGTTACATTGCTGTAGAGTTCGCATCAATCTTTAATGGTCTTGGAGTGGACACTACTTTATGTATTAGAGGAGAAAGAATTTTAAAAGAATTCGATCCAGAAATTTCAGGTTTTCTTATGGATCAGATGCAGTTAAGAGGAGTTAAATTTTTAATTCATGATTTTCCAACAAAAATACATTTTAAAAATAACAAGTTTAAGGTTTGTTTTTCAAAAAAAACCAAATCTTATGAACAAGTTATGGAGGCTACTGGAAGGGTTCCAAATCTCGATAAATTAAAAATTAATAACACACAAGTAATATTAAATGAAAATAAGTCAATCATTGTTAACGATTTTTTTCAAACCTCGGTGAAAAATATTTATGCCATTGGCGATGTAATTAATAGAGTCCAATTAACACCAGTTGCCATCTCAGAGGCAATGATTTTTGTAAAAAATTTAAAATCAAAGAAAAAGATGAAATGTAATTATAAAAATATTCCAACTGCTGTTTTTGCAAATCCAAATTATGCATGTGTAGGATATAATGAAATAGACGCCAAAAAGAAATTTGGAGAAATTTTAGTTTTCAAATCAAATTTTAGATCATTAAAGTACTCTATAACAAAACTTAAAGAAAAAGTTTTTATCAAATTAATTGTAGATAAATCTAATGATAGAGTGTTAGGTTTGCATTATATTGGAGAGAATGCTGCTGAAATAATCCAGGGTTTCGCTGTTGCAATAGTTAATGGGCTAACAAAAAAGCAATTCGATAAAACAATAGGTATTCATCCAACTTGTGCAGAAGAAATAGTAACATTAAAATAAAGAATATTAAGAGTTTGAATTTTAATTTATAAGTTATTATAAGTGATTATTATGACTAATAATTGGACCCCACAGTCGTGGCAAAAAAAAAAGAGCTCTGCATCAGCCTGAATATAAAGATGAGTTGCGTTTGAAGAAAGTAACTCAAAAAATGAAAAAGCTTCCTCCACTTGTATTTGCTGGAGAAATTAGGGAGTTAAAATCAGAATTATCTAAATGTGTTGATGGCAAAGGCTTTCTTTTGCAGGCTGGAGACTGCGCGGAAAGCTTTGCTGAATTTCATCCTAATTACATCAGAGATACGTTTAGAGTTATTATGCAAATGGCAGTAATATTATCATTTGCTTCTGGTGTTCCTGTTGTAAAGTTAGGTAGATTAGCCGGTCAATTTGCTAAGCCAAGGTCGTCCCCATTTGAAAAAAAAGGTGACTTAACTCTTCCGAGTTATCTTGGAGATATGATAAATAGTATTGATTTTAATGAGAACGCAAGAAGACCTGATCCTGAAAGAATGATTCAAGCTTACAACCAAGCCGCATCAAC
Organism: Alphaproteobacteria bacterium; assembly: GCA_045563055.1. GTDB lineage: Bacteria > Pseudomonadota > Alphaproteobacteria > Methylaequorales > Methylaequoraceae > Methylaequor. The sequence continues at coordinate 110,975 of JBJKUR010000012.1, forward strand.
TCAAAATTTGCTAAGGGCATTCGCATACGGAGGATATGCAGATTTATCAACAATTCAAAACTGGAACCTGGACTTTGTAAAAAAATCTAGACAAGGTTCAAATTTTAAGAATCTTGCTAACAGAATTTCTGAATGCTTATCTTTTATGAATGCTTGCGGTGTTAATAACGAAAATGTTAGACAACTATCAGAAACAAAATTTTTTATCTCACATGAGGCCCTTCTTCTTCCTTATGAATCAGCATTTACCAGAATAGATAGTACCACAGGTGATTGGTATAATGTAAGCGCCCATTTACTTTGGATAGGAGACAGAACACGGCAAATAACTGGAGCACATGTCGAGTTTTGTTCTGGAATAAGCAATCCTATTGGAATTAAAGTTGGCCCCTCTACAGATAAAGATGACTTAATTAAGATAATAAAAAAAATTAATCCAAACAATGAAAAGGGTAAAATTCTTCTAATTGTTAGGATGGGAGCTAAGGACATTGACAACCTTTTCCCTCCAATTCTAAGATCTATCATAAAAGCAAAATTGAATGTTGTATGGTCATGTGATCCTATGCATGCAAATACTGAAAAGGCAAGAAGTGGATTTAAAACAAGAGTTTATAAAAACATTCTTTCTGAAGTTAAATCATTTTTTAAAATACACAAAAATGAAAATAGTTATGCAGGGGGTATACATCTCGAAATGACGGGTCAAAACGTAACGGAGTGTATGGGTGGTATGCAAAAGATTTCATCAAAAGATTTGAGTAGTAGATATCATACACACTGCGACCCTAGATTAAATGCCTCACAATCCTTAGAACTAGCTTTTACAATTGCTTCATATCTTAAAAATTTAAAATAATACAGGCAGGTAAATTATAAAAATCTTCGTTTCTCAGATTAATACTAATGTTGGTGATATAGAGGGGAATTTTAGAGTTTTAAAAGAATCTTACAAAAATGCTTGTATCAGAAATAGTGATCTATTTATTTCACCAGAGTTATCACTAACCGGGTATCCTCCCCAAGACTTGTTACTGAGAAAAGATTTTCACAAGAAAATAGAAATATATAAAAAAAAAATAATTTATCTTACAAAAAGAACCAAAACTATCTTTGCTTTGAATATTCCTGAAATTTATCGTCAAGAAATTATAAACTCTCTTCAATTATTTAAGGATGGAAAATTGATTTATAATTGTCAAAAAGTAGAATTACCTAATTATGGAGTATTTGATGAGAAACGTTATTTTACCTCTAATAATTCTAATCAAGATCCATTCAAATTTAAAAATTTAAAAATCAAATTTTTAATTTGTGAAGATATGTGGGCTGAAAATTATTTTACCCAATCAAATAAAGATTTAGATTTGATTATTATTATAAATGCATCGCCCTATGAAATTAATAAATTCCCTTTAAGAGAAAAGATTGCATCCAAAAAAGCAAAATATTCTAATGCAAAACTGATTTATTTGAATTTAGTAGGATCTCAAGACGAATTAATTTTTGATGGAGGGTCTTTTTTCATGAATCAATCCGGAAAAATCATAGAACAAATTTCTTTTTTTAAGAAGGCAGAGAAATCAATAAATGTTTTTGAAGATCAGTTACCTAAAAAAAAAAATACAATTAATAAAATTGAACATTTATATAGAGCATTGATGTTGGCAATTAAAAATTATTTTGAAAAAAATAATTTTAAATCCTTGTCTATTGGATTGTCGGGAGGGATCGACTCAGCTCTTTGCTTAGCAATAATGTGTGATACATTTAAGTCTGGTGATGTCTTTTCATATTTTCTTCCAACAATATTTACTAGTGAAGAAAGCCAAGTTGATGCGAAAAGCTTATCAAGAAATCTTAATATCAAGACTAGAGAAATCTCCATTGAATCATTACGTAAAAATGTATTATCAAAATTAACACCATATTTTGTAAATTTAGAAGAGGATGTCACGGAAGAAAATATTCAGTCTAGGCTAAGGGGACTAATTTTGATGGCCTTGTCTAATAAAAAGAAATCATTACTTATTACAACTGGTAATAAATCAGAACTAGCAGTAGGATATTCTACTCTATACGGAGATATGTGTGGAGGGTTCTCTTTATTAAAAGATGTTTATAAAACAAAAGTTTTTGAACTATGCGAATGGAGAAATAAAAATATTTTAGATGAATTTAGAGTAAAAAAAATGAATATAATTCCAAATCGAATAATTACAAAAGAGCCAACAGCTGAATTAAAATTTAATCAAATGGATAAAGATAGTCTTCCACCATATAATATTCTCGATGGAATATTAGAACTTCTTATCGATGAGAGACGTGATTTGAAATTTCTAACTAAAAAAGGATATTCAATAAATTTAGTGAGAAAAGTATGGAAGATGATAAAAAATTCTGAATTTAAAAGATTTCAAAGTGCTATTGGACCAAAAATTTCTGGTGAATCACTATCAGGAGACAGAAGATTCCCTGTAACTAACAAGTATGAATTATAGAAATGCTAAGATTTGCACCTAGTCCAACTGGTTTTTTACATATGGGCAATATAAGAATTGCTTTATTAAACTTTTTATATGCTAAAAAAAATAATATTGGTTTTTTTTTTAAGAATTGATGATACAGATGCTGAAAGATCAAGAAAAGAGTATGTTGACTCAATAATTGATGATTTGGGTTGGTTGGGTATAAATTATATCAAAATTATTAGACAATCAGAAAGGATGAAAAAATATAAAGAAGTATTTAATCTATTAAATTCAAAAAACCAAATTTATCCATGTTTTGAATCTTCTGAAGAGTTATCTCTAAAAAGGAAAATTCAGTTGAAACAAGGAAAGCCTCCAATCTATGACAGAGCTTCTTTGAATTTAAAAAAAAGCGAGGTATCACAACTTTTAAGGTCTGGAAAAAAGCCTCACTGGAGACTTAAACTAGATGATGATCCAATTAAATGGGAAGACATGATTCATGGCGAAATAATTTTTAATAATTTATCTGTTTCAGACCCAGTTGTGTTTAGGTCTGATGAAATGCCTTTATTTACGATCACTTCAGTTGTTGACGACGCAGATATGAAAGTGACTAATATATTTAGAGGGGATGATCATATAACAAATACTGCCGCACAAATACAATTATTTAAGTTCATTGATTCTTCGATTCCTAAATTTGGACATTTCCCCCTTATGAATTTGAAGTCTGGCAAGGGTTTGTCTAAGAGATCAAATTCTTATTCAATAAAAAAGTGCAGAGGCGATAAAATATTTTCAATTGTCATTATGAATTATTTACAAAAAATAGGAACAAGCGAATCAATGGAATATATGGAAAATCTTGAGACTTTGATTTCAAAATTTGATTTAAGAAAATTTTCTAAAAGTTCTGTAATATTTGATCCAGAGGATATAGAGAGATTGAATTCTAAATATCTCAAAAATTTAAACCTAAGTGAAATAAATGACAAGTTCGATTCAAATTTTAATATTAATGAACATTTTTGGTCTATTATTAGATCCAATGTGGATTCAATTGATGAAATAACAGATTGGTTTGATTTGATAAATAATGAATTTGAGATAAAAGATTCTATAATCTTAAAAAAAGGTCTAAAGAAAGTTATCTTAGATTGCTTACCAAATGATATTGGGAAAGAAACATGGTCAAAGTGGACAAATAATATTTTAAATAATTACAATATGAAGCCTAAAGATTTATTTGTCGATCTTAGAGTAATATTGACTGGAAAGAAATTTGGTCCGAGTATGAATGATTTGCTGACTTTATTTAAAAAAGATGAGATTATAAAAAGGATAGAAGCTAATAGTGAAGAAGAAGATTAAATTATATGACAGTACCTTGCGCGACGGTGCACAAACGAAAGGAATAAATTTCAGTCTTGATGACAAATTAAAAATTGTAAATATTCTTGATGATGCAGGTATTGACTATATTGAGGGAGGTTGGCCAGGTGCTAATCCTACAGATGATGTTTTTTTTAGAAAATTGCCAAAATTAAAAAATTCTAAAGCTGTTGCTTTTGGAATGATGAGGAAACATGGAAAGAGTGCAAAAAATGATCCAGGTCTAAATGCAGTTCTTAATAGTGGTGTTCCATCATCTTGCCTGGTTGGAAAATCTTGGGATTTCCATGTTAAAAATGCACTTAAAATTACATTAAATGAAAATTTAGATATGATCGGAGAGTCTATTCAATATGCAACAAAAAAAATGGATGAGGTATTATTTGATGCTGAACATTTTTTTGACGGGTATAAAAATAATTCTGAATATGCTATTAAAGCGATTGAAGTAGCAAATGAAGCTGGCGCAGACTGGATAATCTTATGTGATACAAACGGAGGAACACTTCCTTATGAGCTAGAAACAATTTTAAAAGATGTAAAAAAGAAAATTCCACAAGAAAAACTAGGTGTTCATTTTCATAACGATACTGATAATGCTACCTATAATTCTATAGAATCTGTAAGAAATGGTGTTTGTCAAGTTCAAGGGACATTCAATGGATTAGGTGAAAGATGTGGAAATGCAAATTTAATCAACGTTGCCGCAAATTTAATATTAAAAATGAATTATGACTGTAATTTAAAAAAAAAAACAAATAAATTAACAAAAATGAGTAGGTTTATTGATGAAACTCTTAATAGAGAATCTGCTAGAAATCTTCCGTTTGTCGGGACAGCAGCCTTTGCACATAAAGGTGGACTTCATATATCAGCTGTTGAAAAAGATCCTAGGTGTTATGAGCATATTAATCCTGGAGAGGTTGGAAACGAGAGAGTCCTGGTTGTTTCAAATCAATCTGGGAAAAGCAACATAATAAATAAGCTTAAAAAACTTAAAATTAAAATTGATAATAAAGATAAAAGAGTTTCTAGTTTCTTGGAAACAATAAAACAACAAGAATTTTTGGGATATGCTTATGATGGAGCAGAGGCGAGTTTTGAATTACTTGCTAAACGGAAATTCTCAAAATTTAAAGAGTTTTATAGTTTAGAAAGCTTTAAAGTTTCTGACGAAAAAAGAAAAAATATAAAAGATCAATTTGTGCCCTTTTCAGAAGCAAGAGTAAAAATATTTGTTGGTAAGAAAGAGTTTTTTAGTGCTGCAGAAGGAAACGGTCCCATTCATGCTCTTGATTTAGCACTAAGAAATGCACTATCAAAATTCTTTCCCAGAATTAAAAAATTAAATCTTGTGGATTATAAAGTTAGAATTTTAACGCCAAAAGATGGAACCAAAGCTCTCGTAAGGGTCAGGATTGAATCAAAAAATGAGAGACTTAAATGGTCAACAATCGGGGTTTCATATAATGTAATCGATGCATCTTATATAGCCTTACATGATAGTATTACATACCATTTATTAAAATCAAAGTAGACTATGAGGTCAAACACATCACCAGATATTATTTTGGTTGAAACTCAAATACCTGAGAATTTAGGGGCAACTGCCAGAGCAATGTTGAATTTTAATTTAAAGAAACTCAGAATTGTTTCACCTTTATTTGATCTATCAAATGAAAAGATTTTACCTTTATCAGCAGGGGCAGATGATGTAATTAAAACAATAAAAAAGTTTGATACATTTGAAGAATCAGTTAAGGAATTTAATATTTTAGTTGCTACAACAAATAGATTAAGATCCATAAAAAAAAAAAAAATTAACTTTCATAAATTAAATAAATTAATTAAAAAAAAATCTAACAGAGTTGGGATTGTTTTTGGCCCTGAAAAAAGTGGGTTAAATAATAATCATTTATCAATGTGTGATTATATATTGAGAATAGATACTAATCCAAAGTTTTCTTCCTTAAATCTTTCTCATGCGGTTTCTTTAGTTGCATATGAAATGATGAAAGGGAATCTAGAAACCAGCATAAAATCTAATTATAAAAGTGAAGTTATCCCAGCTCCTAAAAAAGATCTTATGAATTTTTTTAAAGTATTAGAGAATGAGTTAGAAAAAACAAATTTTTTTGTAGTTAAAGAGAGAAGAAAAATAATTACCCAAAAAATAAGAAATATTTTTGGTAAAATAGGTTTAACCTCCAAAGATTTAGCTACATTGATTGGAGTCATCAAAAGTCTAAAAAAAAACAAACAAAAGTAAATTGACATAAAAGAAATTAAAAGTATATTCCCAACATATGAGTAGAATAATTAAATCTAAATACAAGGTTGATAGACGACTAAGATGTAACCTGTGGGGTCGTCCAAAAAGTCCATTTAACAGAAGAGATTATCCCCCTGGAATGAATGGACAGAGTAGACGAAAGAAACCCTCAGATTTTGGAATTCAACTTATGGCTAAACAAAAACTTAAATGCCATTACGGTTATATTACTGAAAAACAATTTAGAAATACTTTTTTTAAAGCTTCTAAGATAAAAGGCAATACCAGTGAAAATCTTATAGAACTTCTTGAGAGAAGACTAGATGCTACTGTCTACAGAATGAAATTTTCAACGACAATCTTTGCAGCAAGACAGTTTGTCAGTCATGGACATGTCTTAGTTAATAATAAGAAAGTGACTATCGCGTCATATCAACTAAATGATGGTGATGTCGTCGAAGTCAAAGAGAAAAGTAGGGAGATCCCAACCCTTCTTGAAGCAATCAGCTCTACAGAAAGAGAAACACCTGAATATTTGTCTGTTGATTATGACAAACTAAAAGGAACCTTTTTAAAAGGTCCCAAACCTGATGAAGTTCCTTATCCAGTCGTAATGGAGCCAAATCTCGTGATTGAATATTACTCTAGATAGCTAGACTCTATACATTGAATTGGTTTGACTTAATATTTAAATTAAAGTAGTCAATTAAAATGACCATAAGTGCACTTATAATTGCCAGAAATGAGGAAAAAAAAATCCAGAGATCACTAAAGTCACTAGATTTTGTGAATGAAATAATTGTCATTCTCGATAGGACAACGGATAAAACTAAATCCAAGTCAGTTTTATACACTAATAAAATTTATGGAGGTTCCTGGGAATCCGAAGGTGAAAGAAGAAATTATGGTATATCAAAATGCAATTCAGATTGGATTTTAGAAATTGATGCAGATGAAGTTGTAAGTAAAAAACTTGCTAATGAAATTTTAGAAAAAACAAACCATAGTGATTCTGATTTTTATTATATACCTATTAAGAATTACGTAGGAGAGTTGGCTGTACCTTATGGCTGGATGTCTTGTATGGCTCCTGATGGAAAGTTTTCACTATTCAAGAAAAATTGTAAAAATTGGGCTAATGGAAGAGTACACCCTAGTTATAAATTAGTAGGGAGGAAAGGGGAAACACTTATTAATCCTATAGATCATTTTATGTCTAATAGTATTTCGGATCTTTTAAAAAGATTTAACAGAAATTCGAGTTTATACGCAGAGGATTTAAAGTCAGAAAAAAATAATTTAAAGAAGCTAAGGTCTTTACGAAAAGTTTTCTCTAGATTTATTAAATCTTATATATCTAGAAAAGGATATAAGTCGGGTGGTGTAGGCATTTTGATAGGTATATTGTGCGCAATTTACCCTTTTGTTTCAGCTATAAAATCAAAAAATGACTAATTTTATTGTTTGATATTAAATTTGATTCCTTTTTTAGACAGAATTTCCTCGATTTCTCCATTTTCAGCCAAATCTTTAAGAATATCAAATCCTCCAATAAATTCTTTCTTTAAATAAATTTGGGGTATAGTAGGCCAATCAGAGAATGACTTAATTCCTTCTCTTAATTCCAAATCTTCGAGTACATTATAGCTTTGAAACTTTACACCTAAATAGTTTAATATTCCGACTACATTTGCTGAAAAACCACATTGAGGAAAGTCTGGTGTGCCCTTCATGAAAAGTGTAACATCATCATTTGCAATCATTTGGTTAATTTTTTCATTAATATCTTTCATATTTTTCCTTTCTCTAATTTTCAGAAGTTGTTAGCATAAGAGCATGCAGAGTTGTTCCCATGTGAGTTCCTAATGCGTTATATACTAGTTTGTGTTGATTGATTTTTGACAAACCTTTAAATGTTGAAGAGGTAACTTTTGCATGATAATGATTATTATCACCTCTAAGATCCTCAATTTCGATCTTCGCATCCGGTATTTTTTTCTTAATTAAACTTTCAACTTCTTTTATACTTAATGTCATTTTTGTGTGTATTCTTCAAACCAATTACTATTATATTTTATAAGCTTTTTCACCGAAATATCAAATTGATTTATTAAAGTAAAATTCTCACCATTAACTTCAGCGATTTTAATTACTTCAATATTATGAGATATTGCAAATTCTTGCAATATTTTGTCATTTTTTACTACTAATAAATAACGAGATTGATCTTCACAAAAAAGCCATTCTTTTTGCTTTTTAATTTTTTGCGGAATTAGTATCTTAATTCCTTTTTTATTTCTTATACATAATTCTGCTAGAGCGATAATAACTCCACCTTCTGAAATGTCATGACATCCAGTGACGATTTTTGAATGTTTTCTAATAACTTTTTGAACAAATAATCCATTTTCTAATTCTACATCTAAATTTAGGGGTGGAGGTTTACCGCCTTCAATTTTACTTACTCTATTGAACTCTGATAACTCCATATGACCAGAAGATTTCCCTAAAAGAAATATACTATCCCCAGTATTAATTTTTAAGCCTTTGACAAAAGAAATGTTTTCTATTAATCCTACACCACCTATGACTGGCGTTGGTAGGATAGATTTTTTATTTGTTTCATTATACAAAGATACATTTCCAGAAACGACTGGATAATTTAACTTTTCACAAGCAAGCTTTATACCTTTTATACCCTCTTTTATTTGAAACATTATTTCTTTTTTTTCTGGATTTCCATAATTTAGATTGTCTGTTATTGCTATCGGTTGTGCTCCAGTTGCTATTAAATTTCTCCAGGATTCAGCAACACCTATTGCTGCACCAAGTTTTGGATTAGATTCACAAAAGATTGGGTTGCAATCACATGTTATTGCAATAGCTTTTTTTGTTTTGTGTATCCTTATAACAGCAGCATCACTTTCTTCTGGTCCGTAAATTGTATCACACATAACTGACCTATCGTACTGATTGTAAATCCATTTTTTTGATGAAAAATTCGGACTAGATAAAATTTTAACAAGTGCATTCTTGATAGTATGATTTATCTTGTTTTTCTTGATTATTTTAGATCTAATTTTTTTCTCCGGCCTATCGTATTCCGGAGATGAGTCGGCTAAAGGTTTGATTGGGAGTGTGCCAACTTTTTTTTTTCTGAAATATAACTCCATTTGCCCTGTATCCGTAATTTTTCCAATTTCCACTGCATCAAGACCCCACTTTTTAAATATCTCAAGAGTTTGAGTTTTTTTTGATGGTTTTATTACCATCAGCATTCTTTCTTGAGTTTCAGAAAGCATCATCTCATAAGGAGTCATATTTTCTTCTCGACATGGCACTTTATCAAGGACTAATTTTACACCACAAGAACCTTTAGAGGCCATTTCAAAAGATGATGATGTAAGGCCTGCTGCTCCCATATCTTGAATAGCTACGATTGCATCTTTTTTCATTAATTCAAGACAAGATTCTAATAGAAGCTTTTCCATGAAAGGATCTCCAACTTGAACCTGTGGCCTGTTATCCTTAGAGTTTTTATCGAACTCTGATGATGCCATTGTTGCTCCATGTATTCCATCTCTGCCAGTTTTTGATCCAACATAAATGATAGGATTCCCAATACCTTTAGCAACAGAATAAAAAATTTTCTTCTTGTCTACAAGGCCAACACACATAGCATTTACAAGTATATTATGATTGTATGATTCATGGAAAAAACACTCTCCACCAACAGTTGGAATGCCAACACAATTTCCATAATCCCCAATTCCTTTAACAACACCCTTAAGTAGGTTTTTAGTTTTTGGATTTTTGGGACTGCCAAACCGTAGAGAGTTTAAGTTAGCAATAGGCCTTGCTCCCATAGTAAAAACATCTCTCATAATTCCACCTACACCTGTTGCGGCACCTTGATAAGGTTCAATAAAAGATGGATGGTTATGACTTTCCATTTTAAATACTATTGCATCACCATCACCAATATCAATAATACCTGCATTTTCTCCAGGTCCGCAAATCACTTTTTTTCCTGAAGTGGGAAGAGTTTTAAGCCATTTTTTTGTAGATTTATACGAGCAATGTTCACTCCACATAACAGAAAATATTCCCAATTCTAAAAGATTAGGTTCTCTTTTGAGAATTTTTTTTATTAATAAAAACTCATCTGCACTCAAGCCGTGCTTACTAATGACTTCATTAGAGATCTTACTCATAGAAACTCCCTAAGACCGTCAAAAAAATTTTTTCCATCTTGACTTCCAAAATTCTCAATAGCTCTCTCAGGATGTGGCATCATACCAAGAATATTTTTTTGTTTATTTGTTATACCAGCAATATTATTTATCGAACCGTTTGGATTGTTTTCTTTATTTATACTTCCGTTTTCACAACAATATTTAAAAATAATTTGATTATTATCTTCTAATTTTTTTAAGGAATCTTGAGTTGTGAAGTAATTTCCCTGGGCATGCGCGATAGGAAGTTTTAAAATTTTCTTTTTTAAATTTTTGGTAAAGTTTGATGTTATATTTTGAACTTTTAAAAAAACATCATCACATATGAAAAGCTGGTTTTTATTGTTTATTAATGTTCCATCTAGCAACTTGCACTCTGTCAATATTTGAAAACCATTACAAATTCCAACTACTGGGAATCCTTTTTTCGCAAACTTTACTACTTCTTTTATTGCTGGAGATTTTGTTGCTAAAACTCCAGCACGCAAATAATCTCCATATGAAAATCCTCCAGGTATAAATATCATTTCACACTTTCTAATATGACTATCTGCATGCCAAATATAATTTATATCAACATCAAGGTTTTTCTCGATCGCAACTGACAAGTCTCTATCACAATTAGACCCTGGGAAAACAATAATTGAAATACGTTTTTTAGCCACAAATTATTTTTTTATTATTTTAAAATTTTCTACGACAGGATTAGAAAGAAGGTCTTTACTTATTCTTTCAATTTCGTTGAGTGAATTTTTAGAATCCGAAACTTCAATATCAAAGAATTTGCCTTTTGTTAAATTTTTTAACGATTTAAATCCCATATTATTAATTGTTTTTTTAATTGCCTCAGCCTCAGGGTCTAAAATTCCTTTTTTAAAATTTACATAAATTCTATAAATCATTCTTTATAACCTTTTTAAATTCATTCTCTGACAAGACCCCCAATCTGTAGGCAACTTCTTTGTAAGCTTTATCTACATCTCCAAGATCTTGCCTGAATCTATCTTTATCAAGCTTTCTATTTGTTTTTAGATCCCAAAGGCGACAATTATCAGGACTTATTTCATCTGCTAGTATAATTGAAGCTTCATCATTTCGCCAATTTCTCCCAAATTCTAGCTTGAAATCAACCAATCTAATGTTTAAAGAGAAAAAATACCCAGTCAAAAAATCATTAATTCTAGAAGAAAGCGAGATCATTTCTTCTAATTCGTTAGGAGTAGCCCACTCAAAGACTATTATATGTTCTTCTGTGATTATAGGATCATTTAATTCATCATTTTTTAAGTAAAACTCAACAATCGGTCTATTAAGTACTTTACCTTCTTCTATTCCTAAACGCTTTACTAAGGAACCAGTTGCAATATTCCTAACCACCAGTTCAATTGGAATTATTTCAAGTTTTTTTACTAACTGCTCCCTCATATTTAGCCGTTTCAAAAAATGATTTGGTATGTTGATGTCATTCAGTCTTGTCATTATAAGCTCTGATATAAAGTTATTTAAAACTCCTTTGCCTGGAATCATTGATTTTTTCTTATTATTGAAGGCTGTTGTATCATCCTTAAAATATTGAATCAGCGTATCTGGATCAGGCCCTTTATACAAAATCTTGGCTTTTCCTTCATATACTTTTTTTCTATTCTTCATCTCAAAACCTTTTTATAAATTTTATCAACATTTTTTAAATAATAATTTAAATCAAATAAGTTTTCAATTTCACGTGATTTTAAAACAGATATAACTTTTCCTTCTTTTTTTAATAATTCTTTAAACTCTTTGTCACTTTTCCATGACTCTAGGGCTACTCTTTGAACAATTCTGTATGCATTTTCACGTGTAAGTTTTTTTTCTACTAAAGCAAGCATTACTCTCTGCGAATTAAATAAACCTCTAGTTCTATTTAAATTCTCAAGCATCACTTTCTTATTTACAACTAAGTTTTTAATAACACTGTTCATTCTATGGATTGCAAAATCACATAATACAATTGTATCTGGTCCAAGTGTTCTTTCAACTGAGGAATGAGAAATATCTCTCTCATGCCATAAAGAAATATTTTCCATAAATGGAATAACACTAGATCTTATGACTCTAGAAATACCAGTTAAATTTTCACTTAATATTGGGTTTTTCTTATGTGGCATCGCGGACGAACCTTTCTGATCTTTTGAGAAATATTCTTCAACCTCTCGTACCTCGCTTCTTTGAAGGTGACGTATCTCTGTCGCTAAATTCTCTATAGACGAAGCAATTAAAGCCAGAGTTGAAAAGAAAAATGCGTGTCTATCTCTTGGTATTACCTGGGTTGAAACCTTTTCACATTTTAAGCCTAGATTTTTTGCAACATATTTTTCCACATCAGGGTGAATATTTGAATAAGTGCCAACAGCCCCTGAAATACTACAAATAGAAATCTGCTTTTCAGCTTCACATAATCTGTCATAGTGTCTCTTAAATTCGCAAAATCTTCCAAGCATTTTTAAACCAAAGGTCGTTGGTTCTGCAAAAATACCGTGACTTCTTCCAATACAAGCACAATTTTTGAAAGTTAAAGCTTTAGACCTTAGATTTTTTATTAAATTTCTTAATCCTTCTTTAATAATTTTACTTGATTGTCTTAATTGAAGAGAATAAGACGTATCTATAATATCTGATGAGGTAACACCTTTATGAATAAATCTTGAGTCAGGACCAACATACTCACTTACATTTGTTAGAAAAGCTATAACGTCATGCTTCACCTCTTTTTCAATTTGATCAATTCGTGCGATATCAAATTTTGCTTTTTTCTTAATTGTGTGTAGAGATTTTTTTGGGATTTCTCCTTTGATAGCTAATGCTTCACAAATTAATAATTCAATTTTCAACCAAATATTAAATTTATTATTTGCTTGCCAAATATCTGATATTTCTTTTCTGGTATACCTTGGTATCATATCTATTAATAAGGAGGATGAGTATAATTCTTTTTGGATAATGTGAATATTTCATACCCGTTGCCGGTAACTCCAACTGTATGTTCAAATTGAGCAGAGAGTGATTTATCAGATGTAACAGCGGTCCAACCGTCTGAAAGAACTTTTACTTTATAATCACCAATGTTTACCATTGGTTCGACAGTAAAAAACATCCCTTCTTCAAGTATTTGTCCTTCTCCTGGTTTGCCGAAGTGGAGAATGCTTGGATGATCATGAAAAACCTCTCCTAAACCATGACCACAAAAATCTCTTACAACTGAATAATTATTTTTTTCTGCATAAGTTTGGATGGCATGTCCAATATCACCAAGAGTTTTTCCAGGTTTGATAGTTTCTATCCCCTTCATCATAGCTTCGTAAGTTATTTCTACGAGCTTGCTTGCTTTTAGCTTTACATTACCAACAAAAAACATCCTACTCGTATCACCGTGCCATCCATCTAGAATTGGAGTCACATCTATGTTTAAGATATCTCCTTCACTTAAAATTTTCTCACCTGGTATTCCATGACAGACAACGTGATTTACTGAAGTACAGATTGATTTAGGAAATCCTTTGTAACCAAGTGGTGCTGGCACAGCACCTCTTTCAGTTTGAAAATTATGGCAGATATCGTTCAATTCCAAAGTTGTAACACCAGGTTTTACGAATTCTGTTACATAATCAAGACATTCAGCGGCAAGTTGACCAGCCTTTCTCATAAAATTGAATTCATCTTTCGTATGTAATTTGATAGTGTTATTCATTAAAAGAATAATTTATAGTAAAAAACTCTAAACTTACAGTAAAAATTTAATGAAAACAAAAACAAGAACAGCAGGAATAATAATTATTGGTAATGAAATCCTATCAGGAAAAACGCTTGAAACTAATTCTAATTTCATTTGTAAAGAATTTTTCAAAATTGGAGTGGTTTGTGAGGAAATAAGAGTAATAAAAGACTTGAAAGTCAGAATTATTGAGGTGGTTAAAGAGTTTAGAAATAAATACAATTATGTGTTTACATCTGGAGGTATAGGCCCCACGCATGATGATATTACCACAGATGCGATAAGTTCAGCCCTTAATAGAAAACTTTTATTAAATAAAGATGCAAAGGAAAGATTAACAAATCATTATTCTGATGATGTTTTAACTAAAGCTAGATTGAAAATGGCGTATATCCCAGAAGATGCAGTTTTAATTGATAATCCAGTAAGTGTTGCCCCTGGTTATGTTGTTGAGAATGTTTATGTTTTCCCTGGAGTACCAAAAATTTTAGAAATTATGGTTAAAGAAATTGTAAGAAATCTTGATCAAGGAGAAAGATTTTTCAAAAAAACTGTTTCCACAACACTTTCAGAAGGAATAATAGGGGAGTTTGTAGAAAGCGTGCAAGCAAAGTACAATGATTTAGAGATAGGAAGCTATCCTTATTTTAAAAAAAATAGATTTGGGGTTTCGCTTGTAATTAAGGGTCGAAAAGAGGAACAGGTGAAAATGGCAACTGAAGAAATTTTTGACTACATTCATTCAACAAATGGTCAACCAAGAATCTTTTAGCTTTTATTTTTAATAAAAATAGAAAATTCTTTTTCTATAATTGAATTTAAATTTTTCTGAATCCAAAATTCCATTAGTTTATTAAATCTTTTGTTATAATCTTGAACTTTGTTCTCATTAGATAAAATTAATCTTTTATAATTATTATTAGTTTGTTCAAATTTTTTTTTACTCCAGTCGAAATGATTAGGGTTGTTGTCGGTTTTTGAATCATGTTCTATGATTTCTTGTACGCTATGGATCTCTGTGTTTTTATTGTTTATCAATTTATTTTTCTCTGAAACGACCATTTCATATTCGTTTCGAGCTTCACTGATAAGTTTGTAGATTGATCCTATTAATTCTTCAATAGTTTTTTTTTCATCCATTTCTAAAATTTATATTTTCTTTTTAAAACAATCAATTAATTTAATTGATAAAACTTATAAAAAATTTTGTATATAATTTAAGTTTGGAAACAATTTTATGATAGTGTTGAGGTTATAATGATATTACCTAATGATTTAATTCCTTATTCATTTATTTTCATCGCCATAATATTTTTATTGGCCGCAAAGAAAAATAAAATTAATATCAAGAATCAAAACAAAATTGAGGATACTGAAATTAAAAGTTTAGGAAAAGAAATCAAAAGAGAAATATTAGAAAATTCCGAATCAAAGCTTAAAGCATTAAAAGATCTCTATCATCAGGATTTAATAGATTCAAAGATTTATTTATCAAAATCTGAAATAATTGCTAAGAACTTAAGTAAAGAAATTGGGGAAGATATTATGCATTTACCAAAAGTACAACAGAAAGTTATTTTCTCAGACTTAAAAAAAGAAATTAAAAAAAAAATTTTTAACGATGTTATAAAACATGATAAAACAAACATTGACAACTTAATTTTAGCCGTGGATGATAAGATCAAGAAAGAAAGTATTAATAATGAAGAAAAGTAATTCAGATATAGTTAATCATGTTAAGAGTGTTATAACTGAAAAAAAAGACAAAAAACATTCTGAGCTACAAAATTCTGAATTAGAAGTTATTAAAGAAGAAAAAATAGAAGAGAAAACTGAAGTGCAAAATTATGATATTCAGATTGACAATGAAATTCAGAAATGGATTCAATCAAATGCTGAGAAAATTTGCAAAGAAATTGTTAGAGAGGAAGTAAAAAAAATTTTTAAGTAGATATTTCTTTCTAATATTAAATATCAATATTATAAATATATTTAAGCGAGCGTGCTGAAATTGGTAAACAGACAGGACTTAAAATCCTGCGGGTGGCGACACCCTTGTGGGTTCAAGTCCCACCGCTCGCACCAACAAATGAAGGTTATGATAATTTTTTTTTCCAGAGTATTTATTTTTACTGTATCATTGATTTTCTTTAATATTTTATCCGCAAATGAATTAGAAGAAAAAATAAAAAAGTACATCCTGCAAAACCCTGAGATAATAATTCAATCTCTACAAAATTATGAAAATAAAAAAGAATTAGAGGAAAAATCTCAGAATAAAGAATTAATTAAAAAACTTAAAGATAAAATTTTCTTGTCTAACATAATGCTATATGAGGGAAATATTTCTGGGTCAGAAGTGATTGTAGAGTTCTTTGACTATAATTGTTCATACTGCAAAAGAGCTCATCAAGACGTACAGAAAGTTATAGAAAAAAATAAAAATGTTAAGGTGATATATAAAAACTTTCCAATTTTATCTGAAAATTCTGTAAAACTAGCTAAGTATGCCATTGCAATATCAGAGATTAATAACAAAAAGTTCATAGAATTTCATAATTTCCTTATTAATCATAAAGGTCGAGTAGAAGAAAATCACTTAAGTGAAATTCTTAAAAAGATTAAAATACCTGAAACAAAAATTATAGAAAGAATTAATACAACAGAAATTAATAATAAACTTGAAAAAGATGTTATGTTGGCAAACGAACTTGGGCTGAGAGGAACACCGGCATTTATTATTGGTAATGAGATTATTTTTGGATATCTCAATCATCAAGAGATGATTGCTAAAATTAATCAACAATAAAGATTGTTCTTTGTTTTAGTCTTAAATTTTGCTGCAAAACCATTGCTATAGAGTATTTTTTTTCCAAACTGGCTAAGATAAATGTTGTGAATTACTAATGCATCCATTTCTCGTAAATGCTTTTTTGTTTTATTTTCATAATCATTAAATTTTTTTTGATCTTCTTGTAAAATATGGACTAATTCATGCATCAAGACACCCCTGTGACAAATATCACTCATAGGTTTAAGTGTATTGGACAAGTAAACAGTATTTTTTGGGTTGTCGGGAGTTAAAGCTTGAATCTCACAGTCCCTTTTGCATGCGATTTCGGATAATTCCTTTTGATCTAAAAACTCTACTTTTGGCATTTCTTTAGGATCACTATATTCAGTATTGGTTGTTATCCATAAAAGTAATGCTACTATAAGTTGATTTAAAGTTTCATATTTTTCCATTATATTACTATCAATGATAAAAAAATTATTTATTCATCGCTCTTTACCTGAAATGTATAACATAGATGTAGATGATAACAATAAAATTTATACGGAAGTAAGCGGGAAAAAAAACGGTATTCCAGTTATTTTTATTCATGGAGGACCTGGAGGGCATTGTAGAAGTGAACATCATTCTCTTTTCGATCCCGAAATATATAGATCAATTATCTTTGACCAAAGAGGTTGCGGTAAGAGTAAGCCCTACAGATCTTTAAGTGGGAACAATACAATTAATTTAGTTGAAGACATTGATAAAATAAGAGAATTCTTTAAAATTAAAAAATTTTTAATTGTTGGTGGCTCCTGGGGAGCTACACTTGCAATAAAATATGCATTAAAATATCCCAAAAATCTATTTGGAATTCTTCTAAGATCTGTTTTTTTAGGAACTGAAAATGAAATTAAATGGGCATTTATAGAAAATCCTAAAAACTTTGCACCAAACTTATACGAGACATTTTTAAAGTATTCTAGTGGTAACGATTTAATTGCTTCATATTACAAAAAAATTTTCAAAGATAATTCAAAACTTCATTCGTGGATATGGCACGATTATGAGAGAATTTTGTCTCAATTAAACCCACAAAACTATTCTTTTCACGATGAAAAAGAATTGTTGAAAAGAGATGGTCTACCGAACTCACCATTTATGGAACTTTATTATATAAAAAATAACTTTTTTATGGACGATAATGAAATTCTGAATAATGTAGGAAAAATATCTCATATACCTGCATATATTGTTCAGGGAAGGTATGATTTAATCTGTCCTCCAGTTAATGCATTCAATTTATCCAACAAATGGAGGTCATCGAAAATTACCTTTGTAAATACTGCTGGTCACTCCTCCTCAGACGAAGGTATAATTGATAACTTATTAATTGGTTTAAAAGAATTAACGAAGCATTCCTAACTCAAATAGAACATATTTATTGGTCTCAGTTTTCAAGATCTTTTCTCTTAACTCTCTTTTCTCTCTTTTATTAATAAGTTGAAATAACGACCAAATACAAGTTCCTCTTATTAGGGAACTTTCATTATTCAAATGTATGTGAAGATATTTAATTAAATTTTTATTTTGACTATTTCCCGTAGCAATTATTAAATTTCGAAGGAATCTCGTCCATCCGATTCTTTTAATAGGAGATTTACAAAAATATTTTTGAAATTTGTCTTCATTAAATTTTAAAAAAAATGCAAGTGTTTTGCTTTCAATTGATGATTGTAATTTCTCTTCCGTTGTTTCTGATGAAAATTTATTCCATGGACATATGGATAAACAATCATCACATCCGTAAACTTTATTCCCAATTTTTTTCCTAAGACTGAAAGGTATAGGACCTTTGTTTTCAATGGTTAAGTATGAAATACATTTTCTCGCATCAATTTTATTTTCATTTATCAAAGCGTTTGTTGGACAAATATCAATACATTTATTACAAGAACCGCAATTATCCTGTATTTGAGATTTTAAATCTTTAATTTCTATTGGTAAAAAAATTTCTGCTAAGAATAACCATGAACCATATTCTTTTGAAACTATATTTGTATGTTTACCTTGCCACCCTAAATTTGCAATCTTAGCAAAATATTTTTCAAATATTGGTGATGAATCAACGAATACCCTTGAATCTAAATTATATTCATCTAATAACCATGACTGTATTTTTTTAAGTTTGATTTTTATAACTTCATGATAATCCTCATTTTGTGCATAAACACTTATATTGGCTTTGCTTAATGACAGATTATTAAAAAGCGGATTTTTTTTTGGTGCATAGTTCAGTCCTATTACAACAATTGATTTTACCTTATCCCACATTTTTTTTGGTTCTATTTTTTTCGCAAAGTGTCTCTCCAACCATTTCATTTCGCCATGATAATTTTTATTTAAAAAATATAGATATTCTTTTTTCGCCTTTTTATCAACTGTGGGTGGAGAGTAACCAACAACATCAAATCCATGTTGAAAAATATTATCCTCTAATTTTTTTTTTAAATCATTCATTTTTATTTTTATCTAAAATATTATAATTCCGAAATGAATAAAAAATCAAATAAAGCTTTAGTTCTTCTAAGTGGTGGATTAGATTCATCTGTCACTCTTTCAATTTGTAAAAAGGAAGGATACCTAATTCACGCTATTTCCTTTGATTATGGTCAAAAACATAAAATTGAACTTGAGTATGCAAAATGGCAGGCAAAATTTTTTAATTGTTCATCTTACAAAGTATTTAAAATTGATTTTTATGGGGGTTCAGCATTGACTGATGATTTTAAAATCCCTGAGAATAGAAAAGTCAACTTAATTCCAGATTCTATTCCCATAACTTATGTTCCTAGTCGTAATATAGTTTTTTTAGCATTTGCATCCGGATATGCTGAAGCAAATGATATAGATAATATATTTATTGGAGTTAATGCAGTAGATTATTCTGGATACCCAGATTGCAGACCAGAGTTTATCAAGGGGTTTGAAAAATTAATAAATATTTCGACAAAGATTGGCATTGAGGGAAAAAAAATAAAGATTAAGACTCCATTAATTAATCTTTCAAAAGGAGAAATAATTTCTTTAGGAAATAGAAATGGAGTAGAATTTTCTAAAACATTGAGTTGTTATAATCCAAAATTTAAAAAGAGTTGTGGCTTATGTGATTCCTGTCTGTTAAGAAAGAAAGGTTTTGAGGAAGCTTCATTGATAGACCCAAATGAGGATAATTGAATGTATAAAGTAAAAGAAATTTTTAGATCAATTCAAGGCGAAGGCTTTAACACAGGAAGAGAATCAGTTTTTGTTAGATTTACCGGGTGTAATTTATGGAATGGAATAAAATATAAAAGAGAAAAGGCTATTTGTAATTTTTGTGATACAGATTTTCTTGGAACTAATGGTAAAAATGGTGGCACATATACCGCTGAGCAACTTGTTAATGAGATTGAGAGAGTTTGGAAACTATCATTCTCTTTAAAACAAAAAAATGTAATTTTGACAGGAGGTGAACCTTTGCTTCAAGTAGATAAAAAGTTAGTTGCAATTCTTAAAGAAAAAAAATTTCATATCTCAGTCGAAACAAATGGAACAATTAAATCTCATTTGAGTTTTGATTGGGTATGCGTCAGCCCAAAAGATCCAAAGAATTGGGCGCTTAAAAATGGAGATGAGTTAAAAATTATTTATCCTCAAAACAAATTTATACTTAAAGACTTATTAACACTTAATTTCAGATATTTTTTTCTTCAACCAAAAGAGGATAAATTTGTTAAAGTAAATTTGAATAAAACATTACAATATTGTGCATTAAATAAAAATTGGTCACTTAGCCTTCAACTTCATAAGATTATTGGTGTTCAGTAAATGTTGATTTTTAAGAAATATTTTTTTGATGCTGCTCATTATATGCCAGATTTCAATGATGATCATGATTACAAAAAGATGCACGGTCATAGTTATGAGGTTACAGTAAAGTTAATCGGAACTTTAGATAAAAAAGAAAGTTGGATCATGGATTTTGAATCGTTAGATATACATGTAAAACCTATAATCTCAATTTTAGATCATTCTGTACTCAATGAAATCAACGGTTTAGAGAAACCTACTAGTGAGAACATCGCAAGATGGTTATGGACTAGATTAAAAAACAAGATTTCTAATCTTGATAGCATAGAGATTAATAGGCCAAGAATAGGTGGATGTATATTTAATGGAGAATAACTATCTAGCTTTGTAAATTTTCAAATCTAAATCATGAACATAAACTTCAGAGGGTTTTTTTCCTTTTTGAAAAAAAACATCAATTGGAATTCCACCTCTGGGATTCCAAAAACTCACGACTCTTATCCATTTTGGTTCAATGCAATTTATTATTTTTTTTGCAATTCTTAGAGTACAATCCTCATGAAAACCTCCATAATTTCGAAATGTAAAAAGGAAAAGTTTAAATGATTTACTTTCTACAATCATCTTTCTAGGAATGTAATCAACTATTATATTTCCAAAATCTGGTTGAGAAGTTATTGGACATATACTTGTAAACTCTGGCGCTGTTAATCTGATTGAATAATTGAAGTCAGTATGAGGGTTTTTTACATGATCTAAATTAAACTCGTCTGGTGAACTGCTTATTTTTGATTTTTTACCTAAATATTTAGTTTTTTTTATATTCTTCATGATATTTTAAGTAACTTTTTTTAATTGATTTGAAATTTTTAGCTTTTATAGATTTTCGTACATCAGACATCATTTTTTTATAAAATGCAAGATTATGTAAACTTAAAATCATAGATGATAAAATTTCATTGTTCTTTGTTAAGTGATGTAAATAGGACCTAGAAAAATTCTTTGAAGCAAAACAATCAACTTCCTCATCAATTGGTTTGTTATCTGTGGCAAAAACTGAATTTCTAAGATTTAATTCTCCAAATGAAGTAAAAGCTCTTCCATTTCTGCCAAACCTTGTAGGTAGAACACAATCAAACATATCAACTCCTCTCTCCACAGCATTTATTATATCAATCGGTCTTCCTACTCCCATTAAATATCTAGGTTTATTAAAAGGAATAAGCTCCAATGAGTGGTCAACAATTTTTATCATCTCATCATGGGCTTCTCCTACAGATAATCCACCGATGGCATATCCATCAAATTGCATTTTTATAAGTTCCTCTGAACAATAATTTCTTAAATCTTTGAACATTCCTCCTTGAATAATTGCAAATAAACCGAATCCTTCTCTTTTTTTAAACTTTTTTTTACATCGCTCTGCCCATCTAAGAGATAATTCCATAGATTGTTTTGCTCTTTCAAAAGTTGCCGGATATTCTGTGCATTCATCTAAAACCATAGATATGTCAGAGTTTAGTTTCTCTTGAATTTGAATTGCAAGCTCCGGTGTCAATTTTATTTTTTCTCCGTCAATATGAGAGACAAAGTTAATTCCTTCTTCAGTTATTTTTCTAAGCTTAGATAGTGACCAAACTTGATATCCACCAGAGTCTGTTAAAATTGGCTTATTCCATGAGATAAACTTTTGTAGACCGCCCATTTTTTTTACTAAATTTTCACCTGGTCTCAACATAAGGTGATAAGTGTTGGCTAGAATTACTTCATAATTTAGTTTTTTTAAATCTCTAGGAAACACAGCCTTTACTGATCCCTGTGTTCCAACTGGCATAAACACAGGGGTTTGAATGGAGCCGTGCTTAGTTTCAAGTTTTCCTGCTCTAGCTTTTCCATCTGTATTTTCAACAGTGAAATTAAACTTACTCATTATTTTTCCAAATCAAGCATGCATCACCATAAGAGAAAAAACGAAGTTTTTTTTTTATTGCGAAGTTATATAGTTCATCAGTTTTTTTTTTTCCAATTAAAGAATGAATTAAAAGTAACAACGTAGATCTAGGAGTATGAAAATTTGTTATAAGTCCATCAATTGTATCCACCTTGTAGCCAGGTTTTATGAAAATATTAGTTGAACCATTAAATGGTAAAATAAAACCATATTGATCTTTAGATGACTCAAGTAGTCTTAAAACTGTAGTTCCGACAGCTATGACTCTGCCACCGCTTTTTTTAACTTTATTTATTTCAGAGGCAGTCCTCTTAGTTATTGTACCATCTTCAAAATACATAGAATGTTTATTTATGTTATCAACTCTTATAGGTAAAAAAGTTGCACCATTTACATGAAGGGTGATTGTTAATATTTTAATTTTTTTCTTTTTTAATTTGTTAATTAAACTTTTAGTAAAATGTAAACTTGCGGTAGGTGAAGCAACAGCTCCCTCATGCTTAGCAAAAAAAGTTTGATAATCTTTATTATCCCTACGATTATGACCTCTAATTTTAATATATGGGGGGATTGGTATTTTCCCATATTTTTTCAAAAAAAACTTTAATTTAGTTACAGAGGTATTAAATTCTAGAAAAAATTCTTTTTTATTATCATTTTTTTTAATTAATAAGTCTGCATGTAAAATATTAAAAAAATCAATTTTTTCACCTCCAATAAGTTTCTTGTTTGTCTTTATAAAGACACTCCAAATATTTTTTTTTTTATTTTCCAGTTTATTTAAATTTATTGAAATTTTCTTACCTTCACAAAGACCTTCAAAATCTGCATTTATTACTTTCGTATCATTAAAGACAAGAGCGTCATTCTCATTCAATTCACTAACAATATCTTTGAACATTATAATTTTCTTTTTAGAACTATTTATAAGTAGACTTGATTTATCCCTAGGTTTTTTTGGATTCAGGGCTACAAGCGTACCAGGAAGATTATAATGAAGGTCGTCTAATTTCATTTCAATATAGACTGTTTATGATTTGAATTAAAAAATTTTCACATTTTTTTAATTGAGATAATTCAATAAATTCATTAGGTTTATGAGCTTGTTTTATACTCCCTGGTCCACAAACAATTGTTTGAAAATTTAATTTGTTGAAAAGACCAGCTTCGGTTCCGAAGCTAACCGTATCTACAGTGTTACTTTTTAATATACCAAGACATTTTGAAACAATCTCTGATTCTGGTTCAGTGAATAGGGGAGGAAAGTCATTTTTCTCAAAAAATTCAATTTTACACTTTTTACTTTTAAGTTTCATTTTTTTTTCTAAGTTAATTAAATAAAACTGAATTTCATTTACTAGCTTTGAAGTTTTAAAATTTGGGATATCTCTTATTTCAAAATCAATAGTACAAATCTTAGGTATTATATTTACTGCTATACCACCATTTATTCTTCCAACATTTATTGTGGAAAAGCTTGGGTAGAAGTCTGAATTTTTTTTCCTTTTAAGAATTTTCTCCTTTTTATCAAGAAAATTTAAAAAATTAGCACAATAACTAATTGAATTTACTCCTTCATCAATTAAAGAAGAATGAGCCTCAACTCCATGAAAAACTACTTGAAAATTTTTTTTCCCTTTATGCTGAGTGATTAGTTTCATTTCAGTTGGTTCGCCAACAATACAGAATTTTGGCTTAGGTCTTAATTTTTTTAAAAAAGGTAAAAGCTTTTGTATGCCAATACACCCGACTTCTTCATCATATGAGAAAATTAGATGTATAGGTTTTTTTAGTTTATCTTTTTTAATTTTCTTCACTAAAGAAAGAACAACAGAAATAAAACCTTTCATATCAGCGCTACCTCTCCCATAAAATCTTTGGCCTTTCTGATGAAGTTTAAATGGATCCGTGAGCCAACTTTGACCAGTAACAGGTACTACATCAGTATGACCAGATAGAACTATTCCTCCATCTATATTAGGTCCAATACGACTATAGATATTAAATCTTCCTTTATGACCTTGGATCTTCTTAGATTTAACATCAAATTTATCTAAAAATTTGATTATGAATTCAGCTAAGTCTAAATTGCTTGTTTCACTTATTGTTTTATAAGAAATGAGTTTTTCGAGAATTTGTATTTGTTTCATTTTTATGAGCTATTGAATTGTTCGTTAATGATTCTTTCTTCAAGGTTATGGCCAGGATCAAATAAAAGATTAACATGTAGGTTCTTCTCAAGTTGAATTTCTAATTTACTAATATTCGGAAATTGCATAAAATCTGCTTCAGCTCGAACCGGGCGCATTTCAGAATCAATTGAGTAAAGTGTTATTTTTGCATTATTATTTAAAAGTGCTCCACGCCACCTTCTCGGCCTATATGGGCTTATAGGGGTTAGTGCTAAAACTTTAGCACCAACAGGTATTACAGGTCCTCTTAGTGATAAGTTATATGCCGAGCTACCAGCTGGGGTTGCAATAAGGCATCCATCTCCTAAAAATTCATCGATTCGAGTTTTATCATTAATCTTAATTTTAATTTTAGCAATTTTAGAGCTATTTCTTATCATTGAAACATCGTTAAATGCCAGACTTTCAGTAACTTTTCCTTTTTTATCAAAACATTTGATTTTTAGAGGAGATAATTTGTATGGCACGGCTTCAGATAATCTAGTTTCAAGGTCCTTGTCTGTGTATTGATTCATCAAAAAACCTATATGCCCCTTATTCATTCCATAAATTGGTTTATTCAAGTGTAAAAAGTTATGAAGAGATTTTAGCATTGTGCCATCACCACCAAGCGTTACAATTACATCTGCAAGTTTAGGTGATACAGACTTGTATAACTTCTTCATAATTTTTAATGATTTTTGAGCATCTGGCTTTTCGGAAGACACAAAACATATCTTTGTCATATCATCCTCCAGTAGTGTTCATAAAACGCTTTTTAATATAACTTTTTTCATCAATATTAAAATTATGTTTTTCAGGTTTATTGAATATGACATTTTTTAAAACCTCTAGAAGTTTATACTCCTTATTCGTTTCCAAGATTGGGTTTAAATTTACAGAATTATTATCACCTAGACATGGATAGATTATTCCATTTGAGGTGATTCTTATTCTATTGCACGTAAGACAAAAATGATCTGAAATTGGGGAGATAAAACCAACATAAGAGTTTAACTTTTTACAAAAAAAATAACTTGAAGGTCCAGAGGATTTCAAACTTGAATCAACTAACTCAAATTTTTTACTTATGATTTCTTTTGCTGTTTTGACAGACAAATATTGCAAACTTCTGGATGATGAAACTTCCCCAATAGGCATTACCTCTATGAAAGATAATTTGAATTTATTCTTGGCGCACCATTCCATAATTGGAATTATTTCGTCATCATTAAACTTATTTAGAAGAACGGTGTTTATCTTTATCGAAATATTCTTTTCTCTGGCTAAGAAAATTCCTTCCAAAATTTGATCTAATTTACCACCATTAGTTATAAATTTGAATTTTTCACTAATGAGCGAATCCAAAGAAACATTTATTCTCTTGACGCCTAGGTGCGAAAGAGTGGAAGCGTATTTTGCTAGTTGTGTGCCATTAGTAGTTAGAAGTAACTCATCAATTTTGTTTTGTTTTAATTTCTTTGATAAAAATGACATATAATCAATGATGTCTTTGCGAACTAATGGTTCACCGCCAGTAATTCTAATTTTTTTAATTCCTAATTTAACAAGAGCATTAGAAATCTTTTCAAGTTTTTTCGTGGATAATATTTCTTTTTTATCATAAAAGTAGGGATTGGATTCTGGCATGCAATACTTACATCTTAGGTCACATCTGTCAGTTACAGATATCCTTACATAATTAACTTTTCTTCCAAAATTATCTAACATAAAAATTATTTGAACTTTGTTTATATTTTAGAGACTTAGGTTAAAATAATATAGTAATCAATTTATAATAATTTTAAAGCAATGAAAATTAAACCTAATTTAAATAATAACTCTTTGACAAGAGAGATTTTTGGACTTGACGAGAATCTTAAAAAACAGAAAATTGACGTAATCGAAGAAAAACCTCTAACACTTTACCTAAATAGCCAAGAAATTGTCACAATGATGACAATCAACGATTATCCAGAGTATCTTGCTTTAGGGTATTTATTGAACCAAAACATGATTACAAACAGAACAAGAATAGAATCAATTGAATACGATAAAGATTTAAGCGTGGTTGTTGTTAGAACTTTCAATCAGACAAATTTTGAGTCTAAATTAAAAAAGAAAACTATTACTTCTGGTTGTGCTCAGGGCACTGCATTTGGGGATGTAATGGAAAGTTTTAAAAAAATAAAATTGAGTAATACTGTAAAGATAAAGATTTCTTGGATTTATGAGTTATCAAAAAAAATTAACCTTACGCCTAGTCTTTATTTAAAGGCTGGTGCAATTCATGGATGCGTATTATGTCAGAGGAATTCACCCTTAATTTATATGGAAGATGTAGGAAGACATAATGCTATTGATAAAATTGCTGGTTATTTGAAATCAAACAAAATTTCGCCACATAATAAATTTTTTTACACAACAGGTAGGCTGACAAGTGAAATGGTGATCAAGTCAGTGCAAATGAGAATTCCTGTTGTTATTTCAAGGTCAGGTTTTACAGCATGGGGTGTGGAATTAGCAAGAAAAGCAAATCTTACCCTGATTGGTAGAGCCAAGGGTAAAAGATTTTTTATTTTAAGTGGAGAACAGAGAATTGAGTAATAAAAACGAAGTTACCGGAATAATTTTATCAGGAGGACTATCAAGAAGAATGGGTGAACATAAAGCATTTATGAAAATAAATGGAAGAACTTTGATTGAGTTAGTTAAAGATAAGTCAATAAATCAAGTCAGCGAATTGATTTTGAACTGCAATGAACAAAGTGAAAAATACAAAAACATATTCCAAACCAAGGTTTTGAAAGATTGTATTCCAGGGAATTTAGGACCTTTGGTTGGAATATTAACAGGTTTAAAATGGGTTTTGAAAAATTCTCAAAGTAAATGGCTTGCAACTTTTCCAGTTGACTCTCCTTTTTTTCCAGATAATTTAATCTCAAAATTTATTGCAGAGAGTCATGATAAAGAGGTTCTAATTGCAAAGAGTGAGGACAGAGTCCATCCTGTATTTGCAATGTGGAAAGTTTGTACAAAACTAGAATCTGAGTTGGAAAAATCTTTAAAAAACGAAGAAAGAAAGATTATGGACTTTGCGAAAAAATTTAAAACTAGACTGGTAAAATTTCCTTATATTGGATATGATCTCTTTTTTAACGTGAACACTCCAGAAGATTTAAAGAAAGCTGAACGGATTTTTCAAATAAAAAATAAGAAAACAAGAAATAGATGAGTTTTATAAAAAAATTACATAAAAAACATATAGTAGCTAAACCTGGGTTTAATAGGTGGTTAGTTCCACCTGCCTCTATTGCAATTCACTTGTGTATAGGTTCGGTTTATGCGTGGAGTATGTTTAACCCTGCTTTAGTAAAAATACTTGGAGTTGTAACTTCATCCGGTGATGATTGGAATCTTGGTCAAGTTGTATGGATTTTTTCTGTTGCAATTGTAAGCCTGGGTCTTGCCGCTGCCTATGCAGGAAAATGGCTTGAAGAAGTTGGGCCTAGAATGGTTGGCTTCGTAGCAGCATGTTGCTGGGGGGGTGGATTTGTAATTGGCGCTTTGGGAATTTATCTCCAAGAAATTGGTGTTCAAATCACCTTATCCCTTCCAATGTTAAGTGAAGAACCAATAACTTTAAGTATTGGATTATATTTGTTGTACCTTGGATATGGGGTAATTGGTGGTATTGGACTAGGTTTGGGGTATGTTTCACCAGTTTCTACTCTTATAAGATGGTTCCCAGATAGAAGGGGTATGGCAACTGGAATGGCTATAATGGGCTTTGGAGGTGGAGCTATGATAGCAAAGGTTACAATAGATCGATTGTTAGCAAAGTTCTATAAAGTCCCAGAATATTTAGGAAATGTTGATTCTGTTAATTTAATTACCGAGAGCGGAAGAAGATTTGTTGATGTATCAGGGGCACTGGTTGAAGTCGTTGTTGTAACAGTCAATGATATTGCTAAAATGATTGTACCAAGTGATCCTGGTGTCTATATCGTTGGGACTGGTTCAAGTGGAGCCGCTCAAACATTTTTATTTTTAGGTATAGTATATTTTATAATTATGACAATTGCGGCATTTTCATATAGAGTCCCCGCTGAAGGATGGGCTCCTAAAGGTTGGAAGCCTCCAGAGGATTCCAAAAAAACAAGATTGATAACAAAAAATAACGTTCACATTGACCAGGCTCTAAAAACTCCCCAATTTTATTTTTTATGGGTTGTTTTATGTTTTAATGTAACAGCTGGAATAGGGGTTATTGGTGTTGCTAAAACTATGATGATAGAAATTTTTGAACCTAGTTTACCCGGAATTGTGACTGCAGGTTTTGCAGGTACTTATGTTTTAATGATTAGTGTTTTTAATATGGTAGGTAGAATTTTCTGGGCATCAATGTCTGATTTTATTGGAAGAAAAACAACTTATTTTATCTTCTTTTCATTAGGAATACTCTTATATTTATCCATCCCATTTACAGCAAAAGCCATGAGCATAAATCCTGTAATTACATATCTCATTCTCTTTTACGCAGCCTCTATGATAATTTTTACAATGTATGGTGGAGGGTTTGCGACAATACCAGCTTACTTAGCAGATATTTTTGGAACAAAATATGTTGGAGGTATCCATGGAAGATTATTAACAGCATGGTCAACTGCCGGTGTTCTTGGACCTGTTGCGATTACTCAACTAAGACAAAATTCATTTGATGAAGCAATAAATGAACTTGTAACTAAAATTAGTCCTGAAAAGTTTTCTGAAATCTACGGTGATTCAATAGAAAATCTATCGTTATTAGTCCAACAGAAGACTGTAACAATTTCCAACCTCATGCCTCACATGCCAGAAGGAACCATCAATCCTTCTACTACCCTTTATAACTCTACAATGTTTGCTATGGCCGGCCTTCTTGCAATTGCTTTCATATCAAACCTCCTGATAGGTCCTGTTCACAGTAAGCACCACATGAAAGAATAGTTAAAGATAAAAAGATAAATTGTTGGATATGAGATATTGTTAAGCTGATAATTTTTCAATTTTTGCTGCGCAATATTTAAGCTCCGGAATTTTTCCATCAGGATCTAGAGCTTGATTAGTGAGAAGATTAGCTGGGGCGTTTTCAAAACAAAAAGGCATAAATACCATTCCATCGGGAATCATTTTATCCAGTCTAACTTTCACACTAACTTTTCCTCTTCTCGTTGATAACTCAACGGTCTCGTCTTGCGAAAAATTGTTTTTTTTCATTTCGTTCCTTGACATATTTACGTATGGTTGAGGTTCAATTGTGCTCAAAACTTTAGATCTTGAAGTCATGGAACCGGTATGCCAATGTTCCAGTAGTCTTCCAGTGGTTAGAATCAATGGGAAGCTGGAGTCTGGTGTTTCATCAGGAGAGACAATCTTTGCGGGAACGATTCTTGCTTTCTTATTATTTGTAGGAAAACCTTCACCAAATATTACTTCATTTCCAGGTTTACTTAAATCATCACAAGGATAGGTTACAGCACCTTCATTTACTAACCTCTCCCAGGTAATATTTTTCATTGATTCCATACAACCACTTAATTCATCATAAACTTCGTCAGGTCCAGAATAGTTCCAGTCTAGTCCCATTCTTTTGGCAAGTTCTTGGATTATCCAAAGATCCTGCTTAGCATTTCCAGGAGGGTTTATTGCCTTTCTGGCAATCTGGACTCTCCTATCAGTATTGGTAAATGTTCCTGTTTTTTCTGGAAATGCAGAGGCTGGTAAAACAATATCTGCAAGATAAGCAGTTTCTGTTAAGAATATATCTTGAACAATAAGCATATCCAGTCTAGCAAGTGCTTCTCGAGCATGATTAGCATTAGGATCGGACATAGCTGGATTCTCTCCCATAACATAGAGTCCTTTAATTTCTTTATTATATATAGACTCCATAATTTCAACCACAGTTAGCCCTGGGTTAGGATTGATTTCACAATTCCAATATTTCTCAAAAAATTTCACATTTTCATGATTTGCAATTGGGAGATAGTCTGGAAGTACCATTGGAATAAGTCCCATGTCAGATGCTCCTTGAACATTGTTTTGTCCTCTAAGAGGGTGTAATCCTGTGCCTTCTCTTCCCACATTACCTGTTAGAAGTGCAAGAGATATTAAGCATCTTGAATTGTCTGTACCGTGAATATGTTGAGATATACCCATACCCCAAAAAATCATTGCAGATTTCGCATTGGCAAATAGCCTGGCTGTTTCTCTAATTTCATCTGTAGAAATACCACAAATATTTGTCATTTCTTCAGGTGTAAAATCTTTTACATGTTCTTTAAGTTCGTTGTATCCCTCTGTGTTTTTTTCAATATATTGTCTGTCAACAAGCCCTTCCTCTATGATTGTATTTATCATTGCATTAAGGAGAGCTACATCTGCTCCAGGTTTGAATTGAAGACTTTTTTCAGCAATTCTAGATAAATCCTGCTTCCTAGGGTCCATTATTATGAGCTTCAATCCTTGTTCTTTGACTGCATTTTTTATAAAAGTAGCGGCAACTGGATGGTTTTGGGTGGGTCTTGCACCAATAACAATTGCAACATCAGCATTCTTAACTTCTGAGACTGGAGCGGTAACTGCCCCTGTTCCGATCGCTTCCATAAGTGCCGCAACAGAAGAGGCGTGACACATTCTTGTGCAATGATCAACATTGTTGTTTTTAAAGCCAATTCTGACTAACTTTTGGAAAAGATATGCTTCTTCATTAGAACCTTTTGCGCATCCAAAACCTGCAAGTGCTTTTTCTCCGTTTTTTGAGTCTCTTATTTCTTTTAATTTTTTGGCTGCAAGGTCTAGTGCTTCATCCCATGAAGCCTCTCTGAAATGAGATAGTGGTTTTAAGGGGTCAACTCTTTCT
Organism: Alphaproteobacteria bacterium; assembly: GCA_045563055.1. Taxonomy (GTDB): domain Bacteria; phylum Pseudomonadota; class Alphaproteobacteria; order Methylaequorales; family Methylaequoraceae; genus Methylaequor. The sequence goes on from JBJKUR010000012.1 coordinate 142,753, forward strand.
TTTGGGTTTTTTTTCACTCCTTCTTTTCTAATTAAAGGTTTGGTTATTCTCTCTGGGTTATGAACATAGTCGAAACCAAACCTCCCTTTTACACAAAGTCTATTATGGTTTGCTGGACCCTCTCTACCATCTACAGATATTATTTTTTCGTCTTTAATATTATAAGTAAGTTGACAGCCAACTCCACAATAAGGACATAATGAGTCTACTTTTCTGTCAGGGGTAGAGACTTTTTTCCCATCTTCATTTAACAAGTTAGATTCCATTAACGCTCCTGTTGGGCACGCTTGGACACATTCCCCACAACTTACACATGTTGATTCACCCATTGGATCGTTAAAATCAAATACTACCTTTGATGTATGACCTCTGTTACCCATACCTATCACATCATTAACTTGGACTTCTCTACATGCTCTTACACATAAGTTACATTGAATACAAGCATCCAAGTTAACAGCCATCGCAACATGCGAATTATCTGAAATTGGAACTTCTTTGTTTTCTCTTTTATCAAAACGGCTTTTACGTACTTTTACTTCATCAGCAATTTTCCAAAAGTGGGAATCAGGGTCATGACAATCTTCTTTTACTGGTTGATCTGTTACAAGCAATTCTAAAACCATTTTTCTTGACTTTGCTGATCTTTCGTCTTCTGTTGAGACTTTCATTCCCTCAGTGGGTTGTCTAATACAAGAGGCTACCAAAACTCTTTCTCCCTCAACAGAAACCATGCAGGCTCTACAATTACCATCAGCTCTATAACCAGGTTTATCTGAATAACAAAGATGAGGTAGCAATATTCCATTTTTTTTGGCTACCTGCCAAATTGTTTCTCCTTCTTCAGCTTTAACCCTCTTATTATTTAAAAAAAATTCAACCATAAGTTTTTGTATTTATTTTTTATTACTTTAATTAATATCTATTTATATATGATCTTTAAAGAAATTCAAAGTGCAAGTAATTGGGTTTCCTGCTGCTTGTCCTAAACCGCAAATTGAGGCATCTGACATCGTTAGCACAAGTTCTTTGAGTAATTCTTCATCCCAGTTATTTTTTTCCATCAATTTAACTGCCTTTTCAGTTCCAACCCTACAAGGGGTGCATTGCCCACAACTTTCATCGTTGAAAAATTTCAGTAAATTTAAAGCAACCTTCTTAACATCATCTTTATCTGAGAAAATAACAATTGCTCCTGAGCCAATAAAACAACCATGTTTTTCAAGAGTTCCAAAATCTAATGGTATATCAGCCATTGAAGCTGGTAATATACCTCCTGAGGCTCCTCCAGGAAGATAACCTAGAAACTTATGCCCATCTAGCATTCCTCCGCAATACTGATTCAATAATTCATCAATGGTTATACCTGCTGGTGCTAATTTAACTCCTGGATTTTTAACTCTACCTGAAACTGAGTAGCTGTGAGGCCCTTTATGCCCTTTTTTCCCTTGGTTTGCAAACCATTCGTGACCATTATTCAGGATGTCTGGAACCCAAAAAACAGTTTCTATATTGTGATTTAGTGTTGGTTTTCCAAATAAACCAACTTTTGAAACAAATGGAGGTTTATGTCTAGGAAGACCTCTTTTACCCTCTATTGATTCAATCATTGCTGACTCTTCACCACAAATGTATGCTCCTGCTCCTCTTCTAACGTATATTTTTGTTTCAGAATCAATGATGTTTTTATTTTGTAGTTTTTTCAATTCTTCAATCATATTTAATCTAATTCCCGGGTATTCATCTCTCATGTAAATGTAAATTTCTTTTGCATCAACTGCCCATGCAGCTATTAACATACCTTCAAAAAACTTATGAATATTTTGTTCTAAATACAGTTTGTCCTTAAATGTTCCTGGTTCTCCTTCGTCTCCGTTAATTGTCATTAGTCTAGGTCCAGTTTCCATTCTGACAAATTTCCATTTTTGTCCAGACGGAAAACCAGCTCCACCCATACCTTTTAACCCTGAATTGTTTAGTACTTCAATAACATTTTCAACCGAAAGCTTATTTGAGTAGCATTTTTTTAGAATCTCATACCCTCCATCTTTAATATAATCTTTAAGGCTCTTACCTTTAATGACGGTGGGATGAAAGTCTTTATCTGAAATAACTTTCTTAATTTTTTCAAGGTTTGAATTTTCGACATGTTTATGCCCAACTTCACAGGCTGGTGCCTTATCGCACAAACCCATACATGGAGCTCTCAAAACTCTTATTTTTTTTTCATCTAAATTATCGCTAAGATCTTTAATTAACTTTTCTGAACCAAAAAGCTCACATGTAAGACTGTCACATACTCGGATTGTAATATCTTGGATTGATGGTTCGTCATCTTCGATTACATCAAAGTGTGCATAAAAAGTAGCTACTTCATAAGACTCAGCAAAAGGGATTTTGAGAAGTTCAGATAATGCAGCTAGGTGTTTTTTTCTAATTTCTCCGAATTTATCCTGAATAAGGTGTAAATATTCTATTAGAAGATCTCTTTGAAGTGGGATGTTTTTAATTAATTCTTTAACTTCTTTTAAAGCTTCATCTTCGGTTTTTCGTCCTTTGGGATAGAATTTTTTATTTTTATTAATATCAAGCATTTTGTTTTTATTTGTATATATATTGAACTTTTTTTTTTAATTAAAATGATCTTGTATAATTTTTTTCACTTTATCTAATAAATTACCTTTTTTAAACAAAAATCCTTTAATTCCAGCATTTTTTGCTGACTGTATATCACTTGGCTTATCTCCAACTAAAAAGCAATGATTTAATTCTAAATTATATTTTTTTAATGCATTGTTAATCATGATTGGAGAAGGTTTTCTATCTGAATTTATATCAGAGTTTGGTAAATCTGTTGAAAAAAAAAAATCGTCTATAAATGTATCGTAATTTTCTTTTAATTCTTTATTCATCCAATTGTGAAGTTTATTAACATCATTTTTAGAATAGAATTTTCTTTTTACCCCAGATTGATTGGTCACAACTATTACTAAGTATCCATTTTTTTTGAGATATTGAATTGCATTTTGGGCACCATCAATCCATTTAAAATCCTCTATTTTGTAAAGATATCCTATGTCTTCATTAATTACACCGTCGCGGTCTAAAAAACATGCTTTATTAACTTTTTTAAATTTCTCTTGATTCATTTTTTTTCAAATATAATTATAGTGCATAAATTAATATAGTTAAAAAAATTAATATAGTTAAAAGATGGTTAAAAAAAAAATTAATGGTTCTTACACACCTTCTGAAACAGAAGTTTTCATGAACCCAAAGCAATTAAATTATTTTAAAGACCTTCTTAATGACTGGAAACATGATCTTCTTCAAGGCTCCTCATTAACTATTAATAATCTAAAGGAAGAGTCTTCAAACAAACCCGATAATGCAGACAGAGCATCAATCGAATCAGAAAGAAGTCTTGAGCTCAGGACAAGAGATAGAGAGAGAAAACTTATTAGTAAGATCAATAAAGCTCTTAAGAAAATAGAAGATGGGACATATGGTTATTGTGAAGATACGAACCAACCAATTTCCATTAAACGATTGATTGCAAGACCAATTGCAACATTATCTCTTGAGGCCCAGGAGATACACGAAAAATCAGAAAAAATTTATAAAGAGAAAGAATATTAATTTTCATGTTGTATTGCTTTTTAAACATGTTAGTATGTAGAACATTAATAGAACATTATGGATAAATTAAAAACACTTGAATCTACAATAAGTCAAATTGAAAGAAACTTTGGTAAAGGTTCAGTAATGAAACTTGGAGAGAGAGAAGTAATAGAAATTGATGCTATCTCCTCTGGCTCTCTTAGTCTTGATATGGCTTTAGGGATTGGTGGTTTGCCGAAGGGAAGAATAGTTGAAATATACGGCCCTGAGAGTTCTGGTAAAACAACCCTTGCATTACATGTTATTGCAGAGGCCCAAAAAAAAGGAGGAACATGCGCATTTGTGGATGCAGAACATGCGCTAGATCCTATTTATGCTAAAAAATTAGGTGTTAATACAGACGAAATGTTAATTTCGCAACCCGATAACGGAGAACAAGCCTTAGAGATTGCTGATACACTTGTAAATTCAAATGCTATTGATGTTTTAGTGATTGACTCAGTTGCAGCTTTAGTCCCCAGGGCTGAGATTGAGGGTGACATGGGAGATTCACACATGGGATTACATGCAAGGTTAATGAGTCAGGCATTGAGAAAACTTACTGGCTCTATTTCAAGATCTCAATCACTTGTAATTTTTATAAATCAGATAAGACAAAAAATTGGTGTAATGTTTGGAAACCCTGAAACAACTACAGGCGGTAATGCTTTAAAGTTTTATGCATCAATTAGAATGGATATAAGACGAATCGGCGCAATTAAAGATAGAGATGAGGTAATTGGCAATCAAACAAGAGTTAAAGTAGTAAAGAATAAACTTGCTCCGCCCTTTAAGACAGTCGAGTTTGATATAATGTATGGAGAGGGAATATCCAAAACTGGAGAAATACTTGATTTAGCCTCCAAAGATGGTTTAGTTGAAAAAGCAGGTGCATGGTATTCATATAACGGTGAAAGAATTGGACAAGGTAGAGAAAACGCCAAAGTATATCTTAAAGAAAATCCAGAAATTGCCGAAAAAATTGAAGAAACCTTAAGATCTGGAAGTAAACCCAGTGAATCAGAAGAATCTTCAGAAGAAATTGATAAAAACACAATTGAAAAAGATAAAGAAATGAATGTTGATTAATTGTAGAATTATTCATTATAATTAAATAAATTAAATGAATAATTCCACTAAGATAAGACAGAAATTCATAGAGTTCTTTAAAAGCAAATCCCATACTGAGTTGCAATCTTCACCATTGGTTCCTAATGATGATCCGAGCATTCTATTTACAAATGCTGGGATGGTTCAATTCAAGAAATGGTTTACTGGTGATTTAAAGCCAAAACACAAAAATGTTGTTACTGTTCAAAAATGTTTAAGAGCTGGAGGTAAACATAATGATCTTGAAAATGTCGGATATACTCCGCGTCATCACACTTTCTTTGAAATGTTGGGAAACTTCTCTTTTGGAAAATATTTTAAAGAGGAGGCAATAAAGCTTGCTTGGGATTTATTAACAAAAGAATATTCACTTGACAAAAATAGGTTGATTATAACTGTTTTTAAAGATGACAGTGAATCGTTGAAAATTTGGAAAAAATTGACTGGATTTGATGAAAATAAAATTTTAAGAATTTCTTCTAGTGATAATTTCTGGTCTATGGGAGAGGAGGGACCTTGTGGACCTTGTAGTGAGATTTTTTTTGACAACGGAAGTAAAATTACAGGAGGACTTCCCGGTTCAAAAAATCAAGACGGAAATAGATTTGTTGAAATTTGGAATCTAGTTTTCATGGAATTTTTAAAAAAAAATAATAAATTGACAAATCTTCCTGGAAAATTTGTGGATACTGGGATGGGCTTAGAAAGAATAACTGCTGTTTTATCAGATAAAATAAACAACTATGATACGGATTTGTTTAATTTTATTTTTGAGAAAATTTCAATCGAAACTAAAACCAAATTCAATGAAAATACCTTAATTTCATATAGAATCATTTCAGATCATATAAAATCAATAACATTTATGATGGCAGAAGGTGTATTACCTTCTAACGAAGGAAGAGGATATGTTCTTAGAAGGATTATAAGAAGAGCTTTATTACATGTAAATAAGCTTAGTCCAGGTTTAATTATCTTACATAAGCTAGTAGATAATGTCATTGATAAATATGAAAAAAAATACTACGAACTAAAAAATGCGAATTCTTTCATTAAAAATAATCTAGAAAATGAGGAGAAAAAATTTATTGAAACACTTTCTATAGGCTTGGATATTCTTAATGATGAAGTTAGTAAAATATCTGGAGTAATATTTCCGTCTGAAACAGCATTTAAACTCTACGATACATATGGCTTCCCTGTTGATATGACAGAATCTATTCTTTCAAAAAAAGGAATAAAATTAGATATGAACAAATATTGGTCAATTTTAGAAAATCATAAATCCTTACAGAAAACTTCATGGGTAAAAGATAAAAATAAAACTGAAGACCATTTAAAATTACTTCTTCAAAAAGAAATAGAGTTAACAAATTTTTGTGGATACGATGAAGATTCTTCTGAATCAACTTTAGTAGGAATTATAAATGATGGCAAGATAGTTGAAAGTGTCAATCAAAATGACAAAGTTATTTTGATTTTTAATAAAACACCATTCTATGCTGAGTCCGGTGGACAGGTTGGTGACTCAGGAGTTGTTCTTGATGAGAATAATGAATTAGTAGGTGAGATTAATGACACAAAAAAAATAGGTGAAGGAATTTATCTTCACTTTGTTGAGAATTGCTTAAGAAAAATATATTTAAAAAATAAATATTTTTTACAAATTGACAAACTTAAAAGAGAAAAGATACGAAATAATCACTCTGCTACGCACTTACTTCATGAATCTCTTCGTCAGGTTGTTGGAGAACATGTTTCTCAAAAAGGATCACTTGTAAATGAAAAAAAACTTAGATTCGATTATTCATCGAATGAACAACTTTCAATTGAGCAAATCAAAAAAATCGAGTTTTTAATTAATAAAACCATACGGTCTAACACTAAAGTCAAGATTTCAAAAATGCCTATTCGTAAAGCTATAAAGAGTGGGGCAATTGCATTATTTGGGGAAAAGTACCCAGACATTGTGAGAGTGGTAGGTATTGAAAATAGCAACGAATCTAATCTCTTAAATTCAATTGAACTATGCGGAGGGTCACATGTATATTATACCGGACAAATCGGTAGCTTTAAAATTTTAAATGATTCATCTGTTTCCTCAGGTATCAGAAGAGTTGAAGCATTGACAGGTGAAGAAGCTAATAATTATTATGAAAAAAAATTAGAAATTTTTGAAAAAATTAAAAATAAATTAAGAGCAACAGATGAAACAATTCTTGACAAGATAGAAAATTTAAAAAAAAAATCTCTCTTATCAGTAAATTCTAAGACTTCTGATGATTTAGAGTTTTCAGAAAAAAAAATTATTAAATTCAATAACACTTCTATTTATTTTGATAACTTGTCCTGTGCGGTAAAAGATTTAAAAAACTGCGCCGACATAATAAAAAAAGAATTTAAATCAGGAATCATTGTTTTATCAACTTGCCAAGATAAGAAGGTGTCGATTGTAGTATCAGTTACGAATGACTTGCTTAATCATTATGATTCGAATGAAATAATTAAGAAAATAATAACATTCCTTGGAGGCAAGGGAGGGGGAGGAAGAAAAGATTTATCCCAAGGTGGAGCCCCTTTAAGTGAAAATTTTGCAAAAATGAAATCTAAAATCTACGATATTATAAAGTCTTAGGGTGAATCAAGATTCTTTTTAATAACATCAATCAATTGATCTGTTGTCAACCATTTTTGATTAGGTCCACACATCAGAGCTAAGTCTTTTGTCATAAAACCAGAATTTACTGAGTCTAAGCAGGACTTCTCGAGAGCATATGCAAAGTTTTGTAATTGAGTGTTAGAGTCAATAGATCCTCTGTGAATTAAAGCTCTGCTCCAGGCAAATATCGATGCAATTGGATTTGTTGATGTTGGTTTTCCACCTTGATGCTGTCTGTAGTGACTTGTCACTGTTCCATGTGCAGCTTCAGTTTCTATAACTTTGCCATCTGGACTTTGAAGAATTGAAGACATTAAACCCAGTGAGCCATAACCCTGAGCCACTAAATCTGACATAACATCTCCATCATAATTTTTACATGCCCAAACATAACCTCCACTCCACTTCATCAAACATGCGACCATGTCATCAATTAGTCTATGCTGATATGTAATACCAATTTTTTCAAACTCATATTTGAATTCATCATTATATAATTGATCGAAGGTTTGCTTGAAAGCTTCATCATATTTTTGTAAAATTGTATTTTTTGTAGATAAGAAAAGTGGAAATTTTCTTTTGAGCGCAAAATTAAAACAGGATTTACCAAAGTCTCTTATAGAATCAAATGAATTAAAATATGCCAAACCAATTCCAGGAGTATCAAATTTGTGTATCGTTTCTTGTTTAGTTTTTTTATTATCATCTTCATAAGATAAAGAAAGCTCACCTTTTTTTATTTCTATTTCTTTAGATCTATAAATATCACCAAATGCGTGACGTGCGATTATAACCGGCTGATTCCAGTGTTTAACAATTTTAGGTACTTTTTGAATAATAATAGGTTCTCTAAATATGGTTCCTTTGAGAATATTTCTGATTGTTCCATTCGGTGATGGATATTTTTTTTTTAATTTGAATTCTTTAACTCTCTTATCATCCGGGGTTATTGTTGCACACTTCACGCCTACTTGATATTTTTTTATTGCGTTAGCTGCATCAACAGTTACTTTATCATTAGATTTATCCCTATTAATAATACTTAGGTCATATTGAATTAAATTTAGTTCTAGAAAAGGAAAAATAAGTTTCTTTTTTATTTTATCCCATAATACTCTGGCCATTTCGTCACCATCTACGTCAACAATGGGGTTTTTAACTAATATTTTTGGCATCTTAATACTTTGATTTGTTCAACTCTAACTTAGACTTAATAAGATAAAAATAATACTGTTTTAAATTTTTTTTAATTTTTATTTCAGTGTAATCCTTATAAATAAATTATAATTATTATTGGAAATTAAAAAATTATAGATATTATGAATTAAAATAGACTAATCATGAAAAAAGACTTTCAAATACTTGTTTTTCTAACATGCATATTCACAATAATTTATTTTGCAGTTCCGAATCTTCACAGTAATTTTTCAGAAAACATTGTGATAAAAGATAATATAAGGACGCCTCAAGAAGAAGTTATTCCGGATTCAAATATTTTAACTGAAAATGTCACCTTAAACTTTGATATTGTAAGGATTTCAAAACATGGAGATGCCGTCATGGCTGGAAAGTCTAATCCAAATTTAGATTTAAAGTTATTGGATAATAATAAAGTTCTATCATCACTGCAAACCGATTCAAATGGTGAATGGATCTGGGTAAGTGATATGCCCTTAAAAAAAGGTATTAAAAAGTTTAGGCTTATGCACATAGATAATGAAGGGGAAAAAAGTTACTCTGATCAAACTATAATTATTTTTAATAACGCCGAAAAAAAAAGCAAACCAAAAGTAATTAAATTTTTACAGAGCAATCAAAAGGACATAAATCTTCTTAATATTGAACCACTAATCAATGGGTTGTCTCTTGATATGGTCAATTATGATTCTTCTGGAGAACTTTTTTTTTCTGGAAGAAGTTCCCCAAATGCTGAAATATTAATTTTAGATTCTAATGAGCAATTACTAGATTCTTCTCAATCAAATGATGATGGTAATTGGAAATTTTCTTCAAATATTTCCAGACTATCAAGTAAAGATCTTATAATTTCATCTAAAATAGTTGGACAGGATGTTCAAATTATATTTACCAAAGAAGATCTAAAGAAGATAATCAATTACGGGAATATTAAAATTAAGGACAAAGAAATCACCATAGAAACGGGAAACAGTTTATGGAGAATTGCTAGAAAGATATTTGGTGGAGGAATTTTTTATACTCAAATATATGAAAATAATTCAAAATTGATTAAAGATCCGAATTTAATTTATCCTGGTCAAGTTTTTATTCTTCCAGAAATCAACACTCAATTTTAAAATGAACAAGCCAAAAGATTTTTTTGATAAACTCGGTGAATTTTTTAATGATTTAGAATCAATTAAGAACTTTTTCCCATCAATACATAAGGCAGGAATTCCTTTTGTAATAATTTTTGTTATTGTAACAATAATTCTCTCAATTTTTTCTGACTTTCTTGGTTGGCTAGGAGTCATTTTATCCATCTGGTGTGTATACTTTTTTAGAGATCCAGAGAGATTCACCCCAACTGACGATGATGTCATCGTTTCGCCTGCTGACGGAAGAGTTATTTCGATTTCAGAAGTAAGACCTCCAGAAACTTTAAGCGCAGATAAAAATAAAAAAATGATCAAAATTTCAATATTCATGAATGTATTTAATGTTCATGTTAATAGAATACCAATATCTGGTAAAGTAGCATGGATGAAATACGTACCCGGGGCGTTTTTTAATGCCTCCCTTGATAAGTCAAGTGAAGATAATGAAAGAATGATCACAAAATTAGAGGTAAAAAAAGATATTTTTGTTTTCATTGTTCAGATAGCCGGACTCATAGCAAGAAGAATAAAATGTGATTTAGAAGAGAATCAAAATGTTAAGATCGGAAATAGGTTTGGTATTATAAGATTTGGCAGTAGGGTTGATCTATATTTACCATTAAATTATGGTGTCGCAGTTCTATTAAATCAGACAGCAGTCGCCGGAGAAACTATCTTAGCTCACACAAGTAAAAGAACTAAAGCAAAATAATAAAAAATAAATAATTACAATGAAAAAATTATCTTTGCGAAGTTTGATTCCTAATCTTTTCACATTTATATCACTTACTTGTGGCCTAACTTCAATGAAATTTGCAATTGACCAAAAATGGGAAATATCTGTGTCACTAATTGTTTTTGCATCTTTTTTGGATAATATTGATGGAAAATTGGCAAGACTTCTTAAAACCAACTCTGATTTCGGGGTAGAGTTAGATTCCCTATCAGATTTTTTAAGCTTTGGAATTGCTCCAGCAATAGTTGTTTTCTTATGGTCTAAGTCTCTTATATATGAGAGTAGTTGGGCTATAGTTATTTTTTATGCTATTTGTTCCTCATCAAGACTAGCAAAGTTTAATCTCTCAAACTTTGAAAATAATAGTGATTTAAAAAAAATACGTTTTTTTTCAGGAATATCTACTCCAGCAGCAGCTGGTTTAACTTTACTTCCTATGATGATTTATTTCAGATTTGGCAACGAATTACTTTTGAATGAAATTCTCATTAGGTTTTATTTATTTATACCTGCAATTTTAATGATATCGAAGATCCCAACTTATTCTTTAAAAGGGGTGAAGTTTGAAAAAAAAAGTATTCCATATCTTATAATCATATTGGCTAGTTTTCTCTCATTACTTCTAACTGACTTCTGGCTTGCGATGATAATTATCATAATTATTTACTTCTCTAGTATTCCATTTGCAGTATATGAATTTAAGAAGAACTAGAACTCTCAAATTTTTCTCCTACGTATATTAAACATGGCGTTACTATGAGTGTTAATATAAAGGAAAACATAACACCAAAAACCATGGCATTTGATAATTGAATCCACCATTGAGAACTTGGACTTCCAAAATTTAGTTCACCATCAAGAAAATTGATATTCAGTCCTATGGCCATTGGTATTAAACCAAAAAATGTAGTTAAAGTTGTTAAAAGAACAGGTCTCAATCTCTGAGCGCCAGTTCTTATAATGGCTTGTCTAACATCTTCACCTTTCTTTCTAAGATTTTTGTATGTATCTAGTAAAACTATATTGTTATTTACTACTATCCCTGCTAGGGCAATAATCCCAATACCACTCATTATAATTCCAAAGGGTTTGCTTGAGATTAAAAGACCTATAACAACACCGATTGTTGAAAAAATAACTGCACTAAGAATTATCAAACAATAGTAAAAACTGTTAAATGTAGCGATTAAAATTATTGTTATCAAAAACAATGATATTAAAAAGGCTTTAATTAAAAATGCACGCGCTTCTTCTTGATCTTCTTTCTGACCACTAAAAATAACTCTGGATGTAAAATTTTTTTGCTCTTTCAACCAATTTTCAATTTCTTTGATTTTATTATTACTAACAACATCGCCGGTCACATCAAATTTTACTGATTTCGAATTAATAGTTTGATATCTTGTTATATTACCAACTTTTTTTTTTGGAATTCTATTTACAAAAAGACTTAAAGCAACAGGTCCTTTCTCTCCTTCAATTAGAATACTGTCAAGTTCATCTAGTGTTCTAAATTTCTTATCATATTTTACAACAATATCAACTTCCTCCTCGCTATCTGTGGGCATAAATTCTGTTACTTTTAAACCATGTGTTAACATTTGTATTGCATTCCCAATAGTTTGAATATCGACACCATGCTTGTCTGCTTGAGATCTATTAATTAATAATTCCCACTCAATACCTAAATTATTTATATCAGAGTCAATATTCTTTACCCATAAAGAAGAATTAAGAAAATCAAACAATCTTTTTGTATTCTCTTCTAATAACTTTGTATCATTATTTACTATTTTAATTTCAATATCTTTATCTTTTGGTGGGCCGTCTTTCTTTTCAATATACTCTATGTAAATTCCAGGTAAACCGTCAGTTTTAGACTTTAGATAATCAAGGATTATACTTGCTTTGGGCCTCTTTTTCCAATCTATCAGTTCTATTTTTATACTTCCAACAATATCCTCTGATTCATTTTTTTTTTGACCTTTAATAAAGCCAGTTCGTGAATAAATATTTCTAATAAATTTATTTTGAATGATTTGATCTTCTATTTTAGATACGATCTCTTTTTTTTCAATCGGTGAGAAATTTCCTCGTGCATGAACCACGATCTCAGCATAGTCTGGTTCAACTGGTGGAAAATATTCAAACCCTTTACCGAATCTTAAATACAAGAGTTGAATGAACAATAAAAAAACAATTGTTAATATTATAAGTTTTTTAGGGTTATCAAGGCTGTATTCAACAAGTTTTATATAACTTCCCTGAATTCCTTTGACTTTGTTTAAGTCTCCTTTTTCTAGTAGATTAAGATTTTTTAGATTTGATTCTGATATAGCTTTATCATATCCAAATAAACCACCTATTGTAGGGATAAAGATTAATGCCATAAGCAATGATGAGGATAAGACAGCTAGAAGAGTTACAGGCAGGAAAAACATAAACTCTCCAGCTACCCCAGGCCAAAATATTAAAGGAAAAAAAGCTGCCAACGTTGTCAAAGTAGACGCTAAAACTGGCACAAACATTTTTTTTGCTGATAGTACAAAAACCTGTTTTGTATCAATACCCTCACTTGAACGCCTATTAGCATACTCCACAACAATGATAGCTCCATCAATTAAGATTCCAACTGATAAAATTAGTGCGAATAGTACAACAACATTAATCGTAACATCAAAAAATGATAAAACTATCATCGATAATAAAAAAGAACAGGGTATAGAAATACTGACTAATAAAGCTGATTTCCAACCCATAAAAAGTATAATTATCAACAAGACTATTAATGTGGCCAAAATCACATTATTTTCTAAGTCTTTTATTTGATCTTTTATTTTTTCTGACTCGTCTTGAAAAATTCCTATATTCAAAAATTCTGGTATATTTTCTTTCTCATTTATTAATGATTGTTTAATTTTATTTATGGTGTCTATTATATTTTCACCAGTTCTTTTTGAGATTTCTAGGATTATCGCATTTTGACCGTTATTGTTGGCAAAACCAACTTTATCTTTAAAGGAATCTCGGATTTCTGCAACATCTTTTAATGTCACTACAGAGTTGCTATTTGACTTTATTGGGATGTTAAGTAGATCAGTTCTATTTTCAATTAAACTTGGAATTTTAAGATTGAAACTTCCTCTTTCATTACTTAGTGTGCCTGCAGGAATCATAAGGTTACTGTTAGCAATAGAGGAGAGAACATCTTTATGAGTTAGTCCATAATTTTCAACAATTTGTGGATCAACAATTATTTTTACTTCTCTTTCATTTTCTCCAAGTGGTTGAACTTCAAGTACTTCATTAAAACTCTCTATTTTGTTTTTTAAGAATCTGGCATATTTCTGGATCACCCTGTCCTCAACATTTCCCGAAATTGCTACTGCAAGAACTGGAAATCTCGATAGGTTTACTTCTGCAGCAGTAGGTTCCTCAGTATCTTCTGGTAATTTGCTTTTTGTTATATCAATCTTCACTCTTGTATCTGACATCGCTTTCGTTGAGTTAAAACCTGCGTCAAACTCCAGTATTAGATTTCCACCTCCAAGGTATGCTGTTGAAGATATTTTTTTTACCCCTTCAATATTTTTCAACTCTTTTTCAAATGGTTTTATCAACAGTCTTTCAGAATCCGCAGGGGAAATGCCCTTGTGTTGTAAAGAAATATATATAACAGGCAAACTAATATCAGGGTCTGACTCTTTGGGCATTGAAATATATTTGTAAGAACCAAAAAAAATGAAAAAACTTAAAAAAGTCAAGATTAGTTTTCTTAGATTGAGAATTTTTTCAATCATTATTTTTAATTATATTAACATATTCACCATCGACGGTAAAATCTTGACCCTGTGTTATTATTAATATGCCTGTATTATCTACTTTCTTCTCAAATTGGATCCAGTACCCTAGACCAGTATCACTCAAAATATTTATTGCTCTAAAATGAACTTTACCATTCTCAATAACCTTTAAACCAATTTTACCAGTATTATTAAGCGTTACTAATGATGAGGGAATGAAAAAGGCATCCTGAGGGTTGGCAAAAATTCTTATTTCACTTGATAGGCCACTAAAGATTTTATTATCTTTATTTTGCACTGTTACTTGTATCTTAAAATTTCTAGTATTTGGATCTGATGTTTTCGATATGTAATTTACTTTGCCAATTAAATTCTTATTTCTAATTTTCACCTGAGCTTTTTGATCAAGCTTAATACTATTGATTTCCTTTTCATTTATATTGGTGTTAATAAATAAAGGGTCTAAATCAACAATTTTAGCAATAATATCACCTTTTTTTAAATAGTCACCAAGTTCTACATAGCTATCTTCAATGATACTATCAAATGGTATCGATACTTTTGTATGGTTTAACTCCACTTGACTTTTTTCGAAAAGTGCAAGTGCATTTTCAAAGTTAGTTCTTGACTGGCTTAACTTTACCTCTGACCTAAAACCCTTTTTATAAAGACTTTCAGCGACTTCGTATTCTTTTTTTCGTTGATTAAGCAATGCATCCATCTCCTTAACTTTAGCAACTTTATCTTCTGGGTTAATTAATAGAATTTGTTCACCAGCTTTATATGCAAAACCTTTTTCAAACTGTTTTGTGCTTATTTTTCCATCAACTTGCGCTTTTATCAAAACTATTCTAGATGCTTCCGTAAAGCCACTTAGTTTTATTTTTTTTGAAAATTGTTGAGGAGAAAATAACTTAACCTCTACAGTTTTTTTGTTTTCAATAAAAGATTTTTCTTTAATTTGGTCATCTTTTTTAAAAAAAAGAAAAACTGATGCAATAGAAAAAAAAATTATGAGTAATGTTATTTTCATATAAATATTCAAAAAAAACTGAATTTGATTAAATAATTAATTATTAATAAGATAAAGTCTAACAAATAAATTAAAAAATTGACAAATACTATATTAGCAGCAATTGATATTGGAAGTCATAACTGTAGATTGACAATTGTAAAAATACGAAAACAACGTTCGAAAGTTATTCATAATTTCTCTTATGGAACTAACTTGATAAAAAATCTCTCTTACAACAATGAATTTGACGATAAGAATATAAAAAAAACAATGCAATGTTTACAAAGATTTTCAAAGAAATTGATTGAATTTGAGGTTAAAAAATATCGTTGTATAGCAACGGAAGCATGTCGACAAGTAATTAATCCGGAGTTTTTTGTTAACAGAGTAAAAGAACTAACTGGAATTTCTGTGGAAATTATTTCTTCGTATGAGGAAGCAAAACTATCCTTAAAGAGTTGTACAAACTATATTAATAAGGATAATAATGAAGGTATCATTTTTGATATCGGCGGTGGCAGCACAGAATTAACTTACTTTAATTTAGAAGAACAAGAATTTAAAACTAGATCTTTATCCTATGGGGTAATCAACCGTTCTGAAAAAATTCAAATTTATGGAGAAGAATTTGTGAAAAAAGAAATAAATAACCATTTTTTGTCATTTAAAAATAACGAGTTAAAAAATGTGAAAAAAGAACTATATGCTATAGGTTCTTGTAGTACAGCAACAACCTTGTGTGCCATTTTTCAAAATCTTAAACGCTTTGATATAAAAATGATTGAAGGTTTTTCAATGAAACCCTTCGAAATGATGAAAATTGCAGAAAGCATTATTAGAATGGATAAAGAGAAGTTAAAAATGATGCCTTGCGTTGGGTCTCGTTATAACCTTTTACTCAATGGAACATTAATTTTAATAGAAATATTAAAAACAATTCTCATTAGAGATCTTATTGTCACTCAAAAAGGATTAAGAGACGGAATCTTAAATGATTTGATTTTACAATATGAAAAAAATTAGAATTAAAAAGTCAAAGAGTGAAAAAAGTAAGAAGTGGTTAGAGCGTCATTTTAATGATTATTATTTTAATAAATCAAAACAAGAAGGTTTTAGATCAAGATCATCATATAAACTCATTGAGATTGAAAAAAAATTTAGAGTTTTCTCTAATTGTAAGAATGTTTTAGATCTTGGCTGTGCCCCAGGTGGATGGCTTCAAGTTGCAAGAATCTTTTCTCCAAATAATGCAATTATAATGGGAATTGATAGATTAAAAATAGAAAAAATAGATGGTGTTGAATTTATTGAAAAAGATATATTTGATAATCAATTAGAAAAAATATTACAAGATTATTTCAAAGATAAAATTGATGTTCTTCTTAGTGATATGTCTCCAAATTCATCTGGTAATAAAAGTATTGATCATTTAAGAATAATTTCTTTAGTAGAGAGAGTCTTGGAGCTTTCAAAAGTTATCCTTAAACCAAAAGGTTTTTTGATTTCAAAAATATTTCAGGGTGGGGCTCAAGGAGAGCTAATTAAGCAAATGCAATCTGACTTAAACTCGATAAAATATTTCAAACCAAAAGCATCAAGAAAAGAATCTTCAGAGACATATTTGGTTGCCAAAAAAAATTAATTATTTTGTTTAAAAATTTTGTAGATTAGATTAAATTATTTTATGAAGAATTTAATTGAGGCTCTAACATTTGATGACGTTCTTATCGTTCCTTCAAAGTCTTCTGTAAAGCCTTCAGAATCAAATATTTCCTCAAATCTTACTAAAAATATTAAGTTAAATATTCCAATCATCTCCGCTGCTATGGACACTGTAACTGAATCAAGCCTTGCTATAAAAATTGCACAAATGGGTGGTTTGGGAATTATTCATAAAAACTTAGATTTTAACGAACAAGCTCTTGAAGTGTCCAAGGTAAAAAGATTCGAGTCTGGTATGGTTGTTAATCCAGTTACCATTAATCCCAATAGTTCGCTTAATGATGCTTTAAGAATGAAAGAAAAATATAATATATCTGGGATACCTGTTGTTGAAAATAATTCTAAAAAGTTAGTTGGAATTCTTACAAATAGGGATATCAGATTTGCAAAAAACCTTGATCAAAAAGTCAGTAGTTTAATGACTAAAGAAAATTTGATAACTGTATCTGAAAATATTTCAATGGATGAAGCGCAGAAGCTTTTACACAAACATAGAATCGAAAAACTATTAGTTGTTGATAAAGATTATATATGTGTTGGACTTATAACTGTAAAAGACATTGAAAAAGCAGAAAAATTCCCCTTAGCATCTAAAGATAAATTTGGAAGACTATTAGTCGGAGCGGCAGTAGGGGTTGGTGATAAACAAGGAATTGAAAGAATACAATGTTTAGAATCAGCTGGTGTTGACATTATCGTTATTGATACAGCTCATGGTCATTCAAAAAATGTTATAGATACATTGAAAAAATCAAAAAAAAATTTTCCAACGTTACCCATCATCGTTGGGAATATTGCTACCGCTGAGGCCGCTAAGGATTTAATTAAGGAAGGTGCAGACGCTTTAAAAGTTGGTATTGGTCCAGGATCAATTTGTACTACAAGAGTTGTTGCTGGTGTAGGTGTTCCTCAACTTCATGCAATATCAGAAACATATAGGGTAGCTAAAAAAACTAATACACCAATTATATCTGACGGAGGTATCAAATACTCAGGTGATGTCGCAAAAGCAATAGCATTTGGTGCTGATATAGTAATGATAGGTTCATTATTTGCAGGAACAGATGAATCTCCTGGTGAAACCTTCCTATCAAACGGTAGAACTTATAAATCATACCGAGGTATGGGGTCAATTGCAGCTATGGGAAGAGGTTCAGCTGATAGATATTTTCAAGAAGAGATTATGAATGATGATAAGTTTGTTCCTGAAGGAGTAGAGGGAAGGGTCCCTTACAGGGGGACGGTTGTAAAAATTATTGAACAACTAATTGGAGGGTTAAAAGCTTCAATGGGCTATACGGGTAATAAAAATATTAGAGATTTTAAAGATAAAACAAAAATTCTAAAAATAACATCCGCAGGACTTAATGAAAGTCATGTGCATAGTATTTCAATCACGAGAGAATCTCCAAATTATCAGCTTAATAAATGAAAGAATCAATACTGATAGTTGATTTCGGTTCGCAAGTTACAAAGTTAATTGCCAGAAGAATTAGAGAGTTAGGTGTTTTTAGTCATATAATACCTTTTAGTGATATCTCCAAAAAAATACTGAAAGAAAAATTAATTAAAGGAATCATTTTTTCGGGAGGTCCAAAGTCAGTTGATGAAAAAAAAGCACCGAAGATTTCTAAATTCATTTATGATGCTAATATTCCAATTTTAGGAATTTGCTATGGTTTGCAATTAATATCCAAACAATTTGGTGGGACAGTTATACCTTCTCATGATAGAGAATTTGGAAAAACCAGTCTTGAAATAAAAAAAAAATCTCCGCTTCTACAAAATGCTTTTTTAAAAAAAAATAATCAGGTATGGATGAGTCATTCAGATAAGGTGCAACAAATTCCAAATAATTTTGAAAAAATAGCATCGACTGAAAATTGTGAATTTGCCATAATACAAAATCTAAAAAAAAAAATATTTGGTGTTCAATTTCACCCTGAAGTAGTTCACACGATTGGTGGAGAAAAAATTATTAATAACTTTGTTAAAAAAATATGTGGATGTAAAGCAGAATGGAACATGAAGTACTTCAAAAACAAAATTATAAATGATATTAAAAACAAAGTAGGAAATGCAAAAGTCCTATGTGGTTTGTCAGGAGGTGTCGATTCAACCGTCACAGCTTTATTAATAAACTCTGCTATAGGTAAAAATATTATTTGTGTTTTTGTTGATACAGGTCTCATGAGAGAAGGTGAGAGAAAAGAGATAGAAAATCTTTTTAAAAAACATTTTAAAATAAAATTAAAAGTTATTAACGGGAGTAAATTATTTTATGACAAACTCAAAGGTGTTAGTAATCCCGAAAGAAAAAGAAAAATCATTGGTAATCAATTCATAAAAATATTCGAGAAGTTTGCATTAACGCAGAAAAATATAAAATTTCTTGCACAAGGAACTTTGTATCCCGATGTTATTGAGTCTTTATCTAAAATTGGTTGCACGACAGTCACCATTAAATCTCATCATAATGTTGGCGGTTTACCCAAAAAAATGAGTCTTAAATTATTAGAGCCCTTGAATGAATTGTTTAAGGATGAAGTGAGAAAGCTCGGGAAAGAACTAAATATACCTGACTCTTTTACACAAAGACATCCATTTCCTGGACCAGGCCTAGCAATAAGATTGCTTGGGTCTATAGACAAAAAAAATATTGAAATATTAAGAAAAGCCGATGCAATTTTCATTAATTTAATTAAAGAAGAAGGTTTATATGATGAAATATGGCAGGCATTTTGTGTTCTGCTACCTGTGAATACTGTTGGTGTCATGGGTGATAACCGTACTTATGAAAAGATTTGTGTTTTAAGAGCAGTTACATCCGTTGACGGTATGACTGCTGAAGCATATCAATTTGATGATAAGTTTATTAAGAGATGCGCTAATGAAATAATTAATAAGGTACCTGGGATTAACAGGGTATGCTATGACTTTACGTCAAAACCGCCTGGAACAGTCGAGTTTGAATAGATTATTATTAATTTCGAATGGAAAAAAACTGTTTTATATGTGATGGAAAGGTAGTTAGAAATAATAATTTCTCGTTTAAGTGTTTAGACTGTAATTTTTATTTTTCCAATTTGAAACCAGGGTACGGGCAGGATGTTCATGGAATAGAAAGTCTTAGAAAGAAAAATTTTAAAAAAATTCTAGCAATAATTCTCAAATTAAATAACAAACCAAAGATTTTAGAAGTTGGTTCAGGAGATGGTTTTTTTATAGATGAATGCATCAAATTAAAAGTTTCTATAGTTGGTTCAGAAGCATGTATGAATAGTCTTAATAAACTAAGAAATAAATTTGGAACAAAAATAAAATTAATTAAATTAATATTACCTGAAGTTTTAACAACTAAAACCAAAGATCAATTTGATTTTATAATTTTTAATGATGTTTTTGAACACTTAAATAACCTTGATGATGTAATTGTTGAATTAAAAAAAATATTAAAAGATAATGGATCAATCATTGTTAACTTGCCATCATCTAATGGTATAATCTTTAAAATTTCAGAAGTTATGATGAGATATGGTTTTTCTAAATTCTATGACAGGTTATGGCAAAAAAATATGAACTCTCCTCATATTAGTTATTTTAACTATAGTAATTTGAACAAACTTTTTTTAAAGCATAATTTTACTAACACTCAATCTGGATACCTTGATACATTAGAACATAAAAGTTTCCATAGAATTAAAAATATCTTTGATAATCAATTCATTGTTACTTTATTATCAATTCTGTGTTTTTTTATAGCAACTATTCAAAAATTTCTCCCCAAAGATATAATTTTTAGTTTTTTTAAAATTAACAGACCATAATAAAATATGTTTATGGTTTAGAATATCACGTTTAAATTTTTACTTAATCAAACCTAAATATTTTGATTCATAATATTTTCTATTACTTTGCTTGAAGAAAAATGTCCAAACTTGCATGCCAAATCAAAATTTGGTTCGATATAAATTTCATTAATATTCATAGGAACCTCTTTAAAAAGTTGGGAAAACTTATTTTGTACAAAGAAGGCATTAGTTCCAGTATGAGAATTACAACAAACAAGCTTATAATCAAAACTTTCAAAAAGAATTTTAAAACTTTGAAGTGAAGCTCCATAATAATCATCTAGTTGCCAGTTATGAAATTGATCATATTTCATTATAAACTCGACAGGAGGAAAAAATTTTGAATTATATTCAACAATGAAAAGTTTAGGTTTTAAATTCTTTTTTAATATAGCCTCGCAGAAATGATAGTCATTTCCATCTAAGTCGAGCGAAATTACATCTAAATATTTAATGTTCTGTTTTTTCATACTTTCTTCACATATATTTGTAATGTTATCTAAAGTAATCCATTCCTTTGTATAGTTAAATTTATCATTTGATGAATTACTATCAAAAACCAAATCTTCAACACCTACCCAGAATCCTCTCCACCCCAGTGAAGCTAAAAGGAGAGTATTATTTTCCATTCCATCACCCACACCAAATTCTGCATATGATCCTTTTTTAATTCCAAGTCTTTTAATGATCTCGTATGTTATTCCATCTTCATCTGTTTGTGAGAAACATTTCCTTCCAAATTTATTGAAAGGATTTGAACAATTGTTCTTTCTTTGAATATAAGTTTGTTTAACAACTAAGTCCTTTATGATAGTTAATAATTGGCTATTTAGAAAGGTATGGTCGTTATTCTTCTTAGTTTCCTCGAGAATATTTTCAATTGTACCCGGTGCTATATCTTTATTAAATATTTTACTTTGATCCATAATCTTACTATGAGCAATTCACATGCCATATATTTCAAAACAGCAATTATTATAAATTTAAAAGCTTTTTAGCTAAATTTACTAATTCTTGGTTAAAACCATACATATGAGTATATTGAATCACTTGTTTGCCTATTAAATTTAATCTTTCTTTAAAAGTTGGCATTCTAATTGGATCGAGAAGTGGTTTATTAAAAGGAGAAACATCGGATCTCTGAAATTCAAATGCTAAACTTATTCTTGGACCAATTTCATGGTTTTTATTTGAAGTTGACCCCCAATGTACTACCCTTTGATTCCATATTAGAATATCATTTGGCTCGGATGGTAGAGCTTGAATATCAGCAAGATTACCTGGAAAACCGAATTTTAGATCAGGTGGAATATGATCATGATAATGTAGATCTTTATTTGCAGGTAAAACATACATACAACTATTTTCTGGGGTAGCTTTTGTTAGAGGTATCCATAAAGTTAGAGACTGTGGAGAAAAGTCACTTGATAAAGAAAGGGGTCTGTCTCTATGTGGTTTCCATCCCGACTCGCCAGGAGATACATACCAAGCCCAAAAATCTGGGAGTAATTTAAATTTATTCTCCAGTAAGGCTTTTAATATATTACTAATTCTTTGATGCATGATCCATGGCTGATCATATATAAAAATGAAAACAGGTGGCAATCCCATTTTAACAATTGAGGAAATAGTTTGATTTATTTCTTCAGTAGGGTTTTCAGGATCAGGTTTTTTTAGGTGTAAAAATCCATCAACAATAATTCTCTTCTTAATATTTTTTATTTCACTCTCTCCAATTCCTATTGGTTTTGATTTGTTTTTTTCTTCAATGCAAAGTTTGGGGGAAAATTGTTTCCAAAAACTTTTACTTAAAAACTCCTGGCGTGTTGGATCAAATACTTTTTTTAACATTTTTTCTCCTATAATTATACCTTATGAAGGTTGTTTTGAATTTCATTCAGACAATATTCCCAGTCATTCAATTTCTGCTGTTTTATAATCTTTAGACTTGGATAGAGGCAACCATTAAATTTTCTATCCCATCTAGGGTCATGAACATATGATAATAATAACAATGTTTTTTTCCCTATTAATCCAGATAAATGAGCTAATGATGTGCAAACCGAAATAATTATATCCATCTTTGAAATCCATACACTGGTATCCTCAAAATCATTTAAATATTTTTCACAATTATAAAAATTCTTATTTTTAAAAAATAAACTTTTATCGAATTCTGGGGGTAATTTTTGTAACGAAAAGAAATTGATTTTATCATTCGAGATTACTTTATTTAAAACTTCTATGTCAAATGATCTAAATGAATTTCTTGTTTGAGTGGATCGTCCACTCCATGCTATGCCAACATTAATCTTTTGGTGTGATAGTTTTTCTAATATTTTATTTTTTTTCACTTTATTTGTTATTTCACTTGCATTGATTTTTACAGCCTCCCTATGCAAGTTTTTCTTTTTAAATAGTAAAGGGAGACTCATGCTAAAGATTTTAAAATCAAAAATTTCTGCATCTTTTTCAATTATTTTTTTAATAATCTTAATATTTCTTAGATCCTTAACTTTAACTAATAGGTTGTATAATTTTTCATCCACTAAGTAACTAATTCTATAACCCAAAGAGGATAACTTTTTTAGATACAAACATGCCATTAATTGGTCTCCGAATCCTTGTTCTCCTATCACTAGTATTTTTAATTTATGTTCATAATCATTTAAAGATGTTAACTCTGTTAATTTCTCAAGTTTTAAATCTTTATGTAACAATAATGATCTTTCTTTCTCTCTTTTCTCATAAAGTTCGAGCCCTTTTAAAACGTTTCCTAATTTTTGTTCTGTTAATGATAGATTCAATAATCCCCACTCTGAGTTGGGGGATATATCTAAAGTTTTTATAAAGAACATCTTGGCTTCTTCAAATAAACCTAGTTCAAAGTAATACAATCCAACCGCACATATTGCGTTTGGATTATCTGGTTTAATATCTAATGCTGTGTCGAAGCAAATTTTACACATTTTATAATCTTTGTTTTTTAAATGTGCATTTCCTAACTCTACCCATAAATTTGAATCGTTTGGGGCTTTAAGAATAACTTTGCTAAATAAATCTATACCACTAGACAAATTTCCATTTTGATAATGTCTGTACGGTTCACAATTAAGTATATCTGAGTATTGTATTTCTTGTTGATTTACCATTAATATTTATAATTTTACAATCTTATTTATAACTACTAATTACTTCAATTATTATGCCAATTAGTTTTCATTTACCAAAATACTAAAATTTGAAGATTTTTTGGCATATTATTTGCTCTTTTGACTCAAATGAACCATTTAATTCCTAAATATTATAACGAATTTAAGTGTATTGGATCAGATTGCCCTGAGACTTGTTGTCAAGGTTGGAAAATTTCAATTGATAAAGATACCTTTAATAAGTATCAAAAATTAGATAACGTAAACTTAAAAAATAAATCTGATAAGTTTGTTAAGAAGTTACCTAAAGAAGTAAAAGGTTTTTATGCTCAAATAAATATGAATAATGGAACTTGTCCATTTTTAGGTCAAGATAAATTATGTTCAGTCCAAAAAGAATATGGAAATAGTTATTTGTCCACCGCATGTGCACAATACCCAAGAAAACTCTCAGTATTTAAAAATAAAGAATTGAAAAGTCTTAGTTTAGGATGTCCAGAATCAGCTCGTTTGGTTTTATTTGATAAAAATTCTATGAATCTAGTTGAAGACAATTTTTATGAAATAAAAAAATCTATTAAACTTTATAATGAAAGAAACATAGATGAAACAAAATTATTGGGTGAAAAATTATTCAACCTTTCGTTCTCTTTATTAAAGAATAATAATATATCGTTAGAATCATCTATATGTATAATTAAAAAATTATTAGAAGAACAGAAAAACCTAGAATTCTTTCCTGAAAAATTAAGTGTAGTTTACGATTATTTAATAGAGCAATTTAAAAATGAAGATTTTCTAAAATTTGACACTTCGGGACTTAATATAGAGTTTCTTAAAAACTTTTATAAATTTGCATCTGAACAAAATTGTAATGCCAAAAATTCTTCAGAACAGATGTCGAAGAATTTTATCAAAAGTCTAAATTCAACTTACAAGTCATTAATCTTAAAATTTAAAAGCTCAGAGGATCAGTATAAAAATTTCGAATCTCTTAAATCACAACTTTCGAATTATATAAGAAATGAGTATCCATATTTATTTAGAAATTATTTCTTAAACGAACTTTTTTCAAATGTAACAATGTTTACTAGTAGAAAGCCATTTTCAGAGAATAGACTTGAGGTAAGTCTCTTAGGTGCTTTAATGCCGCAGTTGTTAATGATTGAGAAATTTTCTTCGTCTAAAAATAAAATTTCTCAGGATGATATATTGAAAGCATTCTATCTAACGCATAAAAATATAGGTTTTTTGGTACAGTATACAGGTAACTTTGAGTTTAAATTTAGAGATGGTATAGCTGAAGCTTTAAAGAAAATAGATCCAAATAGCACATTTAATTCATTGATTCTCTTGTTCGCCTAGTCTTTGATACAAGGTGATGATTTTTTGAAGTAATAAGAGCAAGTATAAAATAAAAACTGGCTTGCCACCAACCCATCCAAAATGAAAAATTTACAAGAGAAGCACACCAGAAATATGAATTAAAAAAAATAATAAATATTTGAGATTGCAGAGATCTATTTATTTTAAGAATATGTACATTTATGATTGTCAAAATAAGAAAAAATAATGATGTACCTAAAATTCCAGTTTCCAGAAGAAGTTCTATAATAAAGTTGTGTGGATGACTTGGTATAAAATTCATATCACCTGTGCTTTCCAATCCAATTTCTTTTTGGCCTCCTTCAATGAAGTTGGATGTATCAGGCCCAAAACCAAAAACTTTTTTTTCTTTAAACTTTTCTATTGAAAACCCCCATATAAATTGACGATGAACATCAATCAAATTATTTGAGATTTCGGACTTGAAAGTCCTAATTGAATTATCATCAAATTTATTTGGTAATTTCTGAGAAAATAAAAATAACGAAGTAATAAAAAAGCAAATGATAGTTATCGGAAATAAAATTCTAATCATCTTCATTTTTGAAAATTTTAAAAATGTTAAAAACAAAGAACAAATAACAACTCCCCCAATCAGGCCAAGGACTGAGGAGCTTGAACCAGAAAAATATATATTAGGAAACAAGAATATTAACGATAAATAATTGAGTTTAGATTTTTTTAAATAAAAATTAATGATTGTTAACAATGAAATTATATTCATTACACCCTTGAATCTAATAAGTTCTACACCTGAATAATTTGCAAAGTGATAAATTAAAATCACTAGAGAATTTAAGAATATACTTATCGTAAGAAAATTTAGTATGTATTGTAGAAATTTTTTCTTCTCAACTAAGAGAAGGTAGATTGAAATGGAGAAAAAAATGAACAATATCAAATACAATACAACTTCAATTGATCTATTTACTTTTATGGAAAAAAGAGAAGAAGTTAGAAATGAAATGATAAAAAGAGAGAAAATAATCAAATCATTTTTTTTTATTCTTTTGGAAAAGGTTTTGCTTGAATTAAGTACAAGCTCATAATTTGACATTAATAATATTAAAACTCCAAGACTTAGAGAAATCCCAAATGCTATTTTATTATAAATGAGAAATGAATAAGAGAAACCTATTAAGAAGGTTGCTAATTTTTCTATTTTTTTCATTAATTAAAAAACTATGTAAATAAAAATCCAACCGATAAGAGTTGAAAATAATATAAAGATAAATAGTTTGAAAATAAAGCTCAAACGATTTAAAAACTTTTCCCTACTAAATGAAGAAAAAATGAATGTAAAGAATTTTACAATTTGATTCAATAAAACAAGTATTATTGCTCCAACGGAAAAATATAATATAAACTTTATGACTGTGAAATAGTATCCAATTTCGTTACGTAAGTCAGAAATATATTCAGTCATCGTTTAGAGGTCATGGAGTCTTGCTCACACTTAGAGCATATCTGATAGTCGATAGAACGTTTGGGATAAATAGCACTGATCTCCTCGGAATAAATCCAAAAGACTGAGCCGCATTTTTGGCACTCAATCCAAAGCTTTTCCATTTAAGAATTAGCTTTTTTTTAGTTTATCTAAAACTTTAGAAAAAATACCTTGAAGATCTTCTTTTTTTACTTTTTTAGGGTCAACTTTAATTTTATCAGCCATATTAATTTCCTTCCAAAAACAATATATTATGACTTGAGTAATTGACTGTCAATAAGGAAAAAAAATGAGGCAAACTTTTAAGAAACTTTTACTACACTCATCAGAAAAAAATTATTTAGATATTACTCCAAATATTAAAGACGAATTGAAGACCACAAATATTCAAAACGGTTTGTTAAATGTATCGATTCTTCATACAAGTTGTTCACTTTTAATTCAAGAAAATGCAGACCCTTCAGTTCTTATTGATATAAGGAATTTCTTAGAAGAGATTGCTCCTGAAAAAAATTACGTTCATAACTCAGAAGGTCCTGATGATATGCCATCACATTTAAAATCCCTTCTTACTCAGACACATTTAAGTTTGAGTTTTAGAGATAACGAATTAATTTTAGGAACATGGCAGGGTATATTCTTGCTTGAACATAGAGTTTCTGATAAAACAAGAGAAGTCCTTTTACATTTCATAGGTGATTAATATGGTATTACTAACGACTCCTATATGTGATTTTGACAAAAAAATTATTGATTTTGCGCTTCTCAATATTGACGGAGAAGTCATTCAACTTAAAAACATATTAGGTCTTAATGGGACTTTGGTAATGTTTATATGTAACCATTGTCCATACGTTAAAGCTATTTTACCTCGTTTAGTACAAACAACAAATGAGTTGAAAAAAATACATATTAATTCTGTAGCTATTATGCCAAATGATACGAAAAATTATCCAGAGGATAGTTTTGAACAAATGAAAATATTTGCAGATAAAAATAATTTTAACTTTCCGTATTTAATAGATGAATCACAAGAAATTGCCAGAAGTTATGGGGCAGTATGTACACCTGAATTTTTTGGATACAATAAGTATGGAAGACTTAATTATCGAGGAAGATTATCTGAGATGAGGAATTTAAAATTTGCAAATGAAAAAAATGATCTAATGGATGCAATGCTAATGATTAGTGAGACTAATGATGGACCAAAGACACAGTTTCCAAGCGCAGGGTGTAGCATAAAATGGAGATGATTTTTACAAATTAAATTGTTTGATTATTTCATTGCAATCTTTTCCAGTATAGTCTGGTTTTAAATAAAAATCGCTAATTTCTTTTTCATACCTTGTGATGTACGCTGTTTTTAATCCGGCAAGCTTTGCTCCATTTACATCCCAACCATGGGCAGCTATCATAAGTGAATATTCAGGATGGATTTTCATTAATTTGCAAACTGATAAATAAACATTTCTATGAGGTTTCCATTTTTTGAATTGATCTATTGAAAAACAATCATTGATGTAATTATCAATTTTATTTTTCTTCAAAAGTATTTGAGTATTAGATTTAGAACCATTCGTAAGAGTTATAGTTTTAATATTCTTTTCATTTAATACCTTCAATAATTTTTTAACATCATTATGTATTTTTAAACAACTAAAGGAATTTAGAATCCTGTTTATTTGAGTCCTTTTGTAATTTTTTTTTTTTTGTAAAAAAAGTTTTTGCAACTCATTTCGTCCTATAGTTTTAAAATCTATAAATTTTCCACTCAAAGTATATGAAAAACCTTCCTTCAAGACTGAAAAAAACCATTGATCTACAAGTTTTTTGGATAAACCAGTGATTTTAAAACTATTTTCAATCTCTTTTAAAGAGAACATTGTCTGATTTACATCAAAAATCACTAGTTTTATTTCTGATAATTTATTTGGCATATTGATTGCAGAATTTGGATTATGGATGATTTATCTCTAAGTATCAATCAAGAGAAAAAAATATTTTTTGCTTCTATTGAGGCAAAAATAGAAGAAAATAAAAAAAAACTATCAGAAGAACCAGGAAACATCTTAATTCTTAAAGAATTAGCATCACTCTCTGGAAGTGTTGGAATGTATGATTTAAGTGTTTATTTTTCATATGAAGTTTTGAACTATGAACCTAATTCACGTTCAGCTATTCTGGAATGCATACAATACTTATTACTTAATGGTCAGGAATTAGAAGCTAAAGAATTAATTCAAAATATTCTAAAAAAAAATATTACAGATAAAAATAATAATAATCCCAAAGAAATTGTGCAATTAATTCATATTATTTCTAAAGTATTTGGAGATAAAGAAACTGCACTAGTATTGGCAGAGAAAGAAATTAAAAAATCTCCTGCTGATAAAATCTTAATGATTTTAGATTCACATCTAAATCAATCGTTTTATGGAAATATGAAAAAATCTAGAAATATATTGTCTAAGATAATAAAAAAATTTTCTATGGAGTTACCTGTATTAGACCAATGGATTAATTTATACATTAGAACTGAATCAATAAAGACTTTAAGATTGTGTAAAATATTTGATAGAAAATATTCTGAATTTAAGAACGTAATAAATAAGAAAATTTTTTTGGCTTATTCCTTTCTTGGTCAAAAGAAAGATGCTGAAAAATATTTGAACGAAATCGACAATAACATTGAATTTATGTTTCATAAAATTAGTATGCATCCAGACTCTATAAAGGAATTAAATATACACGAGCTATTAAAAGATTTTGAACGAAACTTACTTTACGCTGAATCTTTTAATTTTACTAAATTTAATTACCCATTAGCACTATTATCATTTGTTATTTCAAAAAAATATAAATCTTTAAATATTTATGAAAAGAAAAATTATTTTCTAGATCTCGCTCATAAAAGTATTTTTAAGCACCATTATTATTCTGAAAAAAATGTCTTAGCAATACAATCAGAAATGCCAGACACTCTTTCTAAAATGTCTGAAATTGCTGAGAAAAAATTACAAAGAATTGGTTTGAGAAAAGATTTAGTAAGTCCAATATTTATAATCGGACTTCCAAGATCTGGTTCAAGTTTAATAGAAAAAATAATTTCAGATACTAAGGAAATTATTCCTTTTGGTGAATGTCAGATTGTTAAAAAATTAATTTATAATCTTACCATAAAAAATAGCAGTCCATCGCTTATTGAATTATACAAAGATGAATTTAAATTCTTAACTAACAAGCAAAGGTTTGTTGATAAGACATTAAATAATTTTCCTTTCGTAAGTTTAATATTAAAGTCATTTCCGAATGCTAAATTTATTAATTGCAAAAGAGATTCCAAGGAAAATGCGTTAGCTATTTACAATATTTTATTCGATACTATACCTTGGACTCATACTATGGAGAATATTCTTAACTATATGGATGAGTATTACAAAACTATGGACAAACTCAATAAAAAATTTTCATCGAATATCTATAATATTTATCACCAAGATTTAGTTGAAAATCCTCAAAATGAAGTTTCAAAACTTTTTAAATTCTTAAAAATTAAATATGATCCAGAAGTTTTAAACAATAAAAATAATTCTTTACAAGTTTTTACAGCTAGTAATTGGCAAGTAAGAGAAAAAATTTCCTCTAAATTTTTAAAAAAATATACCAAAGATTATTATATGCTTAATAAGTTTTCTGGAAGTTATAGCTGGTTGAAATAATTTTAATAATTTTGTTAGTTTATTAATGTTATAAAATATCATGATCTATTTAAATCTCATGAGACATGCTAAAACAGATTTGAATAATTGTAATATTAATGATTTTGAAAGACCAATTTGCAAGAAAGGTATTTTAAAAACAGAAGCTGTAAAAAAGTATTTAGAAGCTAAGAAAATTTCTTTTGATCTTTATTTTTGCTCTCCTTCTGTTCGTACAAAACAAACTTTGCAATGTTTATTAAAAAATAAATCAATAAAAAATAAAAAAATTATTGAAGAATATAATTTGTATGATGGAGATACTGATAATTTTTTATTAAAACTTAGTAAAATTAAAAATTTTAAAAACATTCTTGTTCTTACTCATGAACCACAAATATCTTACTTTTTAAATTTTTTTTTAAGTGAAAGCAATTGTTCTAAAAAACTTAGAGGGTTACATCCTGTGACATCTTCAATAATTTCAATCAAATTTGATTCAGAAGAATGGGAATCCATTTCAAATCATAATGCTGAGTTTTTTCAATTTATAGATCCTAATAAATTACTCAAATAAAATGCACGTGAATATTTTCTAACTTCTTCAATCAATATCCCAAATTATAAATATTAAAAAAACTATATGATTTAGTGGCATGGTGTTTGCACGATGCATATCAAACTTAAGCTAGAAAGAGGATTATAATGACAATAAATGCAATGCATGTAGCAAAAACTGGTCTTAATGCACAACAAGTGAGAATGCAAGTTATCTCAAATAACCTTGCAAACGTTAACACCAATGGATTTAAAAGAGACCGTGCAAACTTTGAGTCTCTACTCTATCAAATTATCAGAAGTAGTGGTGCTCAGACATCAGTTGATACAGAACTCACATCAGGTTTTTCTGTAGGAACTGGAGTAAATATTGTCAATTCAAATAAATTGCATTCACAAGGAAGTATTGTTTCAACTGATAATTCTCTAGATCTAGCTATTGATGGTGGTGGTTTTTTTCAAGTTTTACTACCTGACGGACAAGTTGTTTACACTCGAAACGGTGCTTTTTCTAGAAATAATGAAGGGATACTCACTACTAACAGTGGATTTATTATCCAGCCTGAGATTGCCATACCTGCAGAGGCTACAAAGATAAACGTATCAGCTGATGGTATTGTTTCGGTGCAAATTCCTGAACAGGTTGAAGCACAGGAAGTAGGCCAGCTTCAGTTAGCTGACTTTCAGAATAGAACCGGATTACAACCAATTGGCGAGAATTTTTATGTAGAAACAACATCAAGTGGCCCACCAGTTATAGAAAACCCATTTGCTGCTGGCTTTGGTAAAATAATTCAAGGAGCTCTTGAAAGTTCAAATGTAAATGTTGTTCAAGAACTAGTGGATATGATTGAAACTCAAAGAGCTTATGAAGTTAATTCTAAAGCTATAACATCTGTAGATGAAATGTTGAGATTTGTAAGTAATAATTTATAGGATCTAAGATGAGATTTATTTTTATAATTTTTTTGTTTAGCATTCAAAGTTGTGCAACATATATGCAGGACCAGATAGGGGAAGAGTTTAAAAGTATACAACCTGATTTCTCAAACTTTGAAAACACCAACAAAGCTACTGAAGGTGCAGTTTACGGTGGAGATGGTGGACTTTTTGCCTCTGATAGAAGAGCTAACAGAGTTGGAGATATTATTACAATTACTTTAGAAGAAACCATGACTGCAGCAAATTCTGGAACAGAAACGACATCTAAAAGTGATAGTTACGGATTTGATCTACCAGAAGCTTTATTTGGTCCTTCTTCATTACTTTCAAAGCTATTTTTTCCTGGTGGGGTTAAAGAAGACAATCTAGTAGGTGGAACAACTCAGGCATTTACTGGTTCAGGAACTGCTGCTCAATCTAATAGTTTAACTGGAACAATTTCAGTTACAATAGTAAGAGTTTACCCAAATGGAAATCTCGAAGTTAAAGGTCAAAGAAAATTGATGTATAACAGTGGAACTGAGTACATAAGATTAGCAGGTGTTGTTAGACCAGATGATATATCATCATCAAATACTGTATCTTCAACTAAGGTTGCTGATGCTCAAATTTCTTATACAGGAACTGGTGATATGAACGATAGTGTAACCAAAGGTTGGTTAAGTAGATATTTCGCATATATATCGCCATTTTAGAAAATTATGAAAAAATTATTAACAATTATAACATTTCTTATTTTACTGACTAATCAGTTTTCTTACGCCGATAGAATAAAGGATATGGCATCTCTTGCAGGTGTTAGATCGAATCAATTAGTTGGGTATGGATTAGTTATTGGCCTAGCCAAAACGGGTGATGGAAGTGTAAATTTAACAAAACAAAGCATTGCTGCAATGATTTCACAGTTTGGAGTTATCGCAAATACAGCAGATATTGATGCAACTAACTCTGCAAATGTAATGGTAACTGCAAATTTACCTGCATTTGCAAAACCAGGTCAAACAATAGATGTAACAGTTTCGACAATTGGCAAGGCAAAATCTTTAAAAGGTGGAACCCTATTAATGACAGGTCTTAAGGGTGCTGATGGAGAGGTTTACGCAATTGCCCAAGGAAATTTAGTTGTTGGCGGTTTAGGAGTTGAGGGCGCTGACGGTTCAACAACAATCCAAGGAACACCAACTGTTGGAAGAATTCCAGGCGGAGCAACGGTTGAAAAATTAGTTGAAAATACTTTTTTGGAAAAAGACAATATAGTATTGAACTTGCATCAGGCGGACTTCTCTCAAGCAAATAGAATTGCAAATACAATTAATGAAACATTTGGTCCAGAGGTTGCAGTTCCTATGGATTCAACTTCTATTAGAGTCAGGACACCTCAAAACCCCTCTCAAAAAGTATCATTTATTGGACTTCTAGAAAATATTAATTTTGAACCAGTTACACCAAAAGCAAAGGTTGTTGTAAATTCTAGGACAGGAACAGTTGTAATAGGAGGTGATGTAAGAATTTCTCCAGCAGCTGTAGCACACGGTAGCTTGTCGGTAAAAATACAGGAAGACACAAAACTTTTATCAGAGGGAACAGGTACTGTAGTAGGTACTTCAGCAACAGTGTCGGGTACTGCAGCTACAACAGCAGCAGATACTCAAATCGATGTTGAAGAGGAGCCAGCTAGAGCATTTGTTTTTGATCCAGGAATAGAGTTACAAACTTTGGTAGATGCTTTAAATGAGACGGGAACAACAGCAACGGACATGGTTGCCATTCTCGAAGCTCTTAGAGAAGCAGGCTCACTTAGAGCTGAACTTATAATAATTTAATTATATGGGTATATTATGGACAGCAACCCTATTGATAAAATAAAGATAAATTTAAACGATAGTATTCAATCCAAGAAAATTAATAGCATAGGTGACCAAACAAAACTTGAAGATGTTGCTCAAGAGTTTGAATCACTTTTCGTATATCAGATACTCAAAAGTGCAAGGCAGGCAAAACTTTCTGAAAATCTATTCTCTAATCAAGGTAGTGAAACTTACCA
>JBJKUR010000013.1:0-6132 GCA_045563055.1 Alphaproteobacteria bacterium
GAGTAATCTTGAAAGTGGGGTATTTCAATCCCAACATTGAAAAAATTGACATAAATTTTTCTCTTAACTTTAAAATAAATTCTCACTAAACCTATAGTATATCTGATTATCAAAGACTTTTACTTGACCTCATTAAGGTAAAATTAAATGAGGGATTTAACTACCATCAGGCAGGTCAATTTTTACACATCAATGGATATAAAACTACCCGAAATAAAGAGTTCACTGGAAGACATGTTGAGAGGATTATTAAGAAGTATAGTGTGTTTATAAGGAACAAAAACAGATACCATCAGTGAATATTAAGGGGTTTATGTGTATCTATAAGGTGGTTATAAGGAAAATAGGGGAATCTTTAAGGGAGTTATAGGTAGTTTATAATCAAAATAGTGTATTATTGTTTAAAATAGGGGAAACTTTAAGGAAGTTATAAAGAGGTTATAAGGGAATTATGAGAGATTTTACAAAAGTGATTTTAATAGATATTCTAATATTTGGATCGTTATGGATATTTATAAATTAAATAACAAAAGGTTAGATTCTGTTGAGAGTGTAAATTTTGACTCAGAAAAAGAGATTCAATCAATTGTAGAAAATAATTCTGAGGAACTATTCAATTTAACTTTTGTGAAAAGTGAAGTTACTTGTGAAATATTTCGTTTCGATTCTCTGTGTTGGGACGAAGAAAATAATTCTTTTGTAATTATTGAATACAAGAATTCAAAATCGACATCCGTTATAGATCAAGGTTATTCTTATTTATCAACAATGTTAAATAACAAATCAGACTTCATATTAGAATATATTGAAAGTAGGGACAAAAGTTTAAAAAAGAAAATGTAGATTGGTCTCAATCCAGAGTAATTTTTGTATCAACCTCTTTTACAGAATACCAAACGAATAGTGTTAACTTTAAAGATGTTCCTTTTGAACTTTGGAAAATTCAAAAATTTTCTAATGGAACACTAGGTCTTTCACAAGTAATGTCGAATTCTAAAGAAAGTATTAAAGGTTTAGAAAAAGGAAAGACCTCAGTTGTGAGTAAAGTTTCTAAAGAGGTTGTAAAATTTGATGAAGAAACAATAATTTCTAAACACGGGGAGAGATTCCTTTCTTTATATAAGAAATTAAAAGATAAAATTATTGAATGGGACTGGATATCTATAAAAACCAAAAAACAATATGTGTGTTTTTATAAAAAAAAAATTGGTTTTTTGTACATACTACCAAGAAAGGAACACCTGAACTTGGAGTTTTATTACAGACTTGATTACAAAGGAAATGTTGAGAGTAAACCAAAACCATTTGAGTTTAAAGACCCCGAAAAGAAATTTTTATTATTTAAAGATAAATTTAGAGAAAGTTTTAATCACAAATTTTCTGAAAAAAGTAATTTAGATTATATTATTTATTGTCTTAAACAAAAATATGATTCAATGAAATAAATTATGTGGGTATTTCTAAATAATTCTTTTTTATCAATTGTTGAAAATAGAAATAACAAAGATGAGTTGTTAGTTCGTTCAAGGATTAAGGGTGACATAGAAAAAGTTTTTCCAGACTCAGATGTTTTTGAAATGGAAAATTCAGATTATAAGTATCGTTCTTTTATAAAAAAAACTGATGTATCTAGTAAACTCAAGAATATAGTTGAAGACATAAATTACGATAATTTTAAAAACTCAATTTCTCCTGATCAATCTGAGAGACATCATTCCTATTTAAATGTTTGGACTGAATTAAGAAAGTTACAAAAATGAAAAAACTATTACTCATACTGATTGTTATCTTTTTCTCTAACCCCTCTTTTAGTATTGAGATAACAGGAAAATCAATCAAGTGTGAAACACAAAAAAAAACTATAAGAGGTTATCCGTTCTTCTTTTTTTTTGAAAATGAAACGAACGTAAGAAGTTTTTTTATATCTGAAGAAAATTTAATAAAATTTCATAATCTTAATTATAAAGATATTGAACCAAATTTTATTGAAATAAGATATGTTGGAAAAATTGAGAAGAGTGATCTAATTTTAATTCATACTAAAGGGGGAAGGGAATACACTTGTATTTTCTTACCAACAGAAGAAAAAATATATAAAGAGTTAAGTAATTTTATTGGTTTTTAACCCACTGATATTTGTGATAATATTTAACGATCAACCTACAGAGTTGGTTTATTGGATGACAGTGGAATAGTTTTGGTTGGGTACTTTGATAATTAGATGAATAAATTAATCTCTCATATATCTCAGTGTATCGACTTTCATAAAGGACGAACCATTAACTATGCTACTAAAAGTATCACAGTTTTCAGTCATCCATTGTCGTTTGATAAAATACATACTCATCTTTTGAAGGATAAAATTAAGCAAGACTTAGATAAAACTGATTATAATTTTTTAGAAGAGAATAAACTTCATCATTTATTAGTTGATTATAATAATGTTTTTTTTGAAAGATTAATATCTTTTGAATTCCTATCCATTGGACCAATGTCTTATTTTAGCGACATTGCTATTTTAGATATTGGTGACAATTATCGATATTTTATTTATCATGACGATGAACAGGAACCTGAAATTATTCTCAGATGTAACTCAAATGACATGTCTGTAATATATAGATTTGTTCTAACACAGATATTTTCAGATTCTTCATTTTTTGGATTGCAAACTCTAGAAGAATCATTACCTACAAAAATTATTTTTTGGCATGAATCAATTAAATACACAGCAGCAGATCTAATTTTTGAATGTATCCACCTATTTTTAGATAAGTTCACCGATTCTCAGATTGATGAAAAATGGAGTAAAATATTTGATGATGTCACAAGTAAAAACGTTGTATCACATTATGACTATGTTAATGATTTCTGGAATAATTTTAAATTAGACAGTAAAAAAAGGAAATATAACGGCCTAAAAAAGGAAGAGTTCATTAATATGATTATCAAGAATAAGATGTATATTGAATTCAGAGATAGTGGTAAATCATGATGTTCAATCAAAACAAACCAGTCACCGTGGAGTAAGTTATGAAAATAAAAAAAATAATAATTCCTATTAAAGTTTTGACCAACCTTCATCTGTTTTGAACTTTAAGGTTTTTAGATTTTGTGTTGGGTCTGACCTTCCAAGAATAACTCTTCCATCACCAAATTTTAGTCGTAAATAAGATACATTATTATAGTTTGAACTAATTTTTAGGATTGTGAACTCATTATCATGATCTTCATCAAGGAGATATGTTTGAAATATTGGAGTTACTTCAAAGTTATCATCACGAAAATCAGTTGGTAATTCAAAGATATCTATACCTGAATATTCATGTTTTATACATTCATCTAGCTCATTAATAAACTTTTTTACAAAACTCGACATTTTATATCCATCAATAAGCTTTTTTATAAAATTCGACATTTTATAAAGTATAATAAATATTATATTAAATGAAAAATATTATTAATTTCTATAAAATGGTTTTCTTGGATAAAATTAAATGACTAACTTAGAAATCTTGAACGATGGGTTACAATAGAATGATTCCACATTTTTTTTTCATAATTTTTATAATCATTTTTTTTAATGATGAATCTTACGGAAAAAAAAGAATTAATATTGATGGAGTATATTATGAATGTAAATTGCCGAAAAATTCTTTTGAAAGAACAAGAGGTGTTAGAAATAGAATATGTGTGTTTAGCAGTAAAGACAAAAATGAAATTAATGAAAGAATTAAAAATAAAAATTTAAATTTAAAAAGAAAATTTAAAAAACGTTAAAACTTTGATAATGACAACTATATTACCTCCACCTAGTAGAAAAGATTTTAAGTTTGAAAAAAATACAAAGAATCTTATAAAAAGTGGAAAAAAAGAATTAAGTAGGTTCTTGAGAAACAAAGGTTTACAATGAAAGAACTTCTACTTATGATCATTTTTATTTTTTTCCTAAACCCCTCATTTGGTATTGAGATAATAGGAAAATCAATTAAGTGTGAAACACAAAAAAAAACTATCAGGGGGTTACCCGTTCTATTTTTATTTTGAGAATGAAACAGATGTAAAAAGCTTTTTTATAACCAAAGAAAATTTAATAAAATCTCATAACCTTAACTATAAAGATGTTGAACCAAATTTTATTGAAATAAGATATGTTGGAAAAATAAAAAAGAGTAATCTAATTTTAATACATACCAAAGGTAGTAGGGAATACACTTGTATTATTTTACCAACACATGAAAAAATATATAAAGAGTTAGAGAAATTTATTGGGTTTTAACCACCGATATTTGTGATAATATTTAACGAACAACCCACGAAGTTGGTTAATTGTTTGACGGTAGAATAGTCTCTTATTATTGGCGTAAAGAGAACAAAAAGAAAAACAGACTTTCAAAGGAAAATATTAATGAAAAATACTTTTTTTTTTTATGATTTTTTTCTGTATATTTTCAAATTCTAATGAATTTTGTACATTTACTGATATTTTCAATCAGACACAAAAACCTAGTTGTAAGACTGGTAATTTAACTTTTGGGAATTTTGAATTTTCTTCTAAAAATGATAAGTTTGAATATGAGATTATCAATGAGTTAAAATTAAAAGTTTTAAAAAAATTTAAAAAGGAAACGATGTTATATATAAATAAAAATTGCGATAAAAAAAGAAGTATTAAAATCAAAGAAATCACAAACTATATTAACTCTAGTGAAGATTACTCGACAAAAGTAATTATAAGTTGTTACTTTAAAGATGAATTAAGATTATAAAAAGAGGAAATAAAGTTTATGTATGAAGTTTAAGCAATTCCTTTATCTACCTCATAACTTATTTTAAACTATGTTTGTAAATAAAAATGAAAAAACTATTACTTATATTGATTTGTTTGTTTTTGTCCTTTGAAGTGAAATCTGAATCTGATGGTTTTAGTGGGAAAAAGTTATTTTGTAATGACTCAATTTCAATAAATGAAATATTTTCAATGGTAGGATTTGAGTTTTCTTTCAAAGGAATGACTTTTTATCAACTCTATACAACATCCGGTATACTTAATATATTTAGAGGAAATTATAAGACTAACCCTCAAAAAATAACATTTAGTTTTTCAGGATTAGATAATTTTCTGTTAGAACTCGATAGAAAGAATTTAGCAGTTAATCTTCAAGGAGATGACTCACCAATTTATAAATGTAAATTATTTGATGGAGATATAGAAATCTACTTTAAAAATTTGCAAACAAAAATACTAAATGAATTAAGAACAAACTAATTGAAGTTACTTGCAAAAGTTAGGTTTATATCTCTCAGCAGCAGTTATCTGAATCACTACAACATTGGTCACTGCAACAGGTAGTGCTACAATCTCCAGTCTTGCAACCATCACTGCAACAACCATCCGCACAACAAGTCTGCTTGCAGCAAGTCTTTATAACATTTACTTGTTCTGTCATCATAAATACCCCTTTTTCCTTTAATAAGTAATTATAATCTATAAATATGGTAAGTATCAATTAAAAAGAAAATAAATTTCAATCAAATAGAAAGTTAAAAAAGGCCATCATTATTTATCACTTAAATTTAATATTAACTCATTAGTTTTGGTTCTGATATTATGAAAATAGTAAATTTGGACTACAAAAATGATTTAGTGACTTTGGAATAAATCAATGGAATCGAAGAATGAATAAAATAGGTTTAGATAAATTTTGTGATTTGCTTTCAAAAATTAATATGGATTTTACAGATTTTATTTTAGAGGAATGGGAAGCCGAAGAAGAAGGAAACATAAAGTTAGATGGTTTGACTGAAAAGGATTGGATGGATTTATATTTAAAATTTTTAGATGAAAGACAGAAATTAGAAAAATAAAATAAATTTTTTTCTACACCATAAAGTTTTTCTAATAATGAAAGTTTAATACGAAATTTTGACCAACCTATTCTTTTTTGATAAAATTTAGACTTTGTTTCTGAATTTAAATTAATTAATGCTTTAATAATGAACTAAAATATTTATGGATATAAAATTTAAAGCATTTCTTAAGTGGGCAGGTGGAAAGTCAAGAATATCTGATGATATAAAGTCACATTTCAAGGATGGTAAAAGACTTGTGGAACCTTTTGTAGGTTCCGG
>JBJKUR010000014.1:0-79493 GCA_045563055.1 Alphaproteobacteria bacterium
CACCATTAACTTTAGGGATTTGACTTAAATCATACATTTTTGTTTTGTTATTATTTATTAATACCAAAACATCCCCGATTTTAAATTTTTTCTTTATCCTGAAATCTTTATCTTTTATAAGTTTCATATTTTCCTTACTAAGCGAAAGTTTAGAATTATCTCTCATTAAAACTTCAACCTTTTCTTTTCTAACTCTTGTAACAATACCTAACTTTTTATTAAATAAGCCTTCAGGTTTTTTAAAACTTTTAATTTTTTCTAGGGGTTTTTGTTTCCCTAGGTTTTTGAGTGGACCCTGCCATCCCTTCCTTTGAGAAAATTCGTTTATTCCAATTATGAATGATTCTTCTGCTTGCAATTGAATATTTTCATCCAGACTTGTCATTATTGTCATGCCACCGTCATACAATTTACTTTCATTAAACCTAGAAATAATTTCTCTTCTAACTTCTTCTTTAAAAAAAGATGCCTTATTGTTCAGTATTTTTTTACTTTTAGAAAGCTTAATAGGTTTATTCATCTCAAATGTAAATTCTTCCACTTGGATAAAGTTCTCGTCAAGCAGTCTCTTCAGAACCCAATTTCTTCTTTTCAAAGCTTTAATAGGATTTTTGTATGGATTATAGGTCGATGGAGCTTTAGGAAGTGCTGCTAACATTGCCATTTCATCAAGATTTAAGTTCGATAAAGATTTATTAAAATAATTTAAAGATGCCGACCTAACTCCATAAGATCCTCCACCAAGATATATTTCATTCAGATATAACTCCATAATTTGTTCTTTCTCTAAAACTTTTTCCATTCGGAGTGCGAGAATTATTTCTCTAATTTTTCTTGTGTAAGAAATTTCATTTGTTAGCAAAAAGTTTTTTGCAACCTGCTGAGTTATTGTTGATGCTCCCTCTGGTCTTTTATTTGTAAATGTTTTTAAAATATTCTTTATTAAAGCTCTGGATATACCTTTCAAATCTATGCCGTGATGAATGAAGAAATTGACATCCTCTGAAACTAGGAAACAATTAATAAGTTCGGTTGGAATTTCTTCATATTTAGCAAAAATTCTGTTTTCATTTGAATAATCTTCCAGAAAATTTCCATTAGAAGTATAGATTTTTGAGACTAACCTTGGTTGATAAAATGATAATTTATCAAAATTTGGTAAATCCTTTCCAAATATATAAATGATAAACACCCCAACTAGAAAAATAGTTATAATGGCAGTTAAAGAGAGTAATATAAAATTTGTTAAAATTTTCATGATTCATTTACGCTTATTTATTATTTTGGTCTTTCCACTTAAAATAATCAATCACTCCTTTAACAATTTTATCGGATAGTTTTCTATGGTACTCGTTAGACATTAATAATTTAGAATCTTTTTTATTGGAAAGATACCCCATTTCAATTAAAACTGATGGAATATCTAAAGATTTTAAAACAGCGAAACCAGCATATCTATGTGTTCTTTGAAGTAGATTCATATCCTTTCTGAATGACTTGATTAGGTAATTGACTAATGAGCTTGACTGATTTAGTGTTTCTCTTTTAGTCAAATCTAATAAAATTGAAGTTACTTCAGAAGTTTCGCTAGATAAATCAACACCATCAATTAAATCAGACCTATTTTCTCTTCTAGCTAATGCGGCGGCTTCTTTATCAGACGCATTTTCAGAAAGAGTATAAAGAGAAATACCTCTTGTTCTGGGATTCCTATGATAATCGGCATGTAGTGAAATGAAAATATCTGCATTATTTTTTTTTGCAATTCTTGTTCTTGTTCTTAACTTTAAAAACTTATCAGTATCTCTTGTAAGAATAACACTATAGTTTGTACTACTTTCAAATTTTTGTTTGAGTAATTTTGCAACTTTTAAAGTTATTACTTTTTCCTTTTTTTTATAAAGCCCAACTGCACCTGAATCTTTTCCTCCATGCCCAGGGTCAATAATGATAGTTTTTTTTCGATGCTGACTTAATGAAAAATCTATAACTATCCTTGAATAATTATTTTTTTTTTTTTTAAGTAAGTATATGTTTGTTGAATATATACTCTTCTTGAAAGAAAGTGACAGTTTTTGTTCTTTTTTATTATAACTTACTGATTGAAGATTACTTTTAGTCTTTATATTTTTGTTAATTGTAATATCTTCTTTAAAAGTAATTAATATTTTTTTGTTTTGAATCTTGTAATCAAATAGTGTGTCACTTGTTAAGTCCAGTACAATCCTTTTTTTTTCTTCATTAGATCCAAATCTTAAATTTACTAATTCAATAGAATATGCTTGATTATTATAAATAATAAGAAAAAAGAGAAATTTTAAAAAGATTTTCAAGGCAAATTTAGTTGTTTATACTAAATATAGTGTTTTTTTTAGGAAAAAATCAATATCTTCGATTTTTTTTTTTAATATTTTGTATATTATATTAATTAATATACTCAAAGAATTATAAGGATTTACTAAATGAAGAAGAAAATGTTAATAGACGGATCTGAGGGAAATCTCGTTAGAGTTGCGATGATAGATGAAAATAATTTAATTGACTACGAATCAGAAAAAGTAAAAAACGAGAGAATTAAAGGCAATATTTATCTTGCAAAGATTGTAAGAGTTGAGCCGTCTCTTCAAGCAGCTTTTGTAGATTATGGAGGAAATAAACATGGCTTTCTGGCTTATAATGAAATTCATCCAGATTATTTCAAAATCCCAACAGCAGATAAAAAAAAATTATTGCAGCAAGAATTGGAGGCTTCAAAATCAATCCCAATTGATGAAGATGAAGAATTTGACGAAAATACTGAAAATCAAGTGGTTAAATTGCACAACAATAAAAATCAAAAAGGGTTCTTAAATAAAGTATTTGATTTTTTTAATTAC
This sequence comes from Alphaproteobacteria bacterium, assembly GCA_045563055.1. Taxonomy (GTDB): domain Bacteria; phylum Pseudomonadota; class Alphaproteobacteria; order Methylaequorales; family Methylaequoraceae; genus Methylaequor. Next base: position 2,877 of record JBJKUR010000014.1, read on the forward strand.
AAACCAATTGACGAATTACCAAACTATCGAGAAAGGAAAAAAAGAAAATTCAAACCAATCCAAAAAAGTAAACAAATAATTTTTCATAGAAAATATAGTATTCAAGAAGTTATCAAAAGCAATCAAGTGATACTTATTCAAGTTGTAAAAGAGGAAAGAGGTAATAAAGGAGCGGCAGTTACAACTAGATTGTCGTTAGCAGGGAAGTATTGTGTATTAATGCCTAACACCAACAAAGGTGGGGGTATTTCCAGAAAAGTAGAGGATTTAAAGCAAAGAAAAAAGTTAAAAGATATTTTACATAAACTCAATATAAAAAAAGGAATGGGAGTAATTATTAGAACAGCTGGCCAAATTATGGGAATAAAAGAAATAAAAAGAGACTATACTTCCCTAATTAAACTTTGGTCTGAAATTACATCAAAGACTATAAAATCTAACGCTCCATGCCTAATTCATGAAGAGGACAACTTAATAAAAAGGTGTTTGAGAGATTATTTTGACTCAACTTATAACGAAATCCTTATAAATGATAAAAATATTCTCAAAAAATCGAAAGAGATAATAAAACAATTTATGCCAAGGTTCTCTTAAGTCTCTTAAACTTTATCATGAAAAAATACCTCTTTTTGCTGCTCACGATTTAGAAAAAAAAATAATTGGCATCAATAATCCTACAGTTAACTTAAAATCTGGTGGTTATCTTGTTATAAACCAAACAGAAGCTTTGGTATCAATTGATATCAATTCAGGTAGATATACAAAGCAAAGAAATATCGAAGATACTGCTTTTAAAACAAATCTAGAGGCTGCAGAGGAGATTAGCAGGCAACTAAGAATAAGAGACCTAGCAGGACTAGTTGTCATCGACTTTATTGATATGTTGGATAGAGGTCATAATTTTAAAGTCGAAAAAAAACTTAAAGAATATATAAGACATGACAGAGCAAGAGTTCAAATTGGAAGAATAAGTAACTTTGGATTATTGGAGTTATCTAGGCAAAGATTAAAAGTAACAACAGATACAGTTATGTCATCCAGGTGCCATCTTTGTAATGGTTACGGAAGTGTGATATCTAAAGACTTTCTTTTAGAACAACTTGTAAAAGTTTGTAACGAATACTCCTACAAAAAAATATATAGAAATATTTACCTAATGGTGGGAGAAGATCTTTCAAAGTTTGTCGCAAATAAAATCAAAAATTTAAAGGCTTCAGAAAAATTTTCTAAAAAGATCTCTATCGTCAATTTTCCTTCCTTAAAAGATAACGAATATTTAATTTGTTCTGCTACAGAAGTACTTTATAAACATTGTCATGAGGGAACCAAAGTTGAAAGCTTTTCAGATTATATAAAAACTAAAAAAGAAACATCCGAAGATATCAAAGATGTAAACACTTCAAATGATGATGAAATTGATAATGATAAAAAAGTCATCCAAAAAAGGGTTAGCTACAGAGCTAAAGCAAATGAAGTCGGTGATAGTAATTTAGTTAAAAATAGAACTGATAAAAGTGATCTTAAAAAACAAAAAATTAAAAATATGAAAGTTTTACAGGATAACAAAACAAAAAAAGAGGAAAAAAAGCAAGGTTGGTGGACTCAGTAATTAGTTTTTAGCCATTTTGCAAGTTTTTTTGCACCCTCTATTACTTTTTCTGGGTCTGAGGAAAAAGATAATCGTACTGTAGAATTACCGTTCCTTTTATCAAAATCCAGACCAGGAGTAATAACAACTCCGGTTTCATTCATCACCTTTGTTACAAAATCGAAAGAATTTAATTTTGTCTTGCTTATGTTTAAATAAAAGTAAAACGCTCCCTTTGGTATTTCAAATTTTGCTATAGATTGAGTTTTTAAAATTTGGACCACTTTATCTCTAGTACTTCTATAATGATTTACAATTTTTTTAAGTTCATCAATACAATCAAAAATTTTTAATGCTGAATATTGCGCTATATTACCTGAGGAAATGAATAAATTTTGAGACAACTTTAGGAAATTATTTGTTAATTTTCTTGGAATAATTGTCCAACCAAGTCTCCAACCTGGCATACAAAAAAATTTTGAAAAACTATTAATAACTATCACATTTTCCCCATAATTCAAAAGTGATGGAGTTTTTCCCTCATACTCTATACCATGATATATCTCATCAGAAATTAAAACTATCTTATTTTGAGAGCAAAATTCATATATATAACTCAATTCACCTTGTGAAAAAACCTGTCCATTAGGGTTATTTGGGTTTGAAATGATTAATCCGTCAATATTTTTCATAGAAAAAGACATTAAATCAATTTTTTCTATTTTATTTGGATAAATTTCAACAACATTGATATTCAAAGATTTCAGAATATTGCGATACGCTGGGTATACTGGGTTAAAAATTGCTACTTTAGACCCAGGGTCAAAACAAGAAAGAAAAGATAAGAGAAAAGCACCTGATGATCCAGTGGTTATGAAGACCTGATCCTTATCCACATCGATCTCATAATTAGTCAAATAGTACTCAGAAATCTTTTGTCTTAAATCAAGGATTCCATTCGAAGGAGTGTAACCAGGAATTTTTTTTTTTGTAAGAGCTCTTGCTTCATTTAAAACTTTCTTAGGAGTCATAAATAAGGGTTCGCCTAATTCTAAATGAAAAATTTTTTTACCAGTCGATTCGAGTTTATTAGCGCTATATAATAGATCCATGACATAAAATGAATCTATGTCAGATCTTAATGAAGGAAGGTATGTAGTTTTTTTCATTAAAAATTTAGTAAGTTAAATGAGATTAATAGTTACTTTTATAATATTATTTTACATCAAATTTTCTCAGGCTGACCAGATCAACATTATTAGAGATGCTGAAATCGAAAACCTACTAAAAGACATTAGCAAAATTTTAGTGAAAGAAACAGAGTTAGAAAAGGATAATTTAAAATTTTTTATAGATAATAAAAAGTACATAAATGCACTAGTAACTCCCGAAAAGAAATTCTTTTTTACAACGGAGCTTTTATTGAAGAGCAAAGAGATTGATGACCTAGCTGGAGTAATATCTCATGAGATTGGGCATATAATAGGAGGGCATTTTCAAAAAAGGCAAATGGCAATGGAAAAATCTTCAGCTATAAATATTTTATCTTCCATTTTAGCAATTGGAGCAATTGTAGGTGGTGCATATGACGCTGGTTCCGCCATTTTGATGGGAGGTCAGCAGTTAAGCGGTGCAAAACTATTATCTTTTTCAAGGTCTCAAGAATCTCTTGCTGATCAGACAGCTATTCGATTGTTAAAGAAAAATGGATTTTCATTACAGGGACTAATAAATATTTTTGAAGAAATACAAAGAAATGAAAAAATAAAGAAAGTTAATCCTTACTTTTTAACTCACCCCTTGTCTACCGAGAGAATTAGAAATATAAAATTGAATTTTGATAACCAAAAAACAAAAGAATATAAGAAACTTAGATATAGATTTAATCTTGCTAAAGCAAAGTTAAATGGTTTCTTTCTCAAGAAAAATCAAATTAATGCTATCTATACTGATAAAAATAAAATTGAAAGTCTATATGCTCACGCTTTAAATAATTATAGAGTTGGGAAACTTCATGATGCTATACTTTTTGTAGAAAAATGCTCGCAAATTGATCCACTTAATCCATATTTTTATGAATTGAGGGGGCAGATCTTATTTGAAGATGGATCATTTGACAAAGCAATACAATCGTTCCTTAAAGCTAAAATGATTCTTCCAGGTGAAAAAGGGTTTGAACTTTTTCTTGCAAAATCACTTTATCATAGTGGAAGTAAGAATAACCAAGAAAGATCCATTGATCTTCTTCTGTCTTATATTAAAAAAGATGAATTTCCTATTGATGCATGGCACTATTTAGGATTAAACTATGGAAAATTAAAAATGATAGATTATTCTTCGTATGCATTTGCCGAAAAATATCTACTGACAAATAAAATTGATAATGCAAAGCTACACATAAATAGAGCAAAAAAAATAACTAAAGATCCAATATTATTGAAGAAATTATCTGATTTAGAATATGAAATAAAGAAAAGAAAATGAAAAAAATTTTAATTATCAATGGACCTAATTTAAACTTGCTAGGGCAAAGAGAAACTCACTTGTACGGAGAGAAATCCTTGGAAGACATAGAAAGAGAGTCTACTAATCACTTTAAAAATGAAAAAATGAATTTACATTTCTTCCAAAGCAACTCAGAAAGTGATATAATTGACAAGATTCAAAACGCGAAATCATTTGATGCTTTGATCATTAATGCAGGAGCTTTTACTCATACCTCAATTGCAATCCATGATGCATTGAAAATTTTGGAAATTCCAAAAGTTGAGGTTCATATTTCAAATATTTATAATAGGGAGGAATTTAGAAAAAACTCATTTATAAGTCCTGTTGTAAATGGTATTATCGCAGGGTTTGGAACAAACGTTTATATCGTTGCAATAAATTCATTAAAATATTTGTAGAATGACAAAGCTAAACAAAGATATTACAGATGATATTAAAAAATTATCAAAGTTAATGGAAATTAACAACTTGAGTGAGCTTTCAATATCTGATGGGAAGCTTACATTTAGTTTAAAAAGAAATCCTGTTAATATTAAGAATGTTGAACATATTGTTGAAAACAATGAATTTAAAGAAAAAGAAAATGACACTCCCAAAACTGATAAATCACTAAAATCTCCTCTGGTAGGTACTGCTTACTTAAGCCCTGAACCAGGCGCGAAACAGTTTATTGAAGTTGGTCAAGTTGTTAAAATAGGTCAAGTGTTATTGATTATCGAAGCTATGAAAACTATGAATGAAATTGTGGCTGATAGAAATGGAATAGTTAAAAAAATATTTATTAAAAATGAATCTCCTGTAGAGTTTGGAGAACCTCTAGTTTTGATAGAATAATGTTGAAAAAAATTTTAGTAGCAAATAGAGGGGAGATTGCACTTCGTATTCTTAGGGCTTGTAAAGAACTTGGCATCAAAACTGTCGTTGTTCATTCCACTGCAGATGAAAAAGAGATGTTTGTTAGATTGGCCGATGAGAGTGTTTGTATCGGACCACCCCAAGTCAAAAACTCATATCTTAATATCCCCTCAATTATTTCTGCTGCAACAATTGCGAATGTCGATGCTATTCACCCAGGAATTGGAATGTTATCTGAAAATTCAAATTTTGCGAAAGTGGTTGATGATCATGGTTTCAAATTCATTGGACCAAAGTTTGAGCATATTGAGAAAATGGCTAATAAAATAAAAGCTAAAAACTTTGCAAAAGAACTTGGCTTGCCTATAATTCCTGGGAGTAAAAAAAATATTAAAAATCTCTCAGAAGCCAAAAATATATCTAAAGATATTGGATATCCAATTCTCATTAAAGCCAGTAATGGTGGAGGTGGTAGAGGTATTAAAAAAGTTTTAAAAGAACAAGATCTCAAAGAAAACTTTATACTTGCAAAAAAAGAAGCAAACCAAAGCTTTGGAAACGATGATGTGTATATCGAAAAATTTATCGAAAACCCAAGACATATCGAGGTTCAAATCATAGGTGATGAGGACGGAAATCTTCTTCATCTCGGTGAAAGAGAATGTTCTATTCAAAGAAGAAATCAGAAAATTATTGAAGAGTGCCCTAGTCCTGCAATTAATAATCAAGAAAGAAAAGATGTTTGTGAAACTACTATCAACGCTTTAAGAAATGTTGGTTATCAAAGTTTAGGAACTGTAGAATACTTATACAGCAATGGAAAGTTTTACTTTATTGAAATGAATACACGACTACAAGTTGAACATACCATTACAGAAGAAGTATATAATATTGATATAGTAAAAGAACAAATCAATGTTGCATCAGGTGAGAGTCTATCCATATCGCAAGGAGAAATAAAAAAAACATGTCACTCAATTGAATGTAGAATCAATGCTGAGAATCCAATTACGATGTTTCCCTCTACTGGCTTGGTTAAAACATACCACCCCCCTGGTGGACCTGGAATTAGGATAGATTCCCTACTTTATTCTGGATGTAGTGTTACTTCTTTTTATGATGGCTTGGTTGCTAAAATTATTTCAAAGGGTAAAACCAGGAAGGAATGTATAATGAGGCTTAATAGAGCCCTTGATGAATACGTGATTGAAGGTATTGATACCAACATTCAATTGCTAAAAAGAATTCTGAATCACAGAAATTTTTTTGAAGCAAAATTCGATATTGGCTGGTATGATAGATTGAATTCGTAACCATGTTTTTATCTACGCACTTAGTTCTAAAAGCTTACGAAAGAGGTCTATTTCCGATGTCTGATTCCAATAATGATCCATACATCTATTGGGTTGAACCTAAGGAGAGAGGGATAATAGACTTACAAGAGTTTAAGGTGCCTAAGAGCTTAAAGAAGATTATAAAAAAAAATAATTACGAAATTAAAATCAATTCACGTTTCGAGGATGTAATCAAATTATGTGCAAAGAACAGATATCGAAATACTTCCTGGATAAATAACCAGATAATAGAAAATTACACCAAACTTAATAAACTTGGTTTTGCAAAATCCGTAGAATATTATTTTAATAAAAAACTGGTAGGTGGTTTATATGGAATAATACTGGGCAAAATATTTTGCGGTGAAAGTATGTTTAGTCTAGTACCAAATGCCAGTAAAATTTCCCTTGTTTATTTGGCGGTTTTATTAAAAGAAAATGGGTTTAAGTTTATTGATACTCAGTTTTATTCAGATCATTTAAAGCAATTTGGTACAAAGAAGATATCAAAAAAAGACTATCAGAATATTCTAAAAAAAAATTTTAAAAAAAAAAATATTATATTTCGAGATTCTCTGAAGAAAATACTAAAGAGTTACTTTTAAAGTGAATTATTATTTCTTAGGAAAATTGGATCCTCTTCTAAACATTTTTCGAGCTTGATATCATAAACAGAATTTTTTGGTGAGTTTATGTATTGAGAAGAATTAAAAATCCATCCAAAAAAGTTATTTTCATCATCTATATTCAATTTATGACTTATAAGCGCCAGCTCATCATTACGACCTTTTTTCTCAACCTTTACACACCTATGAATGACAAAACTTGAATTATTTAGTTCAACGGTTTGTGAGAGAGGAGTTGTATAGAAAACTTTTTCATTTGTTGTCTTATTCAAGATTCTGAGAATCGCCCCTTGACATTCTACTTCCTGTGATATGACAAAATTAAATTTTATCAAAAGTATTATTAAAAATGAAAAATATTTCATTCTTTTCCAATTGAAAATTCTAATTTTTTTAAAAATTCATTTACCTTCAGTTTAAAGTCTTGTTCATCACAACCAAGAAGAACTGCATCATCAAATGTATTTTGGAGAATGGTAGTTACTTCTGAAAAATTTTCATTTAAAACCTTATTAGTTTCTTCGCATGAAATTACTTTTTTTTCTTTATCAATCCACAGAAACTCTCTAGTGACTTTTTCTTTCATGCTACTGTGTCGCTAAAAAAATTATTTTACTTACTTGATCCTCTATTGATTCAAAATCTTTAACGTTTTTAATTTCACTTTCTTTTTTTAAGATATCTTTTGAATCTCTATTTAAAGGTTTCAAAGAAAGGTATTTATTCCCTAAAATTCCGTCATTTGAAACCTCTATAGAAACTTCTTTTGGTATTTTAATATTTGAATATATCTTAAACTTCACCTCTGCAAAAAAATCTTTATCTAACTTTACCTCACTAATAACACCCACCTTCACTCCACTAAGTTTCACGTCGTTACCAATCATTATTCCTCCGACTTTAATGAATTTAGCACTTAGTTCGTATGAATCCTCTGCATTTTTATCAATGTTAACATTTAAAAACTTAACAAAAAATAAGATTGCTATTAAAAATGTCAGTCCCCCTAGGACAGTCTCAATATAGTTTTTCTTCATATTTCCTTGTTATTTTCACCTATTTCAATGATTTTTTGAAGTAATTCCTCAATAATTATTGAATCTTCAGAAAATGAAAATCTTTCTCCGTTTTCCATTACCTTATCACTTCCACCTATTTCTATTAAGAGAAATTTTTTACCAAATAATCCATCTGTCTGGATTGAGACCGATGAATCATCTGTTATGTTAATATCTTTGTTAACAAGCAATGATATATTAGGGTAATTATTGTAAAGGAAAATTTTTTTGACTTGACCAACCTTTATTCCTGAAATCATAACATCTGTCCCGACATCAACTCCATCAATTTTATTAAATGATGCGATGAACATATTATAGTTATCCTCATTAGCCTTATTATCCATTAAAACAAGATTAAAAAGAATAATCGATGCCCCAATTCCCAAGAAAAATCTTTTAAACCTTATATTCATTTCGGTTTCCAAATTGAAATAATATTTTTAATTTTTGTAGTATCTTTTTTATCTTTATATTCATAAGCATAAGGTGTGCCGGTTAAGTTTGGAACGTGTTCTTTTACCCAAGGTTGTCTTTTACTATTCTGATCAGGGATCTCATCAGACATATGGTGTAGCCAGGCATTCCATTCTTGAGGTACTTTACTGGCTTCGACCTTTCCCTTATAAACAACAAAACGTCTTGTTCTAAAGTTATTTTTCAGTGATGGGGAATTTTTTGAAAAATAATTATTTCCATATCGATCTGTACCAATTTTTTTTGCGAAAATAATACAATATATTTTAAAAAACCAAGAATTGTATGATAAACTCATTTATATTACTTTTTAAATTTTAGTATATATGGATAAATATAACGATTTTAAAAACTTTATCGACAATTTTATTGATAATTTTAAGAATCATATCAATAATCTCAACGAAAATAACAGAAGCAGTATTATCAAAAAAGTTGATAAAGATATAAAACTTCTTGTGAACCAATTTCAAACTTTAAAAAATGACGAATTTAGTGATTCAATAAGCGTTAAAAGACGAAAACTTCCTCATCGAAGAAAAGGTTATACTCAAAAAGCATCAATAAACAACCACAAAGTTTATCTAAGAACAGGTGAATACATGGATGGTTCGCTGGGAGAAATATTTATTGATATGCATAAAGAGGGCGCAGCTTTTAGAAGTTTAATGAATAATTTTGCAATTGCTGTATCTATCGGCCTTCAATATGGAGTTCCTCTTGAAGAGTTTGTTGAGGCATTTACATTCACTCGTTTTGAACCTAGTGGTGAGGTTCATGGAAATACGGAAATTAAATTTTCAACTTCAATACTGGATTACATTTTTAAAGAGTTAGCAATTTCATATCTAGGAAGAGATGATTTTAGTAATCAAGAACACAATCAGACTACAGAGCTAATTCCAGATGAAAAAGTCAAAAGTAAAAAAAAAGACGCGGAAATTGTCCTGAAAGAATTTGCTAGCAGAGGGTACATTAGAAAAAAGATTTTTGATAACAAACTTACTCTCATAACAAATGAGAATGAAAAGTCACGAACTGAAAAGATAAAAAAAAACCTGAATTTTGAGGGAGATCCATGCGACAAATGTGGAAACTTTACAATGTATAAAGACTCTAAAAAAATTAAGTGTTTAACATGCAATCATGAACTAGATGTATAATTTATTAGAGAAAAAGTTACACGAACTAAAGATCAGTCGGCACCTTAAAAAAAACCAATCACTCGCTAATTATAAACCCTATGTTTTTAGTAATAACTTTATATTTATTTCAGGACAATTACCTTTAACAAAAAATGGACTTTTACATACTGGAAAAATTAGCAAAGAGTTAGATATCAAAGAGGTCTCAACTTGTATTGAAGTAGCTACCTCCAACTTAATTTGGAATGTAAATGACTGCATATCAGATATTAAAACTAAAATCTTATCCATACAATGTTGCAGTATTAAAGGGTATTTTAACTGTGAAGAAACATTTGAAGATCACTCAAAACTTCTAGATATTTCATCGAATATGATTAGAAAAATCTTAGGAGATTCTGGGGTTCATAGCAGAGTTGCTATTGGTGTTTCGAGTCTTCCCTTAAACTCACCTGTTGAAATTGAAGGCATTTTTTCCATATCATAAAGCATAATGATTTTAAAACAAATTACTTCAATTGAAGATGCAAAAGAATTTTGCCAATTAAATTTTAGAGATTCTTCACCTTTTTTAAGATATGATTTTTTTAAGTTACTTGAAGATTCGGAATGTACAAATCGATACTCAGGATGGATACCCTCTCATTTTTTGATCAAAGAAAAAGATGAAATTGTTGGTTTTATACCTAATTTTAAGAAACTTAATTCATTTGGTGAATATATTTTTGATCATATGTTTGAGCATGCATATTACCAAATAGGAGTAGAGTATTTCCCAAAATTTTTATCTGGTATACCATTCACCCCTGTAACTAAACTAAAGTTTATATATTCAAATAAATCTATAAACACAATAAATGTTTTGAAACTTGTAGAAAATTATCTAAATGAACAAAAGGTCTCTTCTTTTCATGTAAATTTTATCAATGAATCAATTGCTAATTTACTCGAAGAAAATAACTTTTTTAAAAGAATAGGAATTCAATATCATTGGATAAATAAGTCTTTCGGAAACTTTAAAGATTTTTTGGACTCTATGAAAAGTAGGAAAAAAAAAAATATTCAAAAAGAGAGAGACTTTCTTAAAGATCAAAAAATATTATTTGTACATAAAAAAGGAAATCAAATCAAAAAAGAGGATATGATCAACCTTTTTAAATGTTACATGAATACAATTGATAAAAAATGGTCTAGGGCATACCTAAACATTAATTTCTTCGTAGGTTTAATAAAGACATCAGCTCTAGAAAACATGTTGCTTATCTCGGCTCATAAAAATGGTAAATTGCTAGGTAGCTCGATCCACTTTATTGGAGATGACACTTTATATGGGAGATATTGGGGATGTCTAGAAGATATACCTTATTTGCATTTTGAACTCTGTTATTATCAGGCTATCGAATATGCTATTAAAAATAAACTTACTAAGATTGAGGCTGGAGCCCAAGGTGAACATAAAATTTCAAGGGGTTACAATCCAATCTTAACATTTAGTAATCATTGGTTTAACAATAGTACTCTAAAGGAGCCTATTAGAGATTATCTTCAAAAAGAAAACAAAAAAACAATTGATGCAGCAAAGTATCTGGAAAAGTACTCACCCTTCAGCATAAACACAGATTAATTTTTTTTGGTTATTAGTGTAGGAAAGTTTGAATTTATTGTTCTTTTCACAAAAATCAATCTTTAGATTGCCTAACTTTTTGTTTGTCTTGAGCATTAAATCAGCTAAAGGTACTTTTATTTTATCTTCAATAACCCTTGCCATTGGCCTTGCACCGTTTTTTATATCAAAACCTAATTCTAGTACTTTCATTTTCGCTTTTTGAGTAACACCCAAAGAAATATTATTATCCATCAACATTGACTCTAGCTCCATTATAAACTTGTCAACTACCTTGATAGAGTTTTGTTTATTTAAAGCTTTAAAATTGACAACACTATCTAGCCTGTTTCTAAACTCAGGGCTGAAAAACTTTGAAATAGCTTTTTCATTATCACTTATTGAATTTTCTCCAAAAAAGCCGACTTTTTCCTTGACTAGATCGTCAGCACCAATATTACTTGTCATAATAAGGATTGCGTTTGTAAAATCCACTTTTTTACCAAGATGATCTGTAAGTTTTCCGTAATCCATAACTTGAAGTAAAATATTAAAAAGATCAGGGTGGGCTTTCTCTATTTCATCTAAAAGGACAACTGAGTATGGGTTTTTATCCACTGCATCGGTAAGAAGTCCACCTTGATCAAAACCAACATAACCGGGAGGAGCTCCGATCAACTTAGAGACACTGTGTCTCTCCATATACTCTGACATATCAAAGCGAACAAAATTCATTTTCATTATGTTTGCAAGCTGACGAGTCAACTCTGTTTTACCTACACCTGTTGGACCAGAAAATAAAAATGAACCTATTGGTTTTTCTTTATTTCTTAACCCAACCTTTGAAAGCTTGATTGACGACGAAACTGTTTTAACAGCTTTGTCTTGACCAAAAATAAGTGTCCTAAGGTCTCTCTCAAGATTTTTAAGTTTAACCTTGTCATCAGATTTAATTGAGTTTTCCGGTATATTCGCAATTTTGGAAATAGTTTTTTGGACATCTGATTTCTTAATTAATTTTGAAGATCTTTTCTCATTGATTTTGACTGCAGCTGCTGTTTCATCAAGAACATCCAATGCATTATCCGGAAGTTTTAAATTCAAAAGATATTTTCTTGACAAATTTACTGCTTCACTAGAACATTCATCGTCAAATTTCACTCCATGAAAATCCTCATAATGAGGTTTTAAACCATCGAGAATCTTTATTGCATCTTCGACCGATGGCTCGTCAACATCAATTTTTTGAAATCTTCTGCAGAGTGCCCTATCCTTTTCAAAATAATTTCTGTATTCACTGTAGGTAGTTGAACCTACACATTTGAAATTTCCCCTTGTCAACGCAGGTTTCAGAATATTGGATGCATCCATCGACCCACTACTTGTTCCACCAGCTCCAATAAGAGTATGAATTTCGTCAATAAAAAGAATATAGTCTTCAGATTTTTGGAAAAAATCTATGACTTTCTTTAATCTCTCTTCAAAATCTCCTCTAAACTTCGTGCCTGCAAGTAAAGCACCCAAATCCAAAGAATATATTTGAGCGTTTTTAAGTGAAGAAGGTACTTCTTTTTTAATAATTTTAAGAGCCAAACCCTGAGCTAATGCAGTCTTACCAACTCCAGGATCACCTACAAAAATAGGGTTATTTTTATTTCTTCTTGCCAAAACATGTATTGTTCTATTTATCTCTTTTTCTCTGCCAATAATTGGATCTATAAAACCTTGTATAGCCTTTTGATTTAAGTTTTCACAATATTTTTCAATTGCATCATTTTTCTTTTTTAGTTCATCGTCACCAGAATAGTCTTCTTCTACCGATTCAAAAGATTGTTCATCAGATTCTTTTTCTATTCCATGAGACAAATAATTTACAACATCAAGCCTGTTTAAATTTTCTTGCTGAAGAAAGTAAACTGCGTGAGATTCTCTTTCACTAAATATAGCAACTAGTACATTTGCAGCATTAGCCTCTTCTCTTCCAGATGATTGAACGTGAATCACTGCTCTTTGGATTACTCTTTGAAAACCTAGGGTAGGCTTAATTTCACTGGAAGTCTTTGATATTAGATCTTTAAGATTGACTTCAACAAACTTTTCTAGTTTCGATTTGAGAGTCTTAGCATTTATGGAACAAGCATCCAAAACTTTTATTACATCACTGTCATCTAGCATCGACAAAAGAAGGTGTTCTAAGGTCATGTACCTGTGTTTGTATGACTTTGCAAATTTTTGCGTTCTTTGAAGAGTCTTTTCTAATTCGTCGGAGATCATTGGTCTGGCTCCATAATACATTTAAGAGGATGTTGATCTGTTTTAGCCATTTTTAAAACTGTTTCAACTTTAGTTTCTGCAATCTCTTTTGTAAATATACCACAAACTCCAGATCCTTTTTTATGTACCATCAACATTATATTTACAGCTTCACTCTCATTTTTTCTAAAAACTATTTTAATTAAATTTACCACATATTCCATGGGAGTGTAATCGTCATTTAATAAAATAACCTTAAAAAGTTTAGGTTTTTTTAACTCAATTTTTTCTTGAGTAATAACCTCAGTTACATTTAATTTTTCGTTATTTATCATATATTATATAAGGTAAAAATATCCTTTTCAATTTTCAACATTTATTTTACTTGCAATTTCTGGACTGAATTCCTGAATCGCCTGCTTTAATTCATTAATTTGATTTACTAACCCCTTTTTGCTTTCAGCCTCACACCTTACTACCAAACAGGGTTGGGTATTAGATGCCCTCAGAAGCCACCACCCCCCTGAACCACTTACTCTAAGACCATCTATATCAGTGATATTTTTTTTTAACTCTCTTTGTTTAATGCTTATTTCTTTAATCAGTTTAAATTTCGAAGAATCATCGCAATCTATTCTTATTTCCGGAGTATTAAAAGATTTAGGAACTTTATCGAAAATTTCAGATAAACTATCTTCAGAATCTGTCAAAATTTCAATTAACTTTAGACTGGCAAACAAAGCATCGTCAAAACCATTGTTTTCCCTAAAAAATATATGTCCACTCATCTCACCAGCTAAATCTGATTGGGTTTCTTTCATATTCATTTTCACATGACTATGGCCAGTTTTAGAGATAAAGTAGGAAGCTCCTTTTTTTTTAATCTCATCAAATAATATCTGGCTACACTTGACATCACCAATAATTGAACATTGGTTATTTTTTTTTATTACATAATCTGAAAAAATCAGTAATAAAATATCTCCTGGAATAATTCTTCCCTTATTATCTAAAACACCTATTCTATCGCCATCTCCATCAAATGCTATGCCCGCGTCATATCCATTCTCACGAATTTCTTTTTTGCAAAACAACAGGTTCTTTGGTTCTGAGGGGTCTGGATGATGGTTTGGGAAATCCCCATCAATCTTATTAAAAAGTAATTTTTGCTTACCTTTAATTCGCTTTGCTAAAGAGCTTAGCACATCACCTGTTGAACCATTACCACAATCCCAAACAATATTTATATTTTTTTTTTGAGTAAAATTTTGAAATATTTTTTCCAAATAAATAGCTTGTAAATCGACTTGCTCTCGTTTCCCTAATTTTTTTTTAAATGAAAAATTACGTGCTTTTTTTTCTAAACCTTTCAACTGATCTTCATAAAAAGGGAGGTTGCCCAAAACAAATTTAAATCCATTATATTCCTTTGGATTATGAGAACCGGTTACCATAATCCCCCCCGATGACAAATTATGTACACAGGAAAAATATAAAAGTGGTGTAGGAACTAGGCCAATTTCGCAGACATTTACCCCAACTTCTTGCAAACCTATTATTAAATTCTCTTTAAGTTCTTTTGAAGAATGCCTTCCGTCATATCCTACATTAACTGTTCTACCCTCTCCTACTTCAAGGCCGAATAATTGACCAATAACTTTTGCATCTTCTGTAAATAAGGTTTCATTAACAATTCCTCTAATATCATAAGATCTGACTATCGATTCATCAAACTTATGTTGTATAGTTTTCATAAGTTTTTCCTACCTATTGAATAGTATTTAAAACCATTACTTTTCATCTCCTCAGGGTTATAAATATTTCTAAGATCTATAATTATATTTTGTCTCAGGGACTCCTTTAATTTCTTCATATTAAGAGCTCTAAATTGATTCCATTCTGTCAAAATTACTATTGCATCCGATCCTTTTGCAGCCTCATAGGCACTAGAACACCATTTTATTTTCTTATTTTTTTCAGATAAATAAGTTTTTGCCTCATTCATGCCCTCAGGGTCAAAAACACGAAGCTCACAATTATTTTCAATTAACTTAGGAATTATATCTAAACTTGGGCTATCCCTCATATCATCTGTATTAGGTTTAAAAGTCAAGCCTAAGATTGCCAACACACTAGTTGAAGTGCTTTTTGGAATTGCTTCTAAAATTTTTTTGTGCATTGTTTTTTTTCTGTTTTTATTACTTTCTACAACATGCTCTATCAGTTTTAACGGGGATTTAAAGTCTTGCGCTGTTTTTACTAAAGCAAGCGTGTCCTTTGGGAAACAAGATCCTCCGTAACCTGGACCAGGATGTAAAAACTTTTTGCCGATTCTTCCATCTAACCCAATACCAGTTGAAACATCTCCAACATCTGCCCGTACTTTTTCGCACAAGTCAGCAATTTCATTAATAAAAGTTATTTTTGTGGCTAGAAAAGAATTAGCAGCATACTTGATTAACTCTGCAGTTTCTCTTTTTGTGAAAAGAATTGGTGTTTCAAGTAAAAATAGTGGCCTGTATAATTCTTTTAAAATATCTCTTGCTCTCTTTGATTCACAGCCTATGACAACTCTATCAGGCCTCATGAAATCGTTTATAGCAGAACCTTCTCTTAAAAATTCAGGATTTGAAGCAACATCAAACTCAATGTCTGGTTTAAACTTCTTAATTATATCATAAACTTTTTTTCCAGTTCCAATTGGAACTGTTGATTTATTTACTACCACAGCATAATTATCAAGATTCTTTGCAATTTCTTCTGCTGCCATAAAAACATAACTTAAATCTGCATGTCCATCGCCTCTTCTAGAAGGTGTACCAACAGCAATAAATATTGCTGATGAATCTTTCAGAGATAATGAAATATCAGTTTCAAATGAAAGTCTTTTCTCATCTATATTTTTCTGGACTAGTTCTTCAAGTCCAGGCTCATAGATAGGGATGATTCCTTTCTTTAATTTTTTTATTTTCTGTTTATCTTTATCAACACATACAACATCGACACCAAATTCAGCAAAGCATGCTCCTGATACTAGACCCACATAACCTGTTCCAACCACTGTAATTTTCATAATTTTCTTAAAATTTTCCTTAGATTCCTTTTAATACCTTCATCATTTAATCCAAAGTTTAAATTTGCTTCAATAAAACCTAGTTTGCTCCCACAGTCAAATCTATCACCCTCAAATTTTAACCCATACAAACCATTTTTTTTTAAATTGCCTAAACTGTCTGTCAACTGAATTTCATTGCCAAAGCCCTTCTTTTGTCTGTCTAGAAAATCAAAAACTCTAGAATTTAGAATATATCTTCCCACAACTGACAGATTTGAAGGGGCATTTTTTGGTTCAGGTTTTTCGACTAACTTTTCAATTGAATAATAATTATTGATTTTTTTATTTGTTTTTACCACACCATATTTATACACTTCACTTCTGGGAACTTCCTCTAAAGCTAGAACAGATCCACCATTTGTTTTTTTTGAGACTTCGATAAGTTGTTTGATCGCAGGTTTCTTGGAAAGTATAATATCATCTGGGAGAATAACAGCAAAGTTCTCATTTTTTCCTATCAGATCTCTAGCGCACCATACAGCATGACCCAAACCTTTAGGCTCATCTTGAATAACATAAAAAAAATTTCCCAGCCTGTTTTGACTTTGGATTAATTTTAAGTGTTCCTTTTTTTTTTTTTGTTTAAGCAATTGCTCTAAAATATGAGAATTATCAAAATGCTCTATTATTGAATTTTTTTTTGATGATGTAACAAAAATCATATGTTCTATTCCTGATTTTGCTGCCTCAATCACTGCCCATTCTAAAATAGGTCTGTCTAAAATTGTTAACATCTCTTTTGGAATTGATTTGGTCGCTGGAAGAAATCTAGTTCCAAGACCAGCAATAGGGAAAACTGCTTTACTAACTGGGAGATTCATTAATAATAAATTTAAACGAAAAAAAAAAAATCTCAACCTAAAAGAGTCTCTTTGGCTTTATTTAGTTGTTTTGTAATCCACTCCGAACCACCTTTATCTGGATGATTAATTTTCATAAGTTCTTGATATCTTTTGTTTATTGAAAATCTCGTCGCACCCTCATCAAGACCAAGTATTTCTAGGGCTTCTTTTTTATCAATATTCGAAGAAAAACTTTTATTTTTTTTTCTTAGAAATAACTGAGCGATAAAACCAATTAAAAATCTCCACCTGTAGAGAATCAAAAAAATTGCTGGTAAGACTGATATTAACTGAGGAAACTTTACCATCAAAATTAAAATAAATATAAATAAAAAAAAAGCAGAAATGAATTTTAATCTTTTTTTAAATTTTTCTCTTGACGAATGAATTAATTCAATAAGAAATGCAAGTAAAATAGTTGCAAAGATAATCCCAAAAATAATATAGTAAAGCATTTTAATAATTAATTATGAAAAAATATAAACTTTTATATTTTGTAAGTGAAGATGAATATTTTTTATCTCACAAAATAAAACAAGCTCATTCAGCTTTAAAAAACAACTTAGATGTTCTTGTTGTTTGTAAATTTAGTAATTATGAAAAAAAAATCAAATCCATGGGTTTTAAGACACATCATTTAAATATGGATAGACGATCAGTAAATCTATTTAAAGAGTTATTTTGTTTAATAAAATTTTATAAAATTGTAAAAGAATTTGAACCTGACTTTATTCAAAGTATGGCATTAAAACCTATCCTTTACACTTCATTAATTTCAAAGTTAATAGGTAAAACAAA
The DNA here is from genome assembly GCA_045563055.1 of Alphaproteobacteria bacterium. Lineage (GTDB taxonomy): Bacteria > Pseudomonadota > Alphaproteobacteria > Methylaequorales > Methylaequoraceae > Methylaequor. The sequence goes on from JBJKUR010000014.1 coordinate 21,079, forward strand.
AATTCTTCTATGTGTTGTTGGTTTAGGGTTTTTATTTATCAATAAAAATATTTCAACTGGTCTGATAAAATACTTCTATATAGCTCTACTAAGAATTTTTTTAATAAAAAATAAGGCTCTATTTATATTTCAAAATAACGATGACAAGTTAATATTTGAAAAAAAAAAAATTATAAAATATTCAAAGTTCAAAATTATTAGAGGTTCTGGCGTTGATACCTCCAAATTTAAGAAAAAAAGTACAAAAAAAATCTTTGATGTTATTTTTCATTCTAGGATTTTATATGACAAAGGTTTTTTAGAACTTATTAATGCCGTAAGAATAATTAAAAAAAAAAGATCAATAAAAGTTTTGATACTTGGAATTCCAGATTATGGAAACAAATCAGCAGTAGAATATAAAAAACTAAATGATTGGCAAAAGGAGAAGTTAATAGTTTGGTATGGTAAGAAAAAAAATGTCATTCCATACCTCCAGAAATCAAGAGTAGCAGTCCTTCCCTCTTATAGAGAAGGTCTTCCAAAATCTATGTTGGAGGCTTCAAGTTGCGAACTGCCTCTAATAACTTCAAATGTTGAGGGTTGTAAAGAAATTTGTATTGACGGCTTCAATGGTATTTTAGTTCCTGCTAAAGATTATATTTCATTATCAAAAGCTATTGAAAAAATATTAGAAAATAAAGAATTAGAAGCCTTGTATGGAAGGAATGGGAGAAAGTTTATTCAAAAAAATTTTTCTGATAAAATAATAAACAAACAATTTATAAATATTTACAAAAATTGGATTTAAAACAAACCTTGAATATTACCATCCTCTCCTATCTTAACTTCATAAGCAGCTGGTTTTTTTGGTAAACCAGGCATTGTCATTATATCACCTGCAATCGCAACAATAAATTCCGCACCTGCAGAAAGTCTTATTTCTCTGATCTGAATCTCATGATTTTCAGGAGCACATTTTTGGGTTGGATCAGTACTAAAACTATATTGTGTTTTTGCCATACAAACTGGAAAATGATCAAATCCCAGCTTGGAAATTTCCATTAGTTTTTTTGTTGCCGCAGGCGAAAAAGTGACATTCTTTGCTCTGTATATTTCTGTAGCTATTTTGAATATTTTTTCTTCAGGTTTGTCCTTATCATCATATAGGAATTTTAAATTTGAACTGTTATTTTCAATTGTATTTATTACAGTTTTAGCTAGTTCAGCCGCTCCTTTACCTCCATCTTTCCAATGTTCTGCTAAAATTGCGCTAACACCTCTTTCTTTGCATTCTTGTTGAACTTTTTTGATTTCATTCTCAGTATCAGTTGGAAATCTATTAATTGCAACAACGGTAGGGATACCAAATTTTGATAAATTTTCTATATGTCTAATCAAATTCGGCAGTCCATCTGAAACAGCTTTAATATTTTCCTCTCCTAGTTTTTTTTGGTTAACATTCCCATGAAGTTTCAATGCTCTAACTGTAGCCACAACAACAGCACAAGAAGGGACTAATCCCGTTTTTCTACATTTAATGTTTAAGAATTTCTCAGCTCCTAAATCAGCACCAAAACCTGCTTCAGTTACTACATAGTCTGAAAGTTTAAGTGCAGTTTTAGTTGCTATAACTGTATTGCATCCATGAGCAATATTAGCAAATGGGCCTCCGTGAATAAAAGCAGGGTTGTTTTCAAGTGTCTGAACTAAATTAGGTTGAAGAGCGTCTTTTAGTAATACTGACATTGCTCCATCGGCTTTTATATCGCTACAAAATATTGGTTCTAAATCTCTATTATACCCAATTATTATTTTTCCTAATCGGTTTGTTAGATCTTTAAAATCTTTTGCTAAACACAGAATTGCCATGACCTCTGATGCAACAGTAATGTCAAATCCATCCTCTCTTGAAAATCCATTTGAGATTCCTCCTAATGAATTTGTTATTGATCTTAAAGCCCTGTCATTCATATCAACAACTCTTCTCCATGTAACTCTCCGACTATCAATTTTTGGTTCCATGTTCCAATAAATGTGATTATCAATCATTGCAGATAAAAGCATATGTGCGGAAGTAATAGCATGAAAATCACCTGTGAAATGTAGATTGATATCTTCCATGGGAACAACTTGAGCATACCCTCCACCAGCTGCACCACCTTTCATCCCAAAGCAAGGACCTAGACTTGGTTCGCGCAATGCAACCATAGCCTTCTTTCCAATATAATTAAGTCCATCAGTGAGTCCAACTGAAGTTGTTGTCTTTCCCTCTCCAGCTGTAGTTGGTGTCATAGCTGTAACTAGTATAAGCTTTCCGTCTTTTTTATCTTGTATCTGATTTATAAAATCGGAACTTAATTTAGCTTTGAAGTGGCCATAAGGAACTAGGTTAGATTCGTCTATCGACAAAACATCAGAGGCTATTTTTGAAATTGGAAGTTTTTTTGAACCTCTTGCTATTTCTAAGTCTGTTTTATAATCACCCATAATCTTCCCCCTTAAACTAATTCATTTGATAGGATCTACACCTTTTAACATTAAGAATCTTTACTATACCATTTATTGTAGACATTTCTTCTAAAAATTTATTTTGTAATTGGTAAGCTTCTTTTTCTTTAAAAGCATTTTCCATATTCTTATTCACCTGAAATGAATGAATCATTTCGTGAAGAAGAATTGATTGATTACAGAAATTGTCTAAGTCCATATTTGTTATCAATATCCCAGTTTTTTGAGAATAAAATGCTAATACAGGACACTTTCCTCCACAAACCAATTTTTGAATTACTCTCTCATTCACTATTTTAACTGTAGAATCAAATTTACTAATATCATAATTTGTGTTAAGAGAAACCCATTGCAACAGAACTGATATAAGTTTATTTATGGTCATCAAATCAACAATAGAAAAAAAATTATCAAAAAAGGCTGCTAACATCCTTCTGGATTTAAAGTGTATTAACTTTAGTCCAAAAAAACAATTTAAATTAACTTCCGGAAAAAAAAGCCCAGTATATTGCGATTGTAGAAGAATAATTTCTTTTCCACGTGAATGTAAAGAGCTTATTGATTTTGGAGTAAAAAAAATAGGTCATAAAATAAATCTATCAGAAATAACAAATGTTGCGGGAGGTGAGTCAGCAGGTATACCCTTTGCAGCTCTGATAGCAAATAGACTTAAAATGCCAATGACCTACATAAGAAAAGAAAGAAAAAAGTTTGGTAAAAACTCACAGATAGAAGGTATAATGTCACGAAGAGATAAAGTTTTGCTTGTTGAAGACTTGATGACAGATGGAGGAAGTAAATTAAATTTTTTAAACGCCATATATCAAGAAAAAGCAATTATAACGGGAATTTTTGTAATATTTAATTACGGAATAATAAATGATTTTTTTTCTTTTAAAAAAAAAAAAATAGATATAATTTTTTTAACTAGTTGGAAATTTATTTTGGAATCTGCATTTGAAAAAAAGATTCTAGATTTAAAAGAAATACAGTTGATAGAAAAATTTTTATTTGATATTGGTGTTAAAAATTAGATATTTTTCCTCTAAAAGTAGTGCTGTTAGACGCTAATTTACTTTTTTCAATAAATCCTGACTTAAAACCTTTTCTTCCAGAAATAATAGCCATTTTCATTGATTCAGCCATTTCTATTGGATTTAATGACCTGGCTACAGAGGAATTTAATAAAACTCCGTCGAAGCCTAATTCCATAACTCTACAAGCATCACTTGGCTTGCCTATCCCTGCATCTACAAAAACCTTGCCTGCACACATTTTTCTAATTGTCTCTAAATTGTGTTCGTTCCTAATTCCTAGACCTGACCCTATCGGGGAAACCAAAGGCATTACGACCTCACAACCAATATCCTCTAATCTTTTACATAGAACAGGATCATCAGAGCAATATGCAAAAATTTTAAATTTTTTCTTTATAAGTTCTTTGCATGTCTCGTAAAGCTCTATTGGGTCTGGGAGTAACATCTCTTGATCACTTATTAACTCTAATTTAATCCAATTAGTATTTAAGCTTTCTCTGGCCAATTCAGCTGTCAAAATTGCTTCTTTTTTTGTAAAACATCCCGCAGTGTTGGGAAGAAAGGTAAACTTTTTGTCAATTAAATCTAAATAATTAACTGTATCTTTAAAATTCATTCTTCTAATTGCAATTGTGATTATTTCTGTTTCAGATGATGATAATGATTTATTTAGTATACTTAGATTTGGAAACTGTGCCGTACCCATTATCAACCTTGATTTAAAATATTTACCGTCAATTTCCAGAAGATCCGATTCCATTATCATCCTCCAAAGAATGGTGAAACAATTTCTATTCTATCAGATAAATTTATTTTTTTCCTTTTCCACTTATTTTTCTCAATTAATTGATTATTTACAGCGACAGCTAGTTTACATTTATCATCTATTTTTTTTTTTAAGAAAAGAGTTATTAGGTCGTAAAGACAAGGATTTTCCAAGCCACATTTAAAATCCTCCCCATTGATTAAGTAGATATTTATCAAATTAGTCATTTAAGAATGATAAACTAAAAATTTATAAATTAAATCTTGAAGGAGAAAAAAATTTATCTTTGCTTAAAACTTCTTTATTAAATACATAGTTCGAGATTATATCTGCGCTTTTAGGGGCCAACAAAATACCATGCCTGTAATGACCGAAGTTACATAAAATTTTATTATTAAAATCATTTAAGGGTCCAATTATCGGGCTTCCATCAATTGTAGTTGGTCTCAAACCAACTTTGATTTTATTTAAGCTCAAATCTTCTAATCTAGGGAATGATTCCCAAATTGAATTTATTAAAAAATAAAGTTCATCTATTTTAATCTCATGATCAAAACCTTTTTCATCTTCGGTAGCACCAATAGCTAGCTTGCCATTATCTCTTGGAGCAATGTATATATTCCTAAACCATAAATTATGAGAAATAGTATTACATTTAGAATTCAATATCAATGAGACCCCCTTGACTGGCCTCAAAGGAATTTTTATTCCAAAAGAGTTTGATATTATTTCACTACTCCATGCTCCACAAGCAATGATAATATTATCAAATTTATATGATTTATTTCCAAAAAAAACATTGCCGTCATCAAGTTTTAATTTGTCAATTTTTTTTCCGATCAAGTATTCTCCGTTCATTGAAATAATTTCTTCAATTAAAAATTTTTTTAATAGTACAGGATTCACTTGATCCTGATTTTTACAAAATAAAGATGAGTAAACATTAGAGTTTAATGAAGGTTCAATTTTTAGTGTTTGATTTGCAGACAAAAGTTCTGTTTTATATCCAAGATTATCAAAATAGTTTTTTTTAAATTTCAGTTTTTCATTATCATCCTGATTTAATGCAACCATTAAAGCACCGTTATCTTTGAATTTTATATAAGAATTTATAGGTTCAAGATGGACAAATTCTTTCCAAGATTTTTTTGACTCAATCATTAAATTAAATAATTCTGATTCCAAAGGTTTAGCCTCAATTAAAGGAGCTAACATTCCAACGGCGGCATCAGACGAACTTCCTTTTAAACTGGGTGTGTCGAAGATCTTTACTTTCTTCCCTTTTTTCAACAAATTATAGGCTGTAAAGAGTCCTATAATTCCTGCACCAATAACTATTATCATAAAAAACTTATAAATATTAATATTTTCATTTTAATTTATAATAATATTATTATATGTGAATTAATGAGGAAATCAGAATTAAAATCAAAATTGTCTGAGCTGGCGTTTGATGTAACCCAAAATTCAGCAACAGAACCGCCTTTTACTGGTGAATTTTTTAATTTCTTTGAAAAAGGCACTTACAAGTGCGTTTGTTGTGGTTCAAAATTGTTTAGTTCTGAAGATAAATTTAAATCTTCCAGCGGATGGCCAAGTTTTAGTTCAACTATCAACCAAAATGCTATTAAGGAAATAAACGATTGCTCATTTGGGATGATTAGAGTAGAAGTGATTTGTTCAAGTTGTAAAGCTCATTTAGGTCACTTATTTGACGATGGGTCAGCACCCACTCAATTACGATATTGTATAAACTCTGTTGCATTAAGTTTCGATAAAGATGACTGATTATTTAAAATACTTCAAAAAAAATCTTGATACCCTTAAAATAGAGGGTAACTACAGAGTTTTTGCAGATTTAGAAAAGTTGGCTGGTGATTTTCCTCAAGCTTTAAACTATAAAGATGATTCCGTATCAGAAGTTACAGTTTGGTGTAGCAACGATTATCTTGGTATGAGCCAAAATAAAATGGTACTTGCTAATATGATGGACGCATTGAAAAAGGTAGGTGCAGGTTCTGGTGGCACAAGAAATATATCAGGTACAAACCACTATCATGTTCTACTTGAAAGAGAGTTGTGCTATCTTCACCAGAAAGAGTCAGCTCTACTTTTCAACTCAGGCTACCTTGCGAATCAAGCTACACTCTCAACGCTTGGAAAAAAACTTCCAGATTGTATTTTTTTCTCAGATGAAAAGAATCATGCATCCATGATTCAAGGAATTAAAAACTCAGGAGCTAGTAAGGTTATCTTTAAACACAATGATCTAGAAAATTTAGAAAAGAACTTAATTAAATACTCCCATCACAAGTATAAAATTATAGCATTTGAATCCGTGTACTCAATGGATGGAGATTTTTCTCAAATAAAATCAATATGCTCCCTAGCAAAAAAATATAGTGCACTTACATTTTTAGATGAAGTTCATGCTGTTGGAATTTATGGTCAGAGAGGTGCAGGAGTTGCAGAACAACAAGGTGTGATGGATCAGGTTGACATTATTCAGGGAACATTAGCCAAAGCATTTGGAGTCATTGGTGGATACATATCTGGTAAAAAAGAAACTATAGATTTTATTAGAAGTTTTTCATCAGGCTTTATTTTTACAACATCTTTGCCCCCATGCATTGCAGCAGGTGCATATACTTCGATAAGACATTTAAAATTTTCTTCAAAAGAGCGAGAAAATCTTTTTAAAGTAGTAAAAGAAGTAAAAGCACTTTTGAGAAAAAATAATATCCCTTTTATCGATAATAATAGTCATATTATTCCAGTTATAATTGGGAATCCTATTTTGTGTAAAAAAGCTAGTCAGATTTTATTAGATGATTATAACGTTTACGTTCAACCAATAAACTTTCCCACCGTCCCCAAGGGAACGGAGAGGTTAAGAATCACTGCTTCACCTCAACACTCCTCTAAAATGATAAAGAAACTTGTTACTGCACTAAGTACAGTTTTTAAAACTCTAAATATAAATAAAGCAGCTTAATTAAGGAGAGAGAAGTTTTCTTTCCCAAACTTTTCTTTTTAATTTATATAATTCTCTTTTATGAAGTCTAAACTCACCTTGTTGCCAAAACTCAAATTCTATGGGTGATATTTTAATTCCAACCCAGTAATCTGGTCTTGGCACTGCAAAGCCATCAAATTTTTCATTGTAAAATTTTTCTTTCTGGGATAGCTCGTTACCCGAAACAATTTCACTTGATTGATTTGATACCCATGCGCCTATTTGACTTTTTCTAGGTCTGGTGGAGAAATATTCATCTGAAATGCTGCTATTAACAATACTCCCCTTTCCCACAACCCTAATTTGTTTATTAAGTTCCTCCCAATAAAAGCACATTGATATTTTGGGGTTTTGTTTGAAATGTTTTCCTTTGTTACTTGAAAGGTTTGTGAAAAAAACAAAACCATCATCTAGGATTAATTTTAGCAGAACCATTCTAACATGTGGTTGATCATTATAAGAAGTAGCAAGTGCGAAGGCAGTATGATCAAAAGGATATTTTTTTTTTGCTAAATCAAACCAAAGTTTAAATTTTTTAAAAGGATTCATTCTATCTTTTTTGTTGTAAATATAATATAAGATTATTAAACAATAGCTTAATATTCAATTGGGATATAAAAACTATGAATTCAATAATTAATTTAAATGGAAAAAAGGGTGTGATTCTAGGAATAGCCAATGAAAAATCAATTGCATGGGGTATTGCAGAAAATTTAAGAAAATTTGGAGCAGATTTAGCATTTTCGTTTGTCAATGAATCCATAAAAAAAAGAGTGATTCCACTTGCTAGTAAATGTGATTCAGACTTGGTATTTGAATGCGACGCTTCTTCAGATAAAAGCATTGATAATTTTTTTAAAGAAATCGAAAAAGAATGGGGCACCTTTGATTTTCTAGTTCATTCAATTGCTTTTTCAGACAAGAATGAATTGAAAGGTGACTATGTTAATACAACTAGATCTAACTTTCTTAACACACTAGATATATCATGTTACTCCTTAACAGCTCTTTGTCAAAGAGCACAAAACTGCATGAATGAGGGAGGAAAAATTCTAACATTGTCATATCTGGGTGCGGAAAGAGTTATGCCACATTACAATGTTATGGGAGTTGCAAAAGCCGCTTTGGAAACTAGTGTTAAATATATAGCAGTTGATCTTGGTAAAAAAAATATAAGAGTTAATGCAATTTCAGCCGGTCCAATGAAAACTTTAGCTGCATCTGGTATTTCTGATTTTAGATATATACTTAAATGGAATGAATATAATTCTCCACTTCAAAGAATAACAAACACAGATGAAGTAGGTAAAAATGCAGTTTATCTTTTATCAGATTTATCCTCCGGCGTTACAGGTGAGGTTATACATGTAGATTGTGGATATCACGTAGTTGGAATGAAATCAGTTGATGCACCAGATATAACGGTTGAAAAATAAATGACAGGTAGTTCAATTGGACAAATTTTTAGAGTTACCACCTGGGGTGAAAGTCATGGTGAAGCAATAGGATGTGTGATTGAAGGTGTTCCTCCTAAACTATCACTCACTGAAGATTATATTCAAAAATTTCTTGACAGAAGGAAACCTGGCCAATCTAAATTCACAACTCAAAGGAAAGAGGAAGACAAAGTTAAAATTCTTTCAGGAGTTTTTAAAAAAAAAACCACTGGGACACCAATTTCATTAATAATTTATAATTCCGATCAAAAGTCAAAAGACTACGAAGATATAAAGAATAAGTTCAGGCCAGGTCACGCAGATTTTACATATCAAATGAAATACGGAATTAGAGATTATAGAGGTGGTGGAAGAGCTTCTGCCAGAGAAACTGCAATGAGAGTTGCAGCTGGAGCTGTGGCACAAAAAATATTAGGAAAAAAAATTAAGATAAAAGGCGCATTGATACAAATTGGAAATAAAAGAATCAATAACTCAAACTGGGACTGGGATGAAGTTAATAACAACAACCTTTTCTGTCCAGACTCTAGAACCCTTCCAATATGGGAAAGATATTTAAGAAAGGTAAGAAAAGAGGGTTCTTCCATTGGAGCTGTGATACAAATTAATGCTACCGGTGTTCAACCAGGTTTGGGAGAACCTATTTTCTCAAAGATAGATGCACTAATTGCGCAAGGTATGATGAGTATCCCTGCTGTCAAAGGAGTGGAGATAGGCAACGGATTTAAAAGCGCGGAATTAAGAGGTGAAGAGAATGCTGACGAAATTAGATCGAAAAATAAACAAATAATTTTTGAATCAAATAACTCTGGAGGCACTCTGGGAGGAATCACATCAGGACAAGATATAATTGTCAAATTTGCTGTTAAACCCACAAGTTCAATTCTAAATGAAAGAAAGACAGTGGATTTATCAAAAAAGAATACATCGATTATTACCAAAGGAAGGCATGACCCTTGTGTGGGGATTAGAGCTGTACCTGTTGGTGAGGCTATGCTTTCTATAATACTAGCTGACTGTTACTTACTTCAAAAAAAAAATAAAATTTAATTATTAATTATTTATGTAAATAAAAAATTCTTTATTACCCTTTTGCCCAAAAATTGAACTTTGAATTATTCTTGTTGAAATATTTTTGAAATTGATTTTAAACCAATTATCAATTTCCTCACACACTCTGCTGTGAATTTTATCATCTTTGATAATACCACCTTTACCAACTTCATTTCTATTGGCTTCAAATTGGGGTTTAATTAGTGAAAGTATCTGGAATCTATCAGCTAAAAAATTCTTGATTGGCAACATAACTTTTTTTAAAGAAATAAAACTTACGTCACAAACAACTAAATCAATTTTTTCAGGAATCAAACTAATATTTAAGTCTTTGACATTCGTTCTCTCAAGTAAAACTATATTTCTGGTATTTCGAAGTTTCCAATCAAACTGTCCGTAACCAACATCTACTGCATATATCTTTTTAACATTTCTTTTAATTAACACCTCACTAAAACCACCAGTGGAGCAACCTATATCTAAACAAGTTTTATGCCTAACATTAATTGCTAACTTCTTAATTGCATTTTCAAGCTTAATGCCTCCTCTTGAAACCCATTCATGCTCATTTTTTTTTAATTTCAAAGTTGTATTAGACTTAACAATCTTTCCTGGTTTGTCAATTTTCACATCGTTAACATAGACTTTACCAGAAATAATCATTGCAATGGCTTTATTTCTTGAATCAACAAGATTCAACTCTTTTAAAACAACGTCTATTCTAGATTTATTTAAAGATTGAGGGATTTTATGTTTTAAAAACATTTATACATTCCTTGAAATCACAAAGTTTGTAAGATCGATCACTCTGTCTGCTTTCTTTCCAAAATGTTTTAAAAGTTTAATAGATTCATAAATAAGTTCTTGAGATTTTTTTTTTGCTTTTTGCTTGCCGTAATATGAAATCAATGTTTGTTTTCCTCTTGAGGAATCTTTATTTACCTTTTTACCTAATTTTTTTTCATCACCTTCAATGTCTAAGAGATCGTCTTTGATTTGAAAAGCAAGCCCAAGGTTCTGAGCAAACTTTTTAAATAAATCTAAGTCTTCTTTTTCTGCTAAAATAGGTCCAGCTATACAACAAAATTTAAACAGCTCCCCAGTTTTTAGTTCTTGAAGTATAAGAATCTGTTCTAGTGTAAGTTTTTTCTTTTCTGCATCTAAATCTAACATTTGTCCACCAACCATTCCCAAAGCACCTGACGCTTTTGAAAGTTCATTAATTAAATTACATCTAACTTGGGCATTAGTGTGAGTTTCTTTGTCTGATAGGATTTGAAAAGATAATGATTGAAATGCGTCTCCAACAAGGATTGCAGTAGCATCATCAAATTTTTTATGGCAGGTTATGTGTCCTCTTCTTAAATCGTCGTCATCCATTGCAGGAAGATCGTCGTGAACCAGAGAATAACAGTGTATAAATTCTATTGCAACTGCAGATCTCATCGCACTATTAATATCCACGCCATAAATTTTAGCTATTTCAATTAAAAAAAGTGGTCTCAACCTTTTCCCTCCAACTTGAATAGCATAAATCATTGCCTCATAAAGTTTTGAGGAAAACTTATTAGTTGGCACCATTTTTACAAGAAAACTATCAAACTTCACTGCAAAATCGGAAATAAATTTTTCAACATTTTGCATTACTCTTTGTCTTTATTTTCTTTATTATCTAATACGGTTTTAATCTTCATTTCCGCATCCTTTAATTTTTTTTCACAAAAATTTTTAAGAAGAACCCCTTGTTCATAATATTTTATCGAATCGTCTAAAGTAACATTTCCATCCTCAAGAAGTTGAGTTATTTGCTGAAGTCTCTCAAAGGCATCTTCATAGGAAAGACTGTCAATTTTTTTATCAAGAAGTTTGTTCATTTGCAATTATTTGGTAATTAATATTTTTCTAACCTAAAATCAATTTCATTACCATCAAGATAATTTTTTTTTAAAATTTTGATACTCACACTTTTAGTTAGATTTTCTATATCTAGGTTTGCTTTTGGGTCATCTGTCTTAACAAGAATGATATCTCCTTTATTAATTTCTTTAAATATTTTAGATATTTTTAAAACAGGTAGAGGGCATTTTAACCCTAATAAATTTAATTTATAAATCTTTTTTTTCATTTTATATTCATCAAAAAAATCTTGCATTGACAGCAGTTTTAAAATTAGTATAGAAGTTAATTAAATATATTTAAATTAAATAGTAATTAAGCCAATGTTTTCAAAATTATTAAAAAATTTAACCCATATTTCGAATGCTATCATTTTATGCTTCAGTATTTATTTTTTAATGCCGGTGTCTTCTCAAGCAAACAACCTTGATGTTATTAGAATCGGTTCACTACAGTATGGGAGTGTTAATTGGGAACTTAAATTAATTAAGGATCTTGAGCTAGACCTTGAAAACGACTTTAGAATTGAAATAGTCGAACTTGCTAGTAAGAATGCTGCTGCTGTTGCTTTGCAAGGAGGAGCGGTAGATATTATTGTAACTGATTGGTTTTGGGTATCCAGACAAAGAAATGAGGGTCGTTTATTTTCTTTTGTTCCTCACTCTATGGCTGCAGGAGGATTAATTGTTTCTAAGGATTCTCCAATAAAAAGTGAAATTGACCTCGAGGGAAAGAAAATTGGGATTGCAGGTGGTCAAGTTGATAAAGGTTGGTTAATTTTTAGAGCTTATTTCAAACAACAGTATGGAAAAGAATTAAAAGACTTAAGTAGACAGATTTTTGGTGCTCCACCTCTTTTGAATAAAAAAATTGAACAGGATAGTTTTGATGCAATTTTAACTTATTGGCCCTATCAAGCCAAACTTTTAACAAATGACAATTTCAAAAAAGTGATTAATATTACAGACATATTGACTAAACTAGAATTACCAAAGGGTATTCCGGTTATAGGATGGGTTTTCAAAGACGATTGGGCATCTTCTAAAAATAAATTACTTAATAAATTCCTTGCTACATCGAAAAAAACAAAAAAAATCATGTTGGAATCAGATGAAATTTGGACAAAAGTTAGACCTTTCATGAATGCTGATGATGATCAACTTTTCCTCAATCTCCGAGATATCTATAGAGAAGGAATTCCATCGAAAGATTTTACAAGCAAACAAATAGATGGTTCAAAAAAACTATACTCAATTCTAGCAGAAGTTGGTGGCAAAGAATTAGTTGGAAAAGCTGAAAACCTGGCGCCTGGTACCTTCTGGACAAAATAAAAATGGAAAAAACAAATCCAAATGCAATCATAAGGATTGTTTCAATACTTATTTTTTTTGGCATATGGCAGTTATCCAGCGTCTATGTTGAAATTGACCTATTACCTGGACCTAATGAAGTCATGCAAAAGGTAATTGCTGAGTCAGAAACCAATGAACTTATATTTCATACATCTATAACTCTAAAAAGAGTTGTATTATCTTTTATTTTTGCAATGTTGATTGGCACCTTTGTCGGTATTTACATGGGGAGAAATAAGAAACTAAATGTATTTCTTGATGATTGGTTGATCTTAGGATTAAATGTTCCGGCACTTGTAATCATAATCTTGTGTTATGTTTGGTTCGGTTTAAATGAAGTTGCAGCCATACTGGCAGTTGCATTAAATAAAATACCAATGGTTGCGGTTATAATGAGAGAAGGAGCAAGATCAATCGATAAAGACTACGTTGATGTAGCAAGATTTTATAAGATTTCAGGGAAAAAATTTTTTTTTAAGGTTATTTTACCGCAATTATTCCCATATTTATTATCATCAGCTCGCTCAGGTTTATCATTAATTTGGAAGATTGTCTTAGTTGTGGAACTTTTAGGAAGAAGTAATGGAGTTGGTTTTAAGTTGTTTGGCTTTTTCCAATTTTTTGATATTGCAGGTATTTTGGCATATACACTTGTTTTTGTTTTATTGATAATACTTGTTGAATTCTTCTTAGTGAGACCGTTTGAAAATAAAATTTCAATGTGGAGATAGAATTTTGGAATTTAATATTAACATAAAAAAAAAATCTTTTCTTAATAAATATGACAACACATATGTCGATGTCTTAGAAAATATAAATATTAAGATCAAGCAAAAAGAATTTGTATGTATTGTTGGACCATCAGGTTGCGGCAAAACCACACTGATGAATATTATTGGTGGATTAATCAAATCAGAAAATCAAAAGATATTAATGAATGGAAAAGATCTTAAAATCGATGACAACTTTGGGTACGTTTTTCAAACATCTAGACTTTTACCATGGTTAACAGTCAAAGAAAATATTGAACTTGTATGTAATGACGATGATTCAAATTTAAATATTGATAACATATTAAAAAGTTTTGGACTTTTAGGCTTTAAAGATTATTTCCCAAAAACTATTTCAGGAGGGATGAGAAGAAAGGTCTCTCTAGCAAGAGCACTTATTAAACAACCAAAGATTTTGTTAATGGATGAACCTTTTGTGTCTCTCGATCAACCCACGGCTGAAAATCTTTATGAAGTTCTAATTAATTACTGGAAAAAAAAACCCATTACCGTGATTCTTATTACTCACAACCTTAAAGAGGCTTTACTACTAGGCGATCGGATACTTTTTTTTTCTAAAAGACCGGCTACAGTTGTTTATGACCACAAGGTAAAAACCAAAAGGGGCCAACTCACTCTAGATGGGAGAGAACTTCAAAATGAATATTTACATTTAAAAAAAAAATTTCCTTCTCTTTTAGAAGGATTGATTTAGATTATGTAACAAATGGAAATTCTATTTAATTATATTGATAAAGGCGGATTAATATTTTTCTTCCTTTTTTTTCTCTCAGTTTTGACAATAACGATCATATTATTTAAGTTTTTTGAATTATATTTATTGAAAAACTTGGATTTTTCAAAGTTCTCAGAAATATTAGAACAAGCACCTAGCGGAATTACAATTAACGAAATTAAAGAAAACTTCATTGAGCTTGCACCCAAATCAAAAGAAGAATTTATCACAAAAATATTAGACGTTTTGGAGTCAAATAAGTCAAAAGAAAATATTGAAAAAGAAATAGATAGACTAACTCAGAAAGAGTTCGAAAAGATCCAACTTTTTCTTCCGTCGTTAGAAATAATTTCACAAGTTAGTCCTCTTATAGGTTTATTGGGGACAGTTATTGGAATGATTGATTCATTTAATGAATTGGAACTTGGAGGCAGTTTAGTTGATCCGTCTATCTTAGCGGGAGGAATCTGGACTGCCCTATTAACAACTGCGATGGGATTGGTGGTTGCAATACCAGCCTTAGTAAGTCACTACTTTTTTGAGAAAAGAGTTCTATATTTTTTTTCAAGTATAGAAAACTTATTTCAGAAATTATCATTCTTAAAAAAATAATGATAACCTTTCCTACAAAAAAAAGATTAAAAATAAATATTATTCCGTTGATTGATATAATTTTTCTTATGCTGGTTTTTTTTATGCTAGCAACTAATTTTAACAAAAACTTTCAAATTAATTTCAAAGTAGGGAGTCAAAAAGAAGTCGTGGAGAAATCAACAGACGAGAAATTAATGATTCTAAAAATTAAATCAGATGAAATTTATTTTAGAGGAAACAAAATTAATTTAGAGAGCCTAGAGGATAAATACCTAAAAAAATGGAATTCATTCAAATTTGAAAGAGTTATAATCCTGAATGATAAAAAAAGCTCTGTACAATCGCTGATTTCAGTCCTAGATAAAATAAAAAAATATAAATTAGATAACGTTAATTTTTCAAATGAACCTTAAAAAACTAAAAGACCAATCAAAGAGCCTTGATGAAACAATTAATTTAATACCAATGATTAATCTTATTTTTTTGCTATTAATCTTTTTTTTATTGACTGGTGTAATAAGTAAAAAGGATTCCGAATTGATTGAAAGACCAGTTTCTAGTTATGGTGTTGAACAAAATGTAGAGAAAAAGAGTGTGATTTTTCTAATAAATAAAGAAAATCAAATATACTTTAATGATGAGAAGATTAACATTGATCGGTTTGAAAAGATTTTAGATTCTGGGTCAGAGAAATACATTATTGATATAGATAAGAATGCTAAGATCTTTTTGCTTAATGACATTATTTCTTCTATGAAGGCCAAAAAAATTGATAAAGTTTTTTTAAAAGTCTCTAATCAAGAGTTAAATGAGTAATTCCCAACTATTTTTAATATCTATTTTTTCTTCTATTTTTTTTCATTTACTAGTTATTATTTATCTTGATTCTGAAAAAGTAGATAATGAGATTTATGTTGTTAGTTTAAGTCAATTTGAGGAGTTTAACTTCTCGGAACCTATTGTTAATCCTCCACCACTCCCAAAAAAAAGAGAACAAAAAAAAGTCAGACCTCTTCAAAAGATTGATCCAAAGAAGGAAGAAATACCTGAAAAAGAATTAATTAAGACCAAGGTTGAAAAAAAAAGTGAAGATGTCATGCCAATAAAACAAAAACCAATAAAAGTAGAGGAAAAACCATTTGAAAAGACAAAAGCTTCCCAAGAAAGTAAAAATATAAAAAAGAAAATCAATAAAAATGAGTCAAATAAACAGATAGTAAAGAAAAAATTTTCTATTCAAAACAATAAAAATGTAATTAAAAACAAACTATTGAGTGATTATTTAAAATTTATATCTTTTGAAATAAATAAAATTGCAGCAAAGTCATATCCCGTGCAATCAGTCAGAAAAAGAGAACAAGGCACAATTGTTTCAATAATCATATTGGATAAAAGTGGTACAGTTATAAGTATAAAAGTTAAAGAAAAAAGCCCCAAAAGATTATTCAAAGCGACAGTCAACATAATTAATAAATTTAAATTTCCAAAACCACCAGATGAAGTTCTAGATTCACAGGGTCTTCTAAAAATTAAAATTCCGGTAAATTTTATTTTGAAATAGCCAGATGTTGTAAATAAACAACAAAAATCGATAAATATTTCATTATTAAGAGTTAAAAGTTTTATTACACTTCAGATAATGTAATCTATAAAAATAATTTTAATATATTAACAATTAAGGAAGGAAATATATGAAAATTTCTAAAAAAATAGCGATAGCTGCTATTCCGGCCGTAATGGCTTTGGCTTCCACGAATGTTGACTCCAAAATTCTACTTATGAGTCAAGAAGGTTGGGAAGTTTCATTTGATGGTGCAGCAAACGCTTTTGTAATGAAAAACAGTGTATCCGACGCTCCAACTGATTCTGGTGGTACTCGTACTGCTTTCGACTCTTATGCTGGTGTAACCGGTGGTAATGATGACACTAGTATTCTTACAGGTCTACTTCCAAATGTTTGGGGTATGACACTTAAAGCACCTACAGCTAATGGTTTAGATGTATCGATGAGACTTGGTCTTTACACACATTTAAACGGTGGTGAAAACTCATTAGGTAATGGTCAAATTAACATTCGTGAAACAAGTGGTTCAGTTTCTGGTTTCTTCGGAACAGTTTTAGCTGGTAGAAGTCTTGGTATTCACCAAAGTAACGCTATCTTAAATGATATGCTATTATTTGGTGTTGGTGCTGCAGGTAATGCTGATCAATCTAATACTTCACTAGGAAGAATTGGTGCTGGTTATCTTTACACTGACTTCAAACCTCAAATTTCTTGGACACTTCCAGATTTAGGTTCAGGCTTTAACGCAAAAGTAGCTCTTTTCGATCCAGACGATATTGCTGCTGATACGGCTACATTCTCTGCGACTGATAAATCTTCACCTAGAGTTGAAGCTCAAATTACTTGGAATGGCGATTTTTTCCAAACTGGTTTAGGCGTTAACTTATGGGTTGATGGTAGTTATCAGAATACTGAAAGAAGTGCTGCAGAAGCTACATTGGTTGCTAATTCAGCTCTTGCTGGAGCAGATGAAGATTCTGACGTAGATTCAGCTGGTGTCGGTTTCGGTACTAAGCTTTCTTACGAAGGCTTCGCGTTAGTTGCAACTGGTTTCTATGGAACTGGTATGGGTATGAGAGGTCAACACTCTACTGGAACAGCCCAAACAGAAACTGGTGCTCTTGATGATGCCGGTAAAGAAAGAAAATCGTATGGTGGATATATCCAAGGTACATTTGATTTCGGCCAAGGCACAGCTGTTGGTTACTCATATGGTGGTAACTTCATGAAGAAAACTGGTCGTGACATGAACACCACTGGTGTTCTAAATGGTCAAACTATGCATTCTGGCATGATTTGGCACAATGTTACTGATAACTTCAGATTAGTTGCTGAAGGCGGTTACACTGAAAGAATGCACTATCTTGCAGATACTGATCAAGAAGATTCATTCGGTGGTGTTGGAGCTTTCTTCTTCTGGTAGAAAACTCTAATCTAATACCAAATTAGATAATTAAAAAAGGAGAGTGTTGAGCTCTCCTTTTTTTTTTGGTAGTTTCAATTATTAATAAGGATAAGTATGAGAACGTTAATCATCTTTCTTACAATATTTATAACTTCTGGATGCTCTTCGGTTGTCAATATTTTTGAAGATAACAAATATTTCTATAAAAATGGGTATCAGAGAGTTCAGCTAGATTCAGAAAGTAAAAATGTTAAAAATATCCATCCAATAAAAATATCGCCTCAAAGAATCGAAGGAGCGTTGAAACTCGTTTTAACTAGATTTGGTTCCAAACCTCAACAATTATTCCCAAATGACAGAGTTTATGATTATGCTATAGCCATTAGTGAAGCATTACTAGAAGCCAAAGCAAATGAAGATGTAGTTTTTACTCTAGAAGGATGGTATAAACGGAAAGGATTTTCAGCGAATAGAGTTACTTCAGGAAGGATTTTTTATAATAAATCTGGTTTAAACTTGGTGTTTGGTTCAATTCTGAGAAAGGGTGCCTTACAAGAAACTGACCCTATGTTAGCCGGTGGTTTGAATGAAGATCTAAAGCAAAACCCTTATGTTCCAGGTTCGAGATATCAATCTATAAAAACTAAATATAAACTTAGCGCACTACCAAATTCTGGTGTTTTTAGACCTGCTAATGCTAGAAATAGGAATGACTGGCTAATATTCACTAAAAAAGCACTTAGATCCAGAGGGACTCTTTCTCAAACCGAACAATTATCTGCATTAAAATCAAATATTGAATTTAAGGGGTTAAGGAGTGAAGTCGAGAGCTTAAGAAATGAGCTGAAGTCCATGAGAAACCCTTATCAACAAAATGCATATAGAAATTCTTATAATCAAGGGAATGTTTATAACAATCAACCCCCACCTTATGGAGTAAATAACAGATATAATGTGCAACCACCTCCATATAATGGGTATCAATACCCGATTCAAAATAATAGAAGACAAGTAAATAATTATAATAATCAACTAAGTCTTAAATCTCTGGAGAGTATGAGGGAAAGAGGACTTATCAGTGAAGAGAGTTACTTAAAAAAACTAAAAGAATTAGGTTATTAGAATTCTAACTCCATATTCCAAACAAAAATATGATCAGAAGAGGAGTATGTCAAACCCTTGAGATATCCAATTGAAATCTCATATTCATAATTTACAAAATCAAATTCTGTTTCAAGCTGAAAGCCGTACAGATGTTCTTGTTGATTTACTGTTTTAAAGTCACTCACATTACCAAATTCACTGAATCCAAATACACCAAAATTAAATCCCTGAAGATAGAAATCCTTTATCATTAATTGATTACTTAGATCGAATGTAGTTGATCCTGAGCCTTGTGTTCCTACACCTTTCTCAAAAATAAAGTTTGTTATTAAACTATACCTCTCATTATTAAACTCATTTAGATATTTATATTCGATCTCGTCTGGATTATCTTTTTGAGATACAAAATTATATGAAAAATAAAGAGCACCAGAAAAATTCTCATAATCAAATATTTGAAGCTGGTTCTGAAATTCAGTTTTCTCCCAATCTAACGGAGTTCCATCTTTATCTGAAACATGAAACTCAAGTTCAGATTGCCAATAACTTGTCCATGAATATTCTGTCTCAAAAACATGATGGTGATTTTTATTATATTCAAGTCTATTATCGTTTGTGAAATGACCTCTCCACTCAAGAGATTGCCTACCCTCCTCTACCCTTGGACTATAAATTTTATGATGAGCGTTGGAGACAAATTGAAAAAAAACAATTAAAGAAAATAAACTAATTGAAATAAAGTATTTAATCTTGTAAATCCTCTTTTAAAATTGTCATGTGAAATTGAAAATCTTCTTCTCCTTCATCTGTTTCTTTATATATCAGACCCAAAAACTCATTTGTTAGATATACTTCGCAAGAATCTTCTATTGATTTTCTTTTCTTTAATTCAAAATTTTTGTTTTTGAATATTCTATTAAGGTAACTCTCTATACTTTTTAATTCATCATCCGTCATTGAACCAAACTCCAAAAGATATATGATAAACATTAAATAAAATCTAGCAAGGATATATGTGTAGAACAGACAAAATAGTGGTTTTGGCAACTTATTTAGGTATTATTCCTTTTTATTTTTCTCCTACAATTAATTTATTTCAGATTGAATTTATGATAGGAAAGTTGGTTGATCTTAATAATTTCTCAAATTTTTACTGTTCAATTATCGTCGGTTTTCTATCAGGTATGCAATGGCAGAAAATGATAATTCACAAAAAAAACAATCAATTATTCATCCCCTTCATACCTTTATTTATGGTATTGACGTTTAACCAAAATTTTTTCCCAAACTACGCGATATTTATACTTACATTCTCACTGATAATAAGTCTTCTTATAGATGTAATATTGTTAAAATATATTGTAGACTATTCGTTTAAAAAATTGCGATTAAAAGCAACGTTTCTTGCATTATTATCTTTTTTCTTATAATTAATTGTCAATATAATCAGATATTTATCCGAATATTTATTTTTTTTCTTGAATTAACAATTTTTTTAGTCATCCTATTAATTACTAATATGGGGAGGTTATGGGGAGATGGCATATCTGCCCACTTAATCTGCTTGTTATAACTTTAACTTTCGGGTCCGTTTTGCCCGAAAATTATTATATTACGAAAGGATAAACATATGGAATATATGCTTAAAGCCGATGACCTCGTTGGGGTTTCATTTTGGATTATTTCAGTGGCTATGGTAGCATCTACGGCCTTTTTCTTCCTAGAAGGAAACAGTGTTGCTAAGCATTGGCAAACTTCAGTAAGGGTAGCTGGTCTTGTTACACTTATTGCAGCTGTTCACTATTATTACATGAGAGCAGTTTGGATCCAAACAGGTGAAAACCCTAATGTATACAGATATATTGACTGGTTACTAACAGTTCCGCTACAAATGGTTGAGTTTTACTTAATCCTCGCAGCAGTAGGAGCCGCAACCGCAGGTATGTTCTGGAGGCTATTATTAGGTACACTAGTAATGTTAATTGCTGGTTTCCTAGGTGAGAATGGATCTATAAATGCTACTGTTGGATTCATTGTGGGTATGGCAGGTTGGATTTATATCTTATATGAAGTATTTGCAGGAGAAGCTGCTCAAGCAAATGCCTCAAGTAATTCAAAAGCTCAGCAATCGGCATATAACGCTATGAAGTGGATTGTTTCAATTGGATGGTCAATCTATCCTATTGGCTACTTCCTTGGTTATTTAGCAGGTGGTACTGATGAATCTTCATTAAATGCTATCTACAACCTTGCTGACATAATTAACAAAATTGCTTTCGGTCTTGTAATTTGGGCTGCTGCTAAGTCTGAATCAGCAAAAGCTTAGGCAATCAATGTTGTAAATTACGAAAGGGAAACATCATACTGATGTTTCCCTTTTTTTATCATGCAAATTTCAAAAAATACTGAACAATTCAAATCTCGAATCCAGAATCTTGAATCTAATAAAAACTGGAAAAAACTTAATAATTTCTTAGAAAATATTGACATCAGTTTTTATAAGTTAAAAAATTTTAACGATGATTTACAAGTTATAAACAAAAATATGTTTGAAAACATTTGTGATGATACATGGATGGGTCATTGTGCAAAATATCAACTTAAATCTGGTGGGAAAAGATTTAGAGCGATACTCGCATTGTTAGCATCAAAAATTTTCGAACTCAAAAAAGACGTGTCATATGAAATAGCAATGTGTTGTGAATTTATACACAATGCATCATTAATTCATGATGACCTTCAAGATAGAGATCTACTAAGAAGAGGCCTTCCAACAATTTGGAATAGATTTGGAGATCATACTGCAATTAATTTGGGAGACTTTTTTATATCAGCATCATTTGAAATATTATCAAAGATCCGAGTAGACCCAATTTTGAAATGTCAAGCAATCGAAGAATTAAGTAAGACAATCAAACAAACTGTCAAAGGACAGTCAGTTGAGATCCTTAGTAGGTCAGATTTTAATCTTAAGATGGGAGACTACGAATCCACATCAAGGGCCAAGACAGGTGGATTGATTTCCCTTCCTGTAAAGCTTGCAATAATATTATCTGGATCTGAATATAAAGAGGATTATTTCAAATCTTTATATGAAACTGGTGTGGCATATCAAATACAAGATGATCTTTCAGACTTTTTAGGTGTCAAAGATAGAGGTCTTCCAGGTCGAGACTTAAAAGAAGGTAAAATGAATATATTAATTATGCATTTCATTGAAAATGCCTCACAAGGTGAAAAGTTCATACTCCAGAAATTTCTTAAAAAAAGGTATGACTCTATCTCTGAGGATGAAATTTCATTTTGGTTAAATGAGATAAATTTAAAAGGCGCACTCGATCTATCTTTCTTACACTTGAAAAAAGTATCAAAAAATGCAATTGATATATCAAGCAAAACCGATGAGAAGTTATCTCAAATAGTAAGTTTTGTTGTTAGCTCTATAATAAAGAGAATGACCAAAAATATAAAAAAGATTAAATGACAAAAACTGCAATTGTTGTTGGTTCTGGTTTTGGTGGAATATCAGCTTCACTTAGACTGAGAGCACTAGGATATCATGTCAAGTTATTTGAGAAACTCAATCAACTTGGAGGAAGAGCTAGGGTATTTAAAAAATCTGGTTTTACGTTTGACGCTGGGCCCACGGTGATTACAGCACCTTTTCTTTTCGATGAATTATTTGATCTTTTCAATAAAACAAGATCAGAATATGTTGAATTTGTAAAACTTGACCCATGGTATAGGTTCTACTTTTCTGAAAATAATAAAGTATTTAACTACTCAGATAGTTTAAAAAAAACAGAAAATGAAATTGCTAAGTTTAGTCAAGAAGATGTTATCGGTTATAGGAAACTTTTAGATTTTTCAGAAAAGATTTTTAATGTTGGTTTTGGAAAGCTTTCATCTGTTCCTTTTCACAATTTCTTTTTTATGATAAAACAAATTCCTACACTCCTGAGACTTAAAAGTTACCTAAGTGTCTATAAATTAGTTTCTAAATTCATAAAAAATGAACAGATAAGGCAAGCATTTAGTATCCAGCCACTTTTACTAGGTGGCAATCCTCTAGACACAACGTCAATATATAATTTAATTCATTTTTTGGAGAGAAAATGGGGAGTCCATTACGCAATGGGGGGAACTGGCAAAATAATTAAAGCTTTTGAAAAATTAATGAAAGAGGAAAAGATAAAAGTTTTTAAAAATTCAGAGGTTTCACAAATTTTAACAGAAAAAGATAAAGCTATAGGCATTGTCGTGAACAAAAAAAAAGTTCTTGCTGATAAGATTGTCATGAATACTGATCCTGCCTTCACTTATAATTACATGATTAAATCAGTAAGAAATAAGAAATGGAATAAGAAAAAAGTTAATAATATGAAGTTTTCAATGGGTTTATTTGTAATTTACTTTGGAACCAGTAAAAAATTTTCTAAGATTGCACATCATACTATTTGGATGGGAAAAAGATATAAAGGTTTATTAAAAGATATATTTAATAATGAAATTTTGGCTGACGATTTCAGTTTATATCTTCATAGACCAACAGCAACGGACAAAACTATGGCACCAAAAAATTGTGATAGTTTTTATGTGTTATCTCCTGTTCCGAACCTCAAATGTCCGATTAACTGGAAGAAATATGGAGAAACTTATCAGGAGAAAATTCTTTCCGCTCTAGAGAAAACTATTCTTCCAAATCTAAAAGAAAATTTAAAAGTTTGTTTTCATATGTCACCTTCTAATTTTAGAGATGACTATAATTCATTATATGGAAGTGGTTTTTCTATTTCCCCTGTCTTTAGACAATCAGCATGGTTTAGGTTTCATAACAAATCTGAGAATTTTAATAATTTATATTTTGTAGGTGCTGGCTGTCATCCAGGTGCTGGGGTTCCAGGAGTTATAAGCTCAGCTAAAGTACTTGAAAATATTCTTAAAAATGAATAGTGATCACACTAATCTTTCGCTAAAAAAAAGAGCTAAAACATTCTATTTTGCATCCTTATTTTTTGCGAAGGAAATACAAAATGATATAGAAACTTTATATTTTTTTTGCAGATATATTGATGATATTGGAGACTCTAAAAAAGGTGGGAGACTATTCTTAAAAAAATCATTAGAAAGTATTAGAAAACAACTAAGGGAGAAAAATCCAAAAAATGAAATAGTCTCTGCCTTCTTGGATTTAACCTGTAAATATAATATAGACATTAAAATACCTATTGATTTAATTAATGGAGTCATTGGTGATTTAGAAAATGTTAATATAAGTGACTATGACGAACTAATTACGTATAGCTATAAAGTTGCTGGCACAGTTGGCTTTATGATGTGTAAAATAATGAATGTTAGTGATAAAAAAATAATATTTAAAGGTATTCAATTAGGAATCGCTATGCAATTTACAAATATTGCTAGAGATATTAAAGAGGATTTAGAAAGTGGAAGAATATATTTCCCAAAAGAATTTAGACTTAATATTAAAGAAAATTTTCATGAATTAATATCTAAACCAAACTTACAAAAGATATTTTCTAAAGATTTACAAAATTATTTAGATTTAACTGACAAAATTTACAAGACTGCCTGGAAAGGAATTATAAGTTTACCATTTAAGTATAAAATACCAATTTCAGTTGCTGCTTATCTTTATCAATCAATAGGTAGCAAGATCAGGAGAAAAAAATATAATGTATGGAATGAAAGAGTTTATTTATCTACTTTTGAAAAATTAGTCAAAAGTTTGAGAGTAATTTATATGATTTTATTTTATAACTCAAAAAGTTGTGATCAAGTCGTTGACAAACGAATTAAAAAAATATTAAAAATAACTTAATTGTGAACAAAAGATATTTTGATGTAATTATAATAGGTGCTGGTGTATCTGGTCTGATTTTGGCATATGAAATATCCAAAAGGACGAATAAAAGTATAGCTATACTTGAGAAAGAAAAAAAAAATAATTCATCTAAAAACTTATGTTTTTGGAACACACCTCATAATATACTAACTAAAGAAGCTGATAATAAATGGAAAAGGATATCCGTAGTTATTGATGGGAAAAAAAAAACATTAGAAGATAAAAAAATAAATTATCTTAGAATAAAATCTACAAAACTAAGAAATTTTTTTTTAAAAAAGCTTAAAAAAAAAGGTGTCAAAATATTTAATGAAAAAGTCTTATCCATAGACTTTGAAAGTAGTGAACAGATTTCTGTCATATCACATATGTTTCATTATAACTCCTCTTTACTTTTTGATAGTAGAATGAAAGGCTTTATTGATAAAAAAAACAAACTTTTTCAACATTTTTATGGTGTGGAGGTTAACTTTAAAAAAAAAGTTATGAATGTTGATGAAGTGATACTTATGGATATCCAAAAAAAAAAAAATACTTTTAACTTTATGTATATATTACCCTATACAAATAGAAGAGCCCTTATTGAAACCACATATTTTTCAAAAAAATTACATTCAAAAAATACTTACATGAAAGATATAAAAAAATACTTATCAGTTGAGTTCTCAGGGTTAGAATATAACATCAAGTTTAGTGAATCCGGTGTAATACCCATGTTCAAGTTTGATAAATTGAATTTTAAAAACTATTCAAAAATTGGTACTCCAGGAAACTGGGTGAAACAATCTACTGGATATTCATTGCAGAATTCTTTTATTTACTCCAAACAACTAGTTGATTGTATTCTTGAAGAGAAAACACTTCAAACAAATGTTAGTTTTCTTACTGAATTTCTAGATCGGGTATATTGTAATTTTCTAAAGAATAACCCTGATGATTCTAAACAATTCTTTGAAAAGTTTTTTTTAAGAAATAATCTAAGGACAATTGCTAAATTTTTAACGAATTCAGCTAATAATTGGGAAATTTTTAAAATTATTCTTTCACTTCCAAAAATAAAACTTATGAAATCACTTATAAAAGATAGATGAAATACCTTGATACTAAAATTTTTTTTCTTGCTTTATTTATTATGGTTCCGACAACATATTTACTACAAGATAAACTCAATGAAAACTATTTACATCAAATAATTCTTTTTTCTATTCCTCTATTGTGGCCTGGAGTAGCACATGGAAGTCTAGATGTCTTGATAGCTAAAAAAAATAAATTGATAAAAAATAAAATAGACAAAGTATTCTTTCTGTTAACTTATTTGTTTATACCTATATCTTTCTTCTCACTTTGGATAATATTACCTAATCTAATATTTTTAGTATTTATTTTGTTATCTATTCTTCATTTTGGAATAAGTGACAGTGTTACATCTGTTTACAAAAATATTGAAATTTTAATCAGAGGTCTAATAGTGATAATCTTACCATTTAAATTTTACTTTAATGACACTAAAATAATTTTCTCATATTTTTTTATTGATGAAGGTTTCTTAGATAGTATTAAGATTTATATAGATTTTGTTTATTTGATTCTTATTATACTAATAGCATCCTTTATAATTGTTAACCTTAAGCAAATACGATTGAATAAAAAAAATTTGATCCACATGATAGAAATTATAGGTATTTTTTTCTGTTTCTGCTTTTTTCAACCACTAATTTCCTTTTTTATTTATTTCTGTTTTTTACATTCAACCCGACATTTGTTGGAGGAAAAAGAAAATTTAAATCTAACAAATAAGACTTTAATTATTAAAACTTTGCCAATGACATTCTTAACAATTATTTTCTTTGCATTTGTCTTTTTTATATTCAAAAGCGACGTCAACGACTATAATCTAAATTACGTAATAATCGGATTATCCTCTTTGACAGTTTCTCACATCCTTCTTGTAAATTTTACCAAAACTTAGGAATATTTTTTTCCATTTTTAATATTTCTAAACCAGCTACTTTTTTGAACTGTTGAAAATGAATCAATATTTTTAGGAATATTATAGATCTGGCAGTCCAGTCTATTTGCAATTCTTGTTTCAATGTTAATTCTCTCTCTGTCACCTACTTTACTCCCATGAAGATGATGTCCAGAAAAACATAAAACCTCTCCTTTTTTAAGCTTAAATTTAATTTTTTCAGAATTTTTAAAAGTTAGTGATGTAGTTGGGACTGATTGATTAATTTTCTTTTTTTTATAATCAACATAATTCCAGGAATTACTATTATTGAGAACTTTTTTATTAAAAACTGATGGAATTAGAAATATTGAATTATTTTCTGATACATTATGGATTGGAAACCAGAAGTTTATTTGGTTAAAGATATTTGAAGCCCATGTATCCCGATGAGGTCCAGTGGGCATTAAATTACCAATGGATTTTCTGCCTTCTCTTGGACTAAACCTTAATGTTATCATATCTATAAATGTTTTAGATGGTAACAATCCAACTCTATCTAAAAATAGAGAAAATTGATTTTTGATGGCTTTACTGTATTTGATCCTATTTTGAAGAATAACAAATAACTTATTAACTTCCTTGTTAGGTTTGAATTTTCCCAACCTTAAATTAGCTATGTTTTCATCAAAAACTTCAATAAAATATCTCTCGGTAGTTTTTATTATATTAAAGATTTCATCAGACTTTTTAATTATTATTACATGTCCACTAAATATTGACTTCTTAAAAAATTCTTCTGTCAACTGCTTATGACTATATTTATAGGTATTCATATTTAAATCAACCAATATAAATTATTACCTAGATTCATTATATTTATATTGTAAATCAAGATATGATCCACCTTCGCATTCTAAAACATTTTCAGGACCTTTGTTGTCGTTCACTCTTTTCTGTGAAATTAAAAAAAGATTTTGATAATAGATTGCCTGTCTCTCCTGAAGAGTCCAAAGAGTTTTTTCGTCAAGTTCAATCACTCTATCATCATTCTTCTGATAGTGATGAACAAACTCATGTAATATTATTGACTTATCACAAACATTTTTTTCTGGTTCCAATTGATCAATATAATATATTCCAGCACTTTTAACATAGTATGCTTTAACTTTGCAATTACTAGAGGAAAAGCACGCCTTATCTGACATCTCTTTTTTAGTGAGTTTAAAGAAGTCTGGGTCACTAATTTTTTTATTAAATTCAGTGTTTTCTATTATCCACGAGCTGAGAAATGCAATTAAGCTTTTAGAGATCATTTTAGTATAATTTCATTTGATAATTTACCGGTTTTTGCATCGTAAGACCTTATAAACTGGCTATTTTCGTCTTTATTTTCAAGATGTAAATGTATCTGTTTTTTGTTGATTTGAAAGCTTATTACTTCAAATTCGTCTTCAATCAATGGATTAAGTTCTAATAATTGACTTATTTTTACATCTTGATTTTTATATTTATTAAAAATCGTTAATATTGTAAATGAAAAAAGGATGATTATTAGGACACCTAAAAAAATAACAGTAAATTTAAGGAATCTTTTCATTGAATGAGAATTATATAACTATTTTTATATCTAGCAATGACTTAGGAAAAAGAGTTGATTATATATTATCAAATAAATTACAAAACTTTTCTAGGCGCAGAATACAGTCTTTTATTATTGAGGGGCATTTAACATATAATGATATACAAATCATACAACCTTCTTTTAAATTAAGGCATTGTGGAGCATATAAATTAAATATTCCTGAACCTACAAGGTATGAAATTCTTCCACAAAAAATAGAATTAAATATTGTTTATGAGGATGAACATCTAATTGTTATTAATAAAGAGCCAGGAATAGTGGTTCATCCCGGAGCGGGAAATGCAACAAATACGATTGTTAACGCATTACTATTTCACTGTAAAAATAATTTATCTGGGATAGGCGGAGTAATGCGACCAGGGGTGGTCCATAGAATTGACAAAATGACTAGTGGTTTAATTGTTTTTGCAAAAGATGATATTACGCACAATAGTCTATCAACTCAATTTCAAAAAAAATCAACTTTTAGAGAGTATAACTTAATTTCATGGAACCTTCTAACCACAAATGAAGGAGAAATAAGAACTAGATTAATTAGATCCAGACTTAATAGAAAAAAAATGACAGTTACAAATAAAGAAAATGGAAAATTAGCAATCACCCGTTTTCAACTAGTAAAAAGTTTTGTAATTAACGATGAAATTAAAATCAGTCATATTAAGTGTAAGCTTTTGACTGGTAGAACTCACCAAATAAGAGTTCATATGTCTCATATTAACAACCCAATAATTGGTGATACAACTTACAGTAGAAACAAATATGTTTTGAAATTACCTCTTGATCTGCAAAAATATGTAAAAAAACACTTTATAACACCTGAAAGACAAGCATTGCATGCAAGATTATTAGGTTTTTTACATCCCCATAAAAAGATTGAAATGCAATTTGAGTCAAATTTACCAGATGATATCAATGACTTACTTAATAAACTAGCTAAGAAGTTATAATTATTTTATAAAAGATGAATAATAAATAATAATTTGTTCATCTTACATTCATTTTATTCTTGAATTTATTTTTTTTATTGTTATTATATAATTATGGCAAGTTATTTTAAAAAAGGTTTTAACTTTTCTTTAGATCAAAATGATATTTCAGCTTATCTTAGAGAGATACAGAAATTTCCAATTCTCTCTCACGATGAGGAAAAACAACTCGCTACTAACTGGTCAGACAAAAAAGATAATGCATCAGCACACAAACTTATAAGCTCCCATCTTAGACTTGTAGTAAAGTTAGCAATGAAATATCGAGGCTATGGTCTGCAACTAAGTGAACTGATTTCGGAGGGTAATTTAGGATTAATTCAATCATTAGACAGATTTGACCCAAAAAAAGGTTTTAGGTTATCTACCTATGCCATGTGGTGGATAAGAGCATCAATCCAAGAGTATATTCTTCACTCCTGGTCGTTGGTAAAGATTGGAACCACTGCTGCACAAAAAAAATTGTTCTTTAACCTCAGGTCTTTAAAAGGAAAACTTAAGGCATTAGATGACGGTGATTTGCCACCCGAGCTTGTAACAGAGATTGCAGATAGACTTGATGTAGCCGAAAATGAAGTTGTTGACATGAACAGAAGGATGGCTGGACATGACCATTCTCTAAATAATCCATATTCATTAGATAATGAGGATGAATGGATTAATGGGTTACCTGATGATAAAGAAAACCATGAGAACAAATTTATTCAAAATGATGAATTATTCAAAAGAAAAGAAATGTTAATGTTAGCATTAAAGAACCTTGATGAAAGAGAAAGACGTATCTTAACTCAAAGAAGACTAGTCGATGATCCGCTAACTCTGGATCAACTCAGTAAATCGTTTGGTATTTCTAGAGAGAGAGTTAGACAAGTAGAAGTTAGAGCTTTTGAAAAACTCCAAAAAGTGGTGAAAAATATAAACTACAAAACTAAGAACTTCAGCCAGTAAACGGATCTTTTACCAAAATTGTATCCTCTCTCTTAGGACTTGTAGATAATATGGTAACTTGTGTCTCCAATAATTCCTCGATTCTCCTCACATATTTTATTGCTAAAGGCGGTAAGT
Source organism: Alphaproteobacteria bacterium (assembly GCA_045563055.1). Classification (GTDB taxonomy): domain Bacteria; phylum Pseudomonadota; class Alphaproteobacteria; order Methylaequorales; family Methylaequoraceae; genus Methylaequor. Next base: position 51,829 of record JBJKUR010000014.1, read on the forward strand.
CCGACCATGACTTAGCCCCTTGAGTGGTTTCCATCCAACCTTCATGTCTCTCATAGATTGGTTCAATCTCTTTTTGCTCGCACTCAGATAATGGAAAATAATTAATTTTTTTATTTTTTAACTTGTATCCGATACAAATTTTAATCACTTTAAAAGTATCCAAAACATCAAGCTTTGTTAAGGCAATTCCATCCACACCCGAAATATCTATAGAATGTTTAGTAATAATTGCATCAAACCAACCACATCGTCTTTGCCTTCCAGTAACAGTTCCAAATTCATTTCCAATTTTACCAAGTTTTTCACCAACTTTATTTTTTAGCTCACTGGGAAAAGGACCACTTCCTACCCTGGTTGTATAGGCTTTAACTATTCCTAGTATGAATCCTAAATCCTTTGTAGAAACGCCAGTTCCACTTGATGCAGCGCTTGGAAGAGTATTTGATGACGTAACAAATGGATATGTACCATGGTCAACATCTAATAAAATTCCTTGAGCACCTTCGAATAAAATTTTTTTCCCATACTGCTTAGCATCTTTTAATATGGGAAAAGTTCTACCGACATACTTTATTATGTCTTGTTTGTACGAATTGATCTCATTGAGAATTTCTTTTTCTGTTATTGGTTCAGCTTTTAAACCAGCCAACAAAATATTATGATAATCTAAAGCATTTCTAATTTTTTCCTTAAGTAATTTTTGGTTTTGTAGGTCAACAAAACGAATAGCTCTTCGCCCTACTCTATCCTCATAGGCTGGACCTATTCCACGTCCGGTTGTGCCAATTTTATTTGGTCCCTTTCTTTTCTCTCTAATCTTATCTATTTTTTTGTGAAAACTAAAAATGATTGAAGCGTTTTCTGAAACTGTAAAGTTTTTAGGAGTGATTTTAACACCGACTTTAATTAATTTTTTTATTTCATCCAATAAAGCAATTGGATTAACAACAACACCATTACCGATAATTGAAATTTTATTTTTTCTTATTATTCCTGATGGAAGCAAACTCAAAGCAATTTTTTTATTCTTCACAACTATAGTATGACCAGCATTATTTCCTCCTTGAAACCTCACTACTATATCAGCCTTGACAGCCAACCAATCAACTATCTTGCCTTTTCCTTCATCACCCCATTGGGCACCAATTACAGTAACATTTGTCATTTATCCAACTTTCAAAATAGATTTTTTAAAATATAAATATTGGCATTTCTGTTTTTTTGCTTCGGAGTAAAGTTGTTTTTTGTTCATTTCCTTAGTTGCTTTTACCGTTATCATTTTCTTTTTTTGCAGATTTATCTTCTCACTGCAACTTAAATCATAAGGTATTAATATCTTCTTTATCTTTTTTTTTCTAATTGATGAATCAGCTGTAAAATTCTCTAAAAACCCTGAAAACCCAAAACAATCTTGCCCCTCAACTTTGTATCCACCTCCACTAAATAATTCTTTGGAATCTTCTGAGTATACCTTAAAACAAAAACCAGTATGATAATCTGTTTCATCTATCTCAAGTGGATCAATAATTATCTCACAATCACTAAAATCTCCTTTGATTTCTTTGATATGTTTTATAAAATTTAGCACTTCTCTTTTTATATTTTTTGGGAGATTATTTTTAAGTTTGTTTTCAGTATTTCCATCAAATTTTCCCACTAAACTTAATAAAAATTGAGAAACTTCAAAAAGATCTTGAGAAATATTTTTAAGATCATTTATGTTTTTATTTCTGTAAGAATTGACTAATTTTTCATGACTAAATGAACTTAAATTATAATCTTTTGAAATAACATTTATCAAATCAGGCATATAGAAATTAAAAATAAATTTCTTGATCTTTATCTTTTTTAACAATTCTATTACCAGAGTTATAACTTCATCTAGGCAATAATTCTTATCAACTCCGATTATCTCTGCTCCGATTTGGGTAAATTGTCTTGAAAGATTAACACTATTATTTTTTACTTTTAAAATTTCTCCAGTATAACACAACCTAAGTGGTCTATTACTCTGGGATAATGTTCCACAAGAAAGTCTTGCTATCTGCATTGTGATATCAGATCTAATCCCCATGTATTTTTGAGTAAGAGGGTCCATAACTCTAAAAGAATTAATTTTTTCATTTTCTTTTGTAAGGAAAAAGAGGGAATTTTCAAATTCCACTAATGGTGGTTTTACAAGCATAAAACCGTTTAAGTTCATCAAATCAAGAAAGATGGAGCTAATTTCGTACTCTAACTCTGCAAGATCTGGAAGACCATCTCTAAAACCTTCTGGTAATAATTGACTTTTCACTTATTTTATAAACTTATTAAAACACCAATCTAGCCAATTTGTGAGAGCAATCAAATCATTTTTTAATATATTTGGGCCAGTCCATATTCTTATTCCAGGTTTTGCTTTTCTATAATTTTTTATGTCGTACGCTATTTTGTTTTCACTTAGGAATTGAAATAATTCTGAATGTTTGAAAAAATCTTTAAACACCAAATAAACTGGAGACAAGGCCTGGAAACTTTTGTTTCTAACAAAATGTTTAACATAATTATTTTTTGATTCCCAATCATCAAGAATCTTTTTATTTTCATTACAAATTTTTGATGCGTTTTTTAAACCTCCTTTAGCCTCATATAAATCTAAACAATGTTCAAGGTCTGAAATTGTAAGAAGTGACGGTGTATTAATTACATAGTCATGATTACAAATATCTAAAATCTTTGGGAGATTGATTTTTCTTAACTTTTTTTTTGCCTTTGGACTCAAAACAATTACACCATGCTGTGACTCAGAACCAAGAGCTTTTTGCCATGAAAAAACACACACATCAAGTTTTGGCCATGGAAGGTCATAAATAAATGCTGCAGACGTTATATCTGAGATAACTAAACCCTGATGTTGCTCGTTCAAAAAGTCAAGATTACTCACTGAAATCCCTGTGCTTGTTCCAGTCCAAACAAATAAGACATCGTTTTTTAGAGGAATATTTGATAGATCTGGCATATTTCCGTCTAGTAAAATCCTTTTATCAATATCTAAATCTAATTTTTTTAAGTCCTCAAACCAAGTTTTTCCCCAGTAATCATAAATAATGGATGTGATTTTTCTATCGCCAAGCAAACACCAAATCACTGACTCCATTGCCAAGGTACAAGAACCAGGAGTTAAGAGAAGTTCATAATCGTTAGGAATTTTGAGAATTTTTTTTATTCTTTGAATTTGTTTTTCAACATAATTTTTCACATCATCAGACCTGTGATATCTTCCCAAATACTCTTTATTGATGGAATCCAGAGACCATCCAGACGGTTTTCTAGTTGGACCACAAGAAAATCTAGGATCACTTGGTTTTGGAAAATTTGGTAAAGTCATATTTTATACAAAATTGGAAATGTTATAAAAAATATAAACCAACATAGCATTGTCAGAGGTAGTCCAAACTTAATGTAATCAACAAATTTATAATGCCCTGGCCCCATGACAAGAAGATTTGTCTGGTAAGCTAGAGGTGTTAAAAAAGATGTATTTACAGCAAATATTAAAGCAATAGCTAGAGTTTTGGGATCAACGTTTAGTTTCTCAGCAATATCGATTGCAATTGGTGCAAAAAGAACAGCACATGCATTGTTAGATATAAAGTTTGTTGTAATAGAAACAAGAATATAAAAGCATAGAATGATTGTCATAGCAGAGGAACCTTCAAGAATATTGAGTAAGAAATCAGAAATAAAATTTCCAGTTCCTGTGACTTGTATTACTTGTCCCAAAGCTAATGATGTAACAATTAACAACAATAAACTATTATCGATACTTCTAATAACTTGTCTGATATTTAAAATTTTAAAGAAAAGAATTGAGACCACTCCCAATAATGAAGCAACAACTAAAGGAAGAATTTCTAGAGCTCCTAAAGTAACCACCGCAAGAAATACTATCAATGATTTATTTGCTATCTCTTTATTCTGTATTTCAGACGTTGCCCACTCCATCGGCAGTAAATCACTTTGCGTTCTTAAATTTTTAACAACCTCAGAACTTCCTTGTATTAATAAAGTATCCCCGGGCTCAAGTGGAAGTTCTCCCATTTTTTTAGTTATGATTTTTGATTTTCTTTGAAGACCTATAACTAGACAATTATACCTATACCTAAAACTAACATTTTCAATTGTATTTCCTACCAAACTTGAAGATGGTGTGACCATGGCCTCAATAATTAGTTGATCCTCACCCAGAGCATTTTCTTCTTGTACATGTTCAATAGAAGCAATATCTTCACTCAAAATCTGAGTTAGTTGTTCTCGTCCAGCAGAAACAACTAAAATATCACCTTTCTCTAAAATCAAACCTTCAAATGGACCATGCTCTGCGTGCTCACCTCTTTGGATCATAAGTATTTTGATCTTTTCTAAACCAGGAAACTTTCCATCTTTTGTGCTTTTACCAATTAGTTTTGAGTTTTCATTTATAATAATCTGAGTAATAAAATTATTTTCTCTGTTGTCTAAAAGTTCATTCGTGGATGGTGACCTATCTGTTAGAAATAATTTAAACTTCGAGAAAATTATAACATATATAAAGCCGGATAATGCTATGATTGATCCTGCCAGAGTAAAATCAAAAAAACCTAATGATATATTTGAATAATTCTTTAAAGAGTCTGAAACTAGTAAGTTTGTGCTTGATCCAATAAGGGTTGTCATACCTCCAAGTATAGCCACATAACTTAATGGCATTAAAAATTTTCCAAGAGAAGAGTTTGTATTTTTGATTATTCCTTGCAGAATTGGAATAAATATTATTACAACTGGAGTATTATTTATAAATCCACTTAATACTAATACTAATAAAAGACACAAAATAATTATCAGGTTTGGGTTGTTAGGAAAAATTCTTAAAAGAGAGGATAACATACTATCTAAGGCTCTGGTTTGAACAACACCCTGCCCTAGAATTAAAAGTGATAAAACTGTTATCAAAGAGATGTTACTGAAACCGTTCAGTATCGCTTGAGGATTTAGAAGATTTATACCATTGTCATCTTTAAAAGGAAAAATTGAAAAAAAAATTAGTAAAAACGTTAAAATAATAATCGATTTGAAAACAATGGACAAATTATCTAATGCATAAAAAATCATGCTCATTAAAACTATAATGATACTGATATAGATAAATATTTGATCTGATAAAATAAACATTGATGATTGAAAAAATTATTTTAATTGCCCACTTTATATTTAATAGCACTATAATGAATATATATTTAAAAGAAATTTAAGTAATGTTAAAAAAAATAAAAAGAAATAATGGTGACTCAACATCAAAACAGATGTCTCATTTCAAAAATTTACCTAAGTCAAAGAAGATCTACTTTAAAGGTAATATTTTTAAAAATATTGAAGTTGGGATGAGAGAAATTAGTCTTGATGATTCTGAGGTAAGAAATCTTATAGTTTACGATACATCAGGTGCTTATACCGATGAGAAGTATATTCATAACTATGAGGCTGGGTTGAAAAAAGTTAGAAAAGATTGGCTTGATGCTAGGGTGGGGCTAGGAAAAACAAAAAAAACAAAATTAAAGTTTCTCGACCATTCCAAATGTGAGGTTAAAACTTTCCCATCTATCCCAAAAGAAGTTCTAAAGAAAGAAAAAAATGAAATTACTCAATTATATTTTGCAAGGAATAATATTATCACTGAAGAAATGGAATATTGTGCCATTAGAGAAAATGAAGGAAGAGAAAAACTAGTTGGTAAATTCATAGCAAAAGAGGACTTAGTTACCCCAGAGTTCGTCAGAAAAGAAATTGCTGAAGGCAGAGCCATAATACCTTCCAATATTAATCATCCAGAGTTAGAACCAATGATAATAGGTCAAAATTTTCTTGTTAAGATAAATGCTAATATTGGTAATTCTGCGGTTATCTCAAGTGTTTATGATGAGGTTGAAAAATTGACATGGGCAATAAGATGGGGAAGTGATACTATAATGGATTTATCAACTGGTAATAATATTCACTATATTAGAGAGTGGATCATTAGAAACTCTCCTGTTCCTGTTGGCACTGTTCCAATTTACCAGGCATTAGAGAAAGTTAATGGTGTTGCCGAAGAATTAAATTGGGAAGTCTTTAGAGAAACCCTAATAGAACAAGCAGAACAAGGTGTAGATTATTTTACAATTCACGCCGGAGTAAGGTTGCCTTATATTCCATTAACTGTAGATAGATTAACTGGAATTGTTTCAAGAGGTGGATCAATTATAGCAAAGTGGTGTTTAGCACATCACAAGGAAAACTTTTTGTATACTAATTTTGAAGAAATTTGCCACATAATGAACACCTATGATATCTCCTTTTCTTTAGGTGATGGACTCAGGCCAGGATCAATTCATGATGCAAATGATAAATCTCAATTCTCAGAATTAGAGACACTGGGGGAACTTACAGATATAGCGTGGAATAATAATGTACAGGTAATGATAGAAGGTCCGGGTCATGTTCCAATGCAAAAGATTAAAGAAAATATGGATTTACAAAAGAAATATTGTAAAGATGCACCATTCTATACTCTTGGACCTTTAACCACAGATATTGCGCCAGGTTATGACCACATAACAAGTGCAATTGGAGCTGCCATGATTGGTTGGTACGGTACGTCCATGTTATGTTATGTAACACCCAAAGAACACTTAGGGCTTCCAAATAAAGAAGATGTTAAAATCGGAGTGATTACCTATAAGATTGCTGCGCACGCTGCAGACCTAGCAAGAGGAAATAAGGGAGCGTATTATAGAGACTATCTATTATCAAAAGCAAGATTTGAATTTAGATGGAGAGATCAGTTCAATTTATCTTTAGATCCTGAAACTGCTGAAGATTTTCATGATCAAACTCTTCCATCGGAAGGTGCCAAACTTGCGCACTTTTGTTCTATGTGTGGACCAAAGTTTTGTTCAATGAAAATTTCGCACGAAATTAAAGAAGAAAGCAAAAAGGGGAAAGAGCAAATGTCTAAAAAGTTCAAAGAGTATGGCGGTAATATTTACTTACGCTCGTAGTCAATGACCTAGTGGTCCGTAATCAATTCCTAAATTAGGAGCTCTTCTAATACATTTTTTTATAAATTTTTTAGACAGTAACACAGATTCTGATATTGAATGCCCACGTGAAAGATATATTGCTAGAGCGGTGGAAAATGTACAACCCGTACCGTGGGTATTTGAACTATTGATCTTAATTGATTTAAATTTATTAATCTTATTTTTTTCGTCTAAGAAAAAATCTTCGCAAAATTTTGCATCTCGCCCAGCATCTGTCAAGACAACTTTAGTTTTATATTTTTTGTAAAAGAGATTAACTAAATTTTTAGGCGATGAAAAATCATTATTAACGTTTAGCAAAGTCCTCATTTCAAAAAGATTTGGTGTAAATATTGGTTTCAAGCGGGCAAGTACCTCATATATTTTAAGAAAGTCTTTTTTTGAGTTAAAAAGAACCCTGGTTGTTGATTTGAAGATTGGGTCTACAACAATTGGAATTTTTATTTTAATCTTCTTAAGAGTTTTATATATAATTTCTGCCTGTTCAACACCCTTGACTATCCCGATTTTTATACAATCAAGTTGATGCTCTTCCGTAATTGTTTTAATCTGAGATTCTATAAGCTTATTAGATAACTTCGCTACTCTTAAAACACTATTTGAGTTTTGTGATGTAATAACTGTGACACAAGTAAAACAATAAGATTTGAGTGATTTAGAAGTTTTTATATCAGCTTGAATACCCGCACCTGCTGTATTATCACTTCCAGCGACAGATAGTATTAAATTGATAGACTCATTTTTCATCAATTTTTCTAATTTCAGAAACAAATTGTTCAATAATAGAATTTACTTTTCTCTCACACTTTCCTTGAACCATTAGTCTTAGTAAATTTTCAGTTCCTGACTTTCTCAGGAGCACCTCAGATTCTTTTTGTTTTTTATTTTGCCTAAGTAACATTTTTATATTGTTTTTATTTAATATTTCATATGGATTATTTTTTAACTTTAAGTTCACTAGTCTTTGAGGATATTTCTTAAAAAGTCTACTACAAGCTTCATTTAAACTACATTTCATCTGGTTTAGAATCTCAATAACTTCTAATGCTGTAAAAATACCATCCCCACAATAAGAATTTTCAGCAAATATAATATGTCCTGATTGCTCTCCACCAAGCAGACCTTGCTTTTGTTTCATCTCTTCAACAACATATCTATCACCTACATCAGATAGGGTTAGTTTTATTTTCTCTTTTTTTAAAAATTCTCTTAATCCTAAATTACACATTTTCGTACTAACTACTATACCATTTTCGAGTTTATTATTTTTTTTTAGAGAAGTTGCTAATAATGCTAAAATAAAGTCGCCGTCAATAATTTGTCCTTTGTTGTCACAGAAAATCACTCTATCTGCATCGCCATCAAATGAAATACCTAAATCAGCATTATTTTTCAAAGTTAACCTTGAAAGTTCCTCAGGAAAGGTCGCTCCACACTTTTTATTAATATTCTTTCCATCTGGACTTGTAAAATAATTTATATGATTTAGTTTTAATTTTTTAAAGATTCTTGGGCCTAAATCAAATAAAGAACCATTTGCACAATCAAGAACAATTTTTTGTCTAAAATTTGTTATTGTTCTAAATCTTTTTAATAAATTTTCTTCATATTCACTGAATTTCTTATCAGAGCTTAAATTGATTTTTTTTGTAGGAAAATTATGATTTTTCAAAACAATATTTTTCTCTACTTTTATTTCTTCATCATCTGTTAGTTTTTCCCCAGAACTATTAAATACTTTCAAACCATTGTCCTGATAAGGATTGTGAGATGCTGAAATCATTATTCCCAGATCATACTTTTTTTTTTTTGTGTAGTACGAAAGCATTGGAGTCGAAATGATTCCAGCTTTATCAACTTCAACACCAACAATTTTAAAACCATTAAATAAGTCGTTTTCTATCGAACTTCCAGACATTCTTGTGTCCTTTCCAATAAGAACCTTCTTTAGATTTTTTTTTGTTTTTTTTATCGCCTCTGTTAAACTGAAAAAGAATAATGTGGTCATTGGAAACTGATTAAACTTTCCTCTAATACCGTCAGTACCAAAATATTTTTTTTTCATCAATGATTTAACTTTTCAAAAACTTTAATAGCCTGATTAATTATCTTTACATCATGCACTCTATGAATTTTAATTCCTTGATTTAATGCACATAGTGTTGCAGATACTGTTCCACCAACTCTTTTCTTTGGATCTGATTCTTTTGAAATAGCATCTATAAATCTTTTTCTTGAGACACCTAACATTAATGGAACACCTAACCCGTGGAAAATTGATAAATTATTTAATAGTTGAAGATTTTGTTTATAATTTTTACCAAAACCTATACCGGGGTCAATAATAATATTTTCTTTATTTATACCTTTTTCTTCTATTTTTTTTATTTTAGCCTCTAAGAAATCGTAAACTTCCGTGGTGACATCCTTATATTTATTATTTTTCATCATTGTTTTGGGATTTCCAGGCATATGCATTAAAATGACCGGTACATTATATCTATTTATAATTTTTATACTTTCTTTATCATGATCCAAACCACTTACATCATTTATTATTTGCGCACCCAAAATAATGCCAAATTCCATAGTAGATGAATTACGCGTATCCAAAGATATATTAATATTTTTACTTTTCAGAAGTTGAAGGACTGGTAAAACTCTATTTATCTCAATATGAGGATCTATCTTCTTTGCTCCAGGTCGTGTCGACTCACCTCCGATATCAATAAATCGTGCTCCGTCCTTTATCATTTGATGAGCATTTTTAATTGCATTATCTATATTAGAATTCACTCCTCCATCAGAAAAACTATCAGGAGTTATATTAAGAATACCAAATATTGAGTAATTACTTTTATTGAATAACAATTTTTCTAATTTAGTGTTTTTGTAATTTAACTTTTCATATAATTCTTGATATTCTTTGCATTTAGTTAATAGTTTTCTAAAATCAGGAATCGTGTGTATCTTCCTGCTAATTGATTTTGTTTTTTTAATAACTTCAACAAATGAAAAGTATATATTTTGAACCTCTAGTACTTTTCCTTGTCTCGCTAATATTTTGCCCCTAGTTTTGTCTATTCTTCCAAAGGGTCTTAAGTAGTATTTGGGTTTTGAAAAACTCAAAATTTATTTTAGGTAGTTGCTGGGTTAGGATCCAAACCGATATCTCTTTGGTTCTTTGAATTTTTTTTACTTCCAAGTGGTATAGAAGTCTTCTTTTTAGGTGTGTTTTTAGAAGAATCTTTTTTATTTCTAACTTTTCCTTTTGCAATTAACTCTTTTACTTCGTCGCCAGATAATGTTTCATACTCTAAAAGAGCTTTTGCTAAACTATGTAAATGTTTCAAGTTTTTTTTGAGAACTTTTCGGGCGTGAGATTCGGCAGTATCTATAAATTTTCTTATTTCTTGGTCTATTAACTTGGCAGTCTCATCTGACATACTCTTTTTTTGGGTTACCGATCTTCCTAGAAATACGTCTTCTTCGTTTTCAGAGTATCTCAATGGACCGAGCAAGTCACTCATACCCCACTCTACAACCATCGCTCTAGCTCTTTGTGTGGCTTGAAGAATATCGTTAGATGCTCCAGAAGTGATATTTTCTTTTCCAAAAATTAGTTCTTCTGCAACTCTTCCACCAAATATCATGGCTAACTTAGCATTCATTTCTGACTTTGTTTCTGAATATTTATCTCTCTCAGGTAGATTCATCGTTACACCTAGAGCTCTTCCTCTTGGAATAATCGTAACTTTGTGAAGTGGATCATTTCCAGGTGTAAAAATACCAACCAATGCATGACCTGCTTCATGATATGCTGTTAGCTCTTTCTCTTTGAGAGTCATAACCATTGACCTTCGCTCTGCACCCATCATTACTTTATCTTTTGCGTCTTCAAAGTCTACCATTGTTACAAGTCTTTTATTTCTTCTTGCTGCAAGCAAGGCGGCTTCGTTTGAAAGATTTGCTAAGTCGGCTCCAGAAAAACCTGGAGTCCCTCTAGCAATGACTTTAATATCTACATCAGGAGCTAATGCTAATTTTCTTGTGTGAACATCAAGAATTTTATTCCTACCTTCTATATCTGGGTTTGGAACAACGACCTGTCTATCAAACCTTCCTGGTCTTAATAATGCCGGATCAAGAACATCTGGTCTATTGGTGGCTGCAATAAGGATAACTCCTTCGGAAGCGTCGAAACCATCCATCTCGACAAGCAGTTGATTGAGGGTTTGTTCTCTTTCATCATTACCTCCTCCTAAGCCAGCGCCTCTATGTCTACCTACTGCGTCAATCTCGTCAATAAAGATTATGCATGGAGCACTCTTACGACCCTGTTCAAACATATCCCTGACTCTACTAGCTCCAACACCAACAAACATCTCTACGAAATCTGAACCAGAAATTGAGAAAAATGGGACATTCGCTTCACCTGCAATTGCTCTAGCCAGGAGAGTTTTCCCTGTTCCAGGAGGTCCCACAAGAAGTGCGCCCTTAGGAATTTTACCGCCTAGCCTTTGAAATTTTGTTGGGTCTTTAAGAAATTCTACTATCTCTTCTAACTCAGCTTTTGCTTCGTCGATACCAGCAACGTCTCTGAATGTTACTTTATCTTTGTTTTCGTTGAGTAATTTAGCCCTTGATTTACCAAATCCCATTGCACGTCCACTACCAGACTGCATTTGTCTCATGAAGAAAATCCATACCCCTATAAGAAGTAGCATTGGAAACCATGAGATAAGAATGTCTAACAGGCCGGGTGAACCCTTATCAAGCGGCATTGCATTAATTTCCACACTATTTTTTTCAAGCTTTTCAATTAAACTCATGTCATTGGGAGCATAAGTTGAAAAAAATGAACCATTAGAATACTCACCTTTAATATTGTTGCCCCTGATTTCGACTTTTGAGACGTTTCCGTTTTTCAACTCTGTCAGAAAATTTGAATAGGAAACGGGAGATATCCTCTGGGAAGTGTCATTAGCTTTGTAAAAATCTATTATTAGGAAAACTAAAAATCCAATTAATAGCCAAATGGCAAGGTTTTTGAGAAGATTGTTATTCATGTATTACATATAATTATATATATTTTAATCTCAATTAAAATTTAAAAATTTTTTTTTGTTATTGGAATTTGTGGCTTAAATTTAATTTCAAATGGATAGTTCTTATCATCTTCATTTGAACCCATAAATGGGATGAAAAACTCTTTCTTTGCCTCAATTACAGGTAAAGTTTTTAAAATTTCAAAACTGATTTGTTTTTCTATCTTACATCTATTATGTTTTTTTTTCAGCTTAAGCCAAATTTTGTCATCCATTACCAAACAGTTCAAATCATATTTGCTTGCATAAATTTCGAATCTTCCATCCCACATAATTGTTTTATTTTGTCTTATACTAATACAGTCGGGGGTGGTTTTTATGATTTTGTTATATTCACGATAAATATGAATAAGATCTTTCCGAACTTTTAGGATGCAACAATGAAGAGAAGTTTTATACATTTTATTTAGGTGGTTTTTTTTTAAAAATAGTTCTATTTTTGTTTTTTTAGGTGGATAAATAGAACCCGAGCATGTCACTAGAATTTTTTTCAAAACCTCAACTTGAAGTTTATGTGAAAGTTTTACTAAACTTTCTTTCCTTACAGTAAATTCTCCGAATTCCGATAATTCAAGATTTTTACAAAAAAAAGTACTGAGTTTTTCCTCAATCTTGTTATTGTTTTTGATAGAAAGTTTCAAATCCCTTATTATTTTTTTTTTTTTTGTTTCACTAAACTTTCTTATCGTCTCTCTAACCCTAACTCTTTCAAATTTTTTATTTTTATTATTTGAGTCCTCAACCCATGTTATCTTGTGTCTCAAACAAGTCTTAATTAATCTTTCCTTTTCAATATTAAGAAGTGGTCTAAAAATTTGAATAAAACTTCTATTATTAAAGGTTGGAATTCCAGCCAACCCAAGTGTTGAGTATTTTCTTCTTTTGCGCATCAAATAGGTCTCTAGAGAGTCCTCTAAATGATGAGCTGTCATTAGTGTGATTATTTTTTTAGCTCTACAATAATTTAAAATTTTTTCGTATCTTTGGTCTCTCGCTTTTTTCATCAACGAACTACTAGGAGTTAAGCCACTCCATTTAAGGATTTTACACTCGACACCCAATTTCATTGAGAAACTTTTGACAAATTCGGCATCTAAATTCGAATGCTTTCTAATTTTATGATCAAAGTGAACAACAGTTAAACAACCTTTTTGTTTTTTTATCCAATTATTTACTAATATTAGCAATGCAATACTGTCCACTCCACCTGAAACACCTACAGCGACATGAGGGTTTTTTTCATATATAAATTTTTTGTCATGAAGTATTCTTGAGAATTCTTCGTGAGTTATTGCTTTATTCACCTTTTTACTCTTTAGGACAGTCTAATTTTTTTCTTTCCTCTTGAGACCTTTCAAGAACATTTTTTGGAGAATTTTTATATTTTACCTCTAATTCATAAAATGCGCTGCAGGCTTCATTTTTTTTATTCAAATTTGAAAATGACAAACCAAGTTTAAGCAAATTATCAGGGCCTTTAATTGAATCGGGATAGTTAGAAAAACCCTCTCCAAATTCTATCACTGCTTGACTAAAGTTCTTTTTTGCATAATAAACTTCTCCAAGCCAATATTGAATATTTGGCATTAGATCCACAGGTTTGATTTGTTTTAGTTGCAAAAGCTCTTGCTCAGCTTGTTCATATTTATTTGCCCACAACATTTTAATTGCATTTTCATATTTTTTTTTTATGTTGTCTTCAGTCATATTAGATATTTCCGAGTCTTGAGTTAAATTGTCATTTGTTGTTTTTTTTCTAACTGGAAGAGTAAGTGTCTGATTGAAATCTTTTTCTTTAGTCAATTCTTGTTCATTCTGCTTTAAGCTTTCAGTTCGCTTAATCTTTTTTTCTAGTTCTTTGATTTTTGCTTGTAGATCCTTGTCAATTAGATCAAGTTTATCCGATATAGTTTTGAACTTTGTTATTTGTTTCTTCTACAAGTCCAAAGTTATTTCTAATCTTAGTTTCAAAATCACCAAGCTTTGATTCATTTCTTGAAATATACCCAGAGGAAAGTGATTTTTCTAATGCTTCGACTTTTCCTTTTTGGATATCTGATATATTTTTTTCAATTCTGTCTAACCTCTCGAGTAATTCGTCGACATCTAGTTCTTGGGACTGAGCTAACATATTATTTAATAAGAGAACTGAGAAAAAAAATGTTAGAGTAATTAGTTTTATATTCATAAAAAAAAAAGGGCTAACTTAATTAGCCCTAATTCTTATAATCGGCAAGGATTCATTAATGTTAGTTGCCGCTCACAACCAAAACAGCGCGTCTATTTTCTGCCCAAGACTCAGAAGTACTGCCTTCAGCAGCAGGACGTTCCTTACCATAACTGATAACTGTAAGTCTTCCTGGGTCAACACCTAGTGAAGCTAAAAATTCTTTTACTGAATTCCCTCTTCTTTCTCCAAGAGCAAGGTTATACTCTCTTGTACCCCTCTCATCACAATGTCCTTCAATTAATAATTGAAAACCTGGGGTTGACTTAAGCCAGTTTGCTTGAGATTCGAGAACATACGCAGATGCTGACGAGATATTATGTTGATCAGTTTCAAAATAGACTCTGTCTCCAATTTCGTTTTGAAGATATGCTTGCAGATTTGCTTGCCTTGAGTCGCCGTATTCATATCCTGGGGTACTTCCACTAGAGGATGATCCACCTATTGTTTCACAACCAGAAATTAAAAGTAGTCCAGCAAAAAATAAAGAAAGATATTTGTTTTTCATAGCTATAGGATCCTTACAAATTAATTAAGTATTAAACTATGTTTTACAATCTGTACGTTGATAAGTCAACGATTAAGGTTTAATAAAGAATGATGACAAGAAAAGTGTTTAAAGGGTTACTACTATATTATCTATTATAAATCTTAACTGTACAAGATCCAAAACAATCAACAGAGTCGTGAGTTGGAATATCTCTAAAAGTGTTATCTTGTATAAGATTATCTGCCCCGACATACTCATCGTTAGCGCAACTACTGATGAACATGGCAGCTAGTAGTAAAGTGAATAATTTGATTTTCATAAATAAGGTACCTTTATATTTTTATAACTTAAATAAGTTTTACATTTTGAGGATGCATAAGTCAATCAATACTGGCTTTTTTTTTTGAATTAAGGTAAAAGTCCAGACCAAGCAGGATCTGATGCATCTGAGGGTGTTACTAATTCTCTAATGTTGATACCGGTCAAATCTATCATTTTAATCTTTGGATTAGATATTTTCCCTTTAGAGGGTCTGGTTTGGTTATAAAAGGCTATTACTCTTCCATTTGGTGACCATGACGGTCCCTCAACTAAATATGATTTATAAACCACTCTTTCTCCTTTACCATCAGTATACATAACACCAATATAAAACTCCCCACCTAATAATTTCGTAAAGGCAATTAAATCACCTCTCGGTGACCACACTGGAGTTGCATATTTTCCTTTACCAAAACTGATTCTTCTTACTTTTTTATTTTTGAGATTCATAACATATATTTTTTGACTCCCACTTCTATCAGACTCAAATGTTATAAAATCACCATCAGGAGAATATGAAGGCGCTGTATCAATTCCATCATAAAACGTTAGCCTCGTAATTTTTAAAGTTTCCAGGTTCATTTCGTATATATCTGAATTTCCGTTTTTTGCCAGGCTCATAACTAACTTTTTCCCGTCAGGGGAATATCTCGGGCTAAAAGTCATACCGGGAAAATCACCAAGAACCTTCTGATTTCCCGTATTGAGGTCTAAAATAAAAATTCTGGGAATTGTATTATTGTATGATAAATAAGCAACTTGTTGAGCAGCTGGGGAAAACCTCGGTGTCAAAGCTAAATATGACCCGTCTGTAAGGAATTTATGATTGGCTCCATCCTGATCAATTATAGCCAATCTTTTTTTTCTATTACTTTTTGGACCAGACTCTGAAATATATACGATTCTACTATCAAAATAACCTGACTCACCAGTAATTCTTTGATAAATAATATCCGAAAGAACATGTGCAATTCTTCTCCAATTACCCTTTTCTGTACTTAGTTTTTGAGCAACCATTTGTTTTTTTGTTAAAATATCCCACAACCTAAATTCAATGTCTAATTTATCATTATTTAGTTTTATTTTACCATGAACAAGTCCCTGAGCTGTGGTTATCTTCCAATCGGAAAAATTAGGTTTCTTTTCAAATGGTATGGAAAGATCAAAAAATAATTTTTTTGGAAGAACCTCAAATAATCCTGATCTTTGGAGGTTATTTGATACAACTGAGTTAATATTTCCAGAAATTTCATTAGCCTCTTCATTGACTGAGTTAAATTTCAAGAGAGCAATTGGGATCGGGTCCATATTACCTTGAGTAATATCTATTCTCAGTTCAGCAATGGAATTCAGGGGATATAACAAAATAAATAAGAGTATTAAACGCATATAAAACCATATTAGTTACTTAATCTATTAAAATCAAAATTTTATTACTAATTAATCATTACTGAAGGATCAAAATCTAAAATTGTTTCCTTCCAGGTATCGTATTTCTTTGATGGGACCTTGAGCTTTTTACAATCAGGGTGATTAACAGCTCTAATTGCACTCTCCGCTAAAGTCCTAAAAAAGGTATTGTTAGAATTAATTTTATTAATAATTTTCGAACTTACTACCTCCCCTTCACTATTTAGTTTTAACTTGATAGACACTTTATAATCTTTAATATTTTTTGCTCCCGCCGGAACAATCCAGCACCTGTAGAATTGCCTTCGTATTGCGTCTTTCTCTGAAATTGTTAACTTCTCACCTAACTTAGGCACCTTGACAGCATCTTTATTATCATCAATTGTTTTATCATCAATTTTTTTATCAGCTATTTTAGTTTCTTGTTTTTTTTGATTGTTCTCAGACTTGATTTTTTCTATGGATTTTAAAATATTATCAACCCTGTTCTTTTGTTTTTCTTTGTTATCTTTTTTTCTTGTAATCTTCTTTTTCTTTTTATCATCAATTTTAAATTCTGGTGGTTTTGGTTTTGATTTTACTGATGGTGGTTGAAAACCTTGGGTGGATTTTTTTTTTGTTGGTTTGCTTTTTTTTACTGGTTCAACTTTATTTACAGTTTTGTTGGAAATTTCTACTATTTCCAATGGTATTTCATTTATCTCAAACCTTTTATTTTTCTTAAAAATCTCTGCACCGTACATAAATAAACCTATTATCACTAAATGAAGAGAAAAAGACTTTAGGAGGCCCTTAGTCATAAATAATTATTTAAGCTTCGTTACTAATGCTACTTTTTTAAAACCTGAACTATTAATCAAATTCATCAAATCCATCACCTTTCCGTAGTCTAGCTTCTTATCGCCTTTGATGTAGATTTTTAGATTTTTGTTATTTTTTTTTAGGACACTTAGTTTTTTAATGAGTTGTTCCTTAGAAAATTTTTTTTTCTGAATAAATATTTCTCCTTTAGAATTTATTGAAACAGTAACAGGATCTTTTTTTTCATTCTTCAATATAACAGAACTTTCAGGTAAGTTTATTTTTATACCCGAGGTAAGCAATGGGGCTGTAACCATAAAAATTATCAGCAAGACAAGCATTACATCAACGAATGGAGTTACATTGATATCAGACATTGTTTTTTTAAACTTTTGATTTTTTCTCATTTATTTACCTAAAGATTTCTTTAGAAATTATTACTAGAATTTCTTCTGAAAACACTTCAAGTTTGTTATGAATGTTTTCTAACATATTATTAAATTTATTAAAAAATAATACTGCTGGAATAGCCGCCACAAGACCAAGTGCAGTAGCAAATAAAGCCTCGGCTATACCAGGTGCGACAACAGCAAGACTTGTGTTTTGCGAAATTCCAATAGCTGTAAAGCTATTCATGATCCCCCAGACTGTTCCAAACAACCCGATAAAAGGTGCGGTTGAGCCGACTGAGGCAAGAAAATTTAAACCTTTTTCTAGGCCGGTTAGTTCTTTATTAATTACTATCTCCATTTCTTTTTTAACATTGTCACAAAAACTTTTCTTAAATTCAAAATTTTTACTCGAAAATCCTGTTTTTATTCTGTCAAAATAAACCATTGCAGAAAAAAATACTGCCTCCATTGGGTGTGTAGGTTGTCCACCTATCCTTTTAGAAAGTTTGTTTAATGTTTCACTTGAGTAAAATTTCTCTTCAAATTCTTCCGTTTCTATCAAGATTCCTTTCAAATTTGTATATTTTGAGAAGATAATTGTCCACGACCAGATTGAGGCAAATAAAAGCATTAAAATAACGATTTTCACTACAATATCAGCTTGTAGAAAAAGTGAGAATATTGAAAAATCATGTGACTCCTCAATTATTTTTTTTTCTATAGTTTCATCCATAAATAACTTATACTACTTCCATTGATTTAAATCTAGAGATTATATCAACTGGTATTTTCGAAGGTTTTTTTGTATCTCCACTAATCCAAACTAAGTTTGCAAAGATTTCACAAACGTTAGCATCATCTTTTGTAAAGCGTTGTAGCAACTTTAATGAAGTAAAGTTATTATCAATGAAATATGTAGATACATTTAATTTATCATACAAATAAGTAGGTATGTAAAAGTTAACCTTTAATTTATGTAAAACAAAGAAATACTTATTAGATTTAAGAAAAGTAATTACTTCAGGAAAGTATTTTATTAACAGATTACTTCTCGACCTCTCAGCTATATTCAAATACGCGGTGTGATAGGTAAATCCCGAAGCGTCAGTATTCTCATAATAAATGTTATAGTTTTCTTTAAACAATAACCTCATTGCATCTCTTTTTCAATATGGTCAATAGCTTTTTTGGATAAAAGCCTTCCTCTCGAAGTTCTCTGAACAAGACCTTTCTGCATTAAGTATGGCTCTATTACATCCTCTATGATATCTCTTTGTTCAAGCAAAGTTGCACTCAATGTCTCAACACCAACTGGGCCTCCGTTATAATCATTGGCAATACATTTAAGATATTTTCTATCCATTTCATCCAGTCCCTCTTTATCAATCTGCATTTGTTTAAGAGAGTCCATTACAATATCCATATCTATAACAGCTCGGTTTTGTACAATTGAAAAATCGACAATTCTTTTCAATAATCTTATGGCGATTCTGGGGGTTCCCCTTGAACGCTTAGCTATTTCAAGTGAAGCATGATGATCAAGTTGGATATCTAACTTTTTAGAATTCAAGATAAGAATTTTCTCCAGGTCAGTAGGTTGATAGAATTCTAACTGAAGAGGTATTCCAAATCTATCTCGTAATGGACGACTCAATAGGCCTAATCTGGTAGTTGCACCAATTAAAGTAAACCTTTCAATAGAAATTTGCATCACTCTTGCAGAGGGACCAGAACCTATGATGTAGTCACATTTAAAGTCTTCCATAGCTGGGTATAAAGACTCTTCAACTATAGGCGACAACCTATGTATTTCATCAATAAATAATATATCCCCATGAGATAAATTACTTAGCAAAGTTACTAAATCACCCTTTTTTGAAAAAGCTGGACCCGAGGTAGAGTGGATGTTAACGTTTTTTTCGTTAGAGATTATGTTAGCTAACGTTGTCTTACCCAGACCGGGAGGTCCGTACAGTATTATATGATCTAGATTTGTTTTTCGTTTAACAGATGATTTAATAAAAGTATTTAAATTTGATTTAATGACTTCTTGACCGATAAAATCTTCAATTTTCAAAGGCCTTAAATTAATTTTCTTATCCTCAGAAATTTCATTAGGAATTAACTTTTTATCTTTTTTATCCACGATCTCTAACGAATTGGGTTTGACAAACTTTTGACTGCAATTGGAATTAGCTCTTCGAGTTTTTTATTCTGATTTTCATTGATAACATAACTAGCTGTAGATTCACAAACTTTTTGTGAGAAACCTAAGTTTAATAAACAGGAGACGAGGTCATGGAATATTGAAGATTCTAGTTTAGGGCCTAAAGCTTTTTTACTCATAATTTTTTTCTTAATTTTTTCTTTTAATTCATTGATAATTCTTAGAGCTAATTTATTTCCAACTCCACTAATTTTTCTAAAAGTTTCAGAGTCCCCGTTATGTATCGAATTAATTATCATGTCGGCATCTAGATTTGACATTATGTTAATAGCCATTTTACCACCCACTCCTTGAACAGTTAGTAAGTCACTAAAAGTCTCTCTATCACCGTAGCCAAGAAAACCAACTAAGAGTCTAGAGTCTTCTTTTAAGATTTCATATATATAGATTGTGATTGAAGTTCCTACAGCTCCTAATTGTAAAATGTTCATACTCGACATTAAAACTCTATAGACAACTCCTTGGACATCTATATCAACGAAGTCATCATCAACGCTATCAATAATTCCTTTAAATTTAATAATCATTAATTTTTAGTACCTGTGTAATTTTAGACTGATTTTGCATCGAGTGACAAGTTGCAACAGCTAATGCGTCTGCAGAGTCATCATTTAAATTTTTTACGTTTGGATAAACTCTTAGAATCATATCTACTATTTGTTTTTTATTAGCATGACCATATCCCACTAAATTTTTTTTTACTGTATTGGGCGAATACTCGCTTACTGAGATTTGTTTTTTTGCAGCAACTAAAAAAATTATTCCTCTTGCTTTTCCTAGTTTTAAAGTTGATTCAGGGTTATTATTAGAAAATATTTTCTCCACGGCAATCTGTTTGGGGTTGAATTTATCAATTATATTTATAAGACTATCAAAGATTAAATTCAGTCTTATTCCAAGGTTGTTTTTCGCGGATGTTTTTATTATTCCGTGAGATATGTAGACCTCCTTGTTGCCAAAACTTTCAATAACTCCCCAACCTGTAGCATTAAGTCCAGGGTCAATGCCTAGTATAATATTATTTGTCAAAATAGTTTATCCAACATTTTTTCATCAATATTAAGGTTTGATACAACGATTTGGACATCATCTAAGTCCTCAAGCTTTTCTATCAAGGTTATTAACTTTATAGCTTCTTGCTCTTCATCTATTTCAATAGTATTGATTGCTCTCCATTCTATAGAAGCAAACTTTGGCAGACCATACTTCTTTTCTAAATTTAATATCATTTCATGATATGAATCTAATGAAGAAATTACTTCATAATCATCTTCATTTTCCTTAATATCTTGAACATCAAGCGACGCACAGTATTCAAAAAAATCTTCAAATTGATCTACATCTTTAGCGTATGTTATTATTCCAATTCTGTCAAAGTTATGCTTTACACAACCACTAATTCCAAGATTTCCATTATATTTTGAAAAAGTAGATCTTACCTCTGATGCACTTCGATTTTTATTGTCTGTTAATGATTCTACGATAATTGCTACACCGCTAGGACCAAAGCCCTCATATGTGATTTCAAAAATTTGTTCATTATCTTGATTTCCAGTATTTTTTTTAATTGCTTTTTGAATATTGTCCTTTGACATATTGGATGAGAAAGCGTTATTAATTGCAGTTCTTAATCGTGGATTAGAATCAGGATCTCCTCCACCAATTTTTGCTGCAACAGAAATTTCACGAATTAAACGTGAAAATAATTTGGCTCTCTTTTTGTCTTGAGCACCTTTTCTATGCATTATATTTTTAAATTTTGAATGTCCTGCCATTTATTTATCTAACTTCCCACCAATTAAAATCTGTTTAAATTTATCAACTTTTTTTCTCTCATTTATATTTATTATTGTACCACATAAAGTTCCCTCACCCACAGCTGGTTCTAGCCTAGTTTTTATAAATTTTTTTGTAAATCTTTTTATACACAAATCTTTTTTCATACCAATTACAGAGTTATAATCTCCACTCATACCTAAATCTGTTTGAAAGAAGGTTCCACTTTCTAGTATTTGTAAATCTGCTGTGGGGACATGGGTATGAGTCCCTAATACTGCAGTAACCTTTCCATCCAAAAAATGAGCTAGAGCCATCTTTTCAGAAGTAGATTCACCGTGAACATCAACAATTATAATCTGATCTCCATACTTTGTCTTAATGTTACTAACTATCTCATCGATAGAAGTAAATGGATCTTCAATGTTGTCCATAAATAGTCTGCACATGACATTTATAACTATTACTTGAATGCCATTTCTAAGCTCATATGCACCATAACCTCTTCCTGGAGTATCTTTTGGAAAATTACATGGGCGAAGGAGTCTTAGGTCTGAATCTATATATGTGACAATCTCACTCTGATCCCATATGTGGTTGCCTGACGTTATAACGTCAACACCTAAATCATAGAGCTTTTTACAAATTTTTTCAGTTATACCAAATCCACTTGCAGAGTTTTCACCATTTGCAATTACAAACTGCAAATTATTCTTCACGATGATATTTGGCAAATATTTTTCCACAGCATCTCTACCCGATCTTCCAACTATATCTCCTATAACAAAAATATTCATTTCAACTAAATTATAATTCTTGATTGAGTGATTATAACATCCATTTTTTTATCCAAACGACTAGTTGGAACATAATCTGACTCTTGCTCATCAAAAGCAACTCCAAACTTCATGATTTTATTTCTTTTCTCTAAGAAAGATATTGTCCTGTCATAATATCCACCTCCATATCCCAATCTATTTTTAGATTTATCAAAAGCAAGCATAGGAATCACTATAATTCTTGGAGATAGCAATACATTATTCTGAGGTATTTTTATTCGAAATTTTCCTAAAATTAATTTTTCACCCACTTTCCATTCTTTAAAAATTAAATGTGAATTTATTTTTTCAATCACTGGCAATAACACTCTTTGTTTATTTAATCTCATGAATTTTATAAAATTTACTAAATTCACCTCATTATTTACAGAATGATAAACAGCAGTTTTAAGGCCGTTTGCATTGATTAGTTTTTTTAGTCTATTGCTGATCTCTTTATCTTTACTTTTTCTACTAGTTACTCGATTTCTAATCGATAAATATTTTTTTCTTAAATTTATTTTATTAGCATCAACCATTAAGTTTATCCTTTACTAATTCTTCAAGTTTACTTAATTCAAAGTCCAGATCTTGAGAATATATTGAGCTTTTATTTGGCAATTTATTTTGAATCAACTCACCAGCTAGTGTTAAAGATATCATTAAAAATTTCTTTGATTCTGGTAAGGTTCTAAACTGAGTGTGCTCTTGAGTTTTTTTATTGAGAAATTCAGCAGCTTTTTCTAGGAGATCTTCTTCTCCGTCTTGACATTCAATCTCGAAGTATTTTTCATCAATTTTAATTCTTACTAACCCCATTTTATTTCCTTAAAAAATTTAAGACCTTTTCTAAAACTTGAATTATCTTTCTCAATAAATCTTTGTCTCCTTCTTTGTATTCTTTTAATGAAACATTTTTTAGTCTATTTTGAATATCTCTTATTCTTTCAATAATTTCTTTTGATTCTTTATCCATAGAAATATTTAAACTTTATTTTTTGTTCTTCTTTACATTACAATAATTTTTCATTAATCAATAACTATAATTAAAATCAATTATGAAGTTTAATGTAGCAATCAATGGTTTCGGAAGAATTGGAAGATTAACTCTTAGAGCTTTTCTTGAAAGAAAAATTGTCGATTTTAATATAGTTGCTGTAAATGATTTAGGCGATATTAAAAGTAACCTTCATTTGCTAAAATACGATTCCGTTCATGGAACTCTCTCAGAAAATCCTGAAATACTTGATCAGAAAATTAAGTTGCAAAATCATGAAATAAGTTTCATCAGTGAGTCTGACCCGCTCAAACTTCCCTGGAAAGATATGAATGTTGACCTAGTCATCGAATCAACAGGAATTTTTACAGATAAGGAAAAAGCTGAACTTCATATAAAAGCAGGTGCTAAAAAAGTCTTGATATCAGCACCATCTAAAAACCCTGATATCACTGTAGTGTTTGGAATAAACCAAAACAAAATAGAAAAACACCATAAGATTATATCAAACGGCTCATGTACAACTAATTGTCTGGCTCCAATTGCCTCAATTATTGACAACGAAATTGGGATAGATTCAGGTTATATGACAACAGTTCACTCTGTGACTGGTGACCAGAATACTATTGATACACTTCATAAAGACTTAAGAAGAGCTAGAAACGCTTTAATTTCAATTATTCCAACATCTACAGGCGCAGCCAGAGCAGTTGGAGAGGTGCTTCCTAACTTAAAAGGAAAAATTGATGGTAGTGCTATAAGAGTTCCGACATCAAATGTATCACTAGTTGATTTCAAATTTACTACTAACCGAGATACAAATGTAGATGAAATTAAAGATATTTTTAAACAATCGGAAAACAAACAATTTAAATCAATTATACAGACAGTTGATTCACCAATGGTTTCAGGAGACTTTAACCATAATCCTCACAGTTCTATAATTGATTTGTCGGAAATTGCAGTTATCCAAAAAAGATTTTGTAGAGTTTTATCTTGGTACGATAATGAATGGGGATTCTCGAATAGGCTAATTGATGTAATAAAAAAAATCCAATCATGAATATTTATGATTACGAGACTTTCAAAATAAATTCACTTTCACAAGCAAAACTGTTATTAAAAACTAATTTTGATAGAAAAATAAATATTTTACACGCTTACGAATCAGTTGTTTGGCAAGGTCCAATATATTTAAAAACTATCTATAACAATATCATTTCTAAGAAAGTAAATTATATTGTAGAGGTCAAGGACGAAATTGGTCTGTTTGTATCACTTATAAATCTAGAATTTAAATTTTTTGCCCTTAATTCAAAATTAAATGTAAAGTATAGAGATAAGTTCTTTTCAATTGCAAAAGAAAAAAAAGTTCAAATTCTCACAATGAAAAAATTGAAAGTACGAAATCAGATGAAATTAAAATTAACCCTATGAAGTTCTATATTTTATCACCACCAAAATATAACAAAAACTTTTCTTCAGAAAATTTAGATAAAATTTCTAGTATTATTCCTGTAAGTTTTTTTCAATTCAGACCCAAACATAAATCTCTTAAAAACCGAATTGAATTTGTAAGAAATCATTACGCCAGCATCTCAGATGTTTGTAGAAAAAAAAAAATCAAATTAATCATCAACAATGACTTTGAGATAGCCGATTTATTTAAATTTGACGGAATACATTTAGGACAAAGTGATAGATCCTGTTTAGAAGCAAAAAAAAAATTTGGCGAAAAATTTATAGTTGGTATTTCATGTTCAGGGTCTAGAGAACTGTATAAGCATGCTAAAAAACAAATGGCTGATTATGTTGCTTTTGGTCCGGTCTTTGAGACCATTTCAAAAAAAAAAAAAAAAATTAAATTAAACGAAATGAAACAATTTTTAAGAAAATTAAGATTGCCTTTTACACTAATTGGTGGGATAAATCATGAAAACTTTTTAAAACTGATGGCATTTAAACCCTATAACATAGCAATTATTAGCAGTTTTTGGAGTCATCACGAGGGTCCAGTTAATTCAGCATCTTTATTTAAAAAAAAATTAATGAGAGAAAATTTCAATGAAAATTAATGCAAACCTCATAAAAGTTGGAAATATTTTAAAACACAAAGATAAAGCTCTTCAGGTATTAAATACTAACGTTATTAAACCTGGTAAAGGAGGAGCTTTCATTCAAGTCGAAATGAAAGATATTCAAAGCGGTGTAAAGTTCAATGAAAGATGGCGGACTTCAGATACGGTAGAAAAAATCTCAGTTCACGAAAAAGAAGTTACCTTTTTGTATATTGAAAATGAAATTATAACTTTTATGAATAACGAAAATTTTGAACAAATCACATGTCCTTCAAATTTAATTTCAGGTAAAGAAAAACTACTAAAAGATGGTATGAAATTATCGCTTGAAATTATTGAAGATAAAATTGCTAATGTTGTGTTTCCGAAGAATATTAAAGTGAAAATAGAAAAAGCTGATGCTGTAGTAAAAGGTCAAACGGCTTCATCTTCATTTAAAAATGCATTAACTACTAGTAATCTCAAATTGTTAGTTCCGTCTCATATCAAGGAAGGTGACTATATTCTAATAAGCTCTGAAAATCTAAATTACGTTGAAAAAGCTAAAGATTAAAATGAGTGATGTTAGTCCTTTATTAAATATTTTAAATAAATCATTGAGACTTTCAGGCAAGAAACTTATAAGAGATTTTGATGAGATAGAAAAGTTACAGAGCTCTTTAAAGCAAACTGAAAAATTTGTTAATATCTCACTCTCAGGTCTTGAAAAAGAAATTATTGAAGTTTTGAACAAAGTCAAACCGAACCTAAAAATAGAAAAAACACACCACATTGTTGACGAAGATTGTTGGATAATTGATTTGAAAGATTGTAAGTCAAATTTTGAAAGAGCTGTTGATGACTTTTGTTTTAATGTGTCATTGAAAGAGGATAATAAAATTTTGTGTTGTGTTTTATACAATCCAATAAATGACGAAAATTTTTATTTTCAAAAGGGTAATGGAGGGTTTAAAAATAACTACAGAATAAGAGTGTCTGAAAAAAAAAGAATAAAAGAGTCCAGATTCTCATTTTTTAGCAACCCAAATGAATTAAAAAATAGTTTGCTGATCAGTGAAATAAGAAACTTATTTAAAAAAGAACAAATTGAAACAAGAGAAAGCGGATCAATATACTCCGATGTATCATTACTATCTAGTGGAAAAATTGACTGTTTGATTTTTTCATCAAATAATAGATCCCAAATAGATATAATCAATCTAATTTTATTAGAAACAGGAGGGTTTTTAACGGAATTCTCTCTTTCCGGAGTATTTTTTTACATCGCAAGCAATAAATACATTGGAAAGATTGCTAAAGAGATGATAGAAAATAAATATGAAAACCAATAAAATAATATTTAAATTAAAGCTCGTTATACTTCTTTTTATTGTTTTACAATTTAAGCAAAACTTTGCTCAGGATTCACAAATAATTAAAAAAATTATCATAGAACAAAACTTAGATAATGGAAGGCTTCTGTCTCCGCCAACAGAAAGAGATGATAAAAAAATAAAATTGATTCCACCAAAAAGTGTTCTTGAAAAGGAAGCACAAAAAAACAAAGAAATAGAGGAAATTCAAAAAAAACAAGAAGAAAAAAGAAAAGCTCTACAAAAAAAAAAAGAACAACAAATTCAAAAAGCTAGAGAGATTCAAGAAAAAAAGAAGTTGCAATTAGAACAAATCAAACGAAAAGAACAAGACGCAATTAAAAAAGCCGAGGAAGATAAACGTAAACAGCAAGAGGCTATTAAAAAAGCCGAGGAAGATAAACGTAAACAGCAAGAGGCTATTAAAAAGGCTGAAGAAGATAAACGTAAACAGCAAGAGGCTATTAAAAAAGCCGAAGAAGATAAACGTAAACAGCAAGAGGCTATTAAAAAGGCTGAAGAAGATAAACGTAAACAGCAAGAGGCTATTAAAAAAGCCGAAGAAGAT
>JBJKUR010000015.1:0-76412 GCA_045563055.1 Alphaproteobacteria bacterium
GATATGTTATGGCTTGGACTACACCAATGATTTCAGAAATTTCTGTAGGTCTTGAGATTAATTCTTATGCTTGCGCAGAAAAGTAATTTTAGAGAAATCAATTATAAAAAAAAACCCAGCTAATCAGCTGGGTTCTTTACTTAAATTTAAGTTATTCCATTACAATATTATTAATTCAAAATTTAATATAAATTAAATATAGCTTCATAATATTTCCTTCTGATATTTTTTAAAATTTTCAATTCCGAGTATAGATTTAATTTTTTCGAGGGTAATTTCTTTTATCTTAACATCTATATTTTCAAATATTTCTTGGCATCGATCTGAAGTTCTTCTGGCAACTGATGGATCAATAAAATCATTTTCCAAAGCATTTTTTGATCTTATAACCGGATCCATCTTCGCTTTAGAGCATTTGATAAGATCTTATTCTTTTTTGAATCTATTTCATCAACTAGAGTCATTAATTCGTTATAACTAAAATCTGGTTGAAGAACATCTATAAATTGACCATTAATATTGTATTTTACCTCTAATGTGTTTAATTCATCTTTAATTGGGTCAATATAATCTTCATTATAAATTAATACTTTAACCTTTTTATTAGCTGTTTCTTTAGTAATAGTTGCAATCTCGCTAATCCACCTTGTTCTTTTATTTACTTGAACCCTTATTGATTTTACTTTTTTTAAAATAATATCTATTTTATGTATTTCTTTAATTACATTTTCATATTCATCAACAAGATTATCTAACAAGTTTTTTGCTTGAATGGAATAATTTTCCTCCACTAGATTTTACCCTCCCCACTATAATACTATACATTGAACTTTATAAAAACTCTAGAATTTCATACTGAATTTTTATTCTATTATTATCACTCCTCGCATACCCATTTCTGAATGCTTTCTCATTTTCTTTTTGTCATAAACACTGCATTGTAAATCATTGAATATTCCGGTTTTAATAGGGACAAACCACCATTCAACACTATTTCCAGGATATACTTCAATATTATTGATATTACCTTTAATTTCGGCTATTTTTTCATTATTTTTAACAATTTGAATTTTTCTTGTAAATATAGACTTAACGAATTCATTCGAAGTAAAATAATGCGGAGAGTCGCTATTATTAGTTAAGATGAGTTTATAGAGTTTTCCCGTAAAAAACTTTAATTCTTTTGGAGTAAAATAGTGATTGTAGCCAGATCTACCATTAAACTCCATTGTTACTTCGATATGACTTTGTCTTGTTAAGTCGCCAATATTATTAGGTTGTAATTGAGATAAAACTTCAATTTTAGGAATTAATAGTAGAACTATAAAACCTGATAAAAAAAATTTTTTTAAAAACAAATCATTCATTTTTCATAACTAAGTCTAAAAACTTATTTATAATTGGAACAAAGATTAATATACAGCAAAAAACAACTGGCCATGCAATTAAAAATCTATCAAACCATTTTTCAAAAAATTCAAAATCTACTCCTATCTTTAAAAATACAATAAAAGCTGAAACCATTGTGCTTGTGCAAAATGACATAATAAATGCAAAGATTAATAAACGCTTAGTTTTCATAATTCTTTTAATATTAATTTTTAATCACGAAATCTTTAGAAATCTCAATGATATTTTTACATCATATCATTTTATAGGTTTTTTAAATTATTTATAATTATCTCTATTTTTTTTTTGAACTTAAAAAAACCTGAATTAGCAAATGGCCAGCATAGAAGATCGAAGGGATCATAAATATATTTTAATTTAAAATTATTTTTATGACTCAAATCTTCAACTATATTTTTTTCATATCCTATTGATGGATAAGGAAAGGCAATTTCCAAAGAATTAGTCAATTTTTTGAAAACTTGTTCATTTTCCGCAACTTTAACTTTAATTTCTTTTTTTTGAAGCATTTTCAGATATTCAATTGATGCAGAACTTATAAACTTTTGTTTTCTATCACTATCATATGAATTACTAAAAATATCATAATAAATAACAGTAATATTTTTCAATTTATTTAAGAAATTTTCGTTATACTGCATATTATTTGGGCTAAATAGAAAATAATTAAAATCTTTTATATTTTCTAAATGAAATGATGGTTCTCTATATTCGTAGTATTGAAATTCAAAAACTTTTGCTTTGTTACTGAGTTGATCAGGTTTAGAAAACTTGTAGCTAGAATATTTTTCTATGTTATCTTGTCTAGCTAAATAGAATTTTCCTGATGTATGCAAACCTGCTACCCATCTCCATGATAACGTATTGGATGCTTCATCAGCATCTAACAGATTTCTGTAGAAAAAATTTGCTCCTAATTCCCATGGTAAATTAAGAGTAAATATCCAAATACTGGCAAACCACATTCTTGTGTGATTATGTAAATACCCATATTCTTTGAGCTCTTTAACCCAACTGTCAAAGCAATTGATTCCAGTTTGAGCATTTATGGCTTTATTGTAATCTTTAAAGAAATTTAAATTATTAAGATTATCTTCAATTTTTTTTAGTTCAGTTAAATAATCGTCCCAAACTTTTGGTCTTCCTTCTAACCATCCTTTCCAATATGTTCTCCAGAATATTTCTTGAATAAATTTTTCTATTCTTTGGTAGTTATAATTTTCTAAACACGAAGAAATAACTTCTTTTTCATGAATTATTCTTCTTCTAATATAAGGTGATAAGTTGGAAACGTTTCCTCTTTTGTTGGTACCAAAGTCAAAATTACGATCTTTAGAATAAAGGGGCAGGCCGTTTTCTATAAAACGGTTAAGCAAGTTTTTTGCAACAGAATGATTAACTTCCAATTTTGTTAGTAAAGGCAGAGTTTTTCTGCCTTTAGATTAGTTAGCTTTATCTTCGTTTGAATCTTCAGTAGTAGTGTCGCTGGTTTCTTTAATTTCTTTATGACCACCACTGCAATGGGCAGCATCAGCCTCAAATGAAAAGGCTAGCAAAGCTAGTGTTAAGATTAAATAAATAGTGAACTTTGACATAAAATACTCCTTTTACAGATATAGGTATTATTGAATAGTAATAATTCAAGCTATTTTGTTGAAGCAGATTTATTTTTTTTTAGTTGCATTTTTTTGAACTTATCTACTACAGCATCTTTCTTAACGAATGATCCTATTAATAAACCAGTTATAAAGGCACCTGTTGAAAGAGAGCCAGTGATAAATGCGGATTTTAAGGCAAGACTTATTAACTTCATTTTTGTATTATGGGTATTATTTTTAAATCGTTCAACTAAAAAAAATTATTCTTAGTAATGAAAAAAATTTTATTTTACAAATACTACAATTTTTTATTAAGAGATGTTTACAATAAAAGTTTAAAACATAACGGCTTTACTCCAAATGGTGTTTGTTGGATAAGCAAAAAGTCACAATATAAACGCTTTGATATTTTAACATATTTATTAAATAAGTTATCTGTTAATCAAGATCTTCTGATAGCAGATATAGGATGTGGATATGGTGAGCTTTTAAACTATTTTTTATCCAAAGGAAAAAATTTTTCATATGAAGGTTATGATATTAATAAACAAATGATAGATTTTTGTAATAAAAAATTTAATAAATTTAATTTTTTTTGCAAAAGTTACCCCATTAACAATTGCGATGTATCTGTAATGTCAGGCACTTATAATTATGCAGTTACTGATGATATTATTCTATGGGAAAGTTATTTATTATATAATATTTCACAATGTTTAGATAAATGTAGGTTAGGTCTTGTTTTTAACCTTCAATTTGAAAAAAATAGAAGTATTAGAAACAGTATTTATTATACAAACATATCTTATATGTTTGATCTATTAAGAAATAAGTTCTCAAAGATTGAGAAGTTTTACTCAGTTAATACTGCAAAAGATATTTATTTTATAATTTACCGAACATGAAATCGTTTTGTCTGGCAGCTTCATATATTATAATCGAGACAGCATTAGATAAATTAAGGCATCTATTTTTCGGTGCCATTGGTATAAAAATTTTTGATGATTCTTTGACCTTTTCTAATATTAATTGTGGTATGCCATTTGATTCTGACCCAAATATAAAAAAATCACCTCTTTTGTATTTTAAATCTGTATATTTCTTACTTCCGAACTTTGTTACTATAAAAAATCTCTCTTTGTTGTTTATTTCAATAAAATGTTCAAAATTTTCATAGATAACAATTTCTGTGTTTTTTATATAATCCATGCCAGCTCTTCTTAGTGATTTTTCATTAATTTCGAAGCCCATTGGCTTTATAATATGAAGTTTATTATTGGTATTCATACATAATCTCATTATGTTTCCTGTATTAGGGGGTATTTGGGGATTGAAGAGCACTACATTAAAGATTGGCATGACCAAAGTAATATAATACTGTCGTTTAAACTAAAAAGTTTTTTAATACTTTTTTATAACTAGTTTCTGATTCGAACCACTGGACTAAATTCCCTCCAGTGAAGCCAGTCATCTTAATGTCAATAAACCATTGTTTTACATCTACATCCCAACCGTAGAATACATCTAGTTGTACGCTTTGTTTATTGACTGATTGGTATTTTCGGGGCATAGAAGATAAATAATAAATTTATTTTTAACTGCAACAAGATATTGCAATATTTAGACCAAATTTGAAAAAATAAATTATATCTAGATAAAATTATAAACAAATCTCTTTGTTTATTGACTTATCTATTTCTTTGAACGTAGATATAAGTTTTTTATCTTCAGACATGTCGTTATTTTCAGTCGTTAAGAGTGACTCTCCGTAGAAAATTGAATTTGCACCAGAAAGCAGACAAAGTATTTGAGTTTCGTTTGATAGATTTTTTCTTCCTGCAGATAACCTAATTCTTGATTTTGGTAAAAGGATTCTTGCAGTTGCAATCATTCTCACTAACTCAACTGGTTCTAGAGGCTTCTGATTGCCAAGAGGTGTTCCTGGGACAGGAACTAAAGAATTAATCGGCACACTTTCAGGTTGAGGGTTTAAATTTGCTAG
This sequence comes from Alphaproteobacteria bacterium, assembly GCA_045563055.1. Taxonomy (GTDB): domain Bacteria; phylum Pseudomonadota; class Alphaproteobacteria; order Methylaequorales; family Methylaequoraceae; genus Methylaequor. The sequence continues at coordinate 5,011 of JBJKUR010000015.1, forward strand.
AACTTCCAGCATTCTTGCTCTATCATGCCAGCTCTCCCCCATGCCTATTATACCACCTGAACAAACACTGATTCCTGCATCTCTAACATTATTGATAGTTTGCAATCTTTCCTTAAAATCTCTTGTAGTTATAATTTCTTTGTAGTACTCCGGTGAAGTGTCGATATTATGATTGTAAGCATCAAGTCCAGCTTTCTTAAGTTCTTTTGCCTGTTCTTTGGTAATGGAACCCAAGGTAACACAAGCTTCTAAACCCAAACCTTTGACTTCTTTGATCATCTTTACAACGGTGTTTAGATCATTTCCATTTTTGAGCTTTTTCCATGCTGCACCCATACAGAATCTATCAGCACCATTTTTTTTAGCTTTTTTTGCAGCAAATTTAACTCTTTCTACATCGATAAGGCTTTCTTTATTTAGATCAACATTATAATGAGCAGACTGAGGACAATATTTACAGTCTTCAGGGCATGAACCAGTTTTTATTGAAATAAGTGAAGCTAGCTGTACTTCAGAGTTTTGGAAATTTTTATTATGAACCTTCTGAGCCTTAAATATCAGCTTATTCAAAGGGGAGGATATAAGGCTTTTTATTTTCTTTAAAGAGATTTTAATCATTTTTTTCGTAGTTTGGTAAAAACATTTCACCTGTACAAAAAAGATACTCTAACCTTACTTTAGAATCAATAGGTCCTTGAATTTCATACGGTGTTTTGTTAATAATTAGTTTCCCTCCATTTATTAAAAGGTCTTGAAAAAAGAAAGTCATAGAATCCTGAGGAGTTGCTCCAAAAAACTTTAAACTCTTATCTTTAAACTCTTTTTTATCTAGTAAATTACTTATCGTCGATGCTGAAGTTATTAAATCTGCATTTTCTATGCTACTCTTTGATTTAACTTTAAAAATTGAAAGCGTATCTTTACTGTCCAACTTTTTAATTGAAACTGCAGCATTGTAAGAGAAATTTTTCGTTTCTATTAAAAAGCTTAGACCACATTCATCGGGAACATTATTTTCAAGTTTAATTATTGAATTAATTTTTACATTTGCAGATGCTAATGTTGAAAATGATAAGAATAAAAGTATAAGTTTAAACATATGTTAGATTCAAGAGTATTAACTATCAGTCAAATTAGAGCTTGTGAAAATAAATATATAAAAAAATACTCATTAAACAAGTTAATTAATCTTGCATCAAAAAAACTCGCGGAATTTTTAAGAAAAAATTATGAGAATAAAAAAATTCTCTTCATTTGTGGATACGGTAATAATGGGAAAGATGGGGAGTTGGCATTTAAAAAAATACTTACCAAAACAAAGTCATCAATAATTACACTAAAAAAGAATAAAAAAATTGATGAAAAACAGATTAGATTGTTAATTCAAAAAACTGATGTGATAATTGACTGTATATTTGGAATTGGTTTGAATCGAGATATAAAAGGTGATTTAGAAAACCTTATAATAATAATCAATAATTCAAATAAATATGTGGTATCAGTCGATATACCTAGTGGTCTAAACGGAGATTCTGGAAAAATAATGGGGATTTGTGTAAAAGCCAACCTGACATTAGCAATAGGTTTTTACAAACCTGGACATTTTATTCTTCCTGGAAAGTCTTTCTCAGGTAAAGTTTGTAGATTAAGTATAAATTTAAATCCAAATAATGAAATTAAACCCAGAATTACATTATTAAATAAATCTTACTTTAATATGAGGTTTCCTTCATTCGGTGCTGAAGTTCATAAATATAATAAGGGTCATGTTGCTGTAATTGGAGGTGAAATGGCAGGAGCATCAAGATTGGTAGCTTTTGCAGCTAGAAAGGTTGGTTGTGGAATTTCTACTATCCTTGTTGAAAAAAAATATTTTGGTTTTTACAGTAAATCAGAACCAGGAACTATAATTCAAAACTTTAGTTTAGAAAGTTTAAAAAACAAGGATGCATTAGTAATCGGACCTGGTCTTGGAAAGAAATTTAATCAAAACAAAGTCCTTAAAATAATTAGTGCTTTTCATGGGCCTATTATAGTTGACGCTGATGCAATTAGCATATTTAAAGATAATAAAGATAGTTTTTTGAATATATTAAAATCTAAACAGAACATAATTCTCACTCCACATGAAGGAGAGTTTAAAAGAATCTTTAATGATAATTCTTCTTTGTCTAAGATTCAAAAATGCTACAACGCTTCTCAAAAAATAAATAACTGCGTTATATTAAAAGGAAATGATTCCGTGGTATCTTTTCATGATCATAATATATGGATTAATAATCTTGCTGAAAATAAACTTGCAACAGCAGGATCTGGGGATTTATTATGTGGAATTTTAGCTGGGTTATTAGCACAAAAAATGGAATTGAGTTATGCGGTAGTTGCATCAATTTGGATGCATAGTATGGTTTCAAAACCTCGAGCTAACGTTGTTGTAGAAGATTTTTTAAATGAATTACCTAAAATTATAGATTTTATAAAAAAAAAATAATTGATTTAAATTAAATAATGTTGTCTTTTATAATTAATTTTTTGCGGGCGTGGCGGAATTGGTAGACGCGCTAGATTTAGGTTCTAGTGACTTTTGTCGTGTGGGTTCAAGTCCCTCCGCCCGTACCATAGAATTATGAAAGTTAAAGAAATTAAAAATAAGGATGAATTAACAGTTGAGTGGGATATCTCTATTCCATCTTCCATTATTAATAGTGAGCTAAATAAAAAATTCACCGATATTCAAAAAAAGGTTAATCTACCTGGATTTAGAATGGGCAAGGTTCCTCTGGAAATAGTAAAAAAAAGATTTGGACAAAATGTTATCTCTGAGACCTTAGATAAATTCGTCAATGATGCTCTTACTCAAACAGTTAAAGAAAAAAAACTTAAACCCTCTGTGCAACCTAAAGTTGAAATCAAAAAATACAAAGAAGGTGAAGACCTTCTTTTTAATGCAATTTTTCAAATTATGCCTGACATACCAGACTTTGATTTAAAAGATATCTCCTTGGAAAAATCAAGGTTAAAAATTACGGAGAAAGATATCGACAATTCATTAAGTGAAATCGCAAAAAAACATGAAAGATTTATTCCGTTAAAATCAAAAAGAGCTTCAAAACTCGGGGATTTGGTCTTATTTGATTATAATGGAAAAATTAGTAATAAACCTTTTGAAGGAAGTATTGGAAAAGACGAGACAGTAGTTTTGGGTTCCAATAAATATATACCTGGTTATGAAGAACAAATGGTTAATTTAAAGGCAAACGAAAAAAAAACAATCGATGTTATTTTTCCAGGAGACTATAGGTTAAAAAAGATTGCAGGAAAAAAAGCTAAATTTGATCTTGAGATCAAAGATATTCAAGAAAGGGTCAAAAACGTTCCAATTGATGATAAGTTAGCTGAAGAGGTTGGTGAAAAAGATATATCTCAACTCAAGAAAAAGATTGAAGAAAAAATGACAATTGATTTTGAAAATCTCTCAAACTTAAAAATGCGTAGACAAGCATCCGAGATTTTAATTAAAAAAGTTGATTTCAAAATTCCAACTAAGATGATTGATGCTGAGTATGAGTTTTTAAAAAAACAAAGTGCGAATGAAAAAATGAAAGATGTTGAAGTAAAAAAATTAGCTAATAGAAGAGTTAAACTAGGGTTAATAATTAACTCAATAGCCGATAAAAGTAACGTAGAAGTAGAAGATGCGGATTTAACACAAGCTGTTGTTAGCGAGGCCAGCAGATATCCAGGTCAAGAAAAACAAGTTGTCGAGTTCTATAAAAGTAACCCACAATTAATGAATAATCTAAGAGGTGTTGCATTAGAGGAAAAGGTAATGAAGTTCGTTGTAAACAGTGCAAAAAAAAACGATATAGAATGTACAATTGACGAACTTTTTAAATCAGATTTTCTACAAAACGAAAAAAAATTAGTAGAAAACAAAAATAAGGAGGGTAAAACATGAGTTCTTTAATACCAATGGTTGTCGAACAGACTAATAGAGGCGAGAGATCATACGATATATTTTCAAGGCTTCTTAAAGAAAGAATTATATTTTTAACTGGTGAGGTAAATGATGCTGTTTCAAGTGTTATATGTGCTCAATTTTTATTTTTAGAGTCTGAGGATCCAAAAAAAGATATTTTTTTGTATATTAATTCTCCTGGAGGAGTGGTTTCATCAGGACTGGCAATTTATGATACCATGCAATATATAAGACCAGATGTTTCTACATTGTGTATAGGTCAGGCTGCTAGTATGGGTTCTCTCTTATTAACAGCCGGGGCAGAAGGTAAAAGATATTGCTTACCTCATTCAAGAATTATGACTCACCAACCATCTGGGGGGGTTCAGGGCCAAGCAACGGACATTGAAATTCATGCAAAAGAAATCTTGAATTTAAAAAAAAGTTTAAATAAAATTTATGAAACTCATACTGGACAGTCATACGCTACAATTGAAAAAATGATGGAAAGAGATAACTTTATGAATGCAGAAGAGGCTAAAAAATTTGGAATTGTTGATAAAGTTGTTTCTGAGAGACCAGACTTAAAAAAATAGAAAAAAATTTTAATTTGGAATAAAGGTTGCAGTATTATAAATATTTTATAATTATATATAAGTAGAATGGTTGAATCTAAAAATAATAAAAATACTCTCTTTTGCAGTTTTTGTGGAAAAAGCCAACATGAAGTAAGAAAACTAATAGCTGGCCCGACAGTTTTTATTTGTGATGAGTGTGTTGAATTATGCATGGACATTATCAAGGAGGAAAATAAAGTAATTGATTCTCCCAAAACAGGACATGTTGAAACACCTAAGGAGTTATACAATTTACTGAATGATTATGTGGTAGGACAAGAGGATGCAAAAAAAATTCTTTCAGTAGCAGTTCACAATCACTACAAAAGGATAGATAATGCTTCAATAAATAACGACGTTGAGTTATCGAAATCAAATATATTGCTTGTTGGACCAACTGGTTCAGGTAAAACACTTGTAGCTGAAACACTAGCTAGAATAATAGATGTTCCATTTACCATGGCCGACGCCACAACGCTTACAGAAGCAGGATATGTAGGGGAGGACGTTGAAAACATCATTCTAAAATTACTACAAGCCGCAGATTATAATGTAGAAAGAGCTCAAAGAGGGATCGTATACATAGACGAAGTTGATAAAATTAGTAGAAAGTCTGATAACCCCTCAATAACAAGAGATGTATCTGGTGAAGGAGTGCAACAAGCACTCCTTAAAATCATGGAAGGTACTGTGGCTTCCGTTCCACCGCAAGGTGGAAGAAAACATCCTCAGCAAGATTTTCTTCAAGTAGATACTACCAACATTTTATTTATTTGTGGAGGTGCATTCGCTGGAATTGACAAGATTATTTCTAATAGAGGGGATAAATCTAGCATTGGATTTGGAGCTGAAGTTAAAGATAAAACCGAAAAAGAAATTGGTCACATACTAAAAAAATTAGAAACTGAAGATTTGTTAAAATTTGGTCTAATCCCAGAGTTTGTTGGCAGACTGCCGGTCATTGCAACATTGGATGACTTAGATGAAGAAAGTTTAATAGAGATTTTAACTAAACCTAAAAATGCATTAGTTAAGCAGTATCAAAAGCTTTTTGCATTTGAAAATGTAAAGTTAGAGTTTACAGATGATGCTTTAAAATTAATTGCTAAAAAGGCTATTGAAAGATCTACTGGAGCAAGAGGACTAAGATCAATTCTAGAAAATATTTTACTTGATACAATGTACAATCTACCTGGTGTTGAGGGTGTTAATGAGATTGTGGTGAACTCTGAAGTCATTGAAAACCATTCCAAACCACTCTATATATATGATAAGACAACTAAAGTAATTAATAAGAAAGCTTAATGACCAATTTCAAAGATCCTTTTTGTGTTCTACCACTTAGAGACATTGTTGTCTTTCCTAACATGATTGTTCCTTTATTTGTAGGTAGATCTAAATCAATTAAAGCTTTGGATTTCGCTGAAAAGCATGACAAGGAAATATTTTTGGTAGCACAAAAAGATGCGAATACAGATGAACCTCTTGAAGGTGATATGTATCAATGTGGGACGATAGCCTCAATTCTTCAACTGCTTAGACTCCCCGATGGAACTGTTAAAGTTCTTGTTGAAGGTATTGAAAGAGCCAAAATATCTCATTTTGTAGAAAATAAACTCTTCTTTGAGGCTTACATAGATCCTATGTCTGATCATGAAAACCCAAACGATAAAGAAATTAGCGCACTATCGAGGACAGCAATGAGTCAATTCGAAAATTATGTTAAGTTAAATAGAAAAGTTCCACCAGAGGTTCTTGTGAGCCTGAATCAAATAACCGACCATGGAAAACTCGCGGATACAATGGGTGCTCACTTAGGCAATAAGTTGTCAGAAAAACAAAAGCTACTTGAAACAACCTCAATTAAAGATCGCTTTTCAAAAATTATTGAGTATATGGATGATGAAATAGGAGTCTTACAAGTAGAGAAAAAAATTAGAAGTAGAGTGAAAAGGCAAATGGATAAAACTCAAAAAGAGTACTATCTAAACGAGCAAATCAAGGCAATTCAGAAAGAGCTAGGGGAATCCTCAGACGTCAAGGATGAGATTGGCGAAATTGAAGATAAAATTAAGAAGATTAATTTATCCGACGAAGCAAAAGATAAAGTCAAATCTGAGATAAAAAAGTTAAAACATATGGGACCAATGTCTGCTGAAGCAACAGTTGTAAGAAACTATTTAGACTGGATAATCTCACTTCCATGGAATAATAACATTGAAACAAACATTAACTTGACCAAAGCATTGAAGATACTTGATAAAGACCATCACGCTTTAAAAAAAGTTAAAGACAGAATAATTGAATATTTGGCAGTACAATCTAGAGTTAAGAAGCCGAGAGGCCCTATCTTATGTTTAGTTGGCCCTCCTGGTGTTGGAAAAACTTCTCTTGGGAAGTCGATGGCAAAAGCTCTTGGAAGATCTTTTATAAAAGTCTCACTTGGTGGTATTAGGGATGAGTCGGAAATTCGGGGGCATAGAAGAACTTATATTGGTTCAATGCCTGGAAAGATAATTCAAAGTCTCAAAAAATCAAAGCATTCTAACCCACTTTTTCTTTTAGACGAAGTCGATAAACTTGGTGCTGACTGGAGAGGTGATCCTGCTTCTGCTTTATTAGAAGTTTTGGATCCTGAACAAAATAAAAACTTCAATGATCATTATCTGGAAGTTGATTTTGATCTTTCGAACGTTATGTTTGTTACTACAGCTAACACGTTAAATATACCTCAACCCCTTGTTGACAGAATGGAAGTGATAAGAATTTCTGGGTATACAGAGTCTGAGAAAAAAAATATTGCCTCCAAATATCTATTACCTAAGCAGCTAAAGGACAATGGTGTTAATGATAAAGAAGTTAAAGTTGCAGAAACTGCAATTGAAAGTATCATCAGACATTACACTAGAGAGTCAGGTGTTCGCTCACTTGAAAGAGAGATTTCTAAAATTATAAGAAAAGCCCTTAAAATAATAATCATGAATAAAAAGAGAGCGATTTCAGTTTCCAAAAATAATATTGAAAAATATCTTGGTGTAAAGAAGTTCAAATATGGAGAAATTGAAAACAAATCTTTAGTTGGAGTTTGTACAGGACTTGCATGGACAGAAGTTGGAGGAGAGCTTCTTCAGATAGAATCAGTTAAAATGCCTGGTAAAGGAAAAGCTATTTACACTGGAAAACTTGGTGATGTTATGAAAGAATCTGTTCAGGCTGCACAAAGCTTTGTTGTTTCTAATTCATCTAAATTTGGTATTAATCCATTACTATTTGAAAAAAATGATATACATGTTCATGTTCCAGAAGGAGCAACACCAAAGGATGGGCCATCAGCAGGTATTGCAATGTTTACATCAATTATTTCTGCATTCACTGGGATTCCTATTAAAAATAATATAGCAATGACAGGTGAAATCACCTTGAGAGGTAGGGTGCTCGCAATTGGTGGGCTAAAGGAAAAGCTTCTAGCTGCAGTAAGAGGTGGAATTAAGGAAGTTATAATACCTAAGGAAAATAAAAAAGATCTTATTGAAATAGAAGAAAAAGAGATTTTAAATAATATAGAAATACATTTCGTTGAAAATGCTAATGAAATTCTTAAAAAGGCATTTACTTCTAAGATAGTTCCTTATAAACCCCCAAAAGCCAGGAAACTGGGTTTATCAGACAAGGAATCTTCAAATCCCAAGGAAAATACACTTAGACATTAAAATGTGTTTGACTACACTTAATGTTTATATAGTATGTTTATAATGCATTTTAATGTAATTTATAATTTTTCAAAAGGGGGTCTAGCGTGAATAAAAACGATCTAGTAAACAAAGTATCAGACCACACAGGTTTAAGCAAAAGTGATAGCGCAAAAGCTGTTGATGCAGTGTTTGAAACAATTACATCAGAACTTAAAGGTGGTGGAGACATCAGACTAGTGGGTTTTGGCACATTCTTAGTTTCAAAAAGAAAAGCTACAACTGGTAGAAATCCACAAACAGGTGCTTCAATTAATATTCCAGCTGCAAACGTTCCTAAATTCCGACCTGGAAAAAGCTTAAAAGAAACACTGAATTAAAATTTTATCACATCTTTTTTAATAAAAGATGTGATTCAAATGGTTTTTACTTGTTTAAGAACTTTTATCATCATATCTTCTGTCATCCTTCCTGTATTGACATTTCTAGGGCTTGGATGATAACAACCGTATAGTTTAAACTTACTATTAAAACAGTAACATCTCCCATGAGCAAATTTAAAAGAAGATTTTTTTAAACCAAATAAATCTAAACAAGCCCTGAAAGCCACAGCTCCTAGTGCAAGTAAAACTTTTGCATTCCTAAGATATTTAAATTCTTGGATTAAATAATTAAAACAGTTTTTTAACTCTTTCGCAGTTGGCTTATCATTGGGAGGCACACATTTTACAACAGGTGTCATGTAAATATTATTTAATCTTAAACCGTCACTTAAGTTATCAGAGTTAGATTGATTCGACATTCCAACTTTATGTAAGCATTTAAAAAGAAATTCTGCTGATTTGTCACCTGTAAAATACCCTTCCGGTTTTTCTGTTTCCTCCATGAGCGGCAGGAGCTAGCCCAAGAATAATAATACTTGCTTTAATATCACCATACCCTACAACTGGTTTCCCCCAGTAATCTTCATGTAAAAATCTTTTTGTTTTGTGGGCTGCAATTTTTTCTCTAAATAAAACAAGTCTTTCACATTTAGTGCAATTAATAATCTTTTTGTTCAGTGTTTGAATTTTTTGTCGCATAAAAATTAGTATATAAATATTCTGACTAATTAAAATATTTATAGATTAAAAATTAATTGTTTTAAAAATTTTGAAAATAAATTATAAACATAATTATTCTTGGGCGGTTAGCTCAGCTGGGAGAGCGCCACGTTTACACCGTGGATGTCGGGAGTTCGATCCTCTCACCGCCCACCAGTCTGGGGGTGTAGTTCAGTTGGTTAGAACGCCTGCCTGTCACGCAGGAGGCCGCGGGTTCGAGTCCCGTCACTCCCGCCACCAAGCTAAGATTCGTCTTGTTATAAATTTTTATTTTATGATGAATCTATTAAATGTATAATCATGATGTAATGAAAATCTTTATTTTAAATTTATTTTTAATAACTTTTATTTCTATTTCTAATTCTTCATCTCAAGAAATTTCTAATAATATTGATGAAAATGAAATTGATTTTGCTATTCCTGGCGATAAGTCTGGGGAGGATCAAAGTATTAACGATTGTGAAACATCTCCTCACTCTGAACTTTTAAAACTTCTAAATGTAAAACTTAAAAAATTTAACCCCGTTCCTGAAGATAGAAGGGGAGGAGAAGTTAGAGGTGGAGGGAATCAACTTACTCCGGATGAAGTTTCAACTAATTCAATAAGATTCTATGCTGAACAATTAAAAGATGCTCAACCAGTAAAAATAAGAATTGAAACATTTACATCTCTAGGAAAAGGCCCAATAACTTCACTTATTGATAGATCATCAAAAGTATTTCTAAAACATCCTACTCAGTGCAAGTTTTTTTCATTATATGGAGATCAAATAATAGGTTCATATGATATGTCTTTTGATAATATTTTAAGACTTTATGCTAATGCTGTTAATAAAGACAATAAAATTGCGCAAGACTTTATTAGAACTCAGTTAGTACCAGCTCCGATGTCACTTGATGAAGCTATAAGATCTCTCTATGATGATTATGGATATCAGCAAAATATCATAGAGTCTTTGCTTCCTGCAGATGTTAAAGATTTGTTTTTTGGTGAGAACTCCCTCGTTAGTATTGCTGATGTTGCCGAATCCAAATTATTAGCTTTTTCGTTATTGGGGGGGAAAATTGATAAACTTCAGAATTACGAAATTTTTATAGTTGCACCCAAGTCTAAAAAAGGTTTGCTAGGAAGTAATGAGACAATTGTTATTTCTGGGAGTGGGCAGATATACGAGGTGCCATTACTAAATATTCCACTTGCATTAAATGTAATGCGTTCATTAGGTTTTAATGCAAAAATAGTCTTGTTAACTCACCTATACATATCCAATGAATCCTTTTGTAGAGTTGGTGATGGCGGATCTTGGTATCATTACAAAGGAAAAGTAAAAAAAAGCGGATGTGATTTTTTATCCAATGCTATAATGTCATTAAAAGATAATACACTTAATTTGAGTGAAGATTATGGCACATACAAATATAGTATTGATAGAGTTAAAGAAATTTTAAATAATTAACTGTGAAAACTTATTATTGTTATTATATAATAAAAAAGTATGATTATGACAGAATATTTACCTATTTTAGTATTTCTAGTATTAGCGTTTGGTATATCATTAGGAGCAATATTTACCTCCTTGGTTGTCGGAACTAAAAATTCTTATTCAGATAAAAACTCTACATATGAGTGTGGCTTTGAACCATTTGATGACTCCAGAAGTCGATTCGAGGTTAAATTTTATCTAGTAGCTATTTTGTTTATTATTTTTGATTTAGAAATCATATTTCTTTTTCCTTGGGCAATTGCATTTCACGAAATAGGCATTTTTGGATTCTTATCAATGATGTTTTTTTTATTAGTTCTTACTGTTGGATTTATTTACGAGTGGATGAAAGGAGCATTGGATTGGAGTTAAAAAAAGTAAATGCTAAAAACTTTGATGATTTGAGTAACCAGGTAAGTTCTAATGGCTTTTTAATAACGAAAGTTAAGGATCTAGTAAATTGGGCAAGGTCAGGGTCACTCTGGCCAATGAGTTTTGGTCTCGCTTGTTGTGCAGTAGAAATGATGCAATCAGCAGCAAGTAGATACGATTTTGACAGATTCGGTATAGTTTTTAGACCTAGCCCTCGACAATCTGACGTTATGATCGTAGCCGGCACATTAACAAACAAAATGGCACCAGCTTTAAGGAAAGTTTATGATCAAATGCCTGAACCTAGATGGGTGATATCTATGGGCAGCTGTGCAAATGGTGGTGGTTACTATCACTACTCTTACTCAGTTGTTAGAGGTTGTGACAAAATCGTTCCAGTCGATATTTACGTTCCCGGTTGTCCTCCAACTGCTGAAGCCCTTTTATATGGGATTCTTCAGTTGCAAAAGAAGATCATGAGGGATAATAAGATTTACCGGTCATGAAAACAAATCAAGAAACCTACATCAAAGACATTTACCAGCTTATTAAAAGCTTAATAAATTTCTGCAATTATGAACTGGAAGTAAAGAAAAATGAATTGAGCCTTAACTGCTCTAAAAATGATCTTACAAAAATTCTTTTGTTTCTAAAAGACAACCCATCATTAAGTATGGAGTGCCTAATTGATCTAACTGCAGTGGATTTTCCAGAAAAAACAACAAGATTTCTCGTAGTCTATAATCTACTAAGTATATCTAAAAATTTTCGTATAAAAGTGAAAGTTAAGATCGATGAAAATGAAGTTTTACCTTCGGTAAATGAAATTTATTCATGTGCTAACTGGTGTGAAAGAGAGATATGGGATCTTTTTGGAATAAAATTTAAAGGCCATCCTGATCTTAGGAGAATATTAACAGATTATGATTTTGAAGGTCATCCACTCAGAAAGGATTTTCCACTTACAGGTTTTACACAGGTTCGCTATGACAGTGAATTAAGCAGAGTTATATCCGAGCCCGTCAAGTTGGATCAAGAATACAGAAATTTTGATAATCTTAGTCCATGGGAAGGTATGAGCGAGTATCTGCCAGGCGATGAAAAATCTAATTTGAAAAATGACTAGAAGAGAAAATTATTCATTAAACTTTGGCCCTCAACATCCAGCCGCTCACGGTGTTTTGAGACTTGTTCTTGAACTAGACGGTGAGGTGGTTGAAAGAGCTGACCCTCATATTGGCCTTCTCCATAGAGGAACAGAGAAATTGATTGAAAACAAGACTTATTTACAAGCGCTCCCTTATTTTGATAGACTAGATTATGTTTCACCTATGTGTCAGGAGCATGCTTATTCGCTCGCTATAGAAAGACTATTAAATATTGAGGTTCCATTGAGGGGACAATATATTAGAGTTCTGTTCTCAGAAATAACAAGAATTCTTAATCATATTCTTAACTTAACAACGTTTGCTTTAGATGTTGGTGCAATGACACCTTTCCTATGGTTGTTTGAAGAAAGAGAAGTAATGATGGAATTTTATGAAAGAGTTTCTGGTTCAAGGCTTCATTCAGCTTATTTTCGTCCTGGTGGTGTACATAGAGATCTACCTGACGGGCTTGAAGATGATATTGCAAGATTTTGCAAAAGATTTCCAAAACAAATCGATGATTTAGAAAAGTTACTTGAAACAAATAGGATATTTAGGCAGAGAAGTGTCGATGTTGGAAAAATTAATAAGCAAGAAGCTCTCGACAAAGGTTTTTCTGGGCCATGTCTTCGTGCCTCAGGCGTGGAATGGGACTTGAGACGTCATCAACCATATGATTGCTATGACGAATTAGAGTTTAAAATTCCAGTCGGAACAAATGGTGATTGTTTCGAGAGATTTTTAATAAGAGTTGAAGAAATGAGACAATCTATTCTTATGATAGAGCAATGTCTAAAACAAATTCCTAAAGGTCAATGCATATCTGGAGATCCAAGGATAGTTCCTCCAAAAAGAAATCAAATGAAATACTCAATGGAATCTTTAATTAATCATTTCAAACTCTTTACGGAAGGCTTTCATGTTCCCTTAGGTGAAACTTACACATGTGTTGAGGCTCCAAAGGGAGAGTTCGGAGTTTATTTAGTATCAGACGGATCTAACAGGCCTTACAGATGCAAGATTAGAGCGCCAGGTTTCTCATTTCTTCAAGCGACAGAATTTTTATCTAAAGGACATATGCTTTCAGACTTGGTAGCTATCATTGGGAGTCTTGACATAGTATTTGGAGAGATAGATAGGTGAGTGAAAATAAATTTAAAATAATTGCAGAGGAATCAATGCAACCAGGTAACTTTAGATTTAGTAAGGAAAATTTATTAAAAGCCAAAAAGATAATAAAAATGTATCCGTCTAACTTCAAAGAGAGCCCTATAATGCCCCTTTTATCATTAGCTCAGGGTCAAAATAATGGATGGTTACCAAAAAAAGCAATAGAATATGTATCGGAATACATAGGTGTGGCAGAAATTAAAGTACTTGAAATAGCTACCTTTTATTCTATGTATAATTTATCCCCAGTTGGTAAATATCATATAGAGGTTTGTACAACAACACCCTGTATGTTAAGAGGATCTGATTCAATGTTGAACCTTTGCAAAAAAAAATTAGGTATTGGACTTGGTGAAGTTTCAAAGGATAAAAACTTTTCACTGGGAAAGGTAGAGTGTCTCGGGGCTTGTGTAAATGCTCCAGTTGTTAAAATAAATGATGATTACTATGAAGATCTAAACTCTCAGACGCTTAATAAACTAATTGAAAGTATTTCAAAAGACAAAAAAGTCAAGATTGGTCCTCAATCTAAAAGAAATGGGACAGAACCGGTAAGATAGATGATAAAAAAAAACAACCTTATATTTACAAATTTGTATGGAAAATCAAGTAGTTCACTAGTAGCTGCTTCAAAAAGGGGTGATTGGAAAAATACCTCTAATTTTTTACGAATGAACAAACAAGAAATCATTAATTTAGTTAAAGAGTCAGGCCTAAGAGGTAGAGGTGGTGCTGGCTTCTCTACTGGAATGAAATGGGATTTTATGCCGAAAAACAGTAATAGGCAGCATTATTTGGTTATTAATGCTGATGAGGGGGAACCGGGTACATGTAAAGATAGAGATATTATTAGAAACGAACCACATAAGCTTGTTGAAGGCTGCCTTTTATCTGGATATGCAATAGGAGCATCAAAATGCTACATTTATATTAGAGGTGAGTTTTTTAATGAGGCTTCGATACTTCAGAAAGCAATTGATGAAGCATATAGTAAGGGCTTTCTTGGGGAAAAAATAATGGGCACAAATGTAAATTTTGATATTTTTATTCACTATGGTTCGGGTGCCTATGTCTGTGGAGAAGAAACAGCACTTATAGAAAGTTTAGAGGGAAAAAAAAGGTCAGCCAAGGTTGAAACCTCCTTTTCCCGCTAATGTTGGGGTTTTTGGACAACCCACAACAGTGAATAATGTTGAAACAATTGCTGTTGTTCCAACAATCTTAAGAAGAGGTGCAACCTGGTTTTCCAACTTAGGAAGAAAAAATAATTCAGGTTCTAAAATTTTTTGTATTTCTGGACATGTTAATAAACCTTGTAATGTTGAGGAGGAACTTGGAGTGCCACTTAAGTATCTAATACAAAAATATGCTGGAGATGTGATAGGTGGATGGAATAATTTACAGGCTGTAATACCTGGAGGATCCTCTGTTCCACTTCTTCCAAAGTCAGATTGTGAAGATGTACTTATGGATTTTGATTCCTTGAAAGACGCTGGTTCTGGATTAGGAACAGGTGGTATAATTGTAATAAATAAACAATCAGACATTGTCGCAGCTATTGCCAGGCTTTCAGAGTTCTATAAACACGAATCTTGCGGACAATGTACCCCTTGTAGAGAAGGAACTGGTTGGTTAATGAGAGTTATGAAGCGTTTAGAGCAAAACAATTGTACTGTTGAAGAGATTGATATGCTTGAAGAAGTAACCCACCAAATTGAAGGTCATACAATTTGTGCTTTAGGCGATGCTGCTGCTTGGCCAATTCAAGGCTTGTTAAAGCATTTTAAGAAAGACATTGTAAGCCGAATACAAAAAAAGAATGTCGCATAGATGCCTAAAGTTTTTGTAAATGACAAACCCATAGAAGTTGATAATGGACTAACAATACTTCAGGCTTGTGAGATAGCTGGCATTGAAATACCTAGATTTTGTTATCATGAAAGACTCTCGATAGCTGGCAATTGTAGAATGTGTCTTGTAGAAATGGAAAACTCTGCCAAACCTGTAGCCTCTTGTGCCATGCCAGTATCTGAAGGAATGAAAATTAAAACAAATAGTGAAATGGTTATTAAAGCGAGAAAAGGTGTAATGGAGTTTCTTCTTATTAATCATCCACTTGATTGCCCAATATGTGATCAAGGTGGAGAATGTGATTTGCAAGACCAAGCAATGGCATACGGCAAAGGGCTTAGTCGTTTTGTTGAGAGGAAAAGAGCTGTAAAAGATAAAAATTTAGGCCCATTAATAAAAACTCATATGACAAGGTGTATTCATTGTACAAGATGTATCAGGTTTTCTGAAGAAATTGCAGGTAATAACCAATTAGGGAGTACAGGGAGAGGAGAAGATACAGAGATAACAAGCTATCTTGAAAAAACTATTGACTCCGAGTTATCGGGTAATGTTATTGATTTGTGTCCTGTAGGGGCATTAACCTCAAAACCATATGCTTTTGTTGCAAGACCTTGGGAGTTGAAAAAAACAAATAGTATTGATGTTTTTGATGCCGTTGGTAGTAATATTAGATTGGATTCAAAAGGAGATAAAATTCTTAGAGTTCTTCCAAGAATTAACGAAGATATCAATCAAGAGTGGATCTCTGACAAAACTAGATTTGCATATGATGGATTGAATCACCAAAGAATAGACAGATATTACTTAAGAGACTCAAACAAAAAGTTAGTCGAAAGCTCTGAAGAATCAGTATTAAAAACCTTAAAGTTAGTTCTCTCTAATACTTCTAAAGATAAAATATTTTCAATTTGTGGTAATTTAGAGGACTGTGAATCAATTTTTTCATTCAAAACCTTTTTAGATAACTTTGGAGCAAAGAACTATGATTGTAGACAAGATAACTCTTATTTTGTTCCAAACAAAAGATCCTCGTATTTATTTAACAGCTCTTTTTCAGGTATTGACGACTCCGACTGTTGTGTGATTGTAGGTTCTGATCTTAGAAAAGAAGCTCCGATTATTGCAGCTAGGATTAGAAAAAAAATAATTGATTCTGAAGTAAATTACCCTGTTTATCGAGTAGGTTTTGAATACAAACTTTCATTCAAACCAGAAGAGCTAGGGGAAAGTTATTCATCAATCCTGAATCTACAAAATAATAAGTACAAAAAATTACTTCAACGATCAAAAAAACCATTGTTTTTAATAGGGCAAGGTCCCTTATGTTCCCCGGAGTCTGAAAGTATTTTTAACTATTTGTTAAACCTCCATAATAATATTACCAAGGATAGTTCGTGGAATGGTTTTAATATATTGCAAAATTATTCTGGAAGAGTTGGTGCATTGGATTTAGGTTTTTACAATCCTAAAAACCTGAAAAGAAAATATCTTAATGATATCTATAATGGAAAATATAACGTTTTATATTTATTTGGAGCAGATGAATTAGAATTTGAAAAAATTCCAGACAAAACTTTTGTCATTTATCAAGGTCATCATGGCGACAGAGCTGTAAATAGGGCCGATTTAATTATTCCTACACCATGTTTTACTGAGAAGGAAGGAATTTATGTAAATATGGAGGGTAGAGCGCAAGTTAGTCGTCAAGTTAAGCTTCCAATTTCAAATGTTGAACATAGTTATGTGTTTTTTAATAAGTTATCTAATGTTTTGGCTATGAAATATGACTATCTCGACTTTAATGATCTAAGAAATAAAATGCTAGAGTGTATACCTTCATTAATGAATTTTAATAACATTAAACAAGAAAAAAACTTTAAACCAAAAATTACTAGTAACAAATTTAGTGAAAACAATATTCTTTCTAATGTAAAAAACTTTTACATGACAGATTCTGTTAGTAGAAATTCTCCTACTATGTCTTCTTGTTCTCTACAAATTAAAGAAAAGAACGTATCATGATAATGGAGTTATTGATTATAATACTTAAAATTTTTATGATTATTATCCCATTACTTATTTTTATCGCATACTTAACATATTTTGAAAGAAAAGTAATCGGAGCTATGCAATTAAGAAAAGGTCCTAATGTGGTTGGTCCATTTGGTTTATTTCAACCAATAGCAGACGGCATTAAACTTATTACTAAGGAAACTATATTTCCAGACAAATCCAGTAAGTTTTTATTTGTTTTTTCTCCAATTCTAACTTTTGCACTGGCTCTTCTGGCATGGGCAGTTATACCATTAGACTATAAAATTGTTTTATCTGATATCAATGTTGGTTTGATGTATATTTTTGCAATCTCATCTTTGGGTGTTTACGGAGTTATAGTTGCAGGGTGGTCAAGTAATTCACGATATGCTTTTTTAGGAAGCTTAAGATCAGCTGCTCAAATGATTTCTTATGAGGTCTCAATTGGGTTGATCATAATTTCTGTTTTATTGTCATCTGGAAGTTTAAACCTAAGTGCGATTGTTCTTAGTCAAGAAAAGTTATGGTATGTCATCCCACATTTCCCAATGTTCGTAATTTTCTTTATCTCAACCCTTGCAGAGACAAATAGAGCTCCTTTTGATCTTCCAGAGGCTGAATCTGAGCTTGTTGCAGGTTATAATGTGGAGTATTCATCAATGTCTTTTGGCCTTTTCTTTTTGGGAGAATATGGAAATATGATTTTAATGAGTTCGATGTCGACGATTCTTTTTTTAGGTGGCTGGTTGCCACCGTCTGACTTTTATTTATTCCAATATATTCCAGGATATTTATGGTTTTTAGCTAAAGTAAGTTTTTTATTATTTATTTTTTTATGGGTAAGAGCAACTTTACCTAGATATAGATATGATCAATTAATGACGCTAGGATGGAAGTTATTTCTTCCTCTATCTCTTATTTGGATTATAATAACATCAACATTTTTATTTTTAAAAAACTATGTCTAATTTAAGAAAACTCATCTTTATATTAAAAGAATTCTTTCTTATAGAAATTATATCTGGTCTATTTTTGACTATGAAATATTTTTTTAAACCAAAAGTTACTATTAATTATCCATTCGAGAAAGGTTTTTTAAGCTCTAGGTTTAGAGGAGAACACGTCTTGAGAAGGTATGAGTCTGGAGAGGAAAGGTGTATCGCATGTAAACTTTGTGAGGCTGTGTGCCCTGCTCAAGCTATTACGATTGAAGCTGAACCAAGAGAAGATGGTTCTAGAAGAACTACGAGATACGATATTGATATGACCAAGTGTATTTACTGTGGATATTGTCAGGAATCATGTCCTGTTGATGCAATTGTAGAAGGTCCAAATTACGAATTTGCAACTGAAACTAGAGAGGAGTTAATTTATAACAAGGAAAAACTTCTTGAAAATGGTGATAGATGGGAAGTAGAAATTGCTAAAAATTTGGAAAATGAGTCTAAATATTTATGACAGCGAATTTATTTTACATATTTTCTACTATAACAATTTTTTCAAGCTTTTTTGTGGTTTTTTCATACAACCCGGTTCATTCAGTTCTTTTCTTGATTTTCTCATTCTTTAATGTGGCAGTTATATTTTTATTATCCGATGCTGAGTTTATCGCAATGACTCTAATTATTGTTTACGTTGGAGCTGTGGCTGTTTTATTTCTTTTTGTTGTAATGATGTTAAATATTAATGAAGTTTTGATAAAGGAAGGTTTCCTCAAATACTTTCCTTTGGGACTTCTTTTAATCTCGATTTTCTTAACTGAATTAATTTTTGTTTTTAAAGATATTGATCTTTTTAATCCATCCAATAATGGTATAAGTATTGATAATTTGTTAAATCAAGGAAATGAAAATACTAAAGCTCTTGGATTATTTCTATACACTGATTTTTTTATAATATTTCAAATCTCTGGTTTTTTACTTCTAGTTGCAATGATAGGAGCTATTGTTCTAGCTCATGATAACCGGTTAAATGTACGATCACAAAATATAATAAAACAAAAAACTATAAAAAAAGATGATATTATCAAATTAAAGTAAATAAATGACATCATCTAACTATCTTATTTTATCTTCAATAATTTTTTCTGTAGGATTTCTGGGAATATTTGTTAATAGAAAGAATATAATTTCAATCCTAATGTCCATTGAACTTATGCTTCTAGCAACCAACATAAATTTTGTTGGTTTTTCTAATACACTTAATGATTTGTTCGGACAAATTTTTGCTTTATTCGTTTTAGTTGTTGCTGCAGCAGAAGCCGCCATAGGGCTTGCAATATTAACAATTTTCTTTAAAAAATCTGGATCAATAAGTATTGATACTATTAATAAGTTGAAAGGCTAGGCATTGTTTTCATTAGCAATCTTTTTACCTTTATTGAGTTACTTAATATGTTGTCTTCTCAATGGAATAGTCAGAGATAAGTTTTTAAATCTTTTGGCTTGTTCTTTGATGGTAGCATCCACCTTCTTTTCTATTCTTTCTTTTATATATTTGAAACTAAATGGAGACCAAAACATTGTTTTAAGCAACTGGATATCTTCTGGAAGTTTGAATATAGATTGGTCAATTAACCTAAATCTATTAACAAGTTCAATGGTGCTGATGGTTAATTTCGTATCAACGATTATACATATTTATTCCGTTGAATACATGTCCAAGGATTCTAGAAAAATAATCTTTATGGGTTATTTAAGCTTATTCACTTTTTTCATGCTTTTTTTAGTTTCTTCTTCAAACTTAATTCAACTATTTCTTGGATGGGAAGGGGTTGGATTAACTTCATATTTATTAATTGGATTTTGGAGTCATAAGAATGAAGCAAATAAAGCTTCAATTAAGGCATTCGTAGCTAATAGAGTAGGAGATTTTGGACTGCTAATTTCATTATTCACAATATTTATTGTATTTGGAACGATTAACATTAATGAAATTCTACTGTTAGTAAATTCTCATAGTCAGTCTTACTTTAATTTTTTGGGATTTCAAGTTCATTCAATTACCTTGATAGTGATTACAATGTTTATTGGGTGTATGGGTAAATCAGCACAATTTGGTCTCCATGTTTGGCTTCCAGATGCCATGGAAGGACCAACACCTGTTTCTGCTTTAATTCATGCGGCAACAATGGTAACAGCTGGAGTTTATCTTTTAATTCTTATGTCACCCTTAATTGAGAGCTCATTATTAGCTCAAAATATTATCTTGATTGTAGGTTCAATTACTTGCCTGTTCGCCTCATGTGTAGCAATTTTTCAAAACGATATAAAAAGAATTATTGCTTATTCTACATGTAGTCAATTAGGTTATATGTTTATGGCAATTGGAGTTTCTGCATATTCAACAGCATACTTTCATCTTCTTTCACATGCATTTTTTAAAGCTCTATTATTTCTCAGCGCTGGGTCTGTAATTCACTCCATGTCAGATGAACAGGATATAAAAAAAATGGGAGGTATATATAATAGAATACCTTTGACTTACGTTTGTATGCTGATTGGTTCTTTTGCACTTATGGGGTTGCCTTTTTTAAGTGGTTATTATTCAAAAGATTTAATTCTAGAATTTATTTTTCTCTCTGAGCATCCATTCAAACTATTCGCCTTTTTTACAGGAATTGTTGGTGTATTATTGACCACTATTTATTCTTCAAGATTAATAATTCATGTTTTTCATAGAAAGAACTTATCAGATGAAAAAGTTTTCGCCCATATTCATGAGTCTCCACCGATCATGATTTATCCGTTAATTGTTCTTGCTATTTTTTCAATTTTCTTTGGCATGCTTTTTCATCATTTTTTCGCTGGTCAAAATCTGGAAAAGATATGGACCAACATAATGTTTATAAACTTAGAAGTAAATAATAGCTATTATCTAAATGAAATCCCAAAAATTATTAAAAAACTTCCATTAATAATGGTCCTAATAGGCATTTTAATAAGTTATTTAATATATTTTAAACTTGAAGTTTACAATAATATCTTAAAAAAACGATTTAAAATTATAATTAATTTCTTCTACAATAAATGTTATATTGATGAACTTTATGACTTTTTAATTATTAAACCTAGTTTTTACTTGGGTAAAGGTTTTTGGAGGTCTATAGATAATGACCTTATTGATAATCTTGGTCCAAATGGAATATCTCGCCTTATTGGCACTTTAGGTTCATATGTTTCAAGATTACAATCAGGTTATTTATATCATTATGTGTTGTCTGTCATTATCGGTTTGACTTTATTTATTAGTATTTATATTTATATTTTCTAATGATTAGCCTTCCTATACTTCCAATTCTCATTATTCTCCCAATAATTGGACTAATCTTTGTTTTTTTATCCTCTGAGAAAGATGAAGTTGCAGAACAATCAAAAAAATCTGCATTATGGACGAGTGGAAGTAACTTTTTTCTATCACTTTACTTACCGATAAACTTTGATAAAACTATTCCGCACTTTCAATTTGTTAATTCGTTTTCATGGTTCAACAGTGACAATTTAAGATTTGCTCTTGGTGTTGATGGATTGTCAATGCCCTTTGTTATACTATCCACTTTCTTAATTTTTATTAGCATCATATTTCTTATTCCACAAAAGAAAAAAAATATGAAAATGTATCTTTCTTCATTTCTTTTATTAGAATCATTTTTAATAGGTACATTCAGTGCTATAGATCTCTTCTCCTTTTATATATTCTTTGAATCAATTTTAATTCCAATGTATTTAATTATTGGTTTTTGGGGGGGGGGAAGAAGGATATACTCTGCCTACAAGTTCTTTTTATACACTTTGCTAGGTTCCGTTCTAATGTTGATAGCAATAATTTTCTTGTATCAAGAATTTGGAACTATAAGTATACCTAAATTGTTGGATTACACTTTACCTTTTTATATCCAAATCTGGCTCTGGCTAGCATTTTTTTCTTCTTTTGCAGTTAAGATTCCAATGTGGCCTCTTCATACATGGTTGCCAGATGCTCATGTTGAAGCACCAACGGAAGGTTCAGTAATACTCGCTGGTATTTTGCTTAAACTTGGTGGTTATGGATTTATAAGGTTTAATTTATCAATTCTTCCTGATGCATCTATCTTTTTTACACCTTTTATTTATTTCTTATCTGTTGTTGCAATAATTTATACCTCATACATTGCCTTGGTTCAGGATGATATGAAAAAGTTAATTGCCTATTCTTCAGTTGCTCACATGGGGTTTGTTACTTTGGGTATTTTTTCCGCTAATATTCAAGGTCTTCATGGAGCAATAATCCAAATGATCTCTCATGGAATAATTTCAGCGGCTTTATTTTTTTCAATTGGAAGTATTTATAATAGATATAAAACCAAACAAATTAGCTTTTTTGGCGGATTGAATTTTAAGATGCAGAAATTCTCAGTTTTATTCCTTATTTTTGCACTTGGGTCAATAGGTCTTCCAGGGACCTCTGGTTTTGTAGGAGAATATTTAACATTACTAGCTGTATATAGTAAAAATACAATGGTGGCATTCATATCAACCTTTGGTGTTATATTGTCTGCCTCTTATATGTTAATGCTATATAAAAAAGTATTTCTAGGACAATTGAGCGAAAACTTAGATAAAAAAAAAGAAGATGTAAATTTGTATGAGGTTTGTGTTTATATTATGCTAGTGATAATCATTTTTATAATTGGAATAAAACCAGGTTTGATTTTAGATTATACAACATCCTCTTTGGAGAGAATCATACAATTATATCCAATTTCAATTTTTTGATGAGAATAATGTGTTGATCGTTCCAGAAATTTTTTTAGCTTTATGTGTGGTTGTACTTTTATTTATGAGTCCGTTCATAAAAAATGATAGTTATTTAAAGATTGGATATTTAAGTTTAATAATTGTTTTTATATCACAATTTTTTATTTTGAAGGACATCTTTTATTCTCAACTCATTTTCAATGAGTTTTTCATTATTGATTCTTTCGGTTCTTTTTTGAAGTCATTAATTCTTATAGGTGCAGGTTTAATCTTTTATTTCTACTTAAATGTTCAAAACCCAAAATCACTTGAAAGACCAGAATTCTCGATTGTTTTTTTAACATCAATTATTGGGATGCTTTTAATGGTTTCATCAAATGATTTGCTTTCTTTATTTATGTCTATGGAGTTGCAAAGTCTGTCTTTATATATTTTAGTTGCTTTTAGTAGAGAAGACTTTTCATCTTCAGAAGCTGGAGTTAAGTATTTTATCATTGGGAGTTTATCCACGTGTATTTTTCTCTTTGGAACAAGTTTAATTTATGGACTTGTTGGATCTACAAATTTTAATGAAATAAGTTTATTCATGTCAGAGGTTTACTCTACACCAACAATGCTAATAGTGGGTCTAATCTTTATATTGGTCTCACTTTCACTGAAAATTTCTGCTGTTCCTTTTCATATGTGGACTCCAGATGTATATCAGGGTGCTCCGTCTATAGTGACGACTTTATTATCAACATTGCCTAAAATTGCTGCATTTGGAGTTTTGATAAGACTTCTTGTGTATCCTTTTGGAGAAATAATTGTAGATTGGGGAAAAATTCTAATAATATTATCAATTTCATCAATGCTAATTGGTTCACTAGGAGCTTTACTTCAAAGCGATTTAAAAAGGCTTATGGCCTATAGTACCATAAATCATATAGGTTTCATTTTAATGGGTCTAATCCCAGGTTCAGAGGACGGAATTACTTCGATATGTATTTATCTAATTTTCTATATTACCATGAATTTAGGAATGTTTCTGTTTATTCTGAATATGCAAAGGGACCAAGTGAGTGTTACTTCAATTCGAGACCTCTCGGGTTTATATAAAAGTCAACCGTTAATAGCTGGATGTTTGACGATAATTTTATTTTCTATGGCTGGTATCCCTCCAATGGCAGGTTTTATTGGAAAGTTGATTATCTTAAATATAGTTGTCGATAACAATTTGTTCTTTCTTGCAATTATAGCAGTTTTGACTTCGGTCATAGCAGCTTTTTATTATATAAGATTAATAAAATCTATTTTTTTTGATCAACCTATCGAGGAATTAGACGTAATAAGTAATGCACAATCAAAATATATGCTGTGTGGTTTAGCTTTTTTCAATTTATCTGTAATTTTTTATCCTCAATTCTTTTTAAATCTATGCGCCTCTATAACGCTTTCTCTTTTTGCAGTAAAATAGAATGTTTTTAAGTTTTTTTGACCATTATTTTTTATAAGTCATTGAAAAATACAAATGACGAAGCAAAAAAAATAAATTTATTAAATAAAAGAAATATTGCAGTTTATACGAATTTTCAAAGTAAAGGTAGGGGAAGAAAACAAAGGGAATGGAAAAGTTCAGCAGGTGATCTAACATGTTCTTTTTTAATTAAAAATGTAATTAATGTTAATGACTTAGGAAAAATAAATTTACTAATTGTGAATTCAGTTATAAATATTTTGAAATATATAGGTATTAAGAATATAAAATATAAATGGCCAAATGATATTTTTATTCAAGATAAAAAATTAGCAGGAATATTGATAGAAACAACCATATCCAGAAGTACTATCAATGAAATTATCATCGGTATAGGAATTAACTTTGTTGCTAAAAGAATAGCTAATTCTATACCAACTATATCTTTATCTGAATTAAATTGCAGAGTTGATACATTAAAAGTTTTTTTTTTGATATCCTTCAATATTAATCTTTTCATTAACTCATTAAAACATATCGATTATGAGGTTATAAGTGATAATCTTACAAAGAATTTTTTTTCTAAAAGCAAATTATTAACAATCAACGCAGCTAATAGTAAGTACTCTGGAAATTTTGTTAAAGTCAATTCATTTGGTGAATTGATTATTAAGGAAAAAAATGATGTTAAAGTTATTTCCTATGGTGAAATTTTATGAGAAACCTTACCATAGATATTGGGAATACAAATGTTATGATGTGTTTTTTTAATAATAATAAACTTCAAAACTATGAAAATATTGATGTTCTAAAATTTAATAAATTCAATATTGTTAGTTATATTAATAAAAACTGTCTTGATACAAAAAAAATTAACGTGATCATATCCTCTGTGGTACCTAAAATAAAAAAAGATTTCATAGAAATTTTAAAAAAAAAAAAAATTAAATATTATTTCGTTAAAGATTTAATTAAATTATTTAATTTAAAGATTAAATTACTCAATAAAAAAAATATTGGAGATGACAGATTGGTAAATGTTTTATATGCCAAAAATATGTATATTAAATCCACAATGATAATTGATTTTGGAACGGCAACTACAATAGATGTATTAGATAAAAATGGTGACTACGATGGCGGTGTTATAACTCCTGGTATTGATCTATCTCTTCAGTCTTTAAAAAATGGAACAGCAAAATTACCATTGGTAAATTTTAAAAAAACTAAATTTGTAGTTGGAAAGAGTACAACGAATGCTATCAAATCAGGGTTTTATTGGGGTTATAGATCAATGATAGATGGTCTTATTGAAAAAATCGCAAAAGAACAAAATGATATTTTCAAAATTATTCTCACTGGTGGTAACTCTAAATATTTTAAAAATTGTTTTGAAAATGTGATTATAATTGATGAATTTTTTAATACCAAGGGTTTGAATTTCTTAATTAATGATTATTTAAAGATGAGGTAAAATGAATTATAAGAAAGAAAATCTTTTATTTTTGCCTCTTGGCGGATCTGGTGAAATCGGAATGAATTGTAATCTTTACCACTATCAAGGTAAGTGGATTATGATTGATTTAGGTGTAACATTTAGTGACAATGAATCTAGTTCTTATGATATTATTCTTCCAGATATAGATTTTATTATTGAAAAAGTAAAAAATTTATCAGCAATCATATTGACACATGCACACGAAGACCATATTGGGGCTGTTCCATATTTGTTAAATAAATTAGGTAATATTCCTATCTATACAACCTCTTTCACTGCCTCAGTATTAAGAAGGAAGTTTGAATCAATGGGTATTAAAGATTTTAGAATCTTTCCTCTTGAATATGATAAAACTTTTTCGATTGGTCCCTTCGATATAGAAATTTATTGTTTGACACATTCTATACCCGAACCAAATGCAGTTTTAATTAAGACAAGCAAAGGAAATATTTTTCATACAGGTGATTGGAAAATTGATCCCGAGCCTCTTATAGGAAAGCCTATTGATTCTAGAAAATTGAAAAATGTTGTTAAAGATGGAGTTGATGTCATGGTATGTGATTCAACTAATATTTTTGAATCTAATCACTCAGGAAGTGAAAATGATGTTAGAAGAAATTTGAAACAAATTTTCTCAAATAAAAAAAATGGCAAAATAATCATAACTTGTTTTGCCTCTAATGTAGCAAGAATTGAAACTATATTAAAAGTATCAAATGAATCGGATAAATACTGTTTAATGTTGGGAAGATCTTTAAAAAAAATTTATGAATCTGCTAATGAAAATAATTACCTTAGAGGTTTCGGTAATATAGTTTCAGAAAAAGAAGCCAAAATAATTCCTGATGAAAATTTAGTTATAATTTGCACAGGAAGTCAAGGTGAAAGTAGAGCTGCACTAAGCAGGGTTGTCAAAGGTCAGCATAGATTTCTAGAGTTACAACCAAACGATCTGGTAATATTTTCTTCAAGAGAAATTCCTGGTAATGAAAAGAAAATTAATGAAATCAAGAGCCAAGTTATAAAATGTGGATGTACTTTACTGGATGATAGTAATTCTGATGTTCATGTATCTGGTCATCCTTCTAAAGTTGAATTAAAGGAAATGTATAATTGGATTTCGCCAGAGTTATTAATACCTATACATGGAGAATATCGTCATTTACATGAGCATGTTAAATTTGCTAAACAATGCGGAATTAAGAATCAAATTCTTGCTGAAAATGGAGATTTAGTAAAACTAGATAAAGATGAAAAAAAACAAATCGTTGATAAAATTCAATCAGGAAGATTGGTGTTAAGAGGAAACCAAGTTATATCAATTAATGATAAACTTCTTAAAGATCTTGATAATATTATTAATGATGGACAAATATTTATAAACTTGATTATGAACTTAGATAATGAACTTTTATCTGAGCCAATAATATTCTGTCCTTCGTTATTAATTGACAATTCGAATAAAGTTGAGTTAGTTGATTTAATTAGTAATAATGTGATTAAACTTTCAAAAAAAAGTATCGATGATAATATTCTATCTAACGAATTAAAGATAATGGTAAAAAGTTTTTTAAAAATGAAAACTGGGCTTAAATCTTCAACTTTTATAGAAATTGTAAGGATATAGATGATCACAAAATTTAATCACGTGGCAATAGTAGTTCCAAACTTAGAGGAAGCCGCAAATAAATACAAGAGGGTTTTAGGAGCTAATGTTTCTAAAACTTCAGACTACCCAGAACATGGAGTGAGTGTTGTGTTTGTAGAATTAGAAAATACTAAAATCGAATTAATGTTTCCTTACGGAGAAAATTCTCCTATAAAAAATTTTCTAGATAAAAATAAAAATGGTTCTATTCATCATATATGTATTGAAGTTGAAAATATTGACGAGGCTTGCAAAAAAATGGAGGAAAATGGAGTTCGGATTCTTGGAAGTAATAAACCTAAAAAAGGAGCACACGACAAACCTGTTATTTTTCTTCATCCTAAGGATTTTTATGGAACCCTAATTGAACTAGAGCAGGCATAGTTTTGTTTGGCTTGGAAATAATTGTCATTTTTGTGATAGTTTGGTGGTTAGTTCTTTTCATTGCATTGCCATTTGGAATTAAGAAAGAAGATGAAGTTAAAGATGGAAATGATCCTGGTGCTCCAAAAGATCCAATGTTAAAAAAAAAAATAATCTTTACATCGATCGCATCGGCAATAATTTCAATAATTATTTCAATAATCAAAAATGAAGTATTCTAATTTTTTCATTCCAACTCAAAATAATGTTTCTTCAGATGTTAAAATGAAGTCTCATGAACTCATGATAAAATCGGGAATGATTAGACAAGAAACTTCAGGTATATATACATGGCTTCCTCTGGGATATCGAGTTTTGAAAAAAGTTATTAAAATCATTGAGAACATTCATGAACAAAACAATGTTAACCAAATTTTAATGCCAACAATTCAAAGTTCTGATATATGGAAAATTAGTGATCGTTATGATTCTTATGGAAAAGAAATGCTTAAGATTAGAGATAGACACGAGAAGGAACTTTTATATGGACCAACAAACGAAGAAATGGTTACAGCTATAGGAAAACATTATATAAAAAGCTACAAATCATTACCTTTAAAAATATTTCATGTGCAAAATAAGTTCAGAGATGAGATTCGACCTAGATTCGGAGTGATGAGGGCAAGGGAGTTCATAATGAAGGATGCCTACAGTTTTGACATAAGTGATGAAGAAAGTGAAAAGACGTATCATATTTTTTATAATTTATATTTAAATATTTTTGAGGACCTAAATATGCAAGTTATTCCAGTTAGGGCACCAACTGGAGAAATAGGGGGAGACTTATCTCATGAATTCCATCTTATAACAGATTCTGGCGAATCTGAAATTTTAATTAAAGATGATTTGATTAATGAAGATCTTAGCAATTTATCACTTGATCAGATATTAAATATAGAAGCTTATACCGATGATTATTATCAAAAAAATAATTTAACCAATAATTTAAATAAATTTAAAAGTATAGAGCTTGCACATATTTTTTTATTTGGAACAAAATATTCCAATGCATTTGACTTTGATGTTGACTCTGGGGATGGAAAACTCAAACCATTTATGGGGTCTTATGGAATTGGGATTTCAAGAATTCCAGCAGCCTTTATTGAATCTTCTCATGACGAACGAGGAATTATATGGTCAAAGACTCTTTCTCCATTTGATATACATTTTATAAATCTATTACACGATAATAGTAAATGCATTCAATTTTGTGATAAATTTTATGAAGAATCCAAAAATAAAAATATTGATATTCTCCTAGACGACAGGAAAGAAAGTGCAGGTAAAAAATTTGTAGATGCTGATTTAATTGGTATTCCCATTCAAATTATCTGTGGAAATATGTATTTGAAAGAAAATAAACTCAGTGTTATTTTTAGAGATGAAAAAAATGAACAACAAATTCATGCTGATAAATTATTTGAATTTTTATTACAACATTTGAAATAATTAAGATGTTTTCATATTTTGAGCTCTGGGTTTCTTTCAAGTATTTATTTCCAAAAACAAAGGAAAAATTCTTTTCACTAATTACACTTTTTTCATTTTTAGGAATTTCTCTGGGAGTAGCGACTTTAATAATTGTAATGTCTGTTATGAATGGTTTTAGAGATGAGTTAACATCAAAAATTTTAGGAATTAATGGTCATTTAAAAGTTCAGTCAAAATTATCATATAACTTTGAAGAAAATAAGGACCTTAAAGATAATTTATTGAAGAATTTCAATGAAATTTATGTGCACGACGTTTTAACTAGCCAGGGACTATTTAATTACAGAAAATATTCAAGTGGTATTTTAATTAAGGGTGTTGAAGATAATTTTTTTACAGAAAGGGAAATCTTTAATAAAAAGATATCTAAATCTAGCCTCACTAGTTTTGATAATAATGAAGGCGTTTTTATTGGAGAAAAGCTAAAGGAAAAACTAAATTTAAATCTAGGTGATTATATAACCATTTTATCATCAAAGAGTCATGAGACTTTTTTTGGAAATCTACCAAGATCATCCAGCTTTCAAATAATTGGTTTTTTTAATATAGGAATGTATGAATACGATACTTCTCTTGTTTTAATGCCCAAAAAACTGTTACAAAAATTTTTGGATGCAGAGAATAAAATAAGTCATTATGAAATACTAATTAAAGATTTTGATAACTTAAATCAAACTAAAAATCTAATTCTTAATAATCTTCCAAAAGACAAGCGTCTTAATGATTGGAGAGAGTTAAATCCGTCATTATTTAATGCTATTGAGGTTGAGAGAAATGTTATGTTTTTAATCTTGTCTTTAATAATAGTAGTTGCAGTTTTTAATCTAATCTCATCTATGATGATATTAGTTTCAACAAAAAGTAAAGATATTGGTGTGTTAAGAGTGTTGGGAGTTTCTAAATCTCAACTCTTAAAGATTTTTATAATTAATGGATCAATAATTGGATTGCTAGGTACTGTTCTGGGTCTTTCTTTAGGTTTATTATTTTGTTATAATATTAATGAGATAAGGAGTTTTATAGAGTTTATAATTGGGTCGAATTTGTTTTCTGAAGAAATATACTTTTTTGCTAATTTACCAATAATTTTAGATTTTCAACAAATTTTAAATATAACGTCAATATCATTATTTCTTTCTTTCGTTGCAACAATATATCCCTCAATAAAAGCAACAAGAGTTGATCCAGTAAATCTTTTAAAGTGGGACTAATAAGGTGATAGATTTAACCAATATCACTCAAGAATATAAGCAAGGTAGTGTTTCTTCAAAAGTCCTTGATAATCTTAGTTTTAATATTGAAAGTGGTGAAAAAATAGGTATTGTGGGTCCCTCTGGTTCGGGTAAAACCACTCTTCTTAATATAATTGCATTGTTGGAACAACCAACTTATGGAGACATAAATATTTATGGACAAAATTGTAAACTACTTAATTCTGAAGAAAAAGTAATTTTTAGAAGAAAAAAGATTGGATTTGTGTTCCAAAATAGTCAACTTTTGGAAGATTTCACAGTTGAGGAAAACATTGCCTTACCATTAATATTAGATGGTCAAAGTTATAAGAAATCATTGTCTTATGCAAATGAAATGCTAAGAGAATTGGACTTATTGAAGAGGAGAAGGTTTAAACCAGGCCTGTTATCTGGAGGCGAACAACAAAGAGTAGCTATAGCCAGGGCATTAATTAAAAATCCAAAAATATTACTTGCTGATGAACCTACTGGTAGTTTAGATGAACAAAATTCTGGTAATGTTGTTGAATTTATAACAAATTTATCTAATAGAAATAAGACAACTACAATTCTTGCTACTCATAATTTAAATTTGATTAGACAGCTTGATAAAAGTTATGAAATAAGGGGAGGAAAGCTTGTCCAATTCAAATTATAATAAGTTTGTTCATTTAAGAAATTATACACAATACTCTCTATCTAAAGGTGCCCTTCGTATTGAAGATCTAGTTAAATTTTGTGTTAGAGAAAAAATGCCAGCAACGGCGATAAGCGATTACAATAATTTATTTGGAAGTTTAGAGTTTTGTTTAATTTGTGAAGAGTTTGGAATCCAACCAATAATAGGTACAAATTTAGTGGTTAAGGACAACAAATTTGGATCAGGTAATGTTTTACTCCTGTGCAAAAATGAAAATGGATATAAGAATCTTGTGAAGTTAGTTTCGACGTCATACCTTGATAACTCTGAAAATCAAGACCCACATATAACTTTTGATAATTTAAAAGATTTTAGTCATGGTCTTATATGTATGGCAGGAGGAACTTTTGGAATTTTAACAAAATATTTTAATGAAAATAAAAAGTCGTCTGAATTACTTATTGATTTCTTTATCAATTATTTTAAAGATAATTTTTTTCTAGAAATTCAAAGAGGTGCCCACATAAATTCACTTGCCTATGAAGATTTCCTATTAGAGCAATCTGAAAAAAAATTGGTTCCCATAGTAGCAACTAATGAGAATTTTTTTCTTTCAGCAAATTTTTATAAAACACATGATGCCTTATTAAGTATAGCTCAGCAAAAATATGTTGACAGTGAGGATAGATTGAAGAGTAGTCAAGACTTTAATCTTAAGAGTGTAAATGAGATGTTAGAGATATATAAAGACATACCTCATGCTTGTGAAAATACAGTTCTAATAGCTCAAAAATGTTCCTTCTTTTTAAAGGAGAAACCTCCCTCACTTCCAAAAATTAATACGAATGGACTTAATGAGGATTCACTTTTAGAAAAGAAATCATTTGAAGGTTTGAAGATGAGAATAAAACAAAGAAATATTCAAAATTTAGATGAATATGAAGAAAGATTAGCTCATGAGCTTTCAATTATAATCAAGATGGGTTATTCAAGTTATTTTCTTATCGTTTATGATTTTATAAATTGGGCAAAGCTAAATAAAATTCCTGTTGGTCCTGGTAGAGGTTCTGGAGCTGGATCTTTAGTTGCGTGGTGCCTATCGATAACTAATCTTGACCCTATAAATTTTGGTTTAATATTTGAGAGATTTCTAAATCCTGAAAGAGTGTCACTCCCGGATTTTGATATAGATTTTTGTATGGAACAAAGAGACGAGGTGATAAAGTACGTTCAAAAAAAATATGGCTATTTGAATGTTGCACAAATAATTACATTCGGCTCTTTCCAAGCAAGAGCAGCATTAAGAGATGTTGGAAGAGTATTACAGCTACCACTAACACAAATTGATGAAATTTGTAAAATGATTCCATATAATCCTGCTAGTCCACCAAATTTAAATGATTTTATGAGTGAAAACTCACAAGTTAAGAAAATGATAAAAGCTGATTCTAATCTCCGAAATTTATTTGAGATATCCTTAAATCTTGAGGGGTTATTAAGACATGCTTCAACTCATGCTGCAGGAATAGTTATAGCTGAGAAACCACTCAATGAAATTATTCCTTTATATAAAGATCCTAAATCAGAAATACCTATTACTCAATTTTCTATGAAGTACGTAGAAAAAATAGGTTTAATCAAATTTGATTTCTTAGGATTAAAAACTCTTACTGTTATTGATGCTACATGTAAATTGCTTCGGAAAAGATCTGTCAACATAGATATAGATAGCATAGATCTTAACAATATTGAAACCTATAAAATGCTTGGAGATGGGTTAACTACAGGTGTATTTCAATTAGAAGGACAAGGCATGAGAGAAACAATTACGAAGATCAAACCAGATAGATTTGAAGATTTAATAGCAATTGTGTCTCTTTATCGGCCAGGCCCTATGGATAATATTCCTACATATATTAACAGAAAGCAAAATAAAGAGACTTACAGCTATATTCATAATTCTCTCAAAGAGATACTTGATGAAACCTACGGAATTATTGTCTATCAAGAACAAGTTATGTTGATAGCACAACGACTTGCAGGTTTCAGCCTTGCAAAAGCTGACCTGCTTAGACGTGCAATGGGCAAGAAGATTAAGTCAGAAATGGATGCTCAAGAAGAGAATTTTGTTTCTGGTTGTAAAGAAAATGGTCTAAGTGAAGATAAGGCTCTTAGTTTATTTAATGAGATTGCTAAATTTGCAGGTTATGGATTTAATAAAAGTCATGCAGCAGCATATGCTATGATTGCTTATCAGACAGCCTTTCTAAAAGCTAATTATCCCATGGAATTTTTTTGCTCATTAATGAACTGTGATATAAATAATTTTGATAAACTATCTGTTTACTGTAATGAAATAAAGAAAATGGAGTTTGAATTAGTTAAACCAGATGTGAACTTTTCTGAGATTAATTTTACTGTTAGTTATTCAGATGATAGTCCAACTGCTGTAAACTTTGGATTAAGCGCAATTAAAAATATAGGTAATAATTCCATTAACGATGTGATTTTGGAGAGAAAAAAAAATGGAAAGTTTAAAAATCTTGAAGATTTCCTTACAAGAGTTTCAAATAATACGTTAAATAAAAAAGTTTTAGAAGCACTAATTTTTTCAGACTCTTTAAAATCATTAAATATTAATCAAAACTTCTTAATTAAAAATTTAGATAAAATAATTTCATATAATTCTGATTTTCATAAGAATTTTAATGAAAATCAGTCATCTCTTTTTCCGGATTTAAATAATCTAGAGTCTGAATTAATCAGTGTTAAAAAAGATTTGGATTTAAATGAAAAACTAAACAAAGAAATAGAAGCTTTTGGTTTTTATTTATCTGAGCATCCCACAAATATTTACAGAAGAATTTATCCAGACTTAACTC
This sequence comes from Alphaproteobacteria bacterium, assembly GCA_045563055.1. Taxonomy (GTDB): domain Bacteria; phylum Pseudomonadota; class Alphaproteobacteria; order Methylaequorales; family Methylaequoraceae; genus Methylaequor. Next base: position 39,445 of record JBJKUR010000015.1, read on the forward strand.
CTATTTCGTTAGATGACTTTAAGAATAATAAAAAAAACAAGGCTCAAATCTATTCACAAAGCTTTATAGCAATGGTTAATAATATAAATGAAAGAAAATCTAAATCTGGTAAAAGGTACTGTTTTTTTAATATTGCAGATGATTCTACAAACGAAGATTGTATATGTTTTTCTGAGGTCTTAGATAATTTAAATTTTGAAATAACTTCCGGAAGTATTTATGTTTTTAAAATATCTAAACAATTGATGAATGACTCATCTAGGTTGGTAATTAATAGTATCAAACAAATTAATAATTTAGAAAATAATTCAAACTCTTATAACATTAAGTTGAATATGAAATTGCTAAATCTTAAGAAATTCAAAGAAATCTTTACAGATCACAATTTTGGAAAAAATGAGTTATATTTTACCATGATTATTGATAGTCAAGAAATAAGAATTAAAAGTGGAAAATGCTTTAATGTGAATCTAAACTTGCTAGATCAAATAAGAAATCTAAGTGGTGTTGAAGATATAAAACAAATTAATTAAAAAATCTTCTTGAATTTCTTATGTAAAAATGTACGAATATCAAAAAATTATTTCAAACACGCGATTGCTCTGGTGTTTTTTTATCGCGTGAATGTATAACCGGAGAAATTATGAAAAAAATATCAATAAAAGAACTTCTTGACGCGGGAATTCACTTTGGACATCGAACTAACAGATGGAACCCCAAAATGTCTGAATTTATATTTGGGCATAGAAATGGAATTCATATAATCGACTTACAACAGACCTTTACTTTTTTTAATGCTGCGCTTAAAGTCATAGAAGATGCAGCCAAAGAGGGAAAAAATATTCTATTTGTAGGAACGAAAAGACAGGCATCTGATATAATTGAAAGATATGCAATTGACTGCAACCAGTATTTTATTAATAAAAGATGGTTAGGAGGTATGCTTACAAATTGGGACACTATACAAAACTCTATAAAAAAACTAAAAGAAATGGAGGATATATTGACTAATAGGTCTAACTCTTATACTAAGAAGGAACTCTTAAAATTCGAAAATAGTGTTGAAAAGTTGAATAAAGCTTTAGGTGGAATCAAAAATATGTCAGGTAAACCAGATATCCTTTTTATAATTGATACTAATAAAGAAATTTTAGCTGTTAAAGAAGCTAACAAAATTGGAATTCCTATTGTTGCTGTGATTGACTCAAACTCAAACCCTGAAGGAATTGATTACCCAATTCCTGGAAATGATGATGCAATAAGGTCAATTGAATATTATTGCAATGCGATTTCTGAAACAGTCAATAATACAAAATCTGATCTGAAAGAATCAACAAAAATTTAGAGTATAATATTTATGGGTTTTACGTCTGCTGATATCAAAGAATTAAGAGAAAAATCTGGCGCTGGTATGATGGATTGTAAAAAAGCACTTGATGAGTCAAATGGAGATGTTGAGAAAGCTAATGAGTGGCTCAGAAAGAAAGGAATTAATACTGCGCAAAAAAAATCGTCACGATCTGCATCGGAAGGATTGGTTACAGTTAATATCCTTGAAAATAAAGGGGTTATAATTGAAATTAACTCTGAAACAGACTTTGTTGCAAGAAATGAGAATTTTCAAAAATTTTGTAGAGATGTTTCATCCTCATGCATCAAAAATCAAGTTGAAAATATTGAGGATATTTTAAGTTCTGAGTATTTAGACTCTAAAGAGACAGTTCAATCACAACTCACTGATATCATTGCTAAGATTGGAGAAAATATAGTCATTAAAAAGTTGAAATTCATCAATAGCAAAGAAAATAAACTTCAAAAATATATTCACAACTCCATTAATGATTTTTCTGGTAAAATTGGTGTTTTATTAAATTACAGCTGTAAATCTGAAAATGAAAATGTAAATGAATTATCCAAAAATCTTTGCATGCATATTGCTGCGTCTGACCCAAAATCTTTAGATATACAATCTTTAGACAAAACTTTGATAGATAAAGAAAAGTCGATTTATAAAGAACAATTAAAGTCCTCCGATAAACCTGACAATATTGTGGAAAAAATTGTAGATGGTAAAATAAAAAAATATTATGATGAAGTTTGTCTTCTTGAACAGTTCTTTGTTATGGATAATAAATTAAAAATTAAGGATTTAATTTCTGATTTTAATTCAAATCAAAGTGAAAACTTTCAAATATCTAATTATTATATTTTTAAACTTGGTCAAGAGTAGTTTTTAGTTTGTCCAAATTTAGTTATAAACACATCATGTTGAAGTTATCTGGTGAGGCTTTAATGGGGAGTAAAGATTTTGGCATAGATTTAAAAACTATAAATTCAATAACAGATCAGATAGTTTACGTTATTAAAAAAGGCATAAAAATTTCTATAGTTGTTGGCGGGGGAAATATATTTAGAGGAATCTCTGCCTCATCTGCTGGGATGGATCGCTCATCAGCTGACTATACAGGGATGATGGCAACTGTGATCAACTCGTTAATTCTCCAAAATTCCATGGAAAGAAAAGGTATAGATACAAGAGTTCAGTCTGCTATAAAAATAGAAAATGTTTGTGAATCGTATATTATGCGTAAAGCAATCAGACATATAGAAAAAAATAGAATTGTAATTTTTGCTGCAGGAACAGGAAATCCATATTTTACTACTGATACAGCTGCAGCTCTCAGGGCATCTGAAATGAAATGTGATATTTTATTTAAGGCTACGAAAGTTGATGGAATATATGATTCTGATCCAAAAAAAAATAAAAAAGCAAAAAAATTATATAACCTAGGTTATGATTATGTTATAAATAATAATTTACGAATAATGGATACAGCTTCAATTTCACTCGCAAAAGAAAATAAGATTCCAGTTTTAGTCTTTTCTATATTAGAAAATGATGCACTTAAAAATATTGTAGATGGAGGGGGTAACTACACCCTTATTCAATAATGACCATTGATTTCAATAATTATGAAGAAAAAATGCTTAAGGCAACAGAGATTCTCAAAAGAGAATTCATGGGGCTTAGAACTGGTCGAGCTTCACCATCACTTCTTGAGCCAGTTCAAGTTGAAGCATATGGAAGCAAAGTTCCTATTAATCAAGTTGGAAATATCAGTGTTCCAGAGTCAAGATTGGTTACAGTTCAGGTCTGGGATGAAACTTTAATTCAATCTGTAGAAAAAGGGATTAGAAATTCTGATTTAGGTCTTAATCCAATGATTGAAGGTAACGTTATTAGAATACCAATCCCTGAACTGTCTCAAGAAAGAAGAGTTGAGATCGTTAAAATTGCATCTAAATATTGTGAAGATGCTAAAGTATCAATAAGAAATATTAGAAGAGATGCAATGGATAAGTTAAAAGAAGAAGAAAAAAATAAACAAATATCAAAAGATGATCTTTTTCAGTTTTCAGAGAAAATGCAGAAAATAACAGATAGGTTTATTGAAACAATTGATACTTTATTCCAAGACAAGGAAAAGGATATATTAAAAGTTTAATGTCATCTAGAATTGACTTTATTAAACAATTACCAAGGCATGTTGCTTTCATTATGGATGGTAATAGACGTTGGGCGAAGAAAAAAAAACTAAAAATTATTGATGGGCATAAAAAAGGATCAGAAATTGTAAAATCTATCGTTAAAAAATCTTTGGAGCTTAAAATTAAATATCTCACTTTTTTTAGCTTTTCTACAGAAAATTGGAATCGAAGCAACAGAGAAATTTTAAATCTTCAATCTTTATTAAAATTTTATCTAGATTCAGAGGAAGAAACTTTTAAAAAAGAGAAAATAAAATTTTCATTTATCGGTAATATCGATAAATTTGATAATAACATTAAGGAAAAACTCAATAACCTTCAAGAAAGTACACAATCCTATAGGAATTTAAACTTTACATTAGCTTTAAGTTACGGTTCTAGGTCCGAGATAGTTAATGCAATAAAAAAAATAAATAAAAATAAAAAAAAGATTACTGAACTTAGTATTTCACAAAACCTAATGACAAATAATTATCCAGACCCAGATTTAGTCATCAGAACATCAGGAGAAATGAGATTGTCAAACTTTTTACTATGGCAAGTCGCTTATTCTGAATTATATTTTACAAAGACTTTATGGCCTGAATTTACATCATATAAATACATGTTAGCTTTAAAAAATTATGTAAATAGGAAGAGAAGGTTTGGCGGTGATTGAAAATAGAAATTTTACTTTAAGAATAATTTCATCTTTCTTCTTAATTTTATTCTTTCTTTTCTTAACATATTCTAGAGAAATTTACTTTCTAATTTTTTCGCAAATTATTTTATTTCTTTTAAATTGGGAATCATTACGAATGTTGGAGTTTAAAGCTTCAGGTTGCAATAATTCAAAAAATAATAATTTTTTGTTAACCAGATGTAAACTGTCTAAGTATGACGTTGTTTTAATCTTATTAATAAATACCTACGTTCTTTTATATTCACTATCTTTTCAATATTTACAAATTCTATTATTTTTAATTATTCTATTTTATATTTATAAAATTAAAATTATTAATATTCCGAAATCATTAGTTCTATCCTATGTATGTTTTTCATTAATTTGCTTCATTGACTTGAGACAGAGTTTAGATTTTATCAATATTTTTATTTTTATTGTTTTTTTTACATTTCTGGTTGACGTATCTGCTTATTTAGTAGGAAGTACACTTAAAGGAAAAAAGTTAGCACCACAAATTAGTCCAAATAAAACATTATCAGGTTTTTTTGGAGGAATTCTAATACCTGTATTTTTTTGTATTTTAGTATACGGGAAGCAAAATTATTTTTTTGATATTATTTGTTTTTCGATTGCAATGGCAGTTGTTTCACAAATTGGTGATTTGATAGAATCAATTTTTAAAAGATATTGTAATGTGAAAGATAGCAGCAATCTAATCCCTGGTCATGGAGGAATTTTAGATAGAATGGATAGCTTGTTATTACTTATCATATTTGTTTCATTAATGAAGTTATTAGATTATAATTTTTTTTTTATAGTATAATTAGAATATGAAAAAAAAAATAACCATTTTCGGATCTACTGGCTCAATTGGGCAATCAACGCTTGATATTATTAAAAACCACAATGATAAGTATGAGGTTGTTGGTTTATCCGCAGATAAGAACTATGAAGTAATGTTAGAACAAGTAAATGAATTTAAACCTAAGATCATTTCTTTGAGTGACTCTGATGCATATAAACGGTTCGTCGATCAAAATACATTAAAAGATTTAAAAGTTATAAATGGCAAAGAATCCTATGATGAGATTCTTAATTTTAAAACTGATTTGGTAGTTGCAGCAATTTCAGGTGCTGCAGGTCTAATGCCCGTTGTGTCTGCCCTTAATTGTGGTATTTCTGTTGCTCTTGCAAATAAAGAGAGCCTTGTTTGTTCTGGTTCTCTTGTGACTTCAATCGCAAAATCAAATAATGTACAAATCCTTCCTGTAGACTCTGAACATAATGCAATTTATCAAGTTCTTGATTCAAATAATTTTTCAAAAATATCAAGATTAATTTTAACTGCATCAGGAGGTCCATTTTTAAATAAAAAAATTGAAGATTTAGAATCCATCACCCCTGATGAAGCAATTAAACACCCTAATTGGTCTATGGGTAAAAAAATATCTGTCGATTCTGCTACAATGATGAATAAAGGTTTAGAGTTGATTGAGGCTTGCTATTTATTTGGAATTTCTGAAAAATTAATCGATGTTGTTGTTCATCCAGAGTCTGTTGTACATTCATGTGTTGAATACGTAGACGGTTCAATGCTAGCTCAAATGGGTACTCCTGATATGAGAACCCCAATATCATTTACTTTAGCTTACCCAGAGAGAATTAAGACAAATGTTGAGAGATTAGATTTAAATAAAATTCAGAAACTTACTTTTTTTAAACCAGATTTGAATAAATTTCCATGCCTTGATTTAGCCTATCATTCCTTAAAAATTGGTAAAAGTGCACCAACTGTTCTTAATGCTTCGAACGAAATAGCAGTAGATTCATTTCTTAATAAAAAAATAAAATTTCTCTCAATATCAAAAGTTGTAGAAAAAACTTTAAATAAGTCTTCATTTTCAAATATCAATAGTATAAAAGATGTAATTGAGATTGACAAAGAAACAAGAACATTGACTCAAGAAATCATTAATAGCGGAAAATTTAATTGTTAGTGTTATGATAGATATAATTTTTAATAATATATTTCCATTTTTAATTATTCTAACGATTTTGGTATTTGTCCATGAACTCGGGCATTATTTAGTAGCTATTTATAATGGAGTCAAAGTTGAAACTTTTTCAATTGGTTTTGGTAAAGAGTTATTTGGTTTTACTGATAAATCCGGTACTCGATGGAAATTTTCACTAATCCCACTTGGTGGATATGTTAAAATGCATGGGGATTTAGATGAATCAAGTTCAAAGGTAGATGATTCAGATAAAATAAATAAAGAAAAATCATTTCACAATAAAACAATTAGCCAAAGATCAATGATTCTTTTTGCAGGTCCAGCAGCTAATTTTATATTCTCATTTGTTTTACTAGTTTTTATGAATGTTTTCTATGGAATTTCAAAAGACAAACCTATTATTAGTGAAGTAGTAGAGAGAACATCCGCTTATGATGTTGGTTTGCAAAGTGGCGATATAATTATCGAAATAGATGATAATAAAATTAAGAGATTCTCAGAACTAAAGCAATACATTGAGGTTAAGGATAATCAATCGGTTAAAATTTTATACAGTAGAGACGGAAAGGTACAATCAATTAATGTTGATGTTATTGATAAAAAAATAGGAGTAAAAGGTGAAATTACATTTGAAAAACTCAATTTTTTTAATTCATGTATACATTCCGTTTCACAACTTTTTGAATTTACAAAAATGACAATAGTAGGAATATACGAAATAATAACTGGCACTCGGAATACTGATGAGTTAGGTGGTCCAATTAGAATTGCTGAATTATCTGGAGATTTTTGGAGTAAGGGATTGCAAAGTACATTGTGGTTTATGATGGTCATATCTTTAAATCTAGGATTAATAAACTTATTCCCTATTCCAATGCTTGATGGCGGGCATCTAGTGCTAAATTTCTTTGAATTTGTCAATAGAGGACCACTAAAGAAAGAGTTCTTGGAAATTGCACATACGTTTGGATTTGTATTGTTAATATCATTAATGGTATTTGCAACCTATAATGATATTGCAAGATTTTTTGAGTAGGTGGATGTGTCTCTTTTAAAAACAATTGTAATTTTTAATTTTTTAATCTTTTCTGGAGATGTACTCCTGTCTCAAGAACAATCACCTGCAAGTCCATCATCAAGCTACAACAACGAATATCACAATAACCAAGGTGATCAAATTAAGGAAGAGAAAGCAGTTAATATCATAAAACAGACTCAAGTAATAGTTCAAGGCAATAATAGACTTGATTCATCTGTAATTATAAGAGACTCCTTATTAGATTTAAGTAAAACAAAACCTAAAGATTTAAGTATAGCAATTAAGAATCTATACAAAACAGGGTATTACGAGGATGTAAATATTTTTAAAAAAGATAGTATCATTTATATAATAATCAAAGAGAATCCAATAATTGACCAAATTTCTATTGAAGGAAATGGTGAAATATCTGATGAAATTATTCTTTCAGAGTTAGAATCAAAGACCAGAAGTGTTTATTCTACAGATATAATTAAAGATGATGTAAAGAAAATTCAAACTATTTATAAACGATCAGGTTTTTTCTCCACTTTTGTAGAACCTAAATATATTAGATTGGATCAGAATAGAGTGAATTTAGTTTTCGAGGTCAACGAGGGTAAAGAGGCAACAATTAAGAAAATTAATTTTTTAAATAATAATGTTTTTTCAGATTCAACTCTTCGTGATGTAGTATCATCAAATGAATTTAGATGGTACGAATTTTGGGGCACAAATGACAGATTTGATAGAGATAGAATTAATTATGACAAAGATCTTCTGAAAGAATATTATTACAAAAATGGATACATTGATTTCAGAGTAATATCAGCAAATTCAAGCTTAGTTAAAAACAAGAAAGATTTTATTGTCAATTTTAATTTATCAGAGGGTAAAAGATATCAAATTAGCAACGTTAAAGTAAATTCATCAATAAGAAAGCTATCTGAACAAAAGCTCAAAGGATTGTTAGAAATTGAGTCAGGTGATTGGTACAATACTGATGATATCGATAAATCAATTAAAAATATTAACGAGCGAACCTCTGAATTAGGTTATGCATTTGTTGAAGTTATTCCTAGGATCAGAAAAGTAAAAGGAAATTATGTTGACATAATTTTTGAAATTGAACAAGGTGAAAAAATTTATGTAGATAGAATAAATATTAAAGGTAACATTAAAACTGAGGATAAAGTTATCAGAAGAGAAGTTGAATTGGTTGAGGGAGACCCATTTAACTCTTTAAAACTCAGACAGAGTGAAAAGAATATCAAGTCATCAGGACTTTTTGAAAATGTGGAAGTAAAAATAGATGAAGTCACAGGCACTAATAAATCTAAGATAGATGTTGAAGTGACGGAAAGATCCACAGGAGAGTTTTCTGTAGGTGCCGGTTTTTCGTCACTTGATGGGGCATTAGGAAATATTGGGATTAAAGAGTCAAATGTTTTTGGTCAGGCTAAAGAATTATCTTTGCAACTTGGGTTATCAACCAGACGATCATCCGTTGATTTAAGTTATACTGATCCATATTTTTTAGACTCTGACATAGCAGCAGGTATTGATATTTTCGATGTCAGAAGAAATAATAAGACTTATAGCGGCTATAAACATAATATTATAGGTTTTAAATTAAGGAGTGGGTATGAAATTATTGATGATCTAAGGCATATTTCAAGTTACACCCTAAAAAGAGATAAAATACATGATATAGACAACCAAACATCAATTTTTATAAAAGAGCAAGAAGGTAAAAGAACAAATTCAATCATCGGTCAAGCGATCCAATATGATAAGTTAAATGATAGACTAAATCCAACTGATGGTTATAGAATAAGATTAGATTTAGACTACTATGGTCTGATAGGTGACTCAGAACATTTTTCCAGTGAGTTCAAGCTTGCTAACTTTTATAGAATAACTGATTCTGGGGGAGTTTATTTAGGGTCATTTCTTGAAGCTGGATATATTGCTTCAATCAAAGATATCAAAATTAACGATAGATTTTTTCTTAATGGAGATAGGATGAGAGGTTTCAAAAATTTAGGAGTAGGCCCAAGAGATACATCAACAGGGGATGCATTGGGTGGAGAGATATATTATGTAGCTAGGAATGAATTAAATTTCCCACTAGGCTTACCTGATGAACTTGGAGTTACTGGATTAGCGTTTGCTGATGTTGGGACAATATATAATACTGGTTCTTCAGGCTCTTTAGTTAAGGATGAGTCAAGTTTAAGAGCTACAGCTGGAATAGGTGTCTCTTGGATTTCTCCTTTCGGTCCCGTAAAATTTTTCCTATCAAAACCCTTCTTAAAAGAAAATTATGATAAAAAGGAGATTTTTAGATTTAGTTTTGGTACAACATATTAAAAATAAAAGGAGTTTTATGAAAAATTTATTATTTATTTGTCTTTTCTGCTTTTTTGCAATTAATCTATCAGCTCAAGAGAGTAAGGATTCAAAAACAAAGTCATTACCCATTGGCTCATCAAATATTGGTGTGGTTGATATGAAAAAAATCCTTGCTCAATCAAAAGCATATCAGAGTCTTGTTGATCAATTCGAGGATGTAAGAAGGAAACACAGAAATAAATTTACTAAACAAGAAGATATTATAAGAGATGAGGAGAGTGAAATTCTAAAGCAAAAAAACATTCTTTCCAAAGAAGCTTATGCAGATAAAGTTAAGGTGCTTGGAAAAAAAATCAACGAATTAAAATCTAAGCAAGCAAAAGATGCAAAGGAATTTGAAGTCTCATTTGAAAAGTCTACAAATAAGATTCAAGGTGCTTTAGTTGATGTTTTATCAATTTTAGCTAATAGTAAAAAATTAAATCTTGTTTTAGCAAAAAGCCAGGTAATCCTTGTAGGCAAAGATATAGATTTAACAGATGATGCTATCGCAGAGTTAAATAAAGTCCTACCGGCTATAAAACTTGATAAATAAATCTTAATGAAAGTAAATAATTGGTTGATAGCTTATTTTATAATAGTCAAGGGCCATTTACTTTAAAGAAAATCTCTGACTCTATTGGCTGTGACTTTAAAGGTGATAAAAATAAAATTATACAAGACGTAGGTACTATAGAAAACGCCAAACAAGATGAAATATGTTTTTTAGCAAAACAGAAATACGATAAGTTTTTCGATAAATCTAAAGCTGGGGCTTTTATCATTAACGAATCTTTGAGTTATAAAGGTAGTAAGAATGTAATTATTTCTAATAACCCGCACTACGATATGGCAAAAGTTGCATATTTATTTTATCCAGATTCGGAGTATCCTAAATTTAACTTCCCTTTAAATGATGATCAATCTAGGGATTTAGATGGATCTATAAAAATATCTGCTAATACATTTATTCACAATACTGCTAGGATTGGAAAAGGAAGTCAATTAGGTGTTAATTCAATAATTGGACCTAATGTAGTATTAGGTGAAAACTGCCTTATTGGTGATAATGTTTCAATATATTTTTCTATTCTTGGTAGTAATGTAAAGATTTATCAAGGAGTAAAAGTTGGAAGTGAAGGATTTGGTTTTATTATGAATGAAAAATCATTTAAAAAAATTCCGCAGTTGGGGAGAGTAATTATTGGGAATAATGTTGAAATCGGAGCAAACTCTACTGTTGATAGGGGATCAATTGGTGATACAATAATTGGTGATTACACAATGATAGATAATATTGTTCATATTGCACATAATGTAAAGATCGGTGCACAGTGCATTATTGCTGCAATGACAGGAGTTTCAGGTAGTACATCAATTGGAAATAATGTTATAATTGGTGGACAAGTTGGTATAAGTGGTCACTTGAAGATTGGAAATAATGTGAAAATTGCTGCTAAATCAGGTGTTATGAAAGATATTGAAGAAAACAGCGTAATTGCTGGGTATCCATCAGAAAATATATTAGACTGGCATAGAAATACAATTAATCTAAAAAAAATGAGAAAAGATGCAAAAAAAAGCTGAGTTAAATATTGAAGATATTAAAAAGTTAATTCCACATAGATATCCATTTCTATTAATAGACAAATTAATAGATATTGTTCCAGAAAAAAGTGCTACAGGAGTAAAAAATGTAACTTTTAACGAAAATTTTTTTCAAGGACATTTTGATTCAATGTCTGTTATGCCTGGAGCTTTGATTATTGAGTCAATGGCTCAATCAGCAGGAACTCTTGTTATGTTTAGTTTAAAAAAAAATCAGGAAAATATATCAGTCTACCTTCTTACAGTTGATAAAGCAAAGTTTAGAAAGCCAGTTTGTCCAGGAGATACATTGTTTCATAAAGTAGAAAAAAAAAATAATGTTAAAAATATTTGGAAATTCAAATGTACATCTTTCGTCAATAATAAATTAGTGGCAGAAGCTGAAGTCTCAGCAATAATCAATCAAACTTAAATTTTGTAATAAATTGTAATGATTTATTATTTGTTCATTATTAGTTTTTAGATTATAAGAAATAATGCAATCTAGTGTGTCTATTCATAAAAAAGCACAAATTGGCTCAAATGTTAAAATAGGAAGTTTTTCTGTCATTGGAGAAAATGTAAAGATCAATGATAATTGCATGATTCATAGCAATGTTGTCCTAGATGGAAATATTGAGATAGGAAAGGGCGTTGAAATTTTTCCATATGCATGTCTAGGTACAACTCCACAGGATCTTAAATATGATGGAGAAAAAACAAAAGTCGTTATTGGTGATAACTGTAAAATAAGAGAATATGTGACAATTAACCTTGGAACTAATGGTGGGGGTGGAATTACGTCGGTTGGAAATAATTGCTTACTTATGGTAGGAACACATATTGCTCACGATTGCACGGTAGATGATAATGTAATCTTTGCTAATCATTCAACTTTAGCTGGTCATGTTTCTATAGAAAAAAATGTTGTAGTTGGAGCATTAAGTGCAATTCATCAGTTTACAAGAGTTGGTGAGGGGGCAATGATCGGAGGTATGTCAGGCGTTACGAATGATGTAGTTCCATTTTCAACTGTAATGGGTAATAGAGCAAAATTAAGTGGTTTGAATCTTATTGGTCTTAAAAGGAATGATTTTAATAGACTTGAAATAAATGAATTAAGAAAAGTGTTTAAAAATATTTTTTTTGGATCAAATGGAACACTTGAATCAAGAGTAAGAGAAGTAGTTATTAGCAAACCTAGATATTATACTGTTAACAAAATTTTAAGTTTTCTAGATGGGGATACTAAACGATCGTTTTGTATGCCTTGACTAAGGTTCTTATGAAAAAAATTATATTAATTATGGGAGGCGGGAATCTACCCATCGAAATCATAAAAAATTTAAAAACAAAAAAAATTGAATTCTATTGTTTAGCATTTATTAACAATCCAGTCTCTAAAGTTATAAAAAATTATGATCATAAGATAATTAATTTTGGAAAAATTATAACTGAATTGATCTTTTTGAGGTCAAAGGGTTTTGAGCAAGTTTTAATGACTGGGCATTTAAGAAGACCAAACTTAAATGAGATCAAACCTGACCTCAATTCTTTAAAGTTATTCCCACGATTTGCCAAAGTTTTACTTCAAGGTGGAGATAATAACATATTAGACTTTTCGATTAAATATCTCAAGGAGATTGGATTTGATACACTTGATTTAAGAAAAATAATTCCAGATAATTTCCTTGGATATGACAGACAATCAAAAAGAAAAATAAAAGATTTAAATTACAAAGATGTTAAAAAGGGAGAGTCTATATTAAATTCTATTTCCAAATTTGATATTGGACAATCTATCATAATTCAGAATGGAAATGTCATAGGAATTGAAGCAGCACAAGGTACCGATAATTTAATTAAACAGTCCTTATCACTAATTAATGTTAAAGATGAAGCTGTTTTAATAAAATTAGTAAAAAAAAATCAGAATTTGAAAGCCGATTTACCGACTATTGGTCTGCAAACAGTTATCAACTGCAAAAAATCCTCCATTAAAGGAATTGCGTTCTCTGCTAATAAAACCCTTTTCATAAGCAAAGAAAAGGTAATAAAATATTGCAATGAAAATAATATTTTTTTATTAGGAATTTGATAAATGAAAGTAACAATTATAGCAACAGAACCCTCAGGTGATTTTTTAGGTTACAAATTAATTCAGTCGCTAAAGAAAGTTAAAAACATTGAAATTAACGGAGTAGGAGGGGAATTAATGAATTCTGAAGGATTCAATTCATGGATAAATATTAAGGAATTTAATGCTATTGGAATATACGAAGTTTTGATAAGAATTTTCAAATTTATTAAGTTATTTAAACATGTTGAAAATAGAATTAGAAAAGAATCACCAAATATTCTTATTACTATAGATTCTCCAAGTTTTTGTTATAGATTGGTAGATAAGCTACAAGATTTAAGAGGTAAAATTAAATTTATTCACTATGTTGCCCCAACTGTATGGGCTTGGAAAGCATATAGATCTAAAATTTTTTCAAAATCATATGATAAAATTTTCACATTATTTGATTTTGAACCGAAATATTTTAAAAAATATGGAGGAGCATCAATGTTTGTAGGTCATCCCATTTTTTATCCAAAAGGAGTTGAATCAAAAAAAAAAAAAATAATTTCATTTTATCCAGGCTCAAGAGCAGTTGAAATTAAACAAAATCTTAAGAAATTAAGGCCCGTTATTAATAATTGTACCAAAAAGTATAAAAGCTTTAGATTTTATATTTTAACATTTAAAAATACTTCAAGAATGGTTGAGGAATATATTGGTAATGAAAAAATTTCAATTATCACAGATTTCTCAAAAAAACAGGAAATTATGAAAACTTCATTTCTGGCGGTTGCAGCATCTGGTTCTGTTACACTTGAGTTAATAAAGTATTATACACCCATGTTAGTTTTTTATGACACACATTGGTTTACAAAGATGATAATTAAGTTTTTAGTAAAAGTTAAATATGCTTCAATAATTAATATAGTAAATAATAAACCTGTTGTTCCTGAATTTCTCTTTGAAGACTTCAATGTTGGTAGTTTATCGGAAGCAATTGAAAATTATTTGATGAAAAAAGAACTAAGATTTATCCAGATACAATATTTTAACAAATTTATGAAAAGAATGTTAGTCAAGGATAAGAATCCATCTGAGCTGATCGTTAAAAATCTTGAATTGAACTAGGAGTTAGTTCAAGCTACTCTATGCTTATTTTTCTATTTTTAATTTCAATAAATTTTCTCATTTTTTCTCCAGTATACAGTTGCCTTGGTCTACTGATTCTATTTTCACTTTCAGTCATTTCTTTCCACTGCGAAATCCATCCAACAGTTCTTGCAACTGCAAAAATCACTGTAAACATTGACTCTGGAAGGCCTAGAGCTTTTAAAATTATTCCAGAGTAAAAATCAACATTAGGATAAAGTTTTTTTTCTATAAAATATTCATCACTTAATGCTATTTCTTCAAGTTTAGTCGCCAACTTAAATAATGGAAAATTAAAATCTTCAACTTCTTTCAGAAGATTATGGCAATACTTCCTAAGTACTTTAGCTCTTGGATCATGATTTTTATATACTCGATGTCCGAACCCCATTAGTCTAAATGAATCATTTTTATCTTTTGCCTTTTTTATATATTTAGTTATATTCTCCTCTTTTTGAATTATATTCAACATTCTTATAACTGATTCATTTGCACCACCATGAGCCGGTCCCCATAAAGATGCTACTCCAGCGGCAACACATGCAAATGGATTTGCCCCTGATGAACCAGCAATCTTTACTGTTGAAGTTGATGCATTTTGTTCATGGTCTGCATGAAGGATTAGTAATTTATCGAGTGCATCAACGCTAGCCTTACTTGGTATATATTCTCCACATGGAGTGGAGAAGAGCATATGAAGAAAATTTTCACTATATGAAAGTTCATTTTTTGGGTAGATAAATGGTTGTCCAAGTGAATATTTATAAGCCATTGCAGCCATTGTAGGTATTTTAGCCAAAAGTCTACTAACAGCAACCCATTTACCTTTTTCTGAAGAAAAATCATACGTTTTTTCAGGATAAAATGAAGAGAGTGCTCCAACTATTCCAACCATTACAGCCATGGGATGCGAGTCCCTTCGAAAACCACTATAAAAGCGAAGTATTTGCTCATGTAACATCGTATGGTGGGTAAGTATATTCATAAATTTTTCTTTATTATGTTTATCTGGTAGATACCCATTCAATAACAAAAAACAAACCTCAGGATAATCGGAGTTCTCAGCTAGATCTTCAATATTATACCCTCTATGCAGGAGAATACCCTTTTCACCATCGATGTAAGTAATTTTTGATGAACAACTGGCAGTAGATTTAAAACCAGGGTCGTAAACAAACATTCCAGTTTTTTCATAAAAGCTTGTTAGATCAGCAACAGCTGGTCCTGAAGAACCATCTTTAATTGAAAATTCGTAGATTTTGCCGTTTCTATTATCTTTGACTGTTATTGTTTTTTTTTTCATGAATTAATTTATTTAAAATTTTGCATTATTCTTTTTAAACATTCAGTTTTACCAAGTACTCTTATGATTGAATAAACTGATGGACCTTTAATGTTACCAGTTATTAATAATCTAATGGGTTGAGCAATAGATTTAAATGATAAGCCATGTAAGTCAATAAAATCTTTAAAAAATAGTTCTATATTCGAATCGTCCCATTTTTTAATATTTGTAAAGTTTTTAATAAATAAACTTTTATATTCCTCAAATTCCTTTAGTATTTTTTTTTCATTATCCTCAAATTTATGATTATAATCAATTATGTTAAAGAGATTTTTACCGATATCTTCTAAAGATATTGACCTTTCTTTATATAAATCTATTAATTCCATAATTTTTCTATCATTAACAATTGATTGTGTAGATAAAGGTTCTAATTGTTTATATATCTGAGTATTTGATAGTTGTCTAAGATAATGACTGTTTAAAAAATTTAATTTCTTTTCGTCAAGTTTTGCAGGAGATTTCCCAAGATTACTCAGTGAGAATAACTTGACTGCCTCCTGAAGCGAAAAGAATTCTTGATCTCCATGTGACCAACCCAATCTTAAAAGATAATTATTTAAAGCTTCGGGAAGGTAACCTTTTTTTTTGTAATCAAGAACCGAAATCGAATTATCTCTTTTTGACATTTTTTGATTTTGGTCATTATGTAATAGAGATATATGTGCAAAGTTGGGTTTATAGTTAAGAAAATCAAAAATAATTTTTTGTCTAAATGTATTTGTTAAATGATCGTCTCCTCTAATTATGTCTGAAATTTTCATCTCTACATCATCTACTACTGATGATAATAAAAATGTTGGTGTTTTATCAGTTCTTACAATTATATAGTCGTCTAGTTCATTGAAATTTACAACTATCTTTCCCTGAACTTCATCCTTAAGGGTGTAATTACCATTTAAAGGTGCTTTAATTCTTATAACATATGGTTTGTTTGATTTTTGTTTTTTCCCATCTCTCCATTCACTAATGAACTTTTGTTTAGACATCTTTTTTTCAGTAATGTAAGAATCATCATGAAAACATTTATATGCTAAGCCATTCGAAATTAATGAGTCGGCAACCTCAAGATGATTTTTTATATTTTTACTTTGAAACACCATTGGACCATCTATTTTGAAACCAAGCCAATTTAAACTTTCTAATATTTCATTGGAAGTTTGTGTTATATTTCTAGATTTATCCGTATCTTCGATTCTAATTTTAAAAGTTCCATCATTAGATCTTGCGTGTAGATAGTTAAAAAGTGCTGTCCTCGCACCCCCTAAATGCAATTTTCCTGTAGGTGATGGTGCGAATCTTGTGATGGTTGGCATAATTATTCAGTATATTACTAGAATTTTCTTATTAATCCAACTAACTTCCCTTGTATTTTTACTCTTCCTTCTCCAAAAATTCTAGTTTTAAAACTCTTATTTGCTGGTTCTAGAGCAATTGAGTTTTTAAAAGATCTAAACTTTTTAAGAGTAACCTCATTATTATCAATCAACGCGACAACAATATCACCTGTACTAGCGTAATTTATTTTTTTAATTACAACTACATCTCCATCAAAAATTCCTTCATCAATCATTGAGTCGCCACTTACTTCAAGTGTGAAATGTTCATCGTTATTGCTTAGTAAATAATTTGGGACAGAAATTTGTTCAAAACTACCCGTTACTGCTTCTATTGGATTTCCAGCTGCAATTCTGCCTAAAAAAGGAACATCTCTATTTTCTATATCTTTTTGTGTGTTTTTAGAATTTTTAATTTCAAGTGCTCTCGCCTTATGGGGAATTCTTTTAATAAATCCTTTGTGTTCAAGGCTTGAAAGTAGTTTGTGAATTCCTGATTTTGATTTAATGTTTAAATGATCTCTCATTTCATCAAAAGTTGGAAATAGATTTCTTTCCTGATAGTATAATTTTAGATAATCTAATAGTACTTTTTGTTTAATAGTGAGCATACTTAAATGTTCTACATAAGTTCTACTAGAAAGTCAAGAATTAAATACACTCAAAAATAATTATCAAATAAAATTATCTCTCTTTTTTGATTTTCTTTAATAATTGAGTCAAAAGGTTTTCTCATTAGGATTCCATCTGAGAGATTTAAAATATTTAATAGAGAACTATCTTGATTTTTAAATACACTAAAATATTTACCTTTAATTATAACTCTTTGAAATTGTGTCAGATGATTATTTTTACCAAGTTTTTTTTTGGAAATAAATTCTTTTTTAGATAAAGGCGAACAATTAATGCCATAAAAAGAGCTTATAAATACTGGGAAAAAGTTTAGCATTGTTAGAAAACATGAAACTGGGTTGCCCGGCAAACCCAAAAAATATTTTCTTTTAGAAAGTTTGCCAAAAGTTGTTGGTTTTCCTGGTTTAATAGCTATTTGGTCAAATAAAATTTTAAGTCCATTTTTTTTTAGTGCAGATTTAACAATATCATATTTACCTTTTGAGATTCCTCCACTTGTAATAAGGATATCGAAATCTTTTACAGATTTATATTTTTTTATAAAATCATCTTTGTTATCATTTGAATAACAGATTTTTTTAACTTCTCCGCCGAATCTTTCGACCATAAACCTAATAAATATGTCATTTGTTGATTCAACCATAGTATTATTTTTATTGGATTTAACAATTTCATCACCAGTACAGATTACAAATACCTTTGGTTTTTTAAAAACCTTAATTTTTTTTAATTTCATAGATTTAGCTAAGGCCAAAGATCTTACATTAATTTGTGATTTATGTTTAAGGTAAATTCTATTTTTAGTAACATCCGAAGCTCTTTTTCTCACAAAAAAATCTTTAGGAAAACTACTAATTATTACGCAATCATTTTTTATTTTAAAATTCTCTTTTGGTACAATTCTCTTGTTATTTCCATTAATGGGTGCACCTGTATATATAAAACAACATTCACCTAATTTAAAATTTTTACCATGTAAATCTCCTGCTTTAGACTCACCAACAACTTTAAGATCATTTTTTTTTTCATTTTTTAGTATAACTATACCATCCATAGAAGATGAGTTATTATAAGGAATATCTAATTTAGATGAGTAATTTTCAAATAAAAATCTCTGGTGAGAGTCATCAACTCTCAGAAATTCATTCTTATTTGATTCTGCAACATTCTTCTTGATAATATTACATGCTCTTTCAAATTGTATCATCTTTGTATTTACCAGACTTTCCTCCATCTTTATAGATTAGCTTTATCTTTTCTATAATAATTTTTTTATCAAAGCTTTTACACATATCATAGATTGTCAAACATGCTATTGAACAAGCTGTAAGTGCTTCCATTTCCACTCCTGTTTGAGTATTACTTTTAACGTCTGAATAAACTTCGATTGAATAGTTTTTAGGATTATTTTTAAATTCAATTTTAACAGAGTTAAGATTAATATTGTGGCAGAGAGGAATTAAATCTCCAGTTTTTTTTGCAGCAATAATAGCAGCGATTCTTGCTGTATTGAAAATCTCACCTTTGGGCCCATCGTTTTTTAAAACTTTTTCAAAGGTCCCACTATTAAATTTTAAAAACCCAACTGCCCTCGCATGTCTGTGATTTTGGTTTTTTTTTGAAATATCAACCATATTAATCTTCTTATTTTTTATATGAGTAAAAGTCATTTTTTTATGAGTTTAGAGGTTTCTATTTTAATATCTTGTGATGACATCAAAGATTCACCTATTAGAAATGCATCTGCACCATAACTTGCTAAATCAACAATTTGTTGATTTGTTTTAATTCCACTTTCGCATATTTTGATTGTTTTCTCAGGTATTTCTTTTGATAACTTTTTAAAAGTATTTAGGTTTATATTTAACGTTTTTAAATTTCTATTGTTTATTCCGATACATTTAGCGTTCATTTTAATAGCTCTATTTAACTCTTCAAGTTCGTGAACTTCTACAATAACATCAAGATCTAATTCCTCAGCAATTTTATATAATTTATAGGCACTAGGATCATCAATCATTGCAAGTATAAGGAGAATACAATCTGCGCCATGATAATAGCTTTCATATATTTGCCATTCGTCTAGAATAAAATCTTTTCTCAGTATTGGAAGTTTTACAATATCTTTTACACTTTTAATATAATTAATATCTCCTTTGAAAAATTGTTTTTCTGTGAGAACTGAAAGACATGATGCTCCAGCTTTTTCATAATCTCTTGCAATTTCTAATAAGTTAAAGTTCTTACATATTTTTCCTTTACTAGGAGATGCTTTTTTAATCTCAGCTATTAGATTATATTTGTTATTGTTTCTTTCTTTTAAACTTCCATGAAAGTTTCTTCTTTTTGAAATGTTTAGTTTATCTTTATAATTAATAGAGGATTTAAGTTTTTCCACTTCAATTTTTTTTAAACTACAGATTTTTTCTAATATATTCATTTCTTATTATTTTGAGATCGATAATAGTTTATTTAGGACCTCTCCTGAATCGATTTTATTTTCAGCAAACTTTATACCTTCTTTAATTGTTTTAACTTTTCTGTGTATTAGCAATGCAGCAGCAGAGTTAAGCAATACATTATCTCTTAATGCACCAGTCTCTCCTTCAAATACACGTCTCATTAGAAATGAGTTTTCCGATGCTGAGCCTCCTCTTAATTCATTTTCATTTCTATATTTAAACCCTAACTCTTTCGGATCAAGTATTTGTCTTTTTTTAATTTTTCCATTTTTAATTTCAATAAATAAATTTTTTGAAACTGTTGTAAGTTCGTCATAACCGTTTGTATTATAAACAACCCAGGCATTTTTAAGTTTTTGTTTGGAAATACATTTTGCATGAGTTTCAAGATATTTGTCATGGCTGACACCAAGAAGTTGGTAATCAAGTTTCACAGGGTTTAATAGTGGGCCCAATAGATTGAAAATTGTTCTAAATGGTAATGATTTTCTTATTAATCCAAAATCTTTCAAAGTAGGATGAAATAATGGTGCAAAAAGAAAACATATATTATGTTTTTTAAAAAATTTTTTATTTTTTTTTTCACTTAAGCTTATTTTTACACCCAAAGCTTCCAAAACATCAAAACTACCGGATTTTGATGTAACAGATCTATTCCCATGTTTTGCAATTTTTACATCACAACTTGATAACAAGATTGATGTTGCAGTTGAAAAATTAAAGCTATTTTTACTATCTCCACCTGTACCACAAGTATCCATTATTTCTCCTTGTAATGATAACTTTTTCATTTTCATTTTTAGAAACTTAATAAATGAGTGTATTTCTTCAAATGATTCACCCTTTGCATAAAAAAGAGTTAATATGCTTGCAATTTGAACATCATCGATATCTTTGTTGATTATCTTTCTTGCAATAAAATCACTTTCACTCTCGATCAGAGAATCTTTACAAAGTTTTTCAAATATATAGTTAATTTTATTCATCTATTATAAGGTAAATTTTATTTATTATTATCCAGAAAATTTCTTAAAAGTTGATGACCATCTTCAGTTGCAATACTTTCTGGATGAAACTGCACTCCGTAAATGGGCATGGTTCTATGTTCAAGACCCATGACTACCTTGTCTTGTGTATCAGCAGTTATAACTAGATCGTCCCTTACAGATTTTTTATCTACAATAAGTGAATGATATCTTGTTGCATTAAAAGGGTTGCTTATGTTTTTATATAATTTTGAATTTTTATGGAATATCTTACTTATTTTTCCATGAACAGGTTTACCACTTTGAATAACTTTGGAATTAAAGCATTCTGCTATTACTTGATGTCCAAGACACACACCCAGTGTTGGAATAACATGTGAATTCTTTGAGTTTTGTATTAATAAATCTGGGCATATTCCTGAGTTTGACGGCGTGCTTGGTCCTGGAGAAATAACTAAATATTTTGGTTTTAATTCAAAAACCTTATTTATTGATATTTCGTCATTTCTATATACTCTAACTTTTTGTCCAATTTCTTGAAAGTAATGGACTAAATTATATGTAAAACTATCGTAATTATCGATTAATACTAACATTATTTAAAATTTCTAGCCTGTTCGCAAGCTGTTAACAATGCTAATGCTTTGTTTTCAGTTTCTTTAAATTCATTCATTGGCTTACTATCTGCAACGATTCCTGCTCCTGATTGAATATAAATATATTGATCTTTTATAAGAGCAGTTCTGAGAGCAATGCAAGTATCGATATCACCATTTGCAGAAATATAACCAACCGAACCAGCATAGACATTTCTTCTATTTTTTTCCAATTGATCTATTATTTCAATTGCTCTAATCTTTGGAGCACCTGTTACAGTTCCAGCAGGAAACCCACTATATAAAACATCAGTTTGTTGTTTATTTTTCTCAATAAAACCCTCAATATTTGAAACAATGTGCATCACATGCGAGAAATATTCTATATACATTTGATCTGTGACTCTAACCGTTCCAGGTTTAGTTACTCTACTTATATCATTTCTTCCGAGGTCTAATAACATTAAGTGTTCTGAAATTTCTTTTGGATCATTTAGTAAATCTTTTTTAAGGTTTTCGTCTTCACGATTTGTTTTACCTCTTTTCCTTGTCCCAGCTATGGGTCTTATAGTAACTTTTTTATTCTCTAATTTTATCAAAATTTCTGGACTAGAGCCTACAATTGTAAAATGATTAAAATTCATAAAGAAAAGATAAGGAGATGGATTTAAATACCTCAGTGCTCGATAAATTGATAATGAATCGGTCTCAATTTTTTTTTTAAAAATTCTTGATAGAACTACTTGAAATATCTCTCCTTCTAAAATATATTTTTTTGCTTTATTAACCATTATTTTAAATTCTTTAAAGTTTGTGTTTGATTTAACATTTTTGAAGACATTTATTTTCTCTTTTCTATCAAATGAATTAAAGTTTTCTTTTGGTAATGGTTTGTTAATTTTATTGAGAATTTTATGAATATCATTTTTTGCTTTGTCAAACGCTTCTTTTGGTTTCAATGAATTTTTGCAAACTAATTTTGTAATTAAAAGTCTGTCATTAACATTATCAAAAACTAGTGTAATCGATGGTCTAATAAAAATTGAGTCTGGTAGATTTAGATGATTTTTTTTTTTTAAATCAATATTCTCAAAGAACTGAATCATTTCATATCCCATATATCCAAATAAACCGGTGGAGATTGATGGTATTTGAGTAGGTAATACTAATTTATTTTCACTCATAAGTTTTTTTAAACTTTTTAATGGGTTTTGTTTGATAATTTGGATTTTATTAGAATTATTCAGATTTCTATAATAACACTTATTATCTTTACATTCCCATATTATATCTGGTTTAAGTCCAATAACAGAGTATCGCCCTTTTTGACTCCCTTTTTCTACAGACTCAAATAAAAATGTATATTTTTCATTTTTTAATTTTAAAATTGCTGAAACTGGTGTGTGAACATCTGCTGGGAAAGATAAAAAAAGAAGTTGTTTTTTTCCTGAAACATAATTCTTTTGAAAGAGTTTATAATCAGAATTATCTATGTTCATTTTAGTTTAACTGATCAATAACATCGTCATTTATTGTAATTTTATATTTTTTTCTTAAGGCTTCAGAAAATTGAGCTAGTAGATCTATAGTTAAATCATCTTTCACCTTATTTGTGAACTCTTTTACTTCATTTGCATCTTTACTAAGTGTGTTTAGGATTTCAGCAGTCTGCGCAACAATTATTTCGTTTGTGCCTCTTCTTTCAATATTAATATCATTTACTTTTGAATCAAAAACTTTGCTAATAAGTGGAATTGGTAGTTCACTGCTATCTGGTAAGACTCTGGTAAATGGCTTTACTCCGATCACCTCTAATCCTAAGGACTTTGCAACTTGATTGAATTTTTTACCACTCTCAACATCAACTTTGATTTTTCTAGCTTTTTCTTGTGAATTTTTTAATTTCAAATCAAAAGCTAAAGCATCAATAACTTTTGATTTTGATTCTTTCAAACTGAGCTGTCTTGGTTCTAGAATCTCAGTGACAATACTAATTGCTAAACCTTCATCTTTGTCGATATCAATAATATTGCCTTCTTCGTTTAATTTTTGATTAAAAATCGTTCTGAGTATTCTTTCGTCCTGAAATTCAGTATTTTTTTCTTTATTCAAAATTTTGCCTTCTCTATTTATCTTTTCAGCTTTAATCATTTTTACGTCCAGTATTTCTGAAATTTCTTCGAAGGTACTCCCAGATGCCAGTAAATCTTCAAGTTCGTCTTGTAAGTCAAACACAGCTTCTTTACCTTTTTCTAAAAGAATTTCTTTTTTAAATTGATTTTTAACATCCTGATAACTGGTTTCTTTTCTATCCCTAGAATCAATAACTTTAATGATATGCCAGCCGAATGAACTTTCTAATGGTTTTGATATTCCTCCTTTTTTTAACTTGAAAACAATATCAATAATTTCATCTGGCAATTCATTTTTTGTATTCCATCCAAGATCTATATCTTCTTCAGATAAACTTGCTTCATTCTTTGCAGTGAATGTAAAGTTATTGAAATTAACTTTTTTTGAAATGGCATCTGCCTTTGATTTTGAATCTACTATTATTTGATTGAGGTACCTTTCAGCTGGTTGAATAAGAAGTTCTCTTCTTTCTTCATATAATAATTTAATTTCATCTTCAGTAACTGTTAGTTTTTTTGCATATTCATTGGCATCTAATAAAAGTGTTTCAGCACTTCTAAATTCGTTAGACATAAACTTTTCTTTATTTTTGTTGTAATAACCTTCAATTGTATTTGCGTCTGGAGTTTTATAACTTTCATCACTTATTTTTATTGAAATAAAATCAACTGATCTTTCTTCAAGGTTAAACTGACTTAAATTCTGCTTCATAATTTTTGGAATTGACAGACTTGAACTTATAGTGTCAACCATCTGTTCTCTCGCCAAATCTTGACGAGTACCTTCAATATAGGAATCTTCTGTATAGCCCGATTCTGATATTAGACGTCTGAAAACTAATTCACTAAATTGTCCTAAATCATCTTTAAATGCATCATCTTTAAGTATTTTATCTCTTACGTTAATGTCACTTACTGAAAGACCAAGTTCCGAAGCCTCATTATTAAAAAGTGCTCTGTTTATTAATGAGCTCAATGCTCTGTCAACGTATCCAAACTCCCGAGATTTTTTTATATCAAGTGATGAGCCCAGTAATTTTCTGATTTCCTCAGTTTGTCTTGAGTAAAGGGAATAAAACTCTCTTGAGGAGATGTCAATTTTACCAACGGAAGCAACCGTTGACTGTTTCTGTGATACTCCTACCAAATCTTCTGTTCCCCACATACCAAAACTTATTATGAGTACAGTTAGCAAAGTACCAAATATAATTTTTAGTATTGAGTTTTTTGAACTGTTTCTTAAAGTTGTAAGCATAATATAAAATTTATTTTATAACATAATTATGAATGAAGTTAAATTAATTGTTTCAAATTGGAAAATGAACCTGAATTATTCTCAGTCTCTGAATTTAATACAGAAACTAAAAAGTATAAATTATAATTCAAAGAGGATTAAAAACATTATTTGCCCTCAGTTTATGTTAATTCCTTTTGTAGCCGAGCAAATCAAGGACACTAAGATTTTGTTAGGAGCACAAGATTGTCATTATGAAAAAAAAGGATCATATACAGGAGATACTAGTTTAGATTTAATTAAAAAGATGAAATGCAAATATGTGATAGTCGGACACTCAGAGAGGAGATTATTTCAATGTGAGACAAATCAAATTATAAGAAAAAAAGTAGATTTTATCTTATCTAATAAATTGAGTCCTATTGTATGCGTAGGGGAATCACTACAAGACAGAAAACAATTAAAATATATAAAAGTTGTGCAAAATCAACTGAATGAATGTATTCCAAATGGTATAAAGCAAATAATTGTGGCCTATGAACCGATTTGGTCAATTGGTACAGGTGTAACACCTTCAATTGAAGAGGTAACCGAAATGATAACTTTTTTAAAAAGTTATCTCCACAATACAAAAAATATAAAGAGTTGTAAAATTTTATACGGTGGTTCTGTGAGTTCTAAGAATTTTAAAGAATTAGTGAATTCTTCTAATGCTAATGGGGCATTGATAGGTGGAGCAAGTTTAAAGAATAGAGAAATGAAGAAAATTCTTACATTCGGTTGATTTTTTTGATTTTTAAATTATTGTATCATTATGTTTGCTGTTGTTCTCTCAATTCACATTTTAATATGTATTTTCTTAGTTATTTTTGTTTTATTACAGAAATCTGAAGGTGGAGGTCTTGGTATAGGTCAATCAAATAGCGGCGGCCTTGGAGACTTTTTGTCTGCAAGAAGTACCTCAAATATTCTGACAAAAACAACTTCATTTTTGGCATTCTGCTTCTTTTTTACAAGTTTGAGTCTAGTGATCATAGCTAATAAGAACTATAATAAAGAATCAATTATTGATTCTACTGAAGATTCAATAATTGATAGATTAGATCTAATACCTGATGAGTTTGACGTTGAAAATAATAACGAAGATGTAAATGTGCCGACAGAATAAAAGATATATAATTTTCAAAAAAAACTCTTTTAATAATGACTAAATATATTTTTATTACTGGTGGTGTCGTATCATCACTTGGTAAAGGTATTGTCTCCTCTTCAGTAGCTTCATTATTAACTTTATGTAAATTTAAAGTAAGAATAAGAAAACTAGACCCTTATTTAAATATTGACCCAGGAACAATGAATCCTTCTCAACATGGTGAAGTCTTTGTGACCGATGATGGGGCAGAAACAGACATGGATCTAGGGCATTATGAAAGGTTCACAGGAATTATTTCAAAAAAAAATGATAATATTACCTCTGGAAAAGTATATTCTGAAGTTCTTAGAAAAGAGAGAAAAGGAGATTATTTAGGATCAACTGTTCAGGTTATCCCGCACGTAACAGATGAAATCAAAAAATTTATTCAAAAAGATTTAAATAAAGAAGATTTCGTGATTTGCGAAATTGGTGGAACAGTCGGTGATATTGAAAGTCTTCCGTTTCTAGAAGCAATTAGGCAGCTAAGAAATGAATTAGGTAAAAAAAGAACTTTATTTATTCATTTAACACTTGTGCCTTTTTTATCTTCTGCAAATGAACTAAAAACTAAACCTACGCAACATTCAGTAAAGGAGTTATTGGGTTTGGGTATACAGCCAGACTTATTGTTATGTAGAGCAGAAAGAAAAATTAATTCAGAGGCAAGATCAAAAATTTCACTTTTTTGTAATATTTCTAGAGATTCTGTAATTTTGGTAGATGATGCTGTGACTATATATGAGGTTCCAGTAAAACTAAATGCTCAAGGTTTACTATCTCAATTATTTAAATTTTTTGATATCACATACAAGAAAAAGGTAAATCTAAATTTATGGACAGATTTTTTAGAAAAATTTTATAAATTAGAAAAAACTGTTAAAGTTGCTATTGTAGGAAAATATACTAATTTATCAGAATCATATAAATCATTAAATGAAGCCCTTTTTCACAGTGGCATTCTTAACAACACTAAGGTAGAAATAAAATGGTTGGATTCTAAAAAATTAGAAAATTTTGAAAAATGTGAGAAAATTCTTTCGGAATGTCAGGGAATTTTGGTTCCAGGTGGGTTTGGCAAGGACGGGACCATGGGTAAAATAAATGCAATAAAAGTATCTAAAAAATTAAATATACCATTTTTAGGAATATGTTTTGGAATGCAATTGGCGATATTAGAGTCAATTACTAATATTAGGGGTTTTGAAAAAGCTTCATCCACAGAATTTGGAAAAACTTCCTTACCTATTATTTCAATGATGCATGAATGGAAGAAAAACAATGCAATATTCAAACATGATATTGAGAACCTTGGGGGAAGTATGAGGTTAGGGTCGTATACTGCGCTATTAAAGAAGGGATCAAAGATTTCTTCAATATATAAAAAAAATCGAATAAATGAAAGACACCGCCATAGATATGAAGTTAATTATAATTATAAAAAAGAAATTGAAATGAGTGGTATAGTTTTATCAGGAATGTCTCCTGATGGAAATCTTGTTGAAATTATCGAAAGACATGACCACCCATGGTTTATTGGAGTTCAATTTCATCCAGAACTAAAATCAACCCCTTTTAAACCTCATCCAATCTTTAACTCATTTATCAAATCTATATCGAAAATTAATAATAATGAAAAAAATTAACATTACTGATAATTTTGTTTTATCAAACAATACGGAAATAAAGTTTATTCTTGGCCCATGTCAACTTGAGAGCAAACAACACGCTTTTGATATATGTAATGAAATTCAAAATTTATCTAAAAAGTTAAATTTTAAATATATATTTAAAAGTTCTTACGATAAAGCCAATAGGTCAAGTCATAAAAGTAAAAGAGGATTAGGGATAAAAAAAGGGTTAGAAATTTTAGCAGCTGTTAAGGAAAAGTTTGATTGTCCAGTTATCACTGATATCCATGAATCAGAACAATGTGATATAGCTAAAAATTTTGTGGATATTATTCAAATTCCAGCTTTTTTATGCAGACAAACTGACATGATTTTATCTGCTGGAAAAACAAATCTACCTGTTAATGTGAAAAAAGGTCAATTTTTGTCTCCTTGGGAAGTAAAAAATATAGTAAAGAAATTCTTATCTTCAGGAAATAAAAAGTTATTGCTTACAGAGAGAGGTACAACATTTGGATATAATAATTTGGTTTCAGATATGAGATCTATACCAATAATGAAAAAAACTGGATTTCCCGTTATATTTGACGCAACTCACTCTGTTCAATTGCCAGGTGGAGAAGGAAGTGCATCAGGGGGGCAATCTGAATTTGTGAGTGTTTTGGCAAAGGCTGCAGTAACAACTGGTATTGCTGGTTTATTTATTGAAACCCATGAAAACCCTAAAAATGCTCCCTCTGATGGTTTAAATATGTTACCTTTAAAGGAATTAGGTGGATTAATTCATAGTATCAAGCTATTAGATAATCTCACAAAGAATGAACGGAAATAATAATGTCACAAATACAACAGTTATATGCGCGTGAAATAATTGATAGTAGAGGTTATCCAACAGTCGAAGTCGAAGTCACCCTAACGTCAGGTCATGTTGACAGAGCATCGGTTCCTTCTGGTGCATCTACTGGAACTTACGAAGCGCATGAATTGCGAGATGGGGACAAAAATAGATTTTTTTCAAAAGGAGTTAAAAAAGCAGTTCATTTCATTAACACAGAAATTAATGATACGATATCAGGTTTTGAAATAATAGATCAAGGTGATATTGATAGAACTTTAATAGATTTAGATGGTACAAAAAATAAAAAAAGATTAGGTGCAAATTCAATTTTAGCGGTTTCCTTAGCATGTGCTAAAGTTGCAGCCATATATACGGGAGTTCCATTGTTTAAGTATATTGGCGGAATGCAGAATAGTTTACCTACCCCAATGATGAATATAATTAATGGTGGATGTCATGCTAATAATAAACTTGATTTTCAGGAATTTATGATTATTCCATGCGGTTTTAAAACGTTTAAAGAATCATTAAGAGCGGGTTGTGAAATTTTTCATACCTTGAAAGATATTCTTTCAAAGAAAAAGTATTCAACATCTGTTGGAGACGAAGGTGGCTTTTCCCCTGATATATCATCAAATAAAGAATGTTTAGATCTTATTATTCAGTCTATTGAAAAAGCAAACTATAAACCTGGTGAAGATGTTTTTTTAGGACTTGATGTCGCGGCGTCAGAAATGTTTGAATCAAAAAGATACAAACTCTCCGGTGAATCTCTATCATTAACTTCCGAAGATTTTATAAAATACTATGAAAATTTAATTTCAAATTATCCAATTATTTCAATTGAAGACGGTCTGGACGAGAATGATTGGGAAGGTTGGAAACAACTAACTCAAACCATTGGAAGTAAATGCCAATTGGTTGGGGATGATTTATTTGTCACATCTACTGAAAGACTCAAAGAAGGAATTAAGATGAAGACAGGAAACTCTATTCTTATCAAATTAAATCAGATTGGTTCACTATCTGAGACTATAAGTACTATTAAGTTAGCAAAAAAAAATAATTTTAGTACAATTATTTCTCATAGGTCAGGTGAAACTGAGGAAACATTTATTTCAGACTTTTCTGTTGGTATGTCTGCCGGTCAAATTAAAACTGGTTCATTAAGTAGATCTGAAAGAGTATCTAAGTACAACCAACTCTTGAGGATAGAAGATCAAAGTGAACTTATTGAATTTTCTGGAAAAAATCCGTTTCAAAAATTTTTAAATGATAGATAAAAATAAAATCCTTTATTTTACATACTTATTAATAATTTTTTTTTTAATTTTTGAAATTTTATTTTCAAAAAAAAATATTTTTTCTGTATTTGATAATTTTGAAAATATCAACAATCAAAAACAAATATTAAGTTATAAAATGAAAGAACTCGATACTCATGAGAGATTTATTAAAAATTTTGAGAGCAATAAAGATTTCCAAAAAATCATAATTAAAGACAAATTATACTATAAAGATATGAATGAAATTATATTACGTTATGAATTATCTAATTCAGAATAATCTTTGAACCTAAATTAATCATTTCCTTGACAGTTTGTTCAATTATTCTCAACCGATTCTTTGTTGGAAATTTTTTTTTTGATACTACAGTTTGTTGCTTATAATTTATTCCAATAAAAACTAAACCTATATCATCTTTTTTAGTAATTATATTAGGACCAGCTTGCCCTGTGCAAGAAATAGATAAATTATTATTACTTTTAGAAAATTTAGATACTTTCTTAACCATAATTTCAGCAACTTCTTCACTAAATACGCCATACTTTTTTAAATGTTTATCAATACCTAGAATTGATCTTTTGGAATTATCACTGTAACAAACAATCGAATAGTCAATTATCTCTGATGCACCCTTAATTTTTATAATCTCATATGCTAATTTTCCACCAGATATTGATTCAGCTAGACAAAGCTTGATATTTTTTTTCCTTAAGGCATCAATAAATTTATTTAAATCACTTTTCATAAACCATAATAATAAATGAAACCTACAGCCACTATAGATCCAGCAATAATATCATCAAGTACTACACCAAACTCTGTTTTAATTTTATCAAAATAATTTATTGGAAAAGGTTTAAATATGTCTAAAATTCTAAAAGAAATAAAAGCTATTAAATAGTCTAATATTTTTTCGTTACAAAACAGAAGTGGAATAGCTTGACCTATATATTCATCACATACAAAGTAACTTGGATCTTTATTTTTACTATTCATTAATGCAATTTTTAAAAGAAATAAAGATGTTATTAAATATAGAGTCAATAAAAAAAATATAGTTGTCACAGAAATATAACTTTTGGAAATCCATAATATTGGCAATATAACTGCTGAGGCAACAGTCCCTGGAAAGATAGGAAAATAACCAACACCAAAACCTGAACAAAAAATAATTGAAATTCTTTTTAAAATCATTTTTTTGATAAAACAACTGAGACTTGGCATGCAATGCCTTCTTCTCTTCCAAGGAAACCGAGCTTTTCGGTTGTTGTTCCTTTTATATTAATGAATTTTGGGTCTGTTTTAAGTGCATTTGACACACTTTTCATAAATTTAGGTTTATATTCGCTAACCTTTGGTTTTTCACATATTAATGTGATGTCAAGGTTATTGATTTGATAATTTTCTTCAGAGATTTTTTTTCTGGCAAACTCCATAAAGAAAATAGATTCTTTATTTTTCCATTTATTTTCACTTGGTGGAAAATGTGTTCCTATATCACCTAAACATAATGCGCCTAAGATGGCGTCAACTATTGAATGAAACCCAACGTCAGCATCTGAATGGCCAGCTAAAGATTTATTAAACGGAATTTTTACGCCAAAAAGAATAAGAAACTTTCCTTTTGTAAATTTATGAACGTCAAATCCATTTCCAACTCTTATATTATTCATTTTTATATCCTTCTCGATAATTTGTTTTCCGAACTCATAATCTTTCTTAGTTGTAATTTTAAAGTTTGATAGTTCTCCATCTATTATTTTAATACTTTTTGTATGTTTATACAAAAGCATTGAGTCATCAGTAAATTCTTTATTTTTATTTTTTGTATGAGCTTTAAAAATTTGATCGTAATGATATCCTTGCGGAGTTTGTATGAGTTGAAGATCATCCCTCAAGATGTTTCGGTATTCATTTTTTTTTATTTTTCTTATTGAATCGAAAATTTTAATTGAGGGTACTACACTTTTATTGGTTTTAAGATTCTCAAGGATGTTAGAAACTAATTTTTTTGAGAAAAAAGGTCTAACTGCATCATGAATAATAACATTTTTAAATTTATAATCTTTTCCTGCCAATAGACCGTTAAAGACAGAGCTTTGTCTTGTCTTACCACCTTCAGTAATAATTATTTCGTCACTATCAAATAATCTTTTAGTTTTTGCTATATAACTTTTATTACTTACAATAATTATTTTTTTAAATAAATTTAATTCTAATAGTTTTTCTACAGTAATCTTAATGATTGGCTTATTATTTATCTTAAAAAATTGTTTTGGAAGTTTAGAGTCAAACCTTTCCCCTTTCCCTCCACTAAGTATTATTGCTAAGTTATTTTTCTGCATCAATTTTTATAGTATAGATTATGTATGAATTTATATATATTTATTGAAATCATATCAATATTTAGTCTCATCATGTTTTCTTTGCTGTGTTTTACTAAAATAGAAAATAAATGGGATATAAACAAGATTACTTATTTATTTAGCTTAATTTTTTTGGGGATAATGAGTTTATTTCATTATTTTTTTATTTTAAGTTTAGGTTCTAGTAAATTGACACTTGTAACATCTCTTTTGATAGTCATTACTTTTTTCGTCTTTTTTGTGCTCTCTCTTTTCTCAGGTCAGTTTGTTCGTTTGAGAATTTTATTCATTCCATTCTTTTTTTCACTTTTAATTTTTAGATCATTTATTGGAATAACTCTTGATGATACCCTTTCTAACTATCAATTATTTAATAATAAATTTTTGGTCGTTCATATAATTACATCATTACTTTCTTATTCATTAATTACAATTAGCCTTGTCACATCTTTTTGTATTTATGTTCAAGATTTGTATATTAAAAAAATGAAATACAATAAAATTATTAATAATTTTCTTCCTTCAATGTACGAAAGTGAACTCCTTGCAGTAAGATTTTTATACGCAACAATAATATTTCTAATAGTTTCTTTAATTACTGGACTTTATTATTATATTGAAAGTGGTCAAAATTTAATCTATTTTTTATCTGAAAAAGTTGTATTAAGTATAATTACGCTTATTTTAACTTTTATTATAATTTTAATAAGGGTATTTAGAGGAATATCAGGTCAAATGATCTTTTAAAATGATTTTGTTATCTTATCTTTTCATTAGCTTTTCTTACTTTGGTATCAAATTAATTCAATGATGTTAAAAGTTGGAAATTTAAATATCAAAAATAATCTTTTATTAGCACCAATGTCTGGTGTAACTGATTATCCATATAGAGAAATAGTTAAAAAGTTTAAACCTGGTCTTGTTTTTTCAGAAATGATTGCAAGTAGGGCTCTATTAGCAAATAGTAAAAAAACTATGAAAATGATAAAAAAAACAGATAATTTTTTATCTGCAGTTCAGATTGCTGGATGTGAAGCAAATGTTATGAGTGAGGCAGCTAAAATTTGCGAAGACCACGGTGCTGATCTTTTAGACATAAACATGGGTTGTCCAGTAAAAAAAGTCGTAAATGGATACGCTGGTTCCGCTTTAATGAGAGATGAGTTGTTAGCATCTCAAATTTTAAAATCCGTCACGAAATCAGTAAATATTCCAGTTACTCTTAAAATGAGAAAAGGCTGGGACGATAAATCGCTTAATGCTCCTAAGATTGCAAAAATAGCAGAAGAATCTGGGGTAAAAATGATAACTGTTCATGGAAGAACAAGATGTCAAATGTATAGGGGTAAATCAGATTGGAAGTTTGTAAGAAAGGTTAAAAACTCAGTTAAGATTCCTGTTCTTGTGAATGGTGATATCTGTAATTCAGAGGATGTTGATATATCACTTAATGAATCTGGAGCTGATGGATTAATGATTGGAAGAGGTTCTTATGGAAAACCATGGATCTTTCAAGAACTAAATAATAATGGCACTAAAATATTTAAGTGTAATAAAAAGAGAAAAGAGATAATTCTTCAACATTTAGATGGATCTCTAGATCATTATGGAATAGAGGTTGGAATCAAATCTTTCAGGAAACATTTGAGTTGGTATTCTAAGTCGCTTGATAATTCAAATGAATTTAGATTCAAAGTTAATAAATGTTTAGATAAAACTCTATTAAAAAATTTTATAAATGATTTTTTTAAAGATTAATGTCCAAAGATGATACAATAGTTAATTTCAAGTCAATTTTTGATCTTTTTCCAGATGCAATTTTTATTATAAATAAAGAAAATTTAAAAATTGAATTCTGTAACTTTGAATCTCAAAACTTACTATCCAAAAGTGATCACCAAATTAAAGGTACAGATATAAGTCAAATTTTCAGCAAACAATATATACTTAAGGCAAATCTAAAAGAGATAATTAAAAAAAAAGGAGTCTTTTTTATTAAGGAGGATAAATTTGAAATTAACAAATTATTTTTTGAATTAATATGCATAACCTCTGATGATCTTGGAAATAGTTTTATGCTTGTTCTAAAAAAACTTGTTAGTGACTCAGATAGACAATTAGCTGTAAATCAAGAACATTTTAGCGAGGTTTTCTCAATTCTTGCACATGAGATAAACAATCCCATTTCATCAATACGATTAGCTTCAGATTTAATTAGAAAGAGATATGTGAATGTTGAAAGTGAGTTGTTAAATATTATTAACTCAGAAGCAAAAAGAATAACAAGACTTTTTACAAACTTTAATTTAAGTAAAGGAAATAATTTCAATGCTAAAACTCGCGAAAATATTCATGAGTTGATAAGAATATGTTTATTCAAGATTAAAAAATTCGAAAATTTAACAATAATTGAAGAATTTGATCCTTCTCTTCCAACGCTATTAATTAACAAAGACTTAATAATGCAATCATTTGACAACATTCTGAGCAATAGTTATGAGTCTTCAAATTTGACAAGTGGTTCTTTTATAAAAATTCAAACTAAGTTTGTTATTGGAGAAGTTATAAAAATTCCAAATATAAAGGATAATATTAAAAAAAATTTAATAAGTATTATATTCACTGATAATGGCTCGGGAATAGATAAAGTTAATTTAAGTAAAATATTTTTACCATTTTTTTCTACAAAAAAAAGAGGTTCAGGTATAGGTTTATTTTTGGTAAAAAAAATAATTGATGATCATGATGGGAGTATTGTTATAGAATCAGATAAAGAAGTTACATCTGTAAAAATAACCTTGCCAATATAATTTATTATGCAAAAAAAAATTCTTATTATTGATGATGATCATCACTTAAAAGTCTTAATGGTTAAAGCCTTAAGTAATTCAAAAATATCAATAAAAACCTCATCAACTATTTCTGAAGGTTGGATTATTCTTGAAAAGGAAAATTTTGATCTTGTTATTTGCGATGTTATGTTACCTGATGGTGATGGACTAGAGCTAGTTAAAAAATTAAAAAAAAAAATTCAATCACCTCGAATTTATTATTATAAGTGCTCAAAATAATATTTTGACAGCTATCAAGGCTGATCAATTAGATGTGTTTGAATATATTCCAAAACCATTGGATTTGAATGATTTGACTATTTCAGTTGATAGATCATTAAAAAAAAAAGATAAATTTGCTGAACAATTTAAAATTGAAGAAAATTTACCAATGATTGGTACATCTTTGGTTATGCAAGATGTTTATAAAAAAATTGCCAAAATAACTAAAACGAATTTCTCTGTTTTAATTAATGGAGAGTCGGGTACAGGAAAAGAATTAGTTGCGAGGACTATTCATAATTTTAGTGAGAGAGCTCAGCAACCTTTTATTGTGATTAATATGGCATCCTTACCCCAAAATTTAATAGAAAGTGAGTTATTCGGTTATGAAAAAGGAGCTTTTACAGGAGCTGAAAAACAAACTATAGGTTTCTTTGAAAAAGCGTCTGGTGGGACTTTGTTTTTAGATGAAATAGGTGATATGCCTCTTGATATTCAATCTAGACTATTAAGAGTCCTTCAATTTGGTGAGGTAACAAGAGTTGGAGGCAGAGAATTAATCAAAATTGACGTTAGAATAGTTTCAGCAACAAATAAGAATCTAATTAACTCGATTGAAAAAGGTGAGTTTCGAGAAGATCTATTTTATAGACTCAACGTGATAAATATAAAATTACCTCCATTAAGAGATAGGGAAAACGATATAGTTTCCTTATCAAATCATTACTTATCGCTTTTTTCTGATAGTCACAAACAATTGGACAGTTCTGCTATTAATTTTTTAAAGAATTATGAGTGGCCAGGGAACATTCGAGAATTGGAAAATCTATTTAAACGTATATCAGTTTTAGTTTCCGATAGAATAATTAGTTCAAGTCAAATTGAAGATTTTATTGATCAAACTACTCAGAATGTAACTGAAGATGTTTTAAAAAATAATAAATCTGAAAAAGAAAATTTAAGATCATATTTAGATGGATTTTTAGATAACTTTTTCACTTCACTAGAACTTAATGATAAAGAAATTGAGCTTTATAGTAAATTTATGGATGAATTTGAAAGGCCCTTATTATTAAAAACACTTGAATTCTGTAAAGGGAACCAAATCAAAACAGCACAGATGTTAGGAATTAATAGAAATACTTTAAGAACAAAAATTAATAAACTCAAAATACCATTGAAGTTTGGAAAAAAATGATTTTCAAAAGATTGTTTGATTTTGTAGATAAGAAAGATTCGTTAAATTTTTTCTTAATTTTCTTTTTTTTGTCTTCTTTTATTTTAAGTTTATTAATTTTCCTTACTCTTTCAGGAAATCTCTCTAATTTAGAGGAAATCGATAATGTTTCGGATTTAATATCAATCAATTTTGTTCTAATTGTTTTATTAATAATAATTTCTGTAAAAAAGATAAAAGATAATTTTCAAAAAGAAA
>JBJKUR010000016.1:0-72572 GCA_045563055.1 Alphaproteobacteria bacterium
TGAAGCTATTATTTTTGAAAGTTCAGGACAATTATTAGCTAAAGTTGGAAGTTTTTTAGTTGAATCAGAAACAGCTCCACCATTATGGTCTTTCCTAATAGCTGATGAGGGAGATATCGCTGTATTTCCTAATGTAGAGAAAACTAAAGTAAGAGCTTTAATGAAAGTTCAAAGAGCAATTCCTACATATCTATTTATTGGAAAAGACGTAGATTCAAATGTACTAGGTAGAGTTGAAAGAGTGGATATAACAGCAAACGAATACTTGAACATTACAAAAAAATTAGATTATTTCCAATTTCAATTTAATCAGCTATTTATAGCGATCAACTTTTTAATGATCCTATTATCTGTATGGTTCGGTTTGATGTTTTCAAACAGAATAATTGAGCCAATAATGCAGATAATTAAGGACTCTGAAAAAATAATAGAGGAAGATTTTTCAACACGAATTAGAATCTTTTCTGGTAATAATGAATACAGTATATTATCAAACGTTTTAAATAAGATGCTTAATATTCTCAATGATCAAAAAAATAAACTTTTTAGAGCTAAAGAAACTATAAATCTAAGAAGAAAGTTTACAGAAAAAATTATAAATAATGTGAGTACTGGAATAATTTATATTGATTTAAATAATAATGTTCTTCTTTGTAATAAAGTTTCTCAAAAAATATTTGAAAATAAAATTAAAAAAAACTATTTATCGGAGAATCTTGAGTTAAAAAATATTTTAATTAAATATAAGCAAAATCAAAATAAGAATTATGAAACTCAAATAAAATTTATTGCGACAGATAAATTAAAGTTTTTAAATATAAAAATTTCACAGATCTCAGAGAAAAAGAAAATCAAAGGCTTTGTATTAAGTGTTGATGATGTTTCAGAGTTAGTTTCAGCCCAAAAGAATGCAGCTTGGTCAAGCGTTGCTAGATATATGGCACATGAAATAAAAAATCCATTAACTCCAATTAAACTTTCGGCACAAAGACTTGAAAGGTATTTTAAATCTAATTACGGAAATGAACAAATCCTAGATGTGTGTACTGAAACAATCAAGAGACAAGTAAATAATATTCAAAATCTTGTAACGGAGTTTTCTAATTTTGCTCGAATGCCAGAGCAACAATTAAAAAATTCATTACTTAAAGATATTATTGAAACGCAAATTAACACAATAAAGGTTTTAGATAATAAAACTAAAATTATAAGTATTAACGAACACAAGAGTCTGAAAATAATGTGTGATCAAAATCAATTAGGAAGAGTTTTCCTCAATATTTTAAAAAACTCACACGAATCATCTATGAAAAAAAATAAGAGGATAGTTGTTGAAGTTATTAAGAAAAAGAAAGACATTATAATAAATATAGAGGACAATGGAGTTGGATTTCCAGAAAATAGAGATAAATTATTTGAGCCATATATAACTAATAAAATAAACGGAACTGGTTTAGGTCTTGCAATATGTAAAAAAATTATTGAAGATCATAATGGTAAAATTAACTTATTAGATAGTAAAAAACATGGTGGTGCTTGTGTTAGCATTAAACTTCCTGTTAGTTAGTATTGAGTCTGATAAACGATGATTGGAAAAGAAAGCAAAATTTTAATTATTGATGATGAACCTGATATTTGTTCTCAATTATCAGGATTACTTGGTGATATAGGTTATACATGCGATGAGGCGGTTACCTCAGAAAAAGGACTGGAATTATTCAAAAAAAAAAAATTCTCGTTAGTATTACTTGATATATGGTTGAACAACTCAAAATTTGACGGTTTTCAAGCATTAGAAAAAATAATTGGATTAGATCAAAATGTACCTGTTATTATGATAAGTGGACATGGAAATATTGAAACTGCTGTTAATTCCATAAAAAAAGGTGCTTATGATTTCATTGAAAAACCATTTGATAGTGATTTATTAATTTTTAAAATTAAAAAAGCTTTGGAAAACTATGCACTCAAAAAAAAAATTCAGAACTTTTCTGAAAGGAATATTGATTCTA
Source organism: Alphaproteobacteria bacterium (assembly GCA_045563055.1). Lineage (GTDB taxonomy): Bacteria > Pseudomonadota > Alphaproteobacteria > Methylaequorales > Methylaequoraceae > Methylaequor. The sequence continues at coordinate 2,013 of JBJKUR010000016.1, forward strand.
AATTTGTTTCAAATTCAAAATCAGCTAAAATATTAGAGAAAACTATTTCTAATATTTGCAAAACAGATTCTAATATCTTTTTACAAGGTTCTAATGGATCTGGAAGAGGATATATAGCATATAGAATTTACAGACTATCTCATAGATCAAACAAAAACTTTAAGTATGTCGATTGTGATTGCAACGAAAACCAACTAGAAAAAGATTTATTTGGTTATGAAGAAAACCAGATAATTAAAAATATGAGTATTTTTGATGAAATTAACAATGGAACTATATATTTCAAGAACTTCAATTTTATATCGAATACGCTTCAAGGGAAATTGTTGAGAGCTTTAGCTGAAAAAAAGTTTTATAGAGTAGGGGCTTTGAATTCTAATCCATTAAATATCAGAGTTATAATATCAGAAAAACAAAATCCCAAAAGTCAAAGTATTCGAGAGGATTTTCTTAAAAAATTAAACTTTACAACAATAAACATACCAAATCTTAGTACTAGGATAGAAGACATAAAAGAATTAATAGATATTTTTTCTACACAAATAATAACTGAAAAATCCTTGAAAAAGAAAAAGTTTTCTGCTGAATCTATAGAATATTTAGTAAATTTAAATTTACTTGATAATATTTCACAACTTAAAAAATTTGTCGAATGGATTATAACAATGCTTGATAAAAATGAATCAGAGGAAATATCTAAAAAAGAAATACATGATCTTGGGTCTAATCTAGCTAATCATAGTGATTCTCTCTCAAAAGAGGCTATGAATCTCAATTTAAAACAAGCAAGAGAAGAGTTTGAAAAAAAATATTTGATGTACAATTTAGAAAAATTTAAATATAACGTTTCTAAGATGTCATCAAAAATTGGTATGGAACGCACCGCTTTATACAGAAAATTAAAATCATTAAATATTAAAATGGAACTTTAAATGAAAATAATAGTTTGTGGAGCAGGAGAGATAGGTTCAAACATTGCCAAACAATTAGTTTATGAAGACAATGATGTAACAATTATTGATGAATCCGAATCTCTTCTAAGAATTTTAAACAAGAGTGTTGATTTAAAAAGTATTTGTGGAAAAACATCACATCCTGAAATTTTAGAAAAAGCAGGGGCTGACGAAGCTGATATGTTAATTGCAGTATCTGATAGTGATGAAATGAATATTATTTCATGTGAGTTGGCTACCCACCTTTTCAAAATCCCATTAAAGGTCGCTAGAATAAAAGAAAATGAATACTTGAAACCAAATTACTTTAATAAACTTTTTACATCTGGAAAAATTGATGTTGACGCAGTTATTTCACCTGAACTAGAAGTTGCCAAAGATATAATAAGAAAGTTAAATACACCAGGTGCATTTGATTCTTTTTATCTTGGAAATAAAACTGCAAGAATAATAGGTATATCAATTAATGAAAAATGTCCTGTTATAAATACTCCTTTGAGAATGTTACCCGGAATTTTCTCAGGTTTAGAAGTGAAAATTCTTTCAATTTTTAGAAAAAATGAAATTATTATACCATCAGGTCAAGTAGAACTATATCCTGGAGATGACATATATATTTGTATTAAAGATGAAGATATTCTTAGAGCACTAAGAGTTTTTGGGATTAAAACTCAGGAAAACAGAAAACTAGTAGTTGTGGGCGCAGGAAATATAGGATTAAATATTTTAAAAATTCTTGAAAAAGACTATCCAGATATAAATTGTAAAATAATTGATAATGACTTAAAGAGAACCAAGAATATTTCTTCCCAGCTTTCAAAACAAAATACTATTTTATGCGGTGATGCAATTGATTCCAATTTACTTAAAGAGGCAGGAGCGTCAACAGCTGAGGCTATAATAACAGTTACAAATGATGATGAGGTGAATATTTTTGCTTCTCTTTTAGCGAAAGATTTAGGTTGTAAAAGAACAATGGCTATTGTAAATAATTCCAATTATAGAAATTTATCAAAAAAATTAGACCTTGATGTTTTAATTAACCCAGGAAATATTACAACATCTGCAATTCTCCAGTATGTAAGAAGAGGAAAAGTTAAAGAAGTTCATGACTTTGGAAATGATAGAGGGGAAATTATGGAAATAGAAATTCTTCCAACAACTAAATTTGCAGATAAAAAAATAGAAGATTTGGATATGCCGGAGGGAGTAGTTATCGGGGGTATTGTAAGAAATCAAAAATTAATTTTTCCTGATGAAAATTCGACAATTTTTGTTAAAGATAAACTTATAATCTTTTCTGATCCTTCATCAATTAAAGAAATAGAAAAATACTCCGAAGTAAATATAGAGTTTTTTTGATGAGATATTGTTATATAAATGGACTTTATAAAAATAAAACTGATGCACAGGTTTCAATTGAAGATAGAGGTTTTAATTTTGCAGATGGAGTTTATGAGGTAATGAGTTTTTTAAACTCTAACCTAATAAATTTTCACAAACATATTTCCAGATTACAAAAATCACTTGATAGTTTGAAGATAAGTATGCCCTTTAGAAATATTAGATCATTAGAACTTATAATAAAAAGGCTTATGCATATTAACAAATTAAAAAATGGTTTTCTTTATCTTCAAATTACAAGGGGCGCAGCTAAAAGGAATCATATTTTTCCAAAATTAATAAAGCCAAATATTATAATTTTTTCATTTTCACTTAGAAATGACGAAAAAATCTATAAAAAAGGTGTAAAGATATGTTTGTCAAATGACATAAGGTGGGGAAGATGTGATATAAAATCAATTTCACTTTTGCCTAATGTTTTAGAGAAACAAAAAGCTTTTGAGCAAGGTTTTTTTGAATCATGGCAAATTAAAAATAATTTAATAACTGAAGGAGCAACATCTAACGCTTTTATAGTAAATAAACAAAATGAGATTCAAACACATCCATCAAATAACTTTATTTTGGGCGGTGTCACAAGAGATACAACGATTGAAATTGCTAAAAGTAATAATTTTAAAATTAAAGAGAAGGCTTTCTCAATTGATGAACTATTTAATTCCAAAGAAGCATTTCTCACAAGTACTACGGCAAAGATACTACCCGTAGTAAGGATTAATGAAAAAAAAGTAAACAATGGTAAACCTGGAGAGATAACCGAAACCCTGATAAATAAATACAATGAATTTTTAAAATTTCAAAATTAATGAATGAAACAGCTGTAATTCATCCTTATATTAAAAAATCTCGAGGATATAAAGATTTATTTTTAAAGGAAGCTATAAGCTTAGTTAAAGCTATAGAGTTAGATGTTGTTTATTCAAAATCTGTTGGCATAGATAAAATTAATTCAAAAACCTATTTAAGATCAGGTTTCATAGATGATTTAAAACAAATTATAATTAATTCAAAAATCAAGTTAACATTTCTCAATGCATGCATTACTCCTATTCAACAAAGAAATTTAGAAAATGCTACAAAATGTAAAATTATTGACAGAACTGGATTAATTTTAGAAATATTTGGTTCAAGAGCGCGGTCGAATGAAGGTAAGCTTAGTGTATCATTAGCAAGTTTAAAATTCCAGAAAAGTAGATTAGTCAGGTCTTGGACACATTTAGAAAGACAAAGAGGTGGGGCTGGTTTTATGGGTGGTCCAGGAGAAAAACAAATTGAATCTGATAAAAGACAGTTAACTGAATCTATTAATAGATTAAGAAAAAAAATAAATAAGATAAATAAAATCAGAGAAATTCAAAGGTATAGAAGAATTAAGAATAATATCCCAATAATTTCATTGGTCGGTTATACGAATTCCGGGAAGTCTACACTATTTAATTTACTTACTAAATCCTCTGTATTATCTAAAAACATGCTTTTTGCCTCACTTGACTCTACAATAAGGAGTGGGTACTTCAATGGACTGAAATTTATATTGGTTGATACAGTAGGATTTATAAGAGATCTTCCAACAACACTCATCGATGCATTTAAATCTACTTTAGACGAAATCACAAATTCTGATTTAATTATACATGTTAGGGATATTTCAGATGTAGAATATTTAAATCATAAGACTGAGGTGTTAAAAATTTTAGATGAAATAGGTATTAATAGAAATGATAAAAGAATTTTTGAGGTTTTAAATAAAACAGATTTAATTCAAGACAGAATAAATCTTCATAATATAATTGGCCAACGCTCAATAATGATATCCGCAAAAAACGGGAGTGGAATTGATTTACTAAAAAAAAGAATTACAACTCACTTCAATGAGTATATCCGAAAAAATGTACTATTTAAGTAGTCTAATTAAATTTGATGTGTCCTCTTTTTCATAACCTAATTTTACGAGTTCTGAATAAAAATCTTTTATTAACTTAGTAGTTGGGATTCTAATATTAGTATTTTTCACTTCATCCATCACTAAATTCAAATCTTTTAACATTAACTTATTCATAAAACCAAAATTAAACTTATTATCTGACATTGTTATAGCTCTATTCTCAAGTTGCCATGATTGAGCAGCACCATTCTTTAATACATCAACTAATAAGTCTATTTTAATTTTCTTTTTTTTGGCAAAATTAATTGCTTCTGCTAATCCTTGTATTATTGAGGCTACACATATTTGATTCACCATTTTTGAAATTTGTCCTGATCCAGTTTCCCCCATATATATTAGTGACTTAGAGTATTTATCTAATATTGGTCTTATATATCTAAATTGTTTTTTATTTCCTCCAACCATTAGAGAAAGTGACCCATTTACAGCACCAATTTCACCACCACTCATTGGTGCGTCGTAAAAATATGAATTTCTTTCTAAACATTTTTTATAAATGGCTTTTGTAACTTTTACAGAACAAGTGGTGTGATCTATCAGAAACATTTTTTTTGTAATATATCTAACAATACCTTTTTTTGATAAATAGACGTCTTGAAGGTCTTTATCATTGCCTACACAAGTAATAATTACATCACTATTTTTGGATAATTCACCGAGTTCATTACTAACAAATAGATTATTATAGTTTTTAAAAATTGTTAGGAACTTTTTTGTTTTTAATGATTTTCTATTTACAATATGAATATTAAATTTATTTTTTAATAAATGTGCTGCCATATGGAAGCCCATTACACCTAATCCTATAAAGCCAATATCTCTAATCATAATTAATTATTAACTCATTATTTTTATTTGCTGAAACATTTAATTTACATTCTTCACCAATTTTATTACTCACAATTAAATATGCAATTTTATCAATAATTTCTGCTTGAATTATTCTTTTTAGAGGTCTTGCTCCATAAGCAGTTGAAAACCCCTCATTAAGTAACCATTCTTTTGCTTTTGAATCTAATGTTATTAATATTTTTTTATTATCTAATATTTCTCCCAGTTCATGAATTTGTAGATCTATTATTTTTACAATTTCCTTCTTTGTTAATCGATTAAATATTATGAGATCGTCTATTCTATTTAAAAATTCTGGTTTGAAGTTTTTTTTAAGTTCATCCTTAATCTTTTCTTGAGTGAAAATTTCAATTCTGCTAGTTTGTTCTTCTGAGAAATTTATAAATTCAGCACCAATATTAGAGGTCATTATAATTAATGTATTTTTAAAATTTACAACTCTTCCTTGCGAATCTGTTAGTCTGCCATCATCAAATACTTGTAATAATAAGTTAAATATATCTGAGTGTGCTTTTTCAATTTCATCTAAAAGAATTAACTGATATGGTTTTCTTCTAATCCTTTCTGTTAAAATTCCTCCGTCTTCAAATCCTACATAACCAGGGGGGGAACCTATAAGTTTAGAAACTGAATGTTTCTCCATATATTCTGACATATCTAGCCTAAACAAGGATTGGGTATTATTAAATAAAAAATTCGATAAAACTTTTGTGAGCTGAGTTTTTCCTACTCCTGTTGGACCTAGAAACAAAAAAACTCCAATTGGTTTATTTGGATCTTGAATACCTGCTCTTGACCTTAAGACTGATTTAGAAATTTGTTTTATAGCTTCTTCTTGACCAATTACTTTTGATTGAAGTTCTTTCTCCATATTAATAATCTTTTGTTTTTCCCCTTCGAGCATTTTTTCTAAAGGAATACCTGTTGATTTAGAAATTATTTCTGCAATTTCATCTGATGTTACAGACTTGCTAAGAACTTTTTGATCTTTCTGAGATTCTAATTCACTTAAATTTTTTTCAAGTTCAGGAATTGTGCTGTAGGCAAGTTTTCCTGCCTCAGATAGTTTTCCTTCTCTTTGAAGCAAATTTTGAGAAGTTTTAAATCCATCAATCTTCAATTTAAGATGTTGGATATTTGTTATAAGTTCTTTTTCTTTATTCCAATTCTTTTCATGTTTTTGGAACTCTTTATCCAGTTGGTTTATTTCTTTTTTTAAATCTTCTACTCTTGAGATTGACTTTTTATCATTTTCTTTTTTTAAGCTTTCGTATTCTATTTTTGTTTGTAATAATTTTCTTTCTACTTTATCAAGTTTTTCTGGCTTAGAGTCAATTTGCAGTCTGATTCTTGATGCCGCCTCATCCATTAAATCTATTGCTTTATCTGGTAAAAATCTGTCATTAATGTATCTTTTGGATAATTCAACAGCTGCAACAATTGCTGAGTCAAGAATTTTTACACCATGATGAACTTCATACTTTTCTTTAAGACCCCTAAGAATTGAAATAGAATCTTCAATTGAAGGCTCTTCAACAATGATTTGTTGAAATCTTCTTGCAAGTGCTGCATCTTTTTCGATATTTTGTCTATATTCATTTAATGTAGTGGCCCCAATACAGTGAAGTTCACCTCTAGCTAAAGCTGGCTTTAGAAGATTTGAGGCATCCATAGCACCATCAGATTTTCCAGCACCAACTAAAGTATGAATTTCATCGATAAATAAGATTATAAAATCTTTATTTTCTTCCACTTCTTTTAATATTCTTTTAAGTCTTTCTTCAAAATCTCCACGAAACTTTGCTCCAGCAACAATTGATCCTAAGTCAAGAGATATAACTTTTTTATTTTTTAACGAATCTGGAATGTCATTGTTAATAATTCTTAACGCGAGGCCTTCAGCTATTGCAGTCTTACCAACTCCTGGTTCACCAATTAAAACAGGGTTGTTCTTTGTTCTTCTAGATAAAACTTGAATACTTCGTCTTATTTCCTCTTCTCTACCAATGACAGGGTCTAACTTTCCAAGTTTGGCTAACTCAGTAAGGTCAGTAGAAAATTTTTTTAATACTTCTGATTCAATAGATGTTGTATTATCGTCTATGGTTTCTCCTTTTCTTAGTTTGAGAATTGCTAACTTCAAATTCTCAAAGTTAAGATTATTTTCATTTAATTTTCTAGTAATATCAAGTTTATCATACTTTAGTATTGTATATAAAATTATTTCAGGAGATATGAATGAGTCATTAAATTCACTCCTTGTATTTTTACAATTATCTAAAATTTTAATAAAATCATTAGAAAAATAAATATTTAGATTATCTCCAGTTACATTTGGAATTTTATTTAATTCAAAATTTATTATATCAATAATATGTTCTCTTTTTATTTTGCAATACTCTAAGATGTTTTTTAAAAAATCATCTTGATTTGTAAAAAAAGATGCCAAGAAATGTTCAGCTAAAACTTGCTGATTATTTAATGATATGGCCTTATTTTGAGACTCATTAATTAAAAATTTACTTTTTTCATTGAATTGATCAAAATTCATGCTTTATTTTGATAATATATAATAAAAATCTCAAGTACTTTTATTGGAAAATAAATTAAATAAACTTCCTCTGGAAGATATTGTAGTGTTGGACCTAACCAATGTTCTATCAGGACCCTTTGCTACGTTGATTTTATCGGAACTTGGTGCAAAAATCATAAAGGTTGAAAAACCAAATGGCGACGATTCAAGAAATTTCGGACCATTTATTGATAACAAGTCAGGTTATTTTATTTCACTAAACAGAGGAAAGAAAAGTATAGTTTTAAATTTAAAAAAAAAAAAGGATAAAAATGTTTTTGAAAAGCTTCTTGAGAAATCTGATGTGTTAATTGATAACTTCAAGCCAGGAGTGTTAGAGAAAATGGGTTATAATTGGAAATACCTATCAAAAAAGTATCCAAAACTTGTTCATTCAAAAATTAGTGGATTTGGAGAAACTGGCCCCCTAAAAAATAACCCAGCTTATGATATTATTGTACAAGCAATGAGTGGATTAATGAGTATTACTGGTAATGAAAAAAATAACTTTGTTAGAGTGGGGACATCCATAGGTGATATAGCTGCTAGTTTATTTGCTGTAATTGGAATTTTAAGTCAGCTAATTAAAAGGAATATAACCAATAAAGGGTCTAAATTAGATCTAAGTATGTTAGATTGTCAAGTTGCCATACTTGAAAATGCCATTGCTAGATACACGATTGAAAAAAAAATACCAGAACCATTAGGAACAGACCATCCATCAATTAGTCCTTTTGGAAGTTTTAAAACAAAGGATGGGGAAATTATAATTGCAATCGGAAACGACAGGCTTTTTGATGTTTTTTGCAAAATAATTGGAGATAACAGTTTGTATAAAATTTATAATACGAATAAAAAAAGAAATTCAAATATTCAGGAATTTAAAAGAAAAGTCGAAATCTTTTTGAAATTAAAGAATACTAAATATTGGCTTAGAAAGTTTGCTCAAAATAAAATTCCTTGTGCAAATATTAACTCAATAGGGGAAATGATTTCAAATGAACAGATAAACCATAGAAAGATGGTTTTAGAATATCCATTAAATTCATCAAAGAAATTTAAAGTTGCTGGAACAGCATTTAATTTTAATTTTACAAAAAAAAATAAAGCAGTTAAAAAAGCTCCTGATTTAGATGAAAATCGAAATGAAATATTAAAACTTTTTGGAATAGATTAATTTCACGGATCTTCATTTTTAAAAAAAATAGATTTTCCTTTCTTAATACTTCTCATCTTTCTTTTTTTAATTGTAAGGAATGTGTAAAAAAAACCAAAAATAAATCCACCTATATGAGCTATCCATGCAATATTAGAGTTATGTTCACCTAAATTTATAAATTGATAGATAAACCAGAATAACAATAGAATAAACGCAGGAACTCTTAGTGTAAAAAAAATAATAAATGGAAATAATACTAAAACCTTTGATTTAGGGAATAGATATAAATAAGAGCCAAGAACGCCAGCGATAGCTCCCGAGGCACCTATTAATGGTGTTGTTGAGCTGATGTCTAAAATAGAATGTGAGATCGTGGCAAAGACGCCAGATAATAAATAAAAAAAAAAGAAACGTTTGGTTCCCATTACATCTTCTACATTATCTGCAAATATCCAGAGGTAGAGCATATTTCCTAAAAAATGCATCCATCCACCATGCATAAACAGTGATGTTAGTAAGGTCAATGATGGATAAAATGAGGTGATATTAGAATTTAAAAACAAACTGGCTGGCTTAAAACCAAAATAGTAATTATAAAAATCAAAATTTTTCGATGAGATTTGTATTATGAAAATAATTGTACATAAGAGTAGAATAAACAATCTAGCATAAGATTTATTTTTAGTTGGGTTATCGTCTTTAATTGGGATCATAATTGATATTTTTTTGAATCATTTTGTTTTTCCCTAGTATAATAATATTAGCATTATCATTTATTATTTTTTTAAAGACATTATTTCTAATGTCTAACCCTCCTGTGTAAGTTCCAAAAGATGGAAGAATACAAAAATTTTTAGTTAAAACAAAACATTTATAAAAATAACTAGAGTTGTTTATTTTAAATAAAAATTTAGGATGGAAATGACCAGTAAATTCAAATTCATACTTTTGGAAAATATTAGTTCTTATATGTTTATAAATAATTTTTTCCTCCTTCAAAATATCTAGAAAAATTCCCCCAACCTTGTTTTTTCCAATTATATTTTGGTCATGATTTCCGTTTATCCAAATGAACTGGACTTTACTCGTTATTTTCTTAATTTCTGATATATCAGATTTATTCATATTCAATATTGAAAATTTATCGTGAAAACTATCTCCTAAAGAAATAATTCTAAGGGGAGAATAATATTCTATTTTTTTTTTTAATTTATTAATAGTTTCTATGACTTCATAAGGAGGTAGGTAATTTCCTTTTTTATTCATTGAAGTACCTTTTCCTAAATGAATATCTGATATGATAATTGTTTTGGTTTGTTCTATAAAAAGAAGACCTGATTGATCAAATACTAGATCAAAATTTAATATTCTTTTTTTAATCATAATGGTTCCGTAGCTTTAATTTTTTCTTTTTCCATAAGTAAAGAATGAGAAAATTCTGAGTATTTGGTGAGTTCATTAAAATTGAATTTCAGGTTTTTAAATTTATAAATTTGACTTGAATGCAAAAAGTGTTTTTCAATTTCTTCTTCTGTTATTTTTAAAATAATATGATTTGGTTCATACTTTTTTAAGGTTTCGAAAATAATGTCACAGTTTATAAAATTATTTGTTTTCTTAGTGTAAATATCATTCTGTTTAACTAAGCCACTTATAATTGCAATTTCTTTAAAAATTCTTTTTGCAACTGTTGTATCGAGGGATTTTAATGAATTTAAATCAAATTTAAAAAAATCAGTTAAATCATTCTTTTTTAAGTTGGTTTTCAAATTAAAATAAACCCCAAATGAATAATCATTTAGTAGATAATTTATAACAAATATTTGTTTTTTTCTTAAAAATTGAATCAGTAAATTTGATAATGTCTGATTAGTTTCTCGACCTAAAAATGTATGAAAAAAAATATACTCCCCCTTATAGTGAGGGAATTTTTCAATAAGAATTTCTTTTTTAGTTGGAATACCAGAAGTTTTTTTTTGTTTATCTATGAACGATTTGATTTGAAGAGGAACTTCTTTTAAATTATCCTCTTCTAAAATATTTAGTATTTCTTGAGAAAGATTTGACTTTAATGGAATTGATCCACCCCAATAGACTGGAACTTTGTTAGCTCTTCCTTTCTTCATTTTAACTATTATTTCTTCACTTAGAACTTTTACACAAATAAGACTCATTCCAGCAAAATTAAATGAATCATTAACTTTTATTAGGTTTATAAATGAATCCTCAACAGTACCTAATAAATTTCCCATTGTTGATTTAATTTTGATATAACTTGAATTTATAATGGTTCCCGCATTCATTAGAACATTTCTTCTATTAATTTCATCTTTTATAATAAAGTTTCCATTTGAAAGTTTTTTTAGTTTTTTTATTTCATTGTAGTTTTGAAGGGCATAGCCGCCATTATGAACAAATGAAATCATTTTATAAAACTCACTTTTAGTTAAATGTGAATACGAATAAGAAGTTTTAATGTCATGATAAGTTTTTTCAGGATCAAGTTGAGAATTGCAAGATAATAGAAGTAAATGTTGACACAAAACATCTTTTGATCCGTTTTTTTCATTCAATTTATCAAATTTTTTAAGAGCAACTAATCTCTTTAATGCCAAGCATTCTAAATATTCAAACTTATTTGTTGGAACTAGTAATGCTTCAGAAGTGGAATAAAAGTTATGGTTAGATCTTCCTGATCTTTGTACTATTTTATTTACACTTTTTGGGGCACCAATATTGATGACTTTATCAATGTCTTTCCAGTCTATACCCATTTCTAAAGATGATGTACTAACTAAAGAGCTTATCTTTCCAACTTTTATTTTTTCTTCAGTATCCAACCTAACCTTTTTAGATAATGAACCATGATAAACACCAATTTTAAATTCAGGAAACTTCATGAAAAAATTATTGAATAAAATCTCCGATTGTGCGCGTGTATTTACAAATATTATTGTCTTTTTCCCTTTAATTATTTTGTAAATATCATCTAATGCAAAATTCACAGAATGTCCATAATTTGGAATATTTGGCGAATTTAATATATTTAATTTAATTCTTTTGGAGTGATTATTTTTTATAATTTTCACAACTTTATTAAAAGATATCCAATTGGAAAGATAACTATAGTTATCTATAGTAGTTGAAGCTGCAATAATTTTTATAGATTTATTTAAGGAAATTATATGTGAAATTATAAGAGAAAGCTGGTCGCCTCTTTTAGTGTTTATCATCTCGTTTAGTTCATCTATTGCAAGATAGGAAATATTTTTAAAAAAATTATTTATTTCTTTATTTGATATCATTAACGCCAGTGATTCTGGAGTGGTTAATAAAATATTTTTAGGTTCTTTAATTTGTTTTTTCTTTAATAAATATGATTCATCTCCAGTTCTTTTTCCAATTTTTATATCTATGCTTAAATCTTTAATAATAAAACTTAGGTTCTCATATAAATCATTTATTATTGATTTTAGTGGAGATACATATACAAACATTTCCTTTTTATTTTTTAATGCATTTATTATAATTGGAAGAAACATAGTGAATGTTTTCCCCGTACCAGTATCTGATGATATAATAAATCTTTTTAGATCTAGTTGGGAATAATCCAAAAATTCAATCTGATATTTAAATAGTTTCCAATTTTTTCTTTTTAAAAAATCATTAAACTTGTCTGGTATTTTCATTTGCTTCATATTATTTAAATTTAATAAATATTATATGATATGCAAAAAACAAATATAAATTGGATTAGTAAAAAAAAAGAAGGATTATATTGTAATCCAGGTAAGTTCTATATTGATCCAATCCTACCAGTAGAAAAGGCACTGATAACTCATGCACACACAGATCATGCAAGGCCAAATAATAAGTTAGTGTTATCATCTAAAGAAACCCTTAACCTAATGAAATTAAGATATGGAGATAATTATTGTTCTAGTTGCCAAATTTCAAATTTTAGTGAGTCAATTAACATTAATAATGTAAATATTAGAACTCTGCCAGCTGGTCATATATTAGGAAGTATTCAATTCCTTTTAGAATATAAAGGTTATAAATTACTCATTAGTGGTGACTACAAGAGAACAGACGACATCACTTGTCAAGCTTATGAACCATCAAAATGTGATACTTTTATAACCGAAGCAACTTTTGGTTTACCAATTTTCAATCATCCAGATGATAAAATTGAAATTAAAAAACTTATCAAATCACTAGAATTAAATGTTAACTCTACCCATTTGATCGGTGTTTATGCTTTAGGTAAATGTCAGAGATTAATTTCTCTTTTAAGAGCACATGGTTATGATAAAACAATATTTTTACATGGAGCATTGATAAAAATTACTGAGTACTATTCTAATTTGGGGTTAAAAATTGGAGATGTCATGAATGTATCTAAAAAACAAACAGATGAATTATCTAATAGTCTTGTTCTTTGCCCTCCTTCTTCATTAAACGATAAATGGTCTCAAAAGTTCAAGAATGTAATAAAAGGATATGTTTCTGGGTGGATGAGAATAAGGCAAAGAATTAAACAAAAAAATATTGAGTTACCTTTGATAATATCTGATCACGCCGATTGGAATGAAATTTTAAGCACAGTCAATCAAGTTGAACCAAAAGAAGTATTAGTTACTCATGGACGTGAAGAGGCTTTGGTTGATTATTTAAATAACAATAAGTATAAAAGTAGTGCTTTAAACCTTATTGGTTTTGAAGATGAAAATGAATAACTTTTCAATTCTACTTTTTGATCTTTTGTTATGCTCATCTAAGAAGAAGAAAGTTGATCTTTTAAAAGATTTTTTTGCTTCTTCTAGCATTGATGATAGAGGTTGGGCATTTTCTATTTTATCTAATAGATTTGAAAAAAAAATTATCAATTCAAAAGATTTAAAAGAATTAGTAACAAAAAAAACTAGTAAGAGTTTATTTGATTATTCGTATGACTACGTTGGTGACCTTGCAGAAACAATTTCTTTGTTATGGAATTCTAAAAAAGAATATGATCAAGTAATTTCATTGTCTAGATTTATGGAATTATTGAGAAGTAACAATAATAAAAAAAAACTATTAGATGAAATAGAATTAATTTTAGACAAATCAAATGAAAATCAAAGATATACTATTTTAAAAATTCTGACTGGCGGATTGAGATTAGGGGTGTCAAATGGACTATTAAAAGAGTCGTTAATTAAGTATGGGAAACGAACACTTTATGAGATTGATGAATTTTGGTACGGATTTCAGTTGCCTTTTACGGATCTATTTAATTGGTTGGATGGTAATGATCTCCCCGTATATGTTGATAGAAAACAACTTTTTAATTCTTTTATGTTAGCTAATGAATTTAACATAAATAAATTTAATAGTGTTAGTCCAATAAATTACCTTGCTGAGTACAAGTGGGATGGAATTAGAGCGCAAATTATTTTTTCAAATAATGGAAAAATCTATTCAAGAAGTGGTGATGATGTAACTAAATCTTTTCCTGATATTAATACTTTCGATAATAATTACTATGTTATTGACGGTGAGTTAGTTATTAAGAAGGGTGGTAAAATACTTTCTTTTAATTATCTACAGAAAAGAATTGGAAGAAAAAAACCTTCACAAAAAATTACTAATGAATACCCGATTCACTTTATCGCATATGATATACTTTTTTTTAAAGATCTTGACTGTAGAAACCTTCCATTATTTGAACGTAAAAAATATCTAAAAACTTTCCTTGATGAAAAAAACACTAATAAATTATCAATGTCTCCCGATGTTAAATTTAAAGATTGGAAGGATTTAAAATTAATTAAAGAAAGCTCTCTTAATAATCATATTGAGGGTGTTGTTATTAAAGATAAAAATAGTATTTATAAAAAAGGTAGGGTTGTTGATGGTTGGTATAAATGGAAAAGAAAACCATATTCATTTGATTTTATTATTATGTATGCACAGAGGGGCCATGGAAAAAGGTCTTCTTTTTATTCAGACTTTACATTTGGTTGTTGGACTAATGATAATTTTCAAGAATTAATTCCAATTGGTAAAGCTTACTCTGGTTATACAAATGATGATTTAAAAAAACTAGATCTTTGGGTTAGGAATAATACTTTGCAACGGTATGGCCCTGTAAGATCAGTTAAACCTGGTCTTGTTGTCGAAATTTCGTTTGATAATATTAACTTATCAAGCAGACATAAATCTGGATTAGCACTTCGATTTCCAAGATTTTCTAGAATTAGATGGGATAAGCCAATTTCTGAAGTATCCGAGTTAAAATACATAAAAGATTTAATTAATTAGCTTGAAAGTTCTACTTTTGTTCTTATAATGAAATATGAGGAAAAATTTAGTGAATAGCAAAATAAAGTTAATTAATGCTGCTGCAGGATTTCCATCACCTGCTGAGAACTATATCGATGAAAAATTAGATTTAAATGGATATCTGATTAAGAACAAGGAATCTTCTTTTTTTGTAAGAGTATCTGGAGACTCTATGATTAATGTAGGCATATTTAATGATGATATACTAATTGTAGATAAATCTTTATCTCCTGGAAGTCAATCTATAGTGGTCGCATCGATAGATGGAGAGTTAATTATAAAAAGATTAGTTCAAGATAGATTTAATAAAAATTATTACTTAAAATCTGAAAACAATAATTACCCAAATATAAAATTGAACTCTAATACCGATACAATTATATGGGGAGTAGTTACATACGTTATACATAGCCTAAAGTAATTTTATGATAGGTTTGCTAGATTGTAATAATTTTTATGTTTCCTGTGAAAGGTTGTTTAACCCAAAATTAATTGGAAAACCAGTAGTAGTACTTTCAAATAATGATGGGTGTATTATTGCTCGATCTAATGAGGCAAAAAGTTTTGGAATTAAAATGGGAGAACCTCTATTTAAAGCTAGAAGAATCCTAGAAAAAAATAAAGTTATTATTTTATCATCGAATTATTCTATTTATGGAGATATCTCAAACAGGATTATGAATATTCTAAAAAAAGACTTCCCTGAGGTTGAAGTTTATTCAATAGATGAAGCATTTTTTAGTTTACATAAAATAAATAATAGAGAAAAAAAATGTGCAGATTTAGTAAATAAAATAAGGAGATGGATAGGAATACCAGTTAGTATAGGAATAGGAAAAACCAAAACACTTGCTAAAATAAATAACAGAACAATTAAAAAATATAATAAATATAATAAATTAATTTTTAATCACAGAAATGTTTTAGAATTAAAAAAAAAATCTGATTTAGAGTACGTATTAGAAAAAACAAATATAGAAGATGTGTGGGGAGTAGGACGTAGACTGTCTATTTTCTTAAGGCAATATGGCATTAATAGTGCTCACGACCTAAGAGATGCAGATGACAATTTTATTAGAAAAAAAAAGGGTGTTGTATTACAAAGAACAATACTAGAACTTAGAGGTATAAAGTGTAATTATATTGAAAAAGAAAAATCTATTAAAAAATCAATATGTGTATCAAGATCGTTTGGAATAAAACTTAGACATTATAGCAATATTAGACGTGCTCTAATTGTTTATGTTGAAAAAGCTACATCAAAGTTGAGGATGTATAATCTATTCTGCAAAACAATAACTGTTTTTTTGAAAACATCTAAATACGAAAAGAAAATATATTCGAATAGTAAAACATATAATTTAATAGAACCAACTATTGACCTAAGGATAATTTGGAAAATTTCCGATCAATTACTAAAAGATATTTTTAAAGATTCATTTTTGTACTCTAAGGTTGGAATTATATTGTCAGACTTTTATAATGAAGAATTTATTCAAAAATCATTAATTGACGATGAGTGTGAAAATAAAATACTTAAGAAAAATCAACTTAAAATTATGAAGTTGATTGAAAATATTAACAATAGGTACGGATACGGAAAAATAAAGCTTTCTTCAGATTGTAATGAAGACTTTTTCTCTAATAAGAAACAAAAAAATGAAAATTTAACATGGCAGATGAAATCAGAATATCGTTCGCCTTGCTATACAACAAGATGGTATGATATACCAAAGGTTAAAGGAAATTAATGAACGAAAAAGAACAAAAGAAAATAGCCTCAGCAATAGTATTAAAAGCAAGAGAGGAGTGCAGGTTAAAAGAAATAAACCCGTACATAGCAATAGGAGCATTTATTGATGAAACAATAAGAGAGCTTTCATTAACTAATTCAGATGAGAAGATAGCCAGTTTTTTGAAAAGTATTGCAGGAAAAGTAAAGCTTGGGTTATATCGTAAAAAATCAGACTGATTTATATTTTTTTATTAAATTATCTATTTCCTTATATCTAGGCTCATTATTCTTGATCTTTGTAAGGAGTGATTTGGCATTTTTTGATAATTTTTTTTCAACCTCAAAGCTATTTGATTGACATAAAACTCCTTTGGAATTTTTCTCATAACGACCTGCAAGATTATAAAATGTTTTCATGGATCTTCTTGAGACATTTTTTAATACTTTCATTCTTAGATTCTTAGGATAAGCTTTATCAAGTGATCTTTGGTCAGAAAGACCATTTACAACAAATTTTTTTAATAGATCATATGCTTTGAATGAAATAACATTCTTTTCATTAAAATAAGTTTTGTTAATATGATATTTTGCTTTATTATAAAGTTTGAATAATTTCATTATAACAATATAATGTATTATTTATATGATGTAAACACAATATGTAGTTATTAATGAGTGAAATTAAAAATCTGATTGATCTAGAGAAATTAACAAATCTTCTTCCATTTTTTCGTGATTCTATAAATATTTATATAATTTTCATCATTCTTTTTATTACGATAGTTTTAATAATCGCGGTATTTTCCAAGTCTGATCCAAAAGAAACAAATTCCCATAAACATAGAAAACAACCAAATCTAGATGATATAGTCGATACAAAGGCAATAAAAGTAAGTGATGATAATGAATTTGTAGATGTTTTAGTTGCAATAGAAGAAGAAATGATAGCAATAAGAGAACTTTATGTTGGAGGCTATATAAGTAAAGGTGTATATATATCGGAGACGGATAGGCTCTATGAAAAAGCAAAAATCTTTGGAATTTAAAAATCTTTTTTAATTAAATTAATTGAAATTATACTAAAAAAACTTTGTGACAAAATTTATTGAACATCTTCATAGTAATATTGTTGAAATTGCTTCAAATAATTTATCTAATAATGAAAATAATTTTGAAGAAAGTTTCCAAAATTCTTTAGATGAAATATCTAACTTTATGCAAAATATAGACTTCAATAATGATATAACCCTCGATGTAATAGATTCTCTAAAAAGTAAATTTAATGATCTTGTCCAAAATGGAGTTTCACCAAAGGAAGCATATAAAGAATCATTCGAAACATTATCTGATATATTAAATTCGTCAATTTCAAATGAATCTTTAACAAATATTTCAAATAATGATGAAGATCATTACGATTTGAGTTTCGCTAATTCATCTGTAAATGATAAGTCTTTGTTAATTGATGATGCTATATCACAAGGTATGTCTGTTGAAGAGGCAATCCGTTTTGTAAACAACCAAGTTAATCCCTCTAAAAGTGAAGAATTTGGTCCTTCCAATATTGCAGATTCTGGAAATTTCAACACAGTAAACGAAATGTTAACCAAATCAGAAGATGAAATTAATCTAGATAAAATTGAAGCAGATATGGATGAACAAGCTAATAAAGTCAGTGTGGATAAATCTGATCATACGGATAACTCCTCAACTATCGATACCTATAATGAAAATTTAGAAGATGACGATATAAGCTAGTTAAGATAAAGCTATCGGAAATATTAATATATTCAAGATTTTTTCTTTTCAAATATGATATCTTCTAATTTATGAAAGAAATAACTAAAGTCTACAAGAAACTCTTATTTAATTTTAAAAATAAGATAGATATCGATAATAAATCAATTGATAACATGTCACTTGATGAGTTATTCAATTATTTTGGGACAGACAAAGGGACGAAAGTTATTAACCCATATTTACATGAATCAAAAGAAATATTAGGTCATGGATTTGCAAAGTTCTATGAAAAGAAACTATCAAAATTTAGATATGACATATTTAAAATCTTAGAGATAGGAACATGGGAAGGTGCTTCAACTGCCGCTCTTGCAATTTTTTTTCCTAATATAAAAATTTACGGCCTGGATAAAAATTTCAGGTTTAAATTCAAATCAAAAAGGATGTTTTTTAATTATTGCAATATTAATGATGTTAAAGATTTAGAAAATTTTTCCTCAAAACATTCAACTGAGAAGTTTAAAATAGTTATAGATGATGCCTCTCATATTTTAACAGATATGATTAGAAGCCTTAAGTTTTTCTTTAAATATGTAGAAAATGGTGGATATTTCATAATTGAAGACTTCAATGCTCCTGTTTATTTCAAAAGTCTTAACGACTCAAATGGTAAAGAGATTTTAATGAATAAGATCTTTAGTAATATCAATAAGAAAATATTTTTTAAATCATCAATTTTAAAAAAAGAGGATCAAAAATTTCTTTTTCAAAACATCATTAGTATAGATATATTTAAAGGCAAGACGAAAATGTCAGACATAGCATTTATACAAAAGAAATGATTTTAACTTTCGACTGTGATTTAGAATGGTTCTAATTAATTAGCTTATATTCATTGAATAATCTTAAAGAATCGTTACTATAAAAATATTGAAAAATATAAAAATTTTTACATATTTATATTGTGGAGATGAATGATTAATAAGTTTTACGCATTAATTCATTGCATCTTAAAAATTGATATATTAAGAAAGGACCAAAAATATTATGGATGATGTAAGTAAATGCCCAGTAATGCATGGATCAGCTACAAATAACAAAGGTGTGAGCACCTCGAACAAAGACTGGTGGCCAAACCAGCTTAACATAAACATTCTTCATCAACACGATAAGAGATCTAACCCTATGAGCCCTGAGTTTGACTACAGGAGTGAATTCATGAAGCTAGATTTCTTTGCTTTAAAAAAAGATTTAAACGATTTAATGACTGACTCTAAAGACTGGTGGCCAGCGGATTACGGTCATTATGGCCCTTTTTTTATAAGATTAACCTGGCATGCAGCTGGCACATATCGAACCTGGGATGGAAGAGGTGGAGGTGGAACCGGCGATCAAAGATTTGCCCCACTGAATAGTTGGCCAGATAATGGTAACCTTGATAAAGCTAGACGTTTGCTATGGCCTTTGAAGCAAAAATATGGAAGTAAAATAAGTTGGGCAGATTTATTTATACTTGCAGGAAATGTTGCCATTGAATCCATGGGAGGTAAAACATTCGGTTACAGTGGTGGTCGTCCTGATATATGGACGCCCCCGGAAGACATTTATTGGGGAAAAGAAAATGAATGGCTAAAAAACGAAAGATACACAGGTGAACGTGTTTTAGAGACTCCACTTGGAGCTGTTCAAATGGGCTTGATTTACGTGAATCCTCAAGGACCCGATGGAAACCCTGATCCAAAAGCTAGTGCTAAAGATATCAGGGAAACCTTTGCAAGAATGGCAATGAATGATGAAGAAACTGTTGCACTTACTGCTGGTGGACACACTTTTGGTAAAGCGCACGGAGCCGCTCCGGAGAGCAATGTAGGGCCAGAACCCGAAGGTTCACCAATTGAACAAATGGGTTTCGGTTGGAAAAATGTTCATGGTATTGGAAAAGGTGGAGATACTATTACTAGTGGTATTGAAGGCCCTTGGACAACAAACCCGACTAAATGGGATAATTCTTATTTCGAACTTTTATTCAAATACGATTGGGAATTAGTTAAAAGCCCTGCTGGAGCTTTTCAATGGCACCCAATAAACCCTGATGAAAGTGATCTAGCTCCAGATGCTGCAGACACATCAAAAAAAGTTACAACAATTATGACTACTGCTGATATGGCAATGAAAGAGGATCCTGATTACAATAAAATTTCTAAGAGATTTCTTCAAAATCCTGACCAATTTCAAGATGCTTTTGCTAGGGCATGGTTCAAATTACTTCACAGAGATATGGGTCCAAAATCTAGATACCTTGGTCCAGAAATTCCTCAAGAAGATTTAATATGGCAAGATCCTATTCCTAATGGAAATGACTCTTTTAACATTAAAGAAGCAGAAAATGAAATATCATCTTCAAATCTTTCAATACAAGAATTAGTTGAAACAGCATGGGCAAGTGCTTCAACATTCAGACACACAGATATGAGAGGAGGTGCTAATGGAGCAAGAATTCGTCTTTTACCACAAATAGAGTGGGAAGTTAATAAACCAGATCAGTTAACTAGAGTAATTAAAGTTTTAGAGAGTATTGCAATTAAAGTGAATGCCTCTCTTGCAGACATTATTGTACTCGCTGGTAATTTAGGAATTGAAAAATCTTGTGGTGTGAAAGTTCCTTTTAAACCAGGTAGAGGTGATGCTATTCAAGAGGATACAGACATTGATTCATTCAAGGTCCTAGAACCTTTAGCAGATGGATTTAGAAATTATCAAAAACAAGAATTTAAGGTAAGTCCTGAAGAAATGCTTTTGGATAAAGCACAACTTCTTGGATTAACAGCTCCTGAAATGACAGTTTTAATCGGAGGTTTTAGATCATTAGGAATTAGCAACGATAATAACGGTGTCTTTACTAGTGATATCAATAACCTATCTAATGACTTCTTTACCAATCTGTTAGATATGAATTTAGACTGGAAAGCTTCTGGAAAACTTAAGTTCGATGGTATCGATAAGACTTCAGGTGAAAAAGTTATGACTGCATCAAGAGTTGATTTAGTTTTCGGATCAAATTCTCAACTTAGAGCAATAGCTGAAATTTATGCGTGTGATGATTCAAAAGATTTATTTATCAATGATTTTATAACTTCATGGAATAAAGTAATGAATGCTGATAGATTCGATTAAAGGTAATTAAATAATAACTATACAATCGATAATTTATCCTATATCACGACAGTGAATCCTTCAAAAACTGGATGGCCAATATAAACACCTTTATGTTGGCCTGCATTTTTATGAGCTTTTCTAAAAGAGTCAGATTTTGTCCAATTTGTGAATGTATCTTCTGATTCCCAAGTACTGTGCGATGCATAGAGAGTAAAATCTTCATTCGACTCACCCTTAATTAAATTAAATTTTTTAAATCCAGTAACTTTATCTAAGTGAGATTCTCTATTTTTCCAAATGCTTTCAAAAATCTCTTCTTTACCTTTAACAATCTTAAATCTATTCATTGCTATATACATTAATTTCTCCTTAAATATTAGTTAATGCTTAATTAATCTTTAAACAAATTAAATTCAGTAATATTTATAATATAAATAATATAAGTTCAGATAATAAATCAATAAAATAGTATAATATAATTTAATAATTGTTTAAATAATTTAGTAAAAGTAGCATTGTGAAACATGTAGAACCTCTTTTTTAATATTAGGCTTTATCTTTTATCTTAGCGCTACTGAAAAATGATATTAAAGACCAATAATCTATATACTCTGGTCGTTTGTCTAGATTTAAATTTGTTTTGGGACCTAATGAAAATCCACAATGAATATGAAACAACAAGGTAGTAAAAGTTTGAGGGCAATACCACGATACCATGTAAACAAATTTAAAATAGAATAAGGCCTCACAAAGCGGCTTGTTGATAGTTAGAGTTTAATTAATAGGTGGAATAAATTTCTGTTGATTTTAAATTCTTACTACTTCGACTAGATTATCTGAAAAAGTTGGAGCATTACCCATGTCAGCTAAATTTGCTGAACTTATACTATTTACTGTACCTTTATTTAATTGTCTCCAATACCCAAGGGATGAAACAACAATACCTTCCGATACATCTTCAGTAACTTGAGCAACTCCTTCATATGAGCCTCTGTCATTAAAAACTTTCACTCTATCTCCCTCAGATATTCCTCTTTTGTGTGAGTCAACTTTACTAATTAAAACAGATTGTTCACCCTGAACTCTTTGTTTATCTTCCATATTTGCATAACAAGAGTTCAAAAAAGCGTGACTTTTTGGGGAAATAATATTTAAAGGATACTTGCGAGCAAGCTCTGGATTGGTATCTTTATTCTCAAATTGTGGAACATAGTCAGGAAGAGCAGGGAGATCCTGTCCAGGCTGATAATCATCATACATTTGCCTAAATGGTCCAGCAACAAAATTTGTAACACCTTTTATACTAAATTCACATTTGCCAGACTCTGTAGGAAAATTTCCATGTTTATGAGGTGCTCTAGTATCTTTACAACCTACATTCAACCTTGCATATCCTTTCTTCTTTAGAAGGTCCAGTGAGATACCTTCACAAGCCGGAGCATCCCAATCAACGTAATTTTCTAGACATTTTTCATCACTCCAAGAAAATTGTTCCTCATTAATGTTCATCTTTTTTGCTAATCTTCTGAAAATTTCATAATTTGTTAGGGCCTCACCAGGTGCATCAACACATTTTTCATTATAGGTCAGATACAAATGTCCCCATGATAATATCATATCTTGGTGTTCTGCACCCATTGTTGCTGGTAATAAAATATCTGCATATGATGCTGTATCTGAAATAAAATGTTCTGCTGAGACCAAAAATAAATCTTCTCTTTGCAATCCTTGAACTATTTTATCAGTCTCTGTTGCTTGCGTTACTGGGTTTGCATTCCAACACATCATTGACATTATTGGTTTTTCTTTATCAATATTCTCACCAAGAAGAGCTCTTCCAATTTGAAGTGCGTTTACTACTCGTGTGCCTTTAGGTATTAAATCTGGTCTACATATCACATCAAATTTGTAAGGATGTTCCCAAACAGGGAATTGTGTGATTCCGCCACCTACATGTTTCCATGACCCAGTAAGTGCGGGTATACAAGTCACAGCTCTTATTGTCTGTCCTCCACCATGATGTCTCTCAAGCGCAACACCAATTCTTATTCCAACAGGTTGTATAGTTGAAATTTCATGAGCAAGTTTTTTAATATCTTCTTCATTTATCCCAGTGATTTTGGATGCCCATTTTGGCGTTTTATTTTTTACGTGATTTTTTAGTTGGTCAAAGCCATTTGTATAGTTTTTTACGTAATCCTCATCAGTTAGATTATTATAAATAATATGATTAATTAGTGCTACAGCTAAAGCTCCGTCAGAACCAGGCTTTGGCTCAATATGCCAATCTGCTTGTTTAGCTGTTCTTGATTTATATGAATCAATAACAACAACTTTAGCACCTCTTTTTTTAGCTTCTTGAACAATGGTCCAATGATGAAGGTTTGTGCTTACACTGTTACATGCCCAGATAACTATATATTTACTATGAATATAACTTTCAGGATCTAAGCCTGCAGTCGGGCCTATAGTGGTTAACCATGCTGTACAAGATCCTTCTCCACAGAAAGTCCTTTCACAAACGGTTGCTCCTAAAGCATTAAAAAAAGAGTCTCCGCCATTTAAACCGTGAACTAAGCCCTGATTTCCAAGATAACTGTAAGGAATTATGGATTCTGGACCGTATTCTTTAATTAAAGACTTCCACTTATTTGATATAGTGTCAAGTGCTTCGTCCCAGCTAATTTTTTCAAATTTTTTTTCACCCTTTTTACCAATCCTTTTATGAGGATATAACAATCTGTCAGGATGATAATGCCTTTCCTCGTAGTCTTTGAGTTTGACACAGAGGACGCCGTTTGTCATCGGATGCTCAGCGTTTCCTTTTACTCCAATTAATTTATTGTTTTCCACCTCATAAACCATTGCACAGGTATCAGGGCAATCATGAGGGCAACCTCCAAAATATTTTTTAACGGAATAATCGTCCAACTTACTTTCTCCACAAAGTAATTTATCATACACCAAGTTTTAAAAAAAATAAATTAAAAAAACAATTTTTTTTTAACCAACTAAAAAGCTTTATTTACATACCTATTAATAATATGATTTTCATAGTGTTTTGTATTTAGCTTTTCTCCAGTTACAAGTTCAAGAAGATCATCAATGTTATAGATATTACCCTTTTCATGAATATTTTTTTTCAACCAATTGCTTATAATACTAAAATCACCATTCTCTAAAACCAAATCAAAATTAACAATATCCTTCTTTAATTTATTCATCAGTTGGGCAGCAATGAAAGCTCCGATACTGTAAGTAGGAAAGTATCCCAAATCTCCTCCAAACCAATGAATATCTTGAAGACAACCATTTGAATCATTGCTAACATCTAAATTCATCAGTCTTGAAAATTCTTGATTCCACAAATCCGGTAAAAAATTTATATCAGCATTTTCCTCAATAATTTTATATTCTATATTAAATCTGTGAATAATATGAAGTGGGTAATAAACCTCATCTGAATCTACTCGTATAAAATTTGGTTCTACTTTAATTCTAGATTCAAAAACGTCTAAGAAGTTAAATTTATTATTATTTTTTTTAAATTTTGATTTTAAAATTCTAGTTATAAATTTGCTGACTGGTAAGGATTTGATTACTTGCATTTCGATAAATAATGATTGACTTTCGTGCAAGGACATTCCACCGGCTGATCCAAGCGGTTGGTGAATCCATTTTCTTGGCAAACCTTGTTCATATAAACCATGACCAGTCTCATGCATTAAAGCGTCAAAACACGAAAATGGATTATTTTCATCAAATCTTGTTGTTATTCTAATGTCATTAGTACCTCCACCACAAAATGGGTGTGGGCTTTTATCTATCCTTCCTTTATCAAAATCAAAATCTAGTTTTTTCATAAATATTTTAGAAAGCTTGAACTGTTCGTTTTCGTCTAAAAAGATTTCTGATGACAATGAATTAGATCTTAATTTTTTTTTATTTATCTCGGGAAGTTTTAGTTTTATGAATTTCTCTATTTTGGAGAATATCTTTTTTACAAATTTAGAATCAAGAGATCTATCATATTTATTCATCAAACAATCATATCTGTTCATATTTTTTATCTGAGACAATATCTCGGATTCAATTTTCACTTGATCAAGAAGTTTTCTGAGAGAACCTTTAACAATATTAAAACTTGACTTTTTTTTTGCCTCTCTCCATAACCCTTCACATTCTATAGATAGTTCATTTTTTTTTTGAATAAGCTCAAAAGGAATAGCTTCGAAATAATCAAATTTTTCCTTCATGAGCAATAAATTTAATCTGTCATTTTCTTTAAGATTTAAGTTTTCTATTTTTTTAAATAATTCTTTTTTCTTAATTTCGTCAAAAATCCTTTTTTTGTAATCAAATAATTTATTGATTTGTTTTACTCTTTCTTTTCTTGATTTTAATGGCATATACGTAGCCATATCCCAATGAAGAATCCCACAAATATCATTCAGAAGACTCTGTTCTTCAAATAATTTTTTTAGAATTAAATAGCTCATAAAATACTAATAACAGAAACCAATGTTTGAATAAAGATATTGATAAATTCATTTATAATGAAAATAGAAATTATAAAATATTTAATTTTTTTATTTTTAATTAAATATTTATACGATTCTATAAGATCTATTATATTAAAAATCCTAAACATAGCCTCATTTACTTTTTCGTTACCTAGCATCAAGCTCAATATCGTAATATTTTCAAGTCTAGTTTCATTTCAATAACAATTTTATCTTCAGCAAAATTATGTTTTTTATATCAAAAACGCAAACTGTAAACTCAGTAAATTAATTGTTTTCTTTTTCGTATTCCTGAAAAAATTTTTAAGAATGCTTATTTATTGCTCACGACGATGTTATAAAGATTAGTAAATGTGAAATTTTATCACGTAATTTATGTGGTGGTTAGTTATAAAAATGTTTTTTCTTTCTTTATTTGAATCATTAATTCATAATTTATCTATATAAAAGTTTATGTCTTCAATTTTATTATTTTTTAAGCTCTTTAATAAAATCTTCATGCAGAAGGCAACCCTTATTTTTATTTTTATTTTTTTTGCCCATCATTTAAGTCAAGCCAATGATGCAGAACAAAAAGAAAGAAAAATAAAAAAGATTAAAAATGTAAAGACATATTCAGGACCAATGGGGATGGGACTTATAAAATCCTTTGAAATTGGAGATGAAAAAAAATGCATTTACAACACAATTAGTGGTCAAGTGAAAGTTAGTTTAGAAAACAAAATGAAAATATGTCCAAAAAATATTAAAAAATAAAGCATTATCTATTTTTCTTATTATTTTTTAAGGCTCTATTGATTTTAATCAGTTTAAAGCACTATTTTTACTTATATTATCAATAATGTATTTAATTAATCTAGTTTCTTCAGAGCCTAGTGCAAGCCATGTTTATTATGTTTTGGACCAAGAGTTATTATATAATCCGCAATTTCTATCACTCCAAATTTATATAATTTATTGATTCATGAAAAAGAAATATATAGACTTGGATATATTCAATCTAAGCATTCAATGAAGTCAAGCATTACAATTAAATTAAATTTAATTATCTAATATACAATGGATCCATGTTCTCAAGCTTTACTAGGAGCTAGTTTATCTTGCTCATTTTCAAAAAAAAAAGATTTAAGCAAGGCATCAATCTGTGGCTTAGCTGGAGGATTTTTCCCTGATTTAGATATTATAATAAAATCTGAAAATGATCCTCTTCTTTTTTTAGAATACCATAGACATTTTACACATTCACTTTTTTTTGTTCCAATAGGAGGGTTGATAGTTTCTGGAATTTTATATATTTCATTTTTTCGAAAAAAAACATCTTTCAGTAAAATATATTTATTTAGTTCGTTAGGTATTTTTACACATGGTTTACTTGATGCATGTACAAGTTATGGTACAAGTTTATACTGGCCATTTTCTAATGAAAGAGTTTCATGGAATATAATCTCAATAATAGATCCAATCTTTACATTAATTTTGATTCTAGGTTTTATTTTTTGTATTAAGTTAAAATCAAAAATATATTCACAAATAGGGTTTCTTTTTTCGATCGTGTATCTTATGTTAGGCTTATTCAAGCATAATTTAACTTTAGAGTTCGTGAAGAATCTATCTAATGAAAGAGGACATGAAATCGAAAGATTTTTTTTAAACCCCACCATTGGGAATAATATTCTTTGGAGGAGTATTTATCAGTTTGAAGGGAGCTATTATGTAGATGCTATTTATATGCCCTTAATTTCTCCAGCAAAATTTAAAAAAGGAAGTAGTGTAAATAAAATTGATAAAGAAAATCATTTTCAACACATCAAATCTAATTCACAACTCATAGTAGATATTGATCGCTTTTCTTTTTTTTCACAGGGTTATATATATTTTCATCCAGATTTTAGAAATGTCATAGCTGATTTAAGATATGGAACACTTCCATTCGATTTAAATTCATTATGGGGAATAGAAATTAATGAAGAAAAACAAGATAGTCATGTTGAATTTAAAAATTTAAGAAATTTTAAAAGTTTTCATTACAAAGAGTTTTGGGAAATGCTAAAAGGTAATCTTAATTAAAAATATTTATCCAAGGCTAAATGTTTTTACTTGTATGCAATTACAATTTTAATTATATATTCAATAAAGTCGATATCAGATGATTAAATTTACAGTATTTTTTTTCTCTATTCTAATTATTTTAGAATACACAACACCTCTTGCTTTACCCAAATGTAATGGTAATTATGAAAATCATTGTACTGGGACAGTTATTCATAAAAACGGAGAAAAATACGTTGGTGAAATTGAAAATTTTCAATACCATGGCAAAGGATCATATCTTTTTTTAAATGGAAATACATATGTTGGCGATTTTAAAAATGGAATTCAAGAAGGTCAGGGGATATTTACTTATTCTAATGGAGACAAATATGTAGGAGGTTTCAAAAAAGGTTTGTACCATGGAAAAGGAAAAGCAATATTCTCAGATGGAGAAATGTATGAAGGTGATTACATAGATGATCTTCCACATGGCAAAGGAATTCAGACATTTGTTGCTGGTGACCAATATACTGGAGAGTTTGTAGATGGAATAAGGTCTGGTTATGGTATATTCACCTTTTCTAATGGAGACGAATACGTAGGTCAATTTAAAAATAACATGTTTAATGGAAATGGCACTCTTAAGTTTTCTGATGGAAAAACTCAAGAAGGCGTCTTTGTAGATCATATATTTCAGAATGAATGAAAAGTTGATTGACTATAAATTCAAAAGTGATCTTATAAATTAAATGCGTTTAATTAACCTATTTTTTTATCTTCTTTGTATATCTAATATTGATGAAGTCAAAGAAAAGCTCCTACTTTGTAAAAATGATTAAACGTAAGAAACCTGAAATAGTTAGGACTAATAGTTACAAAATAGACTTTTGGCGTTGGCTTGGCTTTTTACTGGCTGTTATAGGTGCTTATATCCTAGGTAATGCAGATTTAAAGTCACAGTGGTTAGGATGGTCAATATGTACAATATCTTGTCTAATATGGATCATGATGGGTGTAAAAGATAAGGATGTTCCAAGAACATTAATGGAAGTTATGTATTTTGTAATTGGAGCAAGGGCGATCTTTAATTGGTCTACTTTCGCTTAACAAAATTACTAGATCACTTTTTGTTTTATCTAGCAATGCTATTGAATTGAATAATCTGCTCTAAAAATGATGGATGGTCAAGTCTCATTAAAATGGATGAAATCTTCTTTAATGCTGAATCAGGTGTTCGGTGAAGGATGCCATTCTCACCGCCACGAAATATTGAGATATCCCATTCATTTACATACTTAATTAAGGATTTATCTTTTATGATTTCATCATTCGACTTTCCTTGAGTAAATGCTTTTCGGTTAGCAGCGTTATCAGGTAATATTTCTGTTCCATTACCTGTGTATGTAACTAGTAATCTAAAATTCACCATGTCAACATGAAATCTTTTGCATCCTCTTTCAGATCCAAGCCAAAAACTAATTCTTTTTTTTTTTTGAAATGAGCAAAACATTTTACATATTCGACTCATATCATCTAACCAATGATTATAAAATAAACTTAGTTTGATTTTTTTTTTTAATTGATTTTCAATTAATTCATCAATGTCCTTTTTTGCATTTTTTTCATTAACAAACCCTGAGATAGAAAATGGAGATGAAGAAAATATTGAAAAGAACGCTCTTGATTCACTCGGAGTTTCTCGACTTAAAATTCCTACTTGATGAGTTTTATTGTGAAAATCTTTAAAAGAATTTTCATCCTTTAAATAATATATCATTGATTAAAAAACAATTTCAGATAGAAAAAAAGCACCATTTACCGCATAAAGAAAACTAGCTAAGAACATGTTCAATTTTATTTTTTTGTTACTAGAATTGCATTCGTATTTACTACAACAAATATCTTCATCTTCATTGGTACAATTAGTTCTTCTTTTATAAATTTCTGCTGAAATAAACATCATAAAAATCAGAGTTGTTAAAGCAAAAAGATATACTTCATAAGATTCAAATATTTCTAATTTGTCTGTAAGTGTTTCAAAGAAAGAAAAACTTGTTAGTAAAGAACTTAATCCAATTATAGTTGGTATGCCACAACATAAAAGATGTGTAAAATTACTGTAAACTAATGCATAAGAAGAATAGTATCTAAACATTTGTAACTAATAAAATAATTTTAAATTAAACATAAAAGATCTTCCAGGAAGTTGAACATTGGCTTTTTTCGACTCTAAGTGATCTCTTCCAACAGTATCTAATAAATTAGAAGCAACTAACATTAAATGACCGGAAACATTAGAATAAGAAAAATCTCGGGTAAGATCAAAGTCTAACCTAGAATGTCCTCCTGTTCTTGTTTGAAATGGACCAACAAACTCTTTATCAAAATAATGATAGTAGTTTAGATTTGTATCCCAATCTTCGTTAATTAGTTGCAAACCAGCATTTATTTTGGATTGAGGTATTCTTGATATAGCTTTATCATTGGATGTTCTATATCCTTTTAAAAAATCAATCATAATACTCGTAATAAAGTCAAAATCATTGAACTTGGCAATGCCGTATTGTCCGCTTAACTCGGCACCTGTAAAAATTGCATTATATTGGTCGTGAACAACATTATTAAAATCCTCTCCTTCTACTTCTACCGTAATTCCATCTCTATCTGCAGCTATAAAATCGTTAATATAATTATAGTAGGTTTCAAATTTGAATTTGTCTACATTCTTTCCATAATTATATCCTAATGAAAAATTATACGAGCTCTCTACATTTAAATTTTGATCCCCATTCTCAAAATTCTCCAAAGCATGATGTGGTCCGTTAGCATATAATTCAACTGGATTTGGCGCTCTTTGAGTAAAATCGAAACCAGCATAAACTGTATTATTTAAAATAACCTCTTTTTTGATTGTTGAAGAAAAAGCACCAGGAAAAAAAACCATTTTCATTATTTGTATTTTTCAAATTTACTGATTCAACTCTACCTCCAATATCAAGATCAAAAGAATCAAAATTCAAATTTTCTAAAATGAAGAATGCAAAACTATTTGTCTTAGTTCTCTCTAGATGTCCTTCTTCATCACCCAACGCTCCTTGGTCTTTGTTTTGAAAATGAAAGCCTAATAATCCATTCGAATTTTGACTTATTAATGATTTATGATTGAAAGAAGTTTTAAACTCGTAGGCATCATTAAAAAAAGTAATATTATGATTTTTTCCAACTGTCGTTCTTTCTGCATGATTGTATTCGGATGCTGTTCCTTCAAGATTAAACTTTTCTATGAAACTATTTCCCAGTGAAACTGATGATTTAAAGGTGAATGTATTCCTCGTTGGATTTAATGATGTAATGTTTTCTTCTCCCTCAGGGCCAGGAAGAAAATATACAGCCTCTAATTTATCAACTGAAAAACCAAAATAATTGTCCCCATCATTATATGTGAGACCTACTCCCCCAGATGTCATAAATTTAGATGAATTTGCTTGTTTAGAATCTGTATTTGCAAGATCGTAAGCACCTGAACTTAAAAAACTGCCTGATCCTCTCACGGTAAAGTTACTTATGGACTTTCCTAATTTTAGAGCTGTCTTTAATTCACCTCCAGAAGTTTGGTAACCGAAATCTGCTTCGATATTTTGAGCGGTAATCAAATTATCAACGTTTATCAGAGGATTTATGATATTTACAACACCACCAAAACCATTATTGCCATACAGGAGAGTCCCTGATCCTTTGATAATTTCAATTTTATCAATAAGCATAGGGTCATAGCCTACAATATGATCTTCACCAAATTCCGATACATCACTTAAAGACCCACTATTTTGTAAAATTTTGACTCGTGAATTTGACATGCCTCTAATTATTGGACGGGTTGCATTTCCAAGTCCTTGAGATGAAATACCTGGCAAATCTTTTAGCATATTTCCAATAGAGTATTGTTTTTTGGACTCAACATCATGAGCCTCAAACAAAATATTACCTCTATCACTTTCAAAATTCGCTGAAGGTTTTATTTTAGATGTAATAAAAACATCAGGAGCTGTAAAAATTGATTCAAGTTTTTCTGCATTTGATACATTTGTTAATGCAAATAGTAAGAAAAATAATGTGATTGTTGATTTCATTCAAACCTCTATTTCATTCAAAATTATTAGAATTATCTACTGTAGTGTTATATTATAACAGCAGATGGTCTGTCAACATTAATATCATGTCAAGCTTAATAAACATAATGAGCTTGAAAATTTCAATTATTATAACAATTTTTATTAAGTTTATTGAAGATGATTTTTAGAGAGGAATCTAAAAAGCTTGCAAGGTGTTAAATGGTTTCAAAAAAAAACCTGACAAATTTGTCAGGCTTTTAAAGAAATCTTTTGTTTAATCTAAAATTACTTCTCAGCACAAGCATAAGAATTGATTTCAAGACCAACAGAGATTTCAGAGATCATAGGTTTTGTCCAAGCCATTTTTAAATCCTTTGTAAATTTATATTACACTAACATTAATATCCTAGTCTTAACGAATACTGAGTTAAATATTCATTTGTTGTTTATATTATATTTTGAATAGAAAGGTTAAAGATAATTGAAAATATTAATATGTATTTTTAAAAGTTAATAAAATTAGGGTTTGTATAGATGATTATCAAATAAAAAATTAAGGCATTTGGGAGAAAGGTGAATCTTATCGCACATATGAAGGTTATTATTTTCTCCATACTCGTTAGATGTTAAATCTAAAACATCAAGAAAAAAAGAACCTCTTGATAGAACTTCTTTTTTTAAACACGCGTTGAATGTTTTAATTATTTCAATTCTCTTTAAATCTAACTCATCACGCAATTTATTAATAATCAATGGTGCTGGAGTTCCAAAGTAGTATCTTGTAGAGTAATTTTGAGCAAGACTTTCCTCCATATAATTTAAATAATTAATAACGGTTTTTTCACAAACTTCTGCAATATCTTTACTATTTTTTATTACATAAGAAAGTATTCCTTGGTCTTTTCTGCAATCTATTTCTCCGAAAGAAACGAACACTTCATCGCTATAGTTGTGATTTTTCATTTGCTGAGTTAATGAATCTTTCCATTGATTATTTTTATTAATAGCAAAATGCCATGCTTTGCCACCTGTTATTAAAACAGGTTGAATCTTTCTTAAATTTGATGAAATACGTAATGTTTGATGAGAAAATGAAAGACAGTGACTTTCCCCAATATGTGGGATTTTTTTTAATTTTGAAACATTCTTCTCAAGTTGAGGAAAAAGACGTGAAATAAAATGAGAAAAAGTTAATATATGATTTTTAGTTTTTTTATTTATAATAGTATTTATTGCACCTTGATCTAATAAGGTGTTAGTTTTATTCATATTCAACAAAGTGTTGGGTAAATCTCCAAGTAATAAGTAAGCTATTGTAATCATTAATGATACGACCAATCTGTCTCCTTGAGAAATTATCTCTAGTTTGAGTGTAGCTTGTGATAAATCAATTAATTCCTTTAGTTTTCCAAGATCCATTAATATATTATTAAGGATATAATGTGCTTCTACCAAGTGAGTTTTAAGTTCAATCGCTCTTCGTGAAGATATCTCTGCTTCTTTTAACTTACCAATATCTTTTAAAATGGTTGCTAGATTATAGTGTACTTCTGCTAAATCAGGTTTATATTTAATTACTTTACGAGCAATTTTTTCTGCTTCTTGTAATTTATTAAGTTCTCTCAATAAAACTGAGAGATTATAACTAGCAAATATGTTTTGAGGTTCTAACTCAATTGCTCTACGTATTAATATTTCAGCTTCACGTCGTTTGCCAGATTGCCTTAATATCAAACCGTAATAATGAAAAACTCTTGGATCATTGAGTCCTTTATCAATAATTAATTTATAATTTTTAACTGCCTCTGAAATGTTTCCCTTTTCATGAAAAGTTATAGCTTTATTTATCAACTCTTTTTCAAGTAATTTTAAATTTTCAGTATTTTTTTCATTCATTTTTATTTAAAATCTCCCAATAGATTAGCTCACCTATAAGAATCATGGCAAATAAAATACTCCGTTAAATACCAAATGTTCTAGAACTTCCATATATTATAGCTATTATCTAAAATGCCATGACAAAATCTAGCTTAATATTTTTTTTTTTTCATCGATATATTAATTATACTGGGATTTTAGTAATCCTTTTTACAGTCTTAACGGCTTGTTCAAATACAAAGTTTATCTACACATTTGCGCAAAAATTTATAAGGGATGAGATTAGTTATTTTGTTGATTTAAATAAAGAGGAGGAGGTCTTTCTTAACCAGCAGGTGTCTAAGATGATTACCTGGCATCAAAAATCCATGTTACCAAGTTACGCAGCATATATGATTGATATTGCAGATAAGCTGGAATTGGATAAGTATAGTAGTGCTGATATTGCCGTGATGATTGCATACGGACGCTCTCTGATCGAAGAAACCGTGATTGGTTTAACACCATATGCTTCACAATTCCTTATTCGACACCAAACAGTTGATGACATCCAATTCATTAAACAAAGAATGGTAAAACGATACCAAAAGCGCCTAGAAGAAATTTCGAAACCTCCGGAAGTAAGGTATGAAGATCGACTGAATCGATTAATGTCTAATTTTGAAAGATTTTTTGGTGAACTTAGCGACACACAAATTATTCTGCTTGAAACTTACGCTCTTGCTACCCTGGATGATTCTAAGGTTCGCTTGTACAATAGGAAAATGCGACAAAAGGTATTTATCAAGTTTCTTAGCACTCAACCGACTCAGGAGGAGCTAATGAACTACCTGAACAAGCTTCTATTAAATGGACATGAAATTATTAATCCAACTTATCACGATTTTTCAGAAGCCTCGCTAAAGCGATTTCAAGAGTTACTAGCTAGCATACTTTTAATTTCTTCGGAAAAACAGCAAGAAAGTATTATCGTTAATCTCCGTAGGTATGCAGATGATTTTATAGCTGTTTCCAGATAATAGAAAAGAAACAGGTAAACTTAGTGTATGCAATAAGTAAATTCTTTGTAAATTAAATTACATAAATATTTAAAATTTAATGCCATTCAAATTCTCAAAAAGGTCCTTCTTTCTTATTTGAGAATCTCAACTTTACTAACTTTTATTATAAAGAGATGTCTATATAAATTACGACGAATTTTAGTTTTTAAATAAATATTTTTTTTAACTTGCTTATTTTTGTTTCACATGAACAAAGTGCATTTTAAATATATTGAAAATGGAAACTTTTTATAATCTTGGAATTTCAAAAGAAATTCTTTCAAATCTTAAATTCTTAAATCTTGTAACGCCAACTCCTGTCCAACAACAAGCAATTCAACCAGGTTTTGAGGGCAAGGATATTTTAGCAATCGCTAATACTGGAACTGGAAAAACTGCTGCATTTGGTATCCCAATTATACAAAGATTAAATGAAAATAAGTCTTTATCAGCAATTATTCTTACCCCAACAAGGGAATTAGCTGTTCAAGTTGGCAAACATCTTAGTGACTTGATAGGTAAAAATATTAAAATTAAATGTGCAGTTTTGATTGGTGGAGATTCTATGAAAAAACAAATACAATTAATTAAACAAAACCCAAGAATATTTATAGGGACTCCAGGAAGAATAAATGATCATATTACAAGAAAAACTTTAAACCTTAAGAGTATTAATATTTTAGTTCTTGATGAAACTGACAGAATGTTCGATTTAGGTTTCGTTAATCAAATAAAAAAAATAATAGATTTTTTACCTGTAAAAAAGCAAACTCTACTTTTTACAGCGACCTTACCAAAAAATATAAAAAATATTTCAGAAAAATATTTATTCAAGCCAGTTAAAATCTCAGTTGAGAAAAAGGAAAATATTCTTAGAAATATCGAACATGTTATTTTGAATATAAAACAAGTTGATAAATATGATAAATTATTAGAGGAACTTAATACAAGAGTAGGTAGTGTTTTAGTTTTTATGAAAACTAAACATAGTTCTAAAAGAATTTACTTGAGGTTGCAAAGAGATGGGATGTCAGTAAATGCAATTCATGGAAATGTTCGGCAGAATAAACGCCTGAGTATTTTAAATAAATTCAGGAATCAAAAGTTTAGAGTTTTAGTTGCTACTGATGTTGCTGCCAGAGGGTTGGATATTTCTCATATTGAACATGTGATAAATTATGATCTTCCTCAAAGAACTGAAGATTATATTCATAGAATTGGAAGAACTGCAAGAGCAGGCAAAAAAGGCTCGGCATTAAGTTTTATCTCAGAAAATGACAGAAATATTTGGAAAGAGATAAGTAAACTTATAGATCCAGATAACAAAAATAATTCCAAAGACTTTAAAAGCAAAGCTTTTAAAGCGAACAGTACAGACTTAATAAGTCAAATAGATAAGAATAATAACTCTAGAAATTTAAAAAGAAAATTTTACAAGTCAAAAGATAAAAATTCAAGAAATGTAAAAAATAAGAAAAGCAATTCTAGGGCTTTTAAAGAAGGTTTTTTTAAATCAAGCAGTGAAGACTCAACAACAAAAAGGAATAATAAGTCTTGGAATTCAAAAGGAAGATCTTTTAAATCAAATAGCAAAGACCCAGCAACAAAAAAGAATAATAAGTCTTGGAATTCAAAAGAAAGCTCCTTTAAATCAAATGGCAAAGACCCAACAACAACAAAAAGAAATAAGTCTTGGAATTCAAAAGGAAGCTCCTTTAAATCAAATAGCAAAGATCCAACAACAACAAAAAAAAATAAGTCTTGGAATTCAAAAGGAAACTCGTTTAAATCAAATAGCAAAGTTCAAATAAAAAAAAAAAACAATAATTCAAAGAATTCAAAAGGAAAATTATTTAAATCAAGAAACAAAGGCAAATGAATATAAATTTTGTAAAATTAGATCTAAGGAACATAAATTAATAATGCCTGAATAATGTGAAGAGAAAGAGTAGTTTAGGATTAAAAATATTTAAAGATTAAAATCTTTATTATTCCTCATTTTTTTTTGCACGCCTTCTCTCATTCGGATCAAGATATTTTTTCCTAAGCCTGAGATTGGTTGGTGTTACCTCCAACAGTTCATCATCTCTTATAAAAGAAATCATTTGCTCTAATGTCATTTTAACCGGTGGAACTAAAACAACAGCCTTATCTGACCCCGACGCTCTTACATTAGTAAGTTGTTTTCCTTTTAAAACATTTATTTCAAGGTCATTTTGTTTATTATGTTCACCAACTACCATCCCGCTATATACTTTCGTTTGAGGTTTGATATACATTAAACCTCTATCCTGAAGATTAAAAATTGCATATGCAACTGCCTGTCCTGTTTCAGTTGATATCAAAGAGCCATTTCTTCTCTCTTTTAATTCTCCTTTAAATGGTTCAAAAGAATGAAAAACCCTATTTAGGACACCAGTTCCTTTTGTTTCTGTTAAGAATTGACTTTGGTAACCTATAAGCCCTCTTGAAGGTGACTTAAAAATAATACGAGTTTTTTCTGAGGAAGTTTTCATATCAACTATTTCTGATTTTCTATTATTCATTGAGTTGATTACTGTACTAGAGAAACTCTCATCTACATCGATAACAACTTCTTCAACGGGTTCTAACCTGATATTTTTTTCTGTTCTAAACAATACTTTTGGTCTAGAAACTGACAATTCAAATCCTTCTCTTCGCATGGTTTCAATTAGAACTCCCAGTTGTAATTCGCCTCTCCCACCAATTTCAAAAGCATCTTTTTTTTCGTTTTCACTAAAAGTAATTGCTACATTAGTTTCAGCTTCTGCCAGCAACCTTTCTCTAATATTATTTGATGTTACCTTACTACCTTCAAGCCCGGCAAAAGGAGAGTTATTAACTGTGATTTTTATGGACATAGTTGGTGGATCAATCGGAGAAGATTTTATTGGTTTTAAAACCAAATTATCACAAATTGTATCTGAAACTGAGGCTTTGGTTAAACCAGCTATACAAACTATATCGCCTGCAATTATACTGCTAACAGGAATCCTTTTATTACCCTCAAAAGAAAATAATTTTGTTAACCTTCCTTTTTCTATCAGTTTTTTATTTAAGTCGATTACCTTTACATTTGTATTAACTTCAGCGTCTCCACTTTCAACTTTTCCTACTAGGCATCTTCCAACATAAGGATCATAACTGAGAAGAGTTGCTAGAAATGAAAAAGAGTTTTCAGAAATAATTTTAGGAGCAGGAACGTGACTTATAATTAGTTCGAGAAGAGGATACAAATTTTCCTTTTTATCTTTAAGATCTTTTACACACCAACCATCCTTTCCAGAAGCATAAAGAATGGGAAAGTCAAGTTGATCATCATTTGCATTGAGAGTTACAAAAAGATCAAAAACTTCATCTAAAACTTGATTAGCTCGACTATCTTTTTTATCGATTTTATTAATGATAACAATTGGTTTTAATCCTTGCGATAAGGCTTTACCTAAAACAAACTTTGTTTGAGGCATTGGTCCTTCTGAGGCATCTGTCAATAAAATTACTCCATCAGCCATACATAAAACTCTTTCAACCTCTCCACCAAAATCTGCATGTCCTGGTGTATCTATTATATTTATCTTTATTCCATTCCATTTAATAGACGTGGGTTTGGCTAAGATTGTAATTCCTCTTTCTTTTTCTAAATCACCACTATCCATTATTCTTTCCTCAACCTCCTGATTAGATCGAAAAGTCCCAATTTGTTTAAGTATTGAGTCAATTAATGTAGTTTTTCCATGGTCTACGTGAGCAATAATAGCTATATTCCTAATATTTTTTGACATAACCTATTTTTTTCATTTATTAAAAATAAGAGTGAAATTGATAAGATATTTATTGAAAACTTTAAACATTTTTAGATATTTATATATAGAATTAAAAAGATAACAATAATAAGTATTAACCATTAATTATTCCAAGTTTTACATTATAATCAACAGCAATTCCATACTCTGGGTCATCATCACTATCAACAATTAATTGTCCTGCATTTGTCAATAATTTATGACAATCTTTACTTAGGTGCCTTAATTTAATTTTTCTGTTTGAATTTGCATACCTCATTGCTATGTCTTCTATTGCTTTAAGAGCTGATTGATCTACCACTCTTGATTTTGCAAAATCTAAAATAACTAATTTAGGATCGTTTTTTATATTAAAAATTTCTTTGAAACTCTGCGTAGATCCAAAGAAAAGCGGCCCTTCAATTTCATATACTTTTGCATCATTTTCTGTATTTGATTTCCTCTGAACAGCCCTAATAATTGAAGCGGCATTCCATGCATATACAAGAGCAGAAAAAATAACTCCTACAATCACTGCAACA
This sequence comes from Alphaproteobacteria bacterium, assembly GCA_045563055.1. Classification (GTDB taxonomy): domain Bacteria; phylum Pseudomonadota; class Alphaproteobacteria; order Methylaequorales; family Methylaequoraceae; genus Methylaequor. The sequence goes on from JBJKUR010000016.1 coordinate 41,785, forward strand.
GCCAAATCAAAAATTACCGTAACAAAAGTTACTAAAATTATAACCAGAGCATCTGACTTAGGAACAATTCTTAATAACTTTATTGAATGCCATGCAAAAGTACCTATGACTACCATAAACATAACACCAGTCAATGCTGCTAAAGGTATCATTTCTATTAAAGATGAAGCATATAAAATAAATATGAGTAAAAAGATTGCTGCAGTAATACCTGATAGTCTTGTTCTCCCTCCAGATCGTACATTAATCATTGATTGACCAATCATAGCACAACCACCCATTCCACCAAAAAAGCCAGTAACAAAATTAGCTGATCCTTGAGCCAGGCATTCTTTACTTGCACCCCCTTGCTTACCAGTGATTTCACCAACTAAATTTAAAGTTAGTAAACTTTCAATAAGTCCTATTAATGAAAGAACTATTGCATAGGGTAAAATAATCATTAGGGTCTCAATTTCCAGAGGTACTAAAGGTATTTGGAACTCAGGAAAATCCCCTGATATTGAAGCTAAATCACCTACAAGTGGAATTTTGAGATTTGTATGGAAAACTATTGCTGTTACTACTAAAATTGCAACTAACGGTCCAGGAATTAATTTTGTAATTTTAGGAGTCATCCATATAATATACATTGTTAATCCTACAAGACCGATACTATGCAGAAGTATTTCTCCTTCCATCCACTGTAATACTCCATTTGAACTTTCAGTTTTAAACTGACTTAGTTGAGCTAGCCCAATAACTATAGCTAATCCATTAACAAAACCTAACATTACCGGTTGAGGGACCATTCGTATAAACTTTCCAAGTTTTAAAATCCCAGCAACTAATTGTATAATTCCCATTAAAATAACCGTTGCAAAAAGATATTGTTCTCCATGAATTGAAACAAGTGAAACCATAACAACAGCTAAAGCACCTGTAGCACCAGAAATCATTCCCGGCCTTCCACCAAAGATTGCTGTTATTAATCCAACTATAAATGCTGCATAGAGCCCAACGAGTGGAGCAACACCAGCAACAAAAGCAAAGGCTACTGCCTCAGGAACCAATGCTAACGACACTGTTATACCAGCTAAAATTTCGTTTCTTATTGCTGGAAAAGAAATACCGTTACCTAGATTACTAGTTTGAATAAATTCGAGATTGTTAACTAAAGTCTTAATTGATGTTTTAAACACTTGTGATTTTAAATAATAGAGATTATATGATAACGCTAAGTTATATATAAATTTTTTAGATTTAAAATATAAAAAAAAATTAACTATCTCATTTCTTCACCAAATATTAATAATTTAAGAATTTTCAATAATTATCTATTTTTTTATATTTATCTCGGAGTTTTTTTTCCATAGAGTAAAGCAATATTTATTCAAATATAGCCTTGGAGAACAAAATTATAAATATCAAGCTTCTAGAGCTAAAACAATGCGATTTTCGATAGACAATGATATAACATAAAGCCTGAAAACTCTAATAAGCTTTGGAATGTATTAAAAATAGCAAACGAATTAAAAAAATATGATAGTTATAAATAAAAAAGAAGAAAAAATGAATAAGTTACAATGATCTGTTATAGTAACTAAAAATTAGTTTAAAGGAATATAAATTATTAAGAAAAATTGATACTACTAATATTTCTTTTAGTTACATATTTAAATATGATTGAAAAAAAAAAAATTAAAAAAGAGACCCTCTTTAAAGCTAGTAAATCTCATAAGAATGAAAATGAGTCTTGGGATAAGGACAATCAAGCTTGGTGGGATTGGTATGTATCTTTGGCTGATAATTCTCTCTCAAACACAAGGAAACCTCTAATAAAGTTGTCTGAACCACCAAAAATAAAATATCCATCAAAAATTGAGCTAAAACATCAACTCTCACATCCATATAACATAACAAAATATGATATCGAAAATTTTCAAAAAAATGGTTTTATTAAGTTAAAAAATGTTTTATCTCCCGGTGCTGTTCAAGTTCTACGTCATGAAATTCTATCACTTTTGAAAAAGACATTTACAAATTATTATGAAACAAAAAAAAATCGTTTCTTGAGCCTTGAAATGATGTGGCTAGAAAATACTTTGATGAAAGAGTTTGTTTTAAGTCCTCGAATAGCCAAGATTTGTGCTGATTTGCTTTCAGTAAAAAAAATTCGTCTTTATCATGACAATGCTTTAGTTAAAGAATCCGGTTGTGGTCGTACTCCTTGGCATTATGATGATCATCATTTTCCTTTAGCAACAAATGACGTAATAACTGCATGGATCCCAGCTCAAGCTATTCCGATCGAGATGGGTCCTCTAACTTTTGCTAAACCACTGGACGTTTACAAACTTGTTAAAGATATTAAATTTAATGAATTTGATACAAGTTATGATAGAAAGATAAATAGTGTTTTTAAGGCAAAGCAAGTTTCTATTGTAGAAGAAGCTTTCGAACTAGGCGAGGTAAGTTTTCATCATAATCTTAATTTCCATACTGCATCAGAAAATAAAACCACGCAAAGTCGTATCGTTCTTGCTAATACATTTTTTGCAGATGGAGCTCGTGTTGTTAACAATCCTACTATGATTTCAGGGGATTGGAAAAAATTTATTCCTGAAACCAATCCAGGTGAAATTGTTTCAAGTAATTTGAATCCGATTTGTTGGCCTGTAAATAATAAGTTTTAAATTTAACGAAAATTTCAATGTTTTTTAAAAATGATTATAAAGGTTTAAATTCGTCATGGATGAATAAAATTGATTTAGGTGAAGGTCCAAATAGTCAAGATCTATTAGACCACCTTCATACTATTCATAATCGTTATGCAGGTTTTACGGAAAAAATCGCAACCAGTTGTTGTGACTTAAATGGAAAAAATAGCTACGAATTACTTTTAGATACCATTGACCCAATTTCTCATAAATATATTCTTGATTTAGCCTGCGGTAGTGGAGTTCTTTTGGATTATTGTGACAAACTTTTTCCGTTTAAACTCTCACTCTCTGGTGTTGACATGAACGACAATGAACTCAAACTTGCAAGAACAAAACTCTCAAACAAAGACATAGATTTATATAATGCAAAAGCCCAAGAATTGAATTTTATCAAAGATTCTTCAAAAGATGTAATATTTTGTCATTGGGCTTTAACATTAATGGATCCAGTTGTTCCTGTATTAAAAACTATCAAAAGATTACTAAAAAATCAGGGTGTTTTTTCTGCAATTGTTGATGGAGACACAAACTCAGCAGCTGGGTATCCAGAAATTCATAATATAATATATAAATATGTTCAAAAACAATTTCCTAATTACGGGTTATTAGAACTTGGTGATCCACGAATTAGAACATTAAAAACCCTAAGTAAACTAGTTAAAAAGATATTTAAAGACTGTGAAATAAAAATCACTCCTCATCTCCTTACGTATAAACAGACACCAAATGTTTTAGCTAAAGAAGTTTCAAGCTTTTTCTATGCCTCATTAGTACTATCATCTAGGCATTATGATATTTTAGTATTAGAACTTACAGATTACTTTAATAACATTTCAGTTGATGGTGTAAGTGATTTTAATCTTCCAGTAAATCGTTTGGTAGTGAAGAAAACTTCAAAATTGTATTTTCTAAATAAATAATATCTTCATGATATTCCTAAGCTTTTGTTTATTTCTTTTCTTATTTACTATGGTGGGTTTTTTATCAGTTCTCAAGAAAAAAAATACATCTCAGGACTATCTTCTTGCTAATCAGGAAATTAAGCCTTGGTTAGGAGCCATATCAGCTATCGCAACATCCAATAGTGGGTATATGTTTATCGGTCAAATTGGATTTACTTATGTTTATGGTCTTCAGTCTGTTTGGTTAATGTTTGGATTAATTTTTGGTGATTTTATTTCTTCTCTTTTTGTACACAAAAACTTAAGAAAGAAATCACAGGAATTAAAAGTTGTTAGTTTTGCAAATCTAATAAGCAAATGGCATGGAAAGAATTATAGATATGTGCAATTATTTGGTGGTTTAATTATTCTTATTTTTTTATCTACATATGCAGCGGCTCAACTTAATGCTGGCAGTAAGTCAATGCATATTTTATTTGGTTTAGACTATAGATTAGGTGCAATTATTGGTGGAATCATTGTATTACTTTATTGTTTTTCGGGAGGAATTAGAGCATCTATTTGGACAGATGCAGCTCAATCTTTTGTGATGATAATTGCCATGATTTTAATGGTTGTTTTTGGAATAAAAGAATTAGGTGGTTTTTCAAACTTTATAAACCAATTACACAAAATTTCTCCAGATTATATGAATTGGTTTCCATCAACACATTTCTCAGAATTTTTCTTAGCTCCATACATGTTCATTATTGGTTGGTTTTTTTCAGGTGTTGGTGTAATAGGTCAACCACACGTTATGGTAAGGTTTATGACGATTGATAATACTAAAAACATCCCAAAAACAAGAATATATTATTACACATGGTATATATTATTCTATTCATTGACGATATTAGCAGCTTTTGTTGCAAGATTATTAATCCCTGAAACTAACAATATCGACCCAGAATTAGCTTTACCAACTTTAGCTCTAAATTTACTTCCCGAATTTTTTGTCGGAGTAGTTTTAGCAGGTATATTTGCTGCTACAATGTCAACAGCAGACTCTCAAATACTTGCTTGTACAGCCTCAATTACAAATGACCTTTTATTAAATAAAAAAAATAATTATTTGATAAATAAATTAGTAACTTTAATTGTTACAGTCTTGGTTGTTACAATAGCTGTAAATGACAATAAAAACGTTTTTAATCTTGTATTAATGTCATGGTCAACATTGGCTTGCTGTTTTTCTCCTTTATTAATAATTAACTCATTTAAACAAAAAGTATCAGAATTTTTATCATTAATGATGATGGTTGTACCTTTAATAACTCTACTATTTTGGAGAAGTTATGAACTAAATGAATTTATTTACGAAGTAGCTCCAGGTATAATATCGGGAATTCTTACTTTTTTTATTTTTAAACTTTTTAGAAAATAATATCCCTAATGAATTATTAGGTCCGGATAACTTTTATGAAGGAGGAGATCGAGGAATTAGAAGGTTGGGAGTTAAAATTGCGAAGCTAATTGAGCAGATAAATATATAAATAGCAAATATAATAAATTGAACTTCCAATGTTACACCTATGTCTAATAATAACCCTATCAGTGCTGGAGAGATAGAAGTTGATAGTACAACAATAGAAAAACTCATAGATCTAATTGAACCCAGATAACCAATTCCATAAAGCTCAATCCATAGAGTACTCATAACAATAGTTGCTGCTCCGGTAGACGCTCCAATTAAAATCATAAATAAAGGGGCGGCATATATCTTGTCTGTGCTAGCTATTAACAGCAACCCGATAGCAAGAGGTAACAAAAAAAATTGTAATAAATTCACTGTGCTAAACCGATCTACTATCCAACCAGCACCAAAAGTAACACCAGTCACGCTTAATGCAAAAAACGGATAAGAGGATGCTAAAAGTGTAATAGACCAAGATTTTGTTTCAATTAAATGTATTTGATGGAAAAAAACTCCTGTTACTATAAACGGAGAAGCAAGTAGTCCAGGTAAAATTTGGTAAAATCGTAAATCTTTTAAGACTTGTGAACGATTCCAAGAAACATTCAAAATTCTTTTTGATTCTGGTGAGCTATTATTGGATAAATTGAGTTGTTGTGATTTTAGATTTCTTCCAAGCCAATATACTAAAGGCAAAAAAATAATTATTATACATGAACCTATCCCTACCCATACTTCACGCCAAGTAAACTGTAATAAAAAAAAAGTAATAAGAAAAGGGAGTAGGATCTCTCCAATGGGATGCCCCATTAATGCAATACTAAGAGCTCGACCTCTTTTCTTTGAAAACCAGCGAGCCATTGCAGTTACTGCTATGTGACTGATCATACTTTGACCGAATAAGCGAAGACCTAATAAAGATAGGAAAAGCATTAGAAGTGTTTCAGCACTTGATATTAGAAATGAAAATCCACTTAATAACCCCAGACTAACTAATCCAAGAAAGGTCAAATTAAATTCGTCTGTTAGTTTTCCTAACCAAAAAAATAATACCGCACTCGTCAGTGTTGCACCAGAATAAAATATTCCAAACATTCCATGAGAGAGATGAAATTCATTTCTTATTTCTCCAGAGAAAAGAGAAATGAAGAAAGTTTGTCCTATACTTGAACTAAATATCAAGAAAACTCCTATGCTAAGCTCCGGTGTAGCAGCGAGTAAAATCCGTTTTATGAGCATGAATAAAAAAATATAGTTAAATATTTATATTCATTGTAAATAAAAGTTTTTTCAGGAATAAACATTAAACTTTCGATAGAAAAATCAACATTACTTGTTGCTTGAAACTCCATTGTCCATCTTTGATACAACTCTCTAGATACGGTCCGGTAATTGAATTTCTAAGCATTGCCTCAAGGTTGATTGTATCATCGAAGATACAACGTTGTAGGTATCCCTCAACTTGTAAAGATGCATTCTCTGATATTCCATTTTCGTAAATAATTTTCTCAACTCTGTAAGGGACACCAATTTCTTTTAACGTTTGTATAATTTGTTCAGCACTTGAGTACGGTTCTCCAAAACCACCCTTGAAGCCATTTAGATAATGCCTGTAAAAATTAAGGTAGTGAGAATTTTTACTTGCATGAGCAATGAAACCTGATCCAGCCATCCCAAATATAAACCTCTTTAAGGCATCTTTAAGTTCTTCTTTGGGAACTGCATAAAGGGCATGTGTTGCCCAGATAATATCATATGCTCCTTGCTTACAAGTAAATTCTTGCAAAGTAGTTTCAAATTCGGAGCTAGCCTCTAGTGGTAACTGAAGAACTTTTCGTGCTTCTGAAATTGAAAATAAGGACGGATCAAGAAGTGCGTATTCAACTGGTAATATTTTTGCATCTGCTAATTTAGCGTATTGAAGAAGTGCTGATGGAAATTTACCTGAACCACAAGCAACATCTAAAAGTTTTAGTCTACGTTTACCTACATTAACTTGATGCATTTCTAGCCATTTCTTCCAGTCAAATCTTTCTGCAAGATGTTTATAATCAATGGAAGCTAGGGTATAAAAATTCTCCATTTCATTGCGACTTGTCTCACTCCAATGTTCGCAACTTCTTGTAAATGTATCTTTCATATGTTTGACCTTAAAAATCTATCTAATCTAATTTTGGTGATGGTAACCTGTTATTTGAACTTAGACAACTCTATGGATCAATATATTTATAAAGAAAGATAATGTTGATAAGAAATTACAAAATTCGAGGCTATAAAGGTTTCGGATTTTGGTGATTCTGATTAGTGACGGAGAGACAGAGGAAAGCCAGGATTAATTTAGGCAAAAAAAAACCTGACTACTTAGCCAGGCTTTTATAAAATTAATCTAAATAGATCGAAACTACTTCTCAGCGCAAGCGTAAGAATTGATTTCAAGACCAACAGAGATTTCAGAAATCATTGGTTTTGTCCAAGCCATTGTGTACTCCTTAAGTAAAAATTAATATAATTAATACCTTTATATAACTAATTTATTAACCAACTCTGAGGTTGTTATTCATATAACGTTAATCTTTTAATAGAAAATCATGAATAGTGATTTTAAATGGTAAAATTATAAAATTGAATTTCTAAAGGTTTGGAATTCGTGGTCTCTAGAAGATGATGAAGGTGCAGGGAAGGGGATTTTACTATTATTTCAAATTAGTACATTTAATATATGAATATACTTTGTTCACATAATAAATTTGATAAATACAATTAAATGAATACATTTATATTATGATAAATACAGAATTGAGAAAATTAAATGAAAACCTACCTGAATTCAAAGGATCTAATTGGTTAATCAGAATTCCATTAGCTATTGTTTTTATTCAGCAAGGAATGAGCAAAATACCATTTGACCCCTCCACAGCTGAAGCTTATGGATTGTCTTTAATTACTTGGTTTATAGTTATAATAAGTGAATTATTAGCTGGTTTTGGTCTGCTATTCGGTGGAATTTTAAGATCATTGGGAATTTTAAGTCTAATTGGTGATTTGTTAACAAGGTTTTCAGGAACCATTATGGTTTGTATAATAACCGGTGTCATAATTGTAAGCAATCCTGATAGTTTTGTTGAAGTTCTGTTATATGACCATATTCATGTCATGTTATATTGTGGTGGTTTGTTCTTTGCTTTAAGGGGTAATAGAGCAAAGTAACTTTAATCTTCAGATAATCTTAAAATATTAATTTTAAATTTAGGTAACTTATGAGTAAAATTTTAATTCTTGGTGGTGGATTTGGGGGAATATATTGCGCTAAAAGACTACAAAAGATTAAATTAAATTCATTTGATATCGAATTAGTTAGTGATACCAATTATTTTGTATTTCAGCCTTTATTACCTGAAGTAGCCTCAGGAACTATATCTGCATCTGATGCAGTAACTCCAATAAGACAAATGCTAGATTCTGTTAAATTTAGGAAGGCTGAGGTTAATAAAATTGATTTAAAAAAAAAAAGAGTTGGAATTATTCAAGGTTTTAGAAAACGTCAACACTATATATCTTATGACCATCTCATAATCGCTCTTGGTCAAGAGAGCAATTTAAAAATTATTCCGGGTCTAAAGAATAATTCTATGACAATGAAAAATTTAAAAGACGCATACAATATTAGAAATCATATCATTCAATGCTTAGAACTAGCTGATGTAACAAAAGATTATGAGCTTAAAAAAAGATTGTTAAGTTTTGTTGTAGTTGGTGGAGGATTTTCAGGAGTTGAAACCACAGGTGAATTAAAAGAAATGACTGACAGACTTCTTAAATATTATAAGAATATTGAAAAATCAGAAATACATTTTCATATAATTGAGCTTTCTAATCAACTTCTCCCAGAATTTGATAAAAAAATGAGCTCTTACATATTAAATACTTTTAAAAAACAAAAAATTAATGTGCATTTAAATAAAGGCCTAAAAGAAGTAACATCTTTGAAAGTTTATTTATCAAATAAAAAATCTATAGCAACAAATACTGTTATTTCAACAATTGGCTCAACAGTTTCAGATTTAATTAGAAAAAGTAATCTTCCACTTAAAAATGAAAAAATAGTCACTAACGAATTTTTAGAAGTAATAGATAATAATAATGTTTGGGCATTAGGTGATTGTGCTCTCGTACCTTATAATCCAAGTGATAAATCTAAAAATTCTCCTCCAACAGCCCAATTTGCTGTTAAACAAGCCAAAATATTAGCAAAAAATATTGTATTAAAAACTTTAAATAGGAATCTTAGAAGTTTTAATTATAAGTCAAAAGGATCACTGGCTTCACTTGGTTCAAAAATTGGTATTGGAAAAATTTATTCTATTAGAGTCAAAGGGTTATTAGCGTGGATTATTTGGAGAACCTTTTATCTTTCATTTTTACCCTCAACACCAACTAAGATAAGAGTTCTAATTGGGTGGTTACTAGAATTTTTTATTCCCAGAAATGCAGTGTTAACAGATGCTATAAACAAAAATTCTTTTGAATTTAAAAATTATAAGAAAAATGATGTTGTTTTTACTGAAGGTATGATTGCAGATGGGTTTTATATAGTTCAGAGTGGAAAATTTAAAAATACCTATAAAAAAAACAGAAGATGGGAGAGTTTTTAAAAAAATCTACAATAAAGGAGATCATTTTGGTTCGAGAGTAATCCTTCAAGGTGGCAGAAGAACTGGAAATATAACTGCGTTGAAAGACTCAGAGGTTTTAAAAATTGATATAGAAAGCTTTAAACTAATGGCTTCTAATCTTCCAGCACTAAAAAGATATTTCGGTGATTATTTACCAAAAAATTTTAATAATCTTAAATTAAGAAATTGAAAAAAATAAATAGATATTTACATATATTATAGTTAATATTTTGATAATTAATAATAAACCGAATTTTAAGCCCTATTTACATATTATATTTATTTAGTAATATGTGAATGTTTTGTATAAATGGAAAAAATAGATGTAGTCATAATTGGCGCTGGAATTGCTGGAATTGCTTCCGCATATTATTTACAAAAGAACTTTCCAAATCTTAAATTTAAAATAATAGAGTCAAGAACTAGTGTAGGTGGTACTTGGGATCAAATGAACTTCCCTGGCGTACGTGCAGATAACGATATGTACACCTATGGATTTAGTTTTGACTCATGGAAAGGGTCCATAATAGGTGATGGTCGCGAGATTAAGAATTATCTGAATAAGGTTACAGAAAAATTTAGTATTAAAAAATATATTTTATTTGATACCGAAGTCATATCTTTAAGTTGGAAAGATAATAAATGGATTATAAAAACCGATTCTAACAAATTTACTAGCCAATATGTTATTTGTTGCACTGGATCCAGAGATCGCAAAAATCCACATTTACCAAAGTTTAAAAATCAAAAACAATATCAAGGAAAAATTGTTCACACCCAAGCTTGGGGAAATACAAATTTTAAGAATAAAAATGTAACTATTGTTGGAAGTGGATGTACCGCTATAACAATGGCACCTTCAATAATTAAAGATGCAAAAAAAGTCACATTAATTCAGCGAAGCCCTGCTTGGATAATAAACATTGATAGTCAGGAAAAATCAACACGAAGTTACAAGACATTTCAAGTTTTGTGGGATTATTTTTCAAGTAGGGTTTTTAAAAATTTTCAAAGAAAAAAAATGATATCCAGTAATACTTATTACAATGAAACCACTACTCCCTCATATGACTATTGGGATCAACGGCCAGCAAGTAGTTTAGATAATGATTATTTTTTATCTGTAAAGTCAGAAAAAGTAACTATAGTTCGTCAAGGAATTAGTAATTGGGAAAGAACCGGAGTAAGGTTAAAAAATGGAAAGGTTGTCAAAAGTGATATTACAATCATGGCCACGGGAGGTAATTCACAATTATTAGGAGGAATTGATATCTTTATTGACAATAAAAAAATAAATATCAATGACACTAGTTGGTATAGAGGAATGATGTTTAGTGGAATACCAAATCTCTTTGCTCATGCAGGATACATTAATTTTAGTTGGACAGCTAGATGTGAAATAGTTAGCAAACGTATTTGTAGAACAATAGATTATATAAAGAAAAAGAAATTTCTTAGTTGTACCCCAAAATATATGGGCGAAAAAACAGAGCCATCAATCCAAGCAAATTATATTTTGCGAGCAATGGACCAATTTCCTAACAGGACCTATAAGTTTTATCAAAATTATATTATAGAATATATAAGTTTTAAATTTACAAAAATTAACGATGGAGCATTAGATTTCTCGAAATGAAAATGGGACTATAAATATGAAACTAGAATCAATTGCTCTTCATCATGGTTATGATTCCGATAAAAATGACCAAAAATCAGCTACAACCCCAATTTATCAGACTTCAGGATTTACTATTGACAACACACAACATGGAGCAGATTTATTTGACCTCAAGGTTGAGGGAAACATTTATTCCAGAATAGGCAACCCTACAAATGACGTGCTCGAAAAAAGAGTTGCAGAAATGGAAGGTGGGATTGCTGCTCTATCTTTGGCCTCTGGAATGGCGGCAATCACTTATGCTATTCAAACTATTACGAGGTCCGGAGATAATATTGTAAGTACAAATCAATTATATGGAGGAACATATAACTGTTTCACTCATAGTTTCCCAAAGCAAGGGATAAAAGTTAAAATGGTTGACGGAGAAGATTATAAAGGAATTGATGAAGCAATTGATGAAAAAACTAAAGCTTTATATTGCGAGTCAATTGGGAATCCTTTTGGTAATATTATCGATATAAAAAGGTTTGCAGAAATTGCTCACAAACATGGTATCCCATTAATTGTAGATAATACAGTGGCGACACCATACTTATGCAGGCCTATTGATTTTGGAGCAGACATTGTTATCCACTCATTAACAAAATACATAGATGGGCATGGTGCTACTATTGGAGGAATTATTGTTGATTCGGGCAAATTTGAATGGGCCAAACAACCAAAAAAATATCCTATGCTAAATGAACCAGATCCCTCTTATCACGGAATTAAATATACTGAAAAGTTTGGGCCAGCCGCATTTATTGGTTGTTGCAGGGTTGTTCCTTTAAGAGAAACAGGAGCTTGTCTATCACCTAATAATGCATACATAATAATGTTGGGTCTTGAATCATTGGGTGTAAGAATGGAAAGACATTGCAAAAATGCACTTGAGCTTGCTAAATATTTAGATGGTCACGAAAGTGTTAAATGGGTTAATTATGCTGGCCTACCTAACGATAAATATCATGATATTTGTAAAAGAATTACCAATGGTCAAGCATCTGGTATTATTAGTTTTGGTATTAAAGGTGGAAAAGATTCAGGTGCTAAGTTTATTGATGCACTTCAGATGATTTTAAGGGTACTTAGTATGGGTGATGCCAAATCACTTGCATGTCATCCAGCGTCAACATTACATAGACAATTGACTCCTGAACAAAAGGTCTTAGCAGGGGTAAGTGAAGACTTGATTAGAATTTCTGTTGGTATAGAACATATTGATGATATCATTAATGATGTTAAACAAGCAATTGAGGCTTCAAAAAAATAATTAATTTTTGAAATTATTCGCAATAATTTTTTTAGTTAAACACTGAAAATAAAATAAGCCAGGGTATTTTTGCCTTCCCCATATAAAAATAAATACGGTAGTGGTATCTTTATAGGTATAAAATTTAGATATAAAAAGGCAATTTAAAGCCATTATAAGCACGGAAATCATAGGGATAGAGTTGGTGGCAGACGCGAAGAAAATTTGATTTATATTTAGGAAAAAAAAACCTGACAGAAAGTCAGGTTAATATCATTATATTTTTTCAGATTATTAAATTCTAATGCATTTGTCAAACTATTTTTGTTAAGTTACTGATATCATTTAGTTATTTTTTTCAAAAACTATAAATTATATAGCCCATAAAACGGTTGCCAACTAAATACCTTTATCCATAACCAATATGCACAATAACATTAACAATTTCTTGAAGGGTAATCTTGGGAGTAAATCACAAAATCAAGGCTCTAAAGATTTGGGAATCTATGGCTTTCAGGTAGTGGAAGAGAGACAGGGAAAAGAACAGATTAAGATTTAAAGTTATAAATATAATAGCAAAAATAAATTAATACATTAGATAATTTATATGACAATTTTGGTTATATTTTTTTTAATAAGTTTTATTCCTGTTTTCTGGGTTAACTATGTATTTAAGAAAAATGATATAATTTTGCCAAATATGCCCTTTACTGCATATGAATTTGGTGAAGAGATTATTAAAGAATTGAAATTAAAAAATGTTATTATCGAAAAAACTTTAATTGGTGATCATTACGATTTAGTTGAAAAAAAAGTTAAGGTGCATGAAGATCGTTTCAAAAGGAAAAGCTTAACTTCAATAAGTATTATATGTCACGAGATAGGTCATGCAATTCAACACGCGCAAAATTATTCGCCTTTAATTACAAGAACTAAACTTGTGAAAAACACTCAATGGATAAACAAAATAAGTATGGCAATTATTTACGTTGGATTCCCTTTGATTTTTGCCACAGGATTTTTATCGCTTATAAAACTCTGTGCTTTATTAATACTGCTAAGTACATTAATTGGAGTAATTATTCACCTGATTACACTTGAAGTAGAATTAGATGCTAGTTTTAATAGAGCCTTCCCAATAATTAAAAAGAAAATACCAAAAGCATATCACAATTCCTGTCGTTCTGTTCTCAGAGCAGCAGCTTTCACGTATATTGTTGGTGTATTTAAAAATTTGATTTCTTTACGTATGATATGGACAGTTTTATCTAAATTAAGATAGGGGCAAAGAGACAGGGAAAAGGCCAGCTCAGAACTATTACTTGAAAATACTATATAAATTAATTAGATATTAAATATGAGATTATGTAAATTTTTCATAATAACTTTATCAATTACCAGTTTGTTTTACACCTCAGTATCAAGCAATTCAATTTTATTTTGCAAAGAAAAGCATGGTTTTGAAAAACTAGTTAATAAAAACTTTCATGATGATAAGTCATCTTGTCATACTGATATCAAAGATAGAATGAAAAAAAAATTTTGTACTGAGTGTGACTGTTATTTAACCCAAGTTTTATCGAATATATCTTATGAAAATTCAAACATTAATATTTTTAAAAATAATTTTGATGATTTTTTAATCAGTTATCACTCAATAAATTATAAAGTTAAAGATCCTCCGCCAAAGAATTACTCTTCGTAAATGTAAACCAAAGTGCAGAGAACAATAAGTTTTCTACAATAATAATTTATTAGGAGTAGGTAATGCAAAAGTTACTTTTAAGTTTATTCATTTTTGCCGCTATATTTTTAACAAATACTGTTCAAACAAGACCAATTTCTTATCCAGGTGGATGGACATTAATGCAAATGAATGATTTTAATAGGCATAGTGTCCATTCACATTACAGTCCTTCTGCAAGTTATTCACTTGGCTACAGAGGAGAATACTGGCGACAAAAAGAATGGCAATTTCATGGCATACAATTTAATTATTTGATAAAAAGATTAAATACACCTCAATCACAGGCGAATTTTTATCTCAAAAATGCAGCAGGTTTAGCTTTAAGTGATTATAAAAATCTTGAAAGTAAAATTGAACCAAGTCTGTTTTCAGGCATTTCATTAGACTGGGAGGATAGACAATATTATATCAGTTACGAAAACAGATTAAATTATAGTCCTACAATTAATAATATTTTCTTGCAAAAAGCTCGTGTTGGATTTGCTCCCTATATAGGAAAATATGGAGATTTGCATACATGGTTTATGTTTCAAGTTGAAAATATACCTAAATCCAAAGATAAGATAATTTACACACCTATGTTAAGACTTTTCAAAGGTGATTATCTTATGGAAGCTGGGCTAAGTAATCATAGAGATTTTATGTTTAATTTTATAAAAAGATTTTAAGGAGAACAAAAATGAAATTCCATTTCATAACAATATGTTTAATTTTTTTTACGTTAACAACTTATAAAAAAATTAAATCACAAAATAAAATAGAGAATGAGGTATTGAGTATTTCTGTTAATGGACTTGTATGCGATTTTTGTGCACGTTCAATTGAAAAACTTTTTAGTAAAAAAGAATCAGTAAAAAGCATCAATGTAAATTTAGAAGAAATGCTAATTACTATAAATTTGAAAAAAGGAAAAATTTTAAATGATGACATAATCAGACAAGTTATTAGAGACTCTGGTTATGATATTAAAAAGATTAAACGTGAAAAATAATATAATAAGACAATTATTTTCTCCATCATTAAGTTTGTTTACAAGCTTGGGTACTTTGATTTGTTGTGCTTTACCAGCATTATTAATATCAATTGGAATGGGTGCATCTTTGGCTAGCTTTGTATCTGCATTTCCATGGATAATATTTATATCCAAATATAAGATACAGACCTTTACTTTAGCAGCTGTCTTGTTGATTGTTTCAGTTTATTTATTTTGGCAAGGACGAAATGCTCCATGCCCATCAGACCCAATTCAAGCCAAAATTTGTTCGAAACTAAGATTTATAAATTTAATTATGCTTTTTATATCTCTAGTTACTTATTTAGCTGGATTTTTCTTTGCTTTTGTTGTTGTTAACTTTTTATAGGAAATATAATAGATCTTTAAAATTATCCATATTTAATGAGGGATAATCTTGGGGGGTAAAATTACAAAATTAAGGCTATGAAGTTGATGGAATCAACGACTTTTAGATAAAATAGTAGAGAGAAAGGGAATAGCAAAAGCATTAAATCTCAATTTTAATTGACAAAAAAAAATAGATATTTACATGTATTATAATTAATATTTTTATAATTGATAATGAATACAAATTTAAGTCTTATTTAAATATTATATTTTATAGTAATATGTGAATATTTTTGTATAGATGGAAAAAACAGATGTAGTCATTATTGGTGCTGGAATTGCTGGAATAGCATCAGCATTTTATTTACAAAAAAACTTTCCAAATCTTACATTTAAAATAATCGAGTCAAGAAGCAGTGTAGGTGGTACTTGGGATCAAATGAGATTCCCTGGTGTTCGCGCAGATAACGATATGTACACTTATGGATTCAGCTTTGACCCATGGAAAGGGTCAATAATAGGTAATGGGAAGGAAATTAAAAACTATTTAAGTAACGTTACAGAAAAATTTGATATCAAAAAATATGTTTCATTTGACACAGAAGTCAAATCATTAAGTTGGAAAGACAGTAACTGGATTGTAAAAACTACTTCTAAAATATTTACTAGTCAATACGTTATTTGTTGCACAGGTTCCAGAGATAGAAAAAATCCACATTTACCAAAGTTTAAAAATGAAAAAATCTATAAAGGAAAAATTATACATACGCAAGCTTGGGGAAAAACAGACTTTAGAAACAAAAATGTAACTATCGTTGGGAGTGGATGTACCGCTATAACAATGGCACCTTCTATAATCAAATATGCAAAAAAAGTTACGCTTGTTCAGCGAAGTCCTGCTTGGATAATTAATATTGATAGTCAAGAAAAATCAACACGAATTTATAAAACCTTTCAAGTTTTATGGGATTACTTTTCAAGTAGGATTTTTAAAAAGTTTCAAAGAAAAAAAATGATATCGGGTAATACTTATTATAATGAAACTACCACCCCCTCATATGACTATTGGGATCAGCGTCCTGCAAGTAGTTTGGATAACGATTATTTTTCATCTGTAAAGTCAGAAAAAGTTACTATAGTTCGTCAAGGAATTAGTAGTTGGGAGAGAACTGGTGTTAAGTTAAAAAATGGAAAAGTTATAAAAAGTGATATCACAATTATGGCCACGGGCGGTAATTCTCAATTATTAGGTGGCATTGATATCTTTATTGAAAATAAAAAAATAAACATCAATGATACTAGTTGGTATAGAGGAATGATGTTTAGTGGAATACCCAATCTTTTTGCTCATGCGGGATATATTAATTTTAGTTGGACAGCCAGGTGTGAAATAGTGAGCCAACGTATTTGTAAAACAATTCAATATATAAAGAAAAATAAATTATTAAGTTGTACTCCAAAATATATAGGAGAAAAAACAAAGCCATCAATTCAAGCAAATTATATTTTGCGAGCTATGGACCAATTTCCTAATAGAACCTATAAGTTCTATCAAAATTATATTATAGAATATTTAAGTTTTAAATTTACAAAAATAAATGATGGAGCATTAGACTTCTCAAAATGATTAAAGGATTATAAATATGAAACTAGAATCAATTGCACTTCATCATGGTTATGAATCAGATAAAAATGATCAGAAATCAGCAACCACCCCAATTTACCAGACCTCGGGATTTACTATTGATAATACACAACATGGAGCAGATTTATTTGACCTTAAAGTTGAGGGAAATATTTATTCAAGAATAGGTAACCCAACTAATGCAGTTCTTGAAAAAAGAGTTGCGGAAATGGAAGGTGGAATTGCAGCTTTATCTTTGGCTTCTGGAATGGCTGCAATCGCATATGCCATTCAAACCATTACAAGAGCAGGGGATAATATTGTAAGTACAAATCAATTATATGGAGGGACTTATAACTGTTTCACTCATAGTTTCCCAAAGCAAGGTATTAAAGTTAAAATGTTTGACGGAGACGATTATAAAGGAATTGATCAGGGAATTGATGAAAAAACCAAAGCCTTATATTGCGAATCAATTGGTAATCCCTTTGGTAATATTATCGATATCAAAAAATTTGCAGACATTGCTCACAAACATGGGATCCCATTAATTGTAGATAATACAGTAGCAACACCATACTTGTGCAGACCAATTGATTTTGGAGCTGATATTGTAATTCACTCTTTAACAAAATATATAGATGGTCATGGCGCTACTATCGGAGGAATTATTGTTGATTCAGGAAAATTTGATTGGGCCAAAGAACCAAAAAAATTTCCCATGCTTAATGAGCCAGATCCTTCTTATCACGGAATAAAATATACTGAAAAGTTTGGACCGGCTGCTTTTATTGGTTGTTGTAGGGTTGTTCCATTAAGAGAAACAGGAGCTTGTCTATCACCTAATAATGCATACATAATAATGCTAGGACTTGAATCGTTGGGTGTAAGAATGGAAAGACATTGCAAAAATGCACTTGCGCTTGCGAAATATCTAGAGGAACACGAAAGTGTAAAATGGGTTAATTATGCTGCTCTGCCTAACGATAAATACTATAATATTTGTAAAAAAATTACGAATGGTCAAGCATCTGGTATTATTAGTTTTGGTATCAAAGGTGGAAAAGATTCAGGTGCTAAGTTTATTGATGCACTTCAAATGATTTTAAGAGTGCTTAGTATGGGTGATGCTAAGTCACTTGCATGTCATCCAGCCTCAACATTACATAGGCAATTGACTTCTGAACAAAAAGCTTTAGCAGGCGTAAGCGAAGACTTGATTAGAATTTCTGTGGGTATTGAGCATATTGATGATATTATTAATGATGTTGAACAAGCAATTGAGGCCTCAAAAAAATAATTAATTTTTTTAAAACTTCACACAATGATTTATTAGTTAAACACTTGGAAATTAAAATAAGCAAAGTTATTCTTCCTCAACTGAATTAACATATTTGTGAGTATTATAACAGGGATGATAACAAACTTTTTTCACCGATATATTTATAAAACTTTAATTTTTGTTATTCTAATTATATTATTGTCAGGGTGTTCAAGCACAAGGTTTCTCTACACATTTTTAGAAGAACTTGTAAAGGATGAGGTTTCCTTTTTTTTTGATTTGGATATGGAAGAACAAATCTTTATGAGTAAGCAAGTTTCGGAGATGGTTAATTGGCACCGAACATCAATTTTACCAAACTATGCAGACTATCTAAACGATATAGCAGATAAAATTGAAGTAGGTAAATATGATGCTGCTTACATTAACGATGCTTTAACCAATGGTCGAAATCTAATTGAGGAAACTGTAACTGGTTTAACCCCATATGCTTCAAAATTTCTTATTCGTCACCAAACACCTAAAGCCATCGAATACATGGAAAAAAAAATGTCTACACGCAATCAAGAACGGTTAACCGAACTTTCGGAAACTGATGATATACTTTTTGAAGAACGTCTTAAGCGTTTAACGTCAGGTTTCAAGCGGTTTACCGGCTATCTTACTGATGCCCAGGTGACTCTACTTAGAGAGCATGCTAGTGGCACTTTAGGTGAATCGAAGATTCGATTAAATATAAGGACGCAGCGACAAAAGATATTTCTAGCATTTATTAGGAATCAGCCGTCAGAAGTAGAACTTACAGCACATCTCAACAAACTTTTATTAAGTAATTATGCTATTAGTAATCCTGTTGACCAAGGTTTTTCAGAAGCTTCTTTAAGTCGTTTTCGGGAATTATTAATAAAAATTCTTGCTATTTCTTCAACCTCTCAGAGAGAGAATATAATCAGTAAATTTAGAGACTATGCAAAAGATTTTAAAGAGGTTTCAGGATATAGGGGTTAGGGTGAGGTAGATAGTAATGATATACAGGAAGAGAATTAGACCAAATTAAGTCGAGGTTGGAAGGTTAATATAGATTTATTGAACTTAATTTTTAGTAATTTACTTTATTCTATGCCAAGAAGGTTCTTAATAAAAACCAAATGGTAAAAGCGCAAGTCCAAAAGATAAGTAAAAATCTAATTACTATTTTGGGTTTGATTTCAATTTTCATAAAGACGTGGTAACTCCTAAAATTCTGTAAAATTGTGTATTGATTAAATTTTTTAAATTTATCTATGAAACTATATGGAAAAAATTATATATATTTCAATAATTTATTGGTAATACGAAGATACTGTGGACGGTTTCTAGACTTACTATTCATGATATTTTATAGTATAAAGTATTATTACCTAAAATAATTTATAAAATAAAAAAATAGTAATATTGAAGAAAAAATAATATAAATTAAAAATAATATCTTAATATAGTTAAGATATTTCTGTTGATTATAGCTATTTTGAAAAAATTAAAAATTCGAATTCTTTTTACTCAAATATTAAAATGATTGAACAAAAAAAATTACAAAAAGAAATGCACACAA
Source organism: Alphaproteobacteria bacterium (assembly GCA_045563055.1). GTDB lineage: Bacteria > Pseudomonadota > Alphaproteobacteria > Methylaequorales > Methylaequoraceae > Methylaequor. The sequence continues at coordinate 62,013 of JBJKUR010000016.1, forward strand.
AATTTGATGAATCTCTAAAGAATGAAAATAAGACTTGGGACAAAGATAATCAAGCTTGGTGGGACTGGTATGTCTCTCTGGCTGATAACTCAAAAACAAATACAAGGGATTCTTTTTTAGAGTTACCTGAACCACCAAAGATAAAATATCCATCGAAAATTGATTTAAAACAACAACTCTCAATTCCTTACAACTTAACAATGGATAACGTTAAAACTTTTCAAAAGAATGGTTTCATTAAATTAAAAAATGTTTTAACTCATAGTGCTGTGCACGCTTTGCGTTGTGAAATTCAATTACTCTTAAAAAAAAATTTTTCGAATTATTATGAAAGTAAAAATAATCGTTTTTTAAGTCTTGAAATGATGTGGCTAGAAAATACTTTAATTAGAGAATTTGTTTTAAGTCCTCGAATAACAAAGATTTGTGCAGAGTTACTTTCAGTAAAAAGAATACGTCTATATCACGACAATGCTTTAGTTAAAGAATCGGGGTGTGGCCGTACCCCATGGCATTATGACGAACACCATTATCCTTTAGAAACAAATGATGTTATAACTGCATGGATTCCAGCTCAAGCAATACCAATGGAAATGGGTCCTTTAACTTTCGCAAAACCATTAGAGGTTTATAAACTTGTAAAAGACATTAAATTTAATGAATTTGATACAAGTTACGATAAAAAAATAAATAATGTTTTTAAAACCAAAAAAGTTTCAATAGTCGAAGAACCTTTTGAATTAGGTGAGGTAAGTTTTCATCACAACCTTAGTTTTCACACTGCCTCAGAAAACAAAACCACTCAAAGTCGGGTTGTTTTAGCTAATACATATTTTGCAGATGGTGCACGTGTTGTAAATAACCCTACTATGATTTCAGGAGATTGGAAAAAATTTATTCCTGCAACTAAGCCAGGTGAAGTAATTTCGAGTAATTTGAACCCAATTTGTTGGCCTGTAAATAGTAAGATTTAGTACAAAATTTTATGTTTTCTAAAAATAATTATACGAGTTTAAATTCATCATGGATTAACAAAATCGTCTCAGGGGAGGACCCTAATAGCCAAGATTTGTTAGACCATCTTCATACTATCCACGATAGTTATGCAGGTTTTACTGAAAACATTGCAACCAGTTGTTGTGATTCGGATGGAAAGAATAGCTACGAATTACTTTTAGATACTATTGATCCAAATTTCCACAACGATATTCTTGATTTAGCATGCGGTAGTGGAGTTCTTTTAGAGTATTGTAATAATCGCTTTCCCTTTAATCTCAAACTTTCCGGTGTGGATATGAATGACAGTGAGCTTAAACTTGCTCGAACTAGACTTTTAAATCAAGATATAAATTTTTATAATGCAAAGGCCCAAGAATTAAACTTTTTGAAAGATTCATCTAAAGATGTAATATTTTGCCATTGGGCTTTAACGCTAATGGATCCAGTCGTTCCTGTATTAAAAACTATTAAAAGAATACTAAAAAATCAGGGTATTTTCTCTGCAATTGTTGATGGAGATTCAAATGCTGCACCTGGCTATTTAGAGGTCTATAATATCATATATAAATATGTACAAAAAATATTCCCTAATTATGGATTATTAGAGTTAGGTGATCCAAGAGTAAGAACTTTGAAAACTCTTGATGAACTCATTAAAAAAATATTTATAGACTGTGAGATAAAGATAACTTCTCATTTACTTACTTTTAAAGAGACACCCGATGTTCTAGCTAAAGAAGTTTCAGGATTTTTCTATGCTTCATTAGTTCTATCATCTAAACATTATGATATTTTAGTATCAGAACTTAAAGAACATTTTAATAAAATTTCAGTTAATGGTTTAAGTGATTTTAATCTTCCAGTAAATCGTGTGATAGTTAAAAAGACATCGAAATCATATTTGCAAAAAAGATAATATCTGTATGATATTCTTGAGCTTTTGTTTATTTCTCATTTTATTCACGTTAGTAGGTTCTTTATCAGTTCTTAAAAAAAAAAATACATCGCTGGACTATTTACTTGCTAATCAAGAAATTAAGCCATGGTTAGCAGCAATATCAGCCATTGCGACATCCAATAGTGGTTACATGTTTATTGGTCAAATTGGATTTACATATGTTTATGGTCTGCAATCTATCTGGTTAATGTTTGGATTAATTTTTGGTGATTTTATTTCTTCTCTTTTCGTACATAAAAATTTAAGAAAGAAATCACAGGAATTGAAAGTTGTTAGTTTTGCAAACCTAATAAGTAAATGGCATGGAAAGAATTATAAATATGTACAATTATTTGGTGGTTTAATAATTCTAATTTTTTTATCTACTTATGCAGCAGCTCAACTTAATGCTGGAAGTAAGTCAATGCATATTTTATTTGATTTAGACTATAGATTGGGAGCAATTATTGGTGGGATCATAGTATTACTTTATTGTTTTTCGGGAGGAATTAGAGCTTCTATTTGGACGGATGCAGCTCAATCTTTTGTAATGGTAATTGCAATGCTTTTAATGGTTTTTTTTGGGATTAAAGAGTTAGGAGGTGTTTCAAACTTTATAAATCAATTACACAAAATATCTCCAGATTATATGAGATGGTTTCCATCAACAAATTTTTCTGATTTTTTCTTAGCTCCATACATGTTCATTATTGGTTGGTTTTTTTCAGGTGTAGGTGTGGTAGGTCAACCACATGTTATGGTTAGGTTTATGACAATTGATAATGCTAAAAACATCCCTAAAACAAGAATATATTATTACACCTGGTATACATTATTTTATTCATTGACTATTTTAGCAGCTTTTGTAGCAAGGTTATTAATCCCTGAAACAAACAATATTGACCCAGAATTAGCTTTACCAATTTTAGCTCTAAGTTTACTTCCTGAATTTTTTGTCGGAATTGTTTTAGCGGGTATCTTTGCTGCCACAATGTCAACAGCAGACTCTCAAATACTCGCTTGCACTGCCTCGATTACAAATGACCTTTTATTAAATAAAAGAAATAATTATTTGGTAAATAAATTAGTAACTTTAATTGTTACAGTCTTTGTTGTCACAATAGCTATAAATGAGAATAAAAATGTTTTTAATCTGGTGTTAATGTCATGGTCAACATTAGCTTGTTGTTTTTCTCCTTTACTAATAATTAACTCATTTAAACAAAAAGTATCAGAATTTTTATCATTAATGATGATGGTTATTCCCCTAATAACTCTGTTATTATGGAGATATTATGGGCTTAATGAATTTATTTACGAGGTAGCTCCAGGTATAATATCAGGAATTCTTACTTTTTTTATTTTTAGACTTTTTAGAAAATAATATCCCTTGTTAATTATTATACTCCGATAAGTTTCATGAGGGAGGAGTTCTAGCAATTATAAGATAGGGGGTTAGGATTGCGAAACTAATTGAACAGATAATTATATAGATAGCAAATATGATAAATTGATCTTCCAATGTAAAACCTATGTCTAATAATAATCCTATTAGCGCCGGGGAGATAGAAGTAGATAATACGACTAAGGAAGCACACATTGATCTAATTGAACCTAGGTAATCAATTCCATAAAGCTCAACCCATAAAGTACTTATAACAATAGTTGCTGCTCCAGTAGATGCACCAATTAAGATCATAAATATAGGGGCGACATATGCATTGTCCGTGCTAACTATTAATAGTAACCCAAAAGCAAGAGGTAATAAAAAAAAACGCAACAAATGTACTGTACTAAATCGATCTACTATCCAACCAGAACCTAAAGTAACCCCAGTCACACTTAATGCAAAAAATGGGTAAGAGGATGCTAAAAGTGAAATAGACCAAGACTTTATTTCAATTAAATGTATTTGATGGAAAAAAATTCCAGTTACTATAAATGGAGACGCAAGTAGTCCTGGTATAATTTGGTAAAATCGTAAATCTTTTAGAACTTGTGAACGATTCCAAGAAACATTCAATTTTTTTTTTGATTTTGGTAAGCTATTATTGGATAAATTAAGCTTTTGTGACTTTAGATGTCTTCCAAGCCAGTACACTAAAGGAAAAAAAATAATTATTATACATGAACCTATCCCTACCCATATTTCACGCCAGGTGAACTGTAGTAAAAAGAAGGTTATAAGTAAGGGTAGAAGTGCCTCTCCAATGGGATGCCCCATTAATGCAATACTGAGAGCTCGACCTCTCTTCTTTGAAAACCAGCGAGCCATTGCAGTTACGGCTATGTGACTGATCATACTTTGACCAAATAAGCGAAGACCCAATAAAGATAGGAAAAGCATAATAAGTGTTTCAGCACTTGATATTAGAAATGAAAACCCACTTAATAACCCTAGAGTAACTAATCCGAGCAAGGTCAAACTAAATTGGTCTGTTAATTTTCCTAACCAAAAAAAAACTACCGCACTCGTTAGTGTCGCAACGGAATAAAATATTCCGAACATTCCATGAGAGAGGTTAAATTCATTTCTAATTTCTCCAGAAAAAAGAGAAATGAAGAAAGTTTGTCCAATACTTGAGCTAAATACTAATAAAATTCCTAAACCTAGCTCTGGTGTAGTAGCGAGTAAAATCCGTTTTATGAACATGAATAAAAAAATATAATTAAATATTTATAACCAATATAGATAAAAGTTTCTTTAGGCGAAAACATTAATCTTTTGATAGAAAAAATCAACATTACTTGTTGCTTGAAACGCCATTGTGTATCTTTAATACAACTCTCTAAATACGGTCCGGTAATCGAATTTCTTAGCATTGCTTCAAGGTCGACTGTATCATCGAATATACAACGCTGTAAGTATCCCTCAACTTGTAAAGATGCATTCTCCGATATACTATTTTCGTAAGTAATTTTCTCAACTCTAAATGGAACACCAATCTCTTTTAACGTTTTTAAAATCTGTTCAGCACTCGAATACGGTTCTCCAGAACCACCCTTAAAGCCATTTAGATAATGCCTATAAAAATTTAAGTAGTGAGATTCTTCACTTGCGTGAGCTATGAAACCTGAACTAGCCATCCCAAATATAAAACGCCTAAGAGCGCCTTTAAGTTCGTTTCTGGGAACTGCATAAAGGGCATGTGTTGCCCAGATAATATCATAGGCTCCTTCCTCACATGTAAATTCCTGTAAAGTAGTTTCAAATTCGGAGTTGGCTACTAATGGCAATTGAAGAACCTTTCGTGCTTCTGCAATTGAAAATGAAGAAGGATCAAGAAGCGCGTATTCAACTGGTAATATTTTTGCATCTGCCAACTTACCGTATTGAAGAAGTGCTGATGGAAATTTACCTGAACCACAAGCAACATCTAATAGTTTTAGATTACGTCTTCCTACATTAGCCTGATGATTTTCTAACCATTTCTTCCATTCAAATCTTTCTGCAAGATGTTTATAATCAATAGAAGCTAAAGTGTAAAAATTCTCCATTTCATTGCGACTTGTCTCGCTCCAATGTTCGCAACTTCTTGTAAATGTATCTTTCATGTGATTAATCCTAAAAATCTGTTCAAGAAAACTCATATGATGGTAACCTGTTATTTCAACTTAAACAACACTATGGATTAATATATTTATACAAGAGGTAATATTGATATAAAACAACAAAATTGAGGCTTTAAAGAACTTGGAATTAAAGGCTTATAAATAGTGGCGTAGTGAGAGGGAAAAGGACAAATTATTTTTATAGTTAAAACTTTTTGAATCTATTTATGTCACCCTTTGCTTCACCTAAAAAACTTTGTTTACTCTTTGCTACAAATTTTTCTAGAATTGGTATGAAAAAAAGAGGAATTATACCACCGATAACTACTCCAAAAATCATCTTTCTTAAGTCTGGGTCTAGATAACAAGCAATAATATCCGCAATAATATGTGACAAAACTATGCCGAATATTCCAGCAACATGGCCATTGGAAAGGATCTTTAAAAATTTATTTATGCTAAAACCAGTGTAATAACCTACAATCATTATTGCAACGTGAACAAAACCAAATATAAGGCCTTTGAAATTTCCGCCAGCTTGACCAATAATGTTTTCAACAATTAAATCCACATTCACCTAAAAGTTTTGATTGATAGTAATGATTATTTATATATAAAAATTTATTAGTAACTGTTATATTATAACATTACAATAAAAAATTAAAATAATTTAGAGCTTAAACTATGAAACGTAATAAAAGTCCATGTATTGATATATGTCAATTTATAGGAAAAAACTCATGGTGTATTGGTTGTGGAAGAACACGTGAAGAGTGCAAAAAATGGAAAAATATGAAGCCATATGCAATTACGAAACTTCGTAGAGATCTAGAGAAAAGAATGATAATTTTAAATGGAGAAGAAAATGGATAATTCATCTAACAAGGTTCCTGTAACCATTCTAACTGGCTTTCTTGGTTCAGGTAAAACAACTTTACTAAATCGTATCTTAAGCGAGCAACACGGAAAACGTATAGCTGTAATTGAAAATGAATTTGGAGAGGTTGGTATTGACCAAGATCTTGTCATAAATGCCGAGGAAGAGATTTTTGAGATGGCCAATGGCTGTATTTGTTGCACAGTTCGTGGTGATTTAATTAGAGTGCTAGGAAACCTTATGAAAAGACGTGATAAATTTGATTATGTAGTAGTAGAAACTACTGGTCTTGCAGACCCAGGTCCGGTGGCTCAAACTTTTTTTATGGATGATGAGATTAGTTCAGAGTTTTCTCTTGATGGAATTATAACATTAGTTGACACTTTTCATATAAATCAACAACTTGGTAGAAGTGATGAAAGTACAGAACAAATTGCATTCGCAGACGTGATTGTTCTTAACAAGACAGATCTTATCAAAGATCATGAACTTGATGAATTAGAAGCTCGTCTTCGTGAAATGAATAAAATGGCAAAATTCATAAGGAGTGAAATGGCTAATGTTCCTATTGACTCTGTTCTTGATAAAAGCGCGTTTAATTTAGACCAGGCTCTTATTCGTCGTCCTTCTTTTCTAGAGCCAGAATATCCATTTGAATGGACGGGAATTTATCCAACTAAATCTGGTAAATATAAAATCATTATGTCTGAAGGTCCTGATCCTTCTATGTCTCTGGTTGTAGAGATTGATCAAAATACAGATGATTTAAGTTTAAGAAATAGTGCTGAGCGTTGTGTTCGCCTTTATGCAGAAGATGCAAATACAATCCAACCAGATGAAATAATCCCTAAAGAAAAGCATATTAATTTAAACCTTGAATCTTCTGGTAAAAAGGAATTTTATATAGAAATTGAGAGAGATACAAATATAGGTCTTTTTGCTCAACATACCGCAGAAGAGTTTGATATGAAGTTAATTGAAGTAAATAGTAATGATGAGGTTCCAGTTGGAGTAGAAAGAACATGGGTAGCACAACATGAACATGATGATGAAGTTGGTTCTTTTTCAATTGAAAAAGATGGTGATTTAGATGAACAAAAACTACAAGCTTGGATTTCTAAACTTCTTAGCGAAAAAGGAGTAGATATTTTTCGTATGAAAGGTTTTCTCAGTATTGCTGGGGAATCAGATAGGTTTGTTTTTCAGGGTGTTCACATGCTTTTTAGCGGTAAGCCTGACCGTCCTTGGGGAAGTTTGCCACGACGTAATCAGCTTGTGTTTATTGGTCGTAACCTTGATGAAAAGGAAATGCGTAGGGGTTTTGAGGCCTGTCTTGTATGAGTATAATGGAGATAAAGTCTGAAAAAATTCTCAGAAGTGGATGGAACTATTTTGTAAATGATTATGCTATTTCTGGAGGCTGGAATTTTAATGGTGAAGCTCTCATAGTTTGTGATGCAGCAGGAGGCATTTATGTCTTTGATGGTAAATCTGGAGAAGTGATGTGGTCCCAAGGGCAAGTTCATGAAGGTGGTATTCTTTCAGCTGCAATCCACCCATTAATTGATAGGTTTGCAACAGGAGGACAGGATGGAAAGATTATTATTTGGAATACTCATCAAAAAAAAAAAGAGAAAGTCATTGATTTAGGTGATGGTTGGATAGAAAATTTATCGTGGTCAAAAGATGGTGAAATGTTAGCGGTTTCATGCTCTAGGACGGTTTATGTATATACCAAAGAGGGTAATGAAATATGGCAATCTAATAGTCATAATAGTACTATAAGTAATTTAGCTTGGTCTATAGATAAAGAACTAGCTACAACTTGCTATGGACGTGTTTCCTTTTTTGATAGTATGTCAGGAAAAATAAAACAGAAACTAGAATGGAAAGGATCCTTAGTTTCAATGGTCTTAAGCCCAGATAGTGACATAGTTGTATGTGGAAGCCAAGATAACACGATCCATTTTTGGAGAAGATCCACAGAACAAGATTCAATGATGTCTGGCTATCCACTAAAACCCTCAGCTTTATCTTTTGATGAAACTGGAAGTTACTTAGCCACAGGAGGAAGTGAGGATATAACAGTTTGGAGTTTCAAAGGTAATGGGCCTGAGGGAACATCTCCTTTATCTTTAAAACTTCACACAAAACCTATTACGACCCTTGCTTTTGCAAATTCTGGTATGAACTTAGCTTCAGGGTCTAGGGATGGTACTGTTGTACTTTGGGACTTAAAACCTGAAAATGAAGAAAGTGGATTAAGTGAAACTAGTGTTAGTGATTCTGTTTCAAAATTATATTGGCGTCCGGATGATAAAGCGCTTGCTGGATTAGATAGACAAGGTGGTGTTACAGTTTGGCGTATATAAAAATTAAAAAAAATTATAATGAAGGCACTATAACAACCAAAATAAGCCGGAGTATTTTTCTTCCCACGGGTCTAATTATCTATGAAGGGAGGGGGATAATCTTAGGTGTAAAATTATAAAATATTAAAAAAAATAAATAATAGTAAAAATAAATTTATGTATTAGATATTTTACATGACAATTTTGGTTATATTTTTTTTAATAAGTTTGATTCCTGTTTTCTGGGTAAATTATGTATTTAAGAAAAATGACACAATTTTGCCAAATATGCCATTTAACGCATATGAATTTGGTGAAGAGATTATTAAAGAATTGAAATTAAAAAATGTTAGTATCGAAAAGACACTAATTGGTGATCATTATGATTTAGTTGAACAAAAAGTAAAGGTGCATGAAGATCGCTTCAAACGGAAAAGCTTAACATCAATTAGTATTATATGTCACGAAATAGGTCATGCAATTCAACATGCGCAAAATTATTCGCCTTTAATTACAAGAACAAAACTTGTGAAAAATACTCAATGGATAAACCAAATAAGTATGGCAATTATTTACATTGGATTCCCTTTGATTTTTGCTACAGGTTTTTTATCACTTATAAAACTCTGTGCTTTTATAATACTGCTAAGTACATTAATTGGAGTAATTATTCACCTGATTACACTTGAAGTAGAATTAGATGCTAGTTTTAACAGAGCCTTCCCAATAATTAAAGAAAAAATACCTGAAGTATATCACAATTCCTGTCGCTCTGTTCTCAGAGCAGCGGCTTTCACGTATGTTGTTGGTGTATTTAAAAATTTGATATCTTTACGTATGATATTGACAGTTTTATCTAAATTAAGATAATGGCTAAGAAACAGGGAAAAGAAACTAAAATAATTGTATACTCTGATGATATTTGTATATTCTTTCATCAAATTTAACATCGTTTGGATTTAATTTCCTTACCAAGCTCAACCCTTCAATTTTTTTAACCCTACTTAATGCAACATATGTCATACCGTGTGCAAAAGTTCCTGAGTCTAAATCTATTATTACTCTATTGAAAGTCTGTCCTTGACATTTATGAATAGTTGATGCCCATGCAAGTTTTAATGGATACTGACGAAACCTTCCAATAACATGTGGTCTATAAACTTTTTCTTTAATTTTTTTATAGTCAAATCTTTCCCATTCAACTTGTTCAATTTTGATAAGTCTATTTTTAATATTAACGATGATTCTATTTTCCTCTAGTTGTTTGATAATTCCCAAAGAGCCATTCACATAACCATCTCCATTTATTACTGTCATAATTTGTGCACCCACTTTAAGTTTTAGGGATCTTTCGGTTGGCATATATTTATCTGGAAATATTCCAGAAACTTTTGATTCGAAGGTAAATTCTGGAGAAGAAAGGCTGTTTAATTTTTTTAAATTAAGTTGATTAGTTCTTCTATTTGTTGGGGCTAGTACCATTATCTTTTTAGGAATTTTATCAAGAATCTTATTTCCTTCCACTCTATTATTGAAGTAGGCTAACAATTTTTCGCTTATCTTATTTTCTCTTATTCGATCCAGAGCTTGTAAAAATGTAGAATCCTCTTGTCTGTATACTCTTTCAAAGAAGAGAGGTTTTTTATCTAATCTTTTATAAGCGTGAGAATTAAAAAACCATGGCCCTTCGGGATATCTTTGGTTGATAATATGTTGTTCTTTATCCATCATTATAGGGGAAAGTTGAAAAACATCCCCAACGAAAACCATTTGAACACCTCCAAAAGGCAAATCAGATTTTCTAGTTTTTCTTAGAGAAATATCCATAGCATCAAGTAAGTCTG
>JBJKUR010000017.1:0-7701 GCA_045563055.1 Alphaproteobacteria bacterium
AAAAAGTGTATTGATGATAAATATATAAGAATAAGTACCGGCTTTGATTTCGAAGATGCCTCTACAATAAAAGGTGTTAAAAATAATTATAATGGAGATGAATTTTTAGGCACAAAGGTAGATATAGAGGATTGTCAATAAAGTTTTTTTAATTTTACTGAATGCGTTGACTGAGCAGATTAAGACCTCCACTAACCGTTAGAATTAACCAACCTACAAATTGAAATTAATAAAATTACTAGGTAATATATATTTATTGCAAAAATTTTTTTTATACTAATATTAATACCATGAAAATTTTTTTTCTGATTTTTATTCTATTTTTATCTTTTAATTTAAATGCGTCATGCAATTTTAAAAATTCAACTTCAAATGATGAGGTTTCATATACAATTCAAGAATCTATAAATGTTGACGATATTAAAGGTCATGTGATAAGAATTTTCAAAACAGAAACAAATCATGATAAATCTAAAAAAAATTGCGAGGGTTTAAAAATCGTAAAAACAGATTTTTTCGGTATTAGTGATTACATCAGTAAAAATGGAAGAGTCACTGGCTATTCAATAGGAATTTATAATGATGGTAGTAAAATTTTCTCTCGTGTTGATGGGGTGGCTCAAACTCCAAAGGACACAACCAAAAACGGTATCGTTCATACCACCATTACAATAACGGGAGGGACCGGAGTCTACAAAGGTGTAACCGGTTATGGTAAGGGAAAAGTTGAATTTAATCCAGATACAGGCTTCTCTGCAGGGAAAACTGAAATTTTTTATACAATAGCTCCAAAATAATATGGGGTGACTGATGGGATGGATTTGACTTCTAGTAAAAAAAAAGATGGTAGTTGTATTTTAATTAAGAAAATAAAATTTCGAAACCCTAGATTTATATATAATTAATCAAATTTATAATTATTAAAATATCATAACTTTGAAGTAAAAAAAAATGCAATGAAAATCGTAAGTCTTATACCAAGTGCCACTGAAATTATTTTTGCCTTAAACCTTTGTGATAATTTAGTTGGAATTTCTCATGAATGCGATTATCCCAAAGAAATTTTAAAACTTCCAAAACTAACAACCAGCAGAATTAAAATAGAACAATCATCATTAAAGATCGATTATGACATTAAAAAAATATTAGAGAAAAGTTTATCCGTTTATGAAGTAAAATCTGATTTGCTTAGAAAATTAGATCCAGATGTAATAATAACACAATCACAGTGCTCAGTTTGTGCAGTTTCTCTAAAAGATGTAGAGGAATGTTTAAGTAAGTTTATAGATAAAAAGCCGCTACTAATTGATTTAAAGCCTAATACATTTGATGAAGTACTTAAAGATATAAATCGAGTTGGTGAGATACTAAATAAAAAAGTAGAATCACATATTTTAGTTAACAATATTAAAAATGAAATAAATAAAATTAAGGCGAAAACTTTGCACTCTAAGATTTCAAATGTTCTTTGTATTGAGTGGATTGAGCCAATTATGACGGCAGGAAATTGGGTTCCCCAATTGGTAGAATTTGCCGGAGGAAAGAGCGTCTTAGCAAAATCAGGAAAAAATTCTAATTTTATTAAATCTGAACATATAAATTTTAAAGAGATTGATATTGTAATTTTTATGCCCTGTGGTTTTGATATAAAAAGGTCAAAAAAAGAAATATCAAAAGCAAACGTTGATTATTTTAGTGATTTAAAAGATAAAAAAACATTTATAGTAGACGGTAATAAGTACTTCAATAGACCAGGTCCTGACCTTCTTGAAAGTACAAGAATATTAGCGGAGATTATTCATCCTGATATTTTTCCAGCAAAACAGAATATTAAAAGATGGGTTTCACTTTAATTGACTAAATTCAGCCTAGAATATTTTTGTAAAAGCAGGGTGGCTGAGTGGATTTGACTCCCCGGCCTTCCGAATCGCAAACTAAATAAAAATTCTATTATTTAATTTTTAATAAGTTTAGATACCTCAACAGTATTTTCCAAAAAAGAAAAATGAGCTGACTTACTTATTGTTTCAAATTTATCTAATTTTAGCAAATTTTGTGTTTGCAATTTTTCAGATTCTTTAGCCCAATCATGTTTACCATAAAAAAGCTTAACCGGAACATTTACTTTTTTATATAATTCTCTAATACCCGAATTTTTATTAAATTGTGAAAGTACTTTTCTAAAATGATATACATATCCTTTTTTTCTTAATGATGTACACAATAAGTTTAAATAACTGTCAGGAAGTTTAGTTTTATCAAAAAAGCCACCATTCATAATATTTTTTAATATAAACTTATTTTCTAAACTACAGAAAAGACCACCAACAATTGGAAGGCTTACATGAAATAAAATAAATTTAGCGAAAAAGTTTCCTCTTTGAATACCTTCTCCAAAGAATGAGTCATAATCATAAGCATTAAACATAAAAATTTTTTTTACAACTTTAGGTAATTCAATAGATATACTTGCGGCTAGATTTGCACCAATCGACTCACCAGCAATAGTTAAATTTTTTATTTTTAATTTTTTTATAAAGTTGACTGTAGATTTTGTGAAAAAATTAAGATCATAATTTGTATTAGTATTTATTGGGGAATCACCAAAGCCTGGTAAATCAATTGAATATACTGTAAATTTATCTTCTAATAATTTCCCAAGTTTATCTGAGTATTCTAGTCTATTTCTGAAAGTATGAAGCAGTAATATCGGCATTCCTTTTCCTATTTTTTTAAACCTTATGTAAGTTCCATCGTCTAAATAAAATTTTTCTATTTTCATTCCAGCTCCTTTTGAACATAAAATGTATATACACGAGCATATACACAATTATATTTACTCTTTTTAAAATATTTGTAAAGTAATATTATAGCTAATATGAAGAGACTTATTAAAGTAAGAGAATTAGAACAATGTGCTTGTTTTAATCTTAGAAAAATGGCAAGAGAAGTAACTAACAGTTATAATTATTCATTAAAGTTATTTGGAATAAATTCAACACAAATACCTATTTTAGCACTACTAAATATCTACAATCAGTTAGAAACATCTAAAATAGCAGAATTATTAAATTTAGAACCATCAACTTTAAGACGAAATTCATCCATTCTAATAAAAAAAAAATTAATTAAGGTCATAAAAAGAGATGTTAACGGAAATTTACTCGCATTAACTACTAATGGGTATGACAAACTTAAGGAAATATTGCCTACCTGGAAAAAATCTAATCAAAAAGGTAAAAAACTAGTCCGGGACTATCTTCTTGTTCTAAAGGAAATTTCAAAATAGTTACAAGCAGCAAATTATATTATTTAACTGGATGGCTGAGGTGGGCGTTAACCCGGGAAATCCTTTACATAAGCCTACACTCTAACCAACCGAGCCACGGCCACTATTCTTAAAAAATGCTTTAACATTCATAGGGATATTCTGAGATATCTTAAAAAAGTGTGATAGCAAAAGTTTATTTTTTTAATCAGCTACGTGCAATCAAAGTCAACAGATTTAAAATCTGTTGAACTTCAGTTCATGGCTCGTTCGAGTCGGACTAGGACTAGCAATTATATTTCTAAGTTTAGTTTCTAGTTTCTATTTAAAAAAGAATTTTAATTGTGTAAAATTCTAATAATGAAAAATTATTATCATATTTTAGGTCTTTCATTTGAGTCTAATCCGGAGAAACAACTTATTGATGCTGCATATAAAGCCCTCGTAAAACTTTATCATCCAGATCTTTACAAGGGCGATAAAAAGTCTCTTAAAAGAAAAATCACTGAGATAAATGAAGCTCATGAAATATTATCCGATAAATTAAAAAGAGAAAACTTTGATCTTAAACTAAAAAAGTTTAAACAAGAAAAATCATTTGATTTTTTTGATGATGAGTTTGAAGACAAAGATTTATTTAATAGCAAATATATAGACGAGGATTGGGAAATAGCTTTACTTGTATATCCTGAGTTAGAAAAAGTAAAAGATAATTTATCTAAATACAGTCAAAAATTAAGTTTTCAATTTCAATTTTACTTACTGGAGACTAAAGAATTCAACAAAATTGAGGCAATTTCACATAAATTCATTGACGCATTTCTTGAAAGAAAGTTTGGAACATCATATGAAATAAAAACTTTATCTAAAATACTAATTGAAAAAGATTTGAAGAAAAATGCTAAATATCTAAATAAATTAATTAAAGTACTAGGTTCAAAAAGTGAAAGAAGAATAATTAAAACATTTTTTCGACAATTCCCAGATTTAGATGAATTGATATCAAAAGAAACACAACTAAGTATTAACCAGACTGTTTCTGACAACTATTTTGATAAAAATCAAAATATAATTGTTATTTTTTTAGTATTATTTCTAATTATCTTTTTATTTATTATTGCAAAAAATTAAGATATTTTTACTGATATACTTCTATGACGGGATTGTTAGAGCAAAACATATCAAGCTTCGGTAGATTTTGTTAAAGTCAGACACCACTAGGGGGCTATAAAAATTCCTTAGTTATCCATTTCTTAATAAATGATATGTATTAAAATTTAAATACTTTCTGTTTGAAAGTAGTAAAGTCATTAGAAATACTAAAAGAAACAAACTTGAAATAATAAAAATAACTAAAAAAGGGAAATGCCATCCTACACCAAAAAAATTTATTATAAAAAAGTAGGAAAATATAATAGAAAATATTAGAGAAGAAACAATTATTGGTATAAATAATATAAAAGACTCAAATATAATCAATTTTAAAACTTTTTCTTTCTCAAAACCTAAAATTCTGAAAACAAGATTTTGATGAACTTTTAGATTCCCAATAACACTAATAGCATTTGATATCACAATGAGTCCAATTAAAATTACAACTGTAGAAATTAGAAGACTCACAATAAGTAAGTTCTCTAAAAAATCTTTGGTTTTATTTATGTACTCAGATAATTTTATATAGGTAATAGTTGGTAATTTTCTTAATAAATTACTAAGATTTACAAGTTCCTCATTATCAAACTTTACAGTAGACATATATTCATGAGGAATTTTTGATGCATATTTAGGGTTGAATAAAATTGCAAAATTAATGTTTAAGTCTCTATAATCTACTTTTCTAAAATTCGTAATAACACCTGAAACCGAATTTCCAAATATATTGAATGTGATAGAATCACCAATTTTTAGTTTCAAGTCACTAGCTACTTTATAATCCAAGGAAAGCTGTAATTTATTTTTTTCGTCTTTTTCCCACCATTCACCCTCAATAATTGGGTTATTAAAGGGAGGTGTTTTGGACCAGGATATTCTTCTTTCACCATTAACAAACCAAAAGCTTTTATTATTTTCACTGATCAATTCTTTTGGATTTTTATTATTTATAGCTTCTATTCTTGCAGATATCATGGGTACGACCACTTGTTTTGCTTTGTAATCAATTTCACGAATTTGTTTTTTAAATAATTTCAATTCGTTTTCTTGTATTCCTAAAAAGAAATAATGAGGAGCATTTTGTGGTATAGAAGTATCTAGTTCTTTATTGATATTAGAGGACAAAATCCCTAAAAAAAATAATGTTGTCATTCCCAATCCCATAGTTACTATCATCATTGAATTGAGACTACGATAAGCTTTCAGGTTTTTAATCCCCATTTTAATTAGTAAATTCTGTGCATTCTTTGTTTTACTCAAAATAAAAATATAAAATTTAGACAAAAAATAATAAAAAAAACTAATAATTATGAAAAAGAAAAAAAACACAGCTGTTTCTTGAGGTTTAACATTTAAAATACAAAAAAAAGAAACAAAAATCGTTAATAAAATCCCAATTTCTATAACTGACTTTGTAGTGTAATTTAGTTTTAGGTGAGTACTACTATTTCTGAATAAATTTGCAATTTTTATTTGGTCGATACTATCTACTACTGGTTTTGCAAATATAAAAAAAATTACAATACTAAAAAATTGGATAATTAGATATTCAGTAATTTTAAATTTTATATTTAACTCAATATTTAGAAAATTTAAAAGGCTAGAATCTAGGAAAAGAATTATTAATAAGCCTAAAGTGTAGGAAATTAGTGAGCAAAAAACTAAAATTATAAGAGTTTGTGCATAATATAAAGTTTTAATATTATTAGAACTCAGTCCCAATGATTTATATACGGCAATATTAAACTGATTATTACTTAGAAATGAATAAAGTGAATTTTTTAAACCAATTCCTGAAATCAAAATAGCTGATGCTGCAATTATGGAGAGAAAATAAATAAAATTCTCGATAGTTTTTTTTAGATTCTGACTGATATCTTCTGGATACTTGATTTCTATTTTCTTATTTTCATTTATTATTTGTGGTAATTTAGAATTACTTTCCCTTTTTATAATTTTATATTTAAAATTAAGAAAACTACCAAGATTGTTGATCTTTAAATTGTTGTAGCCTGATTTATTAATCAAAGCTTGATCTCCAAAAAGAAAAAATCCCCCAATATCCGGTAAACTTTCAATTATACCTATAATTTCAAATGAAATATTTTGTATTTTAATTTTCTCGCCAATTTTTAAACCAAGGTTATTTTTTGTTGATTTGTCAATCAAAATAGATTCAGGTTTTGATTTGAGTAAACTCAGTGAATTTGCAGGCTCTACCTTGACGTTTCCGAGAAGTGGATAGAAATTATCAATTACTTTTATTCTTGTTGTTTTGCTCTCATCATTTTTAGTTCTTATAATAGAAGTAAACTCAATAACTTCTGTCATTAAAAATCTATCTTTTAATTCATCCAAAAATTTGTCATTTAAAGCAACGTTTTTTGTAGATAGTTCTACGTCACCTCCAAGAAAAACTCTTGAATTATCTTCTATTTCATCTTCAACACTATTCTTTAAAATTGTAACTGAAGAAAAAATCAGCAAACTGATAAATATTGTAAAAAAGACTTTTGAAATCTTTGATTTATTTTTATTTAATTCTTTTATTAAAAATTGAAAATATTGTGTGAAATACATGTTTAATTTTTTATTTGACCATCGAATAAATTTATTACTCTATCGCACTTTTTCGCTAAATTAGTGTTATGAGTTACTAAAAATAGACTGATTTTCTTTTTTTTAGAATAATCAAATAGTAGATTAGAAACTATTTCTGTATTTTTTCTGTCTAAATTACCAGTAGGTTCATCTGCTAAAATGATTTCTGGGTTAAATGAAATCGCCCTTGCAATTGCGACTCTTTGTTGCTCTCCACCAGATAATTCAGAAGGTAAATTATCTTTACGATGGTCTAGACCAATTTCGGAAAGAATCAATGTAGCGTTCTCTTTTTCATTTTTAATTTTATTTATTTGCATTGGGAACATTATATTTTCGAGAGCTGTATAATTTGGAATCAGGTAAAACTGTTGAAACACTAATCCAATTTTTTTTTTTCTAATTGCAGTTTTTTGTTCCTCACTTATTTTAGAAAAGTCTTTATTTTCAAAAATAATTGAGCCTGATGAAGGGTTTTCTAAACCAGACATAAGCATCAGGAGACTTGTTTTTCCTGAACCGCTCTCTCCAATTAAAGCAACTCTTTCATTTTTTTTTATTTCAAAATTTATATTTTTTAAAACCCTGATATCATTTCCATTTAATTGGTAATTTAGGTTAATGTTATTTAGTTTATATAGTTCTTTCACTTTTAGATTACTTTTTGTATTGATTATTGG
>JBJKUR010000018.1:0-25308 GCA_045563055.1 Alphaproteobacteria bacterium
ATATTTACTTTATTTTTTTCCCAAGGTTTATTTCATTTTTACCAAAACCTGGAAAATGGATGGTGACTTTTAAAGTTTTTCTTGGGGTTCTAATGCTGTTAACAGCGATATGGTTTTTGTACCTTTTGAAAATTAATCCCTATATTATCTTTTTAATCTTTTTTGGGGTTTTATTTCTTTCTTACATGATTGAAAGAACAAGATTCAAGATGCTAATGACGTTGGGTATCGCTATTTCTTCAATATTTTTTTTACAAGCTTTATTAAGTAAAGGAAAAATAAACCTTGAATGGGAAAAATTTGACAATGTATCACTTCAAAATTATATCAATGAAAATAAAGTTATACTTATTGATGTTACTGCTGATTGGTGTGTAACATGTCAAGTCAATAAATTAACCACTTTACAGAATAGGAATGTAGAAGAATTTATATTAAAAAATAAAATCAAAATTATAAGGGCTGATTGGACCGATAAAAATAGCAAAATTTTAGATTTTATATCAAAATACGGTCGTTTCGGAATTCCTGTGAATTTAGTATATGGTCCTAAGAATAAAGATGGAATTTTATTGCCAGAGATACTTTCAAAAGATATGTTAATAAGTAAATTTAATGAAGCGGGTTTGAATGAATATTAAAGAAAATAATACTTTTCCTGAAACAACTTTTTTTAAACTCACAGATAAAGGCCCCACACCATTTAAATCTTTAGATTTATTTAGTGGAAAGAAAGTAATTCTAGTTGGAGTTCCAGGAGCTTTCACTCCAACTTGTAGTGAGGAACATCTTCCTGGATACATGAGTTTATTAGAAGAATTTAAGTCTAAAGGTATCGATAAAATTTATTTCATCTCGACAAATGATCCTTTTGTGATGAAAGCATGGGGTAATTCTGTTTCTAAAACTGACTATGTTGAGTTTTTATCAGATGGAAACGGAGAGTTCAGGGATATAAGTGGCCTTGAGTTTGATCTATCTAGTGTTGGTTTAGGAAAAAGATATTCGAGATTCGCTATTTATATTGATAATGGTCAAATTTTAAAGATTTTTAACGAGGGTAATCCCGGCTTAGATTTAAGCAAAGCAGAGAATGTTTTAAGATCAATTTAATTTAATTGCCTCTCCTCTAGCCATTTCATCTACAGCATCATTGTTTTTGTCACCACTATGACCTTTTACCCATCTCCAATTAACGGAAAAACTATCGCATAATTTATCGAGGATTATCCAAAGATCTTTATTTTTAATGGGTTTTTTTGACGCACCCAACCAGTTATGTTTTTTCCAATTAAATATCCATGAACTCATACCATTAATTACATATTTACTATCGGTATATATTCTCAATGAGCATTTAGGTGGTAACGCTTCCAGAGCTTTAATAACGGCAATTAACTCCATTCTATTGTTCGTAGTTTTTAAATCGGAGCCAACAATTTTTTTTTCTTCTCCAGAATTATTATTATATATTATAGCTGCCCACCCACCTGGACCAGGATTTCCTAAACAAGCACCATCGGTGTAAATTGTATAATCTAAATCAGTCAAGGCGCATATC
The DNA here is from genome assembly GCA_045563055.1 of Alphaproteobacteria bacterium. Taxonomy (GTDB): domain Bacteria; phylum Pseudomonadota; class Alphaproteobacteria; order Methylaequorales; family Methylaequoraceae; genus Methylaequor. The sequence goes on from JBJKUR010000018.1 coordinate 1,562, forward strand.
TTTTTCATTATTAATATGAAAATTTAAAATATTAAAAAACTCTTCAGGTTTTTTTTTTTTTAAAAATTTCGTTTCATGCATCATAATTGAATCATTAATTCTTGTGAATAAAAATCTTAAGGCAGCACCTCTTAAAAGTAAATTAAAGCATTTCTTTTCTAAAGATTGCAACTTACGTACAGTTTGATAGCCCCTGATAATGTTGGAAAATAACTCTTGACTAAACACACCTTTTCTAAAACACCAAGCATTTATAGTTATTGCAAGATCGTATGAAAAATAATCATTGCAAGAGAAATAAAAGTCTAGAAATCCCGACACTTTATCATTACTAAAAAATACGTTGTCAGGAAATAAATCAGCATGAATGACACCAGCAGGTAATGTTTTCGGCCAATTATTAGAAACATAATCAATTTCTGCTTTAATAGTTTTTAAAGAATTTGGAATTATCTGGTTTATATTATCTTTATGTTTCAAAAAAATTAAATTCCAATAATCGACACTAAAATCATTATTTAATTTTTCAGGAATATTTAAATTAGCTTGATGAAATTTAGCTAGTTTATTTCCTACTTGTTCACAATGATTACTCTCCCATTCTGAAATAGAAGTTCCCTCTACAAAGGAAAAAATTGCCAGTTTCTTATTTTTAATAGTTTGGATATATGCCCCTTTTTTATTTTTAATAGGAACTGGGCATTGAATTCCTTTTTTCTTAGAATTAATCATTACCTTTAAGTAGAAAGGAATTGACGAGATATTCACTCTTTTTTCAAAAATTGTAATTATGTACTTATCACTTTTTGTGAGAATTAGATAGTTTGTATTCTCTATTCCATCTTTTATTCCTTCAAAAGAGTATAATGAACCTAATTTGTAGTCTATTAAAATATTGTCAATATCAGTTCTTGAAAGTTTGGTATGTACCGCCATACTGATTTATAAGAGATTTTTAGGAATATTTTTAAGTGATTTTTCTATTAATTGACTATTATGTTTTCCTGATAAATTTTTTCTTATCCTAACTTCAGTGTAATCCAAAACATTTTGCATAATTTGTGCTTTTAATTCATCTTTTAAATCATTTTGCATTTGCGTGGAGATTTGATCAAAGTTCTTAATTTTTCGCATCATATTTAATTCAATTTCTCTACTAACTTGTTTTTCAATTTTTTTTATTTCTCGTTTAGTTTCATCACCAATTCTTTTAATAAGTGATTCATTTTCTTTTTGTTTTTCTAATTGTTCCTTATAGATTTTCTCAGCTTCTGTCTTAAGATTTTTTGATTCATCGAGTTTTTGCTTTAAATCATTAATTTTTTTGTCTAGCCCATTTGATAATTGTCTTGATAATGGCCTAAATACTAAGATGAGAAAAATTATAAAAGAGATTGCAACCCCAAAATGAAGAGTCAGCTATAAGTTCTTGGTTCATTTTAAACTATTCCCAATAAATCTATTAAACTCGTTGGTACTTCCTTTTTGTTTTTCGCCCATAACTTTTTCGTAAAGGCTATCAGACAAAGATACACAAGTAGATGGAATGCTAGATATTATCTTTTTCCTACTAGATTCAATATTTGAATTTAATTCTAATTTTTTGTTTTCAAATTCTGAATTTATATCAAGGATTTTTAGATCAAGGATTTTTTTATTCTCTTCAAATGATTGTTTTATTGAAATATTTTTTTGGTTCTTTGCTTCTTCAAGATCCGCTTTCATTTTTTCATTTATTTGATTTATTGAATCATTGATCCCCTTTGCATCTTCTATAAAATCATCTATAGTTTTGTCGCGTTCTTTTCTAATTTTATTTATTTTAGGAAGAAATAAGTAGTGATTTATTAGAAAAAGAGAGGTAAAGAGAACTGACAACCAAAAAACCTGAGAAGTGAACGACTCCGGGTTTAATTGAGGCATACCGCCTTTTTCATCGGCAGCATTTGTTTCCTCGAACAATAGAAAAGCAGACAATAAGATGTATTTGAACATTATTAGAATACGAACAGGAGAAGAAGAGCTATAATCAAAGCGAATAAAGCCAAAGCCTCTACAAGCGCAAAACCTAGCATAGTCATAGTAAACACATGTTCTCTGGCTTCGGGGTTTCTTCCAACTGCTGAAATAAATGCGGCAAAGATTGAACCAATGCCAATACCTGATCCTATTACACCTAGAACTGCTATGCCAGCTCCTAAAAGTTTTGCAGACTCCATATCCATAATTTAATACTCCTTGAAAGTTAAAATTTAATGTAAATGTATTGCATCATTTATATATAAACAAGTTAATATTGCAAATACATAAGCTTGTAAAAATGCAATAACTATTTCTAATCCAGTCAATGCAACTAAAAATGCTAATGGTAAGGCACCTCCAACTACGAATGAATTTGCGCCTAATACAAATACAAACCCCCCAATAACTTTAAGAAGTGTATGGCCAGCCATCATATTTGCAAACAATCTTACGGAAAGGCTTATTGGCCTGGACAGATAAGATATAATTTCGATAGGTACCAAGAGAATTAGCATTGGTTTAGGAACCCCTGAAGGTGCAAAAAACTTAATAAATTTTATTAATCCATGTTTGTAAATTGCAACTATGGTAACTCCTAAAAAAATAAAAAAAGCAATCGCAAATGTCACTATTATGTGACTTGTCCAAGTAAAACTATATGGAAACATCCCAAGTAAGTTTCCGATTAGTATAAATAAAAAAAGTGTAAAAACGAATGATAAATAATTTATGCCTTCTTTCCCAATATTATCATTTATCATTGATGATATGAACTCATAACTTGTTTCTACCAGTGCTTGCATTTTTGATGGTATTAGGCTTAAGTTTCTCAATCCAAAATACATAAAGACAGTTATGAGTATTACTGTAGCAAGCATGGCCAATGACGAGTTGGTAAATGAGATGTCTTGATCAAAAACTGTTAAAGGCACAATATTTTTTATTTCAAACTGAGCTAAAGGACTGGCCAAAGTTATCTCCTAAGTTTTATTAATATTTTTTACTGTTTTGTATAGACCAAAAAAACCAGCAATAATTCCTAATAGCAAAAAAATAATAAAAAATATAGGTTTTGTTGAAAAAAAAATATCAACCCCTAAACCAATTAAACTTCCTGTTATAACTGAAGAGACTAGATCTAAAGACATTTTCATACCGATTCCATAACCAGACTTTGTATTTTTTGTTCTGTTATCTTCCCTGCTCAACTTTTCTTTTGAACTATTTGAATTTCTTTTCATTAAACAGCTTCCTTTAAATCAATTTTATTAAAATCAACTGAAACAACATCTGAGATTCCCTTTTGGGCCATTGTAACACCATAGATTCGGTCTATAGAAGACATTGTAATTTTATGATGTGTGATAATTAAAAATTTGGTTTTAGTCTCTTTTTTTAGTTCTTTTAAAATATTACAAAATTTTTCAACATTTGGCTCATCTAATGCTGCATCTACTTCGTCAAGGATACAAATAGGTGAAGGGTTAATTAGAAAAATAGAAAATATGAGCGAAATCGCGGTCAAGGTTTTTTCACCTCCAGAAAGAAGGCTTATCGATGAAAGTTTTTTTCCAGGAGGTCTGGCATAAATTTCAATTCCAGTCTGAAGTGGATCATCAGATTTTACAAGTTCAAGTTTAGCTTCACCTCCATTGAAAAGCTTTTTAAATAGATCAGCAAAGTTTTTATTAACACTCTCAAAAGCCTTAAGTAATCTGTTTTTCCCTTCTAAATTAATTTTATTAATGGCAATTCTTAATTTCTCTAATGCCTGAATTAAATCTAATCTTTCAAGTTCATAGTCTTCGATTGTTTTATTTATTAAGTCTTCCTCAATTTTTGCTCTTAAATTAACAGGTCCCATTTGTTCTCTTTGTCCAGTAAGTCTATCAAGCTTAATTTTAACCTCATCATAATTTGTTATTTCATAATTCTTTGCTCTAAGTTCCTGTTCTAACTCTTCAGGTTGAATTTTTGATTGTTGAAAAATCATATTTCTTAGTTCTTTTTCCTTATTATTCAAATTTTCAAGATTACTTTCGACTCTGGTGATGTCATTGATTTTATTTTCTCTTTCTTTATTGAGATCGTTAACCTTCTTTTCAAAATTAATTATTTGTTTTCGTAAAGTATCATCCAAATCAATATTATTTTTGATCTGCATTTTAATTTGATTATATTGTCCTTGGTAATGATCAATTTTTGTTTTTATCGATTCAGGTAAATTCTCAAGTTTTTCTTTTTCTGAAAAATATGATTTTTTTCTTTGCTGAAGTGTTTGAATCTGTTGACGACATTCGTCAATTCTTTTCAAAGTTTTCTGCAAATCATTTTTAGAATATGTATTGTTTAATTCATCTTTCATTATGAACTCTTTAAGGGAAGAAATTTTTACCCGAAGGTGATCTATCTCTAAATCCAATGATTCAATATTTTTTTGAGCTTCTTCCTTATCATCTCTTTCTCTTTCGTTTTTATTATTTATTTTTTCGGTATTAATTATTTTTTTAATTTCTTCTTCAAGATCTGCATATTTCGAATTTAAATTTTTGAGCTTTTCATTCGAGTCATTAATATTAAAGTTCAACATTGATGACTTTTCTTTTAATGAGGAGAGTGCTATTTGATTTTTATCAGAATCTTTGTAAAGTCTTTCTAATGCCGAACTGTCATTATTAACTATTGTATTGTTTTCTGATTGAATATTAAGAACATGATTTTTTTGAATATTTAGTTTGTGTAAATCCTTTTCATATTTCTCCTCCTCTGACACTAAATTTTTAATTTTTAATTGTGCATCAATTAGTTTTTTTTTTTCTAAATTATCCTCTGAAATAAATCCATCCCATCTCCATATAGAACCGTTTAAATCAACTAAACTTTGACCAACTTTAAGAGACTTTTGCATATGTCTTACATTTTTATTATCATTAATAAAACCAATTTGAGATAATATCAAATCGAGTTCAGCAGGAGCTTTAACAAAATTTGACAAACTATTTTCAATTGGTTCAATGTTTTTAAGGCTAGTCGGCAACCAACTTTTGGAAGAATTACTTAATTTTGCATCTAACTCAAAATTTAATGCAGAATAAACTGCATTTTCATAGCCTTTTTTTATTTTTAATAGATTAACCACTAAATCGTTTGAAAGTACTTCACTTTTAGTTAGATGATTTAATGTTTTTAGTTCCGTTCGGATTTGTGTGAGTTTTGTGGAACAAATTTCAATTTCTTTTTCAAGTGATTTAATTTGAATATTAATTTTGTCATTTCTTTTTATTGTGTCATTTATTAATTTTTTTTTTTCAAGAATATTCTGTTGATTGCTTCTGAAATTTTCTTCAGATCTATCAAGTAATATTTTTTGGTCTGATAAAGACTTTTGTTGTGCTTGTAAATTTTTTGTTTTCTCAGATATTGAAGCCGCTATTTCTTTTTTCTGCTTTTCAAGATTCTCTTTGTTCTCTTTAAGGTTATCAAATTTAAATTCTTCTCCCAAACTTAATTGCATTTCATTAACAAAGATTGTTTCAAATTGTTTTAATTTACTTTTAAGTTCTGACTCTCGAGTTGTAAGTTCGATAAGTTCTTTCTTTTTATTTTGAGTGTCTGTGGGTGTGGCAATTTTATCTTTAAGATTATCTGCATATTTCGTCATTTCTATATATCTCTCATTTTCGACTTCAATATCATTATCTATTGTTCCAAGAAAGCGTTGAATTTCATTTTTTTTATTATTAATTTCTTCCAATTGAATATTATGCTTATTAATCTCACTTTCGATTTCAAAAAGTTTTTTGTTAAGTTCTTCTCTATCTCTAATATTCAATGATAATTTTTGTTTTTCACTATTTAGTTGATCTTCATTAATTGAGATTTTATTTATAATTGTTTTTGTAATACTAGATAAATCCTTTTTTGCCTCGTGTTCATTCTGAAGGTTCTCATAAACTTTTTTCCACTGAGTAAAAACTAAAATAGATTGAAAAAACTTAATATTTGACGAGATTCTTTCATATTTTTCAGCTTGTCTCGCTTGTCTTGCTAAGTCCTTTTTCTGATCGTGAAAATTATTTAAATTTAAATCAATTTTTTCTAGATTCGTCTCAGTAGCCTGAAGCTTTAATTCTGATTCATGCCTTCTTGCTTGCAGACCTGAAATGCCAGCAGCATCCTCGAGTATAATTTTTCTATCAATTGGTTTTGAGTTTATTACTTGATCTATATTTCCTTGACTAATGATAGAGCTTGAGCGAGGGCCGCTTCCAGAATCATAAAATAATATACTAATATCTTTTGCTCTTACATCTTTATTATTAATTTTATAAAAAGATCCCACTCCTCTTTCTATAGTTCTACTTATTTCTAGTTTTTTATCATTCAAAATATTTCCAGGAACCTCTCCACTAAATTCGTCTAATTCAATTGTAACTTCAGCGAAATTTTTTGCGGGTATATTTTGTGTCCCATTGAATATTACATCATCCATTGATCCTGATCTAAGACTTTTAGAAGAAGATTCTCCCATAACCCAGCGTATAGCTTCAAAGATATTTGATTTTCCACATCCGTTTGGCCCTATGATACCAGTTACTCCATCTTCAATAAGAATTTCTGTGGGATGAGCAAAAGATTTGAATCCAGATATTTTTAATTTATTTACTTTAAACAATTTCTTAATTAATTAAAGAATCTAGTTTTAGTTTCAATGCCTCATAGGTTAAATCACCATCATATTTTTCCCCATTGAGATAAATTGTGGGGGTGGCAGTAATATTAAACTTCTTTGTTGAGTTAAGTCTTTTTTTAAGAATACCATCCTCAATAGATTGATTTCCAACACATACTTTAATCTCATCATTTTTAAGACCTCCAAGTTTAGCTATTTTCAACAGGGACTTAAATGGATCTTGTGAGCTCGTCCAATCACTTTGTTTCTTATATAAAACTTTGAGAAAGTTAAAGTACTTATCTTTGCCAGAACACCTAGCAATTACAGAAGCTTTTAAAGCAAATTTATCAAGGGGAAAGTCATTGTAAGTAAAATAAATTTTTCCACTATCTATATATTCTTTTTTTATGAGTGGAAAAACATCATTATGAAATCTAGCGCAATGACCACATGTAAAAGAGGCAAATTCAATCATTTTTACAGGAGCGCCCTCTTTGCCAAGAGATTTTGGTTGCAGTGCCTCAATGGTATCTACAATTCTTGCATTAGACGGGTCTGCAAATAAGAAACAAAATAGAAAAATTAAGTAAATTTTATTTTTGATAATATGGATCATATTTACTACTATATTTATCATAGATAAGTTTAATATTGTAATACTTTTTTGAACTTAATTTCATCAATTATAGAACTATTAAAGTAATTATTAATTTTTTCTTTGATTTCATTTGAAGAGTAAGAAAGCTCCATAATACATCTGCTTTTAGAAACAACAGTGAGGATATTTTTATTATTGATTTTTTTTAAAGATGAAACAAAGCAAACATCACAGTATTTTTGTTCAACAATTTTTTCCCAATTCATTTTTATTTCAAGAAGTAATGTTCCATTATTTTTTTTTAAATTTTTTAAAACCTTTGGTAAGATACTTGAAACCTTTAGAGGTATCTTAATATAACTTTTTTTACTCATGTTAAAAGAATATCATATAGAAAAAAAATTTAGGAGTGTTTGGGAAAAAAATATATTCAAATGGTATTATGTTAATAAAAGAAAACTTCCCTGGAGAGAGAAAAAAAATCAAAATTTTTATAAGATTTGGATCTCTGAAGTAATGCTTCAACAAACACAAGTATCTGTAGTAATTCCTTTTTACAATAAATTTATTAAGAAGTGGCCAACGCTTGAACTTTTTCTTGAGGCCACTCTGGAGGAAATTTTAGAGATTTGGCAAGGTATGGGGTACTATAGAAGAGCCCAGAATCTTTTCAAAGCTAAGGAAATTTTAAAAGAATCCAAGCATGTCGATATTAATCCGGCTTCATTAAAAAAACTCCCGGGTGTTGGGGATTATATTAGTTCTGCAATTTCTGCAATTCTTAAAGACGAGTCTTGTGCTGTTGTAGACGGAAACATAAAGAGGATTTTAACAAGGGTATTTGAACTAGAATACTCACAAAAAAGGTATAATCAAAATATAAAGGATATTTCCAAACAACTAACTCCACAAGCTAAAAATGGAGATTATTGTCAATCTCTGATGGATCTTGCAAACTTAGTGTGTAAAGCTAAAAATCCATTGTGCCACAAGTGCCCAGTTGCGCTATTATGTAAATCGAAGGGATTAAAAATTGAAAAAAAAAAAAATAAAAAGAAGCAAAGAAGAATAGCTGTTTCATTTATAATTCGTTCTGAGAACTATTTTTTAATAGAGAAGACATCGTCGCAACTTCTTCAAAATCTATTTATCTTTCCCTTAAGTGAAATCCGAAAAGTAAATGAAAATCAAAAGTTAGAAACTATTGCGAATGAAATAACAACTAATTGGATGAAGGAAAATAAATTTACTTTTTCATATAAATTCAACGAAGAAGTAAATCATATATTTACTCATTTTCATTTGAAAGTGTTGTTAGTTAGGCTAGAATTAAAAAAAAAAGTAAATATGTCAAAGTATTCATGGCTCACCTGGAGTGAAATAGAAGAAAAACCAAAATCTAAATTAATGAAAAAAATTGAAGATAAATTAAAATGAAAAAGCTATTGCTATTGTTGCTCTTAAATCTCAATATTTCTATTCTCAATGCACAAGAAAATAATGATTCTATTTTAAGCGATCAAGAAAAAGCTATAAAAGCAGTTAATGAGGGGGAAATTCTGACTCTTGATCAAATATTAGAAAAAATTAATAGTAATTTTAATGGAAGAGTTATATCTATTAACCTAAAAGATAATGAAAAAGGTTTATTTGGTTGGGTATACGATATTATGATTATCGACATAGATAATAAAGTCAGACAAATACGTGTTGATGCAGGAACAGCAACAGTTTTATCAGTGATTTCAGGAGAATAAGTTGAGAATTTTACTTATTGAAGACGATCCAGATTTGAACAATCAAATAAAGGTTTCTCTTGAGGATGGTGGATATTCTGTTGATACAGCTACTGATGGTGAAGAAGGACATTTTCTTGGTGATACAGAGCCATATGATGCAGTTATTTTGGATTTAGGGCTGCCAAAAGTTGATGGGATTACTGTATTAGAAAAATGGAGAAAAGAAAAAAAAAATTTCCCAGTCTTGATTTTAACTGCTCGTGATCAATGGAGTGACAAAGTATCTGGATTCGACGCTGGTGCTGATGATTATGTTGTCAAACCATTTCAGATGGAAGAGCTCTTAGCAAGACTTAGAGCACTAATAAGAAGATCGGCCGGACATGCTTCTTCAGATATAGAGTGTGGCCCCCTTAAGATTGACACAAAGTCAAATAAAGTTTTCGTTAATGGAACAAAGTTAAAACTTACTTCCCACGAATATAAAATAATAGAATATTTTCTTTATCATCAGGATAAGGTAATTACCAGAACAGAGTTAGTTGAACACATTTACGATCAAGATTTTGATAGAGATTCCAACACAATTGAAGTATTTATCGGTAGACTAAGAAAGAAGATGGGGATGAATCTTATAAAAACTGAAAGAGGATATGGTTATAGGCTGTCAATAGATAGAGATTGAGATGAATTCACTAGCATTTAGACTTTTTATTAGTGCAACAATATGGATCATGTTTACCCTTATTTCAGCAGGGTTGCTTTTATCTGATTTAAATGAGAAATCTAATTTCAAAGCTTTCGATGATAGACTCAATCTTTTATTAGAAACTTTGATCGGAGCAAGTAGAGTCGACTCATCCGATGGAATTACAGTTGTAAGTACTATTGGTGACCCGAGATTCTTTCAGCCTTATTCCGGATGGTATTGGCAGGTTGATACCGGATCTACAACACTTGTTCGCTCAAGGTCGATGTGGGACCAAGTATTTACTTCTGATAAAAGAATAATAGGTGGGAGATCAGAATTCATTAACAACGTAGGAAGAAGCGGTGAACAAAACTATATAGAACAGAAGAAACTACATATAATTGAGAGAAATATATCTTTTCCAGGAATCAGTGATCCAGTAACCTTTATTGTTTCAGGGGATACTCAAGAATACCAACAAAATGTCAATAAATTTGATAAAACTTTGTCTACTATACTATTTATACTTGGTGCCGGACTAATGATCGCTGTTTTTCTTCAAGTAAAGTTTGGTTTGCTTCCACTCAATAAAATTAAAGCTTCATTATTTAAAGTTAGAAATGGAGACGAGCAAAAGTTAAAAGATCCTTACCCACTGGAGGTGCAACCACTAGCAAGTGAGATTAACGAGCTGTTAGATCATAATTCTAAAATCATTGAGAGAGCCAAGACTCATGTCGGTAATTTAGCACACGTTTTAAAAACACCGCTAGCTGTAATTGCAAATGAAATCAAAAGCCAGGATACAATAATGCATAATCAGGTGGATCTAATGAAAAGGCACATAGATAGATACTTAAAGAAAGCACATTTGGAATCAATGGGAAAAGCATCAAAGGATAAAATTAATATTATAATTTTAATGAAAAAGATGATTAAAATCTTTAACAAACTTTATCCAAATATTCAAATACATCTTATCCATCAAATCAAAGAGGCATTAGTTTTTGGAAGCATGGATGATATGGAGGAAGTAATAGGTAATATTATCGAAAATGCATGTAAATATGGTAACAAAAAAATAATCATAGAAATCCTTACTTTTAAAGAAAATGAAATTAAACTAAAAGTTTCTGATGATGGACCGGGATTATCAACTGAGGAAATGAATAAAGTATTTGCAAGGGGCTTTAGACTGGATGAGCAAAAACCAGGAACTGGTTTGGGACTTAATATTGTCAAAGATATTGTTGAAACTTATATGAAAGGTAAAATAAGTCTCAACCAATCCAGGAAACATGGAGGATTGGAAGTTAATATTTTTCTGCCACTATCTACAACATAAAATATTTTTTAAAAAACTTAATCTGTGAATGTCAGTAATTCCATATTTAATTATTGCCTCTTTATGCTTTTTTGTTCCGTAACCTTTATTTTTATCCCAACCATAAACGGGGTGGAGTTTAGAATACTCTAGCATAATGTTGTCTCTCCAATTTTTTGCTATTATTGATGCTGCAGCTATGCTTATTGATTTTGAGTCACCACCTTTTATAAATTCTGATTTATTATTTAGCTCAAAGGTCTGAATTCCATCAATTTTAACTAAACAATCGCAACCTTTAAATTTATCATAAGATCTTATGATTGAAAGGTTGGTGGCTTGAAGAATATTCACTTCATCAATTTCTTTATTAGTCGCAATGCCTATTGAGTAGGTTGAATACTTTTTTATAAAATTTGCAATAATATTCCTTTTCTTTTCTGAAATTTTTTTTGAGTCATTAATCTCATGTACTAAATCATTTTCAATAATTTTAGGAGATAAGAGAACTGAGCAAGAGACTACAGGGCCACACAAAGCCCCCCTACCAACCTCATCAATTCCAATCACGTGTTCTTTAATATCATCTAGTAGCAACTTACATTCTGTTATTTTATAATTAATTCATCAAATATTTAATGAAATTTAATTCTAACATAGGTATAACTAATTAATGGTATTATATTTTTATTTAAATAATAAATTTTTTCAAAGAATCTTTTGGATCAAAGAATGTCAAAACTGACCACTTATATTTTTTTAAACCTGTTTTTTTTTTCGTCTCCTGCTTTTTCAAAAAATGTTATGGATATAATTTCGGAAAATAAAAGTTTAACAATGTTTCATTCTTATCTAAAGGAAACAGGTCTGGACAAAATTTTAGAAAAAAAACTGCCGTTTAATTGGACTATATTTGCCCCAAGTAATGATGCTTTTAAAAAAGCACCATCTAGACTAAAGAATGACATATTGGGTAATGATTTTTACAGTAAAAATATCTTTATGGATCACATTATGACAGGACAAACAACAAGCTTGGATGTGAATGAAGAGATTTCCACACAAATTACTGTAAGCAATAAGCCACTACAAATTTATAAAAGCAAGAAGTTATATGTAAAAGATATGATTGTTATTCAAGAAAATTTGATGGCAAATAATGGAGTGGTTCATATGATTGATTGTATTATGTATGTTCAACCTAGTGTAGAGGACAAAAGAGTGACAGATGACCTTGCGAAAAACTTTCCAATAACATCTTGTTGTATGCAAAGTGAAAAAGAAATCAAGTCATTTATGCAAAGTGTTGAGAGCAGATTTTAGGTTATATCTCCTTTAACCTCGGTAATAAATCAACTAAGTTACATGGTTTGGTTCTGGAGTCGAGCTGATACTTTAGAATTCCATCCCAGGCGTCCCTGCAAGCACCAGTTGAACCTGGTAGAGCAAAAATAAATGTTCCGTCTGTTAGGCCTGCAATAGCCCTAGATTGAAGAGAGGAAGTTCCAATTTTTTTAAAACTTATATATCTAAAGATTTCTCCAAAACCAGGGATTTCTTTTTTAATTAATTTTTTGACTACCTCAGGGGTTGAGTCTCTTCCAGTTAAACCAGTTCCACCTGATAATATAACTACATTCAATTCTTTATTTTTAATGATTTTTAACAACTCATTCTCAATTTCAATTGGTTCATCCTTAACAAATATTTTATTAACTAACTTATGTCCTGCTTGATTAATTCTTTCTGCTAAAACTTTCCCAGATTTATCTGAAGTTTCATTTCTTGTGTCTGAAACTACAATTACAGAAATATTTAAAGGGATGAATGATACTTTTACTTGATTCACAATTAAATCTCATTTAACCTGCAAAAATCATCAATATCTAATAAGTCATCCCAAGTTTTTTTCTTTTCAATCGGGTTCCTCATAAGATATGCTGGATGAAAAATTGCTCTAGCAGGAATTGTAAGTCCATATTCATTGTCAGAATATATATGCTCTTTTCCTCTAAGTTTTGTTATCCCATCTTTAGACCTTAATAAGCTTTTGGCTGCAATACTTCCTACAAAAATTAAAAGCTTCGGCTTCATCAAAAAAATATGTTTACGTGTTAAAGAAAGACATGAAGATATTTCTTTGTCATTTGGAGTTCTATTTCCTGGCGGGCGCCAAAATACTATATTGCTGATATAAATTTTTTCTCTAGAAAGACCAATAAAGCCAATCATTTTATTTAAAAGTAAGCCTGCGTCACCAACAAAAGGTTTTCCCTCTATATCCTCTTTAGCACCAGGTGCTTCACCTATAAACATTACTTTTGAATTAGAGTCTCCGTCAGATATCACAACATTTGTTGCAGTTTCTTTAAGGTTGCAATCCAAATCGAGTATTTCTTCACGTAACTTCGCTAATTTCTCTTTTTTAGTTAATTTATTCATTTTATTGTTTTTTAAATTATTTTCTTTAATTTTTTTACTTATAATTTTTTTTTTAATAGAATTTCTTGGAGATTTTGTTAAACAGTTGGTTACTCCCAAAAATCTATAAAATTCGATAAAAGACTTTATGTTTTCAATATTCATGAATATATATATTTATGAGGCTAAATTAATAAATCTAAGTTATATTAAGGTTAATTTATGGATATACAAAGAGAAAAAATGAACTACGATTTAGTTATTGTTGGGGCAGGCCCTTCTGGACTTTCTGCTGCCATCAATTTTAAGAAACTTTGTAATGAAAATAATCTAGAATATAGCGTATGTATTGTAGAAAAAGGTTCAGAAGTTGGCGCTCATATCTTGTCCGGGGCAATACTAGAGCCTAGAGCACTAAATGAGTTAATTGAAAACTGGAGAGAAATTCAGGAATGCCCTGTTAAGACTCCTGTAACTGAGGAGTCCTTAAAGTTTCTCACAGAATATAAATCGTTTAATATTCCAAGTATATTTGTGCCCCCAGTGATGCACAATAAAGGAAATTTCATAATATCTTTGGGTTCTTTTTGCAAGTGGCTTTCTCAACAGGCTGAAGCATTGGGGGTCGAGATTTATCCAGGATTTGCTGCATCAGAACTACTTACAGAAAATGGAAAATTAAAAGGAATAGTTACTGGTGACCTTGGTTTGACAAAAGAAGGTGAAAAAGGTCAAAATTTTCAGCCTGGTATTGAGATTCATTCGAAATATACACTTTTTGCTGAAGGATGTAGAGGACATCTTGGAAAAAAACTTATGGATCAATTTGGTTTGAGAAAAAACGCTCAGCATCAAACATATGGAATTGGACTTAAAGAACTTTGGGAAGTTCGGGATGATGTCTCTAATCCTGGCGAGGTTTTTCACTCGATAGGATGGCCTTTGGATGATGAAACATATGGTGGTTCTTTTTTATATCATCTTGATAAAAATCTTATTTCTTTTGGCTTTGTGATTGGACTAGATTATAAAAATCCCTACATGTCTCCATATGAAGAGTTTCAGAGGTTTAAATTACACCCTAAGATTAAAAATATTTTTGAGGGTGGCAGAAGAATATCTTATGGAGCAAGAGCATTGAATGAAGGAGGTTTTCAGTCACTTCCAAAACTTTCATTCCCAGGTGGTGCAATCATTGGATGTGAAGCAGGGACATTAAATACTCCTAAGATTAAAGGAACTCACACAGCTATGAAGTCTGGGATGATAGCGTCTGAGTTGGTTTTTAACGAACTGAAATCCTCAAAAGAAAATACAGAAATTGAAAGTTTTTGCGATGATTTTAGAAATTCATGGGCTGGGATTGAACTTAAAAAAGCTAGAAATGTTCGTCCATCATTTAAATATGGACTTAAGATCGGTTCAATATTATCCGGCATAGATCAGATTATATTTAGAGGTAATGCTCCATGGACGTTTAATCATTATGAAGAAGATCACTTGTCATTGAGAGAAAAATCTAAATCAAAAAAAATTGAATACCCAAAACCAGACGGAGTTATTACCTTTGATAGATTAACCAATGTTTCTTACACTTCAACATATCACGAGGAAAATCAACCTTGCCATTTAAAACTTACAGACAACCAAATACCAATTTCAAAAAACTTTGAGTTTTTTGATTCCCCCGAGCAAAGGTACTGTCCAGCTGGGGTATATGAGATTCTTCACAATAATGGATCTCCTAGTCTACAAATTAATTCTCAAAATTGTATTCATTGTAAATCATGTGATATTAAGGATCCCACCCAAAACATCAATTGGATTACCCCTGAGGGAGGAGGTGGCCCAAATTATACAAATATGTAAATTTATTTTTTTGATAACCTTTCTCTCTGCTAAACCATTCGAAGCTTTTGGGTATGACTTAAACAGAAATGAATATGGCAACTATCTCTCATGGGAACATGCCAAGAATTCAAAAGATCTTGAAAGTCTTCAAAAATTCTTCAAACATATCGCATATAAAAATCTCAACGATACTTCACTAGAGGAGCTGCTGTTTGAATCTGTAGTATTTGACGATTGGAATAACGCTAATCTGATAAGTTCAATAATATTAAAAAGAGATGAAAAAAATTTTTCAGCAAATCTTTTTAAATTTTTCAATGATTTTTTTAATAACAAAGCATCTGAGAGTTACCTGGAAAAAATAGATACGAAATATTTCGACATAAACTTTTTACAAGCAATTAATATTTGGAAAAATATAAATGGAAATCAACAAATTTCGAATGATCCAGATAACTGTGTTCCAGTTGTATGTCTGCATCTTGCGGTATCTTTAGATTTGAATGGAAAAATAAAAAAATCACAAGAATTTTTTAAGGTTATTGAAGATGAAAATTTCACTTCTTACAGAATAAAAGAATTATTGTTGATTAATGCAATTAATTCAAAAAAAGCAATTGCTGAAAATATTTTAATTGAATTATATAAACATGATTTAAATCTAAAATCTCACAGTCTAGATTATATTAAAAATCATAAATATTTATTGAATCCGATAGAAAATCAAAAAGATGGAATGGCTGAAGTACTATATAACATCTCTAGTTGGTTTTTTTCAAAAGAGCTGTATAAGTATGCTGCTTTTTTTGGAAAGATGTCTTTAAATCTTAGACCAAACTTTAATGCTATGAAACTATTATTCTCTGGTTCATTGGAAAAATTGGGATATCAGAACATAGGAGTTAAATATATAGAGAATACTAATCCAGAAGACCTTTATTATTATAAATTCTTAAGAATCAAGCTTGCAATTTTTGATCAACAAAAAAAGAATGATGAATTTATAAATGCCCTAAGAGATTTTTTAGATCAACACCCAAATAGAATTGAAATGAAGGTATTAATAGCAGATAAATATAGGAAGCTTCAAAATTATGCAGAGGCCATAAAAATTTATACTGAAATAATAGAAAGTGACGAGAATATGAAAAATTCAAATATCCTTTACTCTAGAGGAATTTCCTATGAGAGAATAAATCAATGGGATAAGGCAGAAAGAGATTTTAAGGAAGCTTTATTACTTAACCCTCAGGATGCATATATACTTAATTACTTAGCGTACAGTTGGCTAGATAGAAATAAAAATATCTCTGAAGCTTTGGATCTTTTAGAAAAAGCTATAAAAATTGAACCATCTGATGGATATATTATTGATTCACTGGGCTGGGCATATTTTTTGGTGAATAATATTGATAAATCAGTATATTTTCTTGAAAAAGCTGTTTCTTTATTACCCGATGATGCAACTCTAAACGATCATTTAGGCGATGCCTATTGGAAAGCTGGTAGAAAGAATGAAGCATTTTCTCAGTGGAAAAGGGTATTATTATTAGA
Organism: Alphaproteobacteria bacterium; assembly: GCA_045563055.1. Lineage (GTDB taxonomy): Bacteria > Pseudomonadota > Alphaproteobacteria > Methylaequorales > Methylaequoraceae > Methylaequor. The sequence goes on from JBJKUR010000018.1 coordinate 18,437, forward strand.
TCCAAATTTTAAAGATAAGTTTAGAATAAATAGAAAACTCAAAGAAGGACTCAAATGATGATATCATCTGAAAAAATATCACCAGCAAAGATAAACCTTTACCTTGAAATCAAAGGTAGAAGGGTTGATGGATATCATAATATTGAAAGTTTAATGACTTTTTGTAAATGCGGTGATGTTTTAAAGGTGGAAAAGTCCAGATCTTTTAAATTGTCAGTTAAAGGTCCGTATGCAAAATTATTAGAAAAACAAGAAAATTTAATAGAGTCATCATTAAAAAAATTAGAAATTTTTTTTAATCAAAAGTTTAAAGTCAATGTTTTATTAACTAAAAATCTTCCAATCTCTTCAGGTATGGCAGGTGGTTCGTCAAATGTTGCAACATTTATTAGGTGTTTAAAAGAAATTTACGACCTTAAAGATTTAGAAGGATTTAATGATTTACTTCTTTCAATTGGGTCGGATGTTCCTTTTTGTTACCATGGTAAAACGGCCATTGTGGAAAGTATAGGAGAAAACCTTAGCTTTGTTGAGAACTTTAAGAACTATTTTATTCTCTTGGTAAATCCCAATGTTGAAATTTCAACAAGAGAAGTTTTTGAAAATTTAAACGTAAAATACATTTCAAAAAAACAAACAATTTTTAAAAGTAGTCACCCGAAAATTGATATAGATTTTATAAAAAAACGAGATAATGTGTTGCAAAATTTTACCGTGGAAAAAAATAAGTTAATAAAGGATTTATTAAGTTTTCTGTCATCTTGTCATGGATCATTATTAACAAGAATGACGGGATCTGGTGCGACGTGTTATTCATTGTTTGCAAATAAAAAGGATTTAGAAAATGCTAAAAAAATAACCGTAAAAACTTTTAAAAATTATTGGATCCAAGACAGTACATTAGTAAATTCTGTTGAAGATATAAAACTTGTATAACATTACAAAAATGATTATCTTAAAAAAAATTGGGGTGTAGCCAAGCGGTAAGGCACCTGTTTTTGGTACAGGCATGCGTAGGTTCGAATCCTACCACCCCAGCCACATAGCAAAGGTATGAGTAAAGAAGTACATTTATCATTAAATAATGCTCACTTCTTCATTGGTAAAACAAAATTACTTAATGATGTATCCATTTCCATCCATAAAAATGACAAAATAGCATTGGTTGGTAAAAATGGAGTTGGAAAGTCAACTTTATTAAAAATTTTAAGTGGGAAAATTTCAATAGATGAGGGGGAGTTTTGGATAAATCCAAAAATAAAAATTGGAATGTTGAATCAGAAAAACGAATTCTCTGATGATAACAGTGTAGAAAAATATTTATTAAAGGAAAATAAAGATGATAATAACTCAAATAAGTTTGAAATAGATCGGATTACTAAAGAGTTAAAATTAGACAAAAATAAAATAGTTAATCAGCTTTCTGGTGGAGAAAAAAGAAAACTAGGGCTAAGTCAATTATTACTCTCATCCCCAGACCTTTTGCTTTTGGATGAGCCAACAAATCATTTAGACATAGAGTCAATTCTATGGTTAGAAAATTTTCTAAATAATGAATTCAAAGGGTCCTCATTAATAATTAGTCACGATAGGAGCTTTTTAAAAAAAACTACAAATAGAGTTTTTTGGATGGATAGGAGAGCTATCAAGGTCTCATCTAAAGGTTTTTTTAACTTTGAAATTTGGAAAACGGAGCAGATTGAACAAGAAAAAAGAGAACTAAAAAATAAAAAAAAATTTTTAGAAGAAGAACTTTCCTGGTTAAACAAAGGTGTTAAAGCTAGAAGGAAGAGAAATATAAAAAGAAAAGATAATATTGATAGTTTGAAAGTAGATTTTAAAAAGCAGAACAGCGAATTTGTTAGATCAATTTCACATATAAAAATCCACTCAGACTCTGCTTCCTCTTTAAATGGTCCAAATGTCCTTATAAACTTTATTAACGTAAATAAAATATTTGAGAAAGAAAAAAATATTATTTCTATAATTAGAGATTTTAATTATAAATTGATGAAAGGAGAAAGAATAGGAATATTAGGTAGAAATGGTGTTGGAAAATCAACTTTTTTGAACCTTGCATCAAACAAGGTAAAACCAACCAAAGGAAGTATAAAAATAAAAAAGAAAATAGAATTTAGTTTTTTCGATCAGACGGGACAGCAATTTAGCAATGAAAAAACAATAAAAAAAAATATGATTCCTAACGGTGGTGATTATATTGAAGTTGTAGATAAAAAAATTCATATATGTGGTTATTTAAAAAATTTTCTTTTTGACCCGAAAGATATTAACAGGCCGGTTTCAACTCTCTCTGGAGGAGAGAGAAATAGACTGCTTCTAGCAAAGATTTTAGCAAACCCTAGAGAGATCTTGATTTTAGATGAGCCCACTAATGATCTGGACACAGAAACTATAGACATGTTGATAGAATTTTTGAAATCTCATCAGGGAGCATCAATGATAAGTTCACATGATATAGATTTTTTGTCTCAAACCTGCCATAAATTCTTTATTTTTGAGGGAGATGGGATAGTTAATCTATCAAACTCACCACTACTCAAAACAAAGAAGATAGAAAAATATGAATTTAACAATAGCATCCCCAAAAAAGGAAAACCGGTTAGTAATAACAAGCTTATTGAGAAATTACTCAGAAAAATAGAAAGAAAAGAGTCCGATATAAGGAAAATGACTGATGACTTACAAAATGCTAATTCTAATTATCTAAAGAGTAAAGAGTATAAAGAATTATTAGAAAACTTGAAATCCGCTCAATCAGATTTAGATTTTCTCGAAAATGAATGGTTAGAGTTAGAAGAAAAATCAATAAGCCATGAGTAAAATTCAGAAAAATACTTTTTTTATAATTATTGGATTATTTATTATTCTTATTTTTGAGAAAGTAAATATATTTAACGATTTGAGTTTTGATGAAAATCTTGCTTTACGAATGGTTTTTTTAATGATTTTTCTCTGGATAACTGAACTAATTCCAATTTCAATTACTGCTTTGATACCATTAATATTTTCACCCTTTTATTTGGATCAAATCAATAACGACATTTTTAGCAAGTATGCCAGTCCAGTAGTTTTTTTACTTTTAGGTGGTTTTATAATTGCAAATGGTTTTGAAAAGAGTCAACTACATAAAAGAGTTGCATTAAAGATACTATTGTCGTTTGGCAATACTAGAAAAAAAATACTTTTATGCATTATATTTTCAACATCGATATTTAGTATGTTTTTGTCTAATACTGCCACTTGCTTGCTGATGTTACCGATTGTAAAGAATATAGTTGATAGTAGTTTTGCAAAATTATCAGAGATAGATTTTTCAAAAATTCTTCTATTATCTATCGCTTATTCCGCGTCAATAGGCGGAATGGCAACTCCGATAGGAACAATTCCAAACGCTGTTCTAGTTGGTTACCTAAATGAAAACCATAATCTTCAAATAGATTTTGTTGATTGGTTTCTCTTTAGCTTTCCTCTTACATTATTATTACTAAGTATACTTTTTATTTTTTTAAGTAAAAGGTTCATCGATGATAAAAAAATAATTAAGGTTGATTATTTAAAAGTTAAGTATGAAAAACTTGGTAGATTGAGTGATAATGAGAAAATAACAATCTTTATTTTAAGTATAACTATAAGCTTATGGATTTTTAAGAATTCTATAAATGAAATATTTCAACTTCATCTTTCAGACTCAATCATTGCAATCTTTGGTTCATTACTTTTCTTTATAATTCCCAATAAAAAATTTTCCACAATCTTGAATTTTGATTGGTATAAAAATGTACCATGGAATGTTTTAATACTTTTTGGAGGAGGATTGGCCATGGCTTCAATTATCATTTCATCTGGCCTGGCAGAAGAGATTGCAAAACTTATTGATAGTTTTAGTAATCTTAATCTTCTGTCAACAATCATCATAGTTGCAGTTATGACTTCCCTCTTGACCGAATTTACAAGCAATACAGCCACAACTTTTCTTCTACTACCAATTCTTAGCCTATTTGCAATAAACAATGATATAGAAATATTAAAACTTGCTTTACCATTTGTTTTTGCTGCAAGTTGTGCTTTTATGATGCCAATTGCTACTCCGCCTAATGCTATTGTATACTCAGTGAATAAATTTAAGATTTCTTTTATGGTATATAATGGTTTTTTTGTTAATTTAATTTCTGTTATGCTTATCTCAATTTATATATTTTCCTTTAACTTTTAGAGTTTAGAATGAAAAAAATTGCAATATTAGTTGACTTGGAATTAAATGAAGTTGCAGGAGGACATGTCAAGTTTTGGGAAAGAGTTTGTCATTCTCTAGGGAAAAACTATAAAGAGTTCAATTTATCAGTTTTTTTTCTTGGAGAGAACTTTACGAAAAAAAGAGTTGGGAAAAATATAATCTTCTATACATTAAAGCCCATTATCTCCTCAGGCATACTAAAACCTCTAGGAGTGGATGCCGATAAAACTGATCTGTGTCCGATAAATTTAAGATTATTCTTGATGCTGAGAGAGTTTGATATCATTCATTCGACTGATCAACTTTTTTGCATGGCTAAAACTGCAATTTATGCATCAAATTTTTGGAGGATTCCATTAACAACATCCCTTCATACTGACACACCTTCTTATACAGAATATTATGTTAAGAATATTTTTAAGAGATCAACTAAATTATTTTATAAGATATTTATAAAAAAACTAAAATTACACAAAGTTCTTTCAAATAAACAAAAAAAAAAACAGATTTCTTATATAAAAAGTTGTGCTTATGCAATGATTGACCATGGAATACAGATAAGAAAAATGGACTTTACAAAAGACATTATGCTAAAGATATGTAAAATATCAAGAGGAGTTGATTCTTCAATTTTTAAACAAAAAAAAATCAATAGGAAAGAACTTTTAGAAAGGTATAAGCTACCCAAAAATAAAAAAATTATTTTCTTTTGTGGTAGAGTCCATGAACTAAAAGGTGCAGTTTTTTTATCTAAGATTCATAAATTACTTATTGAAAAGAATATTGAGGTGATTTCAGTTTTTGCTGGCGAGGATATTCACGGGGAAAAGTGTTTAAGTATTGGCGGCGAAAATATCAAACTACTAGGTCATTTGAATGAGAATGAAATTTCTGATTTATATAATTTATGTGATTTATTTGTTTTTCCATCAAGATATGAAACAGGCCCACAAGTGGTTCTTGAGGCTAAGGCTTGCGGTGCCGTATCAGTTGTATCTCCTGAAGGTGGGGGGAAAAGAATAAAAAAAAATGGAATTGATGGAGTTGTTATTAAAGAATTTAATGTTACTAAATGGACTGAAGTGATAATAAGTTTATTAAATAATAAAAAAAAAATTAACTTTATGAAAAAACAGATAATTTTGAAATTTACCCCCCCGTCCTGGAATAAGATTTTTTATTCAAATTTCTCAAATAAATGGAGACAATTATCCAGATGAACAATTTATTATTTGTTATCCCACATCCGGATGATGAACTAGTAGGATGTTGTACAATCATAAGAAGATTCTTGAACAAAAAAAAAAAAATTCATCTTTTTTTTTTAACAAATGGAGTTGTCTCTAAAGAGTCAAACTGGTTTTGGGAAAAAAACAAAATAGATTCAAAAGTTGAGCAACGAAAGAGTGAAATGATGCTGAGTGTAAAATTACTGGGTATAAATAATATTTCGTTTCAAAATATTCCAACTCGGACTCTTAAAAATTATATTAGTAAAACTTATATAGAAATAAAAAAAATAATAAAATCAAAAAAAATTGATTCAATTTTTTGTCCTGCCTATGAAGGCGGACATCAAGATCACGATGTTTCTAATTTTATTTGTTCAAAATTTGTTAACAAACACAGGGTTTATGAATTCCCAGAATATAATTATTTAGATAGACGTATAAATTGCAATACATTTATTAAATTGAAAGGGAACGAAACTATTATAAATTTAACTAAAGATGAGAAAGAGTTTAAAAAAAAATGTTTGGAAGTTTATCGGTCAGAAAAGAGTAATTTAACTTACATTAAATTTGAAATAGAAAGCTTTAGATTACTTATGAAGTACGATTATTTAAACCCACCTCACGAAGGTTTGTTATTTTATAGGAGATTTAGTCTTTTTAAATGGCACCCAAGAGTTGATGGAGATAAGCCTTTGGATGTAATAGATAAAATAAAAAGATCTGATATTTTTACCAAATGAAAAAAATAAGATTTTTAATATTTTTTTTAATTGGTTTATTCATTTTTCAATGGGTTTTTAATTTTTTTTCAGGTGAAGAATCTGTAAAGTTAATATTAGATAACAAATTCCAACTTATTTTATTAATTATTGCTCATATACCTACACTATATTTTGATTCATATGCTTGGTTAGTATTAATGACTAAGAATAAATTATCTAATTCATCAGCATTTCTGATTACTTGGATATCCCAGACTTCAGGAAAAATATTCCCAACAGGAAATATTACTGGAGAACTTGTAAGAGTGTATTTGGCGAAAACAAGTGGTCAAACCTTTTCTTATGCATCTACGACTGTTCTTGTTGACCTTTTTATTGCAGCTATCTCTCTGTTAATTTTTGGAATACTTAGTTTGCTTTTGATTTTATTTAAAGATTCAAACTTAATTTTAAATAATGGATTTACTTATTTTATCGTTTCTATTTTTTTAATTTTTTTAGCAACAACATTATTTATCGTAATAATTAGAAATAGGCTTCTTTATGTTTTACTTAAAAAATTTTCATTTCAAAAAATTCTGAGATTTAATAGAAGCAAAATTATGTCAATTTTAAGACTTGATTATTCCCTATATACACTAAGTCAAAACAATAGAGTAC